>DATHRI010000001.1:0-156592 GCA_035481795.1 Steroidobacteraceae bacterium
CCCTCCAGCAATCGAGCCACGAAGCGCATCCGCTCGTCCATCATGGAACACTCCCGCCACGGCATTTTGGGTCCCCCCAAAATGCCGAAAAGTGTTACCCATGTGCTCGGAAGAAGTGTTACCTATGTGCCCGGTAGCACATCCGGGAAGGTTCATGACGTTCCGGAAGAACGTGATTTTTGTCGTAGTTGGTGAATCTGCTCGCGTTTTAGTCTTCGTGGACGTTCCGTAAAGATTCAGGACGCTCCGTAAAGATTCAGGACGCTCCGTAACAGCCAACCACATTTGGGGGTATTTCTGGGGGTATTTTCTTGGCCCAAATAGAAATACCTCCAGCTATCGACTGGAGTGTCTCTGCGGGCGCAGCGTGTTTGGAGCGCCAAAGGACTGCTGCCGGCCCAATTTCCGACATTGACGGCATCGGAATGACCGCCCAGAAGCGGCCGCTCGCGGCTTAAGGTAGGCTAACGGGCACTAACGTAGAGCCCTTCAATGGCCAACCGCGCTGAACCAGAGGATCTTCAGGGAAGAGCCGCAAACACCACGGCGGAACCAGCGCGTGTGTTCGTCAGCTACGCATCGCCGGACGCCGCCGTCGCCGCTTCCCTCGTCGAGTCGCTTGAGCGGCACGCAATTGCCTGCTGGATTGCGCCCCGTGACGTTAAGGCCGGTTCGTTATATGCCGATGCGATTGTTCGGGCGATCAGTAATGCCAGGGCTTTGGTACTCGTGCTGTCGGAAAGCGCTATCGGTTCCTCGCACGTCGGCAAAGAGATCGAGCGTGCGTCCTCCAAGAAGCGGCCGATCATTGCACTGCGAATAGATAACGCGCCGCTGACCCCTGCGCTCGAATACTTCCTCAGTGAATCGCAGTGGATCGAGGCTCAAGCCGAGAACAAGGAACCCGCCTACGCTAGTCTGATCAATGCGATTCGGGAGCCCGAGCGCGCGGCGCCCGGAATTAATCCTGCTGGGACTCCATCGGCCGCTATAGCACCGGCGGGACGCCCCCAGGGACTTCGTAACCGGATTTTGCTCACGGCCGTTCTCACCATCGTCGCCGCGGCACTTGCCTATTTCATTGCCGACAAAGTCTGGCTTTTAAAGCGCACCACGGCGGCGGTAACCGGGGCCGTGCAGTCATCAACTGACGCGGCCGGCAGTCCCCCGGTGAGGGCGATAAGTGCTGCGGCTGAGTTTGCTCCGCCGCCGCATTCGATCGCGGTGCTGCCCTTCGTGAACATGAGCGGCGATCCGAAACAGGACTATTTCTCCGACGGACTCTCCGAGGAACTACTCAATTCGCTGGTCGCCATTCGCAATCTGCAGGTGGCGGCGCGCACTTCCTCGTTCACATTCAAGGGAAAGAACGACGACGTTGCCGATATCGCCCACAAACTCAACGTCGGCGCCATACTTGAGGGCAGCGTGCGCAAGGACGGCAATCAAGTAAGGATCACCGCCCAGCTCATCAATGCCTCGACGGGTTTTCACCTGTGGTCGCAGACCTACGATCGGGACTTGAAGAACGTGCTTACGCTGCAGACGGAGATCGCGACGGCCGTGACCAAGGCCCTTCAGGCCACGCTCTTGGCCGATGCCGCAGCTGCCATCGAGATCGGCGGCACGCAGAATCCCGCCGCGTTCGACGCCTATTTGCGCGGCAAGAATCTGGACCGGATGAACTTCAGCAAAGAAAATGTGCTGGCCCGGATGGCGGCGTTTGCGGAGGCCGTCCGACTGGATCCGAAATTCGCCAAGGCTTATGTCGGCGCGGCAGATGCGCAAATCGGCTACGCCGGAAATTACGCGCCCGGCCCGGAAGTTCGTTCCTGGAACCAACGGGCGCGCGAGAATGCGGAAAAGGCGATCGCCTTGGCGCCCGAGCTCGGCGAAGCTCACGTGGCAATGGGCTTGGCATGGGAGCGGGGATACCTCAATTTCGCGCGGGCCGAGGCCGAATATGAGCGGGCGCTCGCGTTGGCGCCCAACGATACCGGCGTACTGATGCGGTCCGGCCGCTTTTTCGTCACCATGGGGCGAACGGAATCTGGGTTAGCCAACATTCGCCGAGCCATTGCGATGGACCAGCTGAACCCACAGGGGTATACGCTATTGAGTTTCGCGCTCTACGATGCGAAGAAGTACCGCGAAGCCGTCGAGGCGGTCAACCGCGCCCTGCAAATCGATGCCGATTCGAGCGATCTCAAGAATGCGCGCGGCCTGTACCTTCTCTCGCTTGGCGAGATCGATGCCGCCCGCGAGTCTTGTGAGACGCCGAAGCGCGGCTGGCAGGGCATGCTGTGCCTGGCCATCCTGTATGACCAGATCCACCGGCATACCGAGGCGGAGTCCGAGCGGGCGGCAATGCAAGCCGAATTCGGCGATGGTTCTTCGTATCAAATGGCGGAGATCTATGCACAATGGGGCGACACTTCGAAGGCGCTGGAATGGCTGGAGACGGCCTCTCGACTGCCGGACCCGGGTATCGTCACGCTCAAGGTGGATGCCCTGATCGATCCCTTGCGCAAAGAACCGCGCTTTCAGGCAATCGAACGCAAGCTCAACTTTCCAAAGTCTTCCGCGCTGGAGCGATAAAACATAGTCACGAGTACCCGCAACGTCGCGAACGCTGCCGAGGCATGATGAGCCGACGAAGACATCAGCCGCGCTGTATCGTGATAGCCGGTCCTAATGGCGCAGGTAAGACAACATTCGCTCGCGAATATCTACCCAAAGTCGCGAGCGTGATTCAATTTGTCAACGCTGACTTGATTGCGCAAGGGCTTTCTCCGCTGGACCCGCGGCTGGCGGCGTTCGCGGCGGGTCGCCTCCTCCTGCAGGAGGTTAATCGTTTGGCTGTCGCGCGCGTTGACTTTGCTCTTGAATCGACGCTGAGCGGATTGACGTACGCGCGCCAGCTGCGTTCCTGGAAAGCGAACGGATATCGGATCGAAATCGCGTATCTTCGGCTGAAGTCGCCGCAACTGGCGTTGCGCAGGATTGCCGGCCGCGTGCGGCAGGGAGGGCACAACGTGCCGCGTGATGACGTGCTCAGACGCTTTGCGCGCGGCTGGGAGAATTTCCAGCACGTATACCGGCCCCTGGCGGATGAATGGACGGTGTACGACAATTCAGGGGCATCGCCGCAATTACTGGAACGGTGGCCATGAAGAAACCAATCCCGCCAAAGACGGCCGAAAGCTTTGCCGCAGGTGTAGGCCGTGGCCTACGGCTTGCGGCGCGCAGCGCGCGCAAGACCGCGCGCGCTTACGGGACGCCGTTATACGTATGGGAGAACGGTAAGGTCGTCGCCAAGAAACCGTGACGTGAGCATCTCGTTGAGTTGATGCAGGATCGATGAGATCGGCCGGCCTCGGACCGAACACGAGCTGGCGAAAAGCTGGGGGTATCTGCGCTTAGCCGAATTCACTTGAGAGCCAACAACAGCACTGATTTTGCTCTAATTCGATTGCTACCGGGCCCAGTTTTCAGGAAGTGTGAAGTCCCAAGACTAAGGTGATATACATGGTCGCTCCCGCCTTGCAAGGCGCTCTTCCGCGAGTGCAGTCAGGGAGCAGATTGCAGCCATACATCCAGACTTTAATGAAACCGCTTTAGGTTTCTGTCCCTAATGGAATTTGCTGGTCGACAGCCAATCACTTCTGTCGAGCTCGTAGCTCGTGTCACCTATCGGCTTCTATCGACCACGGTCTGACCTGTCTTGCCATCGCTGTAAGATTGCCTGTGCAACCGCTAAGAGTTCTCCTCCTCTGTAGTTACGTTATTCCCTAATCCTTCAAGCTACCGCGTGCCTCTATCCCCACCAAACAGGGCGGCAGGTTGGCAAAAAACGCCGCTACCTGTGCTCGCCTGAGCTTCTTCTTCAGACATGCATGACCGCGCTCGTCGACGCCATGCACCTGAAATACGTTCTTTGCCAAGTCGAAGCCGATCGCCGTAATCTTCATCGTGGTCGCTCCTGTTCCCGTTGAGTGGACGCATTGCAAATCCACTTTGGCACATCGATGCCGTCTAGGGGACGGGAGCGACCATCCCATCATTCTGGCTCTCATCCTACCTGGAGAGAGCACCATGACAAAAACTTCGATAGCGGCCGATCGCGGAGTCGCCTTGGGGCCAAAAAGCGGCGGTTTGGGCCGGACAGCCAAAGTCAGTGCTCAATTGACAGGCCCTCTATTAGGTGTACACTAAGTGTGTACACCGGTGGTGATATCATGAAACACGTCGGAATCAAACAAGCGCGCCAGGAGTTGCCGGATCTGATCGATCGAGCGGAGGCCGGCGAGGAGGTCATCATTACTCGCCAAGGGAAGGCGGTGGCGAAGCTTGTTGCTGCACCGAAGATCCTCAAACCGTTACCGTCGTTGGCAGAATTTCGGCACGGAATCGGCCGACCCAGAACACCCGCGGTGCAATTGTTGCGTGAGGAACGCAATGCCCGCTGAGAGTGCCTATATTGATACCAGCGTCCTTGGGGCCTATTACTGTCCGGAGCTCTTGAGTACGGCGGCAGAGGACGCGCTGCGCCAAATCAAGACCCCGGTCATTAGTGTTCTAAGCGAAGTCGAACTTTATTCCCTGATTTCGCGGAAGCGGCGGCTGCGGGAACTGAATGAGCGTGGAGCGAAAGATATTCTGGAGCTATTCGGGAATCACGTGGTCGATGGTTTTTTCCGCCGCATATCGTTAAGCACCGAGCACTTCATCAAGGCGCGGCAGTTAGTCGCTTCAATGGACAGCTCACTGCGTACGTTGGATGCCTTGCATCTAGCGGCCGCGATCACCGAATCTATCATTCTGTTGACGGCCGATCGGGATTTCGCGAAATCTGCGAAGCGGTTTAAATGTGGCGTTACCCTGGTCAAGTGACCGCGTCAATGCCGCACCGATGAGAGCGGCCGGCCTCGGACCAAACCCAAGAAGGCGGAAAAGCTGGGGTATTTCTGGGGGTATCTGCACTTAGCCGAATTCACTTGAGAGCCAAAAACAGCACTGATTTTGCTCTAATTCGATTGCTACCTTGAGAAATCGAACGGATTTGCTCGTTTACACGTCTGACGCCGTCCAATGGCTTGCTACTGCCTCCTTCGCGACGCCCATAGCGCTTCCGCTGCCGCCCGCGCATCGCGCGAACGCCCAAGCCCCGCCAACGCTGCGCTCTCGCGGGCGCTCCGAGCGGAGGAATTCGATCCTTGCTCGGGCCTCTCCTGCAGAATGAGGTCTCTTGAGCGGGTCATAGGGCCAAATCGTTCTCGAGACCGCGCGACACAAGCATTGAACCGGCGCGCGCGTACGAGACGCCGCCGCGCGCGTACGAGAAGCGGGAGACCATCATCAAGATGGCCCGGATAAAACCCGTTTCCTATGGAATTCATAGGGTTATTGGCTGAATGCAGTTGTGCTGAGAGATTTCGTAAACCGTAGTTTTCAGTATGCTGTGCGAGTCGGGTTTCAATCCTAGGGACATCGCGATCATGGTCGCCAGCAATCTTTTTCCGCTCGATGGAGGCTGCGACTGCGGCCTTGTCCGCTATCGCATGAAAACGCAACCGCTCTTCGTACATTGTTGCCACTGTCGCTGGTGCCAGCGCGAAAGCGGCGCGTCGTTCGCTTTGAATGCCATGATCGAGACGGAGCGCGTAGTTCATTTGAGTGCGGAGCCAGAGATCGTCGACACGCCCTCGAACAGCGGGAAAGGCCAAAAGATCGCGCGCTGCCCAAAATGCCGTATCGCGTTATGGAGCAACTACGCGGGTGCGGGTCCTGTCATCAAGTTCGTTCGCGTTGGTACGCTTGACGCACCAGATTACCTGCCACCCGATATCCACATATTCACCGCGTCCAAACAACCGTGGGTTGCCCTTTCGGCGGATGTTCCAACCGCCCCGGAATATTACGAGCGCGACTCTTATTGGCCGCCCGAGAGCCTCGCCCGCCGCTTGGTGATATTGCCTAGGATCGAGGCCTATCGGGCGTCGCTGCGCACTGGCCACCGCTAAGAGACCGCCTTGAGTTGAGCGGCCGATTAGCCGCCGTTAGCGAATGGCCGCAAGGGGTTCAAACCGTGCCGCTCCGTCGACCGTTAGCTGCCTCCCGTATACCGTCCCCCTGGCGGATGAATGGGCTGTGTACGACAATTTAGGGGCATCGCCGCAACTACTGGAACGGTGGCCATGAAGAAACCAGTCTCGCCAAAGACGGCCGAAAGCTTCGCTGCAGGGGTAGGCCGTGGCCTACGACTTGCGGCGCGCAGCGCGCGCAAGACCGCCCGCGCTTACGGGACACGCTTATACATATGGGAGAACGGTAAGGTCGTTGCCAAGAAACCGTGATGTGGGCATCTCGCTGGGGTAATTCAGAGCTGATGAGATTCGCCGGCCTCGGACGGTCGCTGGCACGCACCGCGTGGGTAATGCCCTCAAGCAGTTACCGGCTACTGCCAGCCTAATCAAGCGCGCCGGCTAGTTAGTTGCGACCGAGAGCCGGACGGCTCTCGGTCGATTCTTAACTACAAGGCATTATCTCGTCGCGGTACGCACGTCGCTCGTGATATCGAACTTTTGGGCTTCATCGAGACCATTTTTCTCGATGTAGACTTGCGCGAGGTTCGCGTTTTTGGCGTCATGTATCGCACGGCCAATCGCGAGCCGCACACAAGGGCCAGGAGTACCCGCAATTGCTTCGTAGTCGGTGCTTGATGTGCCGCATGCATAGTTGGCTGCACTCTCAATCCTTGCGTAGAGATGGCGGGCGCCTTCGGCGGTAGTTGGGTTCGTATATTGTACTTTTATTGAGGCTGATGCCGGCTCATCGGCTTGGCTGCATATGGGCGCGAACGCCATGACCGTGGCAGTGAGCGCCAGCAGCAGGCGCACATTCGATGTCAATGCTCTTTTGTCCATAGCTATCGCTCCGGGGGGTTATTAGAAAATGTCGTCGAAGTAGCTATTATCGGGCGACCCCTGGAGCTTTTGACGGTGGACTGTCGGTTATGCGATTGGTATCACATGCAATCGTCGGACGTCATCCATTTATTTAGGACATATTCCTAATTGTGTTAGCCAACGCTCACAATTGCCTCATGTCCATATTCTCAACACCATCACATCATCATGGGATTTGTCGGCTTACTTGCCACATTTTCGACCTTGAAATGCTGAGAGCAGGTAAGCGTTATTACGGTCGTATGCGTCATCCACAAATTTTCCGATACATGTTTGCGACGAATCGCAAAGATGCCTTCACTTACCCTGTCGATTTGACCGCCGGTAAGTCGCCAACCCTTAACATCCTGCACGCGGTAGTCGCTCGTATGATGGAAGAAGGCACTCTCGCCCAAGACGATGTGTTCGAAACGTCCTTGGCCATCTGGGCGCACGCACATGGGCTAATAACACTGTATTTGAGTGATCGGATTAAAATGCCGAGAATGACTTTTCGCGACCTCTACATGCGTTCGTTGAATCGGCTTGTTGATGGGATCCGAGGCGGTCCCAGCAACGCCGTCAACGGCATTTGAACGGGACCGCTTGCGGTCAAACCTGCCGCTCAGACGACCGTGAG
Organism: Steroidobacteraceae bacterium; assembly: GCA_035481795.1. Lineage (GTDB taxonomy): Bacteria > Pseudomonadota > Gammaproteobacteria > Steroidobacterales > Steroidobacteraceae > PALSA-1196. The sequence goes on from DATHRI010000001.1 coordinate 7,588, forward strand.
CTGCCTCCCACCCAGGTGTCCCCGGGGAGACTTTTCAGCGGGTGCGACTCGCGTGCCGTAGAGGGTTGCGCGTGCCAGCGGAAAACGTACTCGTCGCTATGTACGCGAGGGCCGGCGCTATACAAGCAGGACTGCATTCCGGTACGGATTCCGCACTGGAGCGATAGAACATGGTGGTGGTCAAGAGTTCCCGCGACGTCGCGACCGCGAACGGGGCATCATGAGCCGCCGAACACGTCAGCCGCGCTGCATCTCCTATTGCCGATAATTGTTGCCGCTGGTTGTTGCTTGGTGTCGAAGGGCGTCGCTAGAAGATCTTCTCAAGCCGGACATAACTCGCCTCCATGCCGTGTTCCATTCCGGTCGCAAGCATGGCCGTGCGCGTCTGTGCATTCGGTAGCGTCATTCGCATGGTCATCAACGTGCCGCGAGCGTCAGCATCAAACCGCGTTTCGACGTGGTTGTCCGGCGTCGGATCAGGCAAGTGCATCCGTTCGACATGAACAATCTTGCTGAACGGAACCAGCTCCACGTACTCGCCCGTCAAGTGAAACCCGCTACCTTTCCCGTCTTGCCACTCATACCGGATTCGGCCGCCTGGCTTAGCCTCGTTAATACAAACCGGCATTGTCCAGCCATCTGGACCCAGGAGCCATTTCTGGATTAGCGCCGGTTCGGTGTGCGCGCGGTAGACGAGCTCTGGCGATGCTGCAAATTGCCTTGTGACGACCACGTGCCGATCACCCTCGGTTGTTAGCACCATCTTGCTCATGGCGGTTCTCCTTTTGATGTCGCGCGTTGTAAATCGGCCAGCACGTTGTCTAGTCGGTCGTAGTTTCTTGCCAACGCTTTGTGCATCACAGCGAGCCACTGCTCGATAGCCTTAATACCTCTGTTATCCAACCGACAAGGGCGCTTCGCTCCGTCCACTCGCCTGGTAATCAACCCAGCGCCCTCAAGCACCTTCAGATGGCGCGAGACTGCCGGTTGGGTCATCTCGAAGGGGTCGGCCAGCTCCATGACTGTCGCCTCGCCGCGAGCGAGACGCGCGAGGATTGCTCGACGGGTCGGGTCGGACAAGGCAAAGAAGGCGGCGTCTAGATTATGCATAGCTGACAGTTTATATAACCGATATGTAATAATCAAGTTGTGGCGACTGAGAGCATCCCGCATCGGAACCTGTTCGATCCGCTGAACTTGCCGGCCGCGATTCAGACTCAGTAATTTTTCGCTGCCAGTTACAAGCCGATCGCGAATGCGAGGATTGGGGCAGGGTCGACAGTTCACTTGGACAGGCCAAATCCATTCCCAATCAGCCGGGGCTTAATCCCCCAATAGACGGCCTCTGCAACTTCGCGTTGCATGCGCAAGCCGAATCATGACTGCATCTAGTCCCGTGAAACGAAAAGCAAACAAACACCCGGCGAAGAGGGCGTCCACGTGTGGCGGTCGGCAATTGATCATACTAGAATGGTTTTGTCTCACACGCCGGACGTGCCTAATAGTCAATAAGCGGCATGCCGGGGCAGGGCACACGCGTCGAACAACAGGATAGGGGCTCATGTTGTCTGGCTGGCTGCTGTCCGCATTGGCGGTTACCTACTTAGGGTTTCTGTTTGCGATCGCATTTTACGGCGATCGACGCTCGATCTATCCCAATCGACAACGCCTGCGACCCTATATCTACGGCCTGGCGCTCGGCGTTTATTGCACTTCATGGACGTTCTATGGTGCTGTCGGAACGGCCGTCCGCGAGGGCTGGGGCTATTTGCCGATCTACGTCGGACCAGCGCTGGTTTATTTGCTTGCGCTGCCGTTTCTGGAGCGCCTCGTCGAAGTTGGGCGCGCCCACAAGGTAGGGTCGATCGCAGATTTTATCGCCTCGCGATTTGGCAAGAGCCGCTCGCTTGCCGTGCTGGTGACCCTGATTGCCGTTACTGCGGCTACTCCTTATTTGGCGCTTCAATATAAGGCGGTCGCGGCCAGCATCGAGGCATTGACGACCGCTGCCGCGGGGCCTGCGCCGTGGTATCACGATTCCGCTCTCACTGTGGCACTGCTCATGGCATTGTTCGCGGTGTTATTTGGCGCGCGGCGAGTTGACGCCACGGAGCATCACGAAGGCTTGATGCTCGCCATCGCCTTCGAATCGCTGCTCAAGCTGATGGCCTTTGTGGCCGTCGGGCTGTTCGCGTGGCTGGAACTGAAGGGACGTCCATTCGAGCTGCCTGCAAGGCTCCAGAGCGCCTCTACGATGTTCAACGGCAACGCATTCGTCGCGACGCTGCTCGCAGCGGCCGCCATCTTCTGTTTGCCGCGCCAGTTTCAGGTGAGCGTGATCGAGTGCGCCGATAGCGGCGACGTGAAGCGTGCTCGCTGGATTTTGCCGCTTTATCTTGGAATGTTTTCTGTATTTGCGGTGCCGATCGTCGCGCTTGCCGTCAGCGGCTCCCATGCAGTGTCGGCCGGCTCGGACACGCTCATGTTGACGTTACCGCTTAATTACGGAGCCCCGTGGCTCGCCGTGCTAGTGTTCCTCGGTGGGTTGTCGGCGGCCACAGCCATGGTGGTGGTGGCCAGCATCGCCCTCGCGACGATGATCTCGAACGACATTGCGGTGCCGCTCCTATGGCATCGTCGCCTCGAGGCCGGCGCGAGCCTCGGACGCCGCATCCTGTGGCTGCGCCGCTTTGTCATCGTCGTGCTGGCGCTGCTGGCTTTCGCTTATTACCGGTCGACTTCCGGGTCGACCAGTCTTGCGTCTATCGGCATGCTCTCGTTCGCGGCCGTGGCGCAGTTCGCGCCTGGAATCCTGGCGGCGCTGTACTGGGGGGGCGCGAGCCGCGCCGGGGTTTTCTGGGGGATGTTCGCCGGGTTCGCTGTCTGGGGATATCTCTTGTTCCTGCCGAACCTGATTGCCGGTGGTGTATTGCCGTCGCACGCTTTTGCGCCACCCGACGCGTTGAAATGGCTCTGGCCTCGCGCGGTGGCGGATTACTCGAGCCTCGGCATCGCCGGCCCGGTCGCACTCGCGTCACTGACGTTGAATGTCCTGATCCTAGTGATGTCCTCATTGCTTCGCGGTGTCACGCTGCAGGAACGGCGGGCGGCACGGGTGTTTACAGCGCCAAAGCGCCCGACGATCACCGCAAAAGTAGGTGATCTGGAGGCAGTGGCCGCCCGTATCATCGGTCCAGTAGCGGCACGCCGTCTGCTGGACGAATATGCCGCGCAGTCGGCACGCCCGCCAGCCAAACCATCCGACGCCGTTGATCGGGGCATGCTGCAACACGTCGAGCGCGTGCTGGCCGGTTCCATCGGCGCATCCTCGGCTCGCATCGTGTTGACTCATGCGCTCAAGCGCAAGGGACTCGACGTGGATGAGGTCGCGGAACTTCTGGACGAAACTTCGCAGGAACTTCGCTTCAGTCGCCAATTGCTGGCCGCGACGATGGAAAACGTCACGCAAGGCATCAGCGTCGTGGATGCCGACATGAACCTGGTTGCCTGGAACCACCGCTATCTCGAGCTGTTCGATTATCCAAGCGACCTGGTGTACGTCGGTCGCCCGGTAGCTGACCTGATCCGCTGGAATGCGCAGCGCGGCGAATTCGGTGTCGGTGATCCCGAGCAACAGGTGGCGAAGCGCCTTGCCCACATGCGCGCCGGGACCGCGTACACCTTCCAGCGCGAACGTAAAAACGGTCAAGTGTTCAGCATTTACGGCCAACCGATGGCCGGCGGTGGGTTCGTCTCTACATATACGGACATCACCGAATTCAAGCGCACGGAGCAGGCGCTGCTCGATGCGAAGCAAGAACTCGAGGCGCGCGTCGAGCAGCGCACCCAGGAACTCCGCGACGCGCTCGAAGCGCAGCGCGCGGCCAAACTGCAGGCCGAGGCCGCCAATCACGGCAAAACGCGCTTCGTCGCTGCAGCGAGTCACGATCTGCTGCAACCCCTCAATGCCGCGCGGCTGTTTGTTTCGGCCCTGGAATCGCGGGCGGCGGCGCATCCGGAACTGGTGGAACTTGCTAGCCGTATCGATGGATCGATGCGCGCCGCCGAGGAGCTGCTCAAGGATCTGCTCGACGTAGCGCAGCTGGATATTGGCGTGATGCGCCCGGATATCACCACTTTTTCTATCGCGGAACTGTTGGACGACTTGCGGCGCCAGTACGCGCCCCTGGCGCTGTCGCGGCGTCTGCGCCTCAAGGTCGTCAGTTGCCGCGAGTCGGTGCGCAGCGATCGCGTACTGCTGCGCCGGATCCTGCAGAACTATTTGTCCAACGGGCTGCGTTACTGCGAACGGGGCGGGGTCCTGATCGGCTGTCGGCGGCGCGCAGCGGAGCTGGAGATTTGCGTCTACGATACGGGTCCGGGTATTGCCTCGCATCAGCGCGAGCACCTGTACGTCGCGTTCAGCCGCCTCGAGCAGGGTTCCCCGTGGGGTGAAAAAGGACTCGGGCTGGGGCTTTCCATTTGTGATCGACTTGCCGGGCTTCTCAACCATGAGCTGACCCTCAGCAGCCAACCCGGCCACGGCTCGGTTTTCGGGGTGCGTGTTCCGCGGGTTGCACAGGCCAGACGCCCCGAGCGGCACCGGCCGCCGATCGCCCCTCCGGATCCCGCCGGACTGCGCGAATTCAACGTCCTGGTCGTGGACAATGACCTGATCATTCTCGACGCGATGCAAGCGCTCCTCGAGCAGTGGGGTATTCGCGTCTTCAAGGCGCACGGATCGAGCGAAGCGCTGCGGCTGATCGGCTCCGAGCTCATCGACGCCGTGCTCGCCGACTACCATCTCGGCGACGGCAGCAACGGACTCGAACTGATACAGCGAATCGCGGCGATCCGGGGCCCGGGCGCAGCGGCTCTCATCACCGCCGATCACGGAGCGGAGCTGACGCGCGCGGCACGCCGGGCGAGCGTACCCCTATTGCACAAGCCGCTGCGCCCGGCGGCGCTGCGAGCACTGCTGAGCGCTTTCAAACTGCGCTTGACGCGCGGTTCGGCCGCCTGAGGTTTACTCGATTTGTTCGGGCGGCGCGCTGATCTGGTGCGGATCCAGCAACAGACGACCGGCGAGCAACACGGCCTGCGTGCGGTTGGCGGCACCGAGTTTGCGCAGGATGGCGGTCATGTGCGCTTTTACGGTCGCTTCCGTAATCTGCAGTTCGTAGGCGATGTGTTTGTTGAGCCGCCCCAGGCACAGCATGCCGAACACCCGAAACTGTTGCGCGGTGAGTTGTGCGAGGCGCTGGGCGAAATCGAGCGCAGCGCCATCGGCCTCCGGCTCCGAATGCACCGCGAGCCCCGCCGGCGGCACGTACTCGCCGCGCAGTACCGACTGAACATTGCGGCCGATGGTGCCAGCATCTGCGGACTTGGATATGAAGCCCTGCGCCCCCAGGGCCAATGCCTGACGCACCGTGCGCTGGTCATCCGTTGCAGAGACGACAATCACCGGCAGCTCCGGATGCGAACCGCGCAGATGCGCCAGGGCGCAGAAGCCATAGCCGCCCGGCAGGTTCAGGTCCAGCAGCAGCAGATCGGTGTGCGGATGCTGCTCGAGCGTATCAAACAAGCTGGCTACGCTATCGGCCTCGAAGAACTCGCAGTTGGTGCAGGCTGCCGCGACGGCGCCCTTGAGCGCCGCGCGAAACAGCGGATGGTCATCGACGATGAGGACTTCGTAATTCATCTGCCTCGCGAGGTCGCTGTTCACGAGATCCGGATTTTTAGGAGCGATTGTGATCCGGGTTTCGATCAATTGCGACACGGCCGAGGGATCAGCGTGAGTCGTCGTATGTCGAGCGCCTGATGGTGCCGCTGCGCTGGCATCGCGCAACGTGTCCGCGCCCCGCCCCAATCATCCCCAAGGTATTGCGCGTATCTCGAGAGTCCGCGACTGTGGTCAAAATGCAACCACCTGCGCAGCCATCGCCAGGAGCTCCTCCGATTCTACGACCTTAGTCGAACTACAGCGGTTAATTCGGGCCAATTACGACCAAAGTCGAATGTCGCTGCGAGCGCGCAGGGACCACCCTTCGTCGTGCTGCTGCAACAAGAGTAAGAGGGGGATCGATCATGGCAGTACCCGAGGCGGTCGACTGGGACGCGCTCATTCGTGATCCGCGCTTCCAAAGCTTGCACCGGCGCAAGAGTGTCTTTCTCTGGGGACTGATGGCGCTGTCCATCGCGTACTACTTTTTACTGCCCATTGGCGCGGCGTACTTTCAGGATCTGTTCAAGATCCGTGTGTGGGGCGTCATCAACGTCGGGCTGCTGTTCGCACTCAGCCAATTCGTTGTGGCCTGGGTCATCGCGCTGGTGTATTCGCGCAAGGCCAGCCGCGACTTCGACGTGATGGCCGCGGAGCTCTCCGCCGAGTTCGGCAGCCCCGGTGCGCAGGCACGCGCGGGAGTTGAACGATGAAAGCCACCTCCAAAAAATGGTCCGCGGCCGCACTGCTGGCGGTTGCGACGCTTGGCACGCGCGCTGCCTTCGCGCAGACCGAGATCGGTGCCGAATACCGCTGGCTCACCTTCCTCGTGTTTGCCGTGGTGATCGCGATCACCATGTTCGTGACGTATGTGGCGGCCAAGCGGGTGCGTTCAGCCTCCGACTTCTATACCGCCGGCGGCGGAGTCAGCGGCTTCCAAAACGGATGGGCGATCGCGGGTGACTATCTCTCGGCGGCCTCCTTTCTGGGAATCGCCGGCCTGATTTCTCTATACGGCTACGACGGCTTCATGTACTCGGTCGGCTTTCTTGTCGCCTACATTACGGTGCTGCTGCTGATTGCCGAGCCATGCCGGAACATCGGTCGCTACACGCTCTCCGATATTCTGGCGTACCGTAATGACCCGCGAAAGACACGCATCGTTGGCGCGCTCTCGGTCTTCACGGTATCCACGTTTTATTTGACGGCCCAGATGGTGGGCGGCGGAGTGCTGGTCAAGACGCTGCTCGGCATCAACTACGAAACCTCGGTGGCGTGCGTCGGCGTCCTTATGCTCTCGTACGTGCTGTTCGGCGGCATGGTGGCGACCACCTGGGTGCAGATCATCAAAGCGGTACTGCTCGTATCCGCCTCGCTGGTGATCGTCGCGCTCGTATGGACGCCTTATGGCTTCTCGCTGCCCGCTTTCCTGCAGGATGTCGTGTCGGATCCGCGGGTACAGGCGCGCGTGGCCGTGCTGCTCGGTGATCCAGCCAAGAGCATGTCGGCGGCCGAGCTCGGGCAACGATTCCTCGAGCCGGGCCTGTACCTCAAAGCACCGATCGATCAGATCAGCCTAGGACTTGCGCTGGTGTTCGGGACCGCGGGCCTGCCGCACATTTTGATGCGTTTCTTCACCGTGCGCAGCGCGCTGCAGGCGCGGCGATCGGTGGTGTGGGCCATGGTGATCATCGGCGGTTTCTACTTGCTCACACTCTTCTTAGGGTTCGGTGCGGCCAAACTTGTCGGACCGGCTGACATTGCCGCCGTCGATGCGGGCGGCAACATGGCGGCGCCGTTGCTGGCACAGTTCATCGGCGGCGGCCCCAATGCCTTTTTCGGCAATTTCATGCTGGCATTCGTTTCGGCGGTGGCTTTCGCCACCATCGTGGCGGTGGTGGCGGGTCTCGTGCTCGCATCGGCCTCGGCTTTGGCCCATGACCTTTACGTGGGCGTATGGCGCGCCGGAAAGACTGTAACCCCGCAGGGACAGGTCAAGGCGGCACGCGTCGCTACGATCATCGTCGGTGCGATGGCGATCGGCATCGGCATCGCGGCGAAAGGTCAGAACGCCGCGGTGCTGGTGGGTCTGGCCTTCGCCGTCGCGGCCAGCGCCAATTTCCCGTGTGTCCTCTTGACCCTGCACTGGAAACGCTGCAACACGGGCGGCATCGTGGCCGGCATGTTGATCGGCACCATCGCAGCGGTGGGCCTGACGCTGATATCGCCTAACCTGACCTACCCGAAAGCGGTCAAGGCGGCCGCCCACAAGGTGCTCGATGCGGCCCCTGCCAAGCGCGCTGCCGCCTCGGAGGCGCTCGCGTCCGGCGATGCGGCCACGGTGGGGAAGGCAAAGAAGGATCTGGCCACCCTCGACAAGGCAGTGGCGAAGGCGAATGCCGATCTCGCCAAGTGGGCCAACGACGAGACCTCGTTCATGGGTCTCGAGAAGCCGCTGTTTGAGCTTAAGAACCCCGGCCTGATCTCCATTCCGCTCGGCTTCCTCGGCGTGATTTTCGGCTCGCTGCTGATGCGCGACCGGCGCGCCGAAGAGATGTGGAATGAGGTATACGCGCGGCAGAATACCAGCCTGGTCGTGTCCAAGTCCGTCGCACATTGAGCCGGCGCGGGCAATCATTTTTGAGGAGGCACATAAAATGAAAAGATATAGCTATTTGCTTGGGGCGGCGCTCGGCCTGGCGTTAGCTTGTGCATCGGCACAAGCGGAGGTCAAGGACCCGCTGCCTGATAGCTTGTCGCTGGGCGGCGTCACCTTGTATGGAACGGTCGATATTGGCTACGCATATCAGAGCCAAGGCGTTCCGCTGAGCAGTCAGTATGTCGGTGGTCTTGAGTATCAGGCCTTTACGACAACGCGGAACTTCGCGGGCTCCGTGTCGACGATTGCTGAAAGCGGCCTAGAGCAATCCAAGATCGGGCTCAGGGTGTCGCAGCCGATCATTGACGACTTGAGCCTCGTCGCGCGGCTCGAGACTGGGTTCAATCCGCTGTCGGCGCAATTAACGGATGCTTGCGCGAGCATCGTGTCAAACAGCGGCAAGCCGCAAGGCAATCAGACTGCGAATGCCGACAGCAGCCGTTGCGGTCAGCCCTTCAACAGCGTTGCTTTTGGCGGTGTGAGCAGCCAAAACTACGGCACGCTCACCATCGGCCGTCAAAACTCGCTGCAGCTCGACACGCTCGTTCTGTACGATCCGCAGTATCTTTCCTATGCCTTCTCGTTTCTCGGCTATTCAGGCTTTAACGGCGGCGCGGGCAGTACGCAGGCAGCACGCTGGGATAACTCGGCCAAATATGTGTTTCAGAGCGGCCCCGTTCATATCGCGGGCATGTATTCCGTGGGCGGCCAGGATATCGGCATCATCGGCAAAGCCTACGGGGCCAATGTAGGCGTGACCTTCAATGGACTTTCTGTTGACGCCGTCTATCAGAATGAGAAGGGCGCAGTTAACCTGCGAAGCTCTTTCGACGATCCTAAGAACCCGATACCCACGCCGGGATTGGCTGCCTACATCTCCGACGACACGTCATATAACATCTTGGGCAGATACACCTTTGAGCTCGGCAATTCGAGTCAGAAGGATAAGCTCACCCTCTTCGCAGGCTACTCGCATATAGAAAAGAAGCATGCGGACTACACCGACGGTACCGCCCAGAACAATTACCTGATTGACGTGGGGATCAACATTAATAACGCCGCCGTCTATAACATGGAGTGGGTGGGCGCGAGATACACGGTCAACACCAATTGGAACCTGAGCGCCGCGTTTTATCACATCACGCAGAACAGCTGGACGATCGGTCTTGGAACGACCGGCACGCAGAACGTCGGCTGCAGTGGGGCGGGCTTGCTCTGCTCAGGCGACTTTAACGAGGGGTCCGTTGTCGTCGACTATGTCTTCAACAAGCACTATGACCTCTACGGTGGTGTGAACTACTCGCAGGTCACCGACGGTCTCGCGAACGGCTTTGTTGGCACCACCGTCGGGACTTCCGGCAGTGAAAACCAGACGACGGTCATGGTGGGCGGTCGCGTGAAATTCTGAAGGCGATTGCCGAACACTCGACCGAGCCCCGTGCGTCAGGCGGGGCTCGGCTGACCATCATTGCCGTGTCCAGCACGGCGATGGCGCAATCACGCATCAGGGTGGGCACCGATCGCTTGCCATGAGGTGCTCGGATATGCGCCCGCAAGCAGAACCTTGATTCCCGGCGTGCTCCAGTTCTGTTTGCTGAACCCGATCTCGGGCTCATCTGGCGCCAGCGGATTGCGCGCCTCGCCCTGGGGCCTGACGGGCCTGCGCGCGAATACGAGCGTCGCCGGATTTCGAGCGCGGCGCGAGTGAATGCCCACTTTTGAGGATTGCGCACGACGCACATTGCGGTTCGCCCACCACTAAGGGGCTTACACCCGCCTGCACGGGGCTGGGGCCGAATTTCAAGGATTTGGGACCGCCGCTTCTAGCCAAAATCCCAATTCCGCTATTATTTGCAACTTTTCGCGGTGAGGCGTGTTCTGGGTATAAACGCTGACACGCCAGTGCGAACCCAACCCTCGAGGCGGACCGACTCGGACGACTTTGCAACGTTCATGCACGCCTATCAGGATATGGTTTTCTCCACCACCGCTCGCATTGTCGGCGACGATACGCTCGCGGCCGACATTTCGCAGGAAGTCTTTCTGAAGGCTTACGGGAGCTTCGCGCAGTTGCGGGCGAGCGCGACGGCCGGCGGCTGGCTCAAGACCGTCGCCACACGGCTCGCGCTCAATCATCTGTCGCGGTATCGCAGGCGTTGGCGGTTCTTTTCCGAGTTGCGCATCGAGACCCCGGATGAAGAAGCGGAGGAAATCGAATTTGCCGTCCCCGACACGGCGGCTGCGGACATCGATGCCGAGCAGTGCGCGGCAATCATTGATCGGGCGATCCAGGAGTTGCCGGAGCACCAGCGCTTACCACTCGTGCTCTACCATTTCGAAGACATGGCGTACGCACAGATTGCGACACAACTGCGGGTTTCGCTTGCGAAAGTTAAGACCGACATGCAGCGTGGGCGCGCGGCCCTCGCAAGGAAGCTTGTACGTTGCGGCATCGTAGCCGATGTCTTCAGCAGCTGAGACCGTCATGAGCCAATCCGATAATAATGAGGAGAAGCTGGAACGGCTGATTGCACGCGCACTTCGCGCACAACCCGCTCGCCGGGCCCCGCAGGATCTGTCGGCGCGCGTCTTTGCCGAGCTCGAGCGACGTGCTGCGCGGCCGTGGTGGCGCAACACTTTTGCGCACTGGCCGATGGTCGCGCGCGCGGGATTTCTGGTCGCCTCGTATGGATTCGTGAGGCTGGCGATCGCGACAGCAATGTGGGTGACCGGCACGCTGCGCTCGCTGCAAATGGCAGGTGCTCTGGAATCTGCTCGCCACTGGTTGCACGGCCCGGCGAACATCATGTCCGTGGCTGCTGACGTCGGTACAGCCGTGGTCCGCACGGTTCCGACGTACTGGCTGTATGGTGGAGCTGCCACTGCTCTTGCCCTCTACGCCGTGCTGTTCGGGCTCGGTGCCACGGCTTACCGCACTCTCTATGTCAACCGATGAATACTGCTCTCATTAAGTTGCTGGCCTGCTCGCTGCTTGCGTCCTGCTGCATGCTGATTCGGAGCGTACCCGCGCGCGACTTTGCGGCGCTATCGCCCGCGACATCCGCTGCTGCTGCGATTACAGCGTCGGGCCATGACGACGCTGTCGAAACAGACGCGCCAGCAGGCGATGATGCCCGCGAGCATGACAGCAAGAGAAAGACCGCGGTCGACGACGTAGTCGCCATCGGTCATGACGCAAGGCTTGCCGAGGGCGAGCGCGCAGATGCAGTCGTCGCCGTTTTTGGCTCTTCGAGCAGTGCAGGCGATGTCGAGGATGCGGTGGTGTCTGTCTTCGGGGATACGCGCGCCACCGGTCCGGTGGGCGATGCCGCCGTGGCAGTGTTGGGAAACGTCTACATCAACAGCACGGTCCGCGGCGACGTTGTCGCAGTGCTCGGCAACGTTGAGCTTGGGCCTGCGGCCGAGGTCCACGGAGGTGTGGTTGTCGTTGGCGGCGTCCTCAAGCGCGATCCGAACGCTGTCGTACACGGCGACATCGAGAATGTCTTCAACGCCGATTTGGGCGGTTTCACGCGGCTGCGGCGTTGGATAGATCGATGCTTGCTCTACGCCCGTCCACTAGCCTTCACATCCGGCCTTGACTGGGCATGGACACTGGCGCTGGGCTTCCTGGCGCTTTATGTTTTTCTTGCACTGCTGTTCCGCGATGCCGTCGATCGATGTGTGGAACTATTCGAGGCGAGGCCGGGCCATTCGTTCATTGCGGCGCTGCTGACGATACTGCTCACGCCGGTCGTCCTCATCCTGCTGTGTATCACGGTGATCGGCATCGCAGCGATACCACTGCTGGTCTTTGCGCTCTTGTGCGCATGCCTTTTTGGCAAAGCCGTCGTACTTGCGTCCTTAGGGCGCCGCTGTACGGGCACTTTGAGCATGGGCGGGCACGCGCGCACTGCCATCGCGGTGCTCGTCGGCGGATTGATCGTGCTGCTTCTCTACACAGTTCCAATCGTGGGGTTCATCGTGTTCCAACTGGTGGGCCTGCTGGGACTCGGCGTCGTGATGTATGCCCTGCTGATTGCCGCACGCACAAGCAGAGAGGCGAGCGCTACGGCGCCGCCGGCGACGACGGCAGGACCTGAGGCGCCCGCACCGGAGGTTGTCGCACCGGCTGTCGCAGCAGGCGGCGGCGCATCCGGCAGCGAGCGCGTGTCCGCAAGCGAGAAGGTCTCTGCGAGCGCCGAACCGGGCGTGAATCTCCTGGCGGCGCCGCGCGCGGGCTTCTGGATTCGAATGGGCGCGCTTCTGATCGACGCGATTCTGATCTCTATACTGCTGGGAACGTTGCATGCGACCAATATGGAGTTGGTCGATCTCGCAGCCTATGGAGCGGTGATGTGGAAATTGAAGAGAGCGACCGTTGGCGGCATCATCTGCGGCCTGCAAGTGGCGCGGCTCGATGGGCGCGAGATCGACTGGTCGACTGCCATCGTGCGCGCCCTCGGCTGCTTCGTTTCTCTCGCGGTAGCGGGCCTCGGTTTCATCTGGATTGCGATCGACCGGGACAAGCAGGCGTGGCACGACAAGATCGCGGGCACCGTCGTGGTACGCGCGCCGAAAAGCCCTTCGCTTGTTTAGTCAAGGGCTACCGCCGCGCTCAATCCGATTGTCGGGGCTGGGGCGCCTTCACCTGCTGGCGGTATTCAGCTGCTCGATCGCCGCTTGATCCAATTTCATACGCGTGGCGGCGACTAATTCACTGAGCTGATCCACCGTCGTTGCGCTTGCGATCGGCGCGGTGATGCTGGGGCGCGCGATCTGCCACGCAAGCGCCACACTGGCGGAGGAGGCGCCGTAGCGCCGTCCCACAGCGTCCAGTGCCGCGAGAATTCTCAAGCCGCGCTCGTTGAGGAACTTCGCGATCACGCTTTCCCCGCGCGCACTCTTGGCCGCGTCCGCGGGCGCTCGATATTTTCCAGTTAGAAAGCCGGATGCGAGCGCAGAGTAGCTCACGACGCTAATCTGCTGCTCGACACACCTTGGCTCGAGGGCAGATTCATAGTCCGCACGTGCATACAGATTGTAGAGCGGCTGCAATACTTCGTAGCGCGGCAGGCCAAGTTCGCGGCTCACTTCGAGTGCCTCGGCCAGACGGGTCGCCGAGTAGTTCGAAGCGCCGATTGCGCGCACTTTGCCGTCTGCAAGCAGCTTCTGATAGGCGCCAAGCGTCTCCTCGAATGAGATGCTCGGATCGTCGCGATGCGCAAAATACAGATCGATGTGATCGGTCTGCAGCCTGCGCAGGGATTCCTCGGCAGAGCGCGCGATATGGGCGGCAGACAGTCCCTTGCGATCGGGGCCCATCTCCATGCCTACCTTGGTCGCGATCACGACGTCATCGCGCCGGGCGCCGCGCTTCAACCAATTGCCGATGACCGTTTCCGATTCGCCGCCATGATGGCCGGGCACCCACGCAGAATACACATCGGCCGTATCGATGAAATTAAGTCCGGCGTCGACGAACGCATCCAGCACCTTAAAAGACGCGCCTTCGTTCGCGGTCCAGCCAAACACATTCCCTCCGAGACATAGCGGAGCGACCCGCAAATTGGAACGGCCTAATGTGCGAAGTTGCATGGGCACCTCGGGACGGAAAGCCACGATACGAGATCGGGCTTCCTGATGCCTGCGCGCGCTGGCGAGGTGGGCGAAAAGCCGCTGGCACGCTGGGTGCAGCCGCGTCGACTCGAACCCGGTGGTACGATCCGAAGAGGATCGCTTTGGCCCAGAGTCGGTCACATGACGCTACACAGCTACTTGGTGTTTGTAAGCGCTAGCATTGTCCTGGTGTTCGTTCCAGGCCCTGACATGATCTATATGCTGAGTCGCTGCATCGCCCAAGGACGAAGGGCCGGCCTAATGGCAGCGATTGGCTTCAATCTCGGTGGCTATGCTCATCTGACCGCAGCAGTACTCGGGTTGTCCGCTCTACTGGCGACGTCGGTCATGGCGTTCACCGCAGTTAAGTGGATGGGCGCAGGCTACCTTGTGTATCTCGGCATTGATACCCTGCGACGCAAGAGCGGCCCGGTCGACCTGGATGCGCAGGAGATCCCCGTTCGCGATGCCAGGACCATCCTGTGGCAAGCCTTTCTCAGTGATGCGCTCAATCCTAAGGTTGCAATGTTCTTTCTGGCATTGTTGCCTCAATTCGTTAGCGCGCAGGCACCCCACCCGACGCTACAGATACTTTTTCTCGGGGCGACCGTCAACGTCGTCGCGCTTGCAGGAAATATCGCATTGGTGACACTTTCAGCTGCGGTCACCCGGACGCTGCGCCGTCATAGCTCGGTCGCCGGATGGCTGCATAAGGCGATGGGCGCAACCTTTGTGGCGCTTGGATTACGGCTTGCGGTCGAGAAGACTTAGCGAAGGCGCGATTCGCGAGCGCTGACGAAGTTCAGCCGCATGATTTGAACGGACTATTGGCCGTGTCCACATCGTCCACCGCCGAACCGTGCTCGTCAGCGCTTAGGCTCCGGCACTATCGGCAAACTGCGGTGCCCCTGAGCATCGAGTGCCCGGACGGCGAATATCACATTGTCCTTGGAAATCGGTAACGTGATTCTCGTACTGTTGCCGGCGTTGCGCGCGTGTTGCCATTCCGGGCTGCTCGTTGCACGCCAGACGACTTCGTAGCCGCTGGCTCCCGGTGAAGCCTCCCATTCCAAGCTTGAGTCGTTTTCAAGTTTGCTCGTGAGAATCGCCACATGTGTGGGCGGTACCGGGGCCGCGGCAAGGGCGGCCAGAATTGCGGCATTCAGCCGCGCGACTCGCGACACGTACTCGAAGTCGACGAATTTAAGGAGATCCCCATATTCAATGCCATTCTCGGTGCGCACGTCCTGATGCTGCCGGTTGAAGTCCTCGCGATACTCCGTGAAGCGCACCGCCGCATAACCCTGTTGGTTGAAGGAAGAATGATCGCCGCCCCGCAGGTAACGGTCGAGCCTGAATATGAGGAGCGGATTGACACCGGTGTCATAGCTTGCGGCAAGCTCCCTGATGTAGCGCGCTAATTCCCGCGACGACGAGTCGCTTTCCCCGCCGCGCGTGCGAAGCAGCTGCAGCTGCCGCTCGTCGGCGGTAACAGGGAATCCCTCGGAAAAAACGCGCACGACGCGCGGGTCCTGCTCGGGGCTCTTGTTGCCACCGACGATATCGTTGTTCAGAACGGCCTCGATATTCCAGTTCTGCTCACGCGCCATTCGTGCAAAGTGCGCACTGCCGTTCAGTCCCTGTTCCTCGCCGGCAACTGCGAGGAAAATAATTGTTGCTGGAAATTTCAATTTGCTGAGCACGCGTGCACTTTCGAGACTGACGGCGACACCACTGGCATCGTCGTTGGCGCCGGGTGCATCGTGGTCGATATCTAAGATGTCGCTATTGCGCGAGTCGTAGTGTCCGGAAACCAGCACGATGCGCTGCGCAGCCACTGGATCCGAACCTTTCAGGATGGCGTATACATTGGTAATCACAGTGGGCTGCGGGATTCGCTCGGCCGGCTGCTGCGTGAAAGCGTCGACCTGCACATCGAGGCAACCGCCGCACGAGCGCGAATAGCTCTCGAAGCGCGCCTTGATCCATTCTCGTGCGGCGCCAATGCCGCGGCCGGCGGCGATCGCTGCCGGATCTTGCACCGAAAGCGTCGATCGCGTGCCGAAGCCGGCGAGTTCGCGGATATCATCCTCGATTCGCGTATTCGACACGTCCTTCAGCGCTGCCACGATGCGTGAGTCGGGCATGGGCTTCTCTAGCGGGTCGTCGCGAGAGAGCTCTGCAGCGGGGCAAACCCGCGCCACTGCCATTGTGAGCAGGACTATTGCCCCCGCAGCCGCAACTGCGAACGATGGCGCGATCTTGTGCATGGGGCTAGCTCCGCTCGTGGCGCGGTCGGTTCTGCAGTGCACAGTAATTCATGCAACGGTTCGTTTCCACGCGCGTGCATGGCGAGCTTCTGAGACGGTCGGCGTGCTGGCGCGGCAGTGCTTCGTCGCATGCCGGGCGCACTCAAACCGGTTAATTCTCTGATCATTCAGTCTCGACCTGATGTGCGACAGACGAGCCCAGAAATGGCCCGTAGCACCGCAGCGATCGGCCGTATTGCCGGCGCTTGCATGGAAGCGTCCGCCGGATCAGGCTACATGTGCATTGGCCCGGGTGGGCTGGTCGGTCGAGTCGGCAGGGGCCTTTACCGTGCCGGTTCGCGCCGTCGGATTCGCCGGGCAAACGAGAAATGCAGAAAAACAGCCTGCACGCACGCATGGACTCGCACCCTGACCTAGAGCCGCAGAGCCGGCCGGAGTAAGTCTCGATGAGAATGTGGCCACCCCTTCGCAAGACGCGCGCGAATCAGTCGGCACCCGCCCCTGAGTCCACGGTAAAGCTTGAAGCGACGTCAATCCCTGTCGAGGAAGCGGACTCCGAATACTCGGTTCAGCTGGCGCGACTGGCCGCCATTGTGGAGTCATCCGACGATGCCATCGTTAGCAAGACGCTCGACGGCGTGATTCGTTCCTGGAACGCAGGTGCCGCGCGCCTCTTCGGGTACGAAGCCGAGGAGGTGATTGGTAAGCCGATCACACTCATCATTCCCCCTGACCTACAACAGGAGGAACGACAGATACTGGAGAAGCTGAAACGTGGCGAGCGCATCGATCATTTCGAAACGATGCGGATCACGAAGGACGGACGCCGCATAGCCATTTCACTCACGGTGTCGCCGATACGCAATTCACGAGGACAGATCGTCGGCGCCTCCAAGGTTGCGCGCGACATTTCCGAAAGGCAGCGCGCGCAGGAGGCACTGCGCGCGAGCGAAAGGCAATTGGCCGTGGAAGCTGAGGCGCTTGTCAAACTGAACGAGTGGAGTTCGCGCCTCTGGCGTTGTCGCGGTCTCAAAGAGGGACTGGATGAAATGCTGACGGCCGCGATCGAACTAATTGGAGCAGATCAGGGCTACATCCAGCTCCCCGGTGAAATGCCCGGCGTATACGCAATCGCGGCACATCGCGGCTTCAACAAGGACTCGCTGGAGTTGTTCCGCGCGGTGTCGGCAGAAGACGATTCTGCCTGCGGCCGAGCACTGCGCAACCGTCAAAGAGTGGTTATCGAGGATGTGGAGCTGGATACACTTTACGAGCCGCTGCGCGAAGTTGCTCGCGCGGCTCATCATGGTGCATTAGTATTCACTCCGCTCCTCGACGGCGAGCGGGCGCCGCTTGGCATACTTTCCGTCCACTTCCGAGCGGCTCATCGACCCACCGATCAGGCACTACGTCGGCTAGACCTCTACGCCCGCCAGGCCAGCGATTTCATCCAACGCTGCAAAACGGAGCAGATACTGCTCCAGAGCGAAGCGTCCCTGCGCGAAGCCGACCGCCGCAAGGACGAGTTCCTCGCGCTCCTCGCGCACGAGCTGCGCAATCCGCTTGCCCCGATCCGTTATGCGCTGGCGACCACCAAAAAGGCCGGACGAACCCTCGAGCAGCAGAAGCGGGCCGAGGAGGTGATCGAGCGACAAGTTGTCCACATGACTCGCCTTTTGGATGATCTGCTGGATGTCTCGCGAATTACGCGCGGCACGCTCGAGCTCAAGAAAGGTCGCACCGAGTTGACCTCGGTACTGGGCGCGGCAATCGAGGCTGCCCGGCCGATGCTGGACGCGAAGCAGCACACTTTTTCCCTTGACCTGCCGATGCAGGCCGTGCGGCTCGAGGCAGACCCCGTGCGCCTGGCGCAGGTGTTCTCCAACCTTGTGATCAATGCAGCGAAGTACACCGATGCGGGCGGTCATATTCAACTTCGAGCAGCGCAGGAGGGAAACGAGGTCGTTGTCACGGTGCGCGATAACGGAATTGGCATATCTGCAGACATGATGCCGCGACTGTTTACGCTTTTCTCTCAAGCCCACTGCGCGCTCGGGCGCTCGGAGGATGGGCTGGGGGTCGGACTTGCACTGGTACGCGGGCTCGTCACATTGCACGGCGGACGTGTAGAAGCGCGCAGTGATGGAGTTGATAAAGGCAGCGAATTCATCGTCCGACTGCCGCTGGGCGTGGTTACGCCGGAGGCCTCCGACCTTGAAGTCGACGCGGATCGGGTGCCGGCCGCGAAGCTCAGAATCATGGTGGTCGATGACAATCGGGATTCCGCTGAATTGTGTGCAACTTTCTTGGAGCTATCCGGTCATCAGGTGAAGACGGCGTTCACCAGCCGGCGAGCACTCGAACTCGCCGAGATATTCCAACCTCATGCGCTGCTGCTGGATATTGGTCTGCCGGAAGTCAATGGGTACGAGTTAGCACAGAAGATCCGCGCGACGTCGTGGGGACAGGACGTCTTTCTCGTTGCCGTGACGGGCTGGGGCCAGGCAGAGGACCGACGCCGTGCGTTCGAAGCGGGATTCGACCAGCACTTAACCAAGCCGATTGACCCCGAGACGGTGGAGTCTCTCCTGCAGTCCATCGCTGCAGGAATGGCCAGCGCCGAACAAGAACGGCGCGACGACGAACCAGGCCGCGTACCACAGTCGTAGAGTTTGCGGAATATCCAACGGTCTGCAGGATGCTTTTCTTCGCGAGTCGCATCAGCGTCTCGCAGATACACAGAGCTTGTCGCCCCTTAAAAGAGTCAGGGCCGCCCGATGGCGCTGCGGGCGGATGCCGCGCGCGGACAATGGCATCGCGCAGCGAGCCGTGTCACCATTGGCGTTAGCTGCGCAATAAAATAGCAGCAGATGAGTTTCCGGCGCCCCGGCCCAGGGCGCCGCGAGAAGGGGAGACAAGGCATTGGTCTTCAACACCCTCACGTTTGTGGTGTTCTTCGCCATTGTTGTGGCGCTGCATTCGCTGCCTCTTGCCTGGACGACCCGCAAGATCAACTTGCTTATCGCGAGCTACGTCTTTTACGCGGCGTGGAATCCGCCGTTCATTCTGCTGCTTTGGATTTCCACCGTCGTGGATTGGTATGCCGCGCAGGGGCTTGTGCGGGCCGAGCGACCCTCGAGCCGGCGCGCGTGGATGCTGCTGTCAGTGGTCGCGAACCTTGGCATGCTGCTGTACTTCAAGTACGGCAAGTTCCTGCTGCTGAACTTCATCGCAGTGATGGCGACATTCGGCGTCCATTACCAGCCGCCGGACATTGATATCGTGCTGCCGGTCGGAATCTCGTTCTACACCTTCGCGACGATGTCCTACACGCTCGACGTCTACCTGCGTCGAGCGCTCCCCGCCCGGAATTTCCTTGACTACGCGCTGTTCGTGACCTTTTTCCCGCACCTGGTCGCCGGCCCGATCATGCGGCCCACGGAACTCGTTCCACAATTCGAGAGGCCGCGGCGCGCGAACGCGCGGCAGCTGTGCTTCGGCCTCGCGCTGATGACGCTCGGGCTCTTCAACAAGGTGGTTCTCGCAGATACTTTTTTATCGGGTGCGGCGGAGCGCGTCTTCGACCGCGGCAAGGTGCCGGGGCTGCTCGACGCCTGGGCGGGAACGCTCGCCTTCAGCGGCCAGATCTTCTGCGACTTCGCCGGCTACTCGACGACTGCCATCGGCGCGGCGCTGTGCCTCGGCTTCAGCATGCCGGACAACTTCCGCTTTCCGTACGCGGCCGTGGGTTTCTCGGACTTCTGGCGACGCTGGCACATCACGCTCTCATCCTGGCTGCGCGACTATCTTTACATTCCCCTCGGCGGCAATCGCCACGGACCCCTGCGGACCGCAATGGCACTGATGACGACAATGCTGCTCGGCGGGCTGTGGCACGGCGCGAACTGGACATTTGTCGTCTGGGGTGGGCTGCATGGCACGTACCTGCTGGCGGAGCGGGGCGTGCGCAAGCGCTTTTCGGGTTATCGCCCGGGACCTTTTGCATTGCTCGGCCTTGGACTCCTCACCTACACACTGGTCAACCTCACCTGGGTGTTCTTCCGCGCCAAAGATTTCGGCACCGCCTGGAGTGTGCTGCGCGGCATGGTGGGATTTAACACGGGTGCAAAGCCCATTCTGCCGGTCATATTTCTCAGCTCGGTGGCGGTCATCGTGACCGGTGTCGTGACGGCGCACTGGTGCATGCGCGAGCGAACGCTCGAGTCCGTCTTGGCACGCACGCCGCCGTTGCTCCTCGCTATCGTATGGGGCCTGATGGCGTTCGCAATCGTGATTTCGCAGGGATCCGGCAATGCCTTCATCTACTTCCAATTCTAGGCGGCTGACCGCGGCGGATCGTCCGGGGGTGGCGCAGCCGGTGCCGGTGCGCGACCTGCCGGATCGCCCCTGGTGGCCCATACTCCTCGGCGCCTTGTTGCTTGCGGTCGCGCTGACCGGCGTGTGGGAGTGGCACTGGCGCGCGTTAGGGGCCATACCCGGCACCCGCGACGACAATGCGCTCTGGGCCCGGCAGCGCCGCAAGGTCGATGAGGGCAGGGCCGATGCCACCGTACTGATCGGTTCCTCACGCACGCTCTTCGATATTCAGCTTCCGGTGTGGGAGCGTCTGTCAGGGCGGCGGCCGATCCAACTTGCACTCGTCGGCACCTCGCCGCTCTTCGCGCTCGAGGACTTGGCGGCGGATGTTCAATTTAAGGGCAAAGTGCTGGTGGGAGTGACGCCCGACCTCTTTTTCAGCGGTTATGAGTATCTGACGGGTCTCATCCCGTACCTTCGCAAGGAATCGCCGTCGCAGCGTGTCGGCAAGCTGATCTCAATGGATTTTGTCGAGCCCTGGTTTGCGTTCTACGACCAGGATTTCGCACTGTTCACCGTGCTGCGACGGCAGCCCTGGCCGCACCGCAAAGATCTCGAAGAAAGCATAAGCGTGCGCAAACTGTTGATCTCCGAGCCGGATCGAAACGCCCACTTGTGGAGCAAACTCGAGACGGACGCCGACTATCGGAGCCTGGCGCGCAGAATCTGGACGCAGAATTTCGATGATCCGCCGTCCACGGCGCAGGAGATTGCGGAGAACCAACGCACGCTCGACACGCAGATCTCGCGGGCCTCCACGGCCATCGCACGCCTGCGCGCCCGCGGGGTGCCGGTGCTGTTCGTGCGAGACCCCAGCAGCGGCGATTACCTCGCATTTGAGAACCGAGCGTTTCCGCGCCGCACGAGTTGGGACGTGCTCCTTGCAAAGACACATGCGCCGGGTGTGCATTTTCAGGATTATTCCGCTCTGCAGGGCTACGACTTGCCGGAGTGGTCGCACATGACGCGCGCGTCGGCCGAGCGCTACACCGAGGCGCTCTATGGCATCATCGAGCGCGATTTCGCGCCGCCCGACGGAACGCGCTGGTAGGCGGCCGCGCACCTGGCGCAGGAGGTCAAACATGATTCAACAGAGCGCTTCACCTAATTCTTGGATTGTCGCATTCCTGGCTTCAGGCGCGGCCGCGGCGGTTCTCGCGGCGCCCGCCACCAGCGCGGCCGCCAAGCAGGAAAGAACCGTCGAAGTGCCGGCATCGCTGCAGGTGCCCGAGGGGCATGTGATGGTATTCCAGGCCATTGTTGTGGACGGAGTGCAGACGTACCGCTGCACGCCCGAGCGCAAGTACGCGCTTCTGGGGCCCACGGCGATGTTGCGCGGACGCAGAGGCGAGTTCGTTGCGCACTACTTCGGGCCGAGCTGGCAGTACCAGGACGGCAGCACCATTGTGGGTAAGGTGATTGCCAAGGAACCGCGTGCAAATTCAATCGATCAGCTTCTACTGCAGGTATCTGGGCACAGCGGTCCAGACGGCGTACTGAGTCAGGTGGACTTCGTTCAACGACTCGCAACCGTCCGTGGCGTGGCGCCATCGCAGTGTGATCCGGCCCGGAGCACGGCGTTAGCTGTACCGTATTCCGCCATCTATCAGTTCTGGGCTCCCAAGACGTAGGGCTTGCGATTTGCGGATGGCGGTTTTCCCAAGGCGATGGCGCGACCGCGACCGCCGTGCAGGCCGCGCTATCCGGGCAGCTTCATCTTGCGCAGAAACGACTTGTAGCGGCCGTCATTGCGGAGACTGTTGAAATCGGGGTCAGCGACGAGCCCGCCGTCAAAAATCAGAAACATCTCGCGTTGCTGATAAGCTCGTTCCAGCCACTGCAAAGCCTGATCCGGCTCGCCACGCAGGGCGTGGACTGCCGCAATGTTGTACGCGAGGTTCTGAGAAAACCCAGCTTTGAGGCGGGTGAGGGCCGCATCGGAATTTGCCTTTTGCCCGAGAAGCCAGTACGTCCGGGCACGGCCGTACTCGCGCAGGCCCTCGTACGATTCTCGTTCGATCTCTGCAAGCGCCGTCTCGCGCTTGCCGAGGGCCAACAGCGCCTGTGCCAGCAACACGTGCCCCTGCGAAGCCGCCGGGAGGAGTTCAACCGCTCTGCGGGCGGCGGCCTCCGATTCAGCAAAGCGCCCCAGATTATAGGTTGCGGCGGCGATTCTGGAATGCAGATAGTAGTTCAGCGGATCCTGCGAAATGCCCTCCTGGAAAATCTGCAGTGCGTCGCCGGAACGCCCCACGGTACCGGCGACGAGGCCTGCCCACAGCAACGCATAGGCGTCGCGCGGGTCGAGGGCGCGAGCTGCGGCAAATTCGGTTTGCGCTGCCGGCCAGTCCAGATCAAAAAAGTAGCGAACCTTGCCGAGCGCGATGTGGGCGGCAGGCAGTTTCGGATCGATGGCGAGAGCCTGTTCGGCGGCGTGCCGTGCCCGATCCCGAGCCTGTTGCCATGGCATCACGCCAAACCTGGGCAGCTCCGCGACCGCGCGCGACAAGCCTTCCCAGCCAGCGGCGGACGTGGGGTCTAACTGAACCACCTGCTCGTAGTAGTCGACCGCCTTCTGTTCGCCCTCCTTGCTCCAGAGCTGATAGTCGGTGAATCGGGCTAGGAGCAGCAACGTGTACGCTTGCGTGCTTTTCGTCGCCGCGGCGTGCGGCGCTTCGCCCGAGAGCAGCGTGACCTTGAGTGCTTTGACGACTGCGCTCGCGATTTCATCCTGTACCTCAAACACGTCATCAAGCTCTCGGTCGTAGGTCTCCGACCACAGGTGGTAGCCTGTGTCCGCCCGTATGAGCTGTGCTGTGACGCGCAGATGATGGCCAGATTTGCGCACGCTGCCTTCGAGGACGTTGGCGACGTGCAGCTTTGCCGCGATCGTCGGAATGTCGTCCGACTTCCCCTTGAATGAGAACGCGGATGTTCGAGCGGCCACTCGCAGTTCGGGGAGCTTGGCGAGCAGGTTTAGAAGCTCCTCGGATAATCCATCCGAGAAATATTCCTGGTCCTTGTTCTGGCTCATGTCGGCAAACGCCAGCACCGCGATCGAGTTGTCGCCGACCGGGGTGCTGGCAACGACCGCTGTGTCGTTCACCGCGCTGCGCTTTTTCAGCCAGAGCTTGTCGACCGCGAGATACGCCAGTGCGAGGCTGAGCGCGACGATGAGCGAGATCCCCAACCACCGGAACGCAGAGGCGGTCGCTGCAACAGGTAGCGCCGTGTCCACTGGTGCAGGCGTCGCCGGTGCATTTGCCTCCGATACAGCCGGCGCGTCGATCCACGGAGCGACGGGTGCCACCAGGCGATAGCCGCGCCGCAGGACGTTGGCAATGTAAGTCGGATCCTTGGCATCGTCGTGGAGCACGCGCCGCAGCATCGCAACGGCTTGGTACACCGAGTCTGGATTGACGACGACGTCATTCCAGACCTCGTCCAGCAGCTGTTCAACGCTGACGACCTGTCCGGCGTGCCGGGCGAGACACATCAGGAGTCGCATGGTCCGCGGCTCGAGCTTGATCACCGTCCCGTCCAGGCAGATCTCGTCAAGCGCCGGGTCGACGCGCACTGCACCGATTCGAAGTACTCCACTGTCAGGCGGATTCATTGGCCTTTGGCCTGCCAGAAGTGCTTGATCGGCATAGTATTTTCGCGCGGAGACGTTCGGCTCACGCAAGTATACAGGCGGCCATTACCGTCGCGTGCAGGGCCCTTCCCGGTGATATCAGTGGCGCCTCACGACAGATTCAGCGCGTCTTCACGGATTCCTCATCCCGGGTTCAGCCCGTCCTCAAGACTTTGCCGCCGCCCCACCGGCATCGTCGTCCTGCGGTCAATCGCCTTCTGACGAACCGGCCGCAAGTGCCAGAGGCTTGAAGATAAACAACCACTTGGAGATCGTGACATGAGCACCGAAACAAACTTCCTCCGTCGTTCCAGCCTTCGAATCACGGTGGTAAAGGCCGCCTTGATCGCGCTGTGTGCCATCGCGCCTGTCGCCGTAATGGCAGACCCGCAAGCTGCGGTCAAACCGGTGACGAGCACTGCGCAGGTATCCCTGGCCGACCTCGACCTTGCAACACTGCAGGGCATGCGCGCGGCCCGCGAGCGCCTGCATCAGACAGCACGCCGCCTATGCTCTCAGGTAGCGGACAGCCAGGATCTTTCGCATCAGTCGAATTTCGTTGCGTGCGTGGACGTGACACTCGCCAATGCCATGCAGAAACTGAGCGATCCCACGCTTGCCGCCGTCGAGAAGTCACAAATGGCGCGGCCGACCGCACCGTAAAAAACGCATTGGGCGAGCGCCTTGTGGCTCAATTCCCGTCAGGTCCAACGCTTACAGGGACGCAGTCTCGAATCTCGCACAGGCTAGAGCGAGACTGCGTATCCCAGACCCGTAAAACGCTCGGCACTGCCCGTGAACCCGCCGCGATTAGGGCGGATGGTGTAGGGCGCGCATGATGAAGAGCACGCCGAGCGCGAAGAAGAGAAGGCTAGCGCCAATATGGATCGCCTTGAGAGGTAGGCGCTTGGAAAAGGCGTTGCCGAGAAATACGACGGGCGAGTTGGCGAGCAGCATGCCGAGCGTTGTGCCGGCGACGACGACAATCAGACTGGAATAGGCGGCAGCGAGCGCCATCGTCGCAATCTGTGTCTTGTCGCCAACTTCCGCGATGAAGAAAGCAATCACCGTGGCCATGAAGGCGCTCGCGCGTCGGGGCGTCGCAGCACCTGCGTCGAGTGTGTCGGACTTCATCGTCCACAGTGCCATCGCGAGCAAACTGCTGCCGACGATCAAGTCCAGACGCGCCGGCGTGAGATAGGCTCCGAAATATGCGCCCAGGAAGCCGGCGACCGCGTGATTGGCGAGCGTTGCGCAAAAAATGCCAGCGAGAATGGGCCAGGGTTTGCGAAAGTGAGCCGTGAGAACCAGGGCGAGGAGCTGTGTACGATCACCCATCTCGGCGATCGCTACGGTCGACAATGAAACCAGAAAGGCTTCCATCTCAAGGACTACTGAGCGCACACCGCAAAGGCCATCGCAGCCGCGCCACGATTCCTACACGCAACGTTCCATCGGCGTCCAGTGTGTCTCGCGCCTGGCGATTCGCCGCGCGACATCCTCCTGAGCATAATCTGCGGGCTTGAGAGTCCCCAGCGCAGCCGGTAAGGAGGCGAGTGCTCGCGTATTGATGATGCCGAAGGCTCCATGCTCCGTTTCGATCTGCGCGCCGACATACACTCCGCAGCGAGCACACAGCAGAAAATCTGCCGTGCGCAAGCCAAATCGATAGCGGCGCAGCGCCTCCGGATCATTGACAATAAACGTGAGTAAGCCGGCGGGGTCCGAAGCTGACAGCGCCGCGTGCGCCAGGCAGAAACTGCACTGGCAAGCTCGAATACTCCACTGCTCGACCGGCAATTCCGTGCGGTAGGTAAAGTTCAGTGCGGCGCAATGACAGCCGCCGCTGTAGGTACTCATTTGAGAACGCTCCTTTGCGCGGCTTTACTCATATTCACCACCCTGATGCCTGCGTCATCGGTCGACTCCGCGACGATGCGATAGCCACGCCGCTGGTACATCTCGATGTTCGCGGCGCTCTTTGTCCCGGTGCTGAGTTCGAAGAAATCGGCATCGTCCGCCGTGACCGCTTCGATGGCAGCCAGCAGTGACCCGCCGATGCCACAGCCTTCAAGGTCTGGAGCCGTGAGGAGCCGGCTGATGTGGATGCTCCGGCCCTTGCGCACGGCCCGGACCGATCCCACCAGCCGCGCGCCGAGCTTCGCCACGAGGAAACGCCGATTTGGGTCGGCCGAATCGGCGCGCAGTTGTTCCAGCGTCTGAGTGAGCGAGGGAAGAAAAGGGTTGCCGTACAGCTGCGCGTCGCGCAGGAACGCCGCCCGCTGCACGGTGAGCAGTTCGCCGAGGTCTGCCTCGCGAAGAGGTTCGATGAGGACGTTGACGCGATGTGAAGCGGACGGGGCGATCATGCGGTGATTATATGACGCGGCACACCGCTCGTGGCCGCTCGTAATGACATCTACCCGAGCACGAGACACAACCGCAGGTGAGTCTCAAGCTGAAAGCATTTCCGCTTGGCAATGCCGCGGACTAAAATGGGCAATCTCTGGCAACAACCACAACGACCAAGAGTGAGCATGCGCCCGATATCCCGAATTGCCCCGGTATTTACTTGTGCCACGCTGTTGTTCTGCACGGTGGCGCTGCCTGCACCGCCACTCGATCATGCGCTTGCGGGCGAGCTCGCTCTTGAAGTCGACCTTGCAAACCCCGGGCAACGGATCTTCCGTGTCCATGAGCGCATCCCGGTGAACGCGGGTGCAGTGACTCTCTACTATCCGAAATGGATTCCCGGCGAGCACTCGCCGAGCGGGACCATCGCCGCGGTCACCGGGCTGATAATCACGACCGATAGCGGGCAGCGGGTCGAATGGCGGCGCGATCTGGAGGACATGTTTACGCTGCATCTGACGGCGCCAGCGGGCGCACGGTCGCTGCAGCTTGAATTCCAGGTACTGTCGCCGGCCTCAGGCGGCGGATTCGGCCAAAGCGCTTCGGTAACCGAGCGAATCGAGGACCTGGAATGGAACCAGGTACTGTTCTATCCAGCCGGCTTCAGCGCGCGCGGCATTAAGGTGCGGCCGAAGGTGCAGTTGCCGGCAGGCTGGGGCTACGGGACGGCACTCACGACCGTCACGGCCAACAACGGCGCCGTAGCCTTCGAAGCCGTATCGCTCGAGCAGTTGATTGACTCGCCGCTGATAACAGGACTGCACTTCGCTCGAATCGACCTCGCGCCGAGCGCCCGCGTGCCGGTGCACCTCGATTTGGTCGCCGACCATGATAGTGATCTCAAGCTCAGTGACGCTCAACTCCAGGCACACCGCAATCTCGTCACCCAAGCTTTGGCGCTGTTCGGCGCGCGCCACTACCAGCACTACGACTTTCTGTTCACGCTCTCAGAGAACACCGGTCATTTTGGCCTTGAGCATTCGCAGTCGAGCGACGATCGCCTGAATGCGAAGTTTTTCACCGACGCCGACAGCTATCTGGACGGCGGGAGCCTGCTGCCGCATGAGTACGTGCATTCCTGGAACGGAAAATTCCGGAGGCCCGCGGGACTGGCTACGCCAAATTTCAACGTGCCGATGCATGATGAGCTGCTGTGGGTCTACGAGGGCCTGACTGAATACCTGGGCGACGTGCTGGCGGCGCGCTCCGGAATCTGGACGGCCGAGCAATATCGGGAGCACCTCGCAGCGACCGCTGCCAGCATGGATCATCGATCCGGGCGAGTGTGGCGCAATGTGCAGGACACTGCCGATGAGGCACAGGTACTGTATTACATCCCGGAGGACTGGTCCGCGTGGCGCCGGAGTGTTGATTTTTACGACGAAGGTGAACTCATCTGGCTGGACGCCGACACGACGATCCGCGAACTCTCGAGCGGGCATCGATCACTCGATGATTTCCTGCGTGCTTTCTATGGCGTCGACGACGGCAGCTTCATCGTAAAGCCGTACACCTTCGAGGATGTCGTGAAGGCCCTGAATGCGGTGCAGCCGCATGACTGGGCTGGGTTTCTCCGCAGTCGGCTCGATACGCACGCCACACCCGCACCGCTGGCTGGCATCGCTCGCGGTGGCTGGACGCTCACCTACAGTGATCAGCCGAGCGCGAACTTCAAAGCGCACGGCAAGACGCGCAAGGTTCTCGATCTCAGCTATTCACTCGGCTTGGTGATCAGCACGGCAGCGGATGACTACGGCAAGCTGCTCGACGTGTTATGGACGAGCCCGGCGTTTACAGCCGGACTTGCGCCCGGCATGAAACTCGTCGCGATGGGCGGCCGCAAGTTCGACGATGAACGCGTCGAAGAGGAACTCCGTGCGGCGCAGGCTGGCAAGGCACCGATCGAGCTGCTGCTGCAGAATCTGGACACCTACGCGATCGTCAAGGTCGATTACCACGGCGGCCCCAAGTACCCGCATTTGACTCGGGTCGCGACAATGCCCGATCGTCTGGGCGAAGTCATCGCCGCGAAAGCGGTGTCGCCCTGAAACCCTGCTTTCTTCAGTTACTGCGCAGTTTCAGGGGGCGCAGGACGATGTGCTCGGAGACAAGCTACGGCTGAAGGAGTCCCGGACGGAAACTGGGAATGACTATGAAGCAAGCCGACTGGTATTTCGATTTTGTCTCGCCGTTTGCCTATCTTCAGTTCGAAGCATTCAACCGGTTGCCCCTTGAAGCTGAAGTGACACTGCGGCCCGTGCTGCTCGCCGGACTGCTCAATCACTGGGGACACAAGGGTCCGGCGGAGATCCCTAAGAAGCGGCGCTTCACTTATCGATTCGTGCAATGGCTTGCTGAGCGTGACGGAGTACGGATGAAATTCCCGCCGGCGCATCCGTTCAACCCGCTCAGGGCACTGCGTCTGGCGATTGCGGCGGGCAACGGCATCGATCCGGTGCGAACAATCTTTCGACACATCTGGCGTGACGGGAAATCAATCGATGATGTAAAGCAGTGGAACGAACTGTGCGCGAAAGTCGGTCTAGACGATCCCGATAGCCAGATCAACCGGCCAGAAGTGAAGGACGAGCTCAAACGCAATGGCGAGCGCGCGCTCGCAGCGGGGCTATTCGGCGTGCCAGCATTTGTGATCGACGATGAAATTTTCTGGGGCGCCGATGCTACCGGGATGGTGGTCGATTACCTTCGCGACCCGCAGCAATTTTGGAGCGGCGAGCAAGAACGTGTCGCAGATCTGCCCATCGGTAGCGAGCGTCCGCGCAAATGAGCCCGGATTGTGGGTATCGGGTGAAATAGGCGCTCTCGGCCTGGCCGTCAATGAGAGGCTTTGACGTGATGGAATTGATCGCAGCAGCGTCGCCGCGTCCCGGGGCCAGGACTACCGGTGTTGTCTATTTGCTGTACTTTTTGACGGCAGTATTCGCCGAGTTCTGTATTAGGGGGCTCGTGGTAGACGGCGACGCCGCCGCCACAGCAACTAACATCCTGGCGCACGAGTCCTTGTTTCGCTTGGGTCTAGCAACCGGCCTCATCGCGACCGCGTGCTATATTGCAGTGACGGCTCGCTTGTACGCCTTGTTTAAGCCTGTGAACAGGGGCCTGTCCTTGCTCGCAGCCTTCTTCAGCCTCGTGGGGTGCACCATTCAGGCCTTCATCAGCCTCTTTCATCTCGCCCCCTTGATGGTCTTGGGAGGCAGCCAGTACTTGAGCGTGTTTAAGGTGGAACAGTTGCAGGCGCTGGCGTTCATGTTTCTCAAATTGTATGGTCAGGGCGGCAACATCTGCCTGGTATTTTTCGGCCTTTATTGCCTCCTGATCGGCTGCCTCATTTTCAGGTCGGCCTTCCTGCCGCGAATTCTGGGCGTGCTGATGGCGCTGGCCGGTTTGGGTTGGCTGACGTTCCTGTCACCGCCGCTCGCAAACCATCTGTCCCCCTACATTCTGGTCCTCGGCTTCCTCGCGGAGCTATCCCTTTGCCTGTGGCTCCTCGTGATGGGCGTGAACGTGCAGCGATGGCAGGCGCAGGCGCGCGCGCCATGAGGCACGGTCTATCACCACAGTAATGCGTCTAAGCCGCTAACGGGAAGCAGACTGCTTCGAATGCACTTGATTCCATAAGACCTAAGAGCAGGAAATAGTATGAGCGCAGCCGCAATGATGAAACGCATTGCAGAAGCGTCGCCGCGGTTCAAGGCAAGAATTGCCGGTGCCCTGTATTTGCTCAGCGTATTGACGGCCGCATTCACTGAGCTTTGGGTTCGCGGCAAGTTGAATGTCGCAGGGGGCCTCATTGCGATCTCGGGCATGATCGTTGTGACGCTGCTCTTCTATGACCTCTTTAAGGCGGTGAACAGGAGCCTCTCTTTGCTCGCGGCATTCTTAAGTTTCGTGGGCCTCACCTTTGAGGCTCTTCGATTACAACCTCGTGGCGTAAACATCGCCATAGTATTTAGCGGATTGTATTGTCTCCTGATCGGCTACCTCATTTTCAAGTCGGCGTTTCTGCCGCGAATTCTGGGCGCGCTGATGGCATTTGCCGGTTTGAATTGGCTGACCTATCTGTCAACGCCGCTCGCAAAGTATTTTTTGCCCTACAATCTGGCCTGCGGCCTCCTCGGGGAAGGCTTGGTATTCCTGTGGATCCTCATCATGGGTGTGAACGCTCAACGATGGAAGGAGCAGGCGAGGGCAGCAGGCAATGGCGAGCGCGGGCTACCGCAATAGCGCTGTGCCGGCGAGGGTTGCGTGGGCCCGGTCCTCGATCAGCGAGCCGCATCATCCCTGCAGCCCACGGCGATCGCGGCAGGCCCATTAGTCTTGTGACTCGATCCGGCGGCGCAGGCAGAGATACAATGAGTCTGCGCTAGCTCTTTTGTCCCGATGGCAGCCACCTCGCCAGTTGCCCTGATTAAAAGGTCTACATGACCGGTTTGATCAAATTCATATTCGACGTGAATTCCGCTCAGTTCTAGTTCCGATAGCGATCAGCAAGGAGTCGATGGATGTCCACGCCCCGCCCCAGCGTGTCCGACAAGCGGCGCACGTTTCACCAGCTGCATCAGAGCGGTTGTTTCGTCATTCCCAATCCCTGGGACGTGGGCAGTGCGCTCTATCTTCAGTCTCTTGGATTCAAGGCTCTTGCTACGACGAGTTCCGGCTTTGCCTGGTCCAAGGGGCGACCCGACGGTGGGATCTCCCGCGACAGCGCGCTCGCTCATCTGCAGGAGATCGCTGCCGCGACCGACGTGCCGCTCAATGCCGACTTTCAGGACGGTTTCGCACTTGAACCGCAGGGCGTGGCAGAAGCCGTACGATTGGCAGTCGACACCGGCATTGCCGGACTGTCGATCGAGGATTCGACCGGTGATAGCTCAAAACCCCTTTATGATCTCGCTGCCGCGGTCGCGCGCATGCGTGCGGCGCGCAGCGCGATCGATAAACGGGGCGGGGACACACTGCTCGTCGGACGCGCAGAGTGCTTCCTCGTGGGCCGACCGGATTTGGATGAGACGATCGCGCGGCTGCAGGCCTATGCGGATGCGGGCGCTGATTGCCTCTATGCTCCGGGCATCCGTACGCGTGCGCAAATTGCGGCCGTGGTGGCGAGCGTAGCGCCCAAGCCCTTCAATCTTCTGATTGGGCATGCGAGCGAGCTTACCGTGTCTGAAGTCGCCGAGCTTGGCGTGCGGCGCATCAGCGTCGGGGGTGCGCTGGCGCGTGCGGCGTGGGGCGGATTCCTACGTTCCGCCCAAATGATTGCACAGCACGGCAGATTTGCTGGCTTCGCCGATGCGGCGCCCCACCAAACGCTTGAAGAGTTCTTTCGCAAGTGACGTGCATGGCGGAGGGAGCGTGACCTTTGAACTCCAGCCATTTTTGAAGGGCGCTCGCGTCGAACTGAAGCCGCTGCAACCCGCGGATTTCCGCGATTTGTACGCCGTGGCATCCGACCCCCTCCTCTGGCAGCAACATCCGGCCCCAGAGCGTTACAGAGAAAATGTTTTTAAGGCCTTCTTTCGCGAGGCATTGGAGTCTCGTGGAGCGTTGATTGCCGTTGACTGCAAAGACGGCCGCGTGATTGGCTCGTCGCGATTCCACGGATACAACCGAGACAGAAGCGAGATTGAAATTGGCTGGACTTTTCTGGCCCGCTCCCACTGGGGAGGAGCTTACAACCGGGAGATGAAGGAGCCGCATGCTGCGGCACGCATTCAGATTCGTGAGCACCGTCATTTTTCTTGTGGGCCCAAAAAATTGGCGCTCACAACGGGCGATCGAAAAAATAGGCGCGGTTTGTGCGGGTGTGCGGGCCAACGGAGAGGGTCGCGAGAATATTCTTTACCGGATTACTCCTGCGACTGCGGTGGGCCTTCCTCCAGTAATGGGCTCCCGGTTGAACTGAGCAGCAGATTTAACGAGCATCCCGACAACCGTTTCAATACCTGTTCGCCCTCCTTGATTCGATCGCTACGTCGGAAAATTGAGCTTGCGCTCTATTTCCTGAAACTGCGGCTCTGTGCGCAAGGGGTCGAGGAAGGTGTCGATCTTGAGCCATGCCAGTCCCGGGTCCTGCAGACGATACGCGGTCGCGAGCCAATCCAAAGCCTTCTGTTTGTCCCCCCATTGGGCGTACACCTCCGCAAACTGATAGGCCATGCTATCGCCGGCGGATTTCTGCATGGCATCGACTCGCGCGCGCGCGTCCGCGGTCCGGTGCAGCTTGTCGTACGCGATGGCAATGCAGGTGTCGCTGACAAAGGACGCGGGCGGCGTATCGCAGGAGTGGAGCGCCGCCTCAGGCTCCCCAAGCCATAGATGAGCCCAGCCGCGAAGCCCTCTAGCCCAGATGGCATTGGGGTCCAGGCTGAGGGTGCGGTCAAAGGCGGCAATCGCCTCCCTTGAATGGTGGGCAAAGAGCAGAACCGTTGCCAAACCGTCGTGCGATCGGGCATTGACCGGATCCAGGGCGACCGCGCGCTCCGCATTGGCAAGCGCCGCGTCCGTGCGCCCGATCCTAACCAGGAAGAACGCCGAATCCCTCAGTACCCGCGCATCTCCCGGCGCGAGTGCCAGGGCGCGCTCGTACTCGGCCAAACCCTTGCTGAAATCCAGCAGACCGGCATCCAGCTGAGCTGCCAAGACCAGGTGCGCCTCGGCCAGGTCGGGCGCGAGTGCCACAGCCCTTTGCGCGAGCTCGCGCGCCTGCTCCTGAACCTTCCGGGCTGTTGCTGCCGGCTCGTAGCTGCCAGAGTAATGGCCCAGTGCTTCCGATTTGGCCGCAAACGCCTTGGCAAAATGAGGATCCAGGCGGATCGCCTCGTCAAAGGCGGCAATCCTTGCCAACATCGTTTCCTTGCTCACCATCGCAATGCCCTGTCCCCGCAGGTATGCGTCGAACGCCTGCGGATTCTGGGTCCCTCCCATCTCGATCGCGGCGGTGCTGCCGCCCAGCAGCGTCGCCTGAAGGGCTGCGGTGACCGCCGTCGCAATCTCGGCCTGCAGGGCGAGCACGTTGTGCAAATTGCGGTCGTAGGTTTGCGACCACAGGTGATAACCCGTTATCGCGTTGATCAGTTGCGCGGTGATACGCAGGCGTGTTCCGTCGCGGCGCACACTGCCCTCGAGTATGGCACCCACGTTTAGCTGATGAGCGATATCAGTAACATTCGTGTTCGTGCCCTTGAAGCTGAAGGAGGAAGTGCGTGCCGCCACGTGCAGATCGCGAATGCTGGCCAGAGAGTTGAGGAGCTCCTCAGAGAGGCCGTCCGAAAAATAATCTTGCTTCGGATCGCCGCTCATATTCAAAAATGGCAGGACCGCCACGGAATGCGCCGGCGGTGAGAAGGCCGGCTGCGAGGCTGCCGGCATCGTGACAGGGGTCGCCGGCGCGACAGGTGCCAACGGCGCACGCCTGAACAGCAGGGACCGATCGACGACGTAATAGGCGAGAACACCGACAAGCGCAGCCGCGAAGATGATCGCCCCAGCCCTTATCGGCGAGGAAGCCCGCCGTTTTGTCACCACATCCTTTGAAGAGTCGCCGGCAGCTCTCGAGATACCGGCATCGGTGTGCGTCGAGTGCTCGGGCGGCTGCGTCGACATCGGCGCCGCATCATCGGGCGACAACAGGCGGGCGATTCGCTCGGCAAAGGCGGGCGGCGTGTCGCCCCCCGGCAGGCGCGTCCATTGCACCGC
The DNA here is from genome assembly GCA_035481795.1 of Steroidobacteraceae bacterium. Taxonomy (GTDB): domain Bacteria; phylum Pseudomonadota; class Gammaproteobacteria; order Steroidobacterales; family Steroidobacteraceae; genus PALSA-1196. The sequence continues at coordinate 42,000 of DATHRI010000001.1, forward strand.
GGCAAACGAGTCGGGCACCTCGGCATCGGCATCGTGCGTATCATCGACACAAACCGGAACCAGGAATGCACGGCCTTTCGCCCGCAATTGCGTGCGACGGTCGGCGAGGTGCCATTCGAGCCTGAAGTAGCCCTCGGCACGAGCTTGTGTGTTGCGGGAAATGATCGGGACAAAAAGCGCGCAGTCACGTATCTCACGGCGGATCTTCTGATCCCAAGCGTCCCCGCCACGCAGCTCACTGCGGTCAAACCATACCTCGATGCCCGCCGCGCGCAGCCCCGCACAGATTCGTGCTGCTGCATCCTCATCTTGCGACGCGTAGCTCAAAAAAACGGCCCTGGTCGATTCGCTCATCAGATCGCACTCGCGCCTGCGATCCTGGCAGACGGCAACCGGGCGATCCGAGTTAGGCGGGGCATGAGGATCGACAGCGGAGAAATTGGCGCCACGACCGCAATGATATAGGAACGCGCCGCCTGGAAGTCAGCGCCGCAAACCGACCAATCCCGGGCGGGCAGGTCTTTTCACGGTGGCGGACCTGAGCTAGGTGGCGCGGGGCATTCTCTTATCAGAAGCGGACCGACCGCTCCGCGGGCGCGTGCAGCGCAACCGGTTCTATCACGGCCGTGCCAAACAAAGCGCCCATCATCTCGATGCCCAAGGGTGTAACCGACAATGCCCGGCTCCTGCAATCTCTTTGCAGCCACCGCCGGTTGATGCACGCCTGCGCAAACTGGCGGCCCAAGGGACCTGCCAGGTGGAACCGGCGTTCACTCCAGTCCACGCAAGTGCGACCTTCCACGCGCCCCACGTCCAAACCAGATAGGGCGCGCTCGCCGAGCGCGGTGAGCCGGTACCACGGCTCGTCCTCGATGAGCCAGGAAAGCTCAACCATCCGTAGGGTGAGGCAAACGCCAAGGCGGCCGGCTATATGATCGTAACAAAGCCTGCAGGCGCGCAGGTTCGCTGCAGCTCTTTTGGCACCCGGTGTTTCCGCGCTGCCGGGCGCTGCCAGGAATGCAAGTTGCTCGAGTCGGTGCGCGACCTCGGCATCGGCGATCCGAAAATAGCGATGCCGGCCCGCTGAGCTGGCGCGGATTAGATGGCCCTCCGTCAGCTTCCGCAGGTGCGCGCTTGCCGTAGAGGCCTTGACGCCTGCGACTTTGGCCAATTCAGCCGCGGTCCAGCTGCGGCCATCCAGGAGATGCATCAGGATCGCCGCGCGCGCCGGTTCCACCAGCAGCGTCGCAAGGCCAGCCATATTGGGGTCGGCGTTCATTTCGCCGCAAAACGAAGGGTCATGGCCGTACCATCAGTAGGCTAGAGAAGGGTAATAGATGCGCATTCAGCATGCCGCGAGCGATTCTACTTTCATCCATTGGAGCACTCCACCCCAAGGCGACGCATCATTCAGATATTTGAAGGCGTGCAAGCAATCAGCACTACGTCGTCAATATCCCAGGTGCCCACGGCACGCCCACTGGGGGTGTCGTGCCGCCAGGCGTGCGTAACACAAGCCCGCGGAGATCTGTCATGAACCTCGTATGTTTTATTCGCTATGAGATTGATCCCTTCCAACGCGAAGAGTTCAAACAGTACGCAGTGAACTGGGGGAAAATAATCCCGCGTTGCGGAGGGCGGCTGATTGGCTATTTTCTGCCGCACGAAGGCACCAACGACATCGCCTGGGCGCTGATTGCGTTTGACAGTCTTGCAGCGTATGAAATCTATCGAGCGCGGCTTAAAGCCGACCCTGCTGCCCGCGAAAATTTCGACTCTGCGAAGACGAGGCGCTTTATCTTGCGTGAGGAGCGGACTTTTCTGGAAGCGGTCGATGAGACGCTCGCCCGCGGCGTGATCTGACAGCGGCCTCTTCTGCATGGAAGAGTCTCGGCCCGCCATTTACCAGCGCGTGCTCTACGCGCGAAGAGGTGCTGTTACGCCCGCCGGTAACTCAGACAGACGAGGCGATCGACGACGTCGAAGCCATCCTGGTGGAGCTTAAGCGCTAAGGCACCGCGCAGAACCGACACCGTGCAATGCTCGCGCTCGTTGGCGGCGGTGTGACCTAACCGCCAACAAAGAAATTGAGTTTATTGCCGTCGAGATCCCGGAAGTAGCCGGCGTAGAAGCCTTCGCTGCGCTGGCCCGGTGCTCCCTCGTCCTTAGCGCCGAGCTGCAGCGCCTTGCGATGTAAGGCGTCAACCTTTTCCTTGCTGTTCACGACCAGAGCAACCATCACGCCATTGCCCACGGTGGCTGACCCTTTGTCAAAGGGCTTGGTCACGCCCAACCCCGGCAAGTCCGGCCGCACGGACCAGGCCACGAACTGCTCGCTTTCCATCATCCGCTTGGCGCCGATTTCGGCGAGCAGCACATCGTAAAACGCAGCCGCGCGCGGCAGGTCGTTGGTTCCAAGCGTCACGTATCCGATCATCACAGCCTCCTTCGAACGATAGGGTTCGCGGATCAACAGGATTGTATCCGCACCGCGCGATTCCCCGGAGTGGATATAATGCGCACGGCCGGGCCGCGCCGTATCCATGGGATTCGATACAAGAGCTGCCACCTGACTGCGGCGCTCCTCAATAGCGCCCGCAAGCCATAATCCAAGCGCGCGATGTGCAAACACAGTGACAATTTCCATATGACACTCGTACGTCAGGCGGCCAAGAGACAGAAACTCAATTTCCGGCAGGGCGCAATGACGGCTTTCGCCCTGGCGGTGGGCGCCGCCATGGGAGCGCCGCTGTCGCAGCCGGAGCATAGCTTCATGGATGTCAGAAGCTCGCCCGACGGGCGCCATGTGGCCTCGATTGAGGGTGATGTACCGACCACGGGTGGCAGTCCCGTTGTGCGCGACCTTGTAATCCGCAGTGTCGACGGCAAGACGACAGTCAGGGTTAACCTGCCCTGCGGCAGGGTTCAACAATGTTGGCCGGCCTCACCCGCCTGGACGCCCGATTCGCGCAAGGTCAGCTTTGCCCTGCGTGCCCCGGGCAGCCATGCGCGCTCGCTCTACCAGGTCAATGCTGACGGCACTGATCTGACGCGCCTCCTCGACTTCGACGGTACGATCGACGCACTGGTTTACAGCCCTGCCGGGCAGTTGGCCCTGTTGGCGACCGCAGGCGCGAACAAGGAGCTGGGCGCCGTCGAGGCGGGCGCTCCCGTCGCTGATCTAGACGAGTCGCCGCCTGAACAGCGCATCGCACTGCTCGAGCAGGGCAAGTTGCACTGGGCCTCACCAGAGGATCTTTTTGTCTATGAATATGACTGGAGACCTGACGGACGCGGCTTTGTAGGCACCGCTGCGCCGGGTGACGGTGACAACAACTGGTGGTTGGCGAAGCTCTACGCCTTCGACGCCACGACCGGGCAGGCGCGCGTCCTGTATGCGCCCACGAGCGCGCAACAGCAGCTGGCGACGCCGCGGGTCTCGCGCGATGGCAAACGTGTGGCGTTCATCGCGGGCATCATGAGCGACTTCGGCGCAACGGGTGGCGATATCTACACGCTGCCTTTGACGGGCGGAGCCGTGACCAATATCACGCCCCAGTTATCCGCATCGGCTTCCGCCATCCATTGGGAGTGCAACGGGCATCTCACCGCGGTCGTGATCGGCGCAGATCAGACGCAGCTCGTCGACTTTGGCCATGGCGAAGCCGTCGAGCGCGGCAAGCTCTTGTGGCAGGGGCGAGAGGTCTTCGGTCACGGCGCGATGCAACTCTCGGGCGACTGCCCGGCAGGCACCGTGGCGCTGGCGCACCAGGCCTTCGATCACCCGATCGAGATCGAGGTAGGCGCCATCGGCAAGTGGCACGACCTCACCAAGGCCAATGCAGGCATCACGGCGCCCTTTACAATTCAGAGCCTCAGCTGGAAAAGCGATGCGTACACCGTGCATGGCTGGCTGGTGTTGCCGCAGGGCGTACCGACTGAAAGCAAACTGCCACTGATCACGGTGGTGCACGGTGGCCCCGCCGCGGCTTTTCAGCCGGACTTCATTGGCGCCGGCCGGCTCCGGCTGCTCCTTGAACACGGCTACGCAGTGCTTCTCCCCAACCCTCGCGGCAGTTACGGCCAGGGAGAGGCGTTCGCCGCCGCCAACGTGCGCGACTTTGGTCACGGCGACCTGCGAGACATCCTGGCCGGAGTGGAGGCGGCGGCTGCCTCCGGGCCGATTGATGCGCAGAGAACGGGCATTACCGGTCACAGCTACGGCGGCTTCATGACGATGTGGGCCGTAACCCAGACGCACCGCTTCAAGGCGGCCGTGGCCGGTGCCGGCATCAGCAACTGGCAATCCTATTACGGCGAGAACGGCATCGACGAATGGATGATCCCGTATTTTGGCGCGTCGGTGTACGACGATCCCGCCATCTATGCGCAATCGTCGGCCATCAATTTCATCCGGCAGGTGCGCACGCCGACGTTCAGTTATGTCGGCGCCGCCGACATCGAATGCCCGGCGGCGCAGACCCTGGAGTTCGGTCACGCCCTGAAGGCGCTAGGCGTTCCTTCGGCGACCGTGATTTATTCGAATGAAGGACACGCCATACATGATCCAGCCCACTTGGCGGACCTCAATGAGCGCACCGTGAGCTGGTTCGATCGCTATTTGAAGTAACTCACGAGGTGCGGACATCAAAGATCGGATGGCCATGCACGGCCGTGGGCATGTAGCGGGCCGCGTTCCGATATCAACCGGGAAGGCTGAACCTGCGCTTAACTTAAGAGCGCGCGGGCCCAGGGAATCGCCATCGACAGCAGTGCGGCCACTCCCGCGAGCCCCTGCGGCAGGCGGCGCAATGTCCGGTCGATGGGCGGCAGCGCCGCGGCCATCCCGATGAGGACCCCGACGATGAATCCGGTCGCATGCGCGACGAGATCGGTGCCTTCGCCCGCGGAGCCCAGCCAGCCGAGAAGTACCACTCCGGCGACGAGCGGTGCCCAGCGCAACGCCCAGCGCTGTGGCATGTGGAAGCGCGTGCGCCATGAATGCGCGGCCAGCATTCCGAGCGCGGTGAACACGGCGGTGGACGCTCCGACGGCGCGGTGGGTGGCGGGTCCGATCTCGCCCTCGAGCCAGTTGGCGAGCGCCGCACCGTTCACAATCAGAAACCAGGCACTGCCGCTGCCGAGCTCGCGGGCTGCGAGATAGCCGAACCAGACGCCCGCGCCCAGGTTGGCCAACAGATGCGCCGCATCCAGGTGCAGGGTAAGGGCGGTCCAGGCGCGCCACCACTGGCCGCTTTGAACGCGCGCCGCATCGAGTTCGCCAAGGTCGAAGGCATCGAGCCGCACGAGTCCATTCGCGATCGCCTGCGCGACAAACACCAGAACGGCGACATAGGCGAGGCAGCCCACCCATGCGTGCCGATAGCGTCGCAGCAGCGGGGGAGCCGGTCGGGGAACGCGGCTTTCCGCTTCGTAGTGAGCCAGCTCCGCGAGGGCGAGTGGCGCCTGGGCGGCGTCCACCTCGAGGAGAAAACCCGCGCCGTCGATCCCGACCGTGCTCGGGATGCCGACCGCGGTGAGCACGAGGGCGCGCTCTTCGCAGTCGGAGCGGCGCCCGGATCGATAGATTTCAGTGACAGAGTCCGACATGGTGACCGCGGACGGATTGTAGATCGCGCGCTGCGATGCTGAGCCCATCGGATCCAGCGCGCGAGCTCAGGATCGCATAGGCATCAGAGATACCGGGCGCCTTTTTGAGCCGGCGGCCGCGCGCGCGGGCGCCCCGCGGGGCGCGTGCTCTTTAGCGCTCTTTGCGGAAGATGTAAACGAACCGATCGGTATGGCCGAGTGCCGGCGGCTTATAGGAAATCTTGGTGCGATCATCGGCAGGGTCGCGCAGGAAATTCGCACGCGCTACGAGCTTGAAACCGTGCGACTCCAGGTCGCGCCGCGCGTAAACCTCATCAATGCGATGCAGAGTGCCCGCATCCGCCGCGCCGGTGCCCGCCTTGGCAGAATGATCGACAACCACGAGCACGCCACCCAGCTTGAGGGCCGCTGCAACCTGATCGAGGACCGTCTTCGCATCGGTCTTGGGCGGACCGTCGGTCAGCTCTTTCCAGTACAGGTCGTGATAGACCTTGATGAGAAGAGCCGCATCGAAGGTCGCGGTCCCCAGCTGCATGGCGCTCAAGTCCACCACCCGGTGGGTCACGTTGGGCAGCCGCCCGCCGGCCAGGCGCTCTTTCCAGGTGGGATCGTAACCATCGAATCCCGCATTGTTGACGAGCAGCACCTCGCCTGTGGCACCGACGAGGTCGCTGAGGATCTCGCTGTAGTAGCCATTGCCGCCGAGCACGTCGACGACGTGCATCCCGGGTCCGATGCCGGAGAGGCGCAGGACCTCTGCGGGCTTGTCCTTGGGATCGCGCTCGAGGTCGGCCGCACTTCGGCCCGGATGGCTGACCGCCGCATCGTAGCGATCCGCGGCCGCCGCGCCGCTGCCGGCGAGAAGCGCTGCGAAGAAGCTCAGAAGGGTCGCTGTGAAGATCGCACGTTTGCCGCTCATGGTCTTTCGCCTCTTGCGTTGTTGTGAGCCTGCTACTCGGTCCCCGGGGAAGTGTAGCAGCGTCGCGCGGCCGGCCGATTCGAAACCCCACCTAGGGGAGGTTTTGGAACCCGTAGTGCGCAAACAGGGCACGACCGGCCGGGCTTTTCATGTAGCCGACAAAGCGGCCCGCGCCTGCCTTGGCGGTTGCGATCAGTGCCACGGGATAGGTGATGGGCGCGTGCGAGTCCTCGGGAAATGTATCCACGATACGCACGCGCTTCTCGATCAAGGCATCGGTTTCGTAGACGATGCCGAGCGGTGTCTCGCCGCGGGCAACGAACGCCAGTGCCGCGCGTACGTCCTCCGTCGGCACGATCTGCCGCGCCACCTCACTCCAGACCCCGAGGTTAGTGAGTGCGGCGCGCGCGTAGCGGCCGACGGGAACCGACCCCGGGTCGCCGGTGGCGAGGCGCTCCTTGCCGAGCGCCGCGGCCAGCGCGAAATGCGGCGCGATTTTGAGGTGGATGTCACTGGCGGCCGGCGCGATCAGCACCAGGCGATTCATGATGATGTCGTGGCGGGTTTTCGGATCGATGAGATTGCGCGATTGCAGGTAGTCCATCCAGTCCTCGTCCGCGGATACGAACACGTCGGCGCGCGTACCCGCTTCGATCTGACGGGCGAGCACGGAGCTCGCCGCGAAGGAGAATTTGACCTCCTGCCCCGTCTGCCGCGTGTAGTCGGTGCCGATGTCCTGCAAGACGTTCGTCAGCGACGCCGCTGCAAAGACCACGATGGGTGTCGGCGGCTCATCGGCCGCGCGCCCGGGAAGGGCAAGGACGAGGAGCACGCAGGCGGAGAAAGCACTCAGGAGGAGCTTCATACAATGGGTCCGACGTTGTATTTGTACGCGCTTAACGATAGGCACCCGCGCATCAATATGCAATTCGCCCGGACTGCGCGGCCTGCGCCGCGCCGCCTGTGGGGCGCGGGTGCCGCACGGCTACTGAGATTGAGCGGGTGCGTCGGCGAACTCTGCGCTCATCCAGCGCTTGAAGGCCTCCATGTTCTGGGGCCGGCCGAGAAATCCCTTGACGAGATCGTTCGCCGACATCGACCCGCCGGGCTCCAGCACCAGATGCCGATAGCGCATCGCGGTGTCGTCCCTGAAGGGATTTCCCACATCGAACTGCGCGTAGAAGTCCTCCGCGATCACCTCATCCCACATGTACGTGTAGTAAGCGGAGGAATACCCCGCGAGATGACCGAAGGAGGCCCAGGCATGCACTCCCGGCGTCAGGCGCAGGGTGGCATAGCGCCGCGTGTCGTCCGCAAAGACCTTGTCGAGATCGACGTTGTCAGGTTGGGTTTTATAAATGTCATAGGAAATCGCGGAGTATGAATTCTGCAGCGCGACCGTAATCGCGCGGCGAAATGCCGACGCACGATTCATGCGCGTCACGAGTTCCGCGGGAATCGGCTGCCCCGTCTGGTAGTGACGCGCGAAGCCTGCGAGCACTGCGGGACTGTGGATCACCTCCTCCAGCATCTGCGACGGCGCCTCGACGAAATCCGCCTCCATGGTGATGCCGCTGATTCCCGCCCAGCGCTGCTGCCCGCCCAGGATGTGGTGCATCAGGTGGCCGAATTCGTGGAAGAAGGTCGTGACATCGCCGATCTCCATGAGGCCGGGATCGGTCGCGGTCGGCGCGGGAAAATTGCACAGCAGCGCCGCTTCCGGCAGCTGTTTGCCGCGGATGCCGTCGAGCAGCGCAAACATCGCGGCATGCGAGTATTTGCCGGGGCGCGGATGCATGTCGAGATAGAAGCGCCCGATCGGCGTGCCGTTATCGAGGACATTCCAGGTCTCAACCGCCGCGTCCCATGAGGGCGCATTGGGCACCTGGCGGAATGTCACATGGAAGAGTTTGGCTGCGGTGTCGAGAATGCCCTGCTTGACCTGCTTATACGGGAAATACGGGCGCACCGACTGCGAATCGAAATCAAACTGCGTACGCCGGACGAGCTCCGGGTAGTACCAGTTTTCGTAATCCCAGATCTCCTGGGCCCCGGGATGCAGTTTCTGCTTTTCCGCCAAGAGCATGGCCGTCTCGCGCGCGGCCACGGGCCGGGTCGTCGCGTCGAGGTCGTTGATGAATGCGGCGATATGGGCGCCGCTGCCGATCATCTTGTCCTTGGCGTGGTAGTCCGCCCAGGAGGCGAATCCGAGGAGCGTCGCGATCTCATAGCGCGTGCGCATCATGTTCTTCAGGACGTCGGCGTTCTTCGGATAGGCGCGGTTGTTGAAGGCAACGATCAGCCGGCGGCGCAGGTCATCGCTCTTGGCGAACTTCATGATCGGGAAGACATCCGGATAGGCCGTCGAGATGCGGATTTTCCCGTCGGCTGCGGCCTCGTGCCGCTCAATGTAGTCCTGCGGCAGGCCCGCGAGTTCGGAGCGGTCCTTGAGCTCGGCGCTTTTTTCATCGTCGGAGATATTGCGGCCAAAGTATGACTGCTCGTCAGTCAGCTGTTTCTGGAGCTTCTTTAAGCGCTCGCGCGTGGCATCGTCACGGTCGACACCCGAGAGACGAAACTCCAGAAGCTGGCGCTGCACGTAGTACTGCGTGGCCGGATCCGCGGCGGCAAGATCCAGGTGCGTCAACGCCTGATAGACGTCCCGGTTCAGCGCCAACGCCGTCTGCGCCGCGCTCGCCTTGCTGACCATCGCGGTGGCCTTGTTGCGGAAGGCGGCATCCGGATGGGCCTGTTCGATGACGCCTGCCAGATAGTTGGCGGAGTTGATGTGCCGCACGGCCTCGTCATACGGGGCGAGCGTGTTCTCGAGGGTGCGCGCTACTTTGACTGCCACCAAGGTGTCGATGGCGCGCTGTGCCGCAGCGAGATGGGCGCTTTCGCTCGTAGCGAACGCAACGATGTCGGGCCGCGCGGCCCAGATGGGCGGTTGCGCGCTGAAATCCTGGGCGGAGGCGCTCGCTGCAATGAAGGGCGTGAGGGTCAGCAAAACGCGAAGGGCATTCACGGCTCGGAGTCTCCCTGAACTTGATCGGCTGGGCGGAGAGTCTACGGTGCGGTGTCAGCTGGGTCGTTTTCGCAGCGGCGAGCCACTTTTAAGGGTGAAATCCGCGCAAAATCATCTTGTTAGCGAGGTGGCGCAGAACCGCAAGCGCATTTTAATGGAGGGCTCCTGTGCCTGTCGCTCCCAATGAGACGAATGTATTCGGACGCGCGCCGGGGCGAGTGTCGCGCACATCGCGCGCCGCGGGATCGCGTACCATACGCGCATGATCGAGAAGCCCCGCGTGGACATTCGTCTGCGCATCGACTTCGGGCGGGCGGGCTCCGTAGGTCCCGGGAAGATTGCGCTCCTGGAGCATATTGAGCGAGTGGGCTCGCTGTCGCAGGCCGCGCGCGAGCTCGGATTGAGCTACCGGCGCGCCTGGCAGCTCCTCGATGATCTCAACCATTCATTCACCCAACCGGTGGCAACGGCCAGCGTCGGCGGCGTGGGCGGCGGCGGCGTCCAGCTGAGCGCATTTGCCCGCGAGCTCATCAGAGCGTACCGGGATGTCGAACGCAGCACGCTCGATGAGACGCGCGCGCGCTTCAGCGCGCTCGTCAAGGACGTCGAGCCTGAGAGGGGCCTCAAATCAAGACTGCGCCGACTCCTCAGCCGGCGGGGTCCCGGGTCCGGCAAAGCACGCGGCGCACGCTCCCGCTCGGCTCCATGAGCGCCTGATCCGCTCTTGTGAGCGCCTATCTGCTGATTCACGGCGCGTGGCATGGGGGCTGGTGCTGGCATCAGGTGGTCGCGCGCCTGAGGAGGGCCGGCAAGAGCGTGCGGGCTCCTGATCTGCCAAGCCTCGGACGCGACCGCACGGCCGTCGAGGAGATCACGCTGCAACAATGGACCGACAGCGTCTGCGCTCACCTGGACGAGGAAACGGAGCCCGTCATTCTCGTCGGCCACAGCCGCGCCGGGGCGGTGATCAGCCAGGCCGCGGAGGAGCGCCCGCAGAAGGTGCGCATGCTCGTCTATCTCGCCGGATATCTTCTGGCGGACGGTGAGTCGGTGTCGCAGCGCGCGCTGCAGGATGAGCGCTCGCTCGTCGCGCCCAACATGGTGATGGCGCCCGATCGGAAAAGCTGCACGCTGCGCGACTCCATCGTCAAGGACGCGCTCTATGGGGAGTGCGCCGACGAGCAGGTGATCCTGGCGCAATCGCTGCTGGCGCCCGAGGCGGTGGCGGCGCTGACGACGCCGATTCGCACGACCGCGGCCCACTACGGGCGGGTGCCGCGAATATATATCGAGTGCCGCCGCGATCGGGCGGTCTCACTGCCGGAGCAGCGCCGCATGTGCAGGGATGTTCCCTGTCAGCAGGTCATCTCCATGGACACCGATCACTCGCCATTCTTCTCTGCGCCGGATGAGCTTGCGGCGCACCTTCTGGCACTGCAGTCGCACGCGTGACCACCGAATCGTCGCAACTCGCGCGCCGCGCCTTGTTCGGGTTCATCCTGACGTTCATTGCAGCCCGCATCGTGGTGCTTCTCATCATGTCGCACCGCATGCCGAATCTATATTTCTTTCTGCGCGGCACGCACGTCCATCATCTGAACTACGGGATCTTCCTGCTCGCCGGCGTGGGCGCGTACCTGCTGTTCGGCCTGCCGGGCGGCCGGGCGCTGCGCTTCGCCGCGCTCGCATATGGCGTCGCGATGGCGCTAACCTTCGATGAATTTGGCATGTGGCTGCACCTGGGGGGCAGCTATTGGCAACGAGCGAGTGTCGATGCCATCATCATCGTGGCAGCATTGTTCGCGCTCATTGGATTTGCATCAGCGATTCGCAGCTTCGAATCGCGTCACGTCAGGGCTTCAATTGTCATTCTGATCGGGCTCATCGCATTTGCAGCCGTGCTGTACGACGCATCGCTGCGCATCGGCGCTCTGGAGGGCCCGCGGTTGGAGGCGCTGGAATTGTCATCGTCACCCTAAGGCTGCGTAGACAAAGACACTCAACATGGCGACCGACAGGACTGCGAGCTGGCTTTTCTCGTACGGATCGCTCCGACAGCCGAAAGTTCAGCTGGCCGTTTTTGGCCGCCAGGTGGAAGGTCATCCCGACACTCTTCCGGGCTATGCGGCGTCCCCGATCACGATCAGCGACCCGCAGGTGATCGCCATCAGCGGCGCATCGCAGCACCGGATTGTCCGCTTTACCGGTCAAGCGGGCGACGCCGTGACGGGAACGGTCTTGCGGGTCACTGCGGACGAGCTTCGCAAAGCCGACGCCTACGAAGTATCGGAGTACCGCCGCGTGGCCGTCGAGTTGAGCTCCGGCAGGAGAGCCTATGTCTACGTGGCCTCGACTGGCCTCGCCGGCACCGCAGCCTAATCGCCGCACGCAATGAGGAGAGTGAGATGCTCGGCATTCACGGTTACGGGTTCTTCGTGTTCGCGGGAGTGCTGCTCAATCTCACACCGGGTCAGGACACCCTGTTCATCATCGGGCGCAGCCTCTGCGGGGGTCGGCGTGCGGGCGTCGCCGCGGCTTGCGGAATTGCGGTGGGCACTATTTGCCATACCCTCGCGGCCGCACTGGGCCTGTCGGCCATACTGGCCACCTCCGCGCTGGCCTTCACGATCGTGAAGCTCCTGGGGGCGGGTTACCTCATTTATCTGGGTACGCGGCTGCTATTGGTGAAGACGCCCCCCGTCGACATGACAGCGTCAACGAGTGCGTCCGCCAGCGCCCGCTCGGCTTTCGTTCAGGGCATTTTCACGAACCTGCTGAATCCGAAAGTTGCCTTGTTCTTTTTGGCCTTTCTGCCGCAATTCATAGAGCCCACGAGCGACACCAAGACCCTGGCGTTTTTGGCGCTGGGCGCGACGTTCATCACGACGGGATTGAGCTGGTGCCTGGTGCTGGCGACCGGCGCGGCGCAGCTGCAAAGTTTCTTTCTGCGCAATCCGAACGTGCGAACGCTGATCGATCGGGCCGTGGGGGGCCTCTTTTTGGCCCTCGGCGCGCGCCTCGCATGGTCGCGGTAGGAGAGCGTGTGCGCTCTGGCCGGGCGACGCATCGTGTTCCTGCTTTGGATTTCGCGGCCCGCAGGCGATTATCCCAGCGGTCTATGATGAGGAGTGTTCTCTAATAGGCTGAGGATGTCGGCGACGCGAGTGCGGTAGACGCGTCGGTCCGTGTGGACTTCTAAAATCGCCGCTCGTGAGGAGATCCTATGTTCCGGCCCCCCGTTGCACCGCTGTGCGCACTGCTCGTGACGCTGGCCGCAGGCGCAACGGCGGCGTCCGCTCAGCCCCCCGAGTCAGCAATCGTGCTGCACGCGGCGCGTCTCCTTGAAGTCGATAGCGGGCGGATGCTCGCGCCGGCCGAGGTGCTGGTCGAAGGCGAGCATATAAAAGCCGTGGGCTCCTCGGTCGAGCACCCCGCGAGCGCGCGGATCCTTGATCTGGGTGACACGACGCTGCTGCCGGGCCTCATTGACGCGCACGTGCATCTGTTTCTGCATCCCGGCAGCGAGGGTTCCCAGACCATCGAGGAATCCGTGCCCGAGCGTACGTTGCTCGCGGCGGCGGCGGCGAAGGAGGATCTGCTCGCCGGCTTCACCGCGGAGCGGGACATGGGCACCGAGGGCGCCGGATCGGCTGACACGGCGGTCCGCGACGCCATCAACAAGGGCCTGATCCCCGGCCCGCGGCTGCGCATCAGCGGCAACGCCATCGACATACTCGGCGGCCACGAGGACGCCAACCGCCTCAATCCCGAGCAGCATGTGCTGTCAAACGCGACTTACGCCAACACCGCGGACGAGCTGGTCGCCGTCATCCGCGAGCAGCACAAGCAAGGCTCCGACTTCGTCAAGATCTACGAGACCGGCCCGGATTCGCTGCGCGACGGCGTGTTCACGACGCCCTACCAATACACGGCCGCGCAGCTGAAGAGCGCCGTCGACGAAGCGGCGCGCCTCGGCACGACCGTGGCCGTGCACGGCATGGGCGAGCCCGGCACGGGATACGCTGCCGAGGCGGGCGTGGCCTCCATCGACCACGCCACACAGCTGAGCGCGCGCACCCTGCAACTGATGAAGGAGAAGCACATCCCGGCGGTGCCGACCTTTACCGTCTTCGAATATTTTGCCGAGCATGCGGCGACGCCGGCCGCCGCCGCGCGCGAGCGGGCACTGCTGGACTACAAGGTGAAGGAATTCAGGAAGCAGATCGCCGCCGGCATCGCCTTCGCGGTGGGCTCCGACGTCGGCCCCTTCCCGCATGGTACCCAGGCGCGCGAACTGGAACTCATGGTGAAGTACGGCATGAAGCCATTGGCAGTGCTGCAGGCGGATCTCATCAACGGCGCGAAGCTCCTCGGCTGGGAGGGCGAGATTGGCGAGCTGAAGCCGGGTCGCTACGCGGACATCATCGCCGTCCCCGGCAATCCGCTCGACGACATTGCGGTGGTCGAACACGTGGCCTTCGTCCTGAAAGGCGGCCTCGTTGTGCGCGAGCCCGTCGTGCTGCACTAGCGCGACGCCCGGCGGCATAGCAACTGCAATTGCCCAGAATGGAGCACGGCCCGCGGCGCCACGCCGTTCAGGACAAGCGCTTTTTGAGCCGCCGCGGCCGCTGCTTCGCCGACACGGACTTGATGATCAGCCGGTGCGTGCCGGTGGGCGCAAGGGCCGCGGGCGCCGAGTCGAGTGCCGCCTGTATCAGCGCCCGCACTTCCGGCCGCTCCAGCACTGCGGCGGTTTCGAGTTTGATGGAGCGCACCCGCTTGCCACTGCCGCGCAGGAGACCCTGCGGATCCGGGAGTCCAGCGCCGCGGAGAAAACACAGGCTCACGCCGCTCGCCTGCGCTGCGAGCGAGAAGATCGCTGCCGATGCTTTCTCGGTGGGCCCGTAGCCGATGACGAAGAAGTTGTAGTTGTCGTACACGAGCTCGACCGCTCGCGGCAGGAGGGCGCGCATTTTCCTGCGCGCCGCTCTAATCCGCTGCGCGACGTCCGGGGTGAATTTGGCTACGAAGGCGGCGAGCTCTTTTTCCGCGGGGTCAGCGGTCACGGCCGCAGCGCTCGATCACGCGGGAGGAGCGGCTCTGTGACCACACGGGCTGTCCGGGGTAGCGAAAGCTTCGAAGCTGCGACTCTTGCGGTCAGTCATCCATCAGGAAGCTGCGCAGCTGCTCGCTGCGGCTCGGATGGCGCAGCTTGCGCAGCGCCTTGGCCTCGATCTGGCGGATGCGTTCGCGCGTGACGTCGAACTGCTTGCCGACCTCCTCGAGAGTATGGTCGGTATTCATGTCGATGCCGAAGCGCATGCGCAGCACCTTCGCTTCGCGCGGCGTGAGCTGCGCCAGCACCGCATGGGTGGTCTCGCGCAGACTCTCAACCGTCGCCTGGTCGATGGGCGAGGAGACGGAGGTATCTTCGATGAAGTCCCCAAGGTGCGAGTCCTCGTCATCACCGATGGGAGTCTCCATCGAGATGGGCTCCTTGGCGATCTTCAGGACCTTGCGCACCTTGTCCTCGGGCATCTCCATGCGTACCGCGAGTTCCTCCGGCGTCGGCTCACGGCCCATTTCCTGGAGCATCTGCCGCGAGATGCGATTCAATTTGTTGATGGTCTCGATCATGTGCACCGGGATGCGGATGGTGCGCGCCTGGTCGGCAATCGAGCGGGTGATGGCCTGACGGATCCACCACGTCGCATAGGTCGAAAATTTATAGCCGCGGCTGTACTCGAATTTGTCCACCGCCTTCATGAGGCCGATGTTGCCTTCCTGGATCAGATCCAGGAACTGCAGGCCGCGGTTGGTGTACTTCTTGGCGATGGAGATGACGAGGCGCAGGTTGGCCTCCACCATTTCCTTCTTGGCGCGGCGCGCCTTGGCCTCGCCGATGGATACCTCGCGATTGACTTCCTTGATGTCATTGACGCTGAGGTGATACTGGACCTCGAGGGACTGCAGTTTCTTCTGCCGGCGCTCGATCTCGTCCTTGAACTTGCCGAGGGCCGCGGAATACTTCTTCCCGCCCTTCATGTGCTTCGCGAGCCAGCGGGCGCTCGTTTCGTTCTTCGGGAAGGTGGCGATGAAATCCTTGCGCGGCATCCCGGCATCGCGCACCGCGATGACCATGATCTCCTTCTCGAGCTGGCGGACTTCCGTGATATGCGTGCGCAGGTTGAGGATCAGCGCGTCGAACATGCGCGGCGAGAGCTTGAGCTCCATGAATTCGGCGGCGAGCTTCTTGCGCAGCTTGAAGGTCTTCGGCTCGCGCGCGCCATGCTTGTTGATGGCGTTTAACGCGTGCGTCTGCAGGCGCGCAATCGAGGCGAAGCGGCGCGCGGCTTCCTCCGGATCGGGACCGGTATCGACCGCATCCTCGGTGTCGTCGCCGTCCTCGGTCTCCTCTTCGCGCTCGGACTCGGTTTCGGCCTCGACGATCTCAAGCTTGGTCGGGTTCTGCGGCTGAGCGATGACGTCGGGCGCGTTGGGATCGATGAAGCCGACGATGACGTCGACGAGACGGCCCTGGCCCACCTTGACGGGCTCGTAGGCGCGCAGCAGGAAGTCGTGCGTCGCGGGATACATGGACAAAGCGGTGCGCACCGCCTCCAGTCCCTCCTCGATGCGCTTGGCGATGCGGATCTCGCCTTCGCGAGTCAGGAGCTCGACGGTTCCCATCTCGCGCATGTACATGCGCACCGGATCGGTGGTGCGGCCGAGCTCGGCGTCGAGCGCGGCAAGCGCCGCGGCGGCCTCTTCGATGGCCTCTTCATCCGCCGGCGCGGAGGGTTCGGCAGCGAGCAGGGCCTCGGTGTCCGGTGCCTTTTCGTACACCGGAATGCCCATGTCATTAATCGTGTTGACGATATCCTCGATCTGCTCGGGATCGACGATTTCGGAGGGCAGATGGTCGTTGACCTGCGCATAGGTCAGGTAGCCCTGTTCCTTGCCGCGCGCGATCAGGAGCTTCAGCTGCGACTGGCGCTCTTCGGGCATGACCGGAACGCGCCGCTCGATGCCGAGCAGCTTCTTCTCGGTGGGCTTGGTGGCGCTCTTGGCCGCTGCCTTGGCGTCGACTCTGATGTCGGCGTTCTTCGCGCGCTCGGCGGGCGCGGGATGGGCTTCCGGCTTCTTCGGAGCCGCCGCTTTAGCGCGCTCCTTTTCCCGAATCGGCGCGTGCTTCTTCGGCGCCGCGGCTTTGACGGATTTGCGCTCGGTTGAAGCGCGTTTTTTGCTGGCGGTTGGGGTCTTTTGCTTGCGTGTCATGATCGATCAGACGGATTCAACAGTATTCCCCTATGTGTGTGCCGTGAGGAGGCGGTACAAGGGGCGCCAAAGCAAAGCCCGCAATTGTATTTGACGGGGAGAGCCCTGCCAACTGCAGCTAGGGGCCAGACGCCTTGCCGGCGGGGTGATGTGTCGTAAGTCTTTGGAATTCCTGGAGTTCTGAGCGATCGAGAGTGGCGGTCCTGCTTTTAATCTCGAGCTCCTGCAGGCGCTGTGTGTCCGCAAGCTCAGCGAGTTTTATGAGCGCGGCGCGAAGCTCGGAACCGGCGGCGGCCGCATTGGTAATGACCTCCTCCTTCTGCAGAAGTTTCTCCAGCGACTCGCGCTCGGGTTTATCGGCCCAGCGCTCGATCACCTGAGCGGAAACCTTCGCAGGGTTGCGTTTGAGATCGTCGATGAGCTCGCGCAGCAGCTCGATTCCCGGCTCATGCAGCCGGTCAAGATCGGCGCGCTCCTGCACCGTCACGCGCGCGGCAGTCGCCGGGAATTGCAGCAGCCGCACAATCGCCTGCCGCACGAGACTGCCGCGGCCTGCGCTGATCGCTGCGCGCGGAGCCGCGCGCTGCGGCGCGGGCGGCTGGGATGTGCGGCTGGCCTCGCCCCACAGCTGCTGCAGACGCGCGGCTGAAAGCTTGATGGTCGCCGCGATGCGCTCGAGGACGAGTTCCCGATAGAGCCCGTGGGCGAGCTTGGCAACGAGTGGGCGCGCGGCCTCCGCAAAGCGCGCGCGGCCATCGGCATGCGACAGATCGATGTCCGCGCTCACCTCGCGCACGAGATACTCCGAGAGCGGCAGTGCCGCAGCCATGCGCTTTTCGAAGGCTTCGCGCCCCTCCGCACCGACGAGCGTGTCCGGGTCGTGTCCCTCGGGCAGAAAGAGGAAACGGATTTCGCGCCCCTCACGCGCCTCGGGCAGTGTGTTCTGCAGCGCGCGCCAGGCGGCCGCGCGGCCGGCGCGGTCACCGTCGAATGCGAACACCACTTCATTGACGACGCGGAAGATGCGCTTCAGATGCTCGGCGGTCGTCGCCGTGCCGAGGGTGGCGACGGCGTAGGCCATGCCCGCCTGGTGCAGGCGCACGACGTCCATGTAGCCTTCGACGACGAGCAGACGCTTCAACGCGACGCGGCTGTGGCGCGCCTCGTACAGACCGTAAAGCTCGCGGCCCTTGTGAAAGAGAGTGGTCTCCGGGGAATTGAGATACTTAGGCTCGCCCTGATCAATGATCCGTCCGCCGAAGGCGATGGTGCGGCCGCGCGCGTCGCGGATGGGGAACATTATGCGATCACGGAAGCGGTCGTAGTGCCGTTCGCCGTCACGGGGCGGCGCGCCTTCGCGCTCGATGATGAGGCCGAGTTCGCCCAGGCGCTGCCGCGCCGCGTCGTCGCCGCCGAATCGCCTGAGGACGTCGTTCCACGAATCGCGCGCGTAGCCGATCGCGAATTGCGCGAGCGTGGCCGCGGCGATGCCGCGGCTGCTCAGATAGTCGCGGGCGCGCGCATCGCGCGTGAGCGCCTCGGCGTAGTAGGCGGCGACGCTCGCCATCAGTTTATAGAGATCCTCGTCCGCGCCGCGCGGCGCACTGCCGGCGGCAGCGGCCTCGTGCGGCACCTCAAGCCCCAGCCGCGATGCGAGTTCCTCGATCGCCTCCGGAAAGGTCAGGCGGTCGTGCGCCATCAAGAAGCCGAGCGCGGTGCCGTGGGCAGCGCAGCCGAAGCAGTGATAGAACTGCTTCTCGGGACTCACCCAGAATGACGGGGTCTTCTCGGAGTGGAAAGGGCAGCAGGCCTTATACTCGCGGCCGGCCTTTTTCAGCGGCACGCGCAGGCCCACGATCTCCACGATATCGGCGCGGGCGATGAGCTCGTCAATGAAGCTTTGCGGAATGCGGCTCATGCGGACCGCGTACGGGATTCGGCCTTAAGCGAGCTTCTGTTTGATGCGGGCGCTGACGGCGCCCATGTCGGCCCGGCCGGCGAGCTCACTCTTCAACACGCCCATCACCTTGCCCATGTCCTTCATCGTCGTAGCGCCGGTCTTGGCGATCGCCGCGCTGATGAGAGCGTCAATCTCGGCGGGTGAGAGCTGCGCGGGCAGGTATTCCTGCAGCAGCGCGATCTCGGCTTTTTCCTTGGCGACGAGATCGGCGCGGCCGCCGCTCTCGAACTGCGCGATCGATTCCTTGCGCTGCTTCACCATCTTGTCGATGACAGCGAGCACTTGGCTGTCATCCAGGGTGATGCGCTCGTCGACTTCGCGCTGCTTGATGCCCGCCAGGATCATGCGCACGGTTCCGAGCCGCTCCTTTTGAGCCGCGCGCATCGCGCTCTTCATGTCCTCGGTGATACGCTCCTTCAGCGACATGGTCGTCGGCGGGAGGCCATCAGCGGGCGGGGCGGACTACGTCCCTGGAAATGCGCTTCATGTGGCGCTTGATAGCGGCGGCTTTCTTTCTTTTCCGCTCCTGCGTGGGCTTTTCGTAGAATTCGCGCCGGCGCAGCTCGGTGAGGATGCCGGCTTTCTCACAGGCACGCTTGAAACGGCGCAGGGCGGCATCGAAATACTCATTCTCGCGAATACGAACACTGGGCATCGAAATTCTAATCCGTTGATTTAGTTGAGTTTTCCAAGCGGCCTGTGCCGCATTCGGGCGGCGATTCTAATGAGCCGCGCCGCAAAAGGCAAAAGCGTTGTGCAAGTATCGGTAGAAGGTTTCTTTTGGGGCAGAGATGGGCTGTGCGGGCGTTTATCAACTATCTGGCCACCCCGCGGGCAATTTATCGATCGGGCAGGTCCTTTTTGGACTTTCACGGCGGCTTGTTGCGATGCCGTCGCTCGCCTGTGTTGCGTATTGCCAGGATCAGTGATGTTCCATGCGTGTTCTTGCGATTGAATCCTCCTGCGACGAGAGCGCGGCGGCGGTCTTTGATGATGCGCGCGGACTCCTCGCGCACGAGCTCTTCAGCCAGGTCGAGCTGCACCGCATCTTTGGGGGCGTCGTGCCGGAGCTCGCCTCCCGCGACCACGTGCGGCGGCTCCTGCCGCTGGTAAGGAGCGCGCTCGCGGGCGCCGCGACCACGCCTGCCGAGCTCTCGGGCGTGGTGTACACCTCAGGCCCGGGGCTCATTGGCGCCTTGCTGACTGGTGCGGCCCTCGGTCGCAGCCTCGCCTATGCGTGGCAGATTCCGGCGTTGGGCGTGCACCACCTGGAGGCGCATCTCCTGGCGCCGCTGCTCGAGCCGGAGCCGCCGGATTTTCCGCACGTGGCGCTCCTCGTCTCCGGTGGCCACACGATGCTCATCGAGGTGCGCGCCGTCGGCCGCTATCTCATCCTCGGGCAGACACGCGACGATGCGGCGGGCGAGGCTTTCGATAAGACGGCGAAGCTCCTGGGATTGCCCTATCCGGGCGGTCCGGAGCTGGCACAGCTGGCCGAGCGGGGCCGCGCCGGAGTTTTCACCTTCCCGCGTCCGATGCTCGATCGCGGCGGACTCGAGTTCAGTTTCTCAGGCCTCAAGACGGCCGTCCTGCATGCAACGCGCAGCTGCGAGCTCACACCACAGGTGAAGGCGGACATTGCCTACGCGGTGCAGGAGGCCATCGTTGCGACCCTCGTCGCCAAGGCGCTGCGGGCGCTCGATGCGACGGGGCTCGAGACACTCGTCATTTCGGGAGGCGTCGGCGCCAACAAGACGCTGCGCGCGCGCATGCAGGCGGCGGTTGCGGCGCGCGGCGGCCGCGTCTTCTATCCGCGCTTCGAGTTCTGCACCGACAATGCGGCCATGATCGCGGTTGCGGGAATGAAGCGCCTGGCGGCCGGACAGCACGCGGGCTTCGCCATTGAGGCCCGCGCACAGTGGCCGCTCGACACCCTTCCGGCGCTATGACTCACAGCGAAAGCCATGATCGAATCTTTCTGCGCGGTCTTGCCGTCGATTGCATCATTGGCTTCATCGACTGGGAACGGCGCGTCAAACAAACGATCGTCGTCGATCTGGAGATGTCGATTGACTGCCGGCGCGCCGCGATCGGCGATGCAGTCGCCGACACTCTCAATTACAAGACGGTCGCCAAACGCCTCATCGCCTTCGTCGAAGCCTCCAGCTTCCATCTGGTCGAGACCCTCGCCGAGCGCACCGCCGAGCTCATCCTGCACGAATTTGCCGTCGCCTGGGTACGGCTCACCGTGAGCAAGCCGGGCGCCATTCGCGGCTCACGTGATGTAGGCGTCACGATCGAGCGCACGCGCGCCGACCTGCCGGCGCGGTCCGCGCCCCCGTGACCTGAAGCGCCAGCATGCCCGAGGTCTACGTCGCCGCCGGCAGCAATGTTGCGCCCGCCGAGCACATGGCGCTCGCGGTGGGCGAGCTCACGCGCGCCTTTCCTGACGTGCGTTTCTCGCCCTGGTATCAGAATCGCCCCGCGGGCTTTGCGGGGTCGGACTTCATCAACCTCGTCGCCGCTTTCTCAACCGAGCTGTCCGTGGATGAGCTTCTCGTCGTCCTGCGGCGCATCGAAGCGGCCTGTGGGCGGCCGCGCGAAGCGCCGCGGTGGGCGCCACGGACCATGGATCTTGATGTCCTGCTTTACGGGGATCTGGTGTGCCGGCGGCCCCATCTCACGCTGCCGCGCCCGGATCTCCTGGTGCGCGCGTACATGCTGGGGCCGCTTGCGGATCTGGCACCGGATCTGCTGCATCCGAGCGCGGGCGTGAGTATCGGGGAGCTGTGGCGCCGCTTCGACAAGGACGCGCATCCGCTGACGCGCGTTGCGCCCGACACTACCAGCCGACGCTGCGACCCCCATCCACGGCGAGAATCTGGCCCGTGATGTATGGTGCTTCGGCGGCGAAGAAGAGCGCCGTGCGCGCGACGTCCTGCGGCGAGCCCTGGCGCTGCAGGAGCGTCCGGGAGATGATTTTCGCCTTCAGCTGCGGATCGGGTGCCTCTTCGGGCCACATGATGGGGCCCGGGGCGATGCCATTGACGCGCACCTCGGGGGCGAGCTCGCGCGCGAGCGACCGCGTCAACATGGCGAGCGCCGCCTTCGCGGTGCAATACACGGCGAAGCGCTTCAAAGGCCGCGAGCCATGAATATCGATGAGGTTGATAATGAGGCCGCCCGTTGCGCGCAGCGCGGGGGCCGCCGCCTGCGCCAAAAACAACGGTGCCCTCACATTCGTGCCCATGAGGTCGTCCCAGTCGTGGGCGGTGACCGCGCCGATGGGCGTCGGGTAAAAGGTGGAGGCATTGTTCACGAGCACATCGAGCCGTCCGAACGCCCCGAGCGCCGCATCGATGAGCGGCGCGAGCTGATTCAAATCAAGGAGGTCCGCCTGCAGTGTTCGCGCCGAGCCGGCGCGCAGCGTCGCGAGCTCGCGTGCCAAGGTCTCGGCCGCTTCGGCGGATGTGCGGTAGTGAATCAGCACGTTGGCGCCTGCTGCATGCAGCGTGCGGGCGATCGTGGCGCCGACGCGGCGCGCGGCCCCGGTGATGAGCACCGTCTTGCCCGTAAGCGCTGTGTTTGTCGGGGTCGGCATGGACTGCAATTATGACCCCATCCACTGAACGCTCAATGCTGGCGTTGCTCTCGGATGCCGAACAGGAGCACTCCGCTCTCCTCGCCAAGGAGATCCGCACCTGCATCGCGGATAACGGCGGCTGGCTGCCCTTCGATACCTTTATGGAGCTTGCCCTGTATGCGCCCGGCCTCGGGTATTACAGCGCGGGCGCCGTCAAACTCGGCGCGGGCGGCGATTTCGTCACCGCACCGGAAGTTTCGGCACTCTTTGGCCAGTGTCTCGCGCGGCAATGCGCGCAAATACTCGCGGAGACGGGCGGCGGGATTCTGGAGTTCGGCGCGGGAACCGGCGCCATGGCCGCGACGCTGCTGGAGGAGCTGGCGCAGCTGGGGGCGCTGCCGGAGCAGTATGCGATTCTCGAGGTGAGCGCGGATCTCGCCGCGCGGCAACGAGCGCGCCTGGCTGAGCTGCCCGAGAATCTTCGCCAGCGCGTGGTCTGGCTCGAGCGGCTGCCGCAGAACCCCATGCGCGGCGTGATGCTGGCGAACGAAGTACTCGATGCGCTGCCCTGCGCGCGCTTCCTCGTGCACGAGACGCGCGTCAGAGCGCTCGGCGTGGCGGTGGCCGCGGACGGCGCCTTCATGGAACGCGAAGCCTTTGCCGATGAACTCCTGGTGCGCTACGCGCAGCCGCTCGTGGACGAGTTCAAACTCGCCGACGGTTATCGTTCCGAGGTGTGCTGGCGCATCGAGCCCTGGATTGCGGGCGTGCGCGCGTGCCTCGCGCACGGCGCCATCCTGCTGATCGACTATGGTCTGCCGCGCGCCCAGTACTATCACCCGCAACGCACCGACGGCACCCTGCGCTGCCACTTCAAACACCGCGCGCACAATGACCCGTTGATACTCGTCGGCGTGCAGGACATCTCCTCATGGGTCGACTTCACGCGCGTCGCGGAAGCCGGGGACGCGGCTGGCCTGAAGCTGTGCGGATTCACGACGCAGGCCGGCTTCTTGATCGGCGCTGGGATCGAGGAGCTTTTGGGTCCTGACGCCGATGAGATCACGCGGGCGCGGCGTGCGGGCGAGGCCGGCCGGCTGCTGCTGCCTGCGGAGATGGGCGAGGCCTTCAAGGTCATGGCATTGGGGCTGGGATTGCAGCATCCGCTGCGCGGCTTCACGCTCCAGGATCTGTCGCCTTCTCTTTAGAGACTTCTCGTGTGCGGCTCACGAGAGAGGCCAGGACCTCGAGCCGCTTCGCGCGCAGCTTCTCCTTGATGGCAGAGCCGATGAGTCCTTGCCGTTCCTCCTCGGCAAGGCTCACGGCGGCAGTGGCTTCCCGGGCGCTGCGCAGCAGATCGGCTTGCGGATAGGCGCGATCTTCGAGTCCGGTTCGGCCGCGCGCATCGGCCTCGCAGGCGAGGAGCAGGAGAGCGAAGCGCTCGGGGCGACGCCACGCATCGGTCTTTTCAAGCAGTTCGAGAAGGGTCGCGGCCTTCAATTCCTGTGCGCGGTGCACGAGCGTGTGGTGCCGCGACGTCAGGATCGCCAGCTCCGCATGCTCCTTGGGCACGCGCAGGCGCGCCGCGAGCGCTTCGATGAGGGACACGCCGGCCTCCTCGTGCCCGTGATGCGACGGCCAGAGCGCGCGCGGGGTGACGGCCTTGCCGAGGTCGTGCACCAGCACCGCGAAGCGCACGGCCGTCGAAGCACTCAGGCGCACGGCACATTGCAGCGCCAGCATCACGTGGACCCCCGTGTCCACTTCCGGATGCCAGCGCACGGGTTGCGGCACGCCGTAGAGCGCCGCGATCTCGGGAAAGATGACCTCGAGGGCACCGCACTCGCGTAGGGTGGAAAAGAAGAGCTCGGGTCGCGCCTCCGCCAAGGCGCGCTCGGTCTCGGCCCAGACGCGCTCCGGCACGAGCGCGTTAATCTCGCCACTCCTGACCATCTCCTGCATGAGGGCACGCGTTTCGGGGGCGACGGCAAATCCACGATCGCCGAAGCGCGCAGCGAAGCGCGCCACGCGCAGCACGCGCACGGGGTCCTCGACGAAGGCTGCCGAAACATGGCGCAGGATGCCTTTCTTAAGGTCGGCCGCACCGCCATAGGGGTCGATGAGCTCGCCAGCGGCACTTTGCGCGATGGCGTTGATCGTAAGATCGCGGCGGCGCAGATCCTCTTCCAGCGTCACATCGGGGGAGAAGCGAGTGCTGAAACCGCGATAGCCCGGGGCGACTTTGGATTCCAGGCGGGCGAGCGCGTATTCCTCCTTCGTCTCAGGATGCAGAAACACCGGGAACTCGCGCCCGACCGCGAGGTAGCCGAGCTTCTCCAGATCCTCGGGCCGCGCGCCGACGACCACCCAGTCGCGCTCGCGCGCCGGGACGCCGAGGAGCTGATCACGAATGGCACCGCCGACCAAGTAGACTTGCATGCGCGCAATGTTAACCGAGAGTTCCGGGCAGACCCGCACGGCGCGAGCCGCGCCCCGCAGCGGGGGCTACCGGGCCGTGCGAGCGCTGCTCGCAGGCCTCGCGCCGGCACTCCTGAGCGCCTGCGGCACGCTGTATCTCGCGCAGGCCGCCCACGGCGAGTGGCAGATCGTGCGCGACCGGCGCCCGATCGCGGCAGTCATGGCCGATGCGCGCACGCCGCCGGAGCTGCGCTCCCGATTGGCCGCCGTGCGCGAGGCGCGCGACTTCGCATCGCAGAAACTCGCGCTTCCCGATAATAAAAGTTATCGCTCCTATGCCGATCTTAAGCGCGCCTTCGTCGTCTGGAACGTCGTCGCGGCACCGGAATTCTCCGTCGAGCCCATGCGCTGGTGTTTCCCCATTGCCGGCTGTGTCGCCTATCGCGGCTACTTTGCCGAAGGCAACGCGGAGGCCTTCGGCGCGCGGCTGCGCGCGCGCGGTTTCGACGTCGCGGTGGAGGGCGTGCCGGCCTATTCAACGCTCGGGCACTTTGCCGATCCGGTGCTGAACACCATGCTGGCCTACGGCGACAATGAGCTTGCGGCGATCATCTTCCACGAGCTGGCGCACCAGCTCATCTATGTTGCGGGCGACTCCGAGTTCAACGAAGCCTTTGCGGTGACGGTGGAGGAGACGGGTCTCGCGCGCTGGCTCGAATACACCGGCCGTACGGCGGCCCTCAATGACTACCGCCGCGAGCGCATGCGCGACCGCGCATTCAATACGCTGTTCGCGTCGCGTCGCGCCGAGCTCGCGCGTCTCTACGGATCCAAACTTTCGCCCGCGCTGATGCGCGAGCGCAAGCGAATGCAGTTCGCAGCCCTCGCCGATGAGATGCGCGATCTCGAGCGCCGCCAGGGGGTGCACTCGGGCTATGAGAACTGGATCGCTGCCGGCCTCAACAATGCGTATCTTGCCTCCGTGGCCACCTATTTTGACTGCGTGCCCGGATTTGAACGCCTGCTCGCGGAGGTGGACGGCGACCTGCCGCGTTTTTATGCGGCGGTGCGCGCTCTGGCGCGCGAGCCGCGCCGGCAGCGCCACCAGCGGCTGTGCACGGGCTCAGCGCAGGGGAATCAGCAGGCTCGCCTTGCCGCGCCGCACCTCAATCACGAGTGAGGTGGTGTTCTTGGTGTGGGCGCGCAACTGCTCGAGATTTGAGATGCGTTCGCGGTTGACGCGCACGATCACATCATTCTCGCGCAGCCCCTGCAATGCGGCAGGACTGCCGGGCTCGACGCTCTGCACCACGGCGCCGCCATTCTCCGGCGCATCGGCCATGGCGGCGCCATCCAATCCATGGGCCGTTGCCTCGGTCGCCGCGTGCGCAGGCGGCGCGACGGCGGCCGGCGGTGCTGCGATCGCGGCAATGACCGCGGTCACGTGTTTGGGACTGCCCTCGCGCAGGAGCGCGATGTCGACCTTGTCGCCGACGCGCAGGAGGCCGATGACGTTGCGCAGCTCGGCGTTCGATTTCACGTTCTGGGCGTTGACCGCGGTGATGACATCGCCGGTGTGCACGCCGGCTTTTTCCGCGGCCGACCCGCCCACGACTTCGGATACCAGCGCGCCGTGGACATTTTCAAGACCGAGCGAGCGGGCGATGTCCGAGGTCAGCGTGTAGATGTTGATTCCCAGCACGCCGCGTTTCACCGCGCCGTACTTCAAGAGCTGATCGGAGACGTTCTTCACCATGTTGATGGGTATGGCGAAGCCGATGCCGATGTTGCCGCCGCTCTTCGACAGTATGGTGGAGTTGATGCCGATCAATTCACCCTTCAGGTTGACGAGGGCGCCGCCGGAATTGCCGGGATTGATCGATGCGTCGGTCTGGATGTAATCCTCATAGCCGTCGGGGCTGATGCCGGAGCGCGACAGCCCGCTGATGATGCCGAAGGTGACGGTGTGCTGCAGGCCGAAGGGATTGCCGATGGCGACGACGAAGTCGCCGACTTCGAGATTGCGCGAATCGCCCATGGGAATCTGCGTAAGGCCATTCGCCTTGACCTTCAGGACCGCGACATCCGAGGGTTCATCGCGGCCCACGATCTCCGCTTCGACGTCACGGCCATCCTGCAACGTGACGGTGATTTCGCTGGCGTTTTCGACAACGTGCGCGTTGGTGAGGATGTAGCCCGCCTGGGCGTCAAAGATGACGCCGGAGCCGGCGCTCTGGAATGAGTGTCCCTTCGGAGCCAGGTCCGGCGGGGCGCCGAAGAAACGGCGAAAGAACGGATCCTCGGCGAGAGGATTCTGCGCTCCAGTGTCGCTCGTCGTACCGCGGGTCGCGATGTTCACCACCGCCGGCGAGGCGCGCTTGATCATCGGCGCGAGCGATGCGGTGGGCGTTTGTGCGAGTGCCGCGGGCAGGGCGGCCAGTGCATTGGGCGTGGCGCAGGGCAGGCAGAACGCTGCGACAACCCACAGCAGCCGGCTGGTGGCGAATCTTAAGTAGGACACGCCCCGATTCTAAGCGTGGATCCCTCGCCCGGCGTGATTTAATAAAAGGAGCGGGCCATGGGCCCGCTCCTCGCAATCCCGCAAACGGGATTTAGGCGGCTTCGACCGAAATGCGCTGCGGCTGAACCTGCGGCAGCTTCGGGATCGTGACCTCGAGGACGCCGTTTGACTGCTTGGCTTTGATCGCAGTCGTTTCGGCGCTCTCGGGCAGCGAGAAGCGGCGCAGAAAATTGCCGGACACGCGCTCGACGCGCTCGTAGCCGTTGCTGTTTTCCCGCTTTTCCGCATGACGCTGGCCGCGTATGGTCAGAACGCCTTTTTCTGCGGTGATTTCCACATCTTTGGGATCCACGCCCGGCAGATCGGCACGGACCACATAACGCTCGGCCTCTTCGTGTACGTCAACGACAGGAAGCCAGGTGACATCGGATGAGTTCGCCGCCTCGGACGCGGAGCCGTCCTCGCCGAACACAACACGACTGATGTCGCGATGGAATCGATTGAAGAGCCCCCACGGCTCGTAGTGAACGATCGTCATATCCAGTACTCCAAAAAACGCAAAGTGCGCGAATGGACTCTGTCTGAGGCCATGAGCGGGCGTTTCAAGGGGCGGCCGGCGCATACAACCCATGCATATCCTGTGCGCAAGCTGTGCATGCCCTGGGCACAAGATCTAGGGTCCGCATATCTGGCTTATTTATGTTAAAACACCGCGAAATCCAGCTCGGTTGTACGGCGCATTACGCTGTAAATTATTGAATTAACTATTATTTTGTGAACAAAAAGTAGTTAACTGATTATCTTGACGGATATGTGACACGTCATTAGTCTTCCTCCCCCGACACAAGATCTTGTGTTGCATCCGCGACCAGGATCGGCGCTCGGGGGGGTAGGTCTTTCGGGGGATTCGGCTGTCTGACAGCAGCCTTTGGGCTTGCGCTGTTCGGCCAGTTGTTTGCATGGGTTTTCCCATGCGCTTTCCCGTGATCCGTTGTCGGCAGCACAATAATTGGAGTGCCACGGATTCATGA
This sequence comes from Steroidobacteraceae bacterium, assembly GCA_035481795.1. GTDB lineage: Bacteria > Pseudomonadota > Gammaproteobacteria > Steroidobacterales > Steroidobacteraceae > PALSA-1196. The sequence continues at coordinate 70,345 of DATHRI010000001.1, forward strand.
ACAGCGTCATGAAGCTAAATCCAAAAGACATCGATGCCGTTCCTTTCCAGGAAGCGTCGCTCGATATTTGGGATAAGAAGTATCGCCTGACGGCGAAAGATGGCACGCCCATCGACCAGTCGATGGACGACACCTACAAACGCGTGGCGCGCGCGCTGGCTGACGTCGAGAAGGAAGACGTACGCGAGCATTGGTATGAGCGCTTTTTGTGGGCACTCAGGCGCGGCGCCATCCCTGCGGGGCGCGTGACGTCAAATGCCGGCGCACTGGACCACAAACCTGCAACCTCGACGATCAACTGCACAGTATCGGGCACGATCCTCGATTCGATGGACGATATTCTGCAGAAGGTCCATGAGGCAGGCCTTACGCTCAAAGTGGGAAGCGGAATTGGTTATTGTTTTTCAACTCTGCGCCCACGAGGCGCGTACGTCTCGGGCGCGGGCGCGTACACGTCGGGCCCGCTGTCGTTCATGGATATCTTCGACAAAATGTGCTTCACCGTCTCCTCCGCGGGCGGCCGCCGCGGCGCGCAAATGGGCACATTCGATATCGGACATCCGGATGCCATGGAGTTCATTCGCGCCAAGCGCGAGAGCGGGCGGTTGCGGCAGTTCAATCTGTCGCTGCTCATTACTGATGAGTTCATTCAAGCTGTGCGCGAAGACCGCGAATGGCAGCTCGCGTTCCCGATCTCCTTAAAAGAGTACGAGACGGACAAGCCGGATCTCGCGGACGCGAGCAAGTTCCTTTGGCGGGAGTGGGAGATTCACGAAGGCTATGTCGTCAATGACGAAGGTCTTGTCGCGTGCAGGATCTACAAGACCCTACCGGCGCGACGCATGTGGGATCTGATCATGACGTCGACGTACGACTTCGCTGAGCCTGGATTCATACTCATCGACCGCGTCAATGAGATGAACAACAACTGGTGGTGCGAGAACATTCGCGCAACGAACCCGTGCGTCACCGCGGATACGCGTCTTGCAACACGCTACGGCATGGTGCGTATTGGTGATTTGTATGACGCACGCGTCGATTTGCAGGTTACTGTTGATCGGCGAGCGCTTGGCGAGAGCGAGCAAGGTGTCTCGGTGCGACCGGCGGTGCCGGCCTTCATGACCTCTACGTCCGCCGACGTGTATCGCGTTGTGACTCACGACGGATACGAGATCAAGGCGACCGAGTGGCACGACTTTTACACTGCGCGCGGCAAGATCAAGCTTAGGAATCTTAAAGCAGGCGATGTATTACTGATCCAGTCCGGCAAAGGGCAATTTGGCGGCTGTGGGGATGCAGAGCTTGGAAATTTACTTGGTTTATTGACCGGCGATGGACACTTCACGAACCGAGGAAGAGATCAACAAGCAGCCGTGGTCAATCTTTGGGGCGAGGATCGCGCCTATGCCAGCGCAATCGTCGCATACATCAATACGCTAATAGCAGGTTGGTCTCGTGCGCCCCGACAGTACTGCGTGAGCGCGGTAGAGGTGCCTGAGCGCAATCTCGTGATGATCCGCTCAGTGATACTCGCGCGTGTACTCCAGCAATTTGGATTCACTGCGCAAACGAAGCTGCAGGTTCCTGAAATTGTCTGGCGCGGAAACGAGGAGTGCGTCAGAGGATACTTACGCGCGCTGTTTCAGACGGACGGCACAGTGAATATTTCGGGACACTCGAGAACGTCTTGTTCCGTGCGCCTTGCGTCCAGCTATCCATCCTTGCTCAAGGACGTTCAGATTCTGCTCGCAAATTTCGGCGTGTTCTGTCGGATATTGAAGCGTCGCGACGCCGGCAATCGAGTTCTCCCGGATGGCAAGGGTGGTCATCGCGAATACGCATGTAGGGCGGATTACGAACTCATCATTGATGGTGAGTCGCGCGATTACTTCATGGCGGAAATCGGTTTCATAACCGACGCCAAGAACGTCAAGTATCGCGATTGGGCGAAGGACAAGGAGCTGAAAAAATCACAGCGCTTTACGAGCCAGATTGCCGAGATTACTGCTATCGGTCGTGAGCCCGTCTTCGACACAACCCAGGAAGACGGCAACACGGTTATTTTTAACGGTCTCGTGACGGGGCAGTGTGGCGAGCAGGCGTTGCCCGAATATGGCGCTTGCCTCTTGGGTTCCGTGAATCTCACAAAATTCGTACGTCATCCGTTCGGTGAGTTCGCGGAGTTCGATTGGGCGGAGTACCGCGAAGTCGTCAAGGTGTTTACGCGCCTACTGGACAATGTCGTTGAGATCAATGGACTGCCGCTGGCGCAGCAGCGCGTTGAGATCCTGCGCAAGCGCCGCCATGGTATGGGCTACTTGGGCCTCGGCAGCACGATCACGCTCCTCGGCATGAAGTACGGCTCGCCCGAGTCGGTGAAATTTACCGAGGATGTCTCACGCGAGATGGCGGTGGCCGGTTGGGAGGCTGCTTTGGAGCTGGCCCGCGAAAAGGGACCCGCGCCAATCATGAATGAAGAATTCATCGTCACCAAAGAGATGCTGCGCAAGCGGCCCGAGATGGCGCGCGATGGATGGAAGCCCGGTGCGAAGATCGCAGGTCGCCTGCTGCACGCGAAGTACAGCCGCTATATGCAGCGCATTGCAGAAGTCGCCCCCAAGCTCGTTCATGAGCTTGCGGAAGTTGGCGCGCGCTTTACGCACCATACGTCCATTGCGCCGACCGGCACCATTTCGCTTTCGCTCGCGAATAATGCGTCAAACGGTATTGAGCCGTCGTTTGCTCACCACTACTTCCGCAATGTCATACGCGATGGCAAGAAGTCGAAGGAGAAGATTGACGTTTGCTCCTTCGAGCTCCTCGCCTATCGTGAGTTGGTCAATGCGAAGGCCAAGCCCGCATCCGATCAAGCTGGTGAAAAGCTGCCGGACTACTTCATCGCAGCCGACGACGTGACTCCGAAGCAACACGTTGACATTCAGGCTGCCGCGCAGAAGTGGGTGGATTCGTCGATCTCGAAGACGGCGAATGTGCCGACGGAGTTCCCCTACGAGAAATTCAAAGACATCTACATGTACGCCTACGAGCAGGGGTTAAAGGGTTGCACCACCTTTCGCTTCAATCCCGAAGCGTTCCAAGGCGTACTGGTGAAGGAACAAGACCTCAAAAATACGGTCTATAAGTTTACACTCGAGGATGGCACGGTCATCGAGGCGCGCGGTGATGAGGAGATTGACTACGACGGCGAGATTCACACCGCCGCGAATTTGTTTGACGCGATGCGCGACGGATATTACGGGCGCCTTTGACGGAACTCTAAGAGAAGCACAGCCATGACCATCAAGATTGCGAAGAAAATCGTCAAGTACAACGTACAGAAGCCGGACGAGAAACCTGTCGAGGTCAAGCCTGTCCTCGTCGCCGATCCGGACGAGTTCCAGGACAAGAACGGCCGTACTGCGAAAGTCGTGCGGATGCACGAGAAGGTTGAGCGTCCGGATGTTCTCATCGGCTCGACCTATAAGATCAAGACGCCCGTGTCTGATCACGCGATGTACGTCACGATCAACGACATCGTGTTGAATGAAGGCACGAAGTACGAGCAGCGCCGGCCCTTCGAGATCTTCGTCAACTCGAAGAATCTGGATCACTTCCAGTGGATCGTGGCGCTGACGCGCATCATTTCGGCCGTTTTCAGAAAAGGCGGCGACGTCACGTTCCTAGTTGATGAGCTCAAAGCGGTGTTTGATCCGCGCGGCGGCTACTGGCAGCCGGGCGGGAAATTCATGCCGTCCATCATCGCGGAGCTGGGCTACGTGATTGAACGGCACCTGCAGTTCATTGGGCTCCTGAGAAAGCCGGTGCTCGATGAGCAGCAGCAGAAGCACATCGAAGCCAAGCGTGCCGAGTTCGAGGCGCGCGCCAAGCAGGCCGACGCCTTCGCCAAGTCGCACTTTCCGGAGGGCGCGCAGCTGTGCACCAAGTGCAGCACCGCAGCGGTCGTGATGCTCGACAACTGCATGACGTGCCTCAACTGCGGCGACTCCAAATGCGGCTGAAAAAAAAGAAGCCCCGCGGGTGCGGGGCTTAAGGTCGCTTGCTCGTGTGTGAAGAGTTATTATTATTATTCATCGCGCCGACTGTCTGCGGGGGGAGGACCGCATCGATCGGCAATTCTTCTTATTGAAACCTCTAGCCTTCCTTCCTCTTTGGGCTGATTGGGCCCGATGTAATGGATATTGCAACGCGTATGCCAAGCGGCGGCACAGAGCCTCCGATGTGACATGTGCTGTCTGCGACGCATCTAACTGTGACGCGACGCGCGTTATGCGAGTCTTCGCCCCGGGGCAGGCGGCCTCGCTGCGGGGGATCAAACCGGTGTTTCGTCAGAAAAGTCGACAGTGCTCACCGGGTGCACGGCGGCGCCTGGGACGTGCCGCATACAAGCCATTGAATGGACTCCCAATGTTGAAGCCCTCAGGCTGTAAATGAACCCGACACGCTCACAACGCCTCTGGAGACGCTGCGCCGATCTGCTCCTCGCCGCGGGCGCGCTCGTCTGGCTCGCCGCGGCACCGGCGTTCGCCGCCGAAGATCCCATGCCGCGCCCGCCGGAGCTCGAGCGCGATGTGCAGTTCTGGATTCGCGTCTACACCCAGGTCGACACCAATTCCGGTTTTCTGCATGACGACGAGAACCTCGCGGTCGTGTACGAGACGCTGCATTTTTCTCCGAGCGCCCCGCCGCATGAGCGCCAGAGGATTGTCGAGGCGGCGCGCGATCATTACGTCGAGGCGTTGCGCCGCATCGCCGGCGTAAGCGGAGCGCTGTCGGAAGAGGATCAGCGCATCCGCGACCTGTGGGGTATCGAGGGCACGCCTGCGCGGCTCCTGGAGTCGACCGAGCACATTCGTTTTCAGCTGGGACAATCCGATCGCTTTCGCGAGGGCCTGAGGCGCTCGGGGGCCTGGAAGGCGCACGTTGCAGAGACCCTCGCCAATCTGGGGCTGCCCGCGGAGCTGGCTGTGCTGCCGCACGTCGAGTCCTCGTTTAATCCGGCCGCGTATTCCAAGGTCGGTGCGGCGGGGTTGTGGCAGTTCATGCGCTCCACCGGCCGACGCTACCTGCATATCGACAGCACGGTGGATGATCGCCTGGATCCATTTCGCTCAACGCAGGCGGCCGCGCAGCTCCTCGCCTACAACTATCACCTGCTGGGCACCTGGCCCCTGGCATTGACCGCCTACAACCATGGCGCCGAGGGCGTACGGCGCGCGAAGGAGACGCTCGGCACGGATGACATCGTCACCATCGTGCGCAAATACAAAGGCCGCACCTTCGGCTTCGCGTCGCGCAATTTCTACGTCTCGTTTCTGGCCGCACTCGAGATCGACCACAACCCGGAGAAGTACTTCGGCGGGATCGAACCCAACCGCGAGATGAAATTCCAGGAGGTGGCATTACCCGCCTTCATTCAGCTCTCCTCACTCGAGCACCTGCTGAAGATCGATCAGCAAAGGCTCCAGGCGCTGAATCCGGCGCTCCTGCCGGCGGTGTGGAACGGCCAGCGCCATGTGCCCAAGGGCTATCACCTGAGGTTGCCGCTCGACGGCGAGAAGTGGACCACCGAGGAGCTCGCCGCGCGGCTCTCGCCGCATGATCTGTACGTCGCGCAGCTCGAGCCGCGCCGCTACCGCGTGCAGCGCGCCGAGACGCTCGGCATGATTGCCGCGCGCTACAACGTGACCACCGCTGATCTTGCGCAGCTGAATGGCATGAGCCCGAGCGCCAAGCTGCGGCCCGGGCGCTCGCTCGTCGTGCCGTCGGCCCAGCCGGCGCCGGTCGTCGTTGCACAGAACACTCCCGCGCCAGCGAGTGCAGCGGCGGCACCGAGCCCGCCCGCAGCGCCGAGCGCGGCGCCGGCGGTCAGCGTGGCGGCCGCCGCGAAACCTGCGGCGCCCGCGAGCGCAGCGCCCGTCACGAGCCCTCCCGTAAGTCCCGCACCGCCGGTGCGAGTGGCGACGGCGACTCCCCCGCCGCCCGTGAGCCCTGCAGCAGCGGCGTCGGCAACGCCTGCCGCCCACCATGCGACGGGGGCCGTCACCATCGAGGTCGCGCAGCTTGAGAGCAAAGAGGACGCCGAGCAGATCGCCAAAATCGGCCGCCCCGCGGCGCGCGCGGAGCCGGTGTCAGCGGCGCAGGCCGAGGAGCTCAGCCCGGCGCTCGGACCGGGCGTCGAGGTGTCGGTCAGTCCGGATCCCACCGACTACTCGATCGCCAAGGACGACACCATCAAGGTGGCCACCGTCGAGACGCTGGGCCACTACGCGGACTGGCTCGGCACCAGCGCGGCGCGCCTGCGTGTGATCAATCACCTGGCCTTCAAGAAGCCGGTGCTGATCGGACACAAGATCAAGCTCGAGTTCGTCAAGGTGTCGCGCGAGGAGTTTGAGCAGAAGCGCCGCGAATACCATCGCGAGCAGCAGGCGAGCTACTTCGCCTCCCACCGCATCGTCGGCACCGAGGTGTATCTGGCGCGCCACGGCGATTCGGGCTGGACCGTGACGCAACACAACGCGGCGCTGCCGCTGTGGCTCCTGCAGCAGTACAACCCCGACCTGGATCTTTCCGAGATGCATCCCGGCACGCAGATCGTCGTGCCGAAGATTGAAGAGGTGAGTGCGGCGGGCGGCTAGAGGCCCTTCGTGCCGCGGCGCGCGGCGAAGGTCGCAATGATGGGAAAGCCCGTGACATTCTTGGCGCTCTCGGCGGTGTAGGTCACGACTTCCCCGCGGGCGTTCGGTATGTCGATGGTGATGCGGTGTGCGTGCGCAAAACACACAAGCGTCGCGTCATCGAGCGCGAAGTACCACTGCGCGCCCCAGGGATCCGCCGGGTCATACGGCGGCTCCGCGAGTCCCATGTCGCGCAAGCTGGCGGTCTGCAGGGGCAGCGTCACCCGGGCGTCGTCACAGTGGATGACGGGCGCCACCGAGGACGACACGTCATGCGGCACCAACACCCACAGGTACAGGGTGCGCGCGCCCATCTGATCGATCTCCAAGGGCCCCAGGTACGCAAACGCGCCCGAATGAGCGCCGATGTAGCCCGAGGTCAGGAGCTCCAGAGGCTCGGGCATCACGCTCACCGTGGACCCCGTCTTCGCGTCGAGCTTGTCATGCACGGCAGGTCCCGGCGCTGCAGCGCAAGCGCAGAGCGACACGAGGAGAATGCCTGTGAGGAAATTGCGATTCACGTGGATGTCTCGTTGCTCCATCATGATTATAGGAAGCAGCGTGTGACGGGTGCACATCGCCTGTGCACCCGGGAGCGTCTATAATGCCAGATAGTTATGCAAGTGCTTGTTTAATCTCAAAATGATACCGCCCTTACGCCTCCTCGTCAGCCTGCTCGCCGCGAGCGTGCTCAGCGCGGGCGCCTACGCGGATTCACCGGCCGAGTTCCGGCAGGTCATGATTCGTTCGAACGAGACGATGCCGATGGCCGATCGAATCGTGGTTCACAAGGCCGCGCGGCGCCTCGACCTCATGCGCGGCTACGGCGTGCTGCGCTCCTATCACATCGCGCTCGGCTTGAATCCCGTTGGGCAGAAGCAGCGCTCGGGTGACTTCCGCACGCCCGAAGGCACGTACTTCCTGGCGCGCCGCAATGCGCGCAGCGATTTCTTTCTGTCCATCCAGGTCTCGTATCCGAACGATGCGGATCTGGCGCTCGCGCGCCGCAATCACTGGCCGAGCGGCGGCAGTATCATGATTCACGGCCTGCCCAATACCCTCAAGCACCCGCCACAGTACTACGAGAGCCACGACTGGACCGATGGCTGCATTGCTGTGACCAATGCCGACATGGTGGAAATCTGGCTCCTGACGCCGGATAACACGCCGATCGACATCCGCCCCTGATGCGCGCCGTCGATGAAGGGGGACGGGTGGAAGCCACCATTGTCATGCCGGAGTTCGTCGATGCACGCGTAGGCCCGCGCGGCAGCCTCGAGAATCTTTCGCAGGACGAGATCGGCAAGCTCCTCGACTCGAGCCAGGGCGGTCTCTACGCGCTCTTCCGCCAGTGTGCGCTCGCCGTCTTGAATAGCGGCGCCGACACCGACAACGCCAAGGAGATCTTCGCCCGCCACCGCGACTTCGAGATCCAGATTGTGCGCCACGCCTGGGGCATCAAGCTCCAGGTGAAGAACGCGCCGGCCGCCGCCTTCGTCGACGGCGAGATGATCGTCGGCATCAAGGAGCACCTCTTTGCCGTGCTGCGCGACGTCGTCTACATCTCGAACGAGATCATGGCGAGCGGCCGCTTCGACCTCAGCGATTCCACCTGCGTGACGAACGCCGTATTTCAGATCCTGCGCAACGCCCGCCTCCTCGAGGTGAAGGTGCCGCCGAACCTCGTCGTCTGCTGGGGCGGGCATTCCATCGGCCGCGAGGAATACGAATACACCAAGAAAGTGGGCTACGAGATGGGCCTGAGAAGGCTCGATGTGTGCACCGGCTGCGGCCCGGGCGCCATGAAGGGCCCGATGAAGGGCGCGACCATCGGGCACGCGAAGCAGCGCATCACGCACGGCCGCTACCTCGGCATCACCGAGCCCGGCATCATCGGCGCGGAGCCGCCGAATCCGATCGTGAGCCAGCTCGTCATCATGCCGGACATCGAAAAGCGCCTCGAGGCCTTCGTGCGCCTGGCGCACGGCATCGTGGTGTTTCCGGGCGGCGCCGGCACGGCCGAGGAGATCCTTTATCTTGCGGGCATCCTCCTCGATCCGGCGAATGCCGAGCAGCCGCTGCCGGTGGTGCTCACCGGTCCCCGCGAGAGCGCGGCCTACTTCGAACAGATCACGCGCTTCCTCCGCGGCACCCTGGGGCAGGAGGCGCTCGAGCGCTTCACGGTGATCACGGGCAATCCGCCCGAAGTCGCGCGGCACCTCGCGCGCGCCATGGACACCGTGCGCATGTACCGCAAGCAGCACAACGACTCCTACAATTTCAACTGGCTCCTGTCCGTCGCCGCCGATTTCCAACGCCCGTTCGAGGTGACGCACGCCTCCATGCGCTCCCTCGCGCTGCACCGGGATCAGCCGGTGCACCACCTCGCCGCCAACCTGCGTCGCGCCTTCTCCGGCATCGTCACGGGCAACGTCAAAGAGAACGGCATCAATGCGATCGAACGGCTGGGGCCCTACGAACTCTCCGTGGATCCGACCGTCATGGCGCTGCTCGATGAGCTCCTGTCAGCCTTCGTCGCCCAGCGGCGCATGAAGCTTCCGGGCGCGATCTACCACCCCTGCTATCGCCTCGTCGCCTGACATAACGCGCGCGCACCATAAGCTCGTGAACCAGTTCCTGCGGCGCGCGTGACGAAGCCGTAGTCTCCGTGAGAAGGAGATTCAGGAGCGAAAAATGAGTTCATCGAACCGGGAACGTCCCCTTCCCGCCGTGCCCGCGACGCCCGTGGCGCCCCGAGCGGATCCCGTGCCGGGCTTCCCTGCACCCGGCCCCGATACGTACACGAACTGGCTCGACCGCACCCAGCGCGCGCGCGCGCGCCACTCCGCGATCACCCAGAACCTGTACTCGTGGGCGAACTACAAGAACTGGGCCGACCGCATGCGCACGACCTGGAAAGACGAGAAGAAATAGTCCTCCGTCGGTTTCGCCGACTTCAGCCGATCGCGGCGGCGGGCGCCTCCGTTCCCGCATCCACCACGCGCGTTTTGGGCTTTGCCAGCCACTCGATGAGCGGCACCCAGTGCTCCACATCCTCCCGCGCAATATAGCTTTTCATCTCATGCACGCCGATGCCGAGCTCGGCGGCGCGGACGTAGTTCTGCGAGTCGCGGATCGTGGTGATGATCGGGATGCCGAGCGACTGCAGAAAGCGGATGAGCGTGTCGTAGGCGAGCGTGTTCCTGCGGACGCGATTGGCGATGACACCGATGCGCTCGTCCTCGCGGCGCACCTTGGCGACCAGCAGCAGATCGCGGATGCAGCGCGAGCAGGCGTGAATGTCGATATCCGAGGGCAGCACCGGCACCAGGATCTTGTCGGCGCCGCGGGTGATGTCGGGCAGCTCGGGCGCTTCCAGCGCCGCCGGCGTGTCGACGATGACGTGGGTGGCATTGGCGGGCACGCGCAGCTGAAAGCTGCGCGTCGTGCGGCCGTCATTCTCGAAGGCCGCCACCACCTGGACCGGGGCCTGGTTGGCGCGACGCTTGCGAACCCAGCGCAGCGATGAACCCTGCGGATCCAGGTCCATGAGGACGGGCTTGCACTGCACGGAGGCGAGATAGCTCGCGAGATTGATTGCGATCGTCGTTTTGCCCGATCCGCCCTTGGGGTTCAGGACGACGATGCGTTGCATGGAGGCCTTATGTATTACACCAGCGCTTCAAGCCTACGCGCAGCCCAGTGAACACCGCAAGCGAGCGCGCCGGGCTGCATGACTGTGAGGTCGCGCACGCCTGCTGCCGCGGGCAGTCCGTACAGTCGAGCGCCTATGGAGCGGCTTCTTTTCTTGTGGGATGAGATCGACGACTTAACAGGCGCCGGGCGCCATCTCGCCGCGTCCGCCGCAGGCGAGCTGGCCGTATTCGCCGGACCGCTGCTAAGCGCAGGCTCGGCGGTGGCCGCGTGGTTCATGGCGCCGCAGGCGCATCTCAACGCCGCGCTCCTTATCCTCACCGCTTCATTCTGGGGCAGCTACCGCAGGCGAGCGCGCCCGTCCGCTTAAAGCCGTCGCTACGGCTTGAAAATCCGCCGCTGACTCCCAAAGATCGCGCCTCTACGCGCGACTACACGGGATTGGCTCGCCATGGCGGATACGCACAAAGAAACGCACGGCTTTCAGGCCGAAGTGCGCGAGCTCATGAACCTCATGATCCACTCCCTGTACAGCAACCGGGAGATCTTCCTGCGCGAGCTCATCTCGAACGCCTCGGACGCGAATGATCGGCTGCGCTTCGCGGCGATCGCCGAGCCCGCGCTCCTCGCCTCCGATGCGGAGCTGTCGATCTGGGTGGATGCGGACGCGACCGCCGGCACGATCACGATCCGTGACAACGGCATCGGCATGACGCGCGAAGAGGCCGTCGCGCACCTGGGCACCATCGCCAAATCCGGCACGGCGGAGTTCTTCAAGGCGCTCTCCGGGGATCAGCAGAAGGATTCGCAGCTCATCGGCCAGTTCGGCGTGGGCTTCTACTCCGCCTTCATCGTCGCCGAGCGCGTCGAGGTGCTGACGCGCAAGGCGGGCGCGCCGGAGGAGGCCGGCGTGCGCTGGGAATCGGGCGCCGACGGCGAATTCACCGTGGAGACGATCGCCCGCGCCGAGCGCGGCACCGCCGTCATCCTGCATTTGAAGAGCGACGCCAAGGAGTTCGCAGAACCCTTTCGCCTGCGCGCGCTCATCCGCCGCTACTCGGATCACATCGGCTTTCCGGTGCTGATGAAGAAGACCGGCGCCGCCTCGCTCGAGTGGGAGGCCTGCAACCAGGCGAAGGCGCTGTGGGCGCGGCCGCGCGCCGAGATCAGCGACGAGGAGTACCACCAGTTCTATCAGCACATCGCGCACGATTTCACGGCGCCGCTCGCGTGGAGCCACAACCGCGTCGAGGGCAAGCGCGAGTACACGAGCCTCCTCTATGTTCCGGCGCGCGCGCCCTTCGACCTCATGCAGCGCGACGCGGCGCGGGGGCTGAAGCTCTATGTCAAACGCGTCTTCATCATGGACGACGCCGAGCAGTTTCTGCCCCTGTACCTGCGATTCATCAAGGGCGTGGTCGATTCCTCCGATCTGCCGCTGAACATCTCGCGCGAGATTCTGCAGCAGGACGAGGAGGTCGAGGCCATCAAGAGCGGGCTCACGAAGCGGGTGCTCGACCTGCTCGCGCGCCTCGCGCAGGACGAGCCTGAGAAGTATCAGACCTTCTGGAAGGAATTCGGCGCGGTGCTGAAGGAGGGCGTGGCGGAGGATGCGGCGAACCGCGAGAAGCTCCTGCCGCTGCTGCGCTTCGCGAGCACGAACGAGGCGAACAACGAGCCCACAGTCAGTCTCGCCCGCTACCTCGAGCGGCTGAAGCCGGGCCAGGAGCGCATCTACTTCCTCATCGCCGAGAGCATCGCGGCGGCGCGCGCGAGCCCCTACATCGAGCGGCTGAAAGCGCGCGGCATCGAGGTGCTGTTGCTCGCCGACCGCATCGATGAATGGATCATGGGACAGGTGGAGGCCTTCGAAGGCAAGCGCTTCAAGGATGCCGCGCGCGGGGATCTCGAGCTCGGGGCGCTCGCGAGCGAAGCGGACAAGCACGATGCGGATGCGGCTCTGAAGGAGAGCAAGGGACTCCTGAAGCGCGTGAAGGATGCGCTCGGCGAGCGCGTGCTTGAGGTGCGCGTCAGCACCCGCCTCACCGACTCGCCCTCCGTCCTCGTGCTCGGCGAGCATGATCTGCGCACGACCATGCGCCGCGTGCTCACCGCGGCCGGCCAGCAGGCGCCCGAATCAAAGCCCGTGCTCGAGCTCAACGTCACCCATCCCATCGTCAAGTACCTCGACGGCGAGAAGGATGTCGCGCAATTCGCGCAGCTCGCGGAACTGCTTTACGATCAGGCGGCGCTCGCCGAAGGCGGGCAGCTGGCGAATCCGGCCGAGTACGTACAGCGGCTGAATCGCCTGCTGATCCGGCTCGCGGGCGTCAACGCGGCGGCAGCGAGCTCACCATGACCGACATCACCGACATCAAGACGGGCAGCGGCAACGCCATCAAGTCCGGGCAGACGGCCGTGGTGCATTACACGGGCTGGCTGCATGCCACCGAGGCCGCGGACAGCAAGGGCAAGAAATTCGACAGCTCGCGCGATCGCAACGAGCCTTTTCGCTTCCGCGTCGGCAGCGGCGAAGTGATCAAGGGCTGGGACCAGGGGGTCGCCGGCATGGCGGTGGGCGGCCAGCGCCGCCTCGTCATCCCGCCGGCACACGGCTACGGTCAGCGCGGCGCGGGCGGCGTCATTCCCCCGGGCGCGACGCTGCTCTTCGACATCGAGCTCCTTGGCATCGAATAGTCCGGCTGCGGCCGTCCTGCGCGCCATGCTCGCAGGACCCGCCGGCGACCTCGAAACGCTGATCGAGACGCCGCACGCGGCGGCGACGCAGGCCTTCGGCGTCATCTGCCATCCGCATCCGCTCTTCTCCGGCACGCTGCAGAACAAGGTGGTGCACACCCTCGCGCGCAGCTTCCAGGAATTGGGCGCGCCGACCCTCCGCTTCAATTTTCGCGGCGTGGGTGCCAGCGCCGGCCGCTATGCCGACGGGGTGGGCGAGACGGAGGATGCGCTCGCGGTCGTGGCGGCGGGGCGCGCGCGCTGGCCGGGCGCGTCCGTGTGGCTCGCGGGCTTCTCGTTCGGCGGCGCCGTGGCGTTTCGCGCCGCCGCGCGCGCCGGCGCGCGCCTGCTCGTGACCGTCGCCCCCGGGGTGACGCTCGTTGATACCGCCGGGGTCGAGGTGCCCGACTGCCCCTGGCTCATCGTGCAGGGCGATGCGGATGACGTCGTCGAGCCGCGCTCGGTGCTCGACTGGGCGCAGGCGCTGCGGCCTGCGCCGGTGGTGAAATCCATGCCCGGCGTCGGCCACTTCTTTCATGGCCGGCTGCGCGAGCTGCAAACCCTAGTCGTTGATTTTGTGCACGAGCGGGGGCTCGCGCGAGAGTGAGAAACCCGGGCGAGGTCACCTCACCCGGGTTTCTCGAAGTCCGGCGGATTGCCTGACGGCGCCTTAGGAATTGACCATTCCCTTCAGGCTCTTGAGCGGCACGGCCCGAACTTTCTTGCTCGCGGGCTTGGCCTTGAAAGTCATCTTCTCACCGGTGAAGGGATTGACGCCTTCACGCGCCTTGGTCGCAGGCTTCTTCACTACCTTCAGCTTCAGCAGGCCGGGGAGAGTGAATAGACCGTTGCCGCGCAGGCTCTTCTTGATCACGCTGCCCAGCGAGTCGAACACCGAGCCGACTTGCTTGCGGGAAAGGCTCGTGTCCTTCGAAATTTGAACCAGAATTTCCGACTTGGTCGGTGCGCCACCTTTTTTCGCCATTTCTCGATACTCCTCAAACGTTGTCACGGGAGCGCGGGATGAATTCCGCGCTGAACGAATCGGCGCGGAAAATAGCACATGCGCGCGCGTTAGCAAGCGATTTCTTGCCTGCCTACACGCCTAAAATGCCTTTTTTTCCAGCGTTTGCGTCGCAGGAGCGGCGCCACCGGGTGGCGCGCGGCGCTGCTGCGCGGACTTTTTGAGGCTCGACTCTCGTTGCGAAACGCGCCCTAAGATGTTGGCGCAGCACGCGCGCGCCTCAGCGCAGCAGAATCAAAACCGCCTGGATGAGGATGCCGGCCCACAGCGGCGAGAGATCAATTCCGCCGAGCGGCGGAATGAAGCGGCGAAACGGCCGCAGCACCGGCTCGCACAGCGCCGTCAGCAGCGACTGCAGCGGCGAGTAGCCGCCCGGAGCGACCATCGAGAGCAGCGCGTAGAGGAAAATGGCGTAGAAATACAGCCACAGAGTCGTGTGCACGATCTCCAGCACCGCGGCGCGCAGCACCAGCAGAGGATCGAGCGGCACGCCGGCGAGGCTCGTGAGGATGACCACTTCCACGATCGCGACCAGGATGACGGCGACCACGGAGGCGGTGTCGACTCTGCCGATCGGCGGCAGAATGCGCCGCAGCGGCACGATGAGCGGATTGGTCAGGCGCACGATGGCCTGGCAGATCGGATTGCGGAAGTCGGCGCGCGCCCATTGCAGGAACAGGCGCAAGAGCACGACGAAGAGCGCGAGCGTCAGCAGCGACTGGACGATGTAGATCAATGCGCTCATAGGGCCACTTTATCCGAATTGGCCGGGCTGAACTCGCGGGCGAGCTCGCGGCTGCGGCGCGCCGCAGCCTGCAGGGCCTGCATCACGGTGCCGGTGAGATCGGCCGCCGCGAACATCTCGAGCGCCGCCTCGGTGGTGCCGCCCTTGGAGGTCACCTCCGCGCGCAGCCGCGAAAGATCGCCGTCGCTGGCGTGCGCGAGCAGGCCCGCGCCATAGAGCGTGCCGACGGCGAGCTTGCGCGCCGCCTCGCCCTCGAGCCCGAGTCCCACCGCGGCCTGCATCATGGCCTCGGCCAGGAGGAACAGATACGCAGGTCCGCTGCCGGAGAGCGCCGTCACCACATCGAGCGCCTCCTCGTTCTGCAGCCAGACGATCTCGCCGACGGAGGAGAGCACGCGCGCCGCCGCGTCGCGCGCGGCGGGACTCACCTCGGGCCCTGCAAAGAGTCCGGTCACCCCGGCTCCCACGTAGGCCGGACGGTTCGGCATGGCGCGCACGATGGGAACGCCGGCGCCGCACCACGCCTGCAATGCGGCGATGCGGATGCCGGCGGCGATGGACACGACGAGGGGACGCGATGTGGCCAGCTGCGCACCCCAGGGCGCGAGAAGCGCTGCGACCTGCTCGGGTTTGACCGCGATGACGATCACCGCGGCATCGGTGACCGCGGCGCGGGCATCCGCGAGCGCGCTCACGGCAAAATCGCGCGCGAGGAGCGCGCGCGTCGCGGGCGAGACTTCGGCGACGCGAATGTCCTCGGGAAGCATGCCGCGGCGCAGGAGCCCGCTCACGAGCGCGCGGCCCATGTTGCCGCCGCCGACGATCGCTACAGACCGAGTCCCCATGGCGCGCGATTGTAGCGAATGCGCCTCAACTCCTCGCCCCAAAGAGCGCGGTGCCCACGCGCACCAGGGTGGCGCCCTCGAGGATGGCGGCCTCGAGATCGGCGCTCATGCCCATGGAAAGCGTATCCAGTCGTGCGCCGTCCGCATTTACTCGGGCGAGGAGCTGCGCGAGCTCGGCAAACGGACGGCGCTGTGCGGCGCGGTCGCTCGTGGCGGCCGGGATGCACATGAGCCCGCGCAGGAGGAGGCGCGGCAGCGAGGCGACCTGGCGCGCAAGCTCCGGCACGTCGGACGGCGCCACTCCGCCCTTTGACGCTTCAGCCTCCACGTTCACCTGCAGACACACGTTGAGCGGCGGCGCGTGGTAGGGCCGCTGCGCCGACAGGCGCTCGGCGATGCGCAGGCGATCGACGCCGTGCACCCAGGCAAAATTCTCGGCGATGTCCCGGGTCTTGTTGGCCTGGATCTGGCCGACGAAGTGCCAGGTGAGCGCGAGGTCGGACAACGCCGCGATCTTTCCCAGAGCCTCCTGCACGTAGCTCTCGCCAAAGTCGGCCAGCCCCGCAAGCGCCGCCGCCCGCACCACCTGCGGCGGCTGCGACTTGCACACCGCCAGGAGTGTGACCGAGTCGACGCTGCGGCCGCAGGCGGCGGCTGCGCATTTGATGCGTTCTTGCACCCGCCGGATATTTTCCGGCAAATTCTGCGGACCCATTAACATATTGGGAGCCGAACCCCTCCGCTATAATGCGCTGCATGCACCGGCAGGATTCGCGCTCGCGAAGGGTCCGTCTGCCGGGAGTCTTAAGCTGGAGTCCAGTCGTCCGCAAGGAGTTCTAATGGCCGTAGATATCGCGCAACTCCTGGCGTTCGCTGTCAAGAACAACGCCTCTGATCTGCACCTGTCCGCCGGTGTGCCGCCCATGATCCGGGTGGACGGCGACATGAAACGCGTCAACATGCCTGCGCTGGCCCATAAGGAAGTGCACAGCATGGTGTACGACATCATGAACGACAAGCAGAGGAAGGCCTTCGAGGAGTTCTTCGAGACCGACTTCTCCTTCGAGATCCCGAAGCTCGCGCGCTTTCGCGTCAACGCCTTCAACCAGAACCGCGGCGCGGGGGCGGTGTTCCGCAACATCCCCTCGGTCATCCTCAGTCTCGATGAACTCGGCTCGCCGAAGATCTTCCGCGACCTGTGCATGCTGCCGCGGGGACTCGTGCTGGTGACCGGGCCCACGGGCTCGGGCAAATCGACGACGCTCGCCGGCATGGTCAATCACTGCAACGACAACCGGCCCGATCACATCATCACCATCGAGGACCCGATCGAGTTCGTGCACGAGTCGAAGCGCTGCCTCGTCAACCAGCGCGAAGTGCATCGCGACACGCTGGGGTTCACCGAGGCGCTGCGCTCGGCGCTGCGCGAGGACCCGGACGTGGTGCTGGTCGGTGAAATGCGCGACCTCGAGACGATTCGTCTGGCGCTCACGGCCGCCGAGACCGGACATCTCGTGTTCGGCACGCTGCATACGAGCTCGGCCGCCAAGACCATCGACCGCATCGTCGACGTGTTCCCGGCGGCGGAGAAGGAGATGGTGCGCTCGATGCTCTCGGAGAGCCTGCGCGCCGTCATCTCGCAGACGCTCATGAAGAAGAACGGCGGCGGGCGGATCGCGGCGCATGAAATCATGATCGGCACGCCGGCGATCCGCAATCTCATCCGCGAGGGCAAGGTGGCCCAGATGTTCTCCTCGATCCAGACCGGCCAGGCCCAGGGCATGCAGACACTCGATCAGTGCCTGGTCGAGCTCGTTGCCAAGGGCCTTGTCAGTAAGGAGGAGGCGCGGTACAAGGCTCAGAACAAGGACTCTCTGTAAACAGAGGAAAGATCTATGGATCGTGATCAATCCATCAAGCTGATGCAGGATCTACTGCGGCGCGTCATCGAGAAGAAGGCGTCGGATCTCTTCATCACCTGCGGGTTTCCACCGGCCATCAAGGTCGACGGCGAGATCCGTCCGCAGAGCGAGCGTGCTCTGACGTCGGAGCAGTCCGCGACCCTGGTGCGCGCGATCATGAACGACCGGCAGACGCGCGAGTTCGACGCCACCAAGGAGTGCAATTTCGCCATCGCACCTCCGGGCATCGGCCGCTTCCGCGTCAGCGCCTTCGTGCAGCAGGGCGCGACGGGCTGCGTCATCCGCCTCATCAACGCGAAGATCCCGTCGTTCGAGGAGCTCGACCTGCCTCCCATACTGAAGGAAGTGGTGCTCGCCAAGCGCGGCCTGTGCATCATCGTCGGCGGCACGGGTTCGGGAAAATCTACGACGCTCGCCACCATGGTCGGCTACCGCAACGAGAAGACCCGCGGTCACATCGTGACGATCGAGGATCCGGTTGAATACGTCCACCAGCACAAGGGCTGCGTCATCACGCACCGCGAGGTCGGCGTCGACACCGACTCCTGGCACAGCGCGCTCAAGAACACGCTGCGTCAGGCGCCGGATGTGATCCTGATCGGGGAGATCCGCGACCGAGAGACGATGGAGTACGGCATCCAGTTCGCCGAGACCGGACACCTGGTGCTCGCGACCCTGCACGCCAACAGCTCGAACCAGGCGCTCGACCGCATCATCAATTTTTTCCCCGACGAGCGCCGCGAGCAGCTCCTGATGGACCTGTCGCTCAACATCCGCGCGCTGGTGGCGCAGCGCCTGATTCCGCGCGAGTCCGGCAGCGGGCGCATCGCTGCGATGGAAATCATGCTGAACTCACCCCTCATCCAGGACCTCATCTTCAAAGGCCACGTCGCCGAGATCAAGGAAGTGATGTCGCGCTCGACGCGCCTCGGGATGAAGACTTTCGATCAGGCGCTCTTTGAGCTCTTCGAGACCGGCATGATTTCCTACGAAGACGCCTTGCGCAATGCCGATTCGAAGAACGAGCTGCGCCTGCGCGTGAAGCTCGAGAGCAAACGCGAAGTGAAGAACGTTGACGACGCGGGCAACCTGCACATCGTCGAGGAAGAGCAAGGGCGGATCATCTGAGCGCATGGGTGCGGGCGAGGCGAATTTGTCTACCAAGGAGCCCATGGATCCGCTCCTGGCCGAAATGACCGGCCAGCAGCCCGCGCTCGCCGCGAGCGGTCCGTTTGCGACGCTCGCCTCGCCGGTGGCGACGTTCAATACCAAGCCGCTCTTCAAGCTGATGGTGGAGAAGAAGGCGTCCGACCTTTTCTTCACGCCCAACGCGCCCATCAAGATCAAGATCGAGGGCCAAATCGTCCCGATCAACAAGCAGATCCTCTCCCCCGAGACAGTGCGCCAGACCGCCTACGCGATCATGAACTCCGCGCAGCGCGAGCAGTTCATGCGCGACTACGAGATCGACTTTGCGCTCTCCGAGCACGGGCTCGGGCGCTTCCGCGTGAATATCTTCCTGCAGCGCGGCTACCCGGCGATCGTGCTGCGCTTCATCACGGCGGACATGCCGCGCCTGGAGAACCTCGGCCTGCCCGAAGCCCTGCGCGATCTGTCGATGCTGAAGCGCGGACTGGTGCTGATGGTCGGGGCCACGGGCTCGGGCAAGTCGACGACGCTCGCCGCGATGATCAACTATCGCAACGAGAACGCCTCCGACCACATCGTCACGATCGAAGACCCCATCGAGTTCCTGCACACCAACAAGCGCTCGATCGTCAATCAGCGCGAAGTCGGTCTCGACACCCGCTCCTTCGAGGGCGCGCTGCGCGGCATCATGCGCGCCGCCCCCGACGTCATCCTGATCGGCGAGATCCGCGATCGCGACAGCATGCAGACGGCCATCAGTCTCGCCGGCACCGGGCACCTGGTGCTCGCCACCCTGCACGCCAACAACTGCGCGGAAACTCTCGATCGCGTCATCAACATGTTTCCGCGCGAGCAGCATCCGCAGATCTTCCTCGATCTGTCGCAGTATCTGCGCGCCATCCTCGGCCAGCGCCTGGTCGTCGCCAAGGACAGCAAGCGCGTGGCGGCCGTGGAAGTCATGCTGAATACGCCGTACATCTCCGAGTGCGTCAAAAAGGGCGACGTCATCGGCGTCAAGGAAGCGATCGTCGCCAGCGGCGAGCGCGGCGTGCAGAGCTTCGACGTCGCGCTACATCACCTCTATAAAGAGAATCGGATTACGCTCGAAGAGGCTCTGGCGAACGCGGATTCGCGCACCAACCTCGAAGCCAAGATCAACTTCGGCTGAGCGCGCCGCATTCCACATAAGGCGGACACGCATCCGGTTGGCTGCCACGCAGAATTCATAAATCTGTCACGCGACGTCCCGGATTAAGTCAACACGGAAGACGGCGGGCGCTCCATTACATCGATCAGTCCCGCGAGGCGCGCGCAGTACGCAAAACTTCGTTGACGACATTTCGGCGACGTGCGATTGTCGGCGCCTGTCCGGGGAGTGGGGCGCTGCAGCGTTCCGCGAATCAACAATCAATAAAGCGGGGACGTAACATGTCGGCACTAACGAAATTTGCGGCTGGGATGGCAGCTGTCGGGGTATTGGTCCTGGGGTTTCCAGCGATCGCGGGCGCCCAGAATGCGTCGAACACGGGCAATTCGAAGCTGACCGTGACCGATGCCGCGGGGCACTCGGCCCATTTTTTTCCAACCGTTGAACTCGTACCGTCGTTGATCGCCGCCGATTCGGGCCCGCTTCTCTACAACGGCGGCCCGATCATGCCGCGAGTGAATATCTATTCGATCTTCTGGAAGCCGGCTACTTTGCAGAACGGCAAGCCGGCGAATATGTCCGCAGCCTACCGCACCATCCTGACGAATCTTGCGGCCGACTACGTCGGGCACGCGATCTCCAACAACAACACCCAGTATTACCAGACCGTCAGCAACGTGACGACCTACGTATCGGGGCTGATCGGTACTACCGCCGGCAACGGCAGCGATGAAGCCACGTACCTGGATACCCAGCCCTATCCAACCGCGGGATGTACAGATCCCAAAACAACGAAGGGCAATTGCATCACCGACGCCCAGCTGCAAACCGAGCTGGTGCGGGTGATGGGGGTCAAGGGCTGGACGGGCGGCCTGGATAAGATCTTTGTCGTGTATACGGCCTCCGGCGAAGGTTCCTGCTTCGACACCACGGAAAATTACTGCGCCTATAGCTACTACTGTGCGTATCACAGCGATATTCCCGGCACCGTGCCCGTCGTCTATGCCAACATGCCGTACGGCAACCCGGCCTACTGCCAGGTGGGCGGCACGCCGTCCCCCAACGGCAATGCGGCAGCGGATACCACCGCCACGGCCGCGGCGCATGAGATCACCGAATCGATCACCGACCCGGAACCGGACACGGGGTGGGTCACGGCCCAGGGCAACGAGATCGGCGACCTCTGTGCATATAATTACGGCACAAATGGCTATGACAGCGCTATGGCGAACCAGAGCTGGAACGGTCACTTCTATGAGCTGCAGATGATGTTTGACAATCATGTCAGCGGCTGCGAGCAGGTGGGGCCGTAGCCGAGGCCGTAGCCGAGCTGAACCCGAGCCGCGGAAAAGACCGCGCGGTTGGAGTGTGCATTAAGCAGCCGGCTTCGTCCTGAAGCCGGCTGCTCTGCGATGGGCCGGGGCGTGCGAGAGGCGCGCCGTCAGACGGCGCGCTTGACCGTTCTCATTTCGGCGCAATCGGCGCCGGCACCGGATTCGCGATCGGCGGCAGCGATTGCAGGTAGGCGAACAGCGCCTTCATATCCTTATCGGTCAGGACCGCCACATCGGCCCAGGGCATGGGCGGCAGGATCGGACGGCCGGTGCCCAAGTGCTTGCCGGTGCGCATCGCCTTGATGAACTGTTCGACCGTCCAGTTGCCAAGCCCAGTCTCCTTGTCGGGGGTCAGATTCGCTGAGAAGCTGATGCCCCACGGTCCTGCCCAGGCGGTGAGATCGCTATTGGTCATGGCGGCCCAGCGGGACGGTTTGAGTATCCCCATGGACAGCGGCGTGGGGTCTGCATCCGCGCGATGACCTGATAACAGCCGGGAGGGATCCGGGCCCGGGCCGTTCGGCGTCATGACTTTGGGGGTGTGGCAGTCGCTGCAGCCCCCGAAGGTTGCCAGGTACTGGCCTCGCTTGATCTGCGCTTTGCTCGCGTCGGCCGATTGGGCGAAAGCCGGCTGCGCAACGGCCGCGGCGACGCACAGCAACAGCACAACAGTCCGTGGAGCGTTTACGAATCGCATCGTTACTTCCCTCATGAGATACGCCTGAAATTTCGAATCGCGCGCCGCCCGGTGGGCGCCTCGCGCGGGTGAAGAGCACGCTCGATAGTCTATAGCAGCTTGCGCACCGGCCGCATACGTCGCGCTCCTGCACGGATCGAATGGCGTATCGCTCAACGGCCTTCGCTCGCAGTGAACCTTTTCAGCGCTTCGGGGAACGCACCCCATGATCTTCGATGAGTGGCTGCGGTCCATGAGCTTTTAGAACGCCGCGACTCTTGATTCTTACTGCGCTGCAATAGGGGAAAACACCAATGAATACTCAACTCGCGGCCATGCCGTGGTCCAGCTCGTTAATCGCAGGTCTGTTGGCACTTTGCACGCTGGTACCGCTCGCCGGCGCCGTCGAGAGTGCCGGCGGTGCCCAGGACAGTGATGATTTCATCCTCCAGGGGCTGAAGAGCATCAAGGTTCTGGGAACGACGGTGCCCGGCAATGGCGATGTCAATCCGTACGGGATGGCCCAGGTGCAGCACACCGTGGGTAAGCTCACGGCCGGCCACATCCTGATCAGCAACTTCAACAGTGTCGCCAATCTGCAGGGCACGGGTACGACCATCGTCGACATGGCGCCGGATGGTACCCAGAGCCTCTTCGCGGGGCTCGATGCCAAGAGCCTGCCGGGCGCCTGTCCCGGAGGTCTGGGGCTCACCACCGCGCTCGTGGTGTTGAACGAGGGCTGGGTCATTGTCGGCAGCCTGCCGACGAGCGATGGGACTTCGGCTACGGCGAAACCCGGTTGCCTCATCGTGCTCGACAGCATGGGCAAGCCCGTGGAGACCCTCTTCGGATCGCTGATCCGGGGTCCCTGGGACATGACGGCGCGCGAGAGCGGCGGCGAAGCGCAACTCTTTGTCACCAACGTGCTGAACGGCACCGTCGCCGCGAACGGCAAAGTGGTCAATGAGGGTACGGTCGTGCGGGTCGATCTCGCCGTCTCGGCAAGCTCTATGCCCTCGCTGGAATCACTCACCGTCGTAGGCTCGGGGTTCGCCGAGCGCACCGACCCGGCCGCGCTCGTCATCGGGCCCACCGGCGTCGCTTTGAGCCCCGCCTGCGGCGGCGACGACGATGGAGACTGCTCGCCAGCGCTTCTCTATGTGGCCGATACGCTGAATAACCGCATCACGGCCATCACGCACCCCTTCGACCGCATGAGCGCGGACGGTCCGGGCACGACCTTATCCTCCGGCGGCAGCCTGAACGCACCCTTAGGGCTCATCGTCGTCCAGGACGGGGGCCACCTCCTGACAGTGAACGGCGCCGATGGCTTCATCACCGAAATCACTCCCGCGGGAGCGCAGGTTGGCAAGAGATTGCTCGACAAATCCGGCTCCCCCCCGGGGGCGGGTGCGCTCTTTGGGTTGGTGTTTGATCCCGCTCACGGGATCTATTACGTCGACGACGCCACGAACATGCTGAATCTCCTCCACTGACGCGTGGGACGCGGCGGGGAAGCAGGCTACGCCTCACTTCCCCGCTGCAGGCCTTCGATGCAGCGGCGCGCACACCGCACCTGCGCTCAACTCTTCCCGGGAAACACCGCGTAGGCGTCGAACACGGGCCCATCCACGCAAACGCGCTTCATGGCGGGTCCCGCCGCAGTCTCCACGAGCACGGTGCATCCGGCGCAGCCGCCGACGGCGCAGGCCATGTACTCCTCCAGCGCCACCTGACAGGCGACGCCATGGCGGCGCGCCAGATCTGCGGTCGCCGCGAGCATCGGTGTCGGCCCGCAGGCGAAGATCTCAACTTCGGCGAGCTCTTGCGGTGCGAGCATTTGCAGCCACGCCTGCGCAAGCTCGGTGACGAATCCAGCGAAGCAGCCGGCAAATCCGGAGCGGCTCGCAAGGCGGCTCGCCACGCCCCACTCCTCCAGGAGCGGCATGCTCGCGTTCACCTCCGCGGCGATTCCCGCAAGCCCGCTGCGCGCACTCCCGGCGCGGAAGGGAAAGGGCACCTCGGATCCCATGAAGGCGAGCGGCTGCCAGGCGGCATCGCGGCGCGCGAGCAGATGTTCGGCGAGAAAGATGACGGGCGGAATCCCGACGCCGCCGCCGATCAACACGGCGCGCGGCCGCTCGGGGTGGGGAGTGAACCCGTGTCCGATGGGGCCGAGAATGGAGAGGCTCTCGCCGGGCCGTGCGCGGGAGAGCGCGTGCAGGCCGGCGCCTTCGGTCTTGTAGAGGATCTCGACCCAGCCCGCGCGCGCATCCGCGCGCATGAGCGAGAGCGGGCGGCGCATGGGAAGGGTTTCGTGGCAGGTGAGGTGCGCGAAGCTGCCCGGCGTGGCATGCACGGCGCACTGCGGCGCCTCGATGCGGATCACGAACTGACCGGCCTCGAAGGCCGTTTGCTGCAGGACGCGCCCCTCCTCGAGGAAGATCGTGCCGCGGCTGCCCGCGCTCACGCCGACGCGCCCGGCGGGCGCACGACGGAGGCGAGCACCGCCATGCGCACCGCGACGCCGTTTCTGACCTGATCGCGGATGACCGATTGCGGCCCGTCGGCGACGTCGGAGGCGATCTCGATGCCGCGGTTCATCGGCTGCGGATGCATCACGATGGCGTCGGGTTTGGCGAGCGCGAGGCGCTCGGGCGTCAGGCCAAATTTCGCGAAGTAGCGATCGCCGTCGGGCAACGAGGCCTGCGTCATCCGCTCCTTCTGAATGCGCAGCATCATGACGACGTCCGCGTCCTTGAGTCCCGTCTTCAGCGTGCCGAAGCGCGTGCAGCCGACGAACTCGTCGGCTTCGGGCATGAAGGCGGCGGGCGCGACGATGCGCAGGTCCGGCACCCCGAGCGCGCGGAAGGCGTGATAGGCCGAGCGCGCGACGCGTGAATGGCGGATGTCGCCGACGATGGCGATGGAGAGATCATCGAAGCGCTGCTTTCTCTGCCGCACGGTGAGCGCATCCAGGAGGCCCTGCGTCGGATGGGCGATATGCGCCTCACCGGCGGAGAGGACGCTGACGTGCGGCGCCACGTGGCTTGCCACGAGCTCCAGCACCCCCACTTCCGCCTCGCGGATGACGAGCACGTCGGCGTGCAGCGCCTCGAGGGTGTACACGGTATCGAGCATGCTCTCGCCCTTGGCGCGCGAGGACAGCTGCACCTCGAGATTGACGACCTGCGCTCCCAGGCGCTTCGCGGCGAGCTCGAACGACACGCGCGTGCGCGTCGAGGGCTCGGTGAAGAGATTGGCGACGGTGACGCCGGCGAGAAGGGTGCTCGCGGGCAGGCGTTCGCCCGGTCGGCGCACGAATTTCTGGGCGCGTTCGAGGAGCTCCTCGAGCATCTGACGCGGCAGTCCCTCCAGGGTGAGGAGATGACGCAGCGTACCGTCCGCGCGCAGCTGTGCGGTCGCGCCCGAGTCATTCATTCTTTTCCACCTCCCCCGCGAGCCAGCGCTCGAGAATCACGGCCGCCGCGGCACTGTCGATGTGCTCGCGCCGGATGCGCCGGCGCTGGCCGCGCACGCGCTGCGACTTGAGTTCGGCGCCCGCCTCGATGGAGGAGAAACGCTCATCGACCCGCTCGACCGGCAGACCGAAGCGGCGCCCGAGCTCAGCGGCGAAGGCGCGCGCCGCGCCCGTGAGCCTTCCGGGACTGTCGTCCACATTATACGGGGCTCCGACGACGAGAAGCGCCGGGTTGAGCGCCTGCACGACGGCTGCGATGGCGGTCCAGTCCGGGCCGCGGGTGCCGACGGCGACGGCCGGACGGGGCGCCGCGCTGCGGGTGAGCGTATCGCCCGCGGCGATGCCGATGCGTCTTAAACCAAAATCAAAAGCGATGACGCAGCGGATCTCATTCATGCCCGGCGCGCGGCGCGTGCACAGGGATCCCCGCTACGCATGGCCGGAGTCGGGACTCAATTGGTCGACGTCAATGCCGAGGAAGCGCCAGGCGGCGAGCCAGCGCTCCTCGAACGGCAGCTCAAAGATGACGCGCGCATCGGCGGGCATGGAGAGCCAGGCGTTGTCCGCCATCTCGCGCTCGAGCTGACCCGAATCCCAGCCGGCATAGCCGAGCGCAATGAAGGCATCGTCCGGTGCCTCGCCGCGTGCCATGGCCGCGAGGATGTCGCGCGAGGTCGTCACCTGGATGGCGTCCGAGACCTTGTGCGTGTGGTCCCACTCGCCGCCCGGCCGGTGCAGCACAAAGCCCCGATCGGTGTGCACGGGCCCGCCGCGCAGCACCGGCTTCGCCGCGATCTCGGTACTCGAAGGCTCGAGCTGCATCTGCGTCAGCACGTCGGAGAGCTTCATCGGCAGCGGCTTGTTGAGCACGATGCCGAGCGCACCCTTGTCCGTGTGCTCGCACACCAGCGTCACCGCCTGCGCGAAGTTGGGATCGTCCAGCGTGGGCATCGCGATCAGGAGATGGTTAGTGAACGTCGAATCGCCCATGCGACCCAGTATGGGCATGCGGCGGGACTTGCTCAAGGAACCGCGGAGACGCCGCCGGCTTGAACTCGGCCGCCGACGAACTGCCATTCGTAGGCAAAACGCAGCACGTGGTACTGCCGCTCAAGCTCGGGCGGGAAGGGATCGAAGGGGCTCGCGAGCTTCAGGATCTCGAGGGAGGCCTGATCGAGCTCGGGATCGCCGCTCGACTGGCGGATCACGGCCCGCTCCAGCGCGCCGCCGGCATTGATCGCGACCTCAAGGACGGGACTGGCGGCGCTGCCGGAACGGCGCGCGGCGCGCGGATAGTTGAGCGTGCCGATACGCTCGACCTTGTGGCGCCATGCATCGAGATACGGCGCGAGGCTCGCGGCGCGCGAGTCCGGCGTCACCCAGAGCTCATCACGTTTGGGTCCCTCGAGCTCGGCGGGCCCGGTGTCGTCCGCGGGGCCCGCCGCATCGGCGCGCCGCCCGTCGAGCCGCAGCGGCGGCTGCTCCTGCTGCGGCGCGGTACCCGTGTCGGCGTCCTGCACGAAATACCGCACCCGCGGGTTCCAGCCGCTGCTCGTCAGCACCCGCTCCTCGGCCGCGTCGGGTGGGGCGGGATCCTGGGCGAGAAGCTCGCCCTGCTCTTCGCCCGCCTGCTCTGGGATGGGCAGGGCGGCGGCGCGATTGCGCGGCGCGACATGCAGGGTGGTGTTGCCGGAGCCGCGCTGCGTGCGCTGCGCGAGGTAGGTGGCGGTGTCATTCTGGGCCGACTCCGGCAGCTCGTCGGACACCAGGAGCACCTGCAGCCCGGGAGGCGTGCCGCTCGGGTCCGCCGCCGCGCTGAAGGTGAGCCCGAGGATGAGCACGGCGTGGGCGAGGGCGGCAAAAAAGAAGGTGACGAGGAGGCGATCGCGAACCGGAGCGGCGCCTTCGCGTACTGCCAAAGCCCTCGATGTCACGGATGACCCAAAAGGTGTACCCCCGCGTGGGCGAGAAGTATAGCGGGGCGGGTCAGGTGAAATTTGTGTCGAACGTCGCAGCCCTTCAGCGCGCGCCGAGGCGGCGCTCGATCGCCTCGATCAGGAGCCCCCCGATATCGGTGCCAAATTCCTTGTCGAGCTCGCGGATGCCGGTCGGGCTCGTGACATTGATCTCTGTGACATATCCCCCGATCACATCCAGGCCCACAAACAGCATGCCCGCGAGCGCGAGCTTCGGACCGATCTGCCGCGCGAGCCAGCGGTCGCGCTCATTCAGCGCGCGGCCGACGCCGCGGGCGCCGGCGGCGAGATTGCCGCGATGATCGCTGGGCGAAGGGATGCGCGCGAGCACCTGCTCCACGGGCTCGCCCTCGATGAGCAGAATGCGCGCGTCGCCGGTTTCCATGATCTGCGGCAGATAGCGCTGCACGATGATGAAACGCTGACCGTAGTCGCTTAAGGTCTCGAAGATCACGTGGGCGTTCTTGTCGCCGCGCTCGACGACGAAGATCGAGCGGCCTCCCATGCTGTGCAGCGGCTTGCAGACGATCTTGCCCTGCTCCTGCAGAAAAGCGCCCATATCGCCCAGGTCGCGCGTGATGAGCGTCGGCGCGCAGCACTCGGGAAACCAGGCGGTATAGACCTTCTCGTTCATGTCGCGCAGGCCGCGCGGCGAGTTGACGACGAGCGCGCCCTGATCCTGGGCGCGCTCGAGGATGTAGGTCGAATAGATGTACTCGATGTCGAAGGGCGGGTCCTTCCTCATGAGGATGCAGTCGAACTCGCCGAGCGCGGCGGCGGACGGCTCGCCGAGCGTCGACCAGGCGTGCGGATCGGCGCGCACGGCGAGGCTGCGCACTCGTGCGCAAGCTTTGCCGTCGCGCAGAGCGAGATCGCGCTGCTCGAGGTAGAAGAGCTCGAAGCCGCGGGCCTGGGCGGCGATGAGCATCGCCAGGGTGGAGTCCTTCGCGTACTTGATGTCCGCGATCGGATCCATGACGACAGCCAGGCGACGCGGTGTTTTCATGGAGTCGAATGGTACCCGAGCTTTGAGATTATGATTAACGCCGGGGCGAATATGTCGCAGGGGCGCAAATCCCTAGCAAAGTTGTGCGCTCGAGTCGTAAAAACGTGACGAGCGTGGCATAGCGAGGGGTGTACCGATATGTTAAAAACTGCGCTGCGTTTCAAATCCGCTGGGACAGTGCACACGCAACCATGGCAGGAGCTCTCCACACCGTGACGGCCGAAACCTCGAAGCTCCAGGGACTCAAAGTCCTGGTGATCGACGACAGCAAGACGATCCGCAGAACAGCCGAAACGCTGCTCGCGAAGGAGGGCTGCGAGGTGTTCACGGCGATCGATGGATTTGATGCGCTCGCCAAAATCGCGGACCATCAGCCCGACATCGTGTTCGTTGATATCATGATGCCGCGGCTCGATGGTTATCAGACCTGCTCGCTCATCAAGCACAACAAGGTTTTCCGACAGATTCCAGTGATCATGTTGTCCTCGAAGGACGGTCTCTTCGATCGCGCACGCGGGCGCATCGTCGGCTCCGAACACTATCTGACGAAGCCCTTTACGAAGGATGAGCTCCTGAGCGCGATCGAGACGCATATCGGGAGATAAGGTCATGGCGCTCATACTCATCGTGGACGATTCGCCGACCGAAATGCATGTCATGCAGGCCGCGCTCGAACGCCATGGCTTTCGCACCGCAGCGGCCGCCGATGGCGCCGAGGGCATCCGTCTCGCGCGCGAGATGAGCCCCGATCTCATCTTCATGGACATCGTCATGCCCGGGATGAACGGCTACCAGGCGACGCGGGCGCTCGCGAATGATCCGAAGACGCGCTCCATTCCCATCATCATGGTGACCTCCAAGGGTCAGCAGACCGACCGGATCTGGGGGCTGCGCCAGGGGGCCGTCGACTACATGGTGAAACCGATCTCTCCGGACCAGCTTGTTGCAAAGGCACAGGCCACGCTTGCTGCTTGAACCTGGGGCGCCCTGATGGCGGAAGTCGCTCTCAAATCCTTGCGGGACCGTCCCTACGAGCTCCTGGCCGAGCTCGAGCGCCGCGGGCGCGCGGTCTCGGCGCAGGTCAGCCACGAGGGCGCCGTCGGGCGCGAGTGGGTGGGCGTCGCCCTGCGCATCGCGGGCGAGCTCTATCTCGTGGCGCGCGAGGAGACCCGCGAAGTCTCGAGCGTGCCGCCGTCACTGACGCGCGTGCCGGGCGCGAAGAGCTGGGTCAAGGGACTCGCCAATGTGCGCGGCCACCTCTTGGCGGTCATTGATCTGCGGCAATTCCTCGGCGGCAGCGCCACCGTCCTCACGCGCAATACGCGCATCCTCGTGGTCAACCACCGCGACATTCCCGCGGGCCTCGTGGTCGATGAGGTCCTGGGCTTCCGGCGCTTTGCGGAAAACGAATTCTTCGGCGATGCCCCACAGACACTCGCCCAGGGCGACCGTTATCTCGCCGGGGTCTTCCGCCGCGGCAGCGAGCAGTGGCCCGTCCTCAGCCTGCGGATGTTGATCGAGAGCGCGAGCTTCACGGAGGCGGCCGCTTGAGGCGCCACTTCGACCACTGGGTCGTCGCGGCCATGGTCCTCACCGGAGCCGCCGCCGCGGGTGCTCTCCTGGCGCACGGGGTCGTCCCCGGCTTTGCGCTGCAGTGGTGGGTGCCGCTGGTGCCGGCGGCGGCGGCACTCGCGGTGCTCGGCTTCGTCTTTGTCGGCGTGCGCGAGCAGCGCCGGGCGGCCAATCAGCAGCGCCTGGCGGTCGATGCGCAGCGCACCGAGAACGACCGCAGCCAGCAGGCCATCCTGCGCCTCCTCGATGAGCTCTCCAGTCTCGCCGACGGCGATCTCACCGTGCAGGCGACCGTCACCGAAGACATCACCGGAGCCATCGCCGACTCGATCAACTACGCCATCGAGGCGCTGCGCGGTCTCGTCATCACCATCAATCACTCCTCGATGCAGGTCGATGGGGCGACGCGCCAGACGCAGGCGCTCGCGCAGCACCTGGCGAAGGCGAGCGGCGCGCAGTCGAAGCAGATTGCCTCCGCCACCGAGTCGGCCGGCGGCATGGCCTCCTCCACCGAGGAGGTCTCGGGCAACGCCGAGCGTGCCGCGGATGTGGCGCGCCATTCGGTGGAGGTGGCGCACAAGGGCGGCGATGCGGTGCGCCGCACGATCGACGGGATGAACGCCATCCGCGAGACCATCCAGGAGACCTCCAAGCGCATCAAGCGCCTGGGCGAGAGCTCGCAGGAGATCGGCAACATTATCGAGCTCATCAATGACATCGCCGAGCAGACCAACATCCTCGCGCTGAACGCCTCCATCCAGGCGTCCATGGCGGGCGAGGCCGGTCGCGGCTTCGCGGTGGTCGCCGACGAAGTGCAGCGCCTCGCGGAGCGCGCGGCCAATGCCACCAAGCAGATCGAGGTGCTGGTACGCACCATTCAGACCGACACCAACGAGGCCGTCGTGTCGATGGAGCGCAGCACCACCGACGTCGTCGGCGGCGCGCTCCTCGCCGAGAATGCGGGCGCGGCGCTCGAGGAGATCGAACAGGTCTCGAATCAGATCGCAAGCCTGGTGCAGAACATTTCCGCGAGCGCCCGCGAGCAGACCTCGGCCGCGCAGGCGATTGCGCGCAACATGCAGGTGCTGAAGGAAATCAGCGCCCAGACCGCGGACTCCACCCACGCCACCTCCGGTGCGATCGCGAAGCTGGCGGAGCTCTCCGCGGGCCTGCGCCGTTCGGCGTCGGGATTCCGCCTGCCGGGCGCTCCGGCTCCCGAGCCGCTCGCCGCAGCGAGCGGTGCCTATCGCACCAGCGAAGAGCCGAAACTCGCCCACGGCCCCTCCCTGCGGCCGGCGGTGGGCGGCTCCTAGGCCTCATCCCATGGCGGACGTCGCGTCTCAAACCTTCGATTACGTGGGCCGCGAGCTCAACGCGACGCTCACCGAGGCGCGCAATGCGCTCGAAAGCTACGTCGAGCAGCCGCTCAACTTCGCCCTCCTCGAGCGCTGCGCGCGCGAGCTGCACCAGGTGCAGGGCGTGCTGCGCGTGCTCGAGATCTACGGTGCCGCGCTCCTCGCCGAGGAGATGGAACACGTCACGCGCTATCTGCTCGCGAGCGCCGCCGAGCGCAAGAGCCAGGCGGAGAGCCTGGATGCGCTGATGCGCGCCATGGTGCAGCTGCCGAGCTACCTCGAGCGCGTGCTCGCCGGCGGGCGGGATCTGGCGCTGGTGCTCTTGCCGCTGCTCAATGATCTGCGCGCCGTGCGCGGCAGCTCGCTCCTTTCGGAAGGCACGCTGCTGCTCCTCAACCTGAAGTCCGACCAGCAGGCGCAGCCCGTTCCCGCAGGTCCCGGCGAGGAGCCGCTCACCATCGAGCAATGGGGCCGGCGGCTGCGCACGCGTTTCCAGGTCGGCCTCATCGGCTGGATCCGCGGCGAGCGCATTCCGCAGAATCTCGAGATCCTGGCGGCCGTGTCCAGCAAGATCGAGCAGATCGCGACCCAGCAGTCGGTGTTCCAGCTGTGGTGGGTGGTCGGCGCGGTCATCGAGGCTCTGCAGGAAGGCGCTCTCGAGGGCGGGGTCTCGATCAAGCGCCTGTTGGGCCTCGCCGACCGCGAAATCAAGCGTCTCTACGAGGAGGGCGAGTCGCGCTACGCGCAGTCGCCGAACGTCGAGCTCCTCAATAATCTCCTCTACTACGTCGGCCGCACGACGACCACGGGTCCGCGCGCGGTCGCCGTGCGTGCCTCGTTCCGGCTCTCCGAGCTCCTGCCGGTGGATGAAAACGTCGAGGAGGAGCGCGAGCACCTCTCCGCACCCTCCGTCAAACTCATGCAGACGGTGGCGGCCGCCATCCGCGAGGACCTCTCCAAGGTCAAAGACGTTCTCGACATCTTCGTGCGCCGCGGCTCGGGGCAGCCGCAGGAGCTGGGATCGCAGGCGGCGCTGTTGCGCAAGATCGCCGACACGCTGGGCGTTCTGGGGCTCGGGGAGCTGCGCACCAACATCATGCTCGAGACCAAGCGCCTCGATAAGATCGTCTCCGGCGAATTGAAGCCCGATGAGGCGCTCTTGGTGGAGATCGCGGCCGCCCTCATCGGCGTCGAGGACAAGCTCGACGATCAGCTGGTGGGAATGATCCTGCCGAAGAGCGCCGTGCCGGGACGCGACGAGGACGCCGAATTCCAGCAGGTGCAGAGCGCGGTGCTGCGCGAATGCATCCTCAATCTGGCGCGCATCAAGGAAGCGGTGTCGCAGGCGGTGATCGGAGCGCTCGATGCGGCGGGCCTCGACAGCTGGCAGGAGCTGATGCGGGGACTGAAGGCGGGTCTGCTGATGCTCGGCAAGACGCGCGCGGTGGACATCGTCGAGTCGATCGGCGTGCAGCTGCGGCGCGTGATGCAGCCGGGCGGGCGGCAGCTCAGCCTCGGTTCGCTCGATCGCCTCGCGGACTCCATCGTCAGCGTCGAGTACTACATGGAAACGCTGCAGGCCGGGCGCAGCGATCCGTGGTACATGCTGGACAACGCGGAAAACTCGCTGCGCGTGCTCGCGGCGGAACCGCTGCCCGTGGTGCCGACGGTGGAGGCGCTCGGGTCGGGCTCGTTTGCGCGCACCGTGCAGCTCGCGCGCGCCGAGGAGGAGCCGGAGACGCCGCAGCGGCTGACGCAGACTCACCCGGTGCTGCCGATCCTGCCGGCGCGCGAGCCGGCGAGCGTCGCCTTCGCGGACACGGAGGATCCGGATCTCCTCAAGCTCTTCATCGAGGAGGCGCGCGAGGAGCTGCAGAAGATCGGCCACTGTTTCCACGACTGGGAGCAAAACCCGCTCGATCGCGAGGCGCTCGTCACGGTGCGGCGCTCGTTTCATACGTTGAAGGGCAGCGGCCGCATGGTGGGCGCGCGCGAGCTCGCGGAATTCGCCTGGTCGATCGAGAATCTTCTGAACCGCCTCCTCGACAACACCCTCTCGCGCACGCAGCCCATCCTCGCAACCCTCGCGAGCGCGGTCGCCACCCTGCCGCATTTGATCGATCAGCTCGAGACCGGCCGCGCCGAGGCGCATGACGCGGGTTCCATTCTGACGCGCGCCAATGCGCTGGCGGCGAATCGGCCGGACGTTGTAGTCTCCGCGGCGGCAGCGGCGGCGGAAGAGTTGACGGAAAGTTCGAGCGCCGCGCCGGCCGCGCCCGTTCCGTCGTCGGACGAGAGCTCCGCGGCGCCAGCTCCTCAGGCTCCCGCGGTTCCCGAGCCCGCCACCGCCAGCCGCGACGCGGTGCTCGCCGACATCTATGCGCGCGAGACGAGCGCTCACGCCGCGGTGGTGCGCGCCTATTTGGAGCGCGAGGGCAGTGCCTCACCGCCGCATGTGCTGCCCGAGGACGTCTATCGCGCCGTGCACACGCTCTTCGGCAGCTCCAACATGGCCCAGGCGCGCCACGGCATCCGCCTCGCGCAGCCGCTCGATCAGTGGCTGCGCAAGGCCTTTGACAGCGGCCTCGGCCTTGAGGGCGGCGATCTCATTCTGCTCTCCGACACCATGGCCGCCATGGAGTCGGTGGCGACCAACCTTGATGAGCCCACGGGTTTTTTCCAGACACACGAGAGCCTCCTTATGCGGGTTGCCCACGCGCATAGCGCGCTCGAGCGGCGCGTGGCGGACGCGGCGCGCGAGACGCAGCAGACTCAGCAGACGCAGCTGCCCGCCGAGGCCGCGCCGTTTGATCCGGAGATCGCGAGCATCTTTACCGAGGAGGCGACCGAGCTCCTCGAGAGCGCCCAGACCGCGATAGCCGCCTGGCGCACGCAACCGGACAGTGCTGAGCTGCGCTCGGCGCTGAAGCGCCCACTGCACACCCTGAAGGGTGGGGCGCGCATGGCGGGCATTGCCTCCATGGGGGACTTGAGCCACGAGCTCGAGAGCCTCGTCCTGCAAATCGATCAGGGCGTGGTGCCGGCAAGCCCTGCCACTTTCGATGTCCTGCAGGCGAGCATCGACGAGCTCGCGCGGATGCGCGAACAGGTGGCGATGGGCCGGCAACTGCCGCCCGCGCGCGAGATCATCGCACGCCTCCAGGCCCTGTCGGCATCGCCGGCCGCGGCGGCCGCATCGGCCCCTGCGGAGTCCGCACCCGCTAGGCCCGAGCCGGTGGCTGAAGAAGCGGCCCCCGCAGCCGAGACGCCGGCTCCCGAGGCTGAAATAGTTTCGCCGGCGGCGGAAGTGCCTGCGGTCGAGCTTGCCGAGTATGTGATTGAAGCGCCCCCTGCTGCGGCGGAAGCGCCGGCGCCATCATTTGATCTGCCGGAATCCTTCGCCGAGGTTTTCGCCTCCCTGCCTGAAATGCCGGCGCCTTCGCAGGAGATATTTCCTGCCGCCGCGCTTGAAATCCACGCCGCGCCTGTCGAGCCCGCCGAGACCCACGTGCCGGCGTACGAATGGAGCGCGGCGGAGCTCGCGGAGCAGGAACCGATCACGCACGAGCCGCTCGTGCAGGAGCCGATCACGCCGGAACCGGGATCCGCGTCTGCCGAATTCGCGCCGCCCGCCGCCGCCGAGCCGCCCCCTGAAATACCGGCCGCGCCGTTCGCGCCCGAGGCCTCGGCAACCCTCGTGGAGGAAATTCTCTCCCCGCCGCTTTCCGCCGCCGCCGAGCCGACCCCGGCGATGGACTCACCGCCGATGGGGCCGGCGACCCCGGCAGCGGCCGTGGAAGACATCCTGCTGCCGCCGCAGCCGGTGCCGCCGGGACGCGAGCCGGTGCCGCCCGGCGATCGGCCCGAAATGGCACGGGTGGATGCCGAGCTCCTGGATCAGATGCTCAATACCTCCGGCGAGGTCAGCATTGCGCGCGCGCGGCTCGAGCAGCAGTTGGGATCGATTGACTTCAACCTAGGCGAGCTGTCGCGCACGGTGACGCGTCTCAAGGAGCAGCTGCGCAAGCTCGAGATCGAGACCGAAACGCAGATCCTGCACGGTCACGAGGAGAAGGGCGGCAGCCACCGCGGCGACTTCGATCCGCTCGAGCTCGACCGCTACTCGTCGATCCAGCAATTCTCACGCGCGCTCGCCGAGACGGCGAGCGACGTCGCGAGCATCCAGCAGCTCCTCGAGACCCTCACCCAGGAAGCGCAGAACCTCCTCACTCAGCAGGCGCGCACGATCACGGAGCTGCAGAACGGCCTGATGCGCACGCGCATGGTGCCCTTCCAGCGTCACGTGCAGCGTCTCGCCCGCATCGTGCGGCAGTCCGCCTCCGACAGCGGCAAGCGCGCGGAACTCGTCGTCGAAGGCGCGAGCGGCGAGCTCGATCGCCAGGTGCTCGAGCGGATGCTGCCGCCCTTCGAGCACATGCTGCGCAATGCCGTCGTGCACGGCATCGAGCGGCCCGAGGAGCGCCTGGCGCGCGGCAAATCGGACACGGGGCGCATTCATCTGGAGCTGCGGCGCGAGGGCGCGGAAGTGCTGGTGCGCCTGAGCGACGACGGCGCCGGCATGAACCTGCGGGCGATCCGTGACAAGGGCATTGCGCTCGGGCTCGTGGGCGCGGAACAGGTGCTGAGCGATGAGGATGCGATGCAGCTCGTCCTCGAACCCGGCTTTTCCACCGCAGGCGTCGTCACCCAGCAGGCGGGCCGCGGCGTCGGCATGGACGTGGTGGCGACGGAGATCAAGCGCCTGGGTGGCGCGCTGCATATGGAATCCATCGCGGGCGAGGGCACGACCTTCACCATCCGATTGCCGTTTACGCTCGCGATCAGTCATGCCTTGGTGGTGCGCACCGAGCAGGAGTACTACGCGCTGCCCCTGCCGACGGTGGAGGGCGTACTGCGCCTGCCGAAGGCCGAGGTGCAGGCGCACTTGGGTCCCGACGCGCCGGTCTTCGAGTCCGGCGGGCAGAAGTATCGCTTCCAGGCGCTCGCCACCTTCGTCGGTCTCGAGCCCGCGCCGCTGCCGGAGCAGGACGTGACGATCCCGGTCGTGCTGGTGCGCGCCGGCGAGCACTCGACCGCACTCATCACCGATGAGCTCATCGGCAGCCGCGAGATCGTCGTGAAGTCGGTGGGGCCGCAGATCTCCCGGATCCGCGGGATCTCGGGCGCGACCATCCTGGGCGACGGGCGCATCGTCATCATTCTCGACATCGGGGCGCTGGTGCGCAGCGAATGGCGCCAGAGAGCGCAGCCGCTCGTGGCACGCGATCGCGGCGACCGGCGCATCTTCGCCATGGTGGTCGATGACTCCATCACGGTGCGGCGCGTGACGCAGCGGCTGCTGGAGAGAAACGGCATGCGCGTGTTGACGGCGCGCGATGGCATGGATGCGGTCACGCTGCTGCAGGATCACGTGCCCGATATCATCCTGCTCGACATCGAAATGCCGCGCATGGACGGCTACGAGGTCGCGGCGCACGTGCGCAACGATCCGCGCCTGCGCGATGTGCCCATCATCATGATCACGTCGCGTTCGGGGGAGAAGCACCGCGCGCGCGCCATCGAGATCGGCGTGGATGATTACCTCGGCAAGCCCTACCAGGAGGCGCAGCTCCTGGATGCCATTGCGCCGCTCGTCGAGCGGCACCGCGCCGCGCAGAGCTCGCGCAAGCTCGCCGAAGCGCGCTGACCTTTAGGAGCACGCGATGCCCGAAAGAGTGCAAGAGGTCTACAGCCTGCTGATCCCGCTCGTCGACGGGCGGCTCATCATCCCGCGCGCTTGTGTGGCCGAGGTCATCGGCTTTCACACGCCCTCGGAGATGACCGGCGCGCCGCCCTGGTACATCGGCACCGTCACCTGGAATGGCCGCCAGGTACCGCTCGTCTCCTTCGAGGGCGCGTGCGGACACAATATTCCGCCGGCCTCCGGGCGCACGCGCATCGTCGTGTTCCATTGCATCGGCTCGCGCCTGGAAGGCGGCTACTTCGGCATCGTTTCGCAGGGCTTCCCGCAGCTCGTGCGGGTGAGTTCGGATGTGGTGCGGCCGGATAATTCACGCGCCATTGAAGAGCGCGCGCCCATCGTCTGCCAGATCCGCATGGTGAATGAGACGCCTCTGGTGCCGGATCTCGAGCGCCTGGAGGACATGATCGCGCAAGAGACGCACATCAACGCTTAGCCGGAGCGTGCAATCAAAGTAGTGGTATGACTTTCTGCCTTCAGGCGGCGGTTGAGATGTGACAGAGAATCGCGTCGCGCGTTTCCATCAAATCCGGACACGAGGCGGAGCGCCTGCGCGTCCGCGTCGTGTCCGGCACCGGAGAGGGCGGCGCTATTTGAGAGGCGTCGTCGGAATGGTGGCCCCCGGCGCGGTGTTGTCGTCGATCTGATTGTTGCCGTAGGAATTCATCGTGGCGCCGGTCCCGATGACAGCCCCGGTCGCATTGCCCATCACGGTGGAGTCCCCGACCCGCAGTTTTGCGTTCGCGCCGCCGGAGGCTTCCAGGCCCGGGCCGTTATGAGTACTGATGGAGTGCTTGACGTTGACGCTGGCATTTTTGAATGCCCAGAATCCGGCGCCTGCGTTGGCGGACGCGACGCTGTCGAAAATAGTGAGATCGACCTTGCCCGCGGTGCCATCTGCCTTGACCCCGAATCCGTTGTCTACTGAGTGAACTCGTGTAATGCTGGCCTTGGCGCTGCCGCCGGCTGGCGCAATCAAGATCCCGCCGCCGCTATTGGTCGAGACCACCGTATCAGACACGTAGAGCGAGGAGGCCCCAGTCGGGGCGAAGTTAATGCCGATGCCCGGCGTCCCCGTGTAATTGCGGATCGCGCAGTTCTGCACCATCAGCACACCGCCGGTATTAAACTGAACCCCAGCCGGGCTGCCCGAGCTGACCGGTCCGCCGTCAAGCTGTAAACCCCGCAGAATCACGACGTCCCCTGACCCCGCGCTGACGACGATGCCGTCTGTGCCCGCGGTCAAAACGCCGCCTTCGCCCGTGCCTTCCTGGGCGAGCGTGATTGCTTTGGTGATTGTTACGGCGCCAAACCCACCGGGATCCAAGGTGTCGATCTCACCGCCTGCGGCGGTCTTCGAGATGGCGCCGGCGAAAGTCTTGCACGGAGCCGTGCGGGAGCAGGGGTTGGCGTCGTCGCCCACACCGGACACCCAAGTTCGGACTGCCTGCGCGTGTGCGAGTTGCGGGCAGGTCCAAAGCAGTGCCGCCAACAAGCCGAATGCCCACGTGAATTTACGCATGTCGATTCTCCCCTCTGGTCAAGATTTTGTGTTCAGAGCTTTTTCGACAGATTCCATTGCGGCCTAAAAAGGACGGCAGCAGGTTCGATCGCGGGCCTGTTAACATAATTATTCGGATCAGCGTTCCCCACAGGCTGACCGCTGAAGCGTCATTTACGCCGATTACGGTTCCTTGTAAACCGGACGGTGCTTCGCTCTCCCCGAGCGACTCGAACGGCGTGTGCGTTATTGTGCGCGCACAGAGACTTCCATCTTTTCGGGCGTCGGCCCCTGGCTAAGCGTATCGTGCGGGTCGCGTGCGGCCGCTCGAGCCGCCGCACGGCATGACCAAATTTCTTTGGGGGACAGAAACACGACGGAAGCTCGAAGCGCCGATTACGGCGCGAGCCTCTCATTAGGCAAAAATTTGCAGTCCGTTCCGGACGGCAATCTCATTCAATCCATATCGAGGACACCATGCAACCACGCACCCGCTTCTTTTATGCAGCCCTGATCAGCGTCTTGAGTGTCGCAGCAGCCTCCAACGCCTGGGCAGACAACATTTATCTCCATGTACCGGGCGTTACGGGTCCCGTCACGACTGCGCCCTATGCAGGAGATATCGACATCCTCTCCTACAGCCAAGGTTTCTCCAACAGTGGGACGACCGCGCAATGCAGTGATACCAGCATGGAAAAGCTTATCGACGTGACGAGTCAATACTTTGCGCGCAATGTGCTTGAACAGACGGGCACATTCAACGCCACTCTGCACTTCGTGAATTCGAGCGCGGTGGAAGACACCACCATCCAATTGAACACCGTTAGGGTAACTTCAGTTTCGCATTCGGCCAGCAATGGCGGGATCATTGAATCGCTCTCGATGCACGCCGCGTCGCTCGGCGTTACCTTTACCGATAGCACTGGAGCCAAGAAATTCTACACGGCGACCTGCCCGTAGGGACCTGGTGCAGACGAGTGCAGTGCAACCCAGTGCAATGACCAACGAAGCAGGTGGTAAGGCTGGACGCTGCACTCGCCCAACCTGCAGCGCTGGGACGCACTCGTCGCATAACGTTGATGCGCCTTGTGCACAGAGCCCCGGCCTTTAAGGCCGGGGCTTTTGCCGACCGTCAGGCCTTCTTTGAGCGTCGCCGAGGCAGTGCGCGGCGAGGGCCCGCCTTCGCCGCCTGATGCACATGGTGCTGGGTAATGACCTGACCGTGGACAGAACCGCACCCGGGGCAGCGGCCGGGATCCGCACCGAACAGCGTCATGACCTTGCGGCAGACGAAACATTCAAAGGCGTCAAACATACAATTCGTTCGATATCAATTCGCGATTTGATAGACCTAACGCATCGAAGTAATGGAAGCCGGGGAGTTGCTGAGGAGAGAATGCCCGTGGAGCGCCTGAAGTTCCGTCAGATCTTCAGCGCGAGAAGACCGCGCCATGGGGCGTGCCCACCCCGGTCCAGCCGTGAGGCCACTTGCGCTCAGCAAAACTGAAGCCGGGAGCGCCGTCTGCGTCACGAAAAGTGTCATCCACGCTGAGCACACCCGTGGTCTGGTTCAGCTTCAGCAAATAAAGGCGATCCTCCGGCGTGTAACCCGAGGTGGCGACGAGACGGTGCGTCTTCGGATCCCAGGCGCTCCAGTGAGGATGATAGGAATCGCTCAGCTTGAGTCGCGAGGTTTCCACCGGCCGGGCCGCATTCGCAATGTCCAGCACGATGAAACCATGCACCGCGGGCACGCTCTGCACGAGATAGTGACCGACGATGCTGGGCACACCGCACCAGTTGCCGGGGAAGGCATAGACGAGATTCGATTGGGGATCGTTGGCGCCCACGCCCGTAATGCGCTCGATGCCGCAACCCAGAGTCTGCACAAAGACGGAGCCGTCCGGGCCCCGGCGCGGCTCTTCCGGGCTGATCTGCGCGTAGCGGTTGGGACCCACATCAAAGTAGGCGGTCTTCAGGAGCTTGAGATCGGAGAGACGCCAGGTCTGATAGGTCACGCCGCTGAAAATATCCTCATCGTGCATGGATGAGTTGGTGGAGACGACGCGGTCGAGCTCCGGAAGGACCACCAGGCTGTAGGGCATGAGGAGCGCGTCTGCAAATGCGGGATCCGCGTTGCTCGCCGAGCGCACCACCTGGCCCTGGTCAGTGATCTCCACCAGCCCGCCGGTCTGCCCCATGGAGCCGTCGCTGCCCCCATGGTGCGCATGCTGGAACGTCGCCAGCACATTCCCATTGGGCAGCCGCAGATAGGAGTGCGGATGCATGTAGCCGGCCATGTCGGTAAAGGAGGTCACGGTCTTGGGATGCAGGGGATCGCGGACATCAAAGATGAAGGTGCGCCCCGCGTCATGGTCGTTGGCAAAGAGCATTCCGCTCGCGGGCATCGTGTATTCCGTGTGATGCACACGCATGGTCTTTTGGTCCGTCGCGAGGGTCGTCACCAGGCGGCCATAGGATGCCGAGGACGGGTCGGCATCGATGACCGCGAGAAAGTCGTTGCCCTTCTGGGCCTTATCTCCGGCCCAGACAAATAAATAATGGCTGGACGCGGCGCGTTCCTCGGCCCCTGCGGGCAGGGGCAGCACGCACAAGGCCAGGGCGAGCGTGAGAAAAAAGCGCGGCATGGCGAGCCTCACATTTTCAGTAGTCGTCAGAAGCGCGGCAACGCGATTCTAGCCGGAGCCGGCGGTCATCAATGAGGCTTGACAGGTTGTAAGTGATCGCTTACCGTAAGTTATGGCTTACGGAATGGCATTGAGCGCACTGGCGGACCCGACCCGTCGCGCTGTCTTCGAGCGCCTGCGCGGCAAGGCCGCCTCGGTGGGCGAGATTGCGGCGGACCTCCCGGTCAGCAGGCCCGCCGTCTCGCAGCATCTGAAGGCCCTGAAATTGGCGGGACTGGTGGCCGACCGATCCGAAGGCGCGCGCCGCATCTATCACATCGATCCGCTCGGCCTCGGTGAGCTGCGCCGCTGGCTCGATGAGTTCTGGGAT
Source organism: Steroidobacteraceae bacterium (assembly GCA_035481795.1). Taxonomy (GTDB): domain Bacteria; phylum Pseudomonadota; class Gammaproteobacteria; order Steroidobacterales; family Steroidobacteraceae; genus PALSA-1196. The sequence continues at coordinate 111,942 of DATHRI010000001.1, forward strand.
GAAGCGCTCGCAGCCTTCAAGAAAGAAGTGGAAGTCCCCGCAACACCCCGCCGGAGGAAACAGGCTTGAATCGCACAATCAGCATCACGCCCGTGCGCAAGGTCGTCGTGGTGCAGGCGACTCGTGCACGGGCCTTCGAGGTGTTCACCGCGGGGATCAATCGCTGGTGGCCCAAGAGCCATGGCATCGGCGCGGCGCCGATTCGCGAGTCCATCATCGAGCCCTTTGCGGGTGGGCGCTGGTACACGAAGCATGAGGACGGCACCGATGTGGTCGTAGGCCATGTGCGCGTCTGGGAGCCTGCGCAGCGCTTCGTCGTCAGCTGGGAGATCAGCGCCCAGTGGAAGCCGGATGCACGCGCCGAGTTTGCCTCGGAAGTCGAAGTGCGATTTTCGGCGGACGCGGCGGGCGGCACGCGAGTCGAGCTCGAGCACCGGAATTTTGAACGCATGGGCGCGACTGCCGGCGAGACCATGCGCAACGCCGTCGACGGCGGCTGGCCGTCGTTGCTCGAGCTTTTTGCAAAAGAAGCGGCCACCGAGGTTCGGGCGTGATCATCGCGCAGCACGTGCGTGCGCGTCAGACGATGGGTCGCGTCAGCCTACAGGTCGCCCCATGAGCACTGCAGGGCGGCGAGCGCGGCGATGGCCGCGGTCTCGGTCCGCAGGATCCGCGGGCCCAACTGCACTTCGACAAACCCCTGCGTGATTGCCGCGGCTCTTTCCGCCGTCGTCAGACCGCCTTCGGGCCCAATCAAAAGAGTGCTCTTCTTCTGAGGATCGAGGGCACCGATGCGCAGCGTTCCGGCGGGCGATAACAACAGCCGCAGGGTCTCTTTGGAAGCCTCGCTCGCGAGATACCGCAGCAAATCCTCCGGCGCCGCCAACTCGGGCAGGCGATTGCGGCCGCACTGCTCGCAGGCGGCGATGGCAATGCCGCGCCAGTGCTGCGATTTCTTCTGCGCCTGGCGCGCATCGAGGCGTACGACGCTTCTCTCGGTGATGAGCGGCACGATGCGCCGCACGCCGAGCTCGGTTGCCTTCTGGATGACCCAGTCCATGCGCTCGCCGCGCGATACGCCCTGGGCGAGCGTCACTGCCAGCGGCGACTCGCGCTCCGTCGCAGCGCGAGCGCCGACCTCGACGAGCACGGCATCCTTGCGTATCGATTCCACACGCGCGGCATACTCACCGCCCGTGCCATCAAAAAGCGTCACCGCCGAGTCCGCGTCAAGGCGCAGTACGCGCACCATGTGATGGGCCGCACTGCCGGCAATAACGCAGCGGCCGCCGCTTACCAGAGGCGCCTCGACGTAGACCCGCGTCAGTCGCACGTCGCCTTCTCAATACCCTCGTGTGCCACGGTCACCATGAGATCGATCTCCTCGGGGGTGATCACGTAGGGCGGCATGAAGTACACGACATTGCCCACCGGGCGCAGCAGCACGCCGCGCTCCAAGCCATGACGGTAGACGCGCAGCCCGCGCCGCTCCTGCCAGGCGAAAGGCTCGCGAGTAGCCTTGTCCTTGACGAGCTCGATCGCCACGATCATGCCGCGCTGGCGCACTTCGGCGACGTGCGCGTGAGCGGCGAGCGCCTGTGCCCGTGCGCCCATGTGCGCGGCCAACAGGCGATTCTTCGCGAGGACATCATCGGCCGCAAAAATCGCAAGGCTCGCACGCGCGGCCGCGCAGGCGAGCGGATTGCCGGTGTAGCTGTGTGAGTGCAGGAAGGCATTCATCTTCACGTACTCATCATAGAAAGCGGCGTAGATCTCCTCGGTCGTCATGACCACGGACAGCGGCAGGTAGCCTGCCGTCAGTCCCTTGGACAAACACAGGAGGTCCGGGCGGATCGCCGCCTGCTCGCAGGCGAACAGCGTCCCGGTGCGCCCGAATCCGACCGCGACTTCATCGGCGATGAGATGTACCCCGTAACGGTCGCAGGCCTGCCGCAGGAGCGCCAGATAGACCGGATCGTACATGCGCATGCTGCCGGCGCACTGCACCAGAGGTTCGACGATCACCGCCGCCGTCTCCTCGTGATGGCGCGCGAGCGCTTCCTCCATGAGCGCAAATCGGTGGGCCGAGTGCTCGGCCCAGGTCGCACCCGGCGCGCGCCCGAAGCAGTCCGGCGAGCCCACCACGCGAACGTCCATGAGGAGCGGCTGATAGGTCGCCTTGTAGAGTTCGACGTCACCGAGCGCGAGCGCGCCCAGGGTCTCGCCGTGATAGCTGTTCGAAAGCGTAATGAAGCGCCGCTTCGCGGCCCGACCGACGTTCCTCCAATAATGAAAGCTCATCTTCGCCGCGACTTCGACTGCAGAGGAGCCGTTGTCCGCGTAGAAGCAGCGCGTGAGGCCGGAGGGTGCCACCTTGACCAGCGCCTCGCTCAGCGCAATCACGGGCTCGTGGGTGAAGCCGGCGAGGATGACGTGCTCGAGCTCCTGCAGCTGCGCGGCGATCGCCGCATTGATGCGCGGGTTCGCGTGGCCGAAGAGGTTCACCCACCAGGAGCTGACGGCGTCGAGATAGCGGCGCCCCGCGAAATCCTCGAGCCATACGCCGCGGCCGCGGCGAATCGGCACGAGCGGCACCTGCTCGTGATCCTTCATCTGCGTGCACGGATGCCAGACGTGCGCGAGGTCGCGTGCAACGTAGGGCGCATTGCTGTCGTTCATGGGCTATTTTCCGCGTGGCGCGCAGCTATTGTGGCAGAATTCCGCGCATGCACATTGATCCGGCCACCGCTCTTCTCGCCTCTGCAAGACAGGTGCTGTCGCCGCACTTTGATGCGCGCCCCAAGGGCAGCGCTGCCGAACTCATGGTCGTGCACGGCATCAGCCTGCCGCCGGGAGAATTCGGTGGCGCGTGGATCGATCAGCTCTTCACCGGAAGCCTGGATGTGTATGCGCATCCTTCCTTTCGCGAAGTCGCCGAGCTGCGTGTCTCGGCGCACGCGCTCATCCGGCGCGGCGGGCAGGTCGTTCAGTACGTCCCCTTCTCGGAGCGCGCCTGGCACGCGGGCGAGTCCTCCTACGAGGGCCGCTCGGCGTGCAACGACTTCTCGATGGGCATCGAGCTTGAGGGCACGGATGATTTGGCCTACGAGGATGCGCAGTACGAGTCGCTGGCGCGCCTTATCCAGGCGCTCCTCGCAGCCTATCCGTCACTCTCGCGCGAGCGCCTGGTGGGCCACAGCGACATTGCGCCCGGCAGGAAGACCGATCCGGGCAGCGCCTTCTCCTGGGAGCGTCTGCGGCGATTGTTGGCTTAGCGCCCCTGGCCGCGATCGTGGCGCCACAGGACCTCCGTGCCGCGCTCATGGCGCGCGAGGACACGGGCCATCACGAACAACAGGTCCGACAGGCGGTTCAAATAATGGGTGAGGTCCGCGCTCAAGGCCTCCTTCTTCGCGAGCGACCAGACGCGGCGCTCGGCGCGGCGGGCGATGGTGCGTGCGAGATGGCACGCCGCCGCGGCCGGCCCGCCGCCCGGAAGAATAAATTCCTTCAGCGGTGGCAGAGCGTCGTTGAATCCATCAAGGGTCGCCTCGAGCCGGGTGACGTGCTGCGCCTGGATGGCGCGTGATCCGGGAATGCACAGCTCGCCGCCGAGATCGAACAGATCGTGCTGCACTTCGGTGAGCGCGGCGGTGATTGCGGCAGGCAATTCGGCAATGCTCAGGATCATGCCAATGGCCGAGTTGAGCTCGTCGACCGTGCCGTACGCCTCGACGCGCGCGTCGTCCTTGGCGACACGGCTGCCGTCCCCCAACCCCGTGGTGCCGTCATCGCCGGTGCGCGTGTAGATCTTGCTCAGGCGGTTACCCATAGCTCGCTCCGTTGCGTTAGGCTCGCGGACACGCCATTCGGATGAGTCTCATGGTATCAAAGGAGCTGCAGGCCGCACTCGATGCCGCCGAGGCGGCGGCCGACGTCATTCGTGCGCACTACGGGCGCGGCATCGGCGTGCGGGTCAAGCCCGATGCCTCGCCGGTGACCGAGGCGGACATGCTCGCGGAGAAGCGCATCCACGAGCTGTTGGCCACGCGTTTTCCGTCCTACGGATTCTACGGCGAGGAGAGCGGTCAGCACGCGATGGATGCGGAGGCGATCTGGATCGTCGATCCCATCGACGGCACCAAGTGCTTCGTGCGCGACGTCCCGTTCTTCTCGACGCAGATCGCACTGTGGCGCGGCGGGCGGCCCGTGCTCGGGGTCTCAAGCGCGCCGGTCTACGGAGAGCTCGCCTGGGCCGAGGAGGGCGCGGGCGCGTTCATGAACGGCCGGCCGATTCGCGTCAGCACTATCGCGAATCTGGCGGGGGCGACGATTTCGACCGGCAACATCAAGACGTTCGCGCGCTCGTCGCGCTGGCAGCGCATGAGCCATCTCATCGAGCATGCCTACAGCACACGCGGCTACGGTGATTTCGTCCACTACCACCTGCTCGCGCGCGGCTCGCTCGAAGTCGTGATTGAATCCGACATCAACATTTATGATGTGGCGGCGCTCACGGTCATCATTCGCGAGGCGGGCGGCACCGTCACGGATCTGGAGGGGCGGGCGCCGGCTCTCGGTTTGAATTCCGTGCTCGCGACGAATGGGCCGATGCATGGCGTGATCCGCGAGGTGCTGAACGGCGCGCATCCTTGAGCGCGCTCGGTTGCGGGCTTACGCTATCGGGTCGCGCGCGGGCTCGTCAGCGCAGCATAGACACCGAGTCCCACAAAGGTTGCCGCGGAGAGGTAGCGCCCCACAGGACGTCCTCCCGAGCGCGCCCGCAGGGTGGATGCGAGCGCGGCCGTAGCGAACACATACATCGTATCCGTGCATAAGGCGAGCACGACGAACACCGAGCCTAGGAATAAGGTCTGCGCGAGGGGTTGCGCGGTCGGCTGAATGAATTGCGGCAGGAGGGCCGCGAAAAAGAGGGCGGTCTTCGGGTTCAGCAGGGCCACCCAAAACGCGGCGCGGAAGAGCCGGCCGGCTGACACCTTCACTGCGGGCGCAGCGTCCGGATGCGAGACGGGTTTGGCGCGCAGCGTCTGCACGCCGAGAAACACCAGATAAGCCGCTCCCCCGAACTTGACGGCGGTAAAGGCCGCCGCTGAAGCGGCGATGACGACCGCCAGGCCGAGCGCCGCCACGGCTGCATTGGCGAGGTTGCCGAGTGCGATCCCGCACGCCGATGCAAGGCCCGCGCTTCTTCCCTGGCTTAGAGTGCGCGTCAGGATATAGATGACGCCGGGACCTGGAGTAATCGCCAGGAGCAGGCTGGCCAGCAGGAAGGTTGCAAACTGCGGCGACAGGATGAGCGATCCGATCATCTTATGTAGTCTCAATGCATCAAGCGGTAAACCGGGGGGCGCGCTGCGCCCGTTGTGACTCCAGAGTAGCGCAACCGCCGTCCCTGCGCGCGGACGCTCGGGAGTTCGGCTCCGAGCTCTCGTTGCCGGGGAGTGGCGCACGGGACTAAGCTTTCGAGAGTATCAGCCGCCACTTCAATTTGGCGGAAAACGACAGGAGACTACGATGTTCGAACATTTCGGCCAGATTGGCATGATGGCGGTGCTCCTCATTGGCATTCATGCGTTCAGGCAACGGGCGCAAGCCGCAAAGCTGCGCGGCGACGCGCGCCGTCTGCGCAGCGCTCTCAGCATGAGCCTGCAGGCTTTGCGCCAACTGTATGAGGCCAATCTGGCCGTCCTTGCAGGTGGCAGACCGCCGTTAATCGCGGGGCGCAATCAGATCAATCTCCTGCGGACCCAGTATTCGCGTTTGACCTCGCTCGAGGAGCCGCAGACCGAGGCCGTATGGAGGGCCAGCATTGCGGCGGAGGCCGCCGAAACCGCGATGGCGGTCAGCGGCAAGGCGCTCGGCACGGCCGGTTTCAGAGTGCCCGAGGGGAATGTGAGACGGGAACTGCTCGAGTCGGCACTGCGGCAGGCGTGCGCCACGCTCGAAGCGGCCGAGACGCTTTTGACTCCGACCGAAACGCCGCGCGACGAGCGAAGTGCCGAAGATGCGGTGGTCATCCCGTTTACCACGCACCCGCTGCGCAGCAAGCGTCGCCCGTTGCCGCCGGCGCGCACGGGCGCAAGTGCTCTCCCCTTGCGGAATTATTCCTGAAGTCAGGCGCTGGCAAACACGCGGCGGCCGCCCGCGGCCAATTCCATCATCGGCGTCGAGTAGAGCTCGCTCAAGGTGTTCTCGGTGAGGATTTCAGCGGCAGGGCCCAGGCGCCAGGTGCCGTCGCCGAAGACGAGCAGCACGCGATCCGCAAACCGGGCCGCAAGCGTCGGATCGTGCAGCGAGGCAATGATGCTCGCGCCTCGTGAGGCCAGATCCTTTAGGAGCGCCAGCACCGCGAGCTGATGATGCGGATCCAGATGATTGGTGGGCTCATCGACGAGATAGACGTCGGGCTCCTGCGCCAGTAGGCCAGCAATCGCCACGCGCCGCTGTTCGCCGCCCGAGAGCGTGTCGGTGCGGCGGTCGGCAAAGTCAGCCAGATCCATTTGTAGGAGGGCCGCGCGCGCGATGCGCTCATCCTCGGGTCCTTCCCATTGCCAGGGTGCCAGATGAGGATGGCGGCCGATGAGCACGCTCTCGAGCGCCGTGGTCGTGAAGCTCTCCTCCAGATCTTGCAGCAGCACACCGATGCGGCGCGCAATCTTGCGACGCGGCAGCGTGGCGAGCGGCGCGCCATCCAGGCGCACGCTTCCCGCAGCGGCCGGCCGCAATCCCGCGAGCGTGTGCAGCGTCAGCGTTTTACCCGAACCGTTTCTGCCCAGAATGGCGATGAATTCGCGGGGTGAAAACGTCGCCGTCAGCGCGTTTACCAGCTCGCGCGTTCCCGCCCGGATACTGAGTGCGTGGGTCGCCAACGACGCACCGGCGCTCGATGAAGCAGTCATGCGTCAGGGCTGCAGGCGCGCGACGGACCACGCACCGCCTGTAAAGCCCTCGGGTCCGCCGGGGATGAGTTTTCGGGTCCACAAGAAGCGATCGTGGATACGTGATTTCCCCTCCTGCCACAGTTCCACCCCCTCGGCCCAGAGGCGATAGCCGCCCCAATGCGGCGGACGCGCAATGTTGAAATCCGCATCCCCCGGCGGCGGCTGGGCGGGATCGGGCGCGTTGAAGCGTCGGGCCGCAGCGGCGACCGCTGCGACGAGATTCGCCCGCGCGGCGATGGGACGGCTCTGCGCGCTCGCCCAAGCGGCGATACGACTCGCCCAGGGCCGGGATGCGAAATAAGCATCGCTCTCCGCGGCGGGCGAGCGCGTCACCGGCCCGGTGATGCGCACCTGCCGCTGCAGCTGATCCCAGTGCATCACGGCGGCGGCGTGCGGAAACGCCGCCAGCTCCTCGCCCTTCCGCGACTCGTAATTCGTGTAGAACACCAGATATCCCGGCTCCTCGATGAGGTCCTTGCAGAGGACGACGCGCGCGGAGGGCCGGCCGTCGGCCGACGTGGTGGCGAGCACCATGGAGTTCGGGTTCGGTTGCTGGCGCAGCTCCCAAGCATCCTTGAGCCACCGGCTCACGATCGGCATGGGATCTCGGGGCACGGGGTCGGACAGAGGCGCGCGGGTCGGTGTCATTGGCAAATGGTAGAGACTCTTGCGCCCGGCTGCACTTGCTCGCACGCTAAGGCTTGCGAACACGGATTCCTTTGCACCATGAGTTTTTCGAATGACGGGCGATGACACCACGCTTGACGAGCTGCGCCGGCGCCTGAACGACATCGATCGACGCTTGCTGGCCATCGTGGCGGAGCGCAAGAGCGTGAGCGGCGAGGTCGCGCGCGTGAAGCGCGCCACCGGCAGGCCGACCCGGGACTACGAGCGCGAGCGCGAGGTCATCCTCGGCGTGCGCAGCACGGCCGCGGAGCTCGGTGTCTCGCCGGCCCTGGCGGAGGATCTCTTGCGCCTTCTCATCCGCTCCTCGCTCACGACTCAGGAGCGCGCCAGTGTCGCCGCGCGCGGTGCGGGCAGCGGTCGACGCGTGCTCGTCATCGGCGGCGCGGGTCTCATGGGCCGCTGGTTCGTGGACTTCTTGAGCTCGCAGGGCTTTGCCGTCGAAGTGGCCGATCCGGCAGGCGGCGCGGCGGGCGTCGCTCGCGTCGCGGACTGGCGCGACACCGATCTGCTGCATGATTTCATCATGCTCGCCACCCCCCTCGGCGTCACCGATGCCATCCTGCGCGACCTTGCACTGCGGCGCCCGCCGGGGGTGATCTTTGACATCGGCTCGCTGAAGTCGCCACTGCGTGCCGGACTCCTGGCGCTGCGCTCGCATGGCTGCAAGGTGACCTCGGTGCATCCGATGTTTGGCCCGGATACGGAGCTGCTCTCCGGACGGCACGTGATCTTTGTTGATTTGGGGTGTGCTCCCGCGCTCGCTGCGGTGCAGGAGCTCTTCGTACCCACCATGGCCGAGCAGGTGGTGATGAGCCTGGATGACCACGACCGCTTGATCGCCTATGTGCTCGGGCTCTCGCATGCCTTGAACATCGCTTTCTTCACGGCGCTCGCCGAGAGCGGCGAGGCCGCCCCGCGCCTGGCGCGGCTCTCGAGCACCACTTTTGACGCGCAGCTGGATGTCGCGGCCCGTGTCGCGCGCGATAATCCGGAGCTCTACTATGAGATTCAAAGCCTGAATGACTACGGCGCGGAGTCGCTGGAGGCCCTGTCGAAGGCCGTGGAGCGCATCCGCACCGCCGTGCTGTCGCAGGATCACGCGGCGTTCGTCGCCCTGATGCGCCGCGGTCAGGACTATCTGGAGGATCGCAAAGTTCTCACCGAGCGTCGCGCTTAGGCGCGCCGTTCGTTCTTAACCAAAGGAGTGGCTCGTCCGATGCGCCAGGTCCCGTCAGCCGCAAGTCTTGCGGCACTTGAGGCTCAGAATCGCGTGCTCCAGGCCCGCCTCACTGGGCTCACCTCCGAAGTGGTTCGGAACAATACGATCCTGCAGAAGACGCAGGCGAAAGAGCTTGAGCTGCTGCGCGCCAATACCCTGGGGGAGCTCTTCAAGATCTTCTTCGAGGACCTGAAGAGCTCTTATCAGCTCGACGCGGTCGCCCTTGCGCTGCGCGATCCGGATCATGAGATCCGCCATCTCCTCTGGAACGATCCGATCGTCGAGGAGCACAAAGACGCGATTCAGTTCGTCGACCACCTCGCGACGCTTGCGCCGCTCGTCGAGGGGCTCGAGCGACCCTGGCTCGGAAGCTTCCAGCAAGCGCAGCATGCCGCGCTCTTTCCCGGAGTGGCGGGACTCGGCAGCGTCGCACTGATCCCGGTGCGCCAGAACAAGGCGATCGAGGGCATTCTGATGTTTGGCAGCGCCGACACCGCCCGCTTTGAAGCGCAGCTCGCCACCGACTTTCTCGCGCACCTGGGGCTGGTGAGCGCTGTGTGTCTGGAAAACGGGGTCAACCGCGCGCGCCTCATGAGAAGCGGCTTCACGGATTACCTGACCGGCTTCTATAACCGGCGCTATCTGCAGGCGCGCCTGCGCGAGGAGCTCGCGCGCGCGCAGCGCCTGCGCCATACCGTCGCCTTTTTGATGGTCGATATCGATTATTTCAAACAGATCAACGATCGCTTCGGCCATCTAGTGGGCGATGCGGTGTTGCATGAAGTCGCCGTGCGCATTGGCACGCAGATGCGCACCAGTGACACGGGCGCACGCTTCGGCGGCGACGAGTTCGCGCTGCTACTGCAGGAAGGCAGCAACATGGTTGATGCCGAGCGCGTGGCAGCGCGCATCCTGAAGGCGGTGGGCGGTCGGCCTATTACGCTCGCAGCAGACGTGGAGGAGGCGGTTGGGCTCTCGATCGGCGTCGCCGCGGCAGCGCCCGAAGCGGATTTGCGCGATCACCAGGCGCTCGGCGACCGGCTGATCGCCGCGGCGGATGCCGCGCTCTATCGTGCGAAAAGTGCGGGACGCAATCGGGTGGCCTTTGCGGAAGCGACCGTCCGCTAGCCTAACCCGAATAACTGGTCTTCGACTCCAGGCTCACCACGTACCAGAACTCGAGTCGGCTCAATGAACTCGGCATCCAGATCAATCACGAGAAAACGGACAAGTCGGACTGGCAAACATGCCACGCATGCGATACACCGGACGAAGTCGACTGGGGAACTCGAGCAGGCGTTGACGCTACCCGCGCTGCTCAAGACGCTGCTGGATGGGCAGGGGCGTGCGATCATCGATCGGGTGGCCGATGCGTTTGGGATGTCCAAGACACAGCTGGCGTTCACGTTAGGTCTGAGCCGCGACTCGCTCTATAAAGCGAAGCGAGCGCAGGCGGGGAAGACGCAGACGCGCGCGCGGGAGATGCTGGAAGTGATCGTGCGCGTCATGCCCTGGGCCGGTGGACAGCAGCAGGCCATGGCCTGGTATCGCGCGCAGCCGATGGCAGCCTTCGGAGACCGCACGGCTGAGGCGTTGGTCAAGGAAGGCAAGGCTTCGGTGGTACGCGATTACCTCGATTTCCTCGCCCAAGGCAATTTCGCTTAAGGCGCGCGCCGGTGCGGTTCCAAGGGACTGCCTGCCGGGTGTGAATGACGATCATTCACTGCGTGGTGTCTACGCTTTGATTGACCCCACTCTTGCCGAGCCCACCGCGCGGCGTCGTGTTGACCTCGGCGGACTCGGTGAGAATCCAAGCGAGTGCTAGTGAGTGTTGCGGCTCTTTGAGCGCAGCAGAATCAGGAAGATCGGTGCGCCGACGATGGCCATGATGGCGCCCACCGGCAATTGCCGCGGGCTGGCCACGGTGCGTGCGATGAGATCCGCCGCCGCGAGCACCGTGCCGCCGGCGAGCGCCGAGGCGGGTGCCACCAGGCGGTGATCGCTCGTCCTGAAAATCAGCCGCACCGCATGCGGCGTGATGAGGCCCACGAAGCCGACGGTTCCCGCGCTCACGACGGCGATGGCGGTAAGCAGTGCGCAGGAAATGAAGAGCAGCGTACGCCAGGTTTCAAGGTCGAGCCCCACGGCGCGCGCGCGCAGCTCCCCCGCAGCCAGGACGTTCAACGGGCGCGCCACGATTACCGCGAGCACCGCGGCGAGGAGCGCGGCCGCAAGGCTCGCCCGCGGCGAAAGCGCCCAGCTCAAATCGCCCGCGAGCCAAAACACCATGCCGCGCACTTGTACCGAGGTTGCAAGCGCCAGGAGCACGCTGACGAAGGCGCCGCAGGCGCTCGCGACCACGATGCCTGTCAAGAGGAGGCGCGCGGTGCCGCCGCCGCGTGAGAGAAAGTAGACCATGGCGACCGATCCCAGCGCTCCAGCGACCGCGCATCCCTGCACGACGAGCGCCGCGCATCCGGCGAGCATTGCACATAAGGCGCCCACCGCCGCCCCGCCGGACACTCCCAACACAAACGGGTCGGCGAGGGGGTTGCGAAAGAGTGCCTGCAGCAACACTCCGGCGAGCGCCAGCAGCGCGCCCACGCCGAAGCCGGCCAGCAAGCGCGGCAGCCGCACCTGAACGAGCACGCTTCGCACCGCCTCGTCGTGGCCGCCGCTCAACACGGCGAACGCGCGCGTGAAGCCAATACCGGAGCTGCCGGACATAAGCGAGGCGCAAAATACGACCAGGGCGAGAGCGGCGAGGGCGCCCATGCGCCGCCAGGCGGCCGACCGAAAGACAGCTCTCCTCAACATCGACCGGTTCACGCTCTAGGGGATGCAGGCGCGCTAGCCTAAAAGGCCGGGCTTGCTCACCACAAGCGCCGTTATGGCAGACTCCCCCAAAGACATCATGAACGACGTAATTGACTCGGACGGCTACCGCGCCAACGTCGGCATCGTCCTGATGCGCGGCGCGGGCGAGGTATTCCTGGGGCGGCGCATGGGGGGGCGCGGCTGGCAGTTTCCACAGGGCGGCGTGCGCGAAGGCGAGGAGCTCGAGGAGGCGGTGCTGCGCGAACTGCGCGAAGAGGTCGGGCTGCACAGTTCGGACATCGAAGTGGTTGCCAGCACGGCGGGATGGCTGCGCTACCGGTTACCTGCGCGCTATGTGCGGCGCCATCGCAGTCCGCTCTGCATCGGACAGAAGCAGCGCTGGTTTCTCCTTAAACTCCTAAATGACGAGGTCGCATTCGATTTTGGACTGACGGCGGAGCCCGAATTCGATGCCTGGCGCTGGGTGAATTACTGGGAGCCCGTACGCGAGGTGATCTACTTCAAGCGTCCCGTCTACGCCCATGCGCTGACGGACCTTGCCCGCAGCGCTTTCCCGCAAGGAGCTCCGCCTCTGCCCGCCTGGTGGGCCGAGGTCACACGAGCCGACCCCGAGTCCTCCCGCGAGACTCAGGCCTCCACAGGCTAGGCACCCCTTGCTATGCGCGAAGCCGTCAGCCACCCCGTCGTCGTGCGCACTTATTCACCGGTGCGCCGCGCGCTCGCCGCCGCGGCGGCACTCCTCGGCGCCTTCGCCCTCTACGTCGTTTTCGAGCTCGGGCGCTACAACGCCGGGTACGATCGACTGGCCGTGGCGCAGCAGCGCGCGGAGCTGCAGGCCGCCATCGAGCATCTCAAACAGGACAACCACGAGCTCAACTTGCGCCTCGCCGAATTGGATACGCAGCGCATCGGCTGGGCGCGTGAACAGGCGGAAGTCTCGCGCACAATTGGCGACCTGCAGGCGCAGGTCGCGCGGCAGAGCCAGGATCTGGCCTTTTATCGCGGTGTCGGCGCGCAGCCCGCGACCGCGCCGCTCGGCGTCAGCATTCAGAAGCTGCACATCGGCGCAACCCCGGAGCATGCGCGCTTTCGCGTGCATCTGACGCTGGTGCGCACGGTACGCGGCGACGACGTCGTCAACGGCTCCGCCGTACTGCAGGTCGAAGGCGAAACGCAGGGCCGGGAGCAAAGCCTCGGGCTGGCCGCGCTCACGGCGGGTGCGCAACACGAACTGCGCTACAGCTTTCGCTACTACCAGAACCTGGATCAGGACATCACGATTCCCAACGATTTGCGCCCCGAACGGCTGAACGTCGAAGTGCGCTCCAGCCGCAAGGGCATTGCGCCGCTCTCGCAGACCTTCCTGTGGAATGTGGATGCCTCGTAAATGAGCAAGATCAATACGTTGGTCGGCCAAACCACACACCTCAAGGGCAACCTGCAGTTCACGGGCGCCTTGCATGTGGACGGGCGAATCTCCGGCGACGTGCGCGCGGATCCAAGCTCGAGCTCGACCTTGTCAGTCAGTGAGCACGGCTGCATCGAAGGTGCAGTGGACGTGGTAGATGTTATTCTGGACGGGATAGTGACCGGTCCCATCCGCGCGCGCGGGCACGTGGTGCTGGGCCCCGCGGCGCGGGTTTATGGCGATGTTCACTATGGCGTCATTGAAATGGCGCTGGGCGCCGAAATAAAGGGAAAGCTCGTGCGCTTGATGCCTCCCGAGGTCGGGGCCGCTAGTCCGGCCAAGGTAGAGGTCAAGCACAGCGAGGTGTTTTGACCCCAGACGGGGTCGACCCTAAACTCTTGTCCGGAAAGCGATATTTTCAACCGAGGCGAACGAAATGGACACTGTCGAAGCATCAGCGCCTACGCTCGTATTGACGGATGCCGCGGCCACCAAGGTCGGCGCGCTGATTGAGGGCGAAGGTAATCCCAAGCTCATGCTGCGCGTCTTCGTTCAGGGCGGCGGTTGCTCCGGTCTTTCGTACGGGTTCGAGTTCGACGAGCAGATGGGCGAGGGCGACACCTGCGTCGAAAAGCTCGGCGTGAAGCTCCTGGTCGATCCCATGAGCGTTCAATACCTCGCCGGCGCTGAAATCGACTACCGCGAGGGGCTCGACGGAGCCCAGTTCGTGATTCGCAATCCCCAGGCGTCGACCACTTGCGGGTGCGGCTCGTCATTCTCGGTCTGAAGCTTTCGTAGGCTCGAGTGAGCCCTGCTGCTCTCGTCCGCGTCGCCGCGGAACCCCGCAAGAGCCCGGCCGCTCGACCTGTCCCCGACGTCCTCGCCGCTGTCGATCTGGGATCGAACAGCTTCCACATGGTCGTGGCGCGCTACTCGCATGGCCAGCTGACGATTATCGATCGTCTGCGCGAGATGGTGCGGCTCGCCGCCGGGGTGGAGGAGAACGGACGCATCGACAAGGAAGCCGCCGCGCGGGCACTTGCGTGTCTGGAGCGATTTGGCCAGCGCCTGCGCGATATGCACGCGAGCAGCGTGCGCGTGGTGGGGACCAATACCCTGCGCGTGGCGCGGCGCAAACAAGCGTTTCTCGAACGCGCGCGCGAGGCTCTCGGTCATCCCATTGAAATCATCTCCGGCATCGAGGAGGCGCGCCTCATTTACTCGGGCGTTGCGCACACCATGCCCTCGCAGCCCGGCAAGCGGCTGGTCGTTGACATCGGTGGCGGCAGCACGGAGCTCGCGATCGGCGAGGCTCTCGCGCCGCTAGAGCTTGAGAGTCTGCGCATGGGATGCGTCAGCATCAGTGAGCGCTTCTTCAGGGACGGGCGCATCTCGGCGAAGCGATTGGGCCGCGCGCGCGTCGCTGCGCGCCTGGAACTCGAGCCGGTGCAGGCGGCGATCCGCCGCAGAGGCTGGGAGCACGCGGCCGGGAGCTCCGGTACGGTGCGGGCCATCGGCGAGGCGCTGCGGGAGCTGGATCCGCAGGCGAGCTCCATCAAGCCCGAGGGCCTGGAGCGCGTTCTCAACTATCTCATCGATGCGGGACATACCCGCGAGCTTGGCGGACTGCAGGCCGTCACCGAAGACCGCCGCGCGGTGTTCCCCGGCGGGGCCGCGATCCTCGCCGAGGTGTTTGAAGTGTTAGGCATCGAGGAGATGCGGGTTGCCGAAGGCGCGATGCGCGAGGGACTGCTCTACGACATGCTCGGCCGCTTCACGGACGAGGATGCGCGCGAGCGCACCGTGCACGCGATGCAGCAGCGCTATCACGTGGATCCCGCGCAGGCCGAGCGGGTCGAGGCGACCGCGCTTGAGTTCTTGGCGCAGGTCCGCGCTGCATGGCGACTCGAGGACCCACTGGCGGATCTGGCGCTGCAGTGGGCCGCGCGCCTGCATGAAATAGGGCTCGACGTCTCGCACAGCGGCTATCATCGCCACGGCGCCTATCTTTTGGAGAATGCGGACCTGCCGGGTTTTGCGCGCGAGGAGCAGCGCCTGCTCGCCTGCCTCGTCGGCAGCCACAGACGCAAGCTGGCGCTCGCGCATCTCGAGGACCTGCTGCCTCCATGGGACCACACCGCGGTGCGTCTCATCGTGCTGCTGCGCCTCGCCGTTCTCCTGCACCGCGGCCGAAGCCCCACGGCGCTACCGGCCATCGAGCTCTCTGCCACACCCAGTTCGCTCGTCCTGAGATTTCCGAATCGATGGCTGAAGGATCATCCGCTGACGACCGCCGACCTGCATCAGGAGATCGACTATTTGAAAAGTCACGGCTTTCGCCTGCGGGTGTTCAGCGCCCGCGGCTGACGGTTTTAGCGCTGGGCGACAAACTCGCCTGCGGCCTGGAGCTTCCGCAGGGCATCCTGAGTCGCCTGATCGACCGCCCGCATCTCTACTATCTGCTTCTTAAGGTCATGAATTTCCGCCGCTTGTTGTTGAACTTCATTCAATAGCATCGGCGCAAGCTCGTCATAGCGCACACCGTCGATCCGGCCCCGCTCACCCCGAATCACCAACTCCGGGTACACTTTGGCCACTTCCTCGGCGATCAGCCCGTACTGCAGGGCACCCTGCGGATCGCTCTTCAGCTTGAATGTTACAGGTCGAAGTTTTTGGAGTTTCGCGGTGTTCGAAGCCATCGGCGCAATGGCAGTCTTGAAGCGCTCCGAGGAGACCGTCACACCGAGCTTCCCGGTAGAGCTGACCACGACGGCGCTGCCGGTCACTGCGGTGCCGTAGATCCCTGCTATGAACGTCGCTTTTTGCGTGCCGTGTGTGCCGATGCGTATGGCATGGCTTTCACCTGCCACGCCAACGTTACCAATGTCAATATTGTTACTGCCGGTCGACAGATTGGAGCCCGCCTGATATCCCTCCGCAATGTTGTTGCTTCCGGTTGTATTTTTTTCGAGCGCTTCGTACCCGGCGGCAGTGTTGTTACTGCCGGTCGTATTGGCGACAAGAGCCTCGTACCCTGAAGCCGTGTTGTTCTGAGCAATGTTGCTGAAGAAGAGCGCTCCATATCCGATGGCGGTGTTGTTCATTCCGGTTGTATTGTTATTGAGGGCCGTGTACCCGGAGGCAGTATTGTTACTGCCGGTGGTATTTGAATAGAGCGCGTCGAAGCCGGAGGCGGTATTGAAAGTACCGGTCGTATTGCGGTTGAGCGCGGCGAAGCCGGACGCCGTATTGCCGTTGCCGGTTGTATTGAGATACAGCGCTTCAAGTCCGATGGCGGTGTTATCCACACCGGTCGTGTTTGAATAGAGCGCTTCAAGTCCGACGGCAGTGTTGTCGCTGCCGGCAGCAGGGTCACTCATCGTGGCGCCGAGGTTGGAATGCAGGGCATAGGTCCCGTAAGCCGTGTTTGACTGTCCGGTCGTATTCGAATAGAGCGCCTCGTACCCTGCCGCAGTGTTGAAGCCGCTCGTCGCGCAGCCCGTGCCGTTTTCGTTTGAGATTAAAGCATTTCCTCCCATCGCCGTATTAAAGCAAGCATCGCTGACGACATTATCCGGGGGCTGTTGCGCATTGGCAGGTATTTCGAAGGCCGCCGATGCGCTGATCAGGATTGCGAAGAATTTGAAATATTTCACGGCGTATCCCCTATGAATTTATTTGAGGATCACATCTTTCTTTTATGCAGCGGCTCAAGCACTCCCTTGATCTATTGCAGAGCCAGCTGTGTATCCTTTGAATTTAGTTTCAATATTGCAGCTTGCATGGATTGATTAAGCTGGCTCAGGTCCGCAACCTGTTTCTTCAGCTGCTGCAATTCATTGAGCAACATCGGTGCAAGCTCGTCATATCGCACACCGTCGATGCGGCCGTTCTGATCTCGAATCACCAGTTCCGGATACACCTTGGCGACTTCTTCGGCGATCAATCCGTACCGCAGAGCGCCCTTGGGGTCAGTCTTGAGGTGAAACGTGACCGGCCGCAGTTGTTCCAGCTTAGTGGTGTTCGATCCCATCGGGGCAATGCCAGTCTTGAACCGCTCCGAGGACGCCACCGCGCCGAGCTGCCCGTTCGAATCGACCACAACGGCGAGGCCGCTGACCGAGGTATTGTTGTAGATGCCGGCGATGTAGGTGTGCGTTTGCAGCGGCGTAGGCATCTGCGTGCCAATGCGAATGATTCCACTCTCCGCCGCCACACCCTCATTACCGATATCGATGTTGTTGCTCCCCGTCGTCAGTTTGAAACCGGCCTGATATCCTTCCGCAATATTGTAGTGCCCATCCGTGTTGTGATAGAGCGCGTCGACGCCGGAAGCCGTATTTTCGCCTCCGGACCTGTTGCCATGTAGCGCCGCGTACCCTAAGGCGGTGTTGTCTTTACCACTGGTGTTGTCGGAGAGCGTAGCTTCGCCGTACGCGCTGTTGTAATTGCCTGTCGTGTTGGAATAAAGCGCTTCATATCCTGCGGCCGTGTTATCCGATCCGGTTGTGTTGGAAGACATCGCATCAAGGCCGGAGGCGGTGTTGTTGTTGCCGGTCGTGTTGTAATAAAGCGCGCCGTGACCGACGGCAGTGTTATCGCCACCGGACGTATTGGTATAAAGAGCCCAGACGCCCATGGCGCTGTTCGCGCTGCCGGTGGTATTCCGATAAAGCGTCTGGTATCCAAATGCGGTATTGCTGCCGCCGGTCGTATTGTCATACATCACGTTGCTACCCGCGGCCGTGTTGTAACTGCCGGTCGAATTTTCTGTAAGTGAGGCGATCCCGGTGGCCGTATTGTCGTGGCCGGTCGTGTTGCTGCTTAGCGCGCCATTACCAATACCGGTGTTTAATCCGCCAGACGTATTGGCGCCCAGCGCCCCCGCACCGAAAGCTGCGTTGTCCGTACCACTCGTATTGGAAAAGAGCGTTTGATAACCGAAAGCGCTGTTGCCGCTGCCGGTCATGTTCGCACCGAGTGCCTGGTAGCCTGCAGCGGTGTTATAGAAGGCGCTGGATTGGCTGGGTAACAACGCGTCTGTCCCCATGGCCGTGTTATCGTTCATATCGCTGTTCACGACATCGGGTGGTTGCGCATTCGTGGGACTCGCAAAGGCTGCGCACGCACCAATCAGGACTGCGAGTAATTTCAAGTCTTTCATGACAGATCCCCTTAGAACTTGTTATAGGTTGCCAGAGCAGGTTTCATTTCAACGGCTGCTATTCCAATTTATACGCCCGCCACATTATCAGTGCACGCGTGCCTAGCCATTATTGCGCGGTCGTATTACGAACCTAGGTCGCTTCAGCGCATCGACCTCAAGCAAATTAAGGCTTGCACCGGGCGTGCTTGAACATAAAGCGGTCACCATTGCGGGCGTTTCTGCTGCCGCATCATTGGCCGATAGCCCCCATTGATTCTTGAGCCACCGATTGAGTGACTTCGGGTTGATTGCGAACTCGGGTCTTGTGTGAATATCTTAGCGCTCGGCGACAAGCTCATCCTTGCTCTGTAGCTTCATGAGCGTTGCATGGACCTCGGCCAATTGGCCCATCAGTTGACTGATCTTCGCGTCTTGGGCTGCAGAGTGCTGATCCTGGGTTGCGACTCTCGCTAGTTGCTGCTGCTTTAAATACCGGATCTCCGCAGCCTGCTGCTGCACCTCATTCAACAACATCGGCGCAAGCTCGTCATATCGCACACCGTCGATCCGACCCTTGTCATCCCGAATTACCAGTTCCGGATACACCTTGGCGACTTCCTCCGCGATGAGCCCGTACCGCAGAGCGCCCTTGGGGTCGGTCTTGAGGTGAAACGTGACCGGCCGCAGTTGCTCCAGCTTAGTGCTGTTCGATTCCATCGGGGCAATGCCCGTCTTGAACCGCTCCGAGGAAGCTACCGCGCCGAGTTGCCCGTTCGGGTCAACCACGACGGTTAGGCCGCTAACCGACGTGTTGTTGTAGATCCCGGCGATGTAGGTGTGCGATTGCAGCGGCGTCGGCACCTGCGTACCGATGCGTATGACGCCGCTCTCCGCCGCCACGCCCGTCGTACTATTGCCGATGTCAATGTTGTAGCTGCCCGTCGTCAGGTTGAAACCTGCCTTGTACCCTTCCGCAATATTGTAGTGACCACTCGTGTTGTGATAGAGCGCGTCGACGCCGGAAGCCGTATTGGCGCCGCCCGTCTTGTTGGAATACAGCGCTTGGTACCCCGAGGCGGTGTTTTGGGTGCCAGTCGTGTTCTTATAGAGCGCGGTGTACCCGTAGGCGCTGTTGTCGCTGCCGCTCGTGTTGGATAGGAGCGCTTGGAGCCCGGCGGCGGTGTTATTTGCGCCGCCTATGTTGTGATAGAGCGCCTCCCACCCGAAAGCAGTGTTGTAAACGCCGTCCGTGTTGGAAAAGAGTGCGAACGCCCCGGACGCGGTGTTGTTGTTGCCGGTCGAGTTGGAATAGAGCGCCTGATACCCGGAGGCGGTGTTTTCATTGCCCTTGTTGGCAAAGAGCGCCTCGACCCCGGAGGCGGTGTTGTTGCTGCCGGCCTCATTGGCATGGAGCGCTTGGTACCCGACGGCGGTGTTGGAGCCGCCGGTGCTGTTGGCCTGCAGCGCAGAAGCCCCGAGGGCGGTGTTGTCAGCGCCTCCCGTGTTGGAGAAAAGCGCCTCGTAACCAGCGGCAGTGTTATCGGTGCCGGTTAGATTCACCGGGATCGGACCGCCGAGGGCGCCGGTGCCCATTCCGGTGTTTTGACTTACGGTTCCATCGCTCGTGTCGTTCGTGTTCGGCACCTGAGCGTACGCCATCCCTGCAAGCGCGAGTGCGCCGATCGCAATTAACGATTGATAGAGAGCTTTCATGACTTGACCCCCTTCCCTTATTGACCGATGTTATTGACATAATCGTGCGGCAAGTCCCTTGGCTCACCGTTGGCCGATAGCCGATGCAGCAGCTATCGCGTCAAATCGATTCGTTCTTGTCGGATGAAAGTACGCCTTTGCGACTCAGAGTCAACTGCGGTTCGTTGACCCGTTCGGCGATTCTCAACGCACGTTCACAAGTGAGTCGCCACAGACACTCCGCCGCTCCGAATGCCGCGACAACAATCGACCGGTATGGTTGCAATGAGCGATTCCTCATCGGCGGGCATGGGCTGCAGTCGCCCGCGGCTGCAGTCACACATGACGGAGTACTCGCAACGGTACAGGTCTGGACACCTCTGCCGGCGTGAACGCCGCAGTGGGCGTTTAACGAGTTACCCGGGGGCTCGATGAGTTTGAGTCTGCAAACCGTCTTCGGCCTCGCGGAGGCAGAAGGATGCCCGTTGCCACCCCGACAGATTCCAGCGGGAATCGCATTTCTAGAGTCGGGATTGGTTGCGGCTCGGGGCGGGCGCGTGCTCTGGCGAGGGATATTGTTAATTCGAAAGGCGCCACAAAGCGGCTGACAATTATTTTTCAGCTGTGAACCCTGCGCCCAAGTATTCATGCACGGCAATCTCGCTAGACTACGGCTCATGAGCAGCGCGGATGGGCCGGTGAGTTTCAGAGCGCTTTTTGCCGCCGGCTTCGCTGCCGGTGTGGCCCTTGCGCTCGCAGCCTACCCCGGCGTCGCCCATGCGACCTCTCCGACCGTGTCGATGACCGCAAGCCCCATGACTATCGGCTCCGGGACGACGACCACTCTCATCTGGAGTTCAACGAATGCGACTTCGTGCGCGGCATCGGGCGCCTGGAGCGGCACCAAGCGAACGAGTGGTAGAACGAGCACGCGTGCACTCAAAGTCAACACGAGCTATACGCTCACCTGCAGCGGAACCGGCGGCAGCAATTCAGCCACGACTACGGTCACTGTGAGCGGATCAGATCCGGTCGTCGTCACGCCGCAGCTTGCGTCCCTTACCCGCTTACAGACGCAACAGTTCGCGGCGACGATTCCAGGCGGCGGCGCGGCCACCTGGAGTGTTGAAGGCGTGACCGGCGGCAATGCGGCTGTTGGCAAAATCAGCGCAATGGGACTCTACGCGCCAGGCAGCGCCGTCGGCCTGCATACCATCGCCGCGACCAGTGTCGCCAATGCTTCGCAGGCGGGTACGGCGCTGGTGGCCATCACGGATCTCGCCGGCATTTACACGCATCACGATGACGTCGCTCGCACTGGACAGAATCTGCAGGAATACGCGCTCACGCTTGCGAACGTGCACAGCTCGAAGTTTGGCAAGATCTGGTCCTGCGCCGTGGACGGCGATGTGTATGCGCAGCCGCTGTACGTCGCCAATCTCGCCATCGGTGGCGGCACGCACAACGTCGTGTTCGTCGCCACCGAACACGACAGTGTTTACGCCTTCGATGCGGACTCCTCCGGGTGCGTCACGTATTGGCACGCAAGCTTCGTGAACGGCACGAGCGTCACGACCGTGCCCGCCTCGGTCCCGTACGAGTCAACCAACCTCACCACCTGGGACATCTTGAACGAGATCGGCATCACCGGAACTCCGGTGATCAGCGCGGCCGAGGGCGGCGCGCTCTATGTCGTTGCGAAAACTCAGGAGACGGACTCGAACAACAACGTCACCTATCACGACCGCCTGCACGCACTCACGCTCGCCACGGGCAGCGAGGAGGCGAACTCGCCGGTCGACATCGCCGCCACCGCCAAGACGAATAGCGGGGGGACGATCAGCTTCACCTCGCTCATACAGAATCAGCGCGCGGCGCTGACCCTCTCGAGCTATACGAATGGCACGGCGGTCTATATCGCATGGTCTTCCTATAGCGATAACGGCGCTTACCACGGCTGGGTCATGGCCTACGACGCGGCGACGCTGGCGCAGGTCGCCGCCTGGAATGACACGCCCAATGGAACCAAGGGCGGCGTCTGGCTGTCCGGTGGCGGCATCGCCGTCGACAGCAGCGGCGCGCTCTATCTCAGCACCGGCAACGGGACCTTCGACGACTCCGCGGACATCGTGCCGCCGGTGGCGCCGAACAACGACTTCGGCGAAAGCTTCGTCAAGCTTGATCCATCCAGCCTTGCCATCACGGACTACTACACGCCGTCGCAGAACGCCGCCTGGACGAAAATGGATGAAGATCTCACGAGCAGCGGCGTGGCAGTGCTCCCGGACGGCATCGGTCCGTCGGGACACCCCAATGTGTTGGTCGGATCGGACAAGGAGGGACACCTGTGGATGCTGGACCGGGAGTTGATGAGCCGCTTCAGCCCGAACTCGGACAACACGGTGCAGTACCTGACCCTGCCGGGCATATCCGCCTGCCCCTACAATTGCACGTACTCCACTCCGGCCTACTACAAAGGCACGGTGTATATCGGTGAGGTGGCCAATCCGGTCAGGGCCTTCACCCTGGTCAATGGAGAGTTCAGTGAAAGTAGCGGCGTCGCGACGCCTTCCTCGGTGAGCGGCGAGATTTATCAGTACCCCGGTCCGACGCCAGCCATCTCGGCCTCGCCGACAGGCAACGCCATTCTCTGGGTGCTCGACACGAATGCGAACGGCACCTATACCCAGGCGCCCTTCAAGGCTTCGGGCCCCGCCGTTCTGCGCGCCTACAATGCGACCAACCTTGCGAGCACGCTCTATAGCAGCTCGACGCTGGCGCGCGACGCGGCGGGTAACGCCGTGAAGTTTGTGACGCCGGTGATTGCCAATGGCCACGTCTACGTGGCGGGCTCGCATCAGCTCACCGTGTACGGGCTGCTGCCCTAGAGTCAATCCGCGAGGACTGTCGGAAAGACGCACCGAATGCGGTCAGGGGCTACTCACCTCTCGCAGAGCTACCGCCTCGGCTCATTGCTGCGACAGTGAGATAGCTGCTTTGTTGACGCTGGATCTCCTCAGGGATAGTGTCCAAGGCGCTCAGTGGCAGAAAGAGACGTCGCCATGATGCAGATCTTTATCTTTTGTTAGTGAACGATAACCGCCGGCCGGTTTTCCCTGATCCGCGACTCGTGTGAAAGCCGACTACGAAGACGTCGAAGATCGTGGCTACTCACGCGCATAGAAAATGCGCTTTTTTGTCCCTCTCAAGTTCATGCTGCTGTGTCATCACGCAGAATTATTCCCAGGCAGGCGCCAATTGCCGTGCCCAAAGTGGGAAAAGTTACGACGTCTTATCTCGCCAGCTTTTGTGCTGCTGGTGACTGGCAGTTTGTCGCCTGCGCTGGCGAATACTGTCATCACGAATCTGACCGTAAATAACGCAGCATCGCAAGGCGGAACTGGCCTGCCTTACGTGGTCCAGCAAACCGGGTTCGTGAGCGGGGCGGCTCAATACGTTCAGGGAACCTACGCTGTTTCCACGCCCGTTCCTGCATCCGTGAACGGTCAGACCTACATATTGACGGCCAATGGCGACACTAAAGTCGCCGAAGGCAGCTCAGATTTCATGAGTTTCGTGGTCGGCCAGAGCTCGACCGTTTATCTGGCGCTCGACGTTCGCACCCAGGTACGCCCCACCTGGCTTGCTAATTTCATGGATACGGGCTCGGTCATTGTCAGTGGTGGCCACAACTTTGAACTTTTTAGCAATATTTATCCCAGTGGAGCGACCGTCACCTTGGGCGGCAATATCTCCTCGACGTCCGATGCGGCGGATCAGACTCTAAGAATGTACAGCGTCATCGTTGTTCCCACCGTGCTGGATACGCAAGCTCCAACAGCGCCGGGTGCGCTGCACAGCCTTTGCTCAACAGCGATGATCGTTGGGTTGCAGTGGTCCGCATCAAAGGATGACCATCGGGTCGCCGGTTATCGAGTTTCCCGGAATGGCGCCGTAGTCGCTACGGTGTCGGGCGCTCAATCCTCCTATTCGGACATCACCGTTGCGCCCTCATCAAACTACACCTACGTAGTGACCGCATTTGATGTGGCGGGTAACACGGCGGATTCCAGCGCTCTGCCGGTGACTACCGCAGCCGCCTCGGCCACCGGCGATCCACCCTATTGTCCTAGCACAGTTATTTCATCCGCCACATTTGATTTCGCCAATGCCTACAGCGAACCTCATATGGGCAATGCTTTCGATGCTCCGCCGTATTCTGACGGCAGTGATCTGTGGCCGCTGACGTGGGGCTCTGACGGTAATGTGTATACGTTTTTCGGTGATGGCTGGGGACTGTGCGGTGAGCTCGATGTCGACCAGAGCAACAATGCCGTCGGGGCCGACAAGACAAGCTTTGGATTTTCCGTAATCACCGGAAGCTTTCCTTTGGGCAGCCAGTGCCCGAGCCAATTTCTCAATGGCAATATTTACGGAGGCTACAACTCGTCGCATCCTTATGGATGGGGCTTTAATGGCCTGCTCAATGGCAAAGCGACCGCTGTCATTGCGCTGGGCGCAAATTTTTATGCGACCGCCGGGATTTGGAGAAGTACCGATTGTACGGGGACGTGCCCGAGTGGGGGTGCGCCGCATCACGTTGAAATCGTTTCCTCCATGGGTAACGGCTATTCCTGGCAGGACAACACCGCCTGGGATTTTTGTAACCTTTCATCCGAGCGAGTGCTGGGGGGAGCCTTCAATGTCTGCCCCGTCGGCTTTGCGCACTTCGGCATGGGCTATAGCGACGCGCCGGATACGTTCGTCTACCTCTATGCTCTGGACGCGGGACTTTTTTGGGGCACATCTTTAACCGCGCGCGCCAATACCTATTTGTTACGGGTGCCCAGCAGCCAGATACTGGTTCCGACTGCTTACCAATACTTTGGCGGATTGAACAGCAATGGCAGGCCGATCTGGACGACCAATAAGTATCGGCGCCAGCCCATCTTCGTCGACAATAATCCAGATCAAAGCGGCCCCGTGCCCGGCGGGACTTATTCGTTCTCAATGGGCATGGGTATTGGCGAGGCGTTGTACGACGTTCCGCTGGGACGTTATCTCGCTACCGCGCAGGGCGCGAAGATAGGTCAGGCGGCTGTCTATGAAGCACCGAATCCATGGGGACCTTGGTCGGTGATCTACTACAGCAATATCAGCCCCGCGAACGGTGGAACCGGTGGATGGGGCAACCTTGGATTTGGCACGTGGAACGGATCCACTTTCGCCGATGCGGATACTTTGGGCATCCGCGTGACAAACGCCTGGACCAGCGCGGATGGCAAGTCGACGTGGATGACATTTTCGTCTGACGGTCTGGCGCCCAGCGACGCTTCGTTTTCGGCTCTTGCCGGCAATTGGATGGATTCCTTTAACGCCGTTGAACTGACGTTGGTCTCTCCCTAATCTGCTAGGCAAAGAAAGCCACGAGGCGGTCGGGCGGCCGAGCCCCCCGCACGGCGCACCGTGCGGCGGGCTTGATCACTCAAAAGGACTACGGCGCGGTGGTTCCCGCTCCTTCCACCTTGACATCCTTCGGATTGTCGACTGCATACATGACCACACGACGATTGTGGGCACGCCCTTCCTTGGTTTTGTTGGTGTCGATGGGCTGCGTCAACCCGTAGCCCTTGGCCGTCAATTGGCTCGCGGGAACACCTTGGCTCACGAGATAGTCGCGCACGGAGTTCGCACGACGCTCTGACAGCTTCATGTTGTAGTCCGCGGGACCGGTGCTGTCGGTGTGACCCTGCAGCTCGACCTTGAGTAACGGGTGTTTCTTCAGGCTCGTTGCAACATCATCCAGAACGGCATGCGAGTTCGGGGTGAGCTCGGCCGAGTCGAACTTGAAGGTCACGCCCTCGAGGATCACCGAGCCCCGGGGCTCGAGATTGTATCGATCGGGCGGCGGAGGCGGCGGCGGGGGTGGCGGCGGCGGTGCCACGGCAACCGGCGGGGGTGGGGGCGGAGGTGGCGGCGGGGGCGGAGCCGGCGGCGTCCCGCGACCTCCGAACCCGAATTGCAGCCCCAGGGTTGCGATGTAGTCAACCAGGTGCTGATCCTTCCCCGGATTGTCAAAGCGCGCTTTGACATCCGGACGCAACGACAGCTGGCTCGTGCCGGAGGGGTTCTGCCAGAGCCGGATAAACATGCCTGCGCCCGCTTCGGCGGCGAAATCATCGCGGTGGCCGAGGTCGTGGACGAGCTGATCGCGCACGGCGCCCGCGCCAATGCTGAGGTACGGCGCGATGACGCCGCCCCGATTCATGACCCCCAATAAATCGAGCGACGCTTCATCGGTGTTGAGATGGGTTCTGCCGACTCCGTCGCCGATGCGCGCGTGGTTGACGTTGATCTCGAGGTTGATGAAGGGGCCCAGCTCTTTGCCCATGGCCAACCCGTAATCCCAGTCATGGTCCTTCAAATCGCGATGGGTGTCGGGGGAAATGCCGCCGACCTGCGGGGTCAGATACCACTCGGTACCATCATCCGCCGCGGCCCAGACCGGTGCGGCCAATAGAAGCAATAGCGCTAGCCTTTTCATCATCGTCCTTCCTTTGTTGGGTCTCGCAACAGGCGAGGTGTGAATACGCGTTGCCGGAACGCAACGCGACGTCCCGTTTGCGACGGAGCAGGCAGGCTAGGGGTGTGGGTCCGGCCGGTCTGTGCTGTCGCGTACACAGTAACGCGCTTCTCGCGTTTTAGTTCACATAAATGCGCTGTTGCAGGAACGCATCAGCAGCGCCCGCAAATGGTGCAGCTACAGACTGAAGCCTGAGGCTGCGGCGTAGCGGCCCAGGAGCTCGTTCTGCGCGCTCACGGGCGCTTCCTCGCCGGGCGCGCTCAGGACATACGTGCCGTCGGCTCGCAGAAGCCACGCCTGGCAGTTGTCTTTGAGATAGGCATTGAGATCGCTCAGGATGCGCTCGCGGTGCTCCGCGCGAGTGATCGGGAAGGCAACCTCCACGCGGCGGAAGAAATTGCGCTCCATCCAGTCGGCGCTCGAGCAATACATCTGCGGCGCGCCCGCATTCTCGAAGTAGAAAACGCGCGAGTGCTCGAGAAATCGTCCGAGAATGCAGCGCACGCGAATGTTCTCGGATACGCCGGACACTCCCGGCCGCAGCGCGCACACCCCGCGCACAATGAGATCGATCTGCACGCCCGCGCAGGATGCGCGATAGAGCGCTTCGATCGTCTGCGGGTCCACGAGTGCATTCATCTTGACGATGACGCGCGCGGGCCGGCCGGCGAGCGCATGCTCAGTCTCGCGCGCAAGCTTGGCCAGGATCGCGCCGTGGAAGCCGAACGGGGATTGCAGCAGACTGTGCAATTTCGGCGTCTGCGTGAGACTCGTCAACTGCAGAAAGAGCTCATGCACATCCTGGCCGATATCGCTGTCGCAGGTGAAGAGCCCGTAGTCGGTGTAGACGCGCGCCGTCTGTGGATGGTAGTTGCCCGTGCCGAGGTGACAGTAGCGGCGGATGCCGCCGGCCTCGCGACGCACGACGAGGGTGAGTTTGGCGTGCGTTTTGTAGCCGACGACCCCATACATGACGTGGGCGCCCGCTTCCTGTAGGCGGTTGGAGAGCTCAATATTGGCCTCTTCGTCGAAGCGCGCGCGCAGCTCGACGATCACGGTCACATCCTTGCCGGCATTGGCCGCCGCGACCAGCGCATCCACCACCGGCGAGTCGTGGCCCGTGCGATACAGGGTCTGCTTGATGGCGAGCACCAGAGGATCCGCGGCCGCCAGGCGCACGAAATCCATGACGGGTGCGAAGCTTTGGAAGGGATGATGCAAGAGCAGATCGTTCGCACGGATGACCTCGAAGAAATCCGGCGAGCCGACGAGACGCTTCGGCAGTCCCGGCGTGAAGATCGGAAATTTGAGGTCCGAGCGCTGCACCAGATCGTAGACCGCGGACAGGCGGTTCAGATTGACCGGTCCCGGCATTTGGTACAGATCGTGCTCCGCGAGGGAAAACTGGCCAAGCAGAAAGCGCATCACGTCAGCGGGGCAGTCGGGGGACGTCTCGAGGCGCACGGCCGCACCGTATCTGCGGTGCGCAAGCTCGCCCTCGAGTGCGCGCCTGAGGTCATCGATCTCCTCGTCATCCACAAAGAGATCCGAGTTGCGCGTCACGCGGAACTGGTAGCAGCCGAGGACCTCGATGCCGGCGAAGAGCTTGTAGACGAAGGCATGGACAATCGTCGACAACAGGACGAGCGAGCGACCCGTGCCGACGGGTACCGGCACCACGCGCGGCAGCGAGCGCGGCGCCTGCACGATGGCCAGTTCGCTATTGCGGCCAAAGGCGTCCTTGCCCTTGAGGCGCACGATGAAGTTCAAACTTTTGTTCTGGATGCGCGGAAAGGGGCGTGCCGGGTCCAGTCCCAGCGGGCTCAACACCGGCTCCACCTCATGTACGAAGTACTGCTCGAGCCACTCCTGCACCGGCGGCGACCATTCGGATCGCCCGAGCACGGCGATGCCGGTCTTTTGCAGCGCGGGCAGCAGGACCTCGTTCAGGCAGCGGTACTGATCAGCCACGAGCTTGAGCGCGCGCGCATGAATCGCCGCGAGCTGCTCCGGAATGGTGAGCGCGTCGGGGGCGAGCTGCGTTGACCCGAGCTCATGGATCTGCTTCAGCCCCGCGACGCGGATCTCGAAGAATTCATCGAGAATGCTCGAGGAGATGCACAGGAATTTCAGGCGCTCCAAGAGCGGCACCGTTTCATCGAAGGCCTGCGCGAGCACGCGCTGATTGAACTCCAGCAGCGAGAGCTCGCGGTTGATGTAGTACTCGGGCGCCTTGAGGTCGGGGATAGGCATCGTGTCCGCGCGCGCATCGGAGCGCGCAGGATCGCCGTTCTGCATAACACTACTGTGACAGGTCGTGTCCATCAGCGCGCCACCAGAGTGATGACCGTGGCGCCATCGAGGCTGGCAAAGAGCGGCGCAGACTTGTCCCTGAAATCGCCCAGCCACTCGGCCTCGATCGGCAGCGCATCCGGCAGATGCACGCTCTGCGGGTTCTTGAATTCGCCGTTGACGCGGTACTCGTAGTGCAGATGCGGACCCGTGGCGAGGCCCGTCATGCCGACATAGGCGATGAGCTCGCCCTGGCTCACCCGGCTGCCGACGTGCAGACCCGGCGCAAAGCGCGACAGGTGACCATACACCGTGACGATGCCCTGGGAATGGTCGATCTCGACCACGTTGCCGTAGCCGCCCTTGTCGCCGATGAAGCGTACGTGGCCGGACCCTGCCGCGTGCACGGCCGTGCCGATGGGCGCGGCATAGTCGACGCCCTTGTGCGCGCGAATGAGATTCAGGATGGGATGCATGCGGTGCAGATCGAAGGTGGAGCTGACGCGCGTGAAATCGACCGGTGTGCGTAGAAACGCGCGGCGCAGGCTGCGCCCCTCGGGCGTGTAGTAGTTGGCGGCGCCGGACGGGTCGATGTAGCGCGCGGCGCGGTAGACGCGGCCGTTGTTTCTGAACAGCGCCGCGAGCACGGGGCCGTCCTTGACGAACTTGCCGTTCTCGAACAGCTCCTCGTAGGTCACGGTAAAGGAGTCCCCCGGCCGGATGTCGAGCGCAAAGTCGATATCCCAGCCGAAGATCTGCGCCAGCGCGAGCGCAGTCTGATCCTGTGCCCCCGCCGCGGCCACGGCCTCGAAGAGTGAGCGGTCGATGACGGCGCTCGCGGTGCGCACGCGAGCGTCGAGGGGATTATTGAGGACGTCGGCCGAGAAGCCCGCATCGCCACGGCTCACTTTCAGGGTCTCGCTCGCACTCAGGCGGCGCTCGAATCCGAGGAGTCCGCCGTCGCGCTCGGTCAGGTGCAAGGCCTCGCCGGGCTTTAGGCCGTCGA
The DNA here is from genome assembly GCA_035481795.1 of Steroidobacteraceae bacterium. GTDB lineage: Bacteria > Pseudomonadota > Gammaproteobacteria > Steroidobacterales > Steroidobacteraceae > PALSA-1196. The sequence goes on from DATHRI010000001.1 coordinate 141,775, forward strand.
GCGTTCGCTTAAGCCCCGGGAGCGCGCGCAGGGAGGCCAGATCCGCCAGATCCAGTTTCAAGCGCCGGAAGATGCCATCGAGCGTGTCGTTCGCCTGGACGATGACCTCGATGGTCCTCGCCCCCAGGAAGGCGCTTTGCACGGCGACCACCGGCGGTGCGGGCGCGGGCACCGCCGGCACGGTGACGGGTGCCATCCGAATGGCGGGTGGAAAGTAGATCGCAGGGGTGGCACGCAACCAGGCCCAGGCCAGGACGGCGCAGGCAGCCAGTTGCAGCCAGTGCGCCCGCGACGGCGATGGCCCGGGATTCCGGGGTCTGAAGCTCAAGCGCATGCACTACACTTAAGCATCCTTTGAGCCCAGCGTCCACGAGTGCCCCCCATGAGCGATTTCGACTCCCAACTCGCCGAGATCAAGCGCGGAGCGCGCGAGGTACTGGTCGAGTCCGAGCTCCTGCGCAAGCTCAAAAAGGGTCGGCCGCTGCGCATCAAGGCGGGCTTCGACCCGACGGCACCGGATCTGCACCTCGGGCATACCGTGCTCCTTAACAAAATGCGTCAGTTTCAGATGCTGGGACACGAAGTGGTATTCCTCATCGGGGACTTCACCGGCCTCATCGGGGACCCGTCGGGCCGCAATACCACGCGACCGGCGCTCACGCCCGAGGAAGTGCAGGCGAATGCGCTCACCTACAAAGAACAGGTGTTCAAGATCCTGGATCCCGAGCGCACGGTGGTCGACTTCAACTCGCGCTGGTTCGGGGCCATGCCGGCATCCCAGCTCATCGAGATCGCCGGCAAGTACAACGTCGCGCGCATGCTTGAACGCGACGATTTCTCGCAGCGCCATAAGAAGGGCGAGTCGATCGCACTGCACGAGTTCCTGTATCCCCTGGTGCAGGGCTACGACTCGGTTGCTCTCAAGGCGGACGTGGAACTCGGCGGGACGGACCAGAAGTTCAATCTCCTGGTCGGGCGGCATCTGCAGGAGGCCTTCGCGCAGGAGCCGCAGATCGTCTTGACCATGCCGCTCCTCGAGGGGCTCGACGGCGTCAACAAGATGTCGAAATCGCTGGGCAACTACGTCGCCATCGCCGACCCGCCGGATGTCATGTTCGGCAAGCTCATGTCGATCTCCGATGAGCTCATGTGGCGCTATTTCGAACTCTTGAGCTTCAAGCCGCTTGCCGAGATTGCTGAGCTGCAGCGCAGCGTTCAAAAGGAGCGCAACCCGCGCGACGTCAAGATCGAGCTGGCGAAGGAAATCGTGGCCCGCTTCCACGGCGCGCCGGCGGCCGAACGCGCCTTGACGGATTTCTTCGCACGCTTCCGCGACAAGACTCTGCCCACCGACCTCGTTCCGCTCGTCATCGCCGTGGATCAAGCGGGGCTCAAGCTTGCGAATGTGCTCAAGGAAGGCGGACTCGTGCCCAGCACCTCGGAGGGCAACCGCAAGATCGACGAGGGCGCGGTTCGTATCGATGGGCAGCGCGTGACGGACCGGGGACTCATGCTGACGGCCGGTTCCGAGCACGTCTTTCAGGTCGGCTCGCGGCGCTTCGCCCGGGTGCAATTGGTGGCTAAGGCGCGTTGAGGGGCAGTGCACGGTGGCGTGAACCGTACGATCCTGATTAGGACTTTACGGTGATCGTCCACTCATGCGTTGACTGCGGGTGTGCGAGTGGGACTCGCCGTATGAGGTACGACATTTGCGGCCAGCTCACGGGCGAGCGCCAGGCCCTCCTCGTCCGCCAATGCGGCCTCATGAAGACGCGCCAGCACGGCGGCCCCATCCGTTCGGCCTTCAAGCCCCTCGAGTTGCTCCATCAGTTTTAAGAAATTGCGCCAGCCGCGCTCGTGCGTGTCGCCGTAGCCCTTGACGAGACGCTGCGCGCGCGCCACTTCCACCGCGAGCGCGAGATTGCTGAGCGCCGTTTTCTGGATTTGGACGAGCCAATGCTCTATGCGCGCGTTTTCGACTTCGTAGCGCAGCGTGCCCCGCCGCCAGCGCCTCAGGCCGGCGATCATGCGCAGCATCAGGAACCCGCTCACGGTGGAGCTGCGCACGCGCCGGCCTCCCGTAAGCCGTCCCAGCAGATTCGAGGCCCACGCCGAGTTGAGCAGCCGCCGGCCCACGTCCACCGGCAGGGTGCCTGCGATCTCGGCCACCCGCGGCTTCATGAATTCCGTGACGTTCATGAGTTGGCCCGGCAGCGCCCGCACCTCGGTGCGCACGCCCGCTGCGCGCGCCGCGCGCGTTTTAAGGTCGGCCACGCGGATCGGGTCCTCGAAGCTCATCCAGAGCGCAAGCGCACGCGCGGTGGCTGCGGTGAGAGGCCGGTCGGAGGTGGCGCCGGCATGCGCACTTTCCAGATGGGCGATGTGTTCGAGTCTTTCCAAATATAACCAGGCGTAGCGAGGATCCTGGTAATCGATGAGGCGTCGCACGCCTTCCAGAGCGAGGCTCTGCACGCCGGGCGGCAGCGCCCGCAGTCGCTGCAGAAGCACCCGTAGCTTGGGATCTTTGACGTCCGTCGGGAGGGCACCGGGCAGTTGGGCAGGGGAGGAGGCCTTGGGCACCGCGACGGTTCCGGCGGAAGCTGCCTGGTAGGCATCCTCGAAAGCAGCAAGATTGGTTGCGACGGCAAGGCCGCCCTTGCGAATGGCGGCTTCGAAGGCATCCTTCCTGAAAGGAAGGACAGCGCTGCCCGCGATGGCACCCAGGAGCACGGCGCTGATCACGCTGCTGCGCTCTTCGGCCATATCGGCCATGTCGAACATGATGAATCGTTTTGCCTGCGAGCGCGCAATCTCTACGAGCTCGGCTCCAGTTGAAACCGCCTGTCCCATGGTGCTGCGTTCGCCGATGGTGAGTTCGCGATGCGAGGAGGCAATGAGCGTCGTGCGTTCCGGGGTCACGAGGCCACGGGCCATCGCGCGTCCCGCCTCGATGAGTTCAGCGGCCACGACGCAATCGACATCGCCGGCAACGGGCATCAGCGCCATGATCGGCTCGCGGCCGCCCCCTGCGGGCGATGCGCGCGGGAAGAACTCAAGATAATAGAGAGTCGCGCCGGTGCGCTGCGCCACGCCGGGAACCGAGGTCGACTGCACGAAGTAACCGTTGGCTTCGGCGATCTCGATCAGCCAGCCGGTGAGCACGGCGCCGCCCTGACCGCCCAGTGCCGCGATGGCGAGCTTATAGGGCGTCGCACTCACAGCGCGAAACGCAGCCGCCGGCGCTCGGCCCGCCTCTGCAGCGCGCCGATCACGGCGGTCCGCACGGCATGCAGCAGCCGGTCCCAGCGATTGGGGTTATAGATAATGTCAGCGCGGTAGAAAGACGGACACAGCACCGCCGCATGCGCCACCTCGCCGCAGACCCCGCAGCCGACGCAGGTGTTGTCCACATGCGCGACGGGGTCCGTGCGCAAGGGATCAGGATTCTCTTTGAGAGAGAGCGAAGGGCAACCGGAGAGGCGGATGCAGGAGTGATCGCCCGTGCACAAGGCAGCGTCGATGCCGAAACGCTCGCGCACCACGCGCTCACCCTGGGCGACGGCCTTCTTGAACAGCGGTCTCACGCGGCGCTGTCGGTTGAGCTGACATTCGCCCTCGGCGATGATGACTTTGGGGCCGTCGTAGCCGGTTGTGAGCGCCTCGCGCAGCACCGCCAGCGTCTCGCGCATGTCGTAGGTGTGCACGCGCTTCACCCACTTCACGCCGATGCCTTTGACAGCATTCAGGATGGACTGATTGGCATTGCGCTCCTTGGGGGGTGCGCGCGAGGAGAGAATATCCTGGCCCCCGGTCGCGGCCGAGTAGCCGTTGTCCACAATGACGGTCACTGCGTCCTGACGATTGAACACCGCGTTGCCGATACCGCTCGTCAAACCGTTATGCCAGAAGCCGCCATCGCCCATAACCGCCACCGCGCGTCCCCTGGCATGGGTGGTGAGGGCCGACGCTCCGGCGGCACCCAGGCCATAGCCCATGATGCTGTTGCCCATATTGAAAGGCGGCAGGGTCGCAAAGGAATGACAGCCGATATCGGAGCTGATGTGCAGTGCGCCCAACTCGCGCTGCACGAGCTTGATCGCGGAAAAGAGTGGCCGCTCGGGACAGCCGATGCACAGACCCGAGGGACGCTGCGGCACGAGCGCGGCCAATTTTCCGCTCGGCACCAGCGTCGCTTCGCGACGCGCGGCGGGCGCCTGCGCCTGGAGGAGCGCCGGTGCCCAGCGCTCAAGAAACTTTTCGATGCCGGGTTTCAACACATCGCCGGTGTATTCTCCGGCCATCGGCAGCACTTCTTTGCCGATGATGCGGGTAGTGCCCGACTGCTGGTGCAGAGTCTGGCAGATCGACTGCTCGATGAAATCGGGTTGACCCTCTTCGATGACGAGCACGGCACGCTTGCCGGCGCAAAAACGCACGATCTCGTCGGGGATCAGAGGATAGGTCACGTTCAGGACATAGAGGGGCAGGGCGCTGGTGCCAAATGCGTCAGCGCATCCCAGGAGCTCCAGGGAACGCAGCACGCCGTTGTAGAGGCCGCCCTGCAGGACGATCCCGACATCGGCATCGCCGCCGCAGAACTCGTTCAGCCCGCGGCTCGCAATGAAGTGCTGCGCCGCGGGCAGACGCTCAGTGATCTTCTGCTTCTCCTGGGCAAAAGTGGACGGCGGCAGGATGATGCGGCCGTAGTCGCGCGACGGCGCCGCGAGCGCATCGGCTGAGGAGAAAGCGGGCCGTTGGTTGGCCTTCGCCGTGAAGCGGCCGTACACATGGCAGGCGCGAATGCGCAGCATGAGCATGACGGGCGTGTGACTCGCCTCGGAAAGCTCGAAGCCCTGTTCGACAGCACGCACGATCGAGGGCAGATTAGGTTTGGGATCGAGAAGCCACATCTGCGATTTCATTGCAAAGGCGTGCGTGCGCTCCTGCATGATGCTGGCGCCTTCGCCGTAGTCCTCGCCCAGGATGATGAGTGCGCCGCCTTTGACGCCGGCCGAGGCAAGGTTTGCCAGAGCGTCCGCGGCGACATTGGTGCCGACGGTGGATTTCCAAGTGACTGCGCCGCGCATCGGGTAATTGATGGATGCGGCCAGCATGGCAGCCGCCGTCGCCTCATTGGCGCTCGCTTCAAAGTGCACGCCGAGCTCGTCGAGAACGGGCTGCGCGTCCGAGAGCACGTCCATCAAATGCGAAATCGGAGCGCCCTGATAACCCCCGACGTAGGCCACACCGGACTGCAGCAGCGCCTTCGTGACGGCGAGAATCCCCTCGCCGCGAAATTCCTCGCCCTCCCCCAGGCGCAGTGATAGCACTTCCGACGCGAATGAACGCTCAGCCATGATCGCGCCTCATGCGGGAACGAGCGCCAGCACACGCAGCGGGCTGCCGGAGCCATTCACGATCTTGAGCGGCGGCGCGATGACGATCGCCCCGGTGGGCGGCAGCTTGTCGAGATTGGTGAGGCTTGCCAGCCCGAATTTGTTGGCGCCGTGCATGATGGTATGGCAGGGAAACATGGGATCGAAGGTGGCGGCCTGACCTGCGTCGGTGCCGACGGTCTCAACTCCGACGCCCAAGATATCACGCTCCTTGGCCAGAAAGGGCACGCACTGGGGGTGAATGCCCGGGGTGTGCGGGCCATCCTCTTTGATGTTGAGAAACTGCTTGGGATCCGAGCGCTTGGACCAGTCCGTGCGCACCAGCATCCAGGCATGAGGGGGTATGCGGCCGTGGCGGGCCTCCCAGGCCTCGATGACCTCGACGCTGAGGAGAAAATCCACATTGGCGCGCGTGCTCTCGGCGACGTCGATGACACAGGCGGGTCCGATGAACCGATCGACCGGAATGTTGTGCGTGGCATTGTTGGGATAGTCCTTGCCGGTCACCCAGTGAACGGGAGCGTCAAAGTGCGTGCCGGTGTGCTCGCCGCAGGCGAAGTTGTTCCAGTACCACGCAGGGCCGCGCTCATCGTAGTGAGAGATTTCGCTCAGAGAGAAGGAGTGGGAAGGCGCGAACTGGGGCGGCAGTTTGATCACCGGCGTCGCCGACTCGAGCGGCACCGTGAGATCGACCACACGGATGCTGCCGCTCAGGATGCCAGCGCTCAACGCAGCCAGAGTATCGGATTGCTTCGTCATGGGCCTCTCCGTTCATATGGTTGAAAATTCGTATCAGGGATGACGGCGGTCGCTTCGATCTCAACTTTTGCGGCCGGCTCCATCAGGGCAACCACCTGCACCACGGACATGGCCGGAAAATGTCGGCCCATCACCGCCCGATAGTGGGCACCGATGTCGGCGAGTTCCGCGTAATACGCCTCACGACTCGTCAGATACCAGGTCATCCGCGTCACGTGCTCGGGACGCGCGCCACCGACGGCGAGCACGGTCACGATGTTCTCGAGCGCCACCTTGACCTGATCGGCCAGTCGATCGCTGGCAAAGCAGCCGCTCCTGTCCCAGCCGACCTGTCCGGCGACGAAGAGGAGCTCGCCGCGCGCGGCGATGCCGTGACTGAAGCCCTTCGGCCGGGGCCAGTGCTCGGGCTGCAGGATCCGCGAAGTGGCGTGGGTCATGCAGTCGCCTCGGGCTCTGCGCGTTTCAAAAGGTCGCGCGCAATGATGAGCTTTTGCACTTCGGTCGCTCCCTCGTAGATGCGCAGCACGCGCACATCCCGATACAGCCTCTCAATGATCTGCCCGTGCACGGCGCCGCAGCCGCCCAAGAGCTGCAGCGCGCGGTCCACCGTGCGCTGCGCGGATTCCGTCGCCGTCATCTTGGCCATGGCCGCTTCGCGGGTCACGGCATGGCCCTGATCGCGCCGCCAGGCCGCGTGATAGGTGAGGAGCGTCGCGGCCTGCAGATCGGTCGCCATCTCGGCAAGCGCAGCCTGGGTCAGCTGAAAATCGCCCAATGTCTGGCCAAACATGCGGCGCGCCTTGACGTGCCGCACCGCCTCATCCAATGCGCGCCGCGCGAAGCCGAGCGCCGCGGCGGCGACGGAGGTGCGGAAGATGTCGAGGGTGCGCAGTGCCAGCTTGAATCCCTCGCCTTCGGCGCCGAGGCGCTGGCCGGCGGCGACGCAGCAATCCGTGAAGCGCAAGCTCGCGAGCGGATGCGGCGACATGCAGTCGATGCGCGCCTCGACGTTGAGACCCGGCGCCGCCGCATCGACGACAAAAGCGCTGATACCCCGGGCCAGGGTTGAGCCGTCGCTGCGCATCTCGGGCGGCGCGGTGCGGGCAAACACGCAGTAGAAATCCGCGATGCCGCCGTTTGAGATCCAGGTCTTGCAGCCGTTCAGTACGTAGCCTCTGTCGTCCTGCTCTGCCGCGCACTCCATCGCGGCCACGTCGGATCCGGCTTGCGGCTCGGAGAGTGCAAACGCTGCGATCGCCGTGCCGCGCGCCACCGCCGGCAGGTAGCGGGATTTGAGTGCCGCTGTACCTGCGAGTGAGATGGGTGCGCTGCCCAGGCCCTGCATGGCGAAGGCAAAATCCGCCAGCGCATCGTGCCAGGCGAGCGTCTCGCGGATGAGCGCAAGGCTTCTGACGTCAAGCTCCACGAGCGCACCGCCGTCGGCGGCGCGGATGCAATATCGCAGCAAGCCGGCGTGGCCCAAATCCTGAACGAGCTTGCGGCAGGCGGCATCGACGGTGGAGCGATCCTCGCCGCGCTCGACGTGACCGATGTGCTCCCCCGCCCAGGTGCGCGTGCGCTCGGCCAATTCGCGTTGCGCGGCGTCGAAGAACGGAGTGCTGAGGTGAGGAAGCGCCTGCATGGAATCAATCGCCCCTGAAGACCGGGCGCTCTTTGGCGGCGAAGGCGCGATAGGCACGCTGGAAGTCCTCCGTCTGCATGCACGCAGCCTGTGCCTGCGCCTCCGCCTCGATGGCTGCGTCGATGGCCAGGTGCCATTCCGCCAGCAGCATCTTCTTCGTCGTCGCGTGCGCGAGGGTCGGACCGCGGGCGATTTCTGCGGCGAGCTCGAGCGCCTCTTCCTGCAGAGCGGCGGCGTCCACGAGGCGGTTGAAGAACCCCCAGGCTGCCCCTTCGTCGGCACTCATCGCACGGCCCGTGTAGAGGAGCTCCGACGCGCGCCCCTGGCCGATGATGCGCGGCAGGATCGCGCAGGCGCCCATGTCGCAGCCGGCGAGGCCCACGCGCGTGAACAAGAACGACGTGCGCGCCTCCGCGCTCGCGAGTCGCATGTCCGCGGCCATCGCAATGCAGGCCCCGGCGCCGGCGCAGACGCCATCGACGGCGGCGATGATCGGCTGCGGGCAGTGGCGCATTTGCAGGATGAGATCCCCCGTCATGCGCGTGAATTTGAGGCGCTCTGCGCTTTGCATGCGGGTCAGCGGGCCGATGATCTCGTGCACATCGCCGCCCGAGCAGAAATTTCCGCCGGCACCGGTGATGACGACGGCCCGCACTTCGGAAGCTGCGCCCAGGCCGCGGAAGAGCTCGCAGAGCTCCGCATAGGATTCGAAGGTCAGCGGGTTCTTGCGCTCCGGCCGATTCAGCGTCACGACGCCGACTGCACTCTCAAGCTGCCACAGGAAATGCTGCGGCTTGAACTGCGCGTAGCTCATGAGCGTGGCCCAGCCGACGATCCGACGCGCTGTGCGGTACTCATCTTCAAGGCGGCGAGGAGCTCAGCGAGGCGGCTCTTCTGCTTTTCGGTGAGATCGTCAAAGAGTTCCACGACCCAGCGCTCGTGTTCCTGCGCCATGCGCCGGAACTGCTGCGCGCCTGCCTCGGTGAGCTTGACGCGAGAGGCGCGCTGGTCTTGCGGATCGGTGGCGCGTGTGACGAGGCCTTCCTCTTCGAGCATGTCCGTGATGCCCGTGACATTGCCGCCGGTGACCATCAAGCGTCGCGTGAGCTCGCCCATCTTCAGGCCCTGCGGCGCACGCTCGAGCTGCGCCATGAGGTCAAAGCGCGGCAGCGTGGTGCCGAACTGCGCCTGCAGCCTCTGGCGCACATGGTTGCCGATCAGATTCGTGCAGGCGAGCATGCGCAGCCACACGCGCAGCGACTGATGATGGTCCGCGGTGACGCGGGTCTCGGCGTCGAGCGCAACGTTCGCGCAGGGCACGGACGCTTTCTGTCTCCTCGTCATACCATGACCTCCCCACCGGCAATCGTCAGGCACTGGCCGGTAATGCTGGCCGTGTGCGCGCCGCACAGCCACAGCGCCGCTTGCGCGATCTCCTCCGGTTCGATCAGCCGCCGCTGTGGATTGGAGCGCACGAGCAGGGCGCGCGCTTCCTCGGCCGAACGTCCCGTTTGATTCACAATCGTGCCGATGGCATCGCGCACGATGTCGGTGTCGGTGTAGCCCGGACAGATGGCGTTCACGGTGACACCGCTTGCGGCGATCTCCAGGGCCAGTGCGCGTGTCAAGCCGACGACGCCGTGCTTGGAGGCGGTATACGCCACGACATAGGCATAGCCGCGCAGGCCGGCGGTGCTGGCGATGTTGACGATGCGTCCAAAGGAGCCTTGCAGCATGTCCGGCAGCACCGCACGCGCGCACAGATAGGTGCCGGTCAGATTGACGGCGAGCATGCGCTGCCAGAGCGCCTCGTCGGTTTTGAGAAACGGAGCACTGCCGGCCTGTCCGGCATTGTTGATGAGGAGCTGTACGGCACCGAAGTGCGCACGCGCGCGGCCGATGGCGTGCGTGACGGCGGCACTGTCGGAGACGTCGGCGCCAAATGCTGCGGTCTCGCTCTGCGGACAGGCGTCGCGAATGGCGGCGGCGGCGCGCTGCAGCTTCTCCTCGTCGCGCCCGAGCAGACTGACGCGCGCACCGGCGCCGGCGAGCGCCTGCGCAATGGCCGCGCCGATACCGCGCGCCGCGCCGGTGACGACGGCGTGGCGCCCCGCCAGCTGCGCCCCGCTCATACCGGGCCGGCCATTTGCGCGGCGCGCTGCAGATTGCGTTCGAGCTGGGTTTTGCCTGAGAGATAAGGCTGCGGCCACCACTGCGCGGTGTAGCCCTGCTGCGCGGCGGCCTCGAGCGTCCAGGCGGAGTTCGCCAGATGCGGGCGGGCGATGGCGCAGAGGTCAGCGCGGCCTGCGGCCACGATCGAATTGACGTGATCGCACTCGTACACACTGCCCACGGCAATGGTTGCGATGCCGACCTCGTTGCGGATGCGATCCGCGAACGGTGTCTGCCACATCCGGCCATAGAGCGGTGTCTGCTCTGCCACAGTCTGGCCGGTTGACACATCGATGATATCCGCGCCAGCGCTCTTCATGGCCCGGGCGATATACAGAGCATCCCCCTCGCTCAAACCGCCCGGTGCCCAATCGGTCGCCGAGATGCGCACCGAGATCGGCTTGTCCTGCGGCCATGCCGCTCTGACGGCGGTGAACACCTCGAGCGGGAACCGCACCCGGTTTTCGACCGATCCGCCGTACTCGTCGTCGCGCAGATTCGTCAGGGGCGAGAGAAAACTTGCGAGCAAGTAGCCGTGCGCCATGTGCAGTTCGAGCATGTCGAAACCGGCTGCGGCACCGAAGGTTGCGGCGCGCACGAAGTCGTCGCGCACCTTGTCCATGTCCGCGCGTGTCATGGGCTGCGGTCTTTGGCTCACGCCCTCGAGATAAGGCTCGGCAGAGGGCGAGTAGATCTTCCAGTTGCCTTCCGCAAGCGGATGATCTGGTTCCTGCCAGCCGAGTTGCGTCGAGCCCTTGCGGCCGCTGTGGCCGATCTGCAGGCAGAACTTGGTTTGCGAGTTCTCATGCACGAAGCTGACGATGCGCCGCCAGGCATCGCGCTGCGCCGCATTCCACAGGCCGGTGCAACCGTAGGTGATGCGCCCTTCGGGCGAGACGCAGGTCATTTCGGTGAAGATGAGCCCGGCTCCACCCAGTGCGCGGCTGCCGTAATGCACGAGGTGCCAGTCCAGCGGCAGACCGTCCCGCGCCATGTACTGCGCCATCGGCGAGACGATCACGCGGTTAGCAAGCTCAAGACCACGCACTCTGAGGGGCAGAAACATCGGGGGTCGCGCCTCAAGGTCCGTGCCGCATTGGCGCGCGAGCCAGCGCTCATAGTCCTCGACGAAAGCGCGGTCGCGCAGCTTCAGGTTCTCGTGCCCGATCCGCTGACTGCCGGTCAGAAGGCTGTAGGCAAACTGCCGCGGCGGCAATCGCGTGTGTCGCGCGACGTTTTCGAACCATTCAGTCCGGTTGCGTGCCGCGCTTTGCAGCTTCAGCACTTCGACACTGCGCTCGGCTTCGTAGGCCGCGAGCGCACGGCTGAGGTCAGTCGCCGTCGCTGCATGGCGTGCAAGGCTGATGGCGTCCTCCATGGCAAGCTTGGTGCCCGAGCCAATCGAGAAGTGCGCGGTGTGTGCCGCATCCCCCATCAACACGACCTTGTCGTGGTGCCAGCGCTGACACAGGACACGCTGAAAGTTGAGCCAGGGCGCCTTTTGCAAATGGCCGGCGTTGCTCTGCAGCTGATGGCCATCGAGGTAGGCGGCAAAGAGCTGCTCGGTGAACTCGATCGATTGGCGGGTGTCGGCGCGATCCAGGCCATGGGCCTGCCAGGTTTCCTCGCGCGTCTCAATGATGACCGTCGACATCTCCTCACTGAACTGATACGCGTGAATCTGAAACCAGCCGTGCGCGGTCTCTTCGAACGCGAAGGTAAACGCCGAAAACTTTTGCGTCGTGCCGAGCCACATGAAGCGGCACTTGCGCACGTCCACATTGGGCTTGAAGACATCCGCATAGCGGCGGCGGATGGCGCTGTTGACTCCATCCGCGGCGATGATGAGATCCGCATCGGCGAATTGCGCATCGTCCACGACCTCGTGCTGAAAGCTCTGCTGCACGCCGAGCTCCGCGGCGCGCTCCTGCAGGAGCGTCAGCAAGCGCACCCGACCGATGCCGCTGAAGCCATGGCCGTGACTTAAGAATCGCTCACCGCGTAGATAAATCGCAATGTCATCCCAATGGCGCAGGCTCGCGACGATGTGCGCATGCGAAGGCTCGTCGGCGGTCTCGAAGTTCGCCATGGTTTGGTCGGAGAACACGACGCCCCAACCGAAAGTATCTGTGGGGCGATTTCGTTCGTAGATCTCAATGCGCGTGCGCGGCAGCGCCTTCTTCAGCAGGATGGCCGAATAAAGCCCGGCAGGGCCCCCACCGACGCACACGATTCGATTCATGGCGCACGGTTTAGCCAGTTTTACTTTAGATGTCAAGTAATTTTACTACGAGCTGAGCTCGGAGCCTCGCCCACAAGTCCGGGCGCTACGTTTCAGCGATGGCCGTCGTCCGTGACAATGCTGAGCATCTTCTTGTTGAGGTACTGCCGACGCGGGCCCAGCTCGGGCGCGATCGCGCAAATGGACGCGTGATGAAAGAAGTTTAATTCGATCTTCACGCCGAGCGTACGTCGCGGGGTCAACTAGTCCTGATAGCGGCCGTTCCTATATATATCGAGTGAGGTGTTGTTTTAAGTACTGCCAACCCCGCGATCGCCGGCGCCTGCCAGGGATTTTCGGGAAAAGTAGAGAGAGCCTTTATGAACGCCAGAAACTTTCGCGCAGTGTTACTTGCACTCTTCATGTTGAGTGCTTCCGCGGGCTCTTACGCCGGCGTCTTGGACGTCGACGTGACGGCCGGATTTGCTCCACCGCCAATGCCTGCGTACGAGCAGCCACCGATCCCGGGGTCTGGCTACCTTTGGACGCCAGGCTACTGGGCGTATGCCGTTGACGCGGGTTACTACTGGGTGCCTGGCACTTGGGTGCTGGCCCCGGCGCCGGGACTGCTGTGGACACCGGGCTACTGGGGCGCGGTGAATGGCTATTACGCGTGGAACGCGGGCTATTGGGGACCGCGTGTCGGCTTTTACGGCGGCATCAACTACGGCTGCGGCTATTTCGGTGCCGGGTTTGACGGTGGGTATTGGCGCGATCGCGACTTCTTTTACAACCGCGCCGTGACCAACGTCAGGAATGTGAATATCGCGAACGTCTACAACGACAGGCGCGTCAACAACAATTTCTTCGGCAATCGCGCCAGCTACAACGGCCGTGGCGGCGTGCAGGCGCGGCCGACTGATTCAGAAATGGCCGCAGCGCGCGAGCCGCACCGTGGCGAGACGTCCGAGCAGACACTTCAAGCCCAGTCTGCTCACACGGTGCGTTCACTGCAGGCATCGGTCAATCATGGACAGCCGCCCATCACCGCGACCGCGCGTCCCGGAGTCTTCGAGGGACGCGCCGTCGCCTCGGCACAACGCGCGAGCATGGCACCCTGGGCAGCCGCCCACACATCGCCGGACAGGCGCGCGCGCACACTCACCGCACCTGCGCGCAGCGCCCCTGTGCGAAACGCATCGAGTAGCGGGAGCACAAGTGGAAACCGAGAGCGAACGCCAGCGCAGCAATTGGCGGGCCGCAGCGATCGACCCGCGTGGGCGTACCGGGGTCCCTCGGAGCAGACGCAGAGCCTAAAACGGCCGACTGTCCCGTCTATGCGCGGGAGCGCATCCCGCTCAGCGTCGAACGGGGCGCCACCGGTGTATGGAAACGCGTCGCGCGCCGCGCCTGCTCCGAGCTATGCACATACGCAAAAAGCGCAACTGACTCGGCGCTATGCCACTCAAATGCCGTCTCAGCATTCGGCTCAACCGCGCGCAGCGCAGCGATATGCGGCCGTGCATGAAAATGCGGGCGCGTCCCACAGCTCGCCGCCGGCACGGGTGAATAGCGCAGCGCCGCGACATGACGCAAGGCGCGCTTGATCACGCGCCTTCATCCTGTCACCTGCTTCGCGTGTAGTGAGTGTCAAATCCTCTGCGTCGGTGCCGCGATTACGCACCCCTCCGCGAGCGGCATTGAGACCACCGCAAGCAGCGCCGCTGGTGCGTCGTGCCCTACTCGACCCAAAGCGACAAATCGAGCGATGTCTTCAGCTAGGGTTGAACAATTCATTAGCTTAATCGTTAGCTTTGCTTTTACGCCGAGTGCGGCGCAATCACCGCCGGCGTCTCCTTTTTAAAGAGCGCGCCAGCGGCACCATAAGGTGCGGTCGGAGCGAGGGATTTTCCGTTCCTTGCACCTCTATAGAACACCGGCGTTCGCCCAATGCTGCGCTGCGTTGACAAGCCCAAGGTGCCCGCTATACTGCGCGGCCCTCGAGCCTGCAGCCGCATTGCGGTTGCGGGTGGGGTAATCGCGGGACACGGTTGTTGACGGAATATGGCCCAGGGCTATACTTCCGGCCCCCTGCTTCGGCCCATTGCGGCCGCGGCGTTCTTTAATAATTTGGCAGATAACTTGTGTGGGAACTTGCGTCGATGCCTTTGGAGCAAAGACCGAGTGACCAAAAGTCCAGCAATGGGCCTTTGATTTACTCATGCTTAGAAGCTCAATGCCTTTAAGTGAAGAGTTTGATCCTGGCTCAGATTGAACGCTGGCGGCGTGCTTAACACATGCAAGTCGAGCGGTAACGCGGGAGCAATCCTGGCGACGAGCGGCGAACGGGTGAGTAATGCTTGGGAATCTGCCCATTAGTGGGGAACAACCAGCCGAAAGGTTGGCTAATACCGCATACGCCCTACGGGGGAAAGCGGGGGATCGTAAGACCTCGCGCTAATGGATGAGCCCAAGTCGGATTAGCTTGTTGGTAGGGTAACGGCCTACCAAGGCGACAATCCGTAGCTGGTCTGAGAGGACGACCAGCCACACTGGGACTGAGACACGGCCCAGACTCCTACGGGAGGCAGCAGTGGGGAATATTGGACAATGGGGGCAACCCTGATC
>DATHRI010000002.1:0-2205 GCA_035481795.1 Steroidobacteraceae bacterium
CGGCGGCGAGCGCCGCCCATGCCAGCGACAGCCGCCGTTGCGCGGCCGCCTGCGCTGCCGGCTCGCGCGCTGCCGGATCGCGCGTTGCCGCACGAGTGTCGTCGCGCACGGAGCTCACCAGCGCGCCTCCGGATAGGCGCGTTGCAGGTGCTGCATCTCGGCGAGAATGTAGCCGAGGTGCTCGCTGTGCTGACCGCGCTTGCCATGCCACGAATGGGCACGGTCTAAGGGACGTGCGAGCGTCGCTTCGGCGAGGATCGCGTCGAGACGCGCGCGCCACGCGGCGTGCACCTCCGCCAACCGCGGCGCCACGCCGGCATCGGCCATCGCGCGGTCCAACTCATCCTCGGCGAACAGTTCCACCGTGTACGGCCAGAGCGCATCGAGGGCCGACTGCACGCGCGCGTGACTCTCCACGGTACCGTCGCCGAGGCGCACCAGCCAGCCGCTGCTGTAGCGCAGGTGATAGCGAACTTCCTTCGCCGCCTTCGCCGCGATCGCGGCCAGGCGTTCATCGGTGCAGGCTTGCATGCGCTCGTACAGTTCCAGCTGGAAGGCGTCGATCAGCACCTGACGCACGATGGTTTGGCCGAAATCCCCATTGGGCTGCTCCACCAACACCGGGTTCAGGTATTGACCATGCTCGCGCAGAAAGGCGATATCGTCCTCGTCGCGTCCCAGGCCTTCGACTTCGCCGGCATAGCTCAGCAACAGCCGCGCCTGTCCGATCAGATCGAGCGCGACGTTGGCCAAGCCCAAATCCTCTTCGAGCGCGGGCGCATGGCCCACCCACTCGCCGAGCCGTTGTCCCAGCACCAGATTCAAATCTCCGAGACGCAGCACATGGCGAAACAGCGCCTGCGGCTCGACTCGGCCAAAGGGCATTGCGCTCATAGGGTCTTGACCTCCTCCGGAATCTCGTAAAAGGTCGGGTGACGGTAGATCTTGTCGCGCGCGGGCTCGAACAAGGAATCAGTCTCGGTGGGATCGGAGGCCGTGATCTCCTTCGAGGGCACCACCCAAATGCTGATGCCTTCCTGGCGGCGCGTATACAGATCGCGCGCGTGATCGATCGCCATGCGCGCATCCGCGGCGTGCAGGCTGCCGACGTGCTTGTGGTCGAGACCGCCGCGCGCGCGGACGAAGACTTCATACAAGGGCCACTGACGGCTATCTTCGCTCACTTACACTCCTTATGCGGCGCGGGCCGCGGCACGCTGCCGCTGCTTCTCGGCATGTGCGCTCGCCGCCTCGCGCACCCAGGCGCCGGCGGCATGCGCGCTGCGGCGCGCGGCCAGCCGTTCCGCATTGCAAGGTCCGTTGCCCTTCAGGACTTGATCGAACTCGGTCCAGTCGATGGCTCCGAACGCATAGTGCTGCCGGGCTGCGTCCCAACGCAGCAGAGGGTCCGGAACGACCAAGCCCAGAAAATCGGCCTGCGGCACGGTGAAATCCACGAATTTTTGCCGCAGTTCATCATTCGAGAAGCGCTTGATCTTCCAGCGCTGCGATTCGCCGCTATGCGTCGAATTGGCGTCGGAGGGTCCGAACATCATGAGCGCGGGCCACCACCAGCGATCGAGCGCTTCTTGCGCCATGCGCTTTTGCGCAGGTTGGCCTTGTGCGAGATGCAGCATCAGGTCATAGCCCTGCCGCTGGTGAAAGCTCTCTTCCCGGCAAATGCGCACCATGGCGCGCGCATAGGGACCGTACGAGCAGCGGCACAGCGGAATCTGATTCATGATGGCAGCGCCGTCGACCAGCCAGCCGATGGCGCCCACGTCGGCCCACGTCGGTGTCGGATAATTGAAGATGCTCGAATACTTGGCCTTGCCCGACAACAATTGTTCGACGAGCTGATCGCGGCTCACGCCCAAGGTCTCGGCCGCGCTGTAGAGATACGCGCCGTGGCCGCCTTCGTCCTGGACTTTGGCGATGAGGATCGCCTTGCGCTTGAGCGTGGGCGCGCGCGTGATCCAGTTGCCCTCCGGCAGCATGCCGACGATCTCTGAATGCGCGTGCTGGGAGATCTGACGAACCAGGGTATTGCGGTAGCGTTGCGGCATCCAATCCTTGGGTTCGATTTTCTCCTCGGCGTCGACGCGCGCGAGAAACCGCCGTTCGAGCGCATCCTCATCCAGCCGCGGCGACTCCGCGAGCTGCGTATCCAACGCTTGCGTATACATACCTGCCCCGTGGATTTAA
>DATHRI010000003.1:0-152660 GCA_035481795.1 Steroidobacteraceae bacterium
TCGCCAAACGCATACGGCTGCATGACGTGCTCGATGCCCGCAATGGGGAGCTTGCCCTGCGCATGCATGAGCTTCATCCCGCCCAGGCTTGCGCCCGCGACGGTCGAGCCGTGATAGGCATTCCAGCGGCTGATGAAGATCTGCCGCTGCGGCTCGCCACGCAACGCCCAATAATGGCGCGCGAGCCGGAATGCAGTGTCGTTGGCCTCAGACCCCGAGTTGTTGAAGAAAATATGCGTCAGGTCGTGACCGAGACGCGCCGCAAGCTCGGCCGCCAAGCGAATGGCCGGCGCCGTCGCAGTCTTGAAAAAAGTGTTGTAGAAGGGCAGCTGCAGCATCTGCTCGTAAGCGACGCGCGCCAGCTCCTCACGGCCGTAGCCGACGTTCACGCACCACAGTCCCGCCATGCCGTCGAGCATGGCGTGTCCTTCAGCGTCGTGAATCGTACAGCCCTCGGCGCGCACGATAATGCGGCTGCCGCCTTGTTCAGACTGCAGTTTATAGTCGCTGTGCGCCGGCAGATGATGCGCGACATCCAGGCGCCGCAGCTCCGCCAGATCCGCGCTCGAGAGGTGGAATTTCATAGCTAACAAATTACCGGTACGCACGCGTGCCGTCAAGAATCTGTGATCGCAGATTGGCGGGCGCGCGCGTCGAGACCGGCTGGAGAATCAGCGCTGCTGAGCCTCGCCCGGCGCAGGCCGGAGCGTTGGCGCCTGCGCAGTCGTGTCAGGGCCGGCGGATCGCGTCCGAGCCAGCAGGGCACGCAGCGCGAATTCGAACTGCCCGGCATGATTTAGCCGACGCGACAGCAGGCGACGTGCATGGGCGATCTCGCCCATGCGGATCTGCGCGGCCGCGGTGACGGTCGTAAGATAGGCGAGGTCGTTGTCCGAGGGGGACGAATCAGACCCGAGAAGCTCCGTGCCGAGCCGCGCGATATCCGGGGCGCTGCGCTGTGCAATCGCAGCAAGCAAGTCCGGCCACGCCTTGTGTGCGCCCGTCACCTCGCGATAGCACGGGCTGGATGTGACCTTGTCCCATATTTCCTCAAGCTCGGCCGCGTTCAGATACGCCGCCGTGTCGTCGCTGATGTTCCTGACGGCATCTTGCCACGCATCCTGCGCCTCCTTCGATGCACACCGCTCGCGAGCCGTATCAATGAGCCACAGGTATCTCGCGCTCAACGGATCAAGATTGTCGAGGCTGCCACTCGATACAGCGCGGCGAATTTCGACCGCCCTGCGCACCAGACGATCCCTGAAAAGCGCACTGTCGATGGCGGGCTCGGCTGTTGGACCTTGCGAAGGCGCGGTGCCGGCGAGCAGTTCCATGAGCGGAACGGGCAAGACGGTGAGTGCCGGCAACTCGACCGCGTTCTGCCGCAGGTAGCGCAAGCGGGGTGCGTTGAGATCCACAAAGGGATAGAAGTCTGAATTTGGCGGAACGCGTATGGCCTGCAGCGCCGGACCCAGCGTTGCGTTATCGCCAATTTCCCGCGACTCAAAATCGGCGACCGATTGTACGCCGACTCGCCGTAATTCCGCGCGCAACAGCGGCGATTGAAGGCGACGCTCATCCGGAGGCCGCAGCGCTGCGCCGCGCGTTGCTATGATCAGGATGTCCAGATCGTCGATATTGTAAAGCGCGTACGCGCCAAAGTGCGGAGTGAGCGCCTTGACGACCGAAGCGATCACTCCGATGTTCGTTTCATAGACCTGCATCCACTGCACGAAGTACCCATCGGGAGCAAGGTGCTGCGCGATACGACGGTAAAACTCATCCGAAAATAGAGTTGCGACTCCGCTCACCCACGGATTGGATGGTTCGGAAACGATCAGATCGTACGGCTCGCGTGCGCTTGCAAAAAAAGTCTTCGCATCATCGTAGACAATGTGGCTGCGCGGATCCTCAAACACGTTATGGATGCGAGGGCCAAAGCCCTGGCGCGCCGCTTCGACCATAAGCGGTTCGATCTCGATCGAGTCAAGCCGCCTGACGAGCCCGCTCGTAAGCAGCGTATGCGTCGTCAGCCCCGACCCGAACCCGATGTTGGCGACGCGCGCCGGGTGCGGGTGCATGCTGAGCGGTATTGCTGCGGCCAGCACCATGGTGCTTTCGTCGATTGTTGCGGGGGCCGGCCCCATTTGGATGCCCGCGTCCGGCTTGCCGTTAGTGGCAATCGTCACGGTTCCATCCTGCTCGACCAGGCTGATGGTTGCCGTCTTGCCGTCGCGCAGGAAGGTAACGCTCGCGCCCTGCGGCAGTGTTGCAGATCCTGTGCGATACACACCGGAGGTCATCCGCACCGGATCCAATTTCACGATGAATACGCTCAAGCCGAACACGCCAATGCACGCCACCATCGCGACGGCCGCCGCTCGCGACGGTACGCGACGGCCGGCAAGGAGCCGCGACAGTCCCAAAGCCATGTGAATGGCAGCTCCCGCGAGAATCACACCCTTGATCCCGATGACCGGCATGAGCACGTGGATCGTCAGGAGCACGCCCGCGATTGCGCCGAGGGTGTTTGCCGAATAGATCGTGCCGATGGCGCGTTCGGCGGTGCCGCGGCGCATGAGTTCATGCGTGAGCAGCGGCAGGGTCATTCCTGCGCAAAAAGTCGCCGGAATCATGATCAGGGCTGCGATCAATTGGCTTATCAGATTGAACGCCACGTAGCCGTTTGCAGTGCGCGCAAAAGTCCCCAAAAACCAGGCCATGAAGCCAAACGTCAGGTTGTAAGCCGGCAAGGTGAGCGCCGCCAAGACGCCCATGGCGACCATGACATAGGCGAGGTATGACACCGCATCGCGAATCTGCTCGATGCGTCGGCGCACGTACAGCCCGCCGAATGCCAGCCCGAAGATAAACGCGCTCAGCATGAGCTCGAATGAATGTGTCGAGCTCCCGAGAACCAAGCTGAGCATCCGGATCCAGCCGAGCTCATACATGAATGAAGCCGCTCCGGTGAGGAATGCGGCAACCGTGAACCATCTGGCCAACCTGTCTGTGCCGGAGAAGGGTGCGGACGCAGCCTGCGGCGCGTAAGGGGACTCCGCCTGCCCACGCACGATCACCCAGATCCCTACAGCCAGAGCGATGTTGAGTACTCCGGCGGTCAGGATGGTACCGGGCAGACCTACCGCCTTAATCAGTACGAAACCGCTGACGAGAACTCCGATCGCGGCGCCCAGACTGTTGCTGAAATAAAGAGTAGCCAGTGTCTCGCCCGGTCGCGCCGGCCAGCGGCGGATCAGCCCGGCGCTAATCAGTGGAAAGGTCATGCCGAGAAGCACTGACTGCGGAAGAATGAGCAGCGCGGCCAATGACCATTGATAGGTATGAATCAATAATCCCGAGGCAAGCGCGGGTATCACCGATGCATATGAGAAATTGACGGCTGCAACGAATACTTGATGAAAAAACAGGCCCAGTATCCCAATCAGGCCCTCGACCAATACGTATCCCCAAAGGAGACGCCTGATGCGCAAGGAATAGCGCGCAACCGCCCAGGATCCGAGCGCCATTCCACCCATGTAGATGGCGAGCACAAGGGTCTGCGCGTAGGCGGCATGACCCAGGAAAAGCTTGAGGTAGTGCGACCAAATGGATTCGTAAATGAGTCCGGTGAACCCGGATACGATGAACACTCCGAGCAAAACTCGTCGTCGCACAAAATCGGGCATCTGCATCGTTGACCTGAAATTGTCTGCGTGCTACGTGCACACTACAACATGACGTAAATCGTGGACAAAGAATGCTCGTACGCGCTCACGCTCCGCGCAGGAGGGCATGCAGCTTCTGGCAGCATGACTCGTGTAATGCTACTGGATTGCAACCATCTCGAGATTTTCGAGCAGAAATGCACCGAGCGTCGGCCGTCGGAGCTAAAAGATGAAGTACGCTCACGGCGTCCGCCTTGTCCGCCGTGAAGCTGAATTCGTGATTTCAACTTTCGCAGGCGGTTTGCGCATTTAAACCAGGAGTATTGCTATTTTCATGCGCGCGAGCGCGGCAACGCGGCGCGACCTTACGTAACGCCGCTGCGGCCGGGGGCGCAATTTCTCGGTACCTCGGAGGGCGTTGGCAAAGCGGGGTGCGGATCGTGCCCGTAAAAAAAACGCTCCGCCGAAGATTGCCGGCGGAGCGCCGGGGAGTTACATCACCACTAGCGGTGCGCAGATACTCTGCGCCCCGCTCAATGAAGTGTCAGCTAGTCGGCGTTCTCGTAAACAACGCCGTCTGGTGATGGATCCAGCGCCTCGATCCCCGCGGCTTCGTGGATCTCACCCTCGTCGCCATCGTGTTCGGGGTAAATAGGCGGATCGCGCATGGGCTCATGTTCACGCGGATCTTCCGGTGTGGGGTGTGAGGGTGACGCGGGCGTCTGGCCGGAGCCTGGCTGCTTGGGGTTGGTCATGAAATCTCTCCCGGTGCTGTGCCTCGTCACGATAGGGCATTGGGCGGGACCGTCCAGTCAGTGCAGTGCACGGCCGCCGCGAGCAAACGTCCGACACGCGTGTCAGCGAATTCTGACACCAACGGCCCTCACAAGCGTGCCCTGCGCTTGCGGAGCACGCCCTATGGTCTCCGGGTTCAGCTATTGAGCCTTGATTGTGAGGTCGTTCTCGACGTGCGCTACACCTTTGACTCCGCTCGCATCCTGCTCAGCCTTTTGCTTTTCCATGTCCGACCCCACCACGCCCGTCAGCATGACGGTCCCGTCCTTCGTCGTCACATGGATGTGCCTAGCCTTGGTCGTGCTGTCTTTGGTGAGTTCAGCCTTGACCTTGGTAGTAATATAGGAGTCGGTCACCGGCTGATCGCTCTTCATGCTCGTGTCGTCGGCGAAAACCGCGCCGGCCACGAGGCCCAAGCCCACGATGCCCGCCGTACCCCACACTCTCTTGCCACGCATATACATACCTCTTTATAAAAAGAACCCGACGGTGATAGAACCCATGAGCGACCATTCGGTTCCCCAAAGCCAAGCGATTCCCATTCTATTGATTTCAATGAATTTTCCGACCCTCGTCGACGCTAATCGGATGGCGGCAGTCCGCGGCCGACGCGCAGCGGAATTACTGGCGCAATGCATCCAGCTCGCGCACGCTCGGCCGCCTGACAGCGGACCCGGAGGATGCGCATGACGAGCGCAACCCATTTGCATCCTGACGCTCCTGGCGTGGACCTGGGCGCGCTGTGGATGCCGTTTACACATAATCGCTACTTCAAGAAGCATCCGCTGCTCGTCACCGGAGCGCGCGGCTGCCATTACACGCTGGCGGATGGCCGCAGCGTTTTTGACTGCCTTTCGGGGCTGTGGTGCTCGCCGCTCGGACATGCGCACCCCGCGCTGGTGCGTGCCGTGCAGCGCCAGGTCGAAAGCCTCGATTACAGCCCGGGCTTTCAACTCGGCCACGAGGCGGCATTCACCCTGGCAGCCCGCATCGCCGCCCTCGCCGGCCGGCCTAACGATCAGGTGTTTTTCGTCAACTCCGGCTCCGAAGCGATCGATACGGCCATGAAGATCGCCGTGGGCTTCCATCGAGTCCGCGGAGAAGCCTCGCGCACACGCTTCATCGGCCGTGAGCGCGCGTACCACGGCGTCGGCCTGGGCGGGATCTCGATCGGAGGGATCGCATCCAATCGCAAGATGTTCGGGCCGCTCATGGTCTGCGGCGTTGATCATCTGCCTCACACCTGGGATCTCAGGTACATGGCGTATAGCCGCGGGCAGCCCGAATGGGGTGCGCACCTGGCGGAGCAGCTCGAGCGCCTCATCGCGCTGCACGACGCCTCAAACATTGCTGCCGTTGTGGTCGAGCCGATGCAGGGGTCGACCGGTGTCATCGTGCCCCCCAAGGGATATCTCGAGCGATTGCGCCAGATCTGCACGCAACACGGCATCTTGTTGATCTTCGATGAAGTCATCACTGGATTCGGCCGACTGGGCAAACCCTTTGCGGCGGATTATTTCGGCGTGCAGCCGGACATGCTGACTTTCGCGAAGGCCGTCAGTAACGGCGTGGTTCCCCTGGGCGGCGTATTGGTGTGCGAAGAGATCTACCAGGCCTTTATGACGGGCCCGGCGCACGCCATCGAGCTTTTTCACGGCTATACCTACTCAGGTCATCCGCTGGCGATGGCTGCCGGTCATGCCGCGCTCGCGACGCTGGCAGCGGAGAATCTGTTTGATCGTGCCGCCCAACTCGCGCCGGTTCTGGAGAACGCCATGCATTCGCTCAAGGGCGAGCCGCACGTGATCGACATCCGCAATCTCGGCCTTGCGGCCGCGCTGGAGTGTGCGCCGGTTGCCGGCCAACCGGGGCTTGCGGCGATGCGGGTGTTTGAAAGGGCGCTTGATGAGCACTTATTGGTGCGCTTCTCCGGAGATACGATTGCCGTGGCTCCGCCCTTCATCTGCGGCGAGAGCGACATATTGGCCATGGTGGAAGGGCTGCGCCGCGCCCTGCGCGCCGTGCCGATGAATTGACACTACAAAGGAATAGCTCTGTGAATGCTGCTCAATTATCGCTTCTTGGCGCAGCCAATGCGCTGGTCACCCACTGGATTGGGGGCCGACCCGTTCTCCCGCTCGGGCGGCGCGCCCCGGTATTCAACCCTGCACAAGGACGCCAGGCGCGCGAAGTAGCGCTTGCAACGGCCGCGGAGGTGGATGCGGCGGCACAATGCGCTGCGGGTGCGTTTCGCGCGTGGGCCGCTGTGCCTGCACCGCGGCGCGCGCGCGTCATGTTCCGTTTTCAGGAGCTCGTCAATCAGAACATAAAATTGATCGCACGCGCGTTGAGCGAGGAGCACGGCAAGACGTTGCCCGACGCCGAGGCCGAGGTGGCGCGGGGCCTGGATGTGGTGGAGTTTGCCTGCGGCGCGCCGCAGCTTCTCAAAGGTGAATTCAGCGACAGCGTCGGCACGGGCGTTGACAGCTTTTCCTGGCGGCAGCCCCTGGGAGTGGTTGCGGGCATCACGCCCTTCAATTTTCCGGCGATGGTGCCGATGTGGATGTTTCCGCTCGCACTTGTTTGCGGCAATGCGTTCATATTGAAGCCCTCCGAGCGCGATCCGTCGGTATCGATCCTGCTCGCCGAATTACTCAAGGAAGCCGGGCTCCCGGACGGAGTGTTCAACGTCGTGCAGGGCGATAAAGTTGCCGTCGACGCGCTGCTGCAACATCCACTCATCGCAGCGGTAAGCTTTGTCGGCTCGACGCCCGTCGCGCGCCACATCCACTCCACCGGCACCTCGCATGGCAAGCGGGTGCAGGCACTGGGAGGCGCGAAAAACCATATGGTCGTCATGCCGGACGCAGATCTGCAAGCCGCCACGGAAGCCCTGGCTGGCGCGGCGTATGGATCGGCGGGCGAGCGATGCATGGCGATCTCCGTAGCCGTCGCGGTGGGGGACGCGACCGCCGATGCCCTGATCGAGCGACTGAGCGCGCGCGCGCGCCATCTCAAAGTCGGCCCGCCCGACGCGGCGGGAATCGAGATGGGCCCCCTGGTGACGCAGGCGCACCTTGATCGAGTGCGCGGCTACATCGAGATCGGTATACAAGAAGGCGCGCGTCTGGTACTCGACGGACGTGACCTGAAGGTCACGGGTCACGACAGCGGATACTTCCTCGGCCCCACGTTGTTTGATGACGTCCGTGCCGACATGCGCATCTACAGGGAGGAGATCTTCGGGCCGGTGCTGTGCCTCGTGCGCGTGCCGGACCGCGCGGCGGCCGTGCGGCTCATCAATGCGCACGAGTTCGCGAATGGCACCGCCATATTCACCAGTAGCGGCGAGGTTGCGCGCGACTTCACGCGCGAAATTGAAGTAGGGATGGTGGGCGTCAACGTCCCCATTCCCGTACCTATGGCTTTTCACAGCTTTGGCGGTTGGCGCAATTCGCTCTTCGGTGATCACAGCATTCACGGCACCGAAGGCGTGCGTTTCTACACGCGCCTGAAGACTGTCACACAGCGTTGGCCGGGCACACAGGCAATCGCGGCTGACTTCGCCATGCCAGCGAAACAATAGCCGCCGCCGCATCCGCGATGCGTGTGTGTCTCGCGTTGGACGCCGTCAAGCGCTTCAAGTGCAATCTTACTTGAGCAAGGTTATGTCGGCTCGCCGGCACCGGCGTAGCGGTTGCCACCGAGCTTCGGGCCGACGCTACGACTCTCCGTGATCGCACTACTTTCGAGCGTGCCCACCAGATGCGCACGCAAATGGGGCCAAGCATTCCGCGAGTGATCATTGACAGTCAAAGTTGACGGCATTGCAGCTCCTGATCTTGCGCCTCTTTGGGCTCGCAAATGACGACCAGACTGCGACGCGGTGACAATTGTGTGACAGCGAGGAGATTATTTGAGAGCGCGCGCAGCGCACGATCAACAACTGTTGACTGCGCAGTGCAGCTACCGTAACGCGCCATATGCACCATTGGAGCGCACCAAATAAGGCATGGCGCTTGCACGATAGCGTGTATTCTCACGTGCCATGGAACCGATGCGCCTATCTCGAGCACCGCCGCTGCGTAATCTGCGAGCGTTTTGCATTGCCGCGCGCCACCGCAGCTTCAAGGCGGCCGCGGATGAGCTCGCACTCACTCCGTCGGCGGTGAGTCATCAAATGAAGGAGCTCGAAGAAGTCATGGGTGTGCGTCTCTTCGAGAGAAAGACGCGCTCATTGGCACTGACGACCGCGGGGCACACGCTTCTCGATGAGATGGCACCTCTCCTCGATTTGATAGATCGCAGCCTTGCGCAATTCTCGCGCCGCAATCGCCGCCGCAATGTGCGCGTTATGCTGCCGCCGTTCTTCGCAAGCGAACTCTTTGTGCCGCGACTGGAGAGTTTTTTTGCGCTGCACCCCGGCATCGACATCCAGGTCGATACCGTCGACCCCTGGCCGTCCGATCACTCCCTGAGCGCGGACGTCTCGATCGTGCTCACGAACGCCGCGCCGCAGGGTGTCAATGCCGTGCGCCTTTTTCCGTTGAAGCTTGCCGCGGTGTGCGCCAGAGATTTTGCTGCGTCGGTTGCGCGTCTCGGACGTGAGGCCTTTCGTGAAACCGCGCTCATCGTGCAAAAGGCGCGCCCGTTCGCCTGGGCTCACTGGGCGAACGAGCTCGGGCTCGATACGCCCGAGCCGCGCAATATCATTGAGCTCGACACCATGTTCTCGGTCGTGCGCGCAGCGGAGCGCGGTGTTGGCATCGCGCTCGTCCCCGAGATCCTGTGTGAGGCATGGTTCCGTTCCGGAGCACTGGTGCGCCTCTTCTCCGTGCTGCTGGAGACCGACGACTCTTATTTTCTCGTGAGTCGATTCCAGGATGCGAACAAGCCCGAGATCGCAGCGATCACCGACTGGACGCTGCGTCAATTCTGCATCGACGCCGCGGCTGCAGCGCCAACGGCGGCTTGCGCATCATAAGCGCTGCCGGCACGGGGCGCGAAAACTACAGCTTTGCAAGATCTGCGGACGTGTCGACATCCATGAGCGCCGCAAGCGGCCAGTCGATGTAGCGCGCCTGCTCGCGATGATGCTCCACGACCGCTTTGCCACAGCCTTCACCGGTTGTGGCAAGCAGCTCGCCGAAGAGCGCGCGTCGAAAGAGCACCGGCGGTGCGAGCGTCTGCGCGTAGCGCGATGACACCAGCGGCGCCGTGCTGCTGTGCGCGGTGCGCACTAAAGCCCGCAGCATATGCTCCGTCACATTGATCATGTCGGCGAGCATTACGACGACAGCCTCCGCGTCGCTCGGCAAGCCCTCGAGGCCGCTGTGCAGTGAGCTGCTCATGGGCCCGCCGGAAGCGGCGTTGACCGCGAAGTGGCAGTCAAGTCCGGCAAGTGCCGTGCGCACGCGCTCGGACTCGTGGCCCAGCACGACGACGAGCGGGTGAAGCTGAGCGGCGAGCGCGGCCCGACAGGCGCGGCGCACGAGCGGCTCGCCGCCAACGGGCAGAAGGAGCTTGTTAGTACCCATGCGGCGCGATTCGCCGGCGGCGAGCATGATGGCGGCGATGCGCGGTGTCGCACGATGTATCGTCACGGCGCGCCCGACGACCCCTTAAAATCATGACTCACGGGAGCATTCTCAGGTACGCTGCGCACCGCTTTGGAAGTCGCTCACAAGAGGGGGAAGTGCATGAAGCTCTCTATGTATCAGGCCTCGGTCGCGGCGTTTATCCGCCAGCTCAATAACCTGGCGGCGATTCTCGACAAGGGCGCGGCGCACGCGGAGGCGAAGAAAATCGACCCCAAGGTCCTCATTAACAGCCGGCTCTATCCGGACATGTTTCCACTTTCGCGACAGATCCAGATCGCAACCGATACCGCTCGCGGCGGTGCGGCCCGGCTCGCAGGCGTCGCCGTTCCCGCGCAGGAAGACAACGAGACGACATTCGCCGAACTCGTGGCACGGATTCGCAAGACGATCACCTACCTGGAAACGCTGAAGGCAGAGCAGTTTGAAGGCTCGGAGGACCGAACCGTCACCTGGCAGACGCGCAGCAGCACCAAGACGATGCAGGGGCTGCCCTATCTGCAGAACCATCTCCTGCCGAACCTGTACTTCCATATCGCGACGGCCTACAACATCCTGCGCCATTCGGGAGTCGAGCTCGGAAAGATGGATTTCCTTGGCAAGGCTTAGCGCCCGCCCGTACGTGGGTCAAGCAGAGACTTGACGTAGATATGCTGGGTCTTGGCTCGCTCGTATCCGAGCGCCAGATAAAATACATGGGAAGCATCGCGCACCACATTTGAACGCACGACAATCTGCTCAAGCTTCGCAGCGCGCGCCCATTGCTGCGCGGCATTCGCCAACAGCGTTCCAACGCCGCGCCGTCTTGCCGCCGCGTCCACCACGAGTCCGACAATCTCGGCACGCTCCCCCGCGGCAAGAACAAGCCGGTGTTCTACCTGTATCCATCCGAGCAGCTTGCCACCCGAAACCGCTGCGACGACGAGGTGCTGTGAGGGCATCTCGTCCAGCTTCGCAATTCTTGCGGGAAGCTCCGCAATTGCCACCGGGTGGCCGAATTGCTCGGACAGGCGAGCGATTTCGGCGGCGTCCGCAACCGCTGCGCGGCGAATAGAAACCGCCGGGAAGTGCTCATTGGCCGCTGAGCTGCGCGCCATTGGCGGCTCCTCGTGCTGGATCGCTGCTCATGCGTGCGATTTCATCCACGGCAACGCATCAAGATCAAGATTGCCGCCGCTCAGGACGATTCCGACGCGCTGGCCCGCGACGTTAAGCTTGTCCTCGAGTAGTGCCGCATAGGGTACCGCGGCAGATGGCTCGACAATAATCTTCATCACTTCCCAGATCGTGCGCATCGAGCGTACGATGGACTCTTCGGATACCGTCACGATCTCATCGACGTAGCGCTGGATCTCGGCAAAAGGGAGCGTGCCGAGCGAGCTGCGCAGACCATCCGCGATCGTCTGCGGATTGACGCTCGGAATAATGTGCCCGGCACGGAAGGAGCGACAGGCGTCGTCTGCTGCCGCAGGCTCGACGCCGACCACACGGATGCCGGGCTTCATGCTCTTCGCCGCGACTGCAATGCCTGCGAGCTGCCCTCCTCCGCCGACCGGGCAGACAAGACAATCGAGCTCGGGAAACTCCTCGAGCATCTCCAGCGCCGTCGTGCCCTGCCCCGCCATCACGCGCAAGTCATCGTACGGATGAATGAGCGTGGCTCCCGTCGCGGCGAGCACGCGCGCGCAAGTGCTCTCGCGCGCCTCAAGCGTCGGCTCGCAAAAGACAATGCGGCCGCCATAGCGGGCGACCGCAGCCCGCTTCGCCGCAGGCGCATTATTCGGCATCACGATATGAGCCGGTATGCTGCGCAGGCGCGCGGCGCGCGCCAGGGCCGCCGCATGATTGCCGGAGGAGTGCGTCGCCACGCCACGTCGGGCTTCTTCATCGGAAAGTACAAAGACTGCGTTGGTCGCGCCGCGCGCCTTGAAAGCGCCCACTTTCTGGAAGTTCTCGCATTTGAAGAAGATCCGGGCGCCGGCTGCCGCGTCGAGCGTTGCGCTCGTGAGCACGGGCGTGCGGTTGATCTTGTCCTTGATCCGTGCATGCGCTTCGCGGATGAGCGACAGCGTCAGTGCCATTTCGCCGCCGGCGGCTCACGATCGATTGACACGTGAGGCAGAGAAACTCTCCTTCTGTACGGGTAGGAGTTCGTGGAATCCCGGCTTTGAGGCCGGATAGACCTCAAGACAGCCAGCCTGTTCAGCGGCGCTGTGCATCCGTGGCGGATTCTTTCAGTCATGTTCATGCGCCAACTGTGTGCGAGCCCATTATAAATAATGCGTCTCTCCAACGAGTTAGGCTGCGCTCCATCCAAACCCCCTACGTTTTCTCATAACCTAATGATTTATAAGGTGCTAGTGGCTCACAATAACTGTATATTTGTCTAGTACTGTATATTTATATAGGCTCTGTAGGTATGCCCCCACCGAGCCCCATCCCCCGCCCCTTGCCCCCATCGCTGCAGGAGATCCCGGGTGTCTGGCGCGGGCATGAGCTGGCGCCCGTCAAAGCGCGCTCCACTGGCCACAGAGTGCTTGATGCCTTGCTGCCTGGCGGCGGCTGGCCGATTGGAGCTCTGACAGAGCTCATTCCTTTAATAGAGGGCATCGGCGAAGTCGCTGTGCTGCAGATGGCGCTCAAGCGGCTCTGCGATGAGAAGCGGCACATTGTCTTCGTGCATCCGCCGTACATTCCGTACGCTCCGGCTTTGCTAAGCGCCGGCTTGCCGCTGCCGCGGGTGTTGTGGATCGATGCGGCCTGCGATGAGGATGCGCATTGGGCGGCCGAGCAGACTCTGCGCGAGGGGGCCGCGGGAGCCGTTCTGCTATGGAGCCATGCGCATGCTGATCGGCCTTTGCGCCGTCTGCAGCTCGCGGCCGAAGCAGGACAGTCCCTCGCCTTTATCTACCGGCCCGCCGTGACACTCCAGCATTCCTCGCCCGCGGCGCTGCGCATCGCGTTGCGTCCCGCTCCCGGCGCGCTGGGTGTTGAAGTGCTGAAGGCGCGCGGCGGACGCACGGGTGCGGTATGCCTTCGTGTTCACAGTCATGTTTGATGGGGCACTGTCGTGCTGTGGGTGTGCATTGCCTCTCCCGTTCAGGAAAAACATGCCCTGAAGGCACTCGCCAGCTGGGCGGGACAATTCAGCAGCTGCGTCTGCTTGGATGCCGAGCGATGGCTCTTGTGGCTCGAGATCGGCTCGAGTCTGCGCTATTTCGGTGGCCTCAACGTGCTGCTCGAAAAAGTGGCTGCCGGTTTAAATGCGCTCGCCCTGACGGCCACGATGGGCGTGGCACCGACCCCGGAGGCCGCGGCGCTTCTTGCCCGGCAGCCGCAGGCGTTGCCTGTCCTGCAGCTTGAGCATCTGCAGCGGGCGATCGCAACACTGCCGCTTACCAAGCTTGCCATGCTGCCCGCAGCCATCGCCGGTTTGCAGGCAAGCGGGTTGACGAGCGTAGGCGAGCTGCTCGCTCTGCCGCGCGATGCACTGGCACGACGCTGGGGCTTGCAGGTGACGCACTATCTGCAACGCTTGCTCGGCGAGCGCGCGGATCCGCGCAAACCCTATCGCGCCCCGCAGACCTATCACCGCCGCTTCGATTTCGCGGAGCCGGCGCAGACGGTGGAAGGATTGCTGTTTCCGCTGCGGCGCATTCTGTACGAATTGCAGGGTTATCTGCGCGGCAGGGATGCCGCACTGCAGACGCTCAGCGTGGCCTTCCGTCATCGTGATCATGCGGATACCGCGCTGACGCTGCGCACCACCGATCCGCAGCGCGATGCACTGCGGCTCTTTGCCCTGTTGCGCGAAAAACTGGAGCGCACGCAGCTGCCCGGCGCCGTCATGCAAATCAGATTAAGCGTCGAGCGCTTCGTCGCCTTGCGTGACACGCAGCTGCATCTGTGGGATGAGGAGCAGCGTCAGGATGCCGGCTGGTCCGAGCTCCTCGACAAACTGCGCGCACGACTCGGCGATCAGGCGGTGCGGCGCTTGGGCCTGCGGGACGATCATCGCCCCGAGAAGGCCTGGTGCGTGCAGAGCGACGCAGCGGCCGCGGACCTGCCGCCGGCCTTTCCCGATCGGCCGCTGTGGCTGCTGTCGCCGCGGCCCATCGAGCAGCTGCCGCAGCTGCTGGGGAAGCCTGAGCGGATCGAGGCGGGATGGTGGAGCGGAGAGGATTCGAGCCGCGACTACTACATCGCGCAAACTGCCGAAGGCAGCCGCTGGTGGCTGTACCGCGAAGCCGCAACCGCGCGCTGGTTCCTGCAGGGCATCTGGGCATGAGCTATGCCGAGCTCCTGTGCGCGAGCAACTTCAGCTTTCAGCGCGGCGCCTCCCATCCGTACGAGCTCGCCGAGCGCGCCAAACAGCTCGGCTATGCAGCGCTTGCGATCACCGACGAGTGCTCACTCGCCGGCATCGTGCGCGCGCACGACGCGGCCAAGGAAGCGGGTCTGAAATTGATCATAGGCAGCCAGTTTCGCTTACCCGCAGAGGAGCGCGTGGTTCTCCTCGCGCCCAATCATCAGGCCTATACCCAACTGTGTGAGTTCATCACGCAGGCGCGGCGCGCCTCGAAGAAAGGCAGCTATGCCATCTGCCGCGAGGTCTTCGCGCGCGGTCTCGAACACTGCATCGGCTTGTGCATGCTCGCCGCGAGCATCGATGCGCAGGTCGTTCGCTGGTTCGCAAACCTTGCGCTCGCAGGGCACTACGTCGCCTTCACACATGGCCTTGCGCAGGACAGCGGGCGGCGGCTCGAGGCTCTGCGCAAGCTCAGCGCCGCAAACGGCCTGCCGCTCGTGGCAGTCGGAGATGTGCACTATCACCTGCGCGAGCGGCGGCCTTTGCACGACGTCCTGACAGCGATCCGTCTTGGAACCACCGTGGATCAGATCGGCCGTGCAGCATTTCCCAACGGCGAGCGGCATCTGCGCCCTCTTGCAACGCTGCGCAAGCTTTATCCGAACGAGCTTCTCGCGGCGACGCTCGACATCGCGGGCGAGTGTTCCTTCTCGCTCGACACCCTGCACTATGAATATCCCGAGGAGCTCGTACCGGCAGGCGTGAGCCCTCTGCAGCACTTGCGCAGATTGACCCTGGAGGGCGCCGCGCGCCGCTGGCCCGCGGGGATACCGGCCGAGGTGCGGGCGCAAATCGACAAAGAGCTCGCCCTCATCGCCGTGCTGCACTACGAGCACTATTTCCTCACCGTCGAGGACATAGTGCGCTTCGCGCGCTCAAAGAACATCCTCTGTCAGGGCCGCGGCAGCGCCGCCAATTCCGCCGTCTGTTATTGCCTGGGCGTCACCGCAGTCGACCCGGCGCGGGTAAGCATGCTCTTCGAGCGCTTCGTCTCCAAGGAGCGCGCCGAGCCTCCGGACATCGACATCGACTTCGAGCACGAGCGCCGTGAAGAGGTCATTCAATACGTCTACAACAAATATGGCCGGCACCGTACCGCGCTCGCCGCGACCGTGATCTGCTATCGCCGCCGCATGGCGGTGCGCGATGTCGGCAAGGCACTGGGCCTGGCGCCCGCGGTGGTGGATACGCTCGCGCAGGCCTTGCAGTGGTTTGATGGCGATTCACAGCTGCCGCAAGAGTTCGTGAAACTGGGATTTGATCCGCGCACGCGCGTAGCGCGTCACCTCGTGGCGCTCGTCAGGCAGCTCGTCGGCTTTCCGCGCCATCTGTCGCAGCACGTAGGCGGCTTCGTGATCTCCCAGCATCCCTTATCCACGCTCGTGCCGGTCGAGAACGCCGCGATGGTGGATCGGACCGTGATCCAATGGGACAAGAACGATCTTGAGTCCCTGGGGCTTTTGAAAGTGGATTGTTTGGCGCTTGGCATGCTGACCGCCATACGCCGTGCACTCGATCTCGTCAGCCTGTTTCGCGGCCGGCCGTTCAAGCTCGAGGACATCCCAGATGGAGATGCTGCCACCTACGACATGCTCTGCCGCGGCGAATCCGTCGGCACCTTCCAGGTCGAATCGCGCGCGCAGATGTCGATGCTGCCGCGGCTGAGGCCGCGTTGCTATTACGATCTGGTGATTCAGGTGGCCATTATTCGCCCCGGACCGATTCAGGGCGGCATGGTGCATCCCTACCTGCGCCGCCGGCAGGGAGAGGAAGAGGTCGAGTATCCGAGCGCTGCGCTCGAGAAAGTGCTGAAGCGCACCTATGGTGTGCCCCTCTTTCAGGAGCAGGTGATGGAGATTGCCATCGTCGCCGCCGGCTTCACCCCGGGCGAGGCCGACATGGTGCGCCGCTCAATGGCGGCGTGGCAGCGTCGCGGAGGACTCGAGCAATTCCGCGACAAGCTGCTCCAGGGCATGCTCGGTCGCGGCTACACGCCGCAGTTCGCGGCCCAAATCTACCAGCAGATCCTCGGCTTCGGCAGCTATGGCTTCCCGGAATCCCATGCCGCCTCCTTTGCCCTGCTGGCCTACAGCTCCTCGTGGCTGCGTTGCCATGAGCCTGCCGCCTTCGTCGCAGGCCTTCTCAACAGTTGGCCAATGGGGTTTTATGCACCCGCCCAGCTCGTGAACGATGCGCGCCGCAACGGAGTCGTCTTTCGTCCCGTCGATGTTCAAATAAGCGATTGGTATTGCACCTTGGAGCCCGACGCCGCAGGTCTGCCAATCGTGCGCGTGGGACTGTGCATGATTACGGGCCTCGTGCAGGAAGAAGGCCGCGCCATCGTGACTGCGCGCGGCCATGGGCTTTTCGCAAGCGTGGACGACCTTGCTCATCGCGCTACTCTCACGCGCCGCTCGCTCGATGCGCTGGCGCGCGCCGGCGCCTTGAATACATTGGCTGGACATCGGCGGGCCGCTCACTGGCAGGCCTTCGGAGTGGAGCGCCTGCCCGGCGCGCTGGCGGGTACTTCGGCCGAGGAGCCCGCCCTCATGCTGCCGCGGGCCACTGAAGCCGAAGAGATTGCCGCGGACTATGCCGGCCTCGGCTTCGGCCTCGGCCGCCATCCGCTGGCGCTGTTGCGTTCACGTTTGGATGGCCTGCGTGTGCACCGCGCGGCTGACCTGGGCCATCTTGAGAATGGTCGCCGCGTCCGCGTCGCCGGTATTGTCACTCATCGTCAGCGCCCGGAAACTGCCTCCGGGGTGATCTTCATGTCATTGGAGGATGAGACGGGCATCAGCAACCTCATCGTCTGGCCCAAAATACAGCACGCGCAGCGCGAGGCCATCTTCGGCGCACGCCTGCTCATCGTCGAGGGACAGCTGCAGAGCGCCTCCAACGTCACCCATGTGATCGCCGAAAAAATCCGGGATTACACCGCCTGGCTGGGTAGGCTGCCGACCCAGTCGCGCGACTTTCATTGACGCACACGAAACGCCTGCACGGTGTCCCCCAGAGCCTCGTACAGCGCGCTCTGCGAGCGCTTCAGGGCGTCCGCGTTCGGCACCCACCGCCGCCACTGCTGCTCCTGCTGTGCCCACATCCCAGTCGGCGCGGGAATCACCGTGAACCCCAGCGCGCGAAATTCTGCTGCTGCCCGGCTCATGTGATTGGCGCTCGTCACGAGCACGATGCTCGTGATTTTCGCGTTTCTCAGGATCGGCGCCGACATCTGCGCATTCTCCTGGGTGTCCCGCGAATGGCTCTCGACCCATTGCACCGGCACGCCAAAGTCGCGCTGCAGCGAGTTTTGCATGGCAGCGGCTTCCTGCCCCGTGCCGGACACCAGTATGGGCAGCTGGGTCGCGCGCGCGATGAGTGCACCGTATGCCAGGCGCTGCAGCGTCGTCACGCTGGGCGCCTGTCCGCCATATTCCGCCGCGGCTCGCGCGCCAGCGGCGAGAATCACAATCGCATCCGCGCGCGGCATCTGCTTGAGGTCAAGGGCGGGATAGCGCTCGCCGGCACGCCCGAGCACGTCCGCAATGATAGGCATCGCCAGCAGCCATAGAGCCAGGAGGCCTGCCGCGCACAGTGTCGCGCCAGCGCGCCGCCAGCGGGTGACGCAAAAAAGAGCGAGACCGGCGATCGCGACGACAAGCGGACCGGCGGGCGGCAGCACGAGACTCTTCAGAAGTTCCTTGACGGTGAGGAGATCCATTCAGCCTCCGCAATGCATCCGCAAGCCCGCCACGCCCTGGCAATTTCGCACCGGGCCCGGGGTAAAGACCGGGCTAGCGCGCGGTGGGCAGCGTGTCGGCGGCGTTCTCCGCATGGGTAATCGCGACCCCCAGGTTGTCGATCCACGACTCGCACAGTGCAATTGCCTCTGCGGGCCGGAAATTCCCGGGATCGAGACACCATTCGAGCCACAGGCCGTCGATCATCGCCGTGAGACCGATGGCGGCCAGGCG
Source organism: Steroidobacteraceae bacterium (assembly GCA_035481795.1). GTDB lineage: Bacteria > Pseudomonadota > Gammaproteobacteria > Steroidobacterales > Steroidobacteraceae > PALSA-1196. The sequence continues at coordinate 18,404 of DATHRI010000003.1, forward strand.
CAGTGAGAAGCGAAACTTGCCCGCCTCTGCCGCCAGGTCCGCCAGCATCGAGCGCACCAGATCAATATGCTCGCGGTAGGTCTCGCCGTGCACTTTCTGAATCTCCGGCGAGTGACGGTACAGACTCCAGAACACGACCCATACGGTCAATACGTCGCGGTCGAGGTTCGGGGGCGAGAATGTCGCCCTGAAGAAGGCGCGCAGGCGCGCGCGTGCCGTGGCGGGGGCCTGCAGGGCGGCCGCGCGCACGCCGCCGACCAGCTGCGAGTTGAAATGCCGGTAAGCCTGCGCGATCAGCGTGTCTTTTTTGGGGAAATGATGATTGATGAGGCCGATCGAAACGCCCGCCTGCGCGCTGATGCGCCGCACCGACAATCCCTCATGGCCATAGCGCTTCAGGCTCTCGATCGTGGCGTCGATGAGAGCCTGGCGGCGCTCCTGCGGCAGCTGACGCTCGAAGCGGGGTTTGCGCGGACTCAAGGGAGCTGACAATGCGCGCACTCAGGCGGCACGCTGCAAGCGCCGCCGCCTGAAGTCCGAGAGGATCTCGCGCGCGGCATTGTGACCGGGTGCGCCGGTGACCCCGCCGCCGGGATGCGTGCCGGCGCCGCACATGTAGAGCCCCCGCAAAGGGCCGCGGTAATTACCATGCCCCAGCATCGGCCGGGCCGAGAACATCTGATCGAGACTCAGCGCGCCGTGGAAGATGTCGCCGCCCACGAGACCAAAGGTGCGTTCCAGGTCGAGCGGACTCATGATCTGGCGGCCGAGGACCGCCGCCTTGAAGTTCGGGGCATACGAGTTGACGGTGTCGATCATCAGATCGGCCACCGCCTCGCGATGCGCGTCCCACGACGCTCCATCGGGAAGCTGCGGCGCCACGTGCTGGCAGAAAAGGCTCGCGACGTGCATGCCGCGCGGCGCGAGGCTGTCATCAATTGTTGACGGGATCACGAGCTCCACGATCGGCTGCCTCGACCAGCCGTGCAGCCGCGCATCGAAATAGGCGCGCTCCATGTAAGCGAGCGTGGGTGCGAGAATGATCCCTGCGGTGTGATGATCTGCCGCGGCTTTGCCGGGCAGGCAGTTGAAGCTCGGCAGCTCGGCGAGCGCCACATTCATGCGGAACGTACCGGAACCGCAGCGCCACTGGGCCATGCGGGCGCTGAATTCCGCTGGCAGATGTGCGGCAGCGATGAGCTTGGAATACAGCAGCTTCGGATTCAAATTGGAAATGATCGCCGCCGCGCGCAGCGTCTCGCCCGCTGCGGTCACTACGCCCACGGCGCGGCCGCCCTCGACGAGTACCTCGCGCACGGCAGTTCCGACGCGTATGTCGGCGCCGCGTGCCGCGGCCGACTGGGCCATCGCCTGCGTAATAGCGCCCATGCCGCCGACCGCATGGCCCCACGCGCCCTTCTTGCCGTTCACCTCGCCGAAAACATGGTGCAGCAGTACGTACGCGGAGCCCGGCGTGTAGGGACTCGCGTAATTACCGACTATGCCGTCGAAGCCGTACACCGCCTTCACCGGCGCGCTTTCGAACCAGCCGTCGAGATAGTCCCCGGCCGAGTTGGCAAAGAGCCCGAGGAGCTGTCGCCGCATGCTCATGTCGAGCTTCCTCAGGCGGCCGCCGAGGCGCGCCGCATGCAGCAATTCCGGCAAGGCGGTGCGCCAGCTTCCCGAAACGACGTTGGGCGGCGTTTCCAGGACGAGGTCGCGCAGCACATCGGCCACCTCTTCAAGCTTGCGGCCATAGTCCTGCAGGCGCTCCGCATCCGCGCGCGAAAACTTCGCGACCTCGGCTTGGGTCACGCCGGCGCCCACTTTGAGATAGCGCCCGTCATCGGTCGGCAGAAAATTGGCGAGCTTGCGCTCGACGATGCGCAGTCCAAATTTGGGCAGCTCCAGATCGCGAATGACCTTGGGATTCAACAGCGAGACGGTATAGGCCGCCACCGAGTTGCGAAAGCCCGGATAAAACTCCTCCGTAACCGCCGCGCCGCCGACGACGCCGCGCTGTTCGAGCACCGTGACCTTCAGTCCCGCGGCAGCAAGGTATGCGGCGCACACCAGCCCGTTGTGGCCGCCACCAATGATCAGCGCATCTGAGCTTTGCGGCACAGGCGGCTCTCGGGAATCAGGCTGCGCATGCGCCGCGCGAAGCTGCGCAGGCATACCTCATTGTCGCTCAACGGCCCTACGGTATAGCTGCTCGATGTCATGCCCGCCTGCACGCGCTCGATGAGGATCTTGTCCTCCAGGCTGACGCGGCGATTGATGCGCCAGTTCAAGTAGCGCGCCGCGCGCATTTCGCGGCGACTGTCGGGATGCACGTAGACAATCTCGCGCACGAGCGTCTCGGTCGGCGACAGCGGCAGAAACTGCATGAAATCGATCTGGTCGGGATAAATATCAAATGCCGTGTTCGGCCAAAACTTGAAATAGGTCCACAGACGCTGCCGTTCGGGCGGCAGGTGCTCGACCGCGGGCAGCAGCTTCTGATACATGCGCTCCGACCAGTTGCTCGAGGGTATGTTGCGCATGACGCCCCACATCTTGTCGATCCACGGCTGCGCCTCGATGCCGTAGCTGTGACCGAAGAGCCGCGTCAGACCCGGGTGGGCAATATTGATGTGCAGCCCGTCGGAGAAGTTGTCAGCGACGTTCTTCCAGTTTACCGCGCGCGGCCGCAGCGAGACACGGCCGTACGGGACGAGCTCCTCCATCCGATAGGGCGCGAGCTCGTTGCAATAGGGCGCTGCCATCTCGCGCACGCTCGGCAATCCGGGAGCAAAGCGCACGAAGATAAACCCCATGAAGATCTCGAGGTCGAGCGGCGCGAGTCCATGCCGACTGACATCGAGCCCCTTGAATGCATCGCGCTGTGGCACGCCGATCAGGCGGCCGTCGAGCGCGTACGTCCAGGCGTGATAGCCGCAGGTGATGCGCTTGCCGCAGTGGCCCTTAGGGCCCTCCAGAAGCCGCGAGGCGCGGTGCCGGCAGACGTTGTGAAAGCCGCGCACGGCACCGTCGTCGCCGCGCACAACGATGACCGATTCGCCCAGGAAATCGAAGCTGTGATAGTCGCCCGCTCGGGGCACGTCGCTGACGTGGCACACGACCTGCCAGCTGCTGCGGAAAATCGCTTCCTTCTCGAGCTCGAAGAACTCGCGATCATGGTAGATCCATCCCGGCAGACTCAGGAATTCTGAGTCAGCGTCGGAGACCACGGCTGAGTTAATTGAATCAAGCCTGCGCACTTCACGCATGACATGCCTCGATGTTGGATCATGCTTACTGAACGATCGTACAGTAAGGCGCTGGGGCCGTCAAACCGGTGCGTGAGCCGTGGCGCGGATTGACCCACACGGCGGGATGGTGCAATGCGCGAGTCAAGCGCGGACGCGACTCGCGTGCGTAGTTTCATGGCGGCCTGCGCCGCCTGAAGACCCCCACCACGAGGTCACCCGCGAAAGCAGTCAGCGCGCAGCGCGCGGCTCGATCCGCATGCGGAGTGCGCGCGCCGGGTGCATGGTCGTGCCGGCGCGCGGCCGCACCGGCCCTCGGGTCATAAGGATCAGGTGAAAGCGCCGCGCGACCTGCGCGATGATGAGTTTCGCCTCGACGATCGCGAGCGTGGCGCCGATGCAATTGCGGTGCCCCGCCGCGAACGGCAGATAGGCGAATCGATGTCGTCCGGCGCTTTGGTCCGCAGCGAAGCGCTCCGGGTCGAAGCACCGCGGGCGCGGCCAGTTCTGCGGCAGGCGATGCGACGCATACAGTGAGACCATGACAGTGGCGCCCTTGGGCACGATGTAGTCACCGACCGCGCATTCCTCGAGCGCCACGCGCGACAACGAGTGGATCGGCGAATACAGCCGCAGTGACTCCTTGAACACCTGCTCCAGGTACGGCAGCGCGTCGAGCTGCTCCTCCGTCAGCGTGCGGCCCGACACGATGCGATCAATCTCTGCCGTCATGCGCGCGCGCACGGCGGGGTGACGTGCGAGGAGATAGTGCGTCCAGACCATGGAGGTGGCGGTCGTCTCATAGCCTGCAAAAAACAGCGTCTTCATCTGGTCGCACAGCTCGGCAGGCGTGAAGCGCTCGGCCCCTTCGGCCGCATCTGCGCGCAGAGTCGCGAGCATGCACGGCTCCGCAGCCGCCTGTGACGCATCCATCAGGGCGTAAATCTCGGCATCCAGGTCAGCTAGCGCCTGCGCCAGATGCAGCGCCTTCGTTGCTTTGTGCTTCCTGCTCTGCCAATGCAGGAAGCGTGGCACCGACGGCCAGAATTTCCCCATCGACTGAGTGATGCTGACGATGGTCGCGGCGTGGCGCGCAAAGACCGAACCGAACAGCAGCCGTCCCGCCAGCGCTTGCGCAAGCCGCGAGAATTCCGCGGAGATGTCCACAATGGCGTCGCCATTTTTGCGCGCGTCCCAGTCATCCAGGTAATCGGCGATCAGGGGGCTCATCCAGGACACCTGGCGCTCGAGCGCGCCGGGCTTAAAGGAGGGCTGCGCGGCCAGTCGCTGCCGGCGCCAGACTTCGCCTTCGCTCAGCAGCAGCCCCTGACCCAGCACCTTCTGCATGACGGAGTAGCGGGTGTTCTTGACGAAGCGGGTGCGGTGATCGACCAGCAGCTCCCTGATCAGCTCCGGTCCGGAAACAAGAAAGAGAAAGCCGTGCGCCAGAGGTATGCGGGCAATCCCACCGTAGCGGATCGCGATCCGCGTCAGAAATTGCATCGGCGCATGGCGCATCAGCACCGTACACGCCGCGCGGTACACAGATGCTGGGCCGGGCGGATGGCGCCGCTCATTCACGGCAGTCGGCGATGGCGCGTGGTCACTACAATAAGATAGGCCACGATCACCGCGTTTGCGAGCAGCACCCCGGTGCGAATCAGGGTCAGATGATGCAGCACTGCAATGAACTCGAAAGGCAGCAGCAGCGACGAGGTGACGATGGTCAGGTACTCGGCCCAACGGCGTTCGCGCCAGAGCCCCACGCCCTCGACCGTGAACACGGAGGCATACACGAGTGACACGAGTCCGAGCTGCCGCCAGCGAAACGCCGGAATGCCGCTCAGCTGTGCCAGCGCCTCGCGCACCAGATGCTCCGAGAACCCAATGGGCAGGCTTTCAGCCCAGCTGCGCAGGGCCGCTTCGACATGCGGATTCATCAGACGCCACGCCAGTATCGCCGACAGCAGCGACAGCGTCGCTTTGACGAACTTGTAGATCGCAATCGTTGCGAGCGCAGGATTGTGCGGGTGTTCGCTGAGTGGCGTTACGTCCGGAGGATCTTCCAAGGTGCCTCAAAGGGATTCGAACCTGCCGAACTCACAATGCTCGCCCATCGTGTGCTAACGGGGCAAGGTGCCCACAAGCGGACCCGCGCCGGATGTGCGCCGCAAAATGAGAGTCCTGCGGGCCGTAATTGAGGATTCACATCAAGTTTGGCAAGGCACAGCAACTCTCGCGTGTACTCTTCGCAATTGCGCCTAAGCTCTTGTCGCGCCACGGAACAGGGACATGATGGCTGACGATGAGCGTGGCCGTGTTCGTGGCGAGAAACTGACCAATCCGATGAAATTTCACCGGTGGCCCGCGAACTTGGTGTGCGGGCCGCTTCTGTCCACAGAGTTATGCACAGGTTCTGTGGATAACCCCGAACTGCCGCCGCGCCCCGACGGTCGCGTTTGAAAGCTGGCTTCATCATCGCGGGTAGTGGAAAATGGCGCCCCGGCGGCCAGCTCCAGACAAGAACGCACCCAACCGCCATGGAACCTAACCGCCTCTGCGCACATTGAGTGTGCTTAGGCGTGACTCCGCTTTCAGGTCTCGCGCACTGAGGTACCGGAATAATGTCGGCCCCCGACAACCCTGAGCACGAATTGCCCGCCGCCACGACGAGTGTTCGCCGCGGCGGGTTCCAGACCTTAAGCTCAAAGATGTTCGACACCTACCTTACGGACATCGAACAGCTGCTGCATCACCAGATCTGGAGCGCCGCGTTGACGGACGCACTGGCACTGCCGCACATTGCGGTCGCGCTGAGTGACGCCCGGCGGCGCAGCTCCGCTGAGCGCTACAAGGCTTGGTGCGCGACGTGGATGCGGCCGCATTCGCAAGGCGGCGGCGATTCGGCAACCGAAGGCGCTCGGCTTTTCCGGATGTGGTGCGAGCGCGCAGGTCGAGTCGAGCAAGAAGGCGCCCTCGTCGTCCCGGTCCGGGCGCTGCGCCAGTTGCGGCTGCGGCGACTCGCGCGACCCATGTCACCGGGCTGCCATCCGTCGCAGCCGCAGACCTGCGATGCGGACGCGACGCAGGCCATCGAGGTGTGCACGCTGCTCGTCGACGCGGCCAATCGCTGGTACACGCGCCGCGCAGCCCGCGACGACATCGTTCAAGCCAATCTCGCACGCCTCGCGGTCATGCGCTAGGCCTAGTGCCACACGGCTTCGAGCACGGCCGCCAGGCGATATCCCGCGCGGGTCAGTTGTGTAGTGGCAATGGCTGATGCGCTCTGCGCATAGTCGGGTGGCGCGGATAACCTCCAGACAAAGTGCGCCTTACCGTGTCGGTTCTCCCGCTCTTCGCGCTTCTCGATACCGAGCCCGGCATGCGCGCGCTTCGACACTTCCAGGGTCTCCGTTGCCCATTTAGCCGGCCACTTGGCGACATCCCCGGTGACGATGGGCAGGTCGGCAGGAGCGTGCATCAAAGATGTTGCAAACTCCTCTGGAGTGCGCACTCGCTCCCGCCGCATCGCAATTTCCACCGCGCGGCTGTCCCAAAAGCCATGCAACGGCAGGGAATCAAAAATAAGATCGTTGTCGCCGTCGGTTGTGAAGATCGTCACGTTGTCCACCGCATTGGAAGATGCGGGCACGACGAACGCGTCCTTGTCGCTCACGTAGGCGGTCCCCACATGCAGAGGCTGGTGTATATCACCCAGAAGATGCACCAGCAGCAGTAGCGCCTCGCGCGCACTGAAGCCATGTGGATTCGCGGTGCGATCGGTTGCGCCTTTCAACACCGCGATGCATTGCCTTGCGATGTGAACGATATCGTCGTCGCTCGCACCGACGCCGCCTTCCTCGTAGGCGGCGGCTTCGAAGGGAATGTCGGTGTAGTGATAGTGGGCGTGGTGCGGGTTGTGATGCACGAAGTCCCTGAGCTCGGCGGTCAGCTCTCCGCAGTAGCCCTTCGCACAGTCGGCCCACATAGAAACGCTTTGTAGAGTCTCGCCGGATCGCAAAAGCTTGCGCACTTCCACCTCAGCGCGCCGTCCGGCAAGCAGCTGATCGGCGATTGCCCCGACGGTCTCGTGACCCGGCGCGCCCCAGGCCAGTGCGCCCTGCGAGCGCATGAGCGAGAGCGCGACGAATCCCGCCAGCCAAGCAAGTACCAGTCGATTTCTTCGCATTTCCACACCTTGAGCGCCTCGTCACTGCAGTCTGCGAGCGCTAGTCTTTTCGCCTCCATTGGCGAGCGGTCGGGAGATCCTCATGGCGACGCCTAAACCTGCCACACCTTTTAACGATTTCACAGTGGAAGACGACGAAACACCGACCGGCAAGAGCGCCACGACCTGGGCCCGAGTCGGCGCGGCCTTCCCACATCACGAGGGCGCGGCTGCAACATCGAGTTACGCGCCGATGAAAGGACGCCGGGTCGTGCTGGCGCCGAGCGATGCGGAACGCGAGGCTACGGGGTGCCCGGGTTAGTCACTGCGGCTCCGCTCATTGGGAGGGTAAACCGCCCTCCCTTTTTTTCGGCCGCTGCGGCCCGCAGGTGTACACACACAGTTCGCTCGCCACCCGGCCTCGGCACTGCCAGCTCAAATAATTTGAAGAGAGCGGCTCATTCGGACACAGCTGGAATTGCTACACGGGTTGTGCGTCAATCCGGAATGTTCCGAAACTGTATTCGCGCCGGTGGGGTGTTAGTTGTCGCGCTGTGGCTCGCTGGAGCCTGCCCGGCGGCGATGGATGCGCGCCCGCAACTTCTGAATGTCGATGGCGTGCAGGTCTCACTCGAGTTCCTTGATTCTGACTTTACAGACGGCGCCGAACCGCTCGTCGCCTGGGTAAAGCGCTCGCTTGGCATCGTTGCTGCCTACTATGGGCATTTTCCCGTCTCGCAGCTGCGCATTCGCGTGTCATCCACGGGCGGCGGCGGCGTTCGCCACGGCACCACGTTCGGCGCGCACGGCGCGCTCATTCGCATCACGGTGGGTCGCGAGGTCACGCAGGCCGAACTCCTCAATGATTGGGTTCTCGTGCACGAGATGACACATCTGGCATTGCCGGATGTCGGACCCGAGCACGTGTGGCTGTCGGAGGGTGTGGCGGTGTACGTGGAAGGAGTGTCCCGCGCGCAGGCCGGCAACCGCTCAGCCGCCGATGTGTGGGCGGAGGAGGCGCACTCCATGCCCCGCGGCCTGCCGCAGTCGGGAGATGCGGGCCTTGACCACACGCATACCTGGGGTCGGACCTATTGGGGCGGGGCACTCTTTTGCCTTTTGGCTGACATTCAGGTACGGCAACACACAAACAACCGGGTCGGCCTGCAGAGTGCGCTGCGGGCGGTGGCACGCGCGAGTGGGGGCCTTGTTTCTGACTGGCCCATTGAGCGGGTCTTCGCGGTCGGCGACGCCGCCGTCGGTGCCCCGGTGCTGGAAGAGCTTTACGCGCGCTCCAAGGACGCACCGCTGGCGACTGACTTACCGTCTCTATGGCACAGCCTCGGGATTGAACCTGAAGACGGTACGGTGAAGCTGCGCGACGATGCGCCACTTGCAAAAATTCGCGACGCGATCATGCGCGCGCCGCTAGAATCGGTAGCGGCGGACTCTGACAGGTCGACGCCATAAATCCGTAATATTCGCGCCCCATGGGGAGGTCTCGCATGCTTAGAAAGCTGGTTCCATTCCTGAGTGTCGTCCTGCTCGCAGGACCGGCATTCGCTGCGGGCGCCCCGTCCGTTGCCCACCATGCGCACGCATCGCGCTCGAGCGCATCGCACCGGCACCACGGGCATCACCACCCTCACCAGCATCACCGCAGTAGACACCGCCACCGAGTCTGAACGGGGTCTCGGCCGCGCGCCGGCCTGCGCCGCGGGATGATCTCTTCGATCGGATCCCGAGAGAGGCCCGTCGCCGACGGGCTTTTTTCGTCGCCAAGATGCCCGTCATGTGATCGTCATGTGACCGTCATACGCTCAAGCCGATCGTAAGAAGCACTGAGCGGGGCCTTTCTCGTGTTTGCAAGCTTGGGCATCGACCTGCCGACCGGAATTCTTTTGTGCCTCGCCCTGCTCCTGGCGCTGAGCTTCGAATTCGTCAACGGCTTTCATGACACCGCGAATGCGGTTGCCACTGTCATCTACACCAATTCCCTGAAGCCGACCCAAGCGGTGGTCTGGTCCGGCCTCTGGAACCTCATTGGCGTGCTCACCTCATCCGGTGCAGTGGCCTTCGGCATCGTCGCGCTCCTGCCGGTCGAGCTCGTCATCAACGTCGGTTCAGGCGCCGGCTTTGCCATGGTGTTCTCGCTCCTGCTGTCCGCGATCATCTGGAATCTCGGCACCTGGTACCTCGGTCTGCCGGCCTCGAGCTCGCACACGTTGATCGGTTCGATCGTCGGCGTCGGCCTCATGAACTCGCTTCTCAGTCCCGACAGTGCGTTCGGCGACGGCGTGAACTGGGCCAAAGTCGGCGACACCGTAAAGGCACTCTTTTTCTCCCCGCTCATCGGCTTCATAGCCGCCGGCGCACTCCTGTTGCTCGCGAAGGCGGTGCTGCGCAATCCCGCCTTATTCAAGGCTCCGCAAGGCAAGACGCCGCCACCGGGATGGATTCGAGCGCTCCTGGTATTCACCTGCACGGGCGTGAGCTTTGCCCACGGTTCAAACGACGGCCAAAAGGGTATGGGACTCATCGTTCTCATATTGGTCGGCATAGTTCCGGCGACCTTCGCGCTCAACCTGCAAACCTCTGCTGATACGCTCGCGAAAATACGTGCAGGCGCCGCGTCCTTCGAGCAGTCGCTGCAGAAATCCGCAATCAGCCCGGCTTCCCAGGACGACAATGCAGTCAATAGGATTCTGACGACTTATCTGCGCAAGGGCGATATCGAGCCCGAGATGATGCCGGCGCTCGAAGCCGTCAACCACCGTGTCATGACGGGGCTTGCGGGCATTGACAACCTGGGGGTTGTCCCAGGCGCGCAGCGCCGCATGTTGCGCCTCAACATCTATCTCGTGTCGGAGACGCTCGCCAAGATGATCAAGGCGAAGCAGCTGCCTGGGAGCTTGAATGCCGACGAGTTATCGGCCTACCAGAAGAAGCTCAAAGGTGTCACGGCGTTCATCCCCGTGTGGGTCAAAGTCGCGACCGCGCTCGCCCTGGGTCTTGGCACGATGGTCGGCTGGAAACGCATCGTGGTCACCGTCGGTGAAAAGATCGGTAAGGCGCACCTGACCTATGGACAAGGCGCCGCGGCGGAAATCGTGGCCTTCGGTACGATCGAAGCGGCCGATTTGCTCGGGCTACCGGTGAGCACGACGCATATTTTATCGTCCGGCATTGCCGGGACCATGGTTGCCAACGGTTCCGGAATCCAGGGCCCCACCGTGCGCAACATCATTCTGGCGTGGGTCTTGACGCTTCCCGTGTGCGTGATACTCGGAGCCGCCCTCTTCGCCGCAGGACTGTTGTTCGTGTTCCGCGTCCTCGGCGTGCACTGATCCGACGCCAGAGTCGTTGCCGGCGTCCGGTGGGAATTCAATCCGAATTCGACTCGTCGGCCTAATGCCATCTGGCTTGACGTGTCCCTAAGCTCGATATATCTTAAGATATGTTTTAAAACATATCTGGAGATAGAACATGAGCTGTCATTGGGAGGGACTTTTCCGCCGCGGCCATTTCATGGGCCGTCATCATCACGGTCGCCACGGCTTTGGGCGCTATGGGGGCGGATTCATGGACGACGGCACGCCCGGCGGACGCGGGATGAGGGCGAGTCGCAAGCTGGCCTCGGGGGATCTGCAACTCCTGGTGCTCGCCCTGCTGGCCGACAAGCCACGCCATGGTTACGAGATCATCAAAGCGCTCGAGGAGCGTTCCCGGGGTTTCTACACGCCAAGTCCAGGCATGGTGTACCCCGCCCTTACCTACCTGGAGGAAATCGGTTACGCAACCGTCGAAGCTGACGGGTCGCGCAAGCTCTACCACATCACCGCAAGCGGGCAGGCGCAGCTCGATCAAAACCGCACCCTGGTCGATTCGATGTTCGCGCAGTTCGACCGCGTCGGCGAAAAGATGGAGCGCATGCGGCGCGCGTTCTCCGGTGACGACGCCCTAGGTACTGACACGGTAGACCTACGCTCGGGGCCTCGCGTGACCCAAGAGATGCTGCAAGCGTGGCACGATCTAAAAATCGCGCTCAATGCAGCGGCCGAATCTCCAGAGGAGAAAGAGCGCATCGTCGAGGTTCTGCGCCGCACAACCGCAGAGCTCCGCAAGCCGAAGAGCGGCTCCTGAGCGAAAACGCTGGCGCTTCATTACGGGCTCGTCGCTACGGATGCGCGCGACTACACTTAGCTCACGCGCCCGTAGCTCAGTTGGATAGAGCATCAGGCTTCGAACCTGAGGGTCGGGAGTTCGAATCTCTCCGGGCGCGCTAATCAATCAATTGCTTGCCACTGATCGGCAATGCTCAATTAATCAAACGTCGCTGACCGGTCCAACAGCCGCTTGCCCCGCAAGCACACCGAAGACCGAACGTCTCGTAGCCGCTTGCAGGCGCACCACGGATTCGGCTAGCTCAAAGTCACTTTTGAATTCGGCAGGCGTCGAGCCATAGAGGAACTTGGCCAAGACCTCCGCACCTATGCGCCTTCCGACCGCTGGCCACGTATATCGCTCTGTCGCCAGCTTATTAGAGCATCCCGAGTGTCATCACGCTGATGTGAAACGTCGCTCCAGGATCATGATCGGCCGAACTCTGCCAAGCGGTCCCGACGATCATGCCTGCGCACGCGTAGCGCTCGTATGACGCTCAGCGTGATGGCCGCCGCGCCGACAGCGAGCATCAGTCCAAGCGCCGACGGCTCGGGTACCGCCGTCGCCGAACTCTGCGGCACCGGTTGCTCGGTATGACCAACGGACAGGCTATTAGACGGTGCCGGCACCGGACCTTCATGCCAGTCGCGGGCCATGAATGTATCGCGCGGGGCGTGCTCTTGTTCCATTGACAATCTCCAGGTGAAATCGATCGGCACAGCGTTAGGAGCAGGTAACGTGCCCAGACTGGCAAGAGCGGATTGATGAAGGGTCGTTGCGGTCAGCAGAAAGATGGGGAGGCGACATAACCTCAGGGGCGCATGCCCCACCTGACGCGCCATCAAGTGACGAATCTTTGGCCGGGTTCCTTATTAATAGTGTCGGCAACAATTTCCCGTCGCCGTACGCGGGAACGCTGTCGACTCGCGCATCGGACTGCTGCAGCAGCTGAGCCTGCGTGCGTCCCGCCCTAACTTGCGGAGCTTGCCGATCCCTGAGCAGCATGCTTGTGCCGCGGTCGATGGCGTGGGCGCGGCGGCGGCTGTGCTTGCAAGATCGCCGCTATCTTTAGGCTCGCCGGATCGAATACTGCGAGCAGCGGGCGCCCGCGCCCAGTGAGCGCCATGGCATTTAACTGATCCGTCGCCAGCCCTGACGCACGCATACCCGCCTTGAGCGAATCTTTTTCAGCACCCGAGAAGTAGCGCAGATCGTCGACCTTCTTCAGCTGCGCTCGCAGCGCCGGCAACCCCTGCTCCCAGCTCTTGAAGTAGCGGGGCATGGAGATGACGTCGTCGCCTCCCGTTACAGCCGACGATACGATCTTGTCGCGTTCGTCTGCGTCCTGCGGCAGCGGCGCCCAAATCCAGCGAGGCAAGCTGTACCAGTGGGGCATGAGTTGTGGATTTTGCTGGCGGGCGAGAGCCCGCTCCTGGTCATTAATATCGTACGCCTGCACAAGCTGTAGCACATTTTCGGAAAACGCGTAATACAGCGGCCGCCCGTTCCACAGCGACACAGTGCCGTAGAGCAGCGCGCACAGTTGCACGGCGGCTATCACTGCGATGTCACGTGCGAGTAGACGGCGCGGCTTGCTCGGTGCAGCGATAACAAATGTAAGCAGCGGGCCGAGCCCGAGATCGACCCCGGCCAGTACGATGACGACCTGCTGGGCATCGGCCAAAAACCACCCCGGCCAGCGATACCATCCCCAGTAGAGCGTGCCGAGTACCAGCATGAGCACCGTCGCGCTCGCGAGCAGATGCACTGCGAAAGCCTTAAGTCTGAACTTCATAGTCCATTCCCGAAAGGGGGCGGCCTTGAAACGACATCAATATTGTCCACATATCCGCGTGCAACTGAAGAAGACGTCGATGGTTTTTGCAAACGCCGTCACACCGCGCGCAGGCTCCTCGCGGCGAACGATTCGCGGTCCGGCGATGAGGCAACCGCGCGGCAGTCGCCGGCAGACAATTCTCCGCTCAACCGCGAAGCACGCTCCGCGAAGCCGCTTGCCACTGCAGCGGTTGCCCTGCGCCAGTCATGACCTTGATGGCTACGCAGCAGACGCGGCGAGTGCGCGCTTGCGCGGCGGCGAAACGCTGGGGCCGCAGCGCCAGCAGACGAAGGCGCGTCGCGGCAATCAGAAAACGCGGCGAGCCCGTATCGGCGGCCTCAGAATCGCTGCAGATCAAATGCGCCGAGCGGGAGCCGCGGCGGACGCTGCGCCACCAGGTCGGCCACCAGGTCCGCCGTCAGCGCGGCGAGCGTCAAGCCGACGTGGTGGTGCCCGATTGCATAGCAAATCGCGGTGCCCGGCACGCGGCCGATCCCGGGCAGGTAATCGGGAAGTACCGGACGGGCGCCGACCCAGCTCGGGCCCGCAAGTTCGCACCGATACCCGAGCGCGCGCAGATTCTTGCGCAAGCGCGCCGGCTTGCGCGGATCCGCAGGCGCCCCGGGCGGCAGGAACTCCATGTAGCTCGTCGCGCGCAGCCGTCCCGCCATCGGCGTCACGATCACTTCCTCCCTGCTGTACGCGATCGGCGCGTCAATGAGCGGCGGCTGCTCCGGCAGCTCGACGTGATAGCCGCGGACGGACTCGAGCGGTACCGACAATCCGAGCGGCGCAAGCAAAGAGGCCGACCAGGCGCCAGCGCAAACCACCGCAGCATCCACGACGACACTCTGCTCGCCCGCATCGACCTCGACCCGTCCAGCGCGCGCGCGCACCGCGCTGACTTCGGCGCGTCGAATGCGCACGCCGCGCGCGGCCGCGCCGGCGGCAAAAGTCCGCACGATCTCCAGCGGATCGATCACGTGCGCCGAGTCGGAAAACCACAGTCCGCCGGCGTGCGCGGCGCCGGCGGCGGTCCGCGCTGCAGCAAGGAGCGCTGCGGGCGCCGGCGCCGTGGACACACTGAGCCGCTGCATCGCTTGTGCCTGGGCGTGCGCCCGCCGCTGCGCGTGCCGGTGCAGCCAGATCTCATAGTGGCCGTTGCGTTGCAGGAGCTGCGGGCGGCCCAATTCCTGCAGCCAGCGCGCGAGCGTCGCACAGGCCGGTTTGACGAGCGCCGCCAGCTGCGCGGCATTCTCGCGTCGCCGAAAGGCGGCGGCCGCAAAACGCGCCGCCCATGGCGCAAACTTCGGCCAATGGCGCATTGGGATATCGAGCGGACCATTCAAGGCAAACAGCTCGCGCCAGAAGCCAAACAACAGCTGCGGGGAAGGGAATGGCTCGATAAGCTCGGCGGCAATATGGCCCGCATTGCCGTAGCTCGCGCCCCCCATTCCGGGCTCGGCTCGATCGATGAGCAGCACGGAACGGTTTTCGCGCGCGAGCGCGTAAGCCACAGCAGAACCAATCACTCCCGCACCAATGACGGCTACCGCGCCTTGCTCATGCATTCGCCTACCGTATACGATCTATCATCCCGCCAACAACCGCGATTCGTGGGAGTGCATCATGCCCGCAGCGCTGGCCTGCCCATGGTCCGGGGTGTTTCCCGCCGCCACCACGCAATTCGATGCCGCTGGCGATGTTGACCTGGCGGCGACCCAGGCCGTGCAGGCCGCTTTGGTGCGCGACGGCGTGCATGGCCTCGTGCTGCTGGGCACGGTCGGAGAGAATAATTCGCTGAGCGCTGCGGAGAAGCGCGCGGTGTTGGCGGCTGCGGTGAACACCGTACGCGGCACAGTGCCCGTGATTACGGGCGTGTCCGAGTACACCACCGCCGGCGCTGCAGCCTACGTGCGCGATGCGGAACGTATTGGCGTAAGCGGCCTCATGGTGCTTCCCGCCATGGTCTA
Organism: Steroidobacteraceae bacterium; assembly: GCA_035481795.1. Lineage (GTDB taxonomy): Bacteria > Pseudomonadota > Gammaproteobacteria > Steroidobacterales > Steroidobacteraceae > PALSA-1196. The sequence goes on from DATHRI010000003.1 coordinate 33,797, forward strand.
CGTGCCGACGGCCGCGGAGCTGGAACAGCATTTCAGGTCGGTCGCGCAGGCAACCGCGCTGCCCGTCATGCTCTACAACAATCCGCCCGCGTATCACATCAACATCGACCTGGACACCCTGGCCAGACTTGCGGAGGTGCCCAACATTGTCGCGATCAAGGAGTCCTCCCCCGATCCGCGGCGTTTCACCGATGTCATCAATCGCTTCGCGGAGCGATTCGTACTGTTTGCCGGCCTCGACGATCTTGCCTTCGAAGGGCTCGTGCTCGGCGCCAAGGGCTGGGTATCGGGCCTGGCGAATGCCTTTCCCGCGGAGTCACTCGCCTTGTATGCGGCGATCCGCGCGGGAGAGCTCGCGCGCGCGCGCGCCCTCTACCGCTGGTTCATGCCGCTCTTGCATCTGGATGCCGAGCATGACCTCGTGCAGTCCATCAAGCTTGCCGAGCAGATCATGGGGCGGGGCAGCGAGCGTGTGCGTCCGCCGCGCCTGCCGCTCACGGGCGCGCGGCGCGCGGCCGTAACCGCGATGGTTGAGCAGGCGCGGGCAACGCGCCCCACCATGGGCTAAATCCCCGTGTCACCGAACGCCCTGCAATCAATTGACGTCATTGACTCGCACACCGGCGGCGAACCGACTCGCCTCGTCATCAATGGCGGTCCGGATCTTGGCGCAGGCCCATTGGAGCAGCGCGTGCAGCGCTTTCGCGACCACTTTGACCACTACCGCTCGGCCATCGTCAACGAGCCGCGCGGCTCGGATATCGTGGTCGGTGCGCTCTTATGCAAGCCACATCGGGCCGACTGTCAGTTGGGCGTCATCTTCTTCAATAACGTCGGCTACATCGGCATGTGCGGCCATGGCACCATCGGGCTCATCGCCTCGCTCGCGCACCGCGGCGACATCGGGCCCGGCGCCATCAGAATCGATACGTCGGTCGGGCCGGTACAGACGCGCCTGCTCGAAGACGGCCAGGTTGAACTCGATAACGTGCCCAGCTTTCGCCGCTGCGCGCGCGTCGCGGTGGCGGTTCCCGGCATCGGCGAGGTAAGGGGTGATGTCGCGTGGGGCGGCAACTGGTTCTTTGTCGTGAGCCATATTGCGGCGGGCGAGCGGCCCGAATGGCGCGTTGCCGCGCAGAACATCGAGGCGTTGACGGAATTGACATGGCGAATCCGCCAAGCCGTCAACGCGCAGGGATTCCCCAACGTCGACCACGTTGAACTGTTCGCCCCTTCAAATAACTCTGCGACGCAGAGCCGCAATTTCGTACTATGCCCGGGCAAGGCCTACGACCGCTCGGCCTGCGGCACGGGCACGAGCGCGAAGCTTGCGTGCCTGGCGGCGGACGGCGACCTGGCGCCCGGCGCGGCATGGATCCAGGAGAGCATCAGCGGCAGTACGATGAGCGCGCATTATCGCTGGCTCGACCGGGAGAAGGGCGAGATCCGGCCAACCATCAGGGGAGTGGCCTTTGTCACCGCGGAGGCGCGCTTGCGCTTCGACCCGGAAGATCCGCTGCGCTGGGGAATCGTACGCGGCGCGGGCCATGCCACGGGCTAAGCTGTGCTGCGCTCCTGAACCGCGAGGAGAAAGCTGATGCGCAAATGGCTCTGTCTTCTGTGCCTCCTGCCCTACGGCGCCGGCGCACAGGGCGAAGCTCCATTCCAGCCGCTGGCATTTCTCGCCGGCCGTTGCTGGCAGGGATTCCTCGCGGACGGCAAGCAGGCGGATCGGCACTGCTTCAGCTGGGTCTACGACGGAAAATTCCTGCGCGACGAGCACGTCGTACGCAAGCCTGGAAATGCCGACTACCGCGGCGAAACTCTCTATTTCTGGGATCCATCCAAGCAGCAGATCCAATATCTCTATATCGAGAACCAGGGGGGCTTTAGCCTCGGGACGATGTCAACGGATAAGAATGATCTCGTCTTCGCGCCCACGAGTCATGTCGCGAGCGGCGCGACGCAGACCTATCGCAGTCGCTGGCAGCGCAGCGGCGACGATGCGTATGAAGTGATCACAGAGTTTCAATCCAAGGACGGCTGGGTGCCGCGCTTCAGGGTGCATATGCAGGCGCTCACGGAAAAGTAAATTGCGCCCTGCGGGCGCCCGTGCGCCCGCGGGCGCTGCGATTCGCCGCGTGCGCTTGCTGTACGATGGCTCGCAGGGGCTTCACAGGCGCAGCCGTTCGCGTATCTCCGCCAGGCAATGAACCACGACACGACGCGCTGCGAGCGCTACAGCGTTGGCATGCGCCCGCCATTTTTGGGAGTGCACGCAGCCGCGCCGCAGCGCTACCCCGCCCTGCTCGAAAGCTCGGCGCCGCATCGCAGCGCCGGCCGTTACGACATCCTCCTCGCCGGACCGGGCGAGACCCTCGTCGGCAAAGCATTTCTCCACGCGCTGGAAATGCGCTGGCGGCGCGAGCGCCGGGCGCCCACGCAGCAGCGACTACCTTTTGCCGGAGGCTGGTTCGTGTATCTGGGCTATGAGCTGGCGGCGGAGATCGAGCCGACGTTGAGCCTGCCGCCCTCGCCCGCACCGCTCGCTTTTGCGCAGCGCATGCACGGCGCGGCGATCTACGAGCATGCGCAGCAGACGACCTGGCTCATCGCCGAGCCGGGCCATGAGGAACTGATCGACGAGCTCGCAACCGCGCTGCGCTCGGCTGAGGACCCGATTGAGACGGCCTCCCCGACTCTGGTGTCGCTGGAGGAGGAGCCCGCCGAGCTCTTCCTCGAGCGTGTGGCCGCGGCGCAGGCACACATCGGCGCGGGCGATGTCTATCAGGTCAACCTGTCGCGCGCCTGGCGCGGGCGTCTCGCGCCCGGCATCGTCCCCGCGGCGCTGTACGCGCGCCTGCGCCGCGCGAATCCGAGCCCCTTCGGTGGCATCGCGCAGCTTCCCTGGATGTCGCTGCTGTCCACATCGCCCGAACGACTGGTCGAGTGCCGCGACGGTGACGTGCAGACCCGGCCGATTGCCGGCACGCATCCGCGCGTGGGCAATGACAGCCAGGTCATCGCCGCATTGAGCGCGCACCCCAAGGAGCGCGCGGAGCACATCATGCTGCTCGATCTCGAGCGCAGCGATCTCGGGCGCATCGCCGAAGCCGGCAGCGTCACGGTCGACGAATACGCCATCGTCGAGAGTTATGCGCACGTGCATCACCTGGTATCGAACGTGCGCGGCCGCCTGCGCGCCGGGGTCTCGCCGATCGAGGTCATCCGTGCGGTATTTCCGGGCGGCACCATTACCGGCTGCCCCAAGATCAGATGCATGCAGATCATCGCGGCGCTCGAAGCTGAGGCGCGCGGCGCCTATACCGGCTCCTGCGGCTATCTCGGTCTCGACGGCAGCCTCGATCTCAACATTCTCATCCGCACCGCGACACTCGCCGGCGATGAGCTGACATTCCGGACCGGCGCAGGGATCGTCGCCGATTCAGATCCGCTGCGCGAGCTCGAGGAGACGCGCGCGAAAGCGCGCGGGCTGCTGCGCGTTCTGGGCCGCGATGCCCAAGCGTAGCGACGCACCGGGCGTTGCCGGCGTATTTGAGACGCTCGCCGTCATCGATGGGCAGCCGCGTCTGCTGGCGCGCCATCTGGCGCGCCTCAAAGAAGGATGCCGGCGCCTAGGCTGGGCTCAGCCACCTGAATCGCAGCTCGCCGCCCGGATCCATGCGACCGCGGCCACCCCCGGCACCGGTGTCGTCAAAGTCATCGTGGCAGGCGGTGCCGCCGCGGCGCGTGACACCCCGCAGTGGAGCGTCGCGGCCGAGCCGCCGCGGCGCCGGCCCGCGGAGTGGGCACGCGATGGCGTGTGCATCATCAGCTGCCGCACGCGTCTGCCGGTTGCGCCTGAGCTTGCCGGCCTCAAGCTCCTCGACCGCGCGGCGCAGGTCCAGGCGCGGCGCGAGTGGACGGCGGCAACCATCGCAGAAGGCCTCATGCTCGATGACGACGGGCGACTCGTGTCGGGGACGATGACGAATGTCTATGCCGTCATTGACGGCGTGATATCCACACCGTCGATCACGCGCTGCGGCGTCGCCGGCGTCATGCGCGCAGCGCTCCTCGATGGCTGGCGCTCGGATGGGCAGACCCCCCTCATCCGGGACATGGCGCCGGGTGAACTCAGCGCAGCGAGCGAGATCTTTCTCTCCAATGCGCTGATCGGAGTCTGGCCGGTGCGCGCCCTCGACGGGCACAGCTTTCCCCTGGGGCCGGTTGCGCGTGCGGCGAGTGCATGGATCGAGCGCGATCTGCGTTGATCGGCCGCAGGATGACCGGTGCCCATGACGGCTGTCCCTGAAGCGCAGCCCTCTTCATTCCGCGACCGGAGTCACCCCGAGCCCCATCCCCGCAGGTCGAACTTTTACAATCTTGACGCTTTATCCTGAATCTTTCGTGCAAGATGCATCTTTGCGGTCACGGTCGCTCCGATCGCGAGCTTGACCGTCGCCGGTCCGAAGTTCCTGATCGCGCCAGTACGTCATTGTAAGCCGGGGCTGTACCCTATCGAATCATGAACGACGACGACCGCAGCTACTCAGCTCCAGCCGACGCCGTCGGTGCGAAGACTCCGTCGCGCTGGCACCGGCTGTTCGCCGGCCGGCCACTCCTCCGCATCGTCGTCGTGCTGGTGGCGCTTGCGCTGCTCGCCTGGCTCCTCACGCCGAAGGGTACGAAGGCCCCGAGCGGCCGCGCCGGGGCGGGCGGGCCCATGCCGGTGGTCGGCGTCGCCGCCCAGAGCGGCGACATGCCCATTGTGCTGAACGGGCTCGGCGCCGTGACGCCCATCGCCACGGTCACCGTGCAAAGCCAGATCGCGGGCCAGATCATCCAGATCGCATTCAAGGAAGGCCAAACGGTCAACCCCGGCGATCCGCTGCTGCAGATTGATCCGCGCCCGTACGAGGTGGCGCTCGAACAGGCGCAGGGTGCGCTGGTGCGCGACAAGGCGCTGCTCGCCAATGCCAGGGTGGACCTCGTGCGCTATCAGACGCTGTTCGCCGAGGATTCCATTGCCGAACAGCAGCTCGCAACCCAAAGAGCGCTGGTGGTGCAGGATGAGGGCACGGTGAAGACGGACCAGGGCCAGATCGATGCGGCCAAGTTGAACCTCGTCTACTGCCACATCGTGTCCCCGGTCGCCGGTCGCGTCGGACTGCAGCAGATCACTCTCGGCAACTACGTGACGCCGGCCGAGCCGAATGGCCTGGTCGTGGTGACGCAGTTGCAGCCGATCACCGTCGTGTTCACGCTGCCGGAGGATCAGATCCCGGCGCTGCAAACTCAGCTGCACGCCGGCAAGACGCTGGCGGTGAGCGCCTATGATCGCAGCCGTGCGACGCAGCTCGCGACCGGCACGCTGCAGACGGTCGACAACCAGATCGATCCGACCACCGGCACGGTCAAGTTGAAAGCGATCTTTGCCAATGACGGTGAGACGCTGTTCCCCAACCAGTTCGTCAATGTCTCGTTGCTGCTCACGACGCTCCACAACGCGACGCTGATCCCGCAGGCCGGCGTGCAGCGCGGCGCTCCGGGCACCTATGTCTACGTCATCGATGCCCAGCAGACGGTGAGCGTTCGCAAGGTGACGCTCGGCCCGGGCGATCCGACCAACGTGGTGATTACGCAGGGACTGAAGCCCGGTGAGATGGTGGTGGTCGACGGCGCGGACAAACTCAAGGACGGCGCCAAAGTGCTGCAGCGGCAGAGCCCCGCCCCCGCGGCCGCCAGCGCGGCGCCGCCGCCGGCGGCCGCGCAGCGCCATCGCAAGAGCGCCCCGAGCGCGCCGGCTGATCACGGCACTCAACCCGCCGCACAATAGGTCCGACGGATGAGCCCGTCCCGCATCTTCATCCTGCGGCCTGTCGGCACCTCGCTGCTGATGCTGGCCTTCCTGCTGGTCGGGATCGTCGCCTACGGCTTTCTGCCGCTGTCGGCGCTGCCGGAAGTCGACTATCCGACCATCCAGGTCCAGACCTTCTACCCCGGAGCGAGCCCGGAGGTCATGACCTCCGCGATCACCGCACCGCTTGAAGTGCAGTTCGGACAGATGCCGGGACTCAACCAGATGTCCTCGACCAGCTCCGGCGGCGCCTCGGTGATCACGCTGCAATTCAGCCTGAATCTCAGCCTCGATATCGCCGAGCAGGAGGTGCAGGCGGCGATCAATGCCGCCGGCAACCTTCTGCCGTCGGACCTGCCGGCGCCCCCGATCTACGCCAAGGTCAACCCCGCCGATGCCCCGATTCTCACCCTCGGCATCGTCTCCAAGACGCTGCCGCTGACGCAGCTGGAGGATCTGGCCGATACGCGCCTGGCGCAGAAGATCTCGCAGCTCGAAGGCGTCGGCCTCGTCAGCGTCAGCGGCGGCCAGCGGCCGGCGGTGCGCGTCGTCGCCAATGTCCTGGCGCTTGCCGCCTATGGTCTCAATATTGACGACCTGCGCACGACCATCAGCAATGCCAACGTCAACTCACCCAAGGGGACGCTCGATGGGCCCGCACGCTCGTGGACTCTCAACGCCAATGATCAGATCGACAGTCCGGATGCCTACAAGAGCATCATCGTCGCCTACAAAAATGGCAGCCCGGTGCGGCTCTCCGATGTCGCCGAGGTCAAACAGGGCGCCGAGAACACCTACCTTGCGGGCTGGGTGAACAACTCGCCCGGCATCATCCTCAATATCCAGCGCCAGCCGGGAGCCAATGTCATCCAGGTCGTCGACCGGGTGAAGCAGCTCCTGCCGGGGCTTTCGAGCACGCTGCCCAGCGCGGCGGAGGTGTCGATCCTCACCGACCGCACCAACACCATCCGCGCCTCCGTGCACGATGTCGAATTCGAGCTGACCCTCGCGGTGATCCTGGTCGTGCTCGTGATCTTCCTGTTCCTACGCAGTGTCGCGGCGACGGTCATCCCGAGCCTTTCCGTGCCGCTGTCGCTGGTCGGCACGCTCGCCGCCATGTACCTCTTCGGCTTCAGTCTGAACAATCTGTCGCTCATGGCACTCACCATCGCGACGGGCTTCGTGGTCGATGACGCCATCGTCATGATCGAGAACATCTCGCGCTACGTCGAGCAGGGCATGGCGCCGCTCGAGGCGGCCCTGCGCGGTGCGGGCGAAATCGGCTTCACCATCGTGTCGCTGACCGTGTCGCTGATCGCAGTGCTGATACCCCTTCTTTTCATGGGCGACGTCGTCGGGCGGCTGTTCCATGAATTTGCCATCACGCTCGCCGTAACCATCATCATCTCCGCCGTCGTATCGCTCACCCTCGTGCCGATGATGTGCGCGAGGCTTCTGCGGCACCGGCCGCCGGAGCAGGAGAAAGGCATCGCGCGCTGGTCGAACGAGAAGTTCCAGGCGCTCATCGATCGCTACGGTCAGGCGCTCAACTGGGTCCTGGAGCATCAAACCCTCACCCTCCTCGTGGCGGTCGCGACACTGCTCGTCACCATCGCGCTCTATGTCTTCATCCCCAAGGGATTCTTTCCGGTGCAGGACACCGGCGTCATCCAGGCGATCACCGAGGCGCCGCAAGCGGTCTCCTACGGTGACATGGCCCTGCGCCAGGAGAAGATGGCGGCCGCCATCCTCAAGGATGCGGACGTCGTCAGTCTTTCCTCATTCATTGGCGTGGATGGATCGAACATCACCCTGAACAGCGGCCGCATGCTGATCAATCTCAAGGCGGTAGACGATCGCTCGGCCACTGCAAGCCAGATCATCCGCCGCCTGCAGCGCGAGACGCAGGACGTCACCGGCATCTTCGTCTACATGCAGCCGGTGCAGGATCTGTCCATCGAAGACACGGTCAGCCGCACGCAGTATCAGTTCGTGCTCGAGGACGCCAATCCGGATGAGTTCAATGTCTGGGTGCCGAAGCTCGTTGAGCGCCTGCAGCAGCTGCCGCAGATCGAGGACGTCGCCAGCGACCAGGAAAATCAGGGCCTCGCCGCCTATTTGACCATCGACCGCGACACGGCGGGCCGCTTTGGCATCACCCCCGCCACGGTCGACAACGCGCTCTACGATTCCTTCGGTCAGCGCATCGTTTCGACGATCTTCACGCAGTCGAACCAGTACCGCGTCATCCTGCAGGCGGATGCCTCGCTCATGGCGTCGCTCGACTCACTGGGGACTATCTATCTGCCCTCCGCGACGGCGGTGGGCGGGCAGGTGCCGCTGTCGGCGCTGGTGAAGATCTCGGAGCGCACGGTGCCGCTGTCAATCGATCATCTCGGGCAATTCCCCGCGACCACGGTGTCCTTCAACCTCGCGCAGGGCGCGGCTCTCGGCGACGCCGTCAACGCCATCCGCAAGGCCGAGACGGACGTCGGCCTGCCGCCGAGCGTGATGACGAGTTTCCAGGGCGCCGCGCTCGCCTTCCAGGCGACGCTCGGCAACGAGCTCTTTCTCATCATGGCCGCGATCGTCACGGTCTACATCGTGCTCGGCGTTCTCTACGAGAGCTTCATCCATCCCGTCACCATCCTCTCGACCCTGCCCTCGGCGGGAGTCGGGGCGCTCTTGGCGCTGCTGTTCGCCGGCGCTGATCTGGGTGTCATCGGCATCATCGGCATCATCCTTCTGATCGGCATCGTCAAGAAGAACGCGATCATGATGATTGACTTCGCGCTCGTCGCCGAGCGCGAGCAGGGCATGAGCCCGCGCGATGCGATCTACCACGCCTCGCTGCTGCGCTTCCGGCCCATCCTGATGACGACCATGGCAGCGCTGTTGAGCGCTCTGCCCCTGATGCTCGGCACCGGCACCGGCTCGGAGCTGCGCCATCCGCTCGGCATCACGATCGTCGGCGGCCTCATCCTGAGTCAGCTGCTGACACTCTTCACCACTCCGGTGATCTATCTGTACTTCGACCGCTTCGAGCGCCGCTTCGCCAGCTGGCGCACCGCCCCGGCCGTGAGCGGAGCGCCGGCCCAGTGAGTCCGTCCGAGCCTTTTATCCGCCGGCCGGTTGCGACCACGCTCCTCACCGTGGGGATCGCGCTCGCCGGAGCCATCGCGTATTTCAAGTTGCCGGTATCGCCGCTGCCGCAGGTCGACTTTCCGACCATCTCGGTGTCGGCGACCCTGCCGGGTGCGAGCCCCGACGTCATGGCGGCGACGGTGGCGACACCGCTCGAGCGGCATCTCGGCCAGATCGCGGATGTTACCGAGATGACCTCGTCGAGCTCGGCCAACGCCGCGCGCATCACGCTGCAGTTCGGGCTCAACCGCGACATCGACGGGGCCGCGCGCGACGTCGAGGCGGCCATCAACGCGGCGCGCGCCGATCTGCCCACCGCGCTGCGCAGCAATCCGACCTACCGCAAGGTCAATCCCGCCGACGCGCCGATCATGATTCTGTCGCTCACCTCGGAGACGCTCACCGCCGGGCAGCTCTACGACGCCGCCGATACGATCCTGTCGCAGAAGCTGTCGCAGGTGAGCGGCATCGGCCAGGTCACCGTCGGCGGCAGCTCGCTGCCCGCCGTGCGTGTCGAGCTCAACCCCAGCGCCCTCTTCAAATACGGCATTGGACTTGAGGACGTGCGCGCGGCGCTCGCCTCCGCCAATGCCAATACACCCAAGGGTTCCATCGACATCGGTGGCCAGCGCTTCCAGATCTACACTAATGACCAGGCGAGCAAGGCGGCGGAGTACCGCAACCTCGTGATCGCTTACCGCAATGGGGCGCCGGTGCGCCTCACGGACGTGGCGCAGATCCTCGACTCGGTCGAGAACGTGCGCAATCTTGGGCTGTCGAACGGCAAGCCGGCGGTGCTCGTCATCCTGTTCCGGCAACCGAACGCCAACATCATCGCCACCGTCGACCGGGTGATGGCGCTGATTCCCGCATTGAAAGCTTCGATTCCGACCGACATCGAAGTGACGGTCGCCAACGATCGCACGACGACGATCCGCGCATCCCTGCACGACGTCGAGCGCACCCTGCTCGTCGCCATCGCGCTCGTCGTGCTGGTGGTGTTCCTGTTCCTGCGCAACGGGCGGGCGACTCTGGTGCCGGCCGTGGCCGTACCGATCTCGCTCCTCGGCACTTTCGGCGCGATGTATCTCCTCGGCTACAGCCTCGACAATCTGTCGCTCATGGCGCTGATCGTCGCCACCGGCTTCGTCGTCGACGACGCCATCGTCGTGCTCGAGAACATCACGCGCCACGTGGAGGCCGGCATGCCGCGCTTCGAAGCGGCGATTCAGGGCGCAAAGGAGGTCGGCTTCACCGTGCTGTCGATGAGCCTGTCGCTGGTTGCCGTGTTCATTCCCATCCTCTTGATGGGCGGCATCGTCGGGCGGCTGTTCCGCGAATTTTCGATCACGCTGTCGGTCGCGGTGCTGGTGTCGCTGCTGGCCTCGCTCACCACGACGCCGATGATGTGCTCGCTCCTGATCCGCCAAAAGGCCCCCTCCGAGCAGGGACGGCTCTTCCTACGGAGCGAGCGGGCCTTCGAGGCGATGCGCGACCGCTACGCACGCACTCTGCGCTGGGCGCTGGAAAATCGCGGCTTCGTGATGGCGCTGCTCGGAGCTACGGTCGTCTTCAACGTCTATCTCTACATCATCATACCGAAGGGGTTCTTCCCGCAGCAGGACACCGGCAGGCTGAACGGCGGCATCCAGGCAGACCAGGCGATCTCATTCCAGTCGATGTCAAAGAAGCTGGTGCAGTTCATGCAGCTCGTGAAGCAGGATCCGGCCGTCGATACCGTCGTCGGCTTCACCGGCGGTGGCTCGGCCGGTGGCTCGCAAACCAACAGCGGCTCGATCTTCGTCGCCTTGAAGCCCAAGGCGGTGCGCAAGATTTCCGCGGACGCGGTGATCGCGCGCTTGCGGCCGATGCTGAACCAGGTGGCGGGCGCCCGCCTGTTCCTGCAATCGGTGCAGGACATCCGTGTCGGCGGGCGCCAGAGCAATGCCCAGTATCAATACACGCTGCAGGCCGACAGCGTCGCCGATCTGTACAAATGGGCGCCGAAGCTCTCCGATGCGCTCGCGCACTTGCCGGCCCTGACCGACGTCAATTCCGATCAGCAGCAAAATGGCCTCGAGATCGACCTCGCCGTCGATCGCGACTCGGCGTCGCGTCTGCAGTTGAACCCGGCCGCGATCGACAACACGCTCTATGACGCCTTCGGTCAGCGCGACGTGTCGACGATCTACAATGCCCTGAATCAATATCACGTCGTGATGGAGGTGGCGCCGCAGTTCTGGCAAAGCCCCGATACGCTGAAGGATCTGTGGGTCAGCACCGCCGGTGGCACCGTGAGCGGCAGCCAGTCGAGCAATGCGGTCGCAGGCACCGTCACTTCGGCGCAAACAACCGCGAGCAACTCGGCGGCAACGCTCGCCGCCGACACCGCGCGCAACCAAGCCACCAACAGCCTGGCCCAGGCGGGGCACGGCGCCGTATCGACCGGCTCGGCCGACAGCACCGCGGCGGAAAAGATGGTGCCGCTCGCGGCGTTCAGCACTTATCGGCCGGGCAGCACACCGCTCGCCGTCAACCATCAGGGCAGCTTCGTCGCCACGACCATCTCGTTTAATCTCGCGCCCAATGTCTCGCTCAGCAATGCCACGGCAGCCATCCGCAGCGCCACGGACCAGATCGGCATGCCGAGCTCCATTCACGGCAGTTTCCAGGGCACGGCGCGCACCTTCGAGCAGTCGCTCAGCAATGAGCCGGTGCTGATACTGGCCGCGCTCGCCGCCGTCTACATCGTGCTCGGCATCCTCTATGAGAGCGTCATTCACCCGATCACCATCCTCTCCACGCTGCCGTCGGCCGGGGTGGGTGCGGTGCTGGCGCTGCGCGTGTTTAACTCCGAGTTCAGCATCATCGCCCTGATCGGCGTCATCCTGCTCATCGGCATCGTCAAGAAGAATGCCATCATGATGATCGACTTCGCACTCGAAGCGCAGCGCCATGAGAAGCAGACGGCGCGCGACGCAATCTATGCCGCCGCGATCATGCGCTTCCGCCCGATCATGATGACGACCATGGCCGCGATGCTGGGCGCGCTGCCGCTCGCTCTCGGCAATGGCGACGGTGCGGAGATGCGCCAGCCGCTCGGCATCTCCATCGTCGGCGGACTCATCGTGAGCCAGATACTCACGCTCTACACGACGCCGGTCATGTACCTGTACCTCGACCGCTTCGGCGCCTGGAGCGCGCGCGCGTGGTCGCGCCTGTACCCCGACACGCACCCGGCCCCGCCCGCAGTGCCGGTGCAGCCCCTATGAGCGTTCGCAGCAAGGCTCCCCTCGTCGCCGCACTCGCCCTCGCCGCCTGCGCGGTCGGCCCGAACTACCATCGGCCCTCTGCCCCCGTGCCGCAGCGCTTCAAAGAGGCCGAAGGCTGGAAACCTGCGCAGCCGAAGGAGGCGGCGAGCGGCACCAACTGGTGGTCCGTCTATGACGATGCGGTGCTTGACGGGCTCGAGCAGCAGATCGACATTTCCAATCAGACGCTGAAGGCGTCCGAGGCGTCCTGGCGCGAGGCCCAGGCGGTGGTCAGCGCGGCACGGGCCCAGCTCTTTCCGACGGTGGGCGTCAGTGGATCCGCCACGCGAACGAAGGGACTCGGCGCCACGCTTGGCGGCTCGACAACCACCACCACCGGCGGTGGAACCCCTGCCGTGGTCCCGTCGACTTCGCGCGCGCCCTCCAACACCTTCGACGCCACGGCGAATGCCTCCTGGGCCATCGACATCTGGGGCAAGATCCGCCGCACCATCGAAAGCGATGTCGCGAACGCCCAGGCGAGCGAAGCCGATCTCGCCGCCGCGCGGCTCTCCGCGCAGGGGACTCTTGCGACGGACTACGTCGAGCTGCGCGTCAGCGACGAGATGAAGCAGCTCCTCGATCAGACGGTCGAGGCCTACCAGCGCTCGCTGCAGATCACTCAGAACCAGTACAAGGCCGGGATCGTCGCCAAGGCGGACGTGATCACCGCCGAAACGCAGCTGGAGGGCGCGCAATCGCAGCAGATCAGTATCGGGATCATGCGCAGCCAGCTCGAGCATGCGATCGCCGTACTCGTCGGCAAGCCGCCGGCCGACTTTGCGATCGTACCCGCCGTCTTCGGTACGACGGTACCGGTGGCGCCGAGCGGCGTGCCATCGAGTCTGCTCGAGCGGCGACCCGACGTGGCCGCCGCCGAGCGCTCCATGGCCTCCGCCAATGCCCAGATCGGTGTCGCGGTCGCGGCCTATTTTCCGGATCTGACGCTGAGTGGCTCCTATGGCTTTACCAACAGCGTGATCAACGGGCTCATCCGGGCACCGAACAATGTCTGGTCATTCGGAGGCACCTTGTCGGAAACGGTGCTCGACTTCGGTGCGCGCTCGGCGCAGGTGCGGCAAGCGCGCGCGGCCTACGACGTTGCGGTCGCGAACTACCGCCAGGCCGTGCTCACCGCCTTCCAGCAGGTCGAGGATCAGCTCGCCGCGCTGCGCATTCTCGAGCAGCAGGACGCCGTGCAGGAGCGCACCGTCAAGTCCGCCAACGAAGCGGTGCGCCTCACCCTCAATGAGTACAAGGCCGGGACCGTGGCGTACACCGCGGTCGTGACGGCCCAGGCCACGGCTTTGGCGGACGCCCAGACACTGCTTACGATACGCCAGAACCGTCTGACGGCGAGCGTTGCACTCATTCAGGCGCTCGGCGGCGGATGGCAGGCGGCGGCGCTCAAGACTGCAGGCGTCGGCGCGCCCGCGAGCCCGGGCGCGACGTGAGCGCCGTCCTCACGCCACCGAAGCGGCCGCTGAGCGCCGAAGTAGCAGGCGCCCCCGCGCGCCACTAATATACGTCCTCGAAGAAGAACCGAGGAATGACCATGAAATTGCTGTTCAGCCTGGCCGCGATCCTGCTCGTCGCCGCGCCCGTCCATGCCGCCTGCACCTATCCCACCGCTCCTGCGAAAATTCCCGACGGCGCGACGGCCACCCTGGCCGAGATGGTCGCCGCGCAGAAGGCCGTCAAGCAGTTCGATGAGCAAATCAATGCCTACACGGCCTGCATCAAGCTCGAGGAAGACGCGCAGCTCAAGGGCGACAAGCTCACTGCCGAGCAGAAGAAGGCCATCGAGGCGCAGCAGGCGCAGAAGAACAATGCCGCCGTCGATGAGGATCAGGCGCTGGCCGATCGCTTCAACGAACAGATCCGCATCTTCAAGGCCAAGTCGGGCACTCCCAAAGGCTAATCTTCGCAGCCGCGCGGGGCATCACCCGATGCTGACACCCGCCGACGCGCAAGGCCTCATCGGCCAGAACCTCGCCCGTTTGCCGGTTGAATCCCTGCCGCTGGCGCAGTGTGCGGGCGCCGTGCTGCGCGAGAACATCTACGCGGAGCGTGACCAGCCCCCCTTTGACCGCGTGGCCATGGACGGCATCGCGCTCGACAGCCGTGCCGTCGGCGCGGGCGTGCGCGCGTTTCGCATCCAGGGGATGCAGCCCGCCGGTGACCCGCCGCAATCCCTCGCAACCCCCACCGCCTGCATCGAGGTGATGACCGGTGCGGTGTTGCCCGTCGGCTGCGATGCAGTCATTCCGGTCGAGCAGATCCGCGTCGCTGACGGCGCAGCTCGGCTCGCGGCGCACGTCCGCATCGAGCCCTGGCAGAACGTGCATCGACGTGCCACCGACACCCCTCAGGGAGCGCTGCTGCTCAGCGGCGGCATGCGCCTCGGTGCGCCCGAAATCGCGATCGCCGCCTCCGCCGGCATGGCGCGCTTGCGGGTCGCGAGCCAGCCGGCGATCGCAGTGATTTCCACGGGCAACGAGCTGATCGAGCCCGGCGAGGCGATCCTGCCGCACCAGGTGCGGCGCTCAAATGCCTATGCCATCATCGCGGCCCTCAAAAGACACGGCTTCCAGCGCGTCGCGGATGATCACGTGCAGGATGATTTGGAGCAGCTCGCCGCGCGCCTCACCTTTCACCTGGACACGCACGACGTGCTCGTATTGAGCGGCGGCGTCTCGATGGGACGTCTCGATCTGGTGCCGCGCGCGCTGGCTGACCTGCAGGTGCGCACGATTTTCCATAAGGTCGCGCAGCGGCCGGGCCTGCCGCTGTGGTTTGGCGTCGCGAGCTCGGGCGCCGCGGTGTTTGCACTGCCCGGGAATCCCGTCTCCACCTTGGTGTGTGTGTCGCGCTACGTAGTGCCCGCCCTTTTCGCCATGATGGGAGAGACGGCGCGCACGCCGGAGATAATTGCACTGGGCGCGCCCGTCACGGTCAAGCAACCGCTCGCCCTCTTCATGCCGGTGCGCGTGGAAAGCGACGCTGCGGGCTGCGGCTGGGCCCTGCCGCGTCCCACGAACGGCTCCGGGGACTTTACCGCCCTCGCCGGTACCGATGGTTTCGTCGAGCTGCCGCCCGGGCCGAACACCTATCCCAAAGGATTTGTCACCCGCCTCCACCGATGGTAAGAACTGAGGGCTATGCCCCGTTCCGAAACCATCGTTCCCCTGGAGGCGCTGCGCCGCCCGCGCGACACGCTCGCCCGTCCGGTCCGCGATCTGCGCATCTCGGTGATGGACCGCTGCAATTTTCGCTGCCCGTATTGCATGCCGCGCGAGACCTACCATGAGAAGTACCGCTTCCTCGGCTCGGGCGAGCGGCTCTGCTTCGATGAAATCGTGCGCGTGGCGCGCCTCTTCGTGCAGCTCGGCGTGAGGAAGCTGCGCCTGACCGGCGGCGAGCCGCTGCTGCGAGCGAACCTGCCCGATCTCATCGGTGATCTGACTGCGATCCCAGGCATCGAGGATGTGGCGCTGACGACCAATGGCGTGCTCCTCGCGCAGCACGCCGCGGAGCTGAAAGCTGCGGGGCTGAAGCGCGTCACCGTCAGCCTCGACAGCCTGGACCCGGTGACCTTCGGACAGATGAGCGGCGGCCTGGGGAGCGTCGAGGAAGTGCTCGATGGCATTGCACACGCGCGCCGCGCGGGCCTTGCGCCGATCAAAGTGAACGCAGTGATCCAGCGCGGCGTGAACGACTCGACGGTACTCGACCTCGTCGAGCACTTCCGCGGCACCGACATGATCGTGCGCTTCATCGAGTACATGGACGTCGGCAATCGCAACGACTGGCGTGCGGAGCTCGTCGTGCCCTCGAAGGAGCTCCTGGCGCGCATCGGCGCGCGCTGGCCGCTCGCGCCGCTGGAGCGCAACTACCGCGGTGAAGTGGCGGAGCGCTACGCCTTCGCCGACGGCCGCGGCGAGATCGGCTTCATCTCTTCGGTCACGCAACCTTTCTGCGGGAACTGCTCGCGCGCGCGCCTGTCCTCTGACGGTGTCCTCTATACCTGCCTGTTCGCAACCGCCGGCACCAGTTTGCGCGACGCGCTGCGCGGCGGTGCCAGCGACGAGCAGCTCCTGGAACGCATCCGCGCCGTATGGCAGGGCCGCGCGGACCGCTACAGCGAGGTGCGCGCCCGGGTGCGCGAGACGACGGGCGCGCAGCCGAAGGTCGAAATGTATTACATCGGCGGCTGACGTGGCGGCGAAGCTCTCACACCTCGGAAGCGACCGGCGGCCGCGCATGGTCGACGTCGGCGCCAAGCCGGTTACGCAGCGCAAGGCCCTGGCGCAGGCGCGCATGCGCCTGCCGCGAGCGGTGGCGCTCGCCTTGCAGAGGACGGGCCATCGCACCCAGAAGGGCCCGGTATTTGACACCGCGATCATCGCAGGCGTGATGGCCGCGAAGCGCACGCACGAGCTCCTGCCCTTCTGCCATCCGCTCGCACTCGATGATTGCAGCATTGAAATCGCAGCGGTGCGCGGCGGATTGGTAATACGCTGCCGCGTCGCGGTGCATCACCGCACCGGAGTCGAGATGGAAGCGCTCACCGGTGCAACCGTCGCGGCCCTCACGGTGTACGACATGTGCAAGGCGCTGTCGCACGACATCGAGATCACAAGCGTACGCCTCCTCGAGAAGTCGGGCGGCAAGCGCACGGTGAAGCGCCGATGAGCGCGCCCGTCTATTCGCTGGTGCTCGCGGGCGGCAGGAGCTCGCGCATGCACACGGACAAGGCGCAGCTCGCCTATCACGGCCGCGCGCAGCTTGCCGAGGCGATGCAGCTCGTCGCGCCGCTCGTGGTGCGCGCCTTCGTGTCCGTGCGCGCCGATCAGGTCGATGATCCGCTGCGCGCGGGCTTCGCGCAGATCGTTGACCGCCGCGAGAACGTCGGACCCATCGCCGGCATCCTCGCAGCGCAGGAGCAATTTCCCGAGGTCGCCTGGCTCGTGCTCGCCTGCGACCTGCCGTTTCTCGATGCGGCAACCCTGCAGCATCTGCTGCGCGCGCGCGCTGCGGCGCGCGACGCGACCGCCTATCTCTCCAGCCACGACGGCCTGCCTGAGCCGCTGTGCGCGATCTATGAGCCGGCGAGCCGCCCGAAGCTCGCGGCGTACCTGGCAGCGGGCCGGCAATGTCCGCGCAAGTTCCTGAGCGAGGCGGATGCGCACCTCATTGCAGCGCCCCACGCCCGGGCGCTCGACAACATCAACACACGCGCAGAGTATGAAGCGGCAATGAATGCACTCAGAACCCCAACAGCGCCGGCAAAGGAAATTCGTGTGCAGTACTACGCGCTGCTGCGCGAGGAGGCCGGGCGCAGCGAGGAAGCGGTCGCCACGCGCGCCGCAAATCCGCGCGAGCTCTTTGCGGAACTGCAAGCGCGGCATCCATTTTCGCTGCCGCTCACGATGCTGCGTGTGGCGGTCAACGAGGAGTTTGGCGACTGGTCGCAACCGCTCGCTGACGGCGATCGCGTCGTGTTCCTGCCGCCGGTGGCGGGCGGCTGAGGGGCGCCCGATGCTGACCTTCGAACTTGCGGGCGAGCCCTTCGACGTAGCAAGCGTGCGCGCGCGGCTCCTCGACCCGGCGTGCGGCGGCTACGCCTCATTTGAAGGATGGGTGCGCAATCTCAATGAAGGCGAGGCGGTGACGGCGCTGGAATACGAGGCCTTCGCGCCGCTCGCGAGCAAGGAGGGCGGGCGCATCCTCGCCGAAGCGGCCGGGCGTTTCGGCATCGATCATGCGGCCTGCGTCCACCGCGTGGGCCGGCTTGCCGTGGGCGAGCTTGCCGTGTGGGTGGGCGTCAGCGCGCGCCACCGCGACGAGGCTTTCCGCGCCTGCCGCTACATCATTGACGAGATCAAACACCGACTGCCGATCTGGAAGAAGGAGCACTACGCAGGCGGTGACACCGGCTGGGTGAACTGCGAGCGCTGCGCGCCGGCGGCGCACGCCCATGAGCACGTGCCCAGCGCCGCACCGCGTGCGGACTACTCGCGCCAGATCGCGCTGAAGGAAGTCGGCGCGGCAGGTCAGGCACGACTCGCGGCGAGCCGCGTGCTGGTGGTGGGCTGCGGCGGATTGGGCGTACCGGTCATCAGCTATCTCGCCGGCGCCGGGGTCGGGCATCTGGGCCTCGTCGATGCCGACCGGCTCGAAGCCTCGAACCTGCACCGCCAGACGCTCTACGCGCTCGCCGATGTCGGCGCGCCGAAGGCGCAGCTTGCCGCCGCGCGCGTTGCCGCACTGAACCCGGAGGTTGACGCGCACGCCTACGTCGTACGCCTGGAGGCCGGGAACGCCGCGGATCTGATGGCGCCCTACGACCTCGTCATCGACTGCAGCGACAATTTTGCGACACGCTTTCTTCTGAACGATGTGGGCATGCAGCTCGGCAAACCCGTCATCCTCGCGAGCGTCTATCAGTACGAGGGCCAGCTGCAGGTGGTGCGCGCCCATCCCGACGCCGCGTGTCTGCGCTGTGTGTGGCCCGAGGCCACGCGCGACGGCGTGGTCGGCAACTGCGCGCAGGCGGGCGTGCTCGGGCCGGTTCCCGGGGTGCTTGGCTCGCTGCAGGCGCTCGAGGCGCTAAAGTTGCTCCTCGATCTGCCCGGCCAGCTCGGCAATGAGGTGCTGGTCGTCAATCTGCTGAGCCAGTCAAGCACCAAGCTGCGTGCGCAGCGTGCCAGCGAGTGCCGCGGGCGGGCGTGCGTACACACTAAAGTTGCGGAGGAAGCGCCCGTGCATGAGGAATCGCTCGAAGTCGAATTTGACTCGCTGGATGAGGCCGCGGCGCAGGGCTTTGTCGTTGTCGACGTCCGCGAGGCGCAGGAACTGCAGCTTCACCCGACGCCCTGCAAGAGCTCGCGCCATATCCCGCTGCGCACGCTCCTCTACGGCAAGCCGGCGCTCGATGTGAACGGCAAATATCTCTTCGTCTGTGCGGGAGGGCAACGAAGCCTCGTCGCCGCGAGTGAGCTGCGCGCGCGCGGTATGCGCGCGGTCTTCTCCCAGGCGGGAGGGGTCGCGGCGCTCGCGCAGCACTAATGCGAGCGCATCGCTGCCCCGATGCACGCGGCGGATGATTCGACGCACGCGGCAGGCAGTTCCTGAGGGGTGAAAATCCGGCCTAGGGCCGCACCTGGCCCTGACCACGCACCACGTATTTGTAGCTCGTCAGCTGCGCAACTCCTACGGGGCCGCGCGCGTGAAAGCGCGCGGTCGAAATGCCGATCTCCGCTCCCATGCCGAACTCGCCGCCGTCGGCGAACTGCGTGGACGCATTGTGCAGTACGATGGCACTGTCGACCTCGCGCAGAAAGCGCTCCGCGGCCGCCGCATCCTGTGTCACGATGCACTCGGTGTGGGCCGATCCGTAGTGGCTGATGTGCGCGATCGCCGCATCGATGCCATCAACGACACGCACCGCGATGATCGCGTCCAGAAACTCGCGGTACCAGTCCTCCTCGCTCGCCGCTCGCACGCGCGCATCGACCTCCTGCACGAGCGCATCGCCGCGCACTTCACAGCCCGCCGCGAGAAGATCGCGCACGATCGGCGCGAGCTGAGCTTGCGATGCGGCACGATCAATGAGGAGCGTCTCCGCAGCGCCGCACACACCGGTGCGGCGCAGCTTCGCATTCAGCACGATCGCACGCGCCATAGGCAGGTCCGCAGCCTGATGGACATACACATGGCAGTTGCCCTCGAGGTGGCCTATCACGGGAACGCGCGCTTCGGCCTGCACGCGCTCGACGAGGCCCCTGCCGCCGCGCGGCACGAGCACGTCCAGGTATTCGGTCATGCCGGAGAGCATGCAGCCGACTGCGGCGCGATCGCTCGTCGGCACGAGCTGCACGCACGCGGCCGGGAGCGCCGCCGTGTTGAGTCCCGCGACGAGGCACGCATGGATGGCGCGATTGGAATGCACGCTCTCGGAACCGCCGCGCAGAATGACGGCATTGCCTGACTTCAAACACAGCGCACCGGCATCCGCCGTCACGTTCGGCCGGCTTTCGTAGATCATGCCGATCACGCCCAGTGGGACGGTGACGCGCTGAATGCGAAGGCCATTCGGCCGCTGCCACTCGGCAGCGACGACTCCGATCGGGTCGGGCAGAGCGATGATGTCGTGCAGCGCGCGCGCCATGGCCTCAATGCGCGGCTCGTCCAGTGTCAGGCGATCAAGGAGCGCCGCGCTCAGACCTTGCGCGCGCGCCGTGGCCACATCGCGCTCGTTGGCCGCGAGGATCAGCGCCCTTTGAGCTCGCAGCGCCGCAGCTGCAAAAGCGAGCGCCGCGTTCTTCGCCGTGGCGGGTGCGAGCGCAAGTACTGCGGCGGCGCCCACCGCGTTGCGGCCGAGCTCATGCATCAGCTCTGGAATATCCGGGGCCACAGTTTGAACCGCAGCCGCGCTCACGGTACCGCCTTGAGAGCGTCCGGCGTCTCGCCCTGCGCGGATCCCGAGCTGCGCAAGATGGCCAGGTCGTCACGGTGGATCATTTCGTCGCGGCCGCGAAATCCAAGCACCCTCTCGATGTCACCCGAACGCCGGCCGAGGATGCGCGCCGCATCCCCATCGGAGTAAGCCGAGATGCCGCGCGCAAACTCGCAGCCGTCCGGCCCCACGACGCTCACCGTATCGCCGCGATCGAAGCGCCCGCGGGTCGCGATGACGCCCGCGGGCAGGAGGCTCTTGCCCTCCCGAAGGGCCTTGAGCGCACCCGCATCGATGAGGATCGAGCCCGCCGGCTTCAATGTCCCGGCGATCCATTGCTTGCGGGCCGCTGCTGGAGTCGACGTCGGCACGAACCAGGTGCACCGCGCGCCCTCCTCGATGCGGCGCACCGGGTGGCGGGGCTGGCCCGCCGCGATGCACAAGTGACACCCGGCGGCCACCGCGATTTTGGCCGCGAGGATTTTGGTGGCCATCCCGCCGGAGCCGGTCTCGGACAGCGACTGCCCGGCCATCGCCTCGATCTCGGGGGTGAGGTGGCGGACGGTCGCTATGAACTGCGCACCGAGATCCTTGTTGGGATCGGCCGTAAAGAGGCCTTCGACGTCGGAGAGGAGCACGAGGCAGTCCGCGCCCGTCATCTGCGCGACCCGGGCGGCGAGCCGGTCATTATCCCCGTAGCGAATCTCGGCCGTCGCGACGGTGTCGTTCTCGTTGATGACGGGCAGCGCGTTGAGCGCGAGGAGCGCCTCCAGAGTCGCGCGCGCGTTCAGGTAGCGCCGTCGGCGCTCGCTGTCCTCAAGAGTGAGGAGCACCTGCGCGACGGTGACCCCCTTGTCCTCGAGAAGCTCCTTGTAGGCGTGCGCGAGGCGGATCTGCCCCACCGCCGCGGCCGCCTGGCTTTCCTCGAGCTTCAAGGTTCCCTTGGCGAGCTTCAGTTCGCGGCGCCCGAGGGCGATGGCTCCGGAGGACACGAGGATCACC
Organism: Steroidobacteraceae bacterium; assembly: GCA_035481795.1. Classification (GTDB taxonomy): domain Bacteria; phylum Pseudomonadota; class Gammaproteobacteria; order Steroidobacterales; family Steroidobacteraceae; genus PALSA-1196. The sequence goes on from DATHRI010000003.1 coordinate 55,575, forward strand.
TGCTGGCCGCGCGCGCGCAGGCGCAGCAGATCCGCTACCAGCGTCTCGAGCCAGGCGCGATTGATGCGCCCGCAATGGGGGTCGACGAGCAGCGCCGAGCCGACCTTGACGACGATGCGCCGGGCGGCGCTGAGCGGCGAGGACATCGGAAAACTATACGCAATAGGCATTTCAACCGCGACTTCAGGCCCCACAAGAGTGCCGCACCGTCGTTGCCTTCACCCGATCCAAGCCCCTAAACTTGCAGCGGTTGTGGCCATTCTTCCCTGAGGATTCGCGCGGTGAGCAGAGATTACGAACCCGTCCCCTCGCAGTGGTACGAGAACCTCGAGGAAGAGGAATCATTCCGCGTCCTGTCGGTTGATGAGGATTCGGAGCTGATCGAGATCGAATATCTGGACGGCGATATCGAAGAGCTCGACGTCGAAGCCTGGCACGAGATGGATCTCGAGCGCATCGCCGAGCCCGAGGGCTGGGCTGCCTCCCAGGCGGAGGAAGAAGAAGAAGAAGAAGAGGAAGACGATGACGACGACTGGGACGAAGACGAGGAAGATGAGGATGACGAGGACGACCTCGACGAGGATGAAAACGAGGATCGCAACTCGTACTGAAGCGTGAGCGTGTCGGGCTTGAAAAGCTCGGCCCCGATCCCCACGCTGACTTCACCGCCGGCGGCCCGGTCGCGTGCCGCCCTGGAAGCCTAAGAGTAGCCATGAAGCGCATTATTCTCTTCGTCCTGACGAATCTCGCGATCGTCCTCGTGCTGTCGATCGTCGCGCAGCTGTTGGGGATCGACCGCTGGCTCGCCGCTCAAGGCAGCAGCCTCTCCGCGCTCCTCGTCTTCGCCGCCTTCTTCGGCTTCGCCGGCTCGTTGATCTCGCTCGCGATGTCCAAATGGACCGCGAAGCGCGCCATGGGCGTGCAGGTCATTGATCCGCAGTCAGCCAACTCCTCCGAGCAGCGGCTGCTGACGATCGTGCGCGGTCTGGCGCAGCACGCCGGCGTCGGCATGCCGGAAGTCGGCATTTTCGCCTCGCCGACGCCCAACGCCTTCGCCACCGGCGCACGGCGCGACCACGCGCTGGTGGCGGTGAGCTCGGGATTGCTGGCGCGCATGAACGACCGGGAACTGCAGGCGGTGCTCGGCCATGAAATCACCCACGTGTCAAACGGCGACATGGTGACTCTGGCGCTCATCCAGGGCGTGGTGAATACCTTCGTCATCGTGCTGTCGCGCATCGTCGGCAATTTCATCGACCGCGCGGTGTTTCGTTCCGACCGCGGCCAGGGACCGGGATACTTCATCTCGGTCATCGTCGCGCAGATCGTGCTCGGCGTACTCGCGAGCATCATCGTGCTGTGGTTCTCGCGACAGCGCGAGTTCGGTGCGGACCGCGGCGGCGCGCGCCTCGCCGGCACCGACAGCATGATCGCCGCGCTTGAGCGCCTGAAGGCGATCGAGGAGGAGCCGCTGCCGGCGCAGCTCGAGGCCTTTGGCATCGCCACCGGCAAGGAGTCGACGGGCTTCGCCCGGCTCTTCATGAGCCACCCACCGCTCGATGAGCGCATCGCGGCGCTGCGCACCACGCCGCTCGCTTAAGCGCAACGCACATCCGTCCCGCGGGCCGCTGCCCGGCCTGGCGAGTCACTCCTATGACGCTGCTCGCGGCCGCAAAGATTGAAGAGCGCTTGTTTGACATTCTCGGGCGCGAGGGAGTGCTGCTCGCGCCCGAGGAGATGGCGCCGTTTCTCGTCGATCATCGCCGGCTCTACCAGGGGCGCGCGCGGGCGGTTGCCGCGCCGCGCACGGTCGATGAAGTCTCGCGCCTACTCGCCTGGTGCAACGCCGAGCGGATCGGCGTCGTGCCGCAGGGCGGCAATACCGGCTACTGCGGAGGCGCCACGCCCGATGAGTCGGGAAAGGAGATCGTGCTGTGCCTGCGGCGCCTCGCGCGCATCCGCTCGGTCGACGCGTTCAACTATTCGCTGCTCGCCGAGGCGGGCTGCACGCTGCACGAGGTGCACGCCGCCGCCGACGCGGCCGCGCGGCTTTTCCCCTTGAGCCTCGGCTCCGAAGGCAGCTGCCAGATCGGCGGCAACCTCTCCACCAACGCGGGCGGCACGAGCGTGCTGCGCTATGGAATGATGCGCGACCTGGTACTGGGGCTGGAGGTGGTGCTGGCCGACGGCCGCATCCTTCCCTGCGCGCAGGCGCTGCGCAAGGACAACACCGGCTACGATGTGAAGTCGCTGTTCGTCGGCGCGGAGGGCACGCTGGGGATCATCACGGCCGCGAATCTCAAGCTCTTTCCGCAGATCCGCGCGAGCGCGACCGCGTTTGTCGCCGTCGCCGATATCCCGAGCGCTGTGCGCCTGCTGAGCGAGCTGCGCGCGGCGAGCGGCGAGCGCGTCAGCTCCTTCGAGCTGATCCCGCGCATCGCGGTAGAACTCGCCGCGCACCACATTCCCGACGTTGCGGATCCGCTCGAGCATGCCCATCCCTGGTACGTGCTCTGCGAGCTCTCCTCTGCGCAGCCGGAGGAGGCGCTGGGCGCGGTGCTCGAGCGCGCGCTCGGCGACGCACTCGAGCGTTCAGTCATCCTCGATGCCGCCATCGCCCAGAGCGAGCGCCAGCGCTTGAGCCTGTGGCGGCTGCGGGAAAACATTCCCGAAGCACAGCGCCGCGACGGCGCCAGCCTGAAGCACGATCTGTCCCTGCCGATCAGCGTGCTGGCGCAGTTTGTGGAGCGTGCGGGTGCATGGCTCAACGCCAATGTTCCGGAGGGCCGGCTGATCGCCTACGGGCACCTCGGGGACGGCAACCTGCATTTCAATCTCAATCAGGCGCCGGGCGCGGACCGGGCACGCTTTCTCGCGCGCGATGCGGCCGTGAAGCGCGCGGTGCACGATCTGGTGCGCGATTTCGGCGGCAGCTTCAGCGCCGAGCACGGCATCGGCCAGCTGAAGGTTGAGGAGCTCGCCCGCTATGCACCGCCGGTGGAGCTCGATCTGATGCGCGCCATCAAACGTGCGCTCGATCCGCGCGGCATTCTGAATCCCGGCAAGGTGCTGGGCCGCGAGGATCCATGACGCGCGGCCCGCTCGTCGCCGCGGCGCTGGTGCTCCTGTTGAACGGCGCGTGCACGCGGCAGGCGCCGCCGCTGCCGCCCGCCGCGCCACCCCCGCAGCCCGCGCCGCTCGCCGAGGGCACACCGCAGATTGCCGACTCCGCCGACGGCGTGCACATCGAGTACCAGGTCTATGGCCACGGCGAGCCGGCGATCATCCTCGTGCACGGCTGGGCCAATAATGCGAATTATTGGAACGCGCAGCTCGAGGATCTGAAGGCGCGCTACACGGTCGTGACGCTGAGCCTTGCGGGCCACGGCGCCTCGGGCCGCAACCGCGAAGACTGGTCGATGGCCAACTACGCCGCCGACGTTGCCGCGGTGGCGCGCGCGATCCCCAACCGCAAGCTGGTGCTCGTCGGACATGCGATGGGCGGCATCGTGATCCTCGAGGCGGCACGCACGCTCGGCAGCCGCGTCATCGGCATCATCGCGGTGGATTCGCTGAAATCCATCGGCCAGCCGCCCATGACCAGGGCGCAGTTCGAAGAGCTGGTGCAGCCGTTTCGCGCCGATTTCATCGGTCACATGCACGAATTCGTCGGCCAGTACCTCTTCACCCGGGACGCCGATCCCGCCTTCGTGCGCAAGGTCGCCGACGACATGGCGCACGCCACGCCGCAGGTTGCCATTGCCTCCCTCGAGGCCCTGTACCACTACGATTTTGCGGCGCTGCCCGCGATCCACGTGCCGATCATCGCGATCAACTCGGACCTGCACATGCCGACCGACGAGGTTCGCATCCGCAAATCCGCCCCCACATTCCGCAGCATCGTGGTGCCGGGCGCGGGACATTTTCTGATGATGGAGTCGCCGCAGCGCTTCAATGCCATCCTGCTGCAGGCGATTGCATCGCTCGAGAAGAACTGAAGCGTCTCAGATGACGCGCACCAGTCCCTCCTGCGCCGTGCTTGCGACGAGGCGGCCGTCGCTGGCAAAGACATTTGCGCGCGCAAAGCCGCGCGCCCCGGAAGCGCTCGGGCTGTCGAGCGCGTACAGCAGCCACTCGTCCACGCGCAGCGGCCGATGAAACCACATCGCGTGATCGATGCTCGCCATGATCAATCTGGGGCTCAGGAACGTCGTGCCGTGGGGCAGGGTCGCCGTATCGAGGAGAAAGAAGTCCGACGCGTAGGCGAGCAGACAGCGGTGCAGCATCTGCTCGTCCGGCAGGCGCCCCACGGCGCGGAACCACACCTGCCGTGCCGGTGGCGCCTTGCGCGGCTGCAGATAGTTGATCTCCTGCACCACGCGAAATTCAAAGGGCCGCGGGGTCGCAATGAAACGCCGCACGCGCTCCGGCAGGCGCTCCGGCATCTTCTGCATGAGTTCGCGCAGCGGCGCGGTCGCATCCGGCAGGTCCTGCGGCGGCGGCACCTCGGGCATAGCAATCTGATGATCGAAGCCCGCCTCCTCGACCTGGAATGAGGCGGCCATGTTGAAGATCTGCTCGCCGTGCTGGATGGCGACCACGCGGCGGCTCGAGAAGCTCTTGCCATCGCGGCTGCGGTCGACGTTGTAGACGATGGGCGCGTTGCAGTCGCCACGCCGCAGGAAATAGGCATGCAGCGAGTGCACCATGCGCTCGTCCGCCACCGTGGCGGAGGCCGCCCGCAGGGCCTGGCCGAGCACCTGGCCGCCGAAAACCTGCGGGCTGCCGACGTCCTGACTGCGGCCGCGAAAGAGATTGACCTCGAGGGGCTCGAGCTCGAGCACTCGCAGCAGATCTTCGATGCGCGAATCAGTCGATTGCAAGGCAGAGACGCCGGTGCGCTCTCACTGGATGATGAAATCACCATTCATGAGCGCGTTGTGGCCCGGGAATGTGCACAGATACTTGTACGACTGGCCCTTCTTCAGAGCCGCCGTCGCGAAGCTGACGCTGGTCGATTCGCCGCCGCCGACAATTTTCGTGTGCGCAATGACGCGCGGGTCGTCTTTCTTTACGTAGCCGTTGGCGATGCCGGCCGTCAGCCCATCGCTCGCCACCGCCTGCACGTCATCCGCCTTCACCAGGACCCAATCGTGTCCCATGCTCTGCGCGGGGAGCTTGCCGGTGTGCGTCAGAGTGAGCTCCACCTGAGTGCAGTCCGCGGTGATCGTCAGCTGTTTCTTGTCGTATTGGATGGCGTCGTTGGCGCTTATCTCGAGCTTGCACACCTTGGATGCCGCCTGCGCCGGCGCTGCCAGCAGGAGCGCCGGCGTGCCGATGACGAGGAGCGCGGCGAACGCGTGTCGAGTGAGTCTCATGTCAATCCCCTTGTTGTCATGTCAAGAACTGGTGACACCGAGCCGCCTCTGCATGATCGGGCTCGTCGTCGTATATTGCAGAAACTGCTTTTTTTCCGGAAACAAATGGTGCTGGATGCCGAAGGCGGCGAGCGCCGCCTCGTGAAAGCCTGACAGGATGAGCTTCTTCTTGCCCGGATAGAAGTTGATGTCGCCGACGGCGAACACTCCGGGCAGGCTCGTCTCGAACTTCTCGGTATCCACAAGCAGCGCCTTCTTCTCCAGCGCCAGGCCCCACTCGGCAATGGGCCCGAGTTTCGGATGCAGCCCGAAGAATACCAGGAGCTCGTCAGCCGCGAGCGCATGGGTGAGGCCGTCCGGCGCCTTCACATTGACGCCGGTGAGAACTCCGTCCTCGACGATGAGGGAGTGCGGCAGCGCCTCCAAATGACGGATGCGGCCGGCCGCAGCGAGTTCGCGCATCCGCGCCACCGATGCGGGAGCGGCGCGAAAATCCGCGCGTCGGTGCACGAGCGTGAGTGCGCGCGCCTTCGTGGCGAGCTCCAGCGTCCAATCGAGCGCCGAGTCCCCGCCGCCAAAGATCACGAGCTCGCGGCCGTGCAGATCGGCTGCACGACGCACGCGGTAGTGGATGTGCTCATCCTCGAACGCCTGTGCGCCCTCGAGCCCGATGCGCCGCGGCTGAAAAGAGCCGACGCCGGCGGCGATGACGACCGTGGCGGCGTCGAAGGTCGTGCCGGCGGCGGTGCGAATATGAAAGCGCCCCGAGTCGAGCTTGGCAAACTCGCTCACCTCCTGACCCAGGTGAAACTTCGGAGCAAAGGGCTTGATCTGCTGCAGCAGCCGATCGACCAGCTCCTGTGCATTGCACACCGGCAGCGCCGGGATATCATAGATCGGTTTGTCCGGATAGAGCTCCGCGCACTGTCCGCCCGGATGCGCCAAAGAATCCACGACGTGGGCGCTGATGCCGAGGAGCCCGAGCTCGAAGGCCTGAAAGAGACCGCAGGGCCCGGCGCCGATGATGACGGCGTCGGCCTGGATGGTGTCCGGTGTGACGGGGGATGAGATGGCCAATCGATTCTTCCGTACAATGCGTCCCTGTCATTGTAGCCTGACACTATGAGAACGCGCCTTTCATGAGCACCAACAGCGATTTACACCAGCGGCGCCAGAGCGCCGTGCCACGCGGCGTCACCAACTCGCTTGCGATCTATGCCGATCGCGGCGCCAACGCGGAACTGTGGGACGTTGAGGGCCGCCGCTTCATCGACTTTGCAAGCGGCATCTCTGTTCTGAACACCGGGCATCTGCATCCGCAGGTCAAGGCGGCGCTCGCGGGCCAGCTCGAACGCTTCACGCACGCCTGCTTTCAGGTGACGCCCTACGAGAGCTACATTGCGCTTGCCGAGCGGCTGAACGCGGCGGCACCCGGCGCTGCGCCCAAGAAGACGATCTTTCTCTCCACCGGCGCCGAGGCGGTCGAAAACGCGATCAAGATTGCGCGCTTTCACACGCGCCGCTCGGCGCTGATCGCGTTCTCGGGCAGCTTCCATGGCCGCACGCTCGCCTGCATCAGCCTCACCGGGAAAGTGCTGCCCTACAAGGCGGGCTTCGGGCCGATGCTTCCGGAGATCTATCACCTGCCCTTCCCCATCCCCTATCACGGCGTGACGGTGGAGGATTCCCTGGCGGCGCTGGAGCAGCTGTTCAAGGCGGACCTGGATCCGGCGCGCGTCGCCGCCATCATCATCGAGCCGGTGCTCGGGGAAGGCGGTTTCTACGCGGCTCCCGCGGAACTGCTGCGCAAGCTGCGCGCGCTCTGCGATGAGCACGGCATCGTGCTCATCATTGACGAAATCCAGTCGGGCTTCGCGCGCACCGGGCGGATGTTCGCCGTCGAGTACTCCGGGATCGAGCCGGATCTGATGGTCGTGGCGAAGAGCATCGCCGGCGGGCTGCCCCTATCCGCGGTGATCGGCAAAGCGCCCATCATGGACGCCCCGGGGCCCGGCGGTCTCGGCGGCACATTTGCCGGCTCGCCACTGGGGTGCGCGGCGGGGCTTGCCGTTCTCGACGTCATTCGCGACGAGCGCCTGGTGGAGCGCGCGCTGCACATGGGACAGTTCATGACCTCGCGCCTGAAGGGCCTGCAGGCAAGGTTCCCCTGCATCGGCGACGTGCGTGGTCCGGGGGCCATGGTGGCGATGGAACTGGTGAAGAACGGGCGCGCCGATGCGCCCAATGCCGCGCTCACTTCGCAGCTGGTGCAGGCGGCCGGCCGCGCGGGCCTCATCATCCTTGCCTGCGGAATCTACTCCAACGTGATCCGCTTCCTCGCGCCGCTCACCATTTCCGACGCCCTGTTGAAGGAGGGCTTCAACCTGCTCGAGCAGGCGCTCGGCGAGGTCGCAGCCTAAGCCCTGCCGGCGTTCGCATCCGTCGGCGTGTGAAAGTACTCGCTCTCGGCGGAGAGCTGTTCCATCAGGCGTTTCAGTTCCGCCATGCGGCCCTGCGCGGTGCTGATCGGCATGCAGTCCTGGCAGCGCGGGTCGCCGCAGGGCTGGCGCGAGTACAGCCAGTACTGCAATGCGCCCGCGAGCAGTCCATCGGCGATGTCCCACAGATCGGCGTCCTTGTCCTTGTCCGCGATCCGGTTCCCCAGGTCAACGGCCTTGGTAAAGGCCGCGTCGAAGGTATCTGCGATCTCGGTCATAACCCGAAGTATAAATGAAACGCCGGTGCCGCCGGCTTCTCTGGTCTGCGAAGCCGCCCCTTCGCTTCTGCGAGGTCCGCCACGGAAGCGGGTTACCGCGCCGGGCATCATTCGGTCGCGGCCGGCCATGAGCCGATACCCGCGCCTTATGTCTTATGCGGCCAAACTCTCTCGAAGAACACGATCCGAGCCCGCCCATCGCGCCCGTGCTGCCGCGGGCGGCGGCACGCATGCGGCTTGGGATTGGCGCGCGCTTGGCCCTCGCTCTGGCGGCCGTCGCGGCCGTGATCATGATCGGGCATGGGCTTGCGACCGAGAACACGCGGCGGGCGGTGCAGTCGCTGCACAGCATGCAGATCGAGTACGAGCCGCAGGCGCGGCGCGCCGCAGCCGTGATGGCGAAGCTCGCGGATTACGATCGCGCGGTGGTGGAGCATCTGCAGGGAGATCACCCGTCGGCCCTGGTATCCATTACCTCGGCGGCCGATGAAGTTGATCTCGCCGTCAACCACTACTTCAACGATGACCCGGCGCCGCTCGCCACCGCAGCCGCCGTGCAGCTGCGCATCGAGCTCGCCCACCACATCGCTCAGGGCGAAAAGCTCGCGGATCTCGCCGCGAAGCGCACCGAATGGCTCGCACGCCGCCACGTTCTGCTCGATGGACTGCAGCGCCGCATCGCCTCCGCCGGCGGTGCGGGGCTTGCAATCGCGAACGAGCAGCTCCTGCTGCGCAAGTCGCTGTCGGAGCTCGCGACCGCGCTGAATGCGATACGCGGCAGTTTCGACGCGCCCGAGACGCTCGACCGCGAAGAGAAGACGTTCGGCGCCGCTCTTGCCCGCAACAACGCGGAACTGGCGCGCTCACCGGGGCACGCGTGGCTCGAGCTGATGCGCGAGGACTTTGGCGAAAGCGTGCGGCTGCGTCGTGCGATCGTCAACTTCGATGCCATGCACGTGCCCGCACGGCGCAGTTTCGTCGACGCGGGCGCCACCCTGATGGCCGCAGCGCAGACTCAGCTGCAGGAGCCGGCGCGGCGCGGCTTATTGGAAGCGGCCGCGCACGCCGCAGCATCGGCACAACTCGCCGAGCGCACCTTGACGACGACCGGCATCGCGGTGCTCGGCGTCGTCCTCGGCGTCTCGCTGCTCCTGTCCTTGAGTATCACGGTGCCAGTGCGCCGCCTCACGGCAGCCACCCGCCAGCTGACGGCCGGCAATCGTACGGCGCGCGCGCCGCGCGGCGGATCCGCCGAGATCGACGAGCTCGCGGAGTCCTTCAATCTCATGGCAGATCAGATCGCGCGCGCCGAGGCGGAGCTGCGCGCCCATCAGACCGAGCTCGAGCAGCACGTTGCCGAGCGCACGCAACAGCTGCACCATCTGGCGCACCATGACCCGCTGACGCAGCTGCCCAATCGGCGCCAGCTCGCCACCCGCCTCGCCGCCGCGCTGACGCGCGCGGCAGCGAGCAATCAGCGCGTCGCGCTGCTGTTCGTCGATCTCGACAACTTCAAATCAATCAACGACACGCTCGGGCACAACTTCGGCGACCGCGTACTGCAGGCGATTACCGAGCGCTTGCGCACGGCAACCGGCGCACGCGCCATGCTCGCGCGCCTCGGCGGCGATGAGTTCACGGTATTGATGGAGGACGTCAAATCCTCCGCAGAGGTCGAGGAGCGCGCCGCCGCGCTCGTCGCGACGCTGCAACAGCCGCTCCTGGTGGATGGCCGCATTCTTTCGACGAGCGCCAGCATCGGGGCCAGCATGTACCCCGATCACGCGGCGGATTCCGAGGCGCTGCTGCGCGCCGCTGACGTCGCTTTGTTCCGCGCCAAGGAGCTCGGCCGCAACCGCTTTGCCTTCTATCGCGCGGCGCTCTATGACGCGGCCGCGCAGCGCTTCCGCCTCGAGCAATCGCTGCGCCGTGCAGTGGAAGCGGGCGACCTGATGCTGATGTACCAGGCGCAGGTCGCACTGCACACGCGCCAGACCATCGGCGTTGAGGCCTTGCTGCGCTGGCGCAAGCCCGACGGCCGCATCGCCACCGCCACCGAGTTCATTCACATTGCGGAGAAGACCGGACTCATCCACGAGCTCACCGATTGGGTGCTGCGCACGGCGACCGCAGCGGTGGCGCGCTGGCGCCTGCAAGGATGGCCTCACGCCTGCGTAGGCATCAATGTGTCGCCGACGCAGTTTCTGGAGAACGCCTTCGTCGAGCAGGTTACCGCAGCGCTCGCGGCGGCCGACCTGCCCGCGAACGCGCTCGAGCTCGAACTCACTGAAACCGTGTTCCAGACCGGTGCGCCGACCATCGAAGCGCTGCGGCGCCTGCGCGCGCTCGGCGTAGCGATCGCGCTCGATGACTTCGGCAGCGGCTTCTCCTCGCTCACCTCCCTCGAGCAGCTGCCCATCACGCGGGTCAAGGTCGATCGCACGCTCATCGAAGGGGTGGACAGCAATGCGCGCTCCGCCGCTATCGCGCGCTCAATCATCGCGCTCTGCCATGGCCTCGGCCTGCAGGTCATCGCCGAAGGCGTCGAACGGCCGGAGCAGCTCGCCGTGCTGGCACAGTACGGGCCCGTCGGCGTGCAGGGCTATCTGCTCGCGCACCCGGTAGCCGCCGACGCGGTGGTGAGCGAAGCTGCGGCAGCCGCGGCACGCGCGCGTCAAATCCTCTTAGCGCTCGACATGCAGCCGCGTATCATGCGCGCATGAAGATTGAGTTGAGCCGCGAGGAGGCGCGCGTCATCGGCTGCCTCATCGAAAAGCAGATCACGACGCCGGACCAATACCCCCTCTCCTTGAATGCGCTCACCAACGCGTGCAATCAAAAGAGCAATCGTGATCCGGTGATGGCGCTCGATGAACCGAGCGTACAGCACATCGTGGACAGCCTGGCGCGGCGCCACTTCATCGTGGAAAAATCCGGCTTCGGCAGCCGCGTTCCCAAGTTCCAGCACCGCTTCTGCAACAGCGAGTACGGCACGCTCAAGTTTACCCCGCAGGAGGTGGCCATCCTGTGCGAGCTGCTGCTGCGCGGTCCGCAGACCCCGGGGGAGCTGCGCAGCCGCGCGAGCAGAATGGCCGAATTCGCCGACACGGACGCGGTGGAAGCGGTGCTCGCGGATCTCATCGAGCGCGCCGACGGTCAGTTCGTGACGCGCCTGCCGCGCGAGCCCGGCAGACGGGATGCGCGCTACGCGCACCTCTTCAGCGGCGAGGTTGCTGCGCCGCCGAGCGCCGCGCCGCGCGACGCGGCCGTCGCGCCCTCGCGCCTGGAGCGGCTCGAGGAAGAGGTGCGGCAGCTCAAGGCCGAGCTCGATGCCCTAAAGGCGCGCCTGCCCCGCTAGCGCGTCGCTACGAAGGCGTCGCGGCCGCGCACGCCCAGATCCGGCTGATCCGTAAAAAACCCATCCATGCCGGTGGCGAGGTAGGCGCCAATCTCCGCAGCAAGATTGCCGCGGCGCGCGCGGGCGCTGCTCGAGCGGAATTTGCGCGGCAGAAAGGCGTTCTCGGCACGGAATGTCCAACCGTGGACCTTGAGGCCCTGCGCATGCGCATCCGCCACGAGCGGCGTCGGCCGCGCGAGCGAGTCGTCGGCGTTGCGCGGAATGATGAGCGTCTTGTCCACGCCGATGACCTGCGCATAGCGCGCGATCTCGGCGAGCCCGGCCGGGGTCATGAGGTCCGCATAGGTGCGCCGATCGGCGCTCGCGGTGAAATCATATGGTTGTCCGCCGGCCTCAACGAGCTGCACGATCGGCAGATCCGTCATGCCACGCAGCGCCTTGAGATTGCCGACCTCGAATGACTGCAGGAACACGGGCGCATCGGGCCCGGTGAAATCCCAGCGCGCCAGCGCCGCGACCAGCGCCTGCTCCATCGCGAGCCCGAGTTTGCTGAAATAGCTCGGATGCTTGGTCTCGACGTACACGCCGATCGGCGCCGGCTCGGGCACGGCCAGAAGCTGGGCGCGAACGCTGCGCGCGCTGTGCGCTGCCCGTACGAGGGCCAAGATCTCCTCCAGCGTCGCGATCTCGAACTGACCGTCGAAACGCACGTTTTCGGGCCGCAGATCGGCGATGCGCTCGCGCGCGCGCAACGTCTTGAGCTCGGCGAGGGTAAAATCCTCCGTGAACCACCCCTCAGTCGCGTCGCCGTCGATGATCTTGGCTTTGCGGCGGGTGGCAAATTCGGGGTGGTCGGCGACGTTGGTGGTCGCCCCGATTTCGTTTTCGTGGCGCGCGACGAGCACGCGGTCCTGCGTCATGACGAGATCCGGCTCGACGAAGTCGGCGCCCTGCTGGATCGCGATGAAGTAAGAAGTCAGCGTGTGCTCAGGTACGTAGCCGCACGCACCGCGGTGACCGATGACGAGCGGTGTGTCCGACGCAGCCGTGGCTGAGAGATGAGATTTGTCGTCGCGGGCGTGCACAGTCGGCATCATAAACCATGAACACAAGGGTACTCGGCGTAATCGCGTTGACGTTCTGCGGGCTGCGGCCGGCGGCTGGCTCGGCGGCGGCAACGCCGCCGCCGCCGCCGAGCCAGCCTGCGAGCTACGTGTTCGCCACCGAGCTCGGGTCGGGCGTCTACGACGTCGCCGGACGCACGCTGCTCGTCTATCGTCTGCCCTTGGGCTACGACCTGCGCGAAGCGACCGAGGATGCGCCGGGCCTGCGCCTGACCCTGCCGGCTGCGGTCGGCTTCTTCAACTACTCGCCGATCGATCTTGTGCACACACAGCTGCCGGCCCACGTAGGCGCCTTCAGCTTCGTGCCCGGCCTGAAACTTGATTACAAGATGGATGAGCACTGGCACATCGAGCCGTATGCGCGCGCCGGCGCGAGCTTTGCCTCCGACGACTTTGATGGCTGGCTCTATGGCCTCGGTGTGAGCAGCACGTACCAATGGCAAGCCCGCGAGGTGCACGCGCGCGTGCTGAATGACATCCTGTTCGCTGGTGTCATCTACAGAAGCCCCATGGACCCGAATGACAACCTCGTGCGCCTGCGCAACGGCTTGGAGCTGAGCCGCCTCACCGGCCTTACAATAGGCCAACACATGATCGAGCTTAGCGTGTATGGTTTCGCTGACTATTTCCCCGATGCGCCACGGCCGCCGGTAACCGGTACGCGGCCGAGTCGGCTGCAGGTGGAGCCCGGATTTTTGATAGGCGCAGTTCCACAATGGAAAATCCGCAGCTTCGAGCTGCCGCGGCTCGGGATCGGTTACCGCTTTGCGGGGGATTTGTCCGGCTGGCACCTCGACATCAGTGTGCCGTTTTGAGCAGGATCAGGTAGGCATGGATATTGCTGGATTGCCGCAGTGCTGACCGAGCAAGATATTTATCTCTTCAAGGAAGGGACCTATTTCAACTCGTACGAGAAGCTCGGCGCGCATCCTGTTGCTGCGCACGGCGCTCTGCGCGAGCCTGCAGGCACTCATTTCGCAGTATGGGCGCCCAACGCGCGCTCGGTCGCTGTGGTCGGCGATTTCAACGGCTGGAACGGCGCATCGCACCCATTGAGCGCGCGCGCGGATTCCTCCGGCATCTGGTCGGGATTTGTTGCCGGCGTCGGGCCGGGTGCGATCTACAAATATCAAATCGTCTCACAACACGGCGGCTATCGGGTCGACAAGAGCGATCCGTTCGCATTTCGCTGCGAGCTGCCGCCGCGCACGGCCTCGGTCGTCTGCGATACAAGCTACACGTGGGGCGATGGCGCATGGTTGCAGCGGCGCGCGCAGGTCAATACGTTGCACGCGCCGTGGTCTATCTACGAAGTTCACCTGGGCTCGTGGCGCCGTGTACCGGGCGAGGACAATCGCTGGCTCTCATACCGCGAGCTCGCCCGCGAACTCGGCGACTATGCCGTCGACATGGGCTTCACGCATGTCGAGCTCCTGCCCATCATGGAGCATCCCTTCTACGGTTCGTGGGGCTACCAGGTCACGGGATATTTCGCCCCCACTGCGCGCTATGGCACGCCGCAGGATCTCATGTATATGATTGATTGCCTGCATCAGCGCGGACTCGGCGTGATCCTCGACTGGGTGCCTTCGCATTTCCCGAACGACGAGCATGGGCTCGCCTACTTCGACGGCACGCATCTCTACGAACACGCGGATCCGCGCCAAGGGTTCCATCCGGAATGGAAAAGCGCGATCTTCAACTACGGCCGAGCCGAGGTGCGCGACTTCCTGGCGAGCAACGCGCTTTTCTGGCTGAAGACCTTCCACGCGGATGCCCTGCGCGTTGACGGCGTCGCCTCCATGCTGTACCTCGACTACGCGCGCACGCAGGGAGAGTGGATACCGAATTCGTACGGCGGCAATGAGAACCTTGACGCGGTGTCTTTTCTCAAGAAGCTGAACGAGGCGGTGTACCGCGATCACGGTGATTTGCACACCATCGCGGAGGAGTCGACCGCCTGGCCGATGGTGTCGCGCCCGACCTATCTGGGGGGTCTGGGATTCGGGCTCAAATGGAATCTCGGCTGGATGCACGACACGCTCGTCTACTTCGCGACCAACCCGCTGTTTCGCAAGTACCACCACGGACAGCTGACCTTCAGCCTGTGGTATGCGTTCACCGAAAACTTCGTGCTGCCGTTGTCGCACGATGAAGTGGTGCATGGCAAAGGCTCGCTGCTCGGCAAGATGCATGGCGACGAGTGGCAGCAGTTCGCAAATCTGCGGCTTCTCTACGGCTACATGTGGGGCCACCCGGGCAAGAAGCTGCTCTTCATGGGAGGCGAGTTCGGCCAGCGCAGCGAGTGGCACCATGATGCAAGTCTCGACTGGCATGTGCTGCAATACCCTGTGCACGCCGGAGTGCAGCGCTGGGTGCGCGAGCTCAATCGCTTCTACGTGGCATCGACGGCGCTGCACGCGCTCGATTTCAGCTGGGAGGGCTTCGAGTGGATCGACAGCAACGACAACGAGTCGAGCGTCATCGCCTTCCTGAGGAAGGGCGGCGGCGCAATGGTCCTCATCGTATGCAATTTCACGCCGCTCGTGCGCGTTGACTATCGCGTCGGCGTGCCGCGCGGCGGCTACTGGCGCGAGCGTCTCAATAGCGACGCGCTCGAATACGGCGGCAGCGGCGTCGGCAACTTCGGCGGCGTCGAGGCGGCTCCGCTGCCCGCGCACGGGCGCTTCCATTCGCTGTCGCTGCGGCTGCCACCGCTCGGCGTGCTGTTCCTCACGCCGGATTGAGATGGCCCCTTCTGCCGCGATGGGAACGATTCGAGTCGTCATCGAGAACATTCAGCCGCAGATCGACGGCGGCAGCGTGCCCGTGCGCCGCGTGGCGGGCGAGGAGGTCGGCGTTGAGGTGCGCGTGTTCACCGACGGCCACGATGAGATCGACGGCGCACTGCTCTTCAGAGCCGAGGCGTCCGATCAGTGGCAGACGGTGGCGCTGGTGCCGCTCGGCAACGACCTGTGGCGCGCGCAATTCCAGGTGCAGCGACTCGGACGCTATGAGTACACGGTGTGCGCCTGGGTGGATCATGCGCGCACCTGGCAGCGTGATTTCAAAAAGAAATACGCGGCTGCGCAGGAAACCGAGGTCGATTTCCTCGTCGGCGCCGAGCATGCGCACGCACTCGCGCTGCGCGCCGCGGATCCGGATGCGCGGCGCCTCACCGACTGGGCCAATGCGCTCGCCGACAGCAACCGCAGCCGCGAGGAGCGCGCGCTGCTGGCCGACAGCGAGGGTCTGCGCAAGCTTGCCCATCGCTACCCGGATCCCATGCTGGTGCTGCGCCACGAACCACCGCTTACAGTGGAAGTCGAAAGGGAGCGCGCACTTTTTTCGACCTGGTACGAGCTCTTTCCGCGCTCCGCGGGCAACGCCGCGGGCGTGCACGGCACTTTCGCCGATTGCGAGGCGCGGCTGCCGTACGTAGCGGCCATGAACTTTGACGTCCTGTATCTGCCGCCGATCCACCCGATCGGCTTGACCGAGCGCAAGGGCGCGAACAATCGCGCGCGCGCCGCGGCGGACGACGTCGGCAGCCCCTGGGCGATCGGCGCCGCAGCGGGCGGCCACAAGGCCGTGCATCCCGCGCTCGGCACGCTCGATGATTTCCGCCGCCTGGTGGCAAAGGCCGAAGAGCTCGGCATCGAAATCGCGCTCGATCTGGCATTTCAGTGCAGCCCCGACCACCCGTATGTGCGCGAGCATCCCGAGTGGTTTGTGCTGCGCCCGGACGGCAGCATTCAGTATGCTGAGAACCCGCCGAAGAAGTATCAGGACATCTATCCGTTCAATTTCGAGACCGAGGCCTGGCGGGAGCTATGGGCCGAGCTCAAGAGCGTGGTCGAGTTTTGGATCGCGCAGCGAGTGCGCATTTTCCGCGTGGACAATCCGCACACGAAGCCCTTTGCCTTCTGGCAATGGCTGATCGCCGAGGTGCGGCGGGCTCGTCCCGATGTGATCTTTCTGGCCGAGGCTTTCACGCGCCCCGGACCGATGTATCGTCTCGCGAAGCTCGGCTTCAGCCAGTCGTATAGCTATTTTGCCTGGCGCAATAACAAGACGGAGCTCACCGACTACTTCACCGAACTCGCCGCGGCACCGCTCGCCGATTTCTTCCGCGCCAATCTGTGGCCGAACACGCCCGACATCCTCACCGAATACCTGCAGTTTGGCGGCCGCGCAGCCTTCATGGTGCGGCTCGTGCTTGCCGCCACTCTCGGCGCGAGCTACGGGATCTACGGTCCCGCATTCGAGCTCATGGAACATACCGCGCGCGAACCGGGCAGCGAGGAGTATCTGGACTCGGAGAAGTACCAGCTGCGCCACTGGGATCTCGAGCGCCCCGACAGCCTGCGCGACTTCATCGCGCGCGTGAACCGCATCCGCCGCGACAACGCGCCGCTGCAGAGCAATCGGCGGCTCAAATTCCATGCGATCGACAACGATGCGCTCCTCGCCTACAGCAAGACGAGTGAGGATGGCAGGCAAGCGGTGCTCACCGTCGTCAATCTCGACCCGTACCACACGCAGTCCGGCTTCCTCGAGATCGATCTGCACGCGCTCGGCGTGCCGGCCGGGCAGACCTTCCAGGCGCACGATTTGCTCTCCGGCGCGCGCTACCTGTGGAAAGGGTCGCGCAACTACGTCGCCCTCGATCCGCAACACGCGGCTGCCCATATCCTGCGCATCCGCCACCACGTGCGCAGCGAGTTGGACTTCGACTACTTTGCCTGACGTGAACCCGCCCAACGCAGCGCACCCGCGCGATCCGCTCTGGTACAAGGACGCCGTCATCTACGAGGTCCATGTACGCGCCTTCGCCGACAGCAACAACGACGGCATCGGCGACTTTCCGGGGCTGACGAGCAAGCTCGACTACATCCAGGATCTGGGGGTGAACGCCATCTGGCTGCTGCCCTTCTACCCCTCGCCGCTGCGCGACGACGGCTACGACATCGCGGACTACCGCAACATTCACCCGCAGTACGGCAGCCGCGCCGATTTTCGCACCTTCGTCGACGAGGCGCACCGCCGCGGGCTGCGCATCATCACGGAGCTCGTGATCAATCACACCTCCGATCAGCACCCATGGTTTCAGGCCGCGCGGCGCGCGCCGGCGGGCTCCGCGAAACGCAATTTCTATGTGTGGAGCGACAGCCCGGATCGCTACGCGGGCACGCGCATCATCTTCACCGACACCGAGAGCTCCAACTGGACTTTCGACAGCGTGGCGAAGAGCTACTACTGGCACCGCTTCTTCAGTCATCAGCCGGACCTGAACTTCGACAATCCCCACGTCGAGCGCGCCGTGAGCCGCATTATGAGCTTCTGGCTCGACCAGGGAGTCGACGGTCTGCGCCTGGATGCGATTCCGTATCTGATCGAACGCGAAGGCACGAGCAACGAGAACCTGCGCGAGACCCACGCCGTGGTGAAGCGCATCCGCAAGGTCGTCGACGAGCACTACGCGGATCGCGTGCTGCTTGCCGAAGCCAATCAGTGGCCCGAGGACGTGCGCGACTATTTCGGAGACGGTGACGAATGCCATATGGCGTTTCATTTTCCCCTGATGCCGCGCATGTACATGGCGATCGCGCAGGAGGACCGCCACCCGATCGTGGAGATCATGGAACAGACGCCCGACATTCCCGCCAATGCGCAGTGGGCGATCTTCCTGCGCAATCACGATGAGCTCACGCTGGAGATGGTCACGAGCAAGGAGCGTGACTACATGTACCAGATGTTCGCCGCCGATCCGCGCGCCCGCCTGAACCTCGGCATCCGGCGCCGCTTGGCGCCGTTGCTGGAAAACGATCCCGAGCGCATCAAGCTCATGAACAGCCTGCTGCTGTCGATGCCAGGCTCGCCCATCATCTATTACGGCGACGAGCTCGGCATGGGCGACAACTTCTACATCGGCGACCGCAATGGCGTGCGCACGCCGATGCAGTGGAGCCCGGATCGCAACGCCGGCTTCTCGCACGCCGATCCGCAGCGGCTCTACCTGCCGCCGATCATGGACTCGATCTATGGCTACGAGGCGGTCAACGTGGAAGCGCAGACCCGCGACCGCGCCTCGCTCCTCAATTGGATGAAGCGCATGCTGCAGATCCGCAGGACTTCCCAGGCCTTCGGCCGCGGCAGCCTGCAGTTCGTGCGCCCCGGCAACCGCAAGGTGCTCGTGTACATACGCCAGTTTGGCGATGACACCATTCTCTGCGTCGCGAACCTGGCGCGCTCCGCGCAGCCGGTAGAGATCAACCTCGCCGCGCACAAGGGCGCAGTGCCGATCGAGCTGCTGGGGCAGACACCCTTTCCGCCGATCGGCGAGCTGCCTTATCTGCTGACGTTGGCCGGCTACGGTTTCTACTGGTTCCGCTTGAGCCGCGATGCCGCTGCGCCGACGTGGCACGCGGAGCGCCTGCCGCGCGACGACGTGCCGGTGCTGGTGCTCATCGATTCATGGGCGAGCTTCTTCCCCGAACGGGTCGCGGCCTGGCGCGCGACCGCGGCGCTGCAGCTGCGCACCCAGCTTGAGGAGCGGCTGCTGCCCGCGTTCATCGCGGCGCAGCGCTGGTTCGGCGCCAAGGTTGCCGGCATTGCCCGGGCGCAGCTCGCCGATTTTCTCGAATGGGATTCCAAGCTCGGACACTGGATGCTGTCGGTGATCGACGTGGACTGCGGGGGCGAGCGCGCGCAGTACTTCCTGCCGCTCGCGATCGCATTCGAGGATGTGCCCGAGTCGCACTGGCTCAAGCTGCAGCCGTTCGCGATCGCCCGCGTGCGCCAGCAGGCGGCGGTCGGTGTGCTTGCGGACGCGGCGGCGGATGACAGTTTCAGCCGCGCCGTGGTGGAGTCGATCGGCGCCGCCGAGGTGCTGCGCACCGCCCAAACCCGAATCACCTTTGCGCCCACCGCGGCCTATGCGCAGCTGCGCGGCGACCCCGGCGCCGAGCTTGCCGCGGGCGCGCCGCTCACCCAGGGCAGCAATACGGCCGTGAAGTGCGGCGCGCGGCTGTTCCTCAAGTTCTACCGCCACCTGCAGCCGGGCGTGAATCCGGAGGCCGAAATCGGCCGCTTTCTCACCGAAGTCGCGCACTTTACCCACATCGCGCCGGTGGCAGGCGTCGTGGAATACCACCGCGACGGAGCAGAGGTCGCCACGCTCGGCCTGCTGCAGGCTTTCATCATGAACCAGGGCGATGGCTGGGATTACACCGTCAATTACCTCGTGCGCTTTCTGCAGGACCAGGCGCGCATCGAGCCGCTGAGCGTCGACGTTCACGGCGCCTACCTTGCGCTCGTGCGCACGCTTGCGAAGCGCACCGCACAACTGCACCGCGCGCTCGCGACGCCGACCGAGGATCCCGCCTTCGCCGCGGTCCCCGCCACCGCGGCCGACGTGCGCGCCTGGCGCGAGCGTGTCAGCAGCGCGATCGACTCGACCTTCGCGCTGCTCGAGAGCGCGGTCGAGCGCCTGCCGGCCGCGGAGCAGCCGCACGCCGCCGACCTTCTTAGCCGGCGCAAGGAGCTCGCGGAGCGCGTCGGCGCGAGCGGCGCGGGCGAGGTGCGCGCACAAAAAATTCGCGTACACGGCGATTATCACCTGGGCCAAGTGCTCCTCGTGCGCAACGACTTCGTGATAGTCGATTTCGAAGGCGAGCCCGCGCGCGCGCTCGCCGAGCGGCGCGAAAAGCAATCACCGCTGCGCGACGTCGCCGGCATGCTGCGCTCCTTCGCCTACGCGCGTCGCGCGGCGCTGCGCAAGACCACACCGCAGAGCGCCGAGGACGCCGCCAAGTGGGAGACCCTGCTCGAGGCGTGGGAGAATAGCGCGCGCGCGACATTTGTCACCGTGTACGACGAGGTTGCACGCGCCGCCCGCCTCTACGAGTCGCTTGCTGAGATGCGGCCGCTCCTGAAATTGTTTGAGATCGAGAAGGCGCTGTACGAACTGCGCTACGAGCTTGGCAACCGCCCCGATTGGGCAGTGATCCCGTTGCGCGCCTTGCAGGCCATGAGCACCTGACGGAGCATTTGCAGGACTATCCCCATGGAGCAACCCGCGCCCCCGCAGCCGGCCGCCACGCCGCCCATCACGGCAGTCTGGCCAGGCACGCCGCATCCGCGCGGCGCGACCTGGGACGGTGAAGGCGTCAACTTTTCATTGTTCTCGAGCCACGCAACCAACGTCGAGCTGTGCATCTTCGATGCGACCGGGCGTCGCGAGCTGCAGCGCGTCGCGCTGCACGAGCGCACCGACGATATTTGGCACGCCTATCTGCCCGAAGCGCGGCCGGGCCTGTTGTACGGCTACCGGGTGCACGGCCCCTACGACCCGGAACAGGGCCATCGCTTCAATTCCAATAAGCTCTTGATCGAGCCGTATGCGAAGCACCTCGAAGGCCGCCTGCGCTGGAGCGATGCGCATTTCGGCTACCGCGTCGGCAGCGCGCGCGCGGACCTCTCCTTCGACAGGCGCGACAATTCCCAGGGCATGCCCAAATGCCGGGTCGTCGATCCGGCGTTCACCTGGGGCGACGACCGCCCGCCGCGCACCGGCTGGCACGATACGGTCATCTATGAATTGCACGTGCGCGGCTTGACCATGAATCACCCGCGGGTACCCCCGCAGCTGCGCGGCACCTACGCGGGTCTCGCGACCGCGCCCGTGATTGAGCATCTGCACCGGCTCGGCGTGACGGCGGTCGAGCTCATGCCGGTGCACCACTTCGTCGACGACCGCTACCTCCTCGATCGCGGGCTGCGCAACTACTGGGGCTACAACACCATCGGCTTCTTCGCGCCGGACATGCGCTACTGCGCCAGCGGCCGCATCAGCGAGTTCAAGACGATGGTGAAGACACTGCATTCGGCCGGCATCGAGGTGATCCTCGATGTGGTCTACAACCACACCGCCGAGGGCAACGAGCTGGGCCCGACGCTCTGCTTCCGCGGCATCGACAACGCCTCGCACTACCGCTTGAATCCCGAGGATCCCCGCTTTTACGTGGATTTCACCGGTTGCGGCAATACCCTGAACCTGCAGCATCCGCGCGTGCTGCAGCTCATCATGGATTCGCTGCGCTACTGGGTGCTCGAGATGCACGTCGACGGCTTCCGTTTCGACCTGGCCTCGGCACTCGCGCGCGAGCTCTTTGACGTGGACCGCCTGGGCTCGTTCTTCGACACCATCGGTCAGGATCCGGTGCTCTCGCAGGTGAAGCTCATCGCCGAGCCGTGGGATGTGGGCGCCGGCGGCTATCAGGTCGGCAATTTTCCCTCCGGCTGGAATGAATGGAACGACAAATACCGCGACACCATGCGCGCCTATTGGAAGGGCGATGGCGGGCTCATCGGCGATTTCGCGCGGCGCTTCATGGGTTCGAGCGATCTCTACGAGGCGAGCGGCCGCAAGCCGCATGCCAGCATCAATTTCATCACCGCGCACGACGGCTTCACCCTGCACGACCTGGTGAGCTACAACACGAAGCACAACGAGGCGAACGGCGAGGAGAATCGTGACGGCCACGACGACAACCGCGCGTGGAACTGCGGCGCGGAGGGGCCGAGCACCGACCCGGCGGTGAATGCGCTGCGCGAGCGCCAAAAGAGAAACCTGATCGTATCCCTGTTGCTGTCGCAGGGCGTGCCGATGCTGCTGGCGGGCGACGAGATCGGCCATACCCAACACGGCAACAACAACGCCTATTGCCAGGACAACGAGATCTCGTGGATCAACTGGCGGCTCGGCAGGGAAGAAGAAGAGCTCTACGAATTTGTCGCGCGCATCATCCAGCTGCGGCGCGAGCATGCCGTATTCAGCCGACGGCGCTTCCTGCAGGACCAGAGCACCGTAGCCGAGGACGCCAAGGAGGTCATGTGGCTCGCGCCCGATGGCAGCGAGATGACCGAGAAGGAATGGCATCTGGGATTCGCCCGCTGCCTCGGCGTCTATCTTGCGGGCACCAATATCCGGCGCATCGACCGGCGCGGCGAGACTGTCAAAGACAGCAATTTCCTCGCGCTCTTCAACGCGCATCACGAGGCGATTCCGTTCACGCTGCCGCAGCTGGCGCAGGCGGGCGCATGGGATACGGTGCTCGACACCGCGCAGGCGGCGGATCCCTTCAGGTTGCAGCGCTTTGCCGGCGCTGCCCGCTACCCGTTGCAGGGTCGCTCGACCGCGTTGCTGCTGGAGAGCAGCGGTGACTAAGGCACTGTGCCGGCGGCATCGGATGCCTTTCGGCGCGGAACTGACCCCAAGCGGCGTGCGCTTTCGACTGTGGGCGCCGGGCGCAAAGGCTGTCGATCTGGTACTCCACGGCGGCGGCGCGCCGCGCACGCTGGCGATGGCCGCCGAGTCCGGCGGCTGGTTTCAAATCGTAGCGAAGGATGCGCAGGCGGGCAGTCTGTATCGCTTTCGCATCGACGGGGAGATCGAGGTCGCCGATCCCGCGTCGCGATTCAATCCCGCGGACGCGCAGGGCCCGAGCGCCGTGGTCGATCCGTGCGCCTTCGACTGGCCGGATCGCGCCTGGCATGGCCGCCCCTGGCACGAGGCGGTCCTGTACGAGCTCCACGTCGGCACGTTTACGCCGGAGGGAACCTTTGCCGGCGTCGCGCAGCGGCTCGACTATCTCGCCGAGCTCGGCGTCACGGTGATCGAGCTCATGCCGATCGCGGAGTTTCCCGGTGCGCGCGGCTGGGGCTATGACGGCGTGCTGCTCTATGCTCCCGACTCGGCCTACGGCACGCCCGCGGAGCTCAAGTCGCTGATCGCGGCCGCGCACGCGCGCGGACTTGCGGTGATGCTCGACGTCGTCTACAACCACTTCGGCCCCGAGGGCAACTATCTGCATCGCTACGCTCCGGGGTTCTTCACCGACCGCCATCGCACGCCCTGGGGCGCCGCGATCAACTTCGACGATCGCGGCAGCAGAACGGTGCGCGACTTCTTCATTCACAACGCGCTCTACTGGCTCGAGGAGTATCACTTCGACGGACTGCGCTTCGATGCCGTGCACGCCATCCGCGACGACAGCGAGCCGCATATCTTCAAGGAGCTGGCGGCAACCCTGCGTGCCGGGCCGGGAAGCAAGCGGCCGATCTACCTGGTCCTCGAGAATCACGCCAACGAGGCGCATCACCTGGGCGCGCCGGCGGCGCCAGCGACTCACGACGCGCAGTGGAACGATGACATCCATCACTGCCTGCATGTGATTCTCACCGGCGAGACGGACGGCTACTACAGCGACTACGCCGCACGAGCGCATGAGCTTTTGTGCCGCGCTTTGGCGGAGGGGTTTGCCTATCAGGGCGAAGCGTCGCCCTATGAAAACGGCAGAGCACGCGGCGAGAAGAGCGCGCATCTGCCGCCGACCGCCTTCGTCTCGTTCCTGCAGAATCACGACCAGATCGGCAATCGCGCGCAGGGCGAGCGCCTGGGCGAGCTCGTCGCGAGCAAGGCGGCACGGCTGGCCGCGGCTGCGGTGCTGCTCCTCGCTCCCGCGCCGCCCCTGCTCTTCATGGGCGAAGAGTGGGGCGCGAGCGAGCCCTTCCCCTACTTCTGCGACATGAGCGCGGAGCTCACCGTGAAGATCCGCGAGGGGCGCCGTCAGGAATTCGCGCGCTTCGGCAAGTTTGCGCACGGCCTTGAGCTGCCGGACCCGGCCTCCGCCGCGACCTTCGCCGCGGCGAAGCTCGACTGGACGCGCCGCACCGACGCCGCGCATGCCTACTGGCTTGAGCAGTACCGACGGCTGCTCGCGATCCGTCATCGCGACATCGTGCCGCTCGTGCCGCGCATCCGCGCTGCAAAATGCAGCCTGCTGAAAGAGAACGGCGCCTTCGCGGTGGACTGGAGGCTGGAGGATTATTCGGTCCTGCACCTGCTTGCGAACCTGACGCCGCTCGGCGCCCCCATGGTCGGCCGCGCGTCCGGCAGGGTGATTTTCGCGACCCATCCGGATATCCGCGGCGCGGTATCGAGCAACGAGCTCGCGCCGTGGAGCATCACGTGGCTGTTGGAGCGCGGGCGTGTCCGTACCTGAGACGCAAGCCGCGACGCGCGCGCCGGCGATCATTCCGCGCGCCACCTACCGCTTGCAGCTGAACGGCGCCTTCACACTGCGGCACGCGACCGCACTCATCCCGTATCTGGCCCGTCTCGGCGTGAGCCACGTCTATTGTTCGCCCTATTTTCGCGCGCGCCCGGGCAGCCTGCACGGCTACGACGTGGTCGATCACAACGCGTTGAATCCGGAAATCGGCGACGCGGCGGACTTCGATGAGTTCGTTGCCGCGCTGCGCGCTCATGACATGGGGCACCTGCTCGACGTCGTTCCCAACCATGTCGGAATCATGGGTTCGGACAATACCTGGTGGATGGATGTGCTCGAGAATGGCCCGGCCTCGATCTATGCCGCGTTCTTTGACATCGACTGGCAGCCCGCGAACCCCGCTCTCGCCGGCAAGCTCCTCGTTCCCGTTCTCGGTGAATCCTATGGCCGGGTTCTCGAGCGCCGCGAGCTCGAGCCGCGCTTCGAGCGCGACGCCGGCTCATTCGCCATCTACTACCACGAGCATCGCTTTCCACTCGATCCACGCAGCTACCCGCGCGTTCTGGAGCCGGCGCGCACGCTCATGCAGCCGAACGCGCTGCCGCCGGAGGCGCGCGCCGAATTCGAAAGCCTGATCGCCGCGTTCGGCCATCTGCCCGACCGGGTCGGCGCCTCTGTCAGCGAGGCCGCGGAGCGCAATCGCGACAAGGAGGTGTACAAGCGCCGTCTGGCCGCGATGTGCAGCGCCTATCCGCGCATCGCGCAGGTGATCGACCAGGCGATCGGGCAGCTGCGCGACGCTGCGGCCGCGCCGCCGAGCGTGGAAGCGCTCCATGAGCTGCTCGAGGCACAGGCCTACAGGCTCGCTTCCTGGCGCGTCGCCTCGGATGAGATCAACTATCGGCGCTTCTTCGACGTCAATGACCTCGCCGCCCTGCGCATGGAGAACGAAAGGGTCTTCGAGACCACGCACCGGCTCATCCTGGAGCTGTTGCGCACCGGCAAGCTCGATGGGCTGCGCATCGATCATCCGGATGGCCTCTATGATCCAGAGCAGTATTTCCAGCGCCTGCAGCGCCGCGCGGCGGAGGCGACCGCAAAGGCGAGTGCGCCGCACGGCCCGCTGCCGCTCTATCTCGTCGTGGAAAAGATCACCGCGGGCTTTGAACATCTGCCGACGACCTGGCCGGTGCACGGCACGACCGGCTACAACTTCGCCAACGCCGTGAACGGACTGTTCGTGGATGGTGCCGCAAAGAGCCGCCTCGACCGCACCTATCATTCCTTCATCGGCGAAGCGACCGAGTGGCGCGAGATCGCCTACGACGCCAAACGGCTGATCCTCGACACGGCGCTGTCCTCGGAGTTGACGGTGCTGACCAACCAGCTCGCGCGCGTCGCGCGCGCCGACCGCAACACGCGCGACTTCACCTTCCGCAGCTTGCGCCAGGCGCTCGCCGACGTGATCGCCTGCTTTCCGGTCTATCGCACCTACGTCGCCGGTTCCGTGTCGGCCGAGGATCGGCGCTTCATCGACTGGGCCGTGGCGCGCGCCAAGGCGCGCGACTCCGGGATCAACTACGAGCTCTATGAATTCGTGCGCGCAACACTGCTGTTGGAACTGCCGCTCGAGGCCGAGCGCGAGCGCGTGCGCGCCTTTGCCATGAAGTTTCAGCAGCTGACCGCGCCCGTGACCGCCAAGGGCGTCGAGGACACCGCGCTCTATCGGTTCCACCGGCTGGTGGCGCTCAACGAAGTAGGCGGCGATCCGGACACCTTTGGCATCAGTATCCGCGCTTTTCACGCGGACGCGAAATACCGCCAGCAGCACTGGCCGCACGAGATGCTCGCCACCTCGACTCACGACACCAAGCGCTCTGAAGACACCCGCGTACGCATCGACGTGCTGTCGGAGATGCCGAGCCTGTGGCGGCAGCTCTTGGCGCGCTGGCGCCGCATGAACCGTCTGCGCAAGCGCGAGATCGAAGGCCGCCCCGCGCCGGGTCCGAACCAGGAGTATCTGCTGTATCAGACGCTGCTCGGCAGCTGGCCGCTCGAGGAGCTCGACGCGGCCGCGCTGCGCGCCTACGCCGAGCGCATAGCGGCGTACATGATCAAGGCGTCACGCGAGGCGAAGAGCCGCACGAGCTGGTCCGACCGCAGCAAGGACTATGAAGAAGCCCTGACGCAGTTCGTGCATACGCTCTTGGAGCCGCGCGAAGGCAATTTCTTCCTGAACGACATCAAGGCGGTGCAGCAGCGGATCGCGCGCTTTGGAATCCTGAATTCTCTCGCGCAGACGCTGTGCAAGCTGACCGTGCCCGGCGTGCCGGACATCTATCAGGGCAATGACCTGCTCGAGTTCTCGCTCGTCGATCCGGACAACCGCCGTCCCGTAGACTACGCGCGCCGCGCACATTTGCTCGCCGCCCTCGAGGCGCACGGCGCGGCTGATCCCGCCTTCGCACGCGCGCTCCTCGATAACCTCGCTGACGGCCGGGCGAAGCTCTACGTCATCTGGCGGGCATTGCAGTTCAGGAAAGCACACGCCGCGCTCTTCAGGGACGGCGAATATCTTCCCGCGCGGGTGAGCGGCGCGAACGCGGGGCACGTGTGCGCGTACGCGCGACGCGCGGCGAACGAGTGGATTTTCGTGATCATTCCGTGTCTGTACGCGCGTCTGCTCGGCGAGCGCGCGGAGCTGCCGCTCGGCGAGGCCGTGTGGGATGACACGACGATCGAGCTGCCGCGGCGCCTGGGAAGCGCCGGGTTGCGCGATGTGCTCACCGGCAGCGCCGTTGCGACGCAGGCGCACGACGGCGGGCGCTTCGTGTCGGTCGGCGCGGCCCTCGCCAATTTCCCGGTCGCGCTCCTCGCAAGCCAGATCTAGCGGTACGCTTTGGCCTGCAGCGTAAAGAGGTGCGCGTAACGGCCATTCAGCGCCATCAGCTCCTCGTGACTGCCACGCTCGACGATGCGGCCCTTCTCGAGCACCGCGATCTGATCCGCCATGCGCACGGTGGAGAAGCGATGCGAGATCAGAATCGTGATGCGCCCGAGCGCGAGTTTGCGAAAGTGCTCGAAGACATCCGCTTCGGCCTGCGCATCCATCGCCGCGGTCGGCTCATCGAGCACCAGCACATCCGCGCGCGTGCGCATGAAGGCGCGCGCCAGTGCGATTTTCTGCCACTGACCGCCTGAGAGCTCGCGACCGTCGCGAAACCATTTGCCAAGCTGCGTGTGGTAGCCCTGCGGCAGGGTATTGATGAATTCGGCGGCCTGGCCCTTGCCTGCCGCCTCGCGCCAGCGCGCCTCATCCTCGAAGTACTCATCATCGCCGGCACCGACATTCTCACCCACCAGCATCTGATAGCGGGCAAAGTCCTGAAAGATGACGCCGATCCTCTGGCGCAGCGCCGCCGCGTCCCACGCCGTCAGATCGAGTCCGTCGAGGAGAATCCGTCCGCTCGTCGGCTGGTAGAGTCGCGTCAGCAGTTTGATCAGCGTCGTCTTGCCGGAGCCGTTCTCCCCCACGAGCGCGAGGCTCGCCCCGGGACGCAGGTGCAGGGTCACATTCTCGAGCGCAGCCTCAGTGGCGTCGGGATAACTGTAGCTCACGTTCTCAAAGCGCACGCCATCCTGCGGCTGCGGCCCGTGCTGAATCGAGCCTCCCGGCGAGGCGACCGGAGTCTCGAGATACTCGTAGAGCGTGGACAGGTAGAGATTGTCCTCGTACATGCCGCCGACCGCCGACAGGCTCGCCGATACGGCGGCCTGCCCTTGCCGGAAGAGCAGCAGATACATCGTCATCTGACCGAGCGAGATGAGTGCGCGCGCGGCGGAGAGCGCGATCCACGTATAGGCGCCGTAGAGCGCCAATGTGGCGATCAATCCCAAGCCGAATCCCCAGGCGTCGCGCCGGATCGTAAGCGCGCGATCCTCGCGATACAGCCGGCCGAAGATATCCCGGTAACGCTGCAGGAACCGCGGGCCGAGGCCAAACAGTTTCACTTCCTTCGCGTGGTCTTCGCGCGCGAGCACGGTCTCAAGGTAGGTCTGCATGCGCGTCTCAGGCGAGCGCCAGCGAAACAGGCGAAACGCATCGCCGGAGAATTTGGCCTCGGCGACGAAAGCCGGCAGGCCTGCGAGCAGCAGCACGGCGACCGCCCAGGGCGAGAAGCGCACGAGGAGCGTGCCGTAGCTCACGAGCGAGATGCCATTCTGCGCAAGCCCAAAAGTGCGCATGACCAGCGACAGCGGCCGACTCGAGGCCTCGCGCCGCGCGCGCGTGAGCTTGTCGTAGAACTCCGAATCCTCGAAGTGCTGCAGCTCGAGCGTCAGCGCCTTCTCCAGAATCATCACATTGACCCGCTGCCCGAGCTGCGCTCGCAGCAGCGACTGGCACAGCGAGATGCCGCGCTGCGCCGCCGCGGTCGAGGCCACGAGCACGCCTTCCAGCAGCACGAGCTCAAAGACATGGCGCACGCTGCCCCCCGGATGGCGCACCGCGGCGACCACCGCATCAACGATCAGCGAGCCAATGTAGGCCACACCGGCCGGCACGATGCCGGCGATGAGAGTCAGCACGGCCAAAGCAACCGTAAGGCCGGGGCTCGTACGCCAGACGAGTTCGAGCGCGCGGCGGCTGTAGCGGAAAACGCCGAAGAAGCCGCGCAATGTGCGCGGCTCGGCGGCGGCCGCGGTGGCGGCCGCGGCGGCCGCTCGCGCGCGGCCGGCGGGATGGGCGAAGGTCACCACGCGCGCGTTGGGCGGGTGATCAGCCGTGAGCCGCGCCGCATGAACACGTAGCCGTAGATCCAGGACGCCATGACCGCGATACGATTGCGGAATCCGATGAGCACGCTCACGTGCAAAAACATCCAGGCGAGCCACGCCAGCAGGCCCCCAAATCGCAGCGGACCGATCTCAACAACCGCACGCGACTTGCCGATCGTCGCCATCGAACCCCAATCGACATAGTGAAAGCCGCGGTCGCGGCACGCACGCGAGCCCTGGATGCCCTCGGCAATGACGCGTGCGACATAGCGGCCCATCTGCAGGGCACCCTGCGACACACCGGGCACCGGCCGGCCCGACTTCGAATCGACGAGGTACGCCGCATCACCAATGACGAACACCTGCGGATGGCCGGGCACCGAGCAATCCGGCATCACCTGCACACGGGCCCCCGGGCCGACCGGCACGCCGAGCATTCCTGCAAGCGGCGATGCGCGCACTCCCGCGGCCCAGATGACATTGAAGCTGTGCACGCGCTCGCCACCGACCTCGACGCCGTCCGCAGCCACCTCGGTGACCGGCTGTCCGAGGCGCACTTCGACACCGAGATCCCGCAACTGCTGCAGCGCGTGCGTCGAAGAGGCGGCATGCAATGCCGGCAGAAGTCGCGGCCCCGCCTCGATCAGGATCACGCGCGCACGGCGCGTGTCCGCCACGCGAAAATCGCGCGCGATCACGTCCACGGCGAGCTCTTTGATCGCGCCCGCAAGTTCAACCCCCGTCGGCCCGCCGCCGACGATGACGAAGGCGAGGTGCGCCGCGCGCTGCGTCGTGTCCGCTTCGAGCTCCGCGGCCTCGAACGAGCGCAGCAGCCGCGAGCGGATGAATGTCGCGTCCTCGACCTCCTTCATGCCCGGGGCCCAGTGATGCCACTCGGGATGACCGAAATAATTGTCAACCGCTCCGGGTGCCAGAATCAGATAGTCGAAGAAGAACTGGTTCTCACCGACGGCTATGCTCGCGCGCGCAAGATCGATCCCCGTGACCTCGCCCAACATGACGAAGGCATTCGCTTGCGTGCGCAGGATGCTGCGAATGGGTTGTGCAATGTCCGCGGGCCCGAGCGCGGCGCAGGCGACCTGGTAGAGCAGCGGCTGGAACAAGTGATAGTTGTTGCGGTCGATCACCAGCACCTCGACCGGGGCGCGCGCGAGGGCGCGCGCAGCGAACAGACCACCAAACCCGCAGCCGACGATGAGCACGCGCGGACGCCGGTGCGCGCCGGGCTGGGCACTCACAGTGAGCTCTTGAATGGCCACGTCCCATTATCCCTGATCGGCTGCAGCCAGACGCAGCATGGCGGCGAGGCTCTGCTCCACATCCGCGTCGGTCGTCGCCCAGCTGCACACACTGATGCGCATGGCGGTGCGGCGCTGCCATACCGTTCCTCCGCACCAGCAGGTGCCCTCGGCCTGCAGAGCCGCGATGACGCGCCGCGTCTTCGCCGGCTCGCCGAATGCGACAAGCACCTGATTCAACACCACATCGTTCAGCACCTCATAACCCGCCTGCGCGAGGCCCGCGGCAAAGCGTCGCGCCTGACGGCAATTGCGCTCGAAGAGCTCCGCGAGCCCCGCGCGGCCGAGCGATCGCAACGCGGTCCACACCTCCACACCGCGGGCGCGCCGTGACAGCTCGGGGGTGAAGTCGGAGGGGTTGCGCTCAGCCGACTCGGTGGGCAGGTATTCGGCGGTGATGGCCATCGCCGCTTTCAGAGCGTTTGCATCGCGCACGAACGCCAGGCCGCTGTCGTAGGGAACGTTCAGCCATTTGTGGGCATCGGTAGCCCACGAATCCGCCTGCTCAAGGCCGCGCGCCAAAGCGCGCAGCGCGGGGGCCGCTTTCGCCCAGAGTCCAAACGCGCCGTCCACGTGTATCCAAGCGCCGGCCGCGCGCGCCGCTGCGATGAGCGCCTCGAATGGGTCAAACGCCCCGGTGTTCACGTTGCCGGCCTGCAGGCACAGGATGGTGGGGCCCCGCATGGCCGGCAGCGCTTGCGCTCGCATCCGTCCCTGCTCATCAACGGGCACGCGCACGATCCGCGCGCGCCCCAGGCCCAGCATCCCCAAGGACTTCAGCAGCGTCGGATGCGCTTCCTCGCCCGTCATCACGGTGATGGGCGGCGCCCCAAAGAGCCCGTGCGCCTCGACATTCCAGCCGACGCGTGCGAGCACCGCGTTCCTTGCCGCCGCCAGCGCGGTGAAGTTCGCGACCGTGGCACCGGTGACGAAGGCGCCGCCGCTGCCGGCAGGAAGCTCGAAGAGATCGACCAGCCAGCGCAGCGCCACGGTCTCCAGATAAGACACTCCGGGCGTGCTCAGGTAGAGTCCCGCGTTCTGGTCCCAGGCTCCGGCCAGCCAATTTGCCGCGAGTGCTTCCGGGAGCGCGCCGCCAATGACAAAGCCGAAGAAGCGCGGTCCGGCCGTCGCAAGCGTCGCCGGTGATATCAGTCGATCGAGAAGCGCGAGCGTCTCGGCGGCATCACCGCGGGCAGCGGGCAGCGGTTCGTCCAGTTGCCGCAACGCGGCGACCGCGGCTGCGTGCGGTGCAACGGCGCGCGCATTCAATCCGTCCAGGTAGGCGTGCGCGCGGCGCGCGGCATCATCCAGAATCGCGTAAGTCATCGAGTATCCCCTTGATGCGGTCAGCGTGCGCCGCGCAGCCGGCTGCGGCAGCCGTCGCGCGGGCACTTCAGCTACTATGGTGACGACGAGCCTACTTTAGAGGACTTGCACGTGGACAGTCCCGAACTGGAATACGTCGGCTTCTGGCTGCGCTTCTGGGCGTTCATTATCGACTCGGTGCTCGGCATGATCATTCTGTGGCCCATCCTGCGCGCCTATGGCGGCGAGGACTACTGGCCGGAACTGTACGCGTATACGGGCACCGGACTTCGCGGCGTATTCCTGCAGCTCGTGCTGCCCGCGATTGCGGTGATCATCTTTTGGGTGACCCGCCAGGCAACCCCGGGGAAAATGGCCATCGGCGCGACGATCGTCGATGCTGACAGCGGCGCGCGACCGACCACAGCGCAGTTCCTCGGCAGATACCTCGCCTATTACGTGTCCACCATTCCTTGCTGCTTGGGCTTCTTCTGGATTGCCATCGACGCGCGCAAGCAGGGATGGCACGACAAGCTCGCAGGCACGGTCGTCGTGCGTCCGCGGCGTGGTACGAGTACGGTGCAGTTCAAATCGCGGCCCAGTTAGCCCCTGTTGCGCGCCTCCGCGGGGCGTGCGCGCATCTTCCGCAGCACCGACAAGTCGCGAAAAGCCATGAATCATTCCAAACTTGCGCAACGCCTGCAGCCGTCGCGCTGCCACCGCACGCGCGGCTCGCGTATGCAAAGCGGACAAGGGCCGGTGCGCGGCGCACCAGTAAGATCCCCGCGAGGAGCATAACCGCCGCGGCGATCAAATAAGTCGCCACGGGGCTGTGTCGCGATGTGTCTGGGACAAGGAGCAGGATCAACGCTGACTGCAGGTCGAAGAGCGCCCAAGGAATGGACATGAGTGCGAAAATGCGCACAGCAACTCCAAAGACTTCGCTGGCTTTCATCCGCTAGCCCTCCTCATGGGCTGCCGCACAAAAGCATCACAGTCGCACGCCGATTCTTCTAAATGACCCCGTCGCGGCGCGGCCGACGCCAACCGCGAACCATCCCGAACGCACCTCTGGCATCATGTCAGCATGGATGTCGCCCACGTCATTCAGTCGGCTCTTGCGCCCGTCTTTCTCATCTCAGGCGTCGGGGTCATGCTGGGTGTGCTGATCAATCGTCTCGCGCGCATCGTCGATCGCGCGCGCGCCTGGGAGGCGGAGGCCGAACGCGAAGCCCACCGGGCCGCCGATCTGGATGCGCGCCTGCGGGTTCTGGCGCGGCGGGCACGTTACATAAGCTCAGCCATCAGCATGTGCGCCGTGTCCGCGCTGCTGATCGCGCTGGTCGTCGTGGCGCTCTTCGCCAATGCCTTCCTGGCGGTCAATCTGGCCGCGCTGATTGCGATCCTCTTCGTCGCGGCCATGCTCGCGCTGACCGGCGCCTTCCTGGCGTTCCTCATCGAGGTACGGATCGCAACCGCCGCACTGCGCATCGGCCGAGTCTCCTAAGCCCCGAGAGGCGGCCGCGACGGCAGCCGTAGCGCAAATCTGCTACCCTTCGCACCCTTTTTTGTGCCCCGATCTATGAACCGGCCCATCCGCAACATCGCGATCATCGCGCACGTCGATCACGGCAAGACGACTCTCGTCGACTGCCTCCTGAAGCAATCCGGCACCTTTGCGGCACACGAAAAGGTGGGCGAGCGGGTCATGGATTCGAACGACATCGAGCGTGAGCGTGGCATTACCATTCTCGCCAAGAACTGCGCCATCGAGTACGGCGGTACGCGCATCAATATCGTCGACACCCCGGGCCATGCGGATTTTGGCGGCGAGGTCGAGCGCGTGCTGTCGATGGTCGATGGCGTGCTCCTGCTCGTGGATGCCGTCGAAGGCCCGATGCCGCAGACGCGCTTCGTCACCCGCAAGGCGCTGGCGCTCGGTTTGAAGGCCATCGTCGTCGTCAACAAGATCGATCGCCCGAGCGCGCGTCCCGGCTGGGTCGTCGATCGGACATTCGAGCTCTTTGACAAGCTCGGAGCGAACGACGCGCAGCTGGATTTTCCGGTGATCTACAGCTCGGCCCTGCAGGGATGGTCGAGCACGGACTATACCGAGCGCCGCCCGGATATGAGCGCGCTGTTCGAGGCGATCCTCGCCCATGTGCCGCCGCCGCAGACGGAGATTGCATCCCCCCTGCAACTGCAGATCTCCACGCTCGCCCACAACTCCTACGTCGGCAGGATTGGCATCGGCCGCATCCGCAGGGGCTCGGTGCGGCCCGGCCAGGTCGTGCGGCTCTTCTTCGGCACCGAGGACAAGGGCACGGCGAAGATCGGGCAGGTCCTCACCTATAAAGGTCTCGAACGCGAACCGGTTGATGAGGCCTTTGCCGGCGACATCGTCGCCATTACCGGTGTCGAAGAGGTCAATATCGGACTCACCGTCTGCGATCCGGAGGGTGCGCACGGACTGCCCCCCATCCGCGTCGATGAGCCGACGATTGTCATGAATTTCCAGGTCAACACTTCGCCGCTCGCCGGACGCGAGGGCAAGTTCGTCACGAGCCGCCAGCTGCGCGAGCGCCTGTACCGAGAGCTGCAAAGCAACGTCGCGTTGCGCGTCGAGGATACGGACGAGCCGGACATCATGCGCGTTTCCGGACGCGGCGAGCTGCACCTGACCATCCTCATCGAGAACATGCGCCGCGAGGGCTATGAGCTCGCCGTCTCCCGTCCGCAGGTGCTGACCAAGATCGTCGGCGCTGAGGTGCACGAGCCCTACGAGGCGTTGACGGTCGATATCGAAGACGCTCATCAGGGCGCGGTCATGGAGGCCTTGGGCGCACGCCGCGCAGATCTCACCGACATGGCCATGGACGGTAACGGCCGCGTGCGCCTCGAGTACCGGGTGCCCGCACGCGGCCTCATCGGCTTCCAGGGCGAATTCATGACCATGACGCGCGGCACGGGTCTCATTAGCCACATTTTCGACGGCTTTGCGCCCATGAAAGGCGAGATCGCCGACCGCCGTAACGGCGTGCTTGTCAGCAACGAGAACGGCGAAGCCGTCGCCTACTCGATCTTCAATCTGCAGGAGCGCGGGCGCATGTTCGTGAGCCACGGTGAGAAGGTCTACGAGGGCATGATCATCGGCATTCACAGCCGCGAGAACGACCTGGTCGTGAACCCCATCAAGACCAAGAAGCTCACCAACATCCGCGCGGCGGGCAAGGACGATGCGATTCTCCTGACGCCGCCGATCCAGCTGACGCTTGAATACGCCGTCGAGTTCATCGCCGATGACGAGCTCGTCGAAGTGACTCCGGCGTCGATCCGCATTCGCAAACGCTTTCTCAAGGAGACGGAGCGCAAGCGCGCCGCGCGCAGTGACGCCGCCTGAGGCAGCCCACCGACCGGATAAATATTACGACCAGGGGAGTTTCGACGATGCGCCGATCACTGCACGCGCGTAGTGCCTTCGTCTTCGGCTGCATTCTCGGCGCCTGTGCGCAGATCGCCAGCGCTGACGTCACCACCCAGCAACGCATATCCATTGACGGCCTCGGCGGCATGAAGATCGCCAACATGTCCGGGACCACGACGACGATCATCTCCGGGGAGCGCGCGCGCATCGAGAGCAGCTTGCAGCTGCAGTCAAAGATCGTACGCATGTTTGCGCGCGACGCCGCGGGTCCGCGCGTCGACATCGTGCGCCTTGACCTCGGCAAGATCGACCACCTGGATGTCGCCAAGAAAGAGTACACCGAGACGACTTTCGAGCAGATGCGCGCGCAGCAGCAGCAGCTCGTGGGTCAGGCCGGCGTCGCCCAGCCCCGCGAGGAAGCGCTCCCCACGCCGATCGACGACTCGCAGTGCGAGTGGTCGGACCCCAAGGCCGAGGTGCGGCGCAGCGGCGAGAGGGCGACCGTCGCCGGTTTCGATGCGGAGCGGCTGACGATCACGGCCTCGCAGGCCTGCAAGGACAAGCACAGTGGCCAGGTGTGCGAGTTCGTACTCGTGCTCGATGAGTGGCTGGCGCCGAAATTTGCCGCGAGCGCCGAAGCGCAGAAATACACCCGCGCCTACGCGCGGCAGATGGGCCTGACGACGGGCACGGCCACCTCTTCGCGTGACATCGCCGAGCGCGCGCAGTCCATGTTTGGGCGTTACAAGGGCATCTGGAGCGAGTTCGCGAGCAAGACCAAGGACATGAAGGGCTACCCGGTGAAGACGACGTTTGCCTTCGCCGTCGGCGGACCGCAGTGCCAGAGCACGCAGCAAGCGAATGCGCCGGCATCGAGCGCCAGCGACAGCACCGGCAGCCAACCCACGAGCCCGCCCGCAAACCCGGCCGACGTCGCCGCACAGATCAGCGGCAAGCTGTCCGGTCTCTT
Source organism: Steroidobacteraceae bacterium (assembly GCA_035481795.1). GTDB lineage: Bacteria > Pseudomonadota > Gammaproteobacteria > Steroidobacterales > Steroidobacteraceae > PALSA-1196. The sequence continues at coordinate 92,022 of DATHRI010000003.1, forward strand.
CCACAAGAAGTCCGACAATCCGGCGCCGGCGGAGGCGGGCGCGCCTCCTGCGCCGGCAGCGGCCGCACCCATGCCGGACGGCCTGCTGCCCGTCATCACCCTGAGTTCGGAGATTCTGTCGGTGTCGACCGCGGCGGCCGATCCCAGCGTCTTTGAGATACCCGCGGACTTCAAAAAGATCGTGCGCTAACGCCTCAGGCGGTGCGCGCGCCGCGGATGTCGATAAACTGCAGGAACTCCGCGCGCGTGCGCGCGTCGGCGCGGAAGACGCCGGTCATGCGGCTCGTGATGAGCGACACGCCGCGCTTGTGCACACCACGCGTCGTCATGCACTGATGCACGGCGTCGACGACGACGCCGACGCCGCGCGGCTTGAGCACGTCGGTAATGCAACCGGCAATCTGTGCGGTCAGCTTTTCCTGCACCTGAAAACGGCGCGCGTAGCCTTCGACCACGCGCGCCAGCTTGCTGATGCCGACGACCTTGTCAGTCGGCAGGTAGCCGATGTGCACGCGGCCGATGATGGGGGCCATGTGATGCTCACAGTGCGACTCGAAGGAAATGTCGCGCAGCACGATCATCTCATCGTAACCGTCGACCGCCTCGAAGGTGCGGCGCAGATAGTCGGCCGGATCGGTGAGGTAGCCTGAGAACCAGTCCTGATAGGCGTCGACCACGCGCTTGGGCGTGTCGATGAGACCCTCGCGCTGCGGATCTTCCCCGGCCCAGCGCAGCAGGACGCGCACCGCCTCTTCGGCGCCGCGACGCGAGACTTTGACGGACACGCTCTTGGCCACTAGCAAAACCTCAATGATGCAGGAGCATCGTGCACGCCTGAGTGTAACGCGAGCCTTGCCGTCCGTGCCCGCTCGGCAGCAACCCCCTCCCCCGCACCACGCACCCGTGTCGGGCACGCGCCCCAAGCCTTGGGGGGCAGAGCTCACGCCGCGCCGCGCGCGCCCTAAGGCGGCGCCTCGGTGATAGACTTCACGAGGGTGTCATCTGGGAGGATGGTTTCGGGATGATCCGGGCGGGCCAGGGCATGCATTTCTGCGTCCTCACGGCGGGCGATTGCGCCGCGGGCTTGGCCTTGCTTGCGCGCTACCCGAACGAGTTTCAAACCACGGTGCAGCCCATTGGCTCGGCCGAGGAGGCCTTTGCGCGCTTTGATGAGCTGACCCCCGACCTGTTACTGGTCGATGCCGACGCCGCACCGCCCTCGGGGCTGACTCTGTGCCGGCTCCTGAAGGAGCATCCCGTGACCATGCTGCTGCCGGTGATCGCCATGAGTCGCTCGCCCAAGCGGCGCATCGAGGCCTTCGCCGCCGGCGCCGATGAGTTTGTCGCGCGCACCGCCTCGCCGGAAGTTTTCCGGGCGCGGGTCGAGAGCCTGGTGCGCGCCGGGGCGGGCCGCAGGAAGCAGGCCGCGGCGCATCTCGCGGCGGAGGTCGAGCGCGGCGAGCACGTGCGCCGCACCTTTCGCCGCTACCTCTCGCCGCGCATCGCCGACAAGATCCTGAGCGACGGACAGCTGCGCGACAGCATCCTCGCCGCTGAGGACGTTCGCACCCGTGCGGTTGTGCTGTTCGCGGACATGCGCGGCTTTACTGCCATCTCCGAGCGCCTGACTCCGCAGGAAGTCGTGCTGCTCCTCAACGAGTATTTCTCACTGCTCACGGAAGTGACCTTCCAGCACGACGGCACCGTGTTCCACATGGCCGGTGATTGTCTGATGGTGGGATTCGGCGTGCCGCTCGAGCAGTCTGACGGACCGGAACGCGCGGTCAGAACCGCACAGGAGATGCTCGTGCGCTTCGCCGGCCTAGCACACACCTGGAAGGCGCGGCATGAGATCGAGACGGGATTGGGGATTGGCATCAACGAGGGCGACGTGATTGCCGGAAACGTCGGCTCTGCGCTCTACATGAATTACACCATCATTGGCGACACCGTGAACGTCGCCTCGCGCCTGAGCCAGCGCGCGCGCGCGGGCGAAGTGCTCTTTTCGAGCGCGGTGAAACGCTCGCTCGACGCCCGCGGCTTCGATACCGGCGCGCTCGAGCTGCCACCCATTACCGTGCGCGGCCGCACGAGTCCCATCGATATCTATTGCGTGCCGCGCGAGACGCGCCTCACGCTCTACAACGACATCGGTATGCCGGCGTGACGAGTCACGCTGAGCTCACCAATCTCGCCCTATTCTGTGATTTTGAGAACATCGCGCTCGGCGTGCGCGATGCGCGCTACGCGCAGTTCGACATCAATCGCGTGCTGGAGCGGCTGCTGCTGAAGGGCTCCATCGTCGTCAAGAAGGCCTACTGCGACTGGGAGCGCTATCGCGAATTCAAATCCGGCATGCACCAGGCGGGATTCGAGCTCATCGAAATTCCGCACGTCAGTCAGTCGGGCAAGAATTCCGCCGACATCCGCATGGTCGTGGACGCCCTCGATCTGTGCTACACCAAACCGCACGTGGAAAGCTTCGTCATCATCAGCGGCGACTCCGACTTCTCACCGCTGGTGAGCAAGCTGCGGGAAAATAACAAGGGCGTCATCGGCGTCGGCGTGAAGAACTCCACTTCCGACCTGCTGATGGCCAACTGCGACGAATTCATCTACTACGACGACCTCGTGCGCGAGCAAAAGGCGCGGCGCACGGTGCGCCGCAAAACCGTGGCGAGCGAGCCTGCCTCACCTGCCGCGGCGTCGGGTGACGGCAAGGAGAAGGAAAAAGAGAAGGAGAAGGAAGAGGACCGGCAGCAGGAGGCCTTTGACCTGGTCCTTGCCACCATCGATGCGTTGATTGCCGAGCGCGGTGAAGATGAAAAGATTTGGGGTTCGATGGTGAAGCAGGCGCTGAAGCGCCGCCGGCCCGGCTTCAATGAAAGCTATTACGGGTTCCGCTCATTCAACCGCTTGCTGGAAGAGGCGGCGGCGCGGCGTCTGCTCGCGCTCGAGCGCGACGAGAAATCCGGCGGTTACATCGTCACGAGCACCGGCGAACAAAGCTGATTCGCCAGGCAGGCAGCTTGAGCGTAACATTATCGCGCTCGAAAACCATAAATGGAGACCCCGATGATGAAGTCCCTAACCACCCTCGCCGCCGCCGCCCTCCTCACCCTCGCCATGCAGGTCGCGTCCGCCGCGGACGAGAAGCCCTACAGCGACGGACCGATTGTCAATGTCTCGTATATCAAGACCAAGCCCGGCCAGTTCGAGGCTTACATGAAATACCTGGCAACGACCTACAAGCAGTTGATGGAGAGCGAGAAGAAGGCGGGATACGTCCTCAGCTGGTCCGTGTACCGCGCGCAGCCGCATTCAGCTAGCGAGGCAGACCTGATTTTGACCACCACCTACAAGAACTGGGCGGCTCTGGACGGCATTTCAGACCGTATTAATGTCGAGCAGAAAAAAGTCTGGACGAACCAGGCCGGTATCTCGAAGGCCCAGGTGGATCGCGAGGCTTTGCGCGAGACGCTCGGCAGCGACACTGTCCAGCAGCTCGTCATTAAATAGTCCCGGCAAGCCTGCAGCGGCTTGCCGGCGCGCGCGCGGCTGATCCCGCGCGTGGGCCGCAGGTGCGCTGCAGGCGAGGTCGATTGCGCCGCCCCTGATTGATGCCGCTGCGTCGGCAAGGATGATTCGTGCTCAATGGATCAGCCGCTGCGCGGCAAGTGTCAGCGACAGACTGCAGGCGCCGACCATGATGGCGACCAGGAATCCTGAGGCGAGCGGCCGCCAGCCGATGCGCCACATCTGCGTGAACGAAACGCTGAGGCCCACCGCCGTCATCCCACAGATCAAAAAGAGCTCCGAGGCGCCTTGACCGCCGGTCGCCAGCGCATTCCAGCCCGGGGCAAGTCCGGAGCCGCGCGTGAGCGCGTCGCCGAGCGTGCGCAGCACGACGCAGAAAACGAAGCCGAGCACGAACCAGGGCACGAGCTGCACCCGCGCACGGCTCTCGCTCGGCGCGGCACCTTCAGCCGCTGCGAGTCTCGGCCCGCGCGCGAACCATGCGGCCGCCGGTACGAGCAGCACGATCGACAGATTTCGCAGGAGCTTCGCGACGCTCGCCGCGGCGAGCGCCGCCGGCGCCGCGTGCTGCTGCGAGTAGATGAGTCCCGCGCCAATCACCTGTGTCGTGTCGTGAATGGCCGTGCCGAGAAAAATTCCCGCATAGCGGGGCGTGGCGCTGAAGAACTGGGCCGCGAGCCACGGATACGTCAGCATCGCCACGCAGCCGAAGAGCACGACGCAAGTGATCGCGAAAGCCGTTTCGTCGTTGCGCGCGCGAATCGCCGGCGCGACGGCGATGACCGCCGTACAACCGCACACCGCCGTTCCCACCGCGAGGAGCACCGCAAGGCGCGGCGGCACGCCGAATAGGCGGCAGATCGCCGCGGCCCCGAGCAGCGCCACGCAGATGCAGGTGACGGCAATGGGCAGCGCGCTCGCGGCGATCGCCGTCGCGCCGCTCAACGTCAGGCGCAACCCGACCAGCGCAATGCCCGTGCGCAGCAGGCCACGCATGACCCACTCGAGCCCCTCGGTCGCAAAGCGCGGTACGCCGAGCGTGTTCCGCCACAGCATGCCGAGAACTACCGCGCACATCACCGGACTGATGGGCAGCTTCGGCAGGCCGGCCATGCCGGCGGCCAGCTCGACCGCGAGGCCTTTGGCGAGGAAGGCGAGAGCGGCCGCGATCGCAATTCCCGGCAATGCCAGGCGCAGCCACAGAACGCTTGGAGAGATAACGCGCAGCGGGAGCTGCACGACTAGGAATTCAGAAGATCAACGCGTAGCGCGGGAGAAGCCGATGCGGCGGGCCGACGGGTGGAGAGTTGGTCGTTGAGTTCGCTGACGGTGCGGCTGCCGGTGCGGACGAAGAGAAACGGCAGCAGGCCGTGCAGCATGCAGGCGATGCCCGCCAGCATCATGCGGCCCCCAAAGGAGGTGGCCCTCACCAGATGCTCGCCATAGCTCTCCCCGACGGATGCGGGGTGAGTGGTGAACCACCTGAAAATATCCATACCTAGATACTAATCCCAAGGCAGGGAGACAGGGTTGCGTAATTCGAGTAAAAATGTCACGATTTAGCAATACAATTGCGTTTAAATAAGGATTCTAGAGATTTTGTTCTGTGGACAAGCTCGATAGACGAATTCTGGACCTGCTGCAGCAGGACGGGGCGCAGACCGCCGCAGCCATCGCCGAGCGTATCGGACTCTCCAAAGCCCCCTGCTGGCGCCGCATCAAGCGCCTGCAGGATGAGGGGGTCATCAAGCACACCGTCGCACTCCTCGATGCGCGATTGCTCAACTTGGGCACCACTGTCTTTGTCACTTTGAAGACGGCCCATCACAACACCGCCTGGTTCGAACAGTTCGTGCGCTCCGTGCGTGAGATCCCCGAGGTCACGGAGATCTACCGGATGAGCGGCGATGTCGACTATCTGATGCGCATCGTGGTTCCGGACATCGACGCCTATGACGTCGTCTACAAGCGCCTCATCTCCACGGTCGCGTTCCTGGATGTGAGCGCCAGCTTCGCCCTCGAGACGATCAAGTACACCACCGCCCTGCCGCTCACCTACATGAAGTTCGATTAACATTCACGGCGCCCGCACGCGTCGTTGACCTGTGCGCAGCCGCGCTCCTGAAATGCATGCACCGGCTCGCGGACTCGGCCGACGTCGCGCGCCCGCGTGCCCTCAGAACCTTCATCTATGCATAGACGCTGCTCGTCGCGTGCGGCGTGCAAGCATCGCTCGCGCCATGCGCCCAGCGCTGTATTCGCAGCATAAGCATAGAACCCGGGCGTCTTGACTGACTTGTCGGGAGGCGCCGCCAAAATGCTACGATTACACGCTGACGACGCACCTTCCCGTCACGATCCCCGGCGCCATGTGTCCCAATATGAAATCCGCCTTGTCTGCAATCCCTCTTATGGTCTTGAGTGCTGCGGGCCTGCTCGCCGGCTGCGCCAAAGCGCCGCCGCCGATGAGCATGCCGCCGCCGCAGGTCGCGTTCGTCACGGCGCACGCCCAGGAGGTGCCGCTCGTCCGTGATCTCGTCGGTCGGCTCTCCGCGACGCGCCAGGCGGACGTGCGCGCGCGCGTCGCGGGCGTGCTCTTGAAGCGCGCCTACACCGAAGGGGCCGATGTGAAACAGGGCCAGACACTGTTCCTCATCGATCCAAACCCATTGAAGGCCGCCCTGGACGCGCAGCTTGCGAATCTCGCATCAGCCCAAGCGAGTGCCGCCAATGCAAAGGTGCTGGACAAGCGCGCGACGGAGCTCGCGCCGCAGCACTATATATCGCAGAACGATCTGGATACGGCGCACGCCAACAACCGCACGGCGGAGGCGGCCGTCCAGCAGTTCCAGGCGAATGTCGAGCTCGCCCGCATCAACCTGGGCTACGCCAACGTGACCGCTCCGATTGACGGGCGCGCCGGTCAGCAGCAGGTGACCGAGGGAGCGCTCGTCGGCCAGGGGGAGGCGACGTTACTGACGACCATCGAGCAGATCGATCCCATCTATGTCAATTTCAGTCAGGCAGCGACCGATCTCGAGCGCCTGCGGCGCGCGCAGGCGAACGGGCACGTGCAGCTCGTGGAGCCAAACAAGGCGCAGGTGGACCTCACTTTCTCCGACGGCACCCGCTACGGGCACAGCGGCACGCTCGACTTTTCCGACGCGGCCGTCGACAGCGCCACAGGTTCCGTAACCCTGCGCGCGATCGTGCCGAATCCCGAGCGCACGCTGTTGCCGGGCATGTTCGTCAATGTGCGCGTGACGAGCGGCGCGCAGACGGCTTTCCGGATTCCAGCCGCGGCCGTGCAGAGCGACGATACCGGCTTCTTCGTGCTGACGATCGATGCGAGCGACAAAGCCGCGGTCAAACACCTCACGACCGATCATCTCGACGGTGACGTCTGGATCGCCACCGGCGGGGTGGCCGAAGGCGATCGCATCATCGTCTCCGGTCTGCAGCAGGCGCATCCCGGAAGCCCCGTGCAGGCGAGCGCGTGGCAGCCGCCCGCCGCAAAAATGGGCACGGCCGCCGGCTCCAGCCAGTAGCCCCGGGAAGCTTCGATGCCGCAATTTTTTATCGAGCGCCCGATCTTCGCGTGGGTCATTGCAATCCTCATCACGCTCTCGGGCGTCCTCTGTCTGCGCCAGCTGGGGATAGAATCGTACCCGCAGATCGCACCGCCGCAGGTCGTGGTGTCGGCAACCTTCGCCGGCGCCAACGCCGACACTGTCGAGAAAACCGTTACCCAGGTGATCGAGCAGCAGTTGAACGGCATCGATCATCTGCTGTACTTCAGTTCGACCTCCAGCTCGAGTGGCGGTTCGACAATCACACTGACATTTGACACCGGCACGAACCCCGACATCGCGCAGGTGCAGACGCAGAACCGTCTGTCGCTGGCGCTGCCGCGCCTGCCCGTCGAAGTGACGGCGCAAGGCGTGACGGTCGCCAAGGCCAATCCCGGATTTTTAACGGTCATTGCGCTGAAGTCGGATGACGGCTCGCAGGATTCCTACGCGCTCAACAACGTCATTGCCTCGCGCCTGCTCGATCCGCTGCAGCGCGTGCCCGGCGTCGGCAGCGCGACCCAATTCGGCTCCGAATATGCGATGCGCATCTGGTTGAGCCCGGCAAAGCTGCAGGGCTACGGGCTCGCGCCTTCAGCGGTGCTGAACGCGGTGCGCGCGCAGAACGTGCAGTTCGCCGCCGGTTCGATCGGCTCGGAGCCGCTCGTCGTCGGGCAGGGCATGTCGGCGACCGTACGTGCCGAGGGCCGCTTCGCCTCTCCGACGCAGTTCGAGGAAGTGATCCTGCGCACCAACACCGATGGTACGACGGTGCGCCTGAAGGATGTGGCGCGAGTCGAGCTCGGCGCGTTCCAGTACGGGCGCGACACGCAGCTCGACAATGTGCCCGTCGCGGGCGTCGCCGTGCAGCTCTTGCCGGGAGCCAACGCGCTCGCGGTCGCCGAGGCCGTGAAAGCGCGCATGGCCTCGCTGCAGTCGAGCCTGCCGGCGGGAGTCTCCTGGTTCGTGCCCTATGACAGCACGGACTTCATCCACATCTCGATCAACGAAGTCGTGAAGACCCTCATCGAGGCGATGATCCTGGTATTCATCGTCATGCTGGTGTTCTTGCAGAATCTGCGCGCCACGATGATTCCGATGCTGGTGGTGCCGGTCGCGCTGATGGGTGCTTTCATCGGCATGTACGCCTTCGGCTTCACCATCAATCAGCTCACGTTGTTTGGCATGGTGCTTGCGATCGGCATCGTGGTCGACGATGCCATCGTCGTCATCGAGAATGTCGAACGCATCGAGCGCGAGGAGAAGCTCACGCCCAAACAGGCCACCCACAAGGCCATGCTGCAGATCACGAGCGCAATCGTCGCGATAACTTCGGTGCTCGCGGCAGTGTTCATTCCGAGCGCGCTGCAGGGCGGCAGCGTCGGCGTGATCTACCGGCAGTTCGCCCTGACGATCGCGGTTTCGACCGCCACCTCCGCGTTCCTCGCGCTCAGCTTCACCCCGGCTCTGTGCGCAAGCCTGCTGAAACCGTCGCACGGCAAGCCGAATGCCTTCTTCAGGTGGTTCAATCGCACCTTCGACTGGACCTTGAAGACCTACACGCGCCAGACCGGCACCGCGGTCGGCCATGCGCCATCGTGGATGATCGGTTTCGCCGTCATCGTCGTGCTGTGCGCCTTCCTCTTTTCACGCCTGCCCGGCAGCTTCCTGCCCGAAGAGGACCAGGGCTATGCACTCGCCATCGTGCAGCTGCCGCCGGGCGCCGCGATCGAGCGCACCATCAAGGTCATGTCGCAGGTGGATGCGATATTGAAGAAGGACCCGGCAGTCCAATACGTGTTTCAGGTGAGCGGCTTCAGTTTTGTCGGCGTCGGCGACAACGTCGGTCTCGCCTTCGTGCGGCTGAAGCCGTGGGATCAGCGCAAGACCAATGCGACGGACTTCATCAAGCACGCGAACGGCGCGCTCTTCATGGGTCTGCGGGATGCGCAGGCGTTCGTCGTCAATCTGCCGACCGTGCAGGGCCTGAGCCAGTTCGGCGGCTTCGACATGTATCTGCAGGATCGCGCGGGCGCGGGGCACGCGGCGCTCGTGCAGGCGCAGAATCAGCTGCTCGCCAAGGCGTCCGCCGATACCCATGCCCTCGCGGGCGTGCATCCCAACGGGCTGCAGGATGCGCCGGAGCTGAAGCTGATCGTCGACCGCGTGCAAGCGCAGTCGATGGGATTCTCGGCGAGCGACATCTATACGGCGATCCAGTTGATGCTCGCGCCCGTGTACGTCAACGACTTCTTCTACCAGGGCCGCATCCTGCGCGTCGTGATCCAGGCCGACGCGCCGTTTCGCATGAACGCGGATGCGCTCGGGGAGTTCTATCTGCCGAGCACGCTCGCGGCGGGGCGCGCGGGCGCAGCCAGCACTGCGTCGTCGGCATCGGGCACCGCGCCGATGGTGCCGCTGTCGAGCGTCGTGCACCCGAGCTGGTCCATCGGGTCGCCGAGCCTAGTGCGCTTCAACGGCTATTCCGCGATTGAAATACAGGGGCAACCGGCGCCGAACAGGAGCTCGGGCGAGGCGATGCGGGCCATGCAAAACATCATCGAGCGCGATCTGCCCAAGGGGTTCAGCTTCGACTGGGCGGGCCAATCACTGCAGGAAATTGTTTCCGGCAACCAGGCGCCGATGCTGTTCGCCTTGTCGATCCTGGTGGTGTTTCTGTGTCTTGCGGCGCTCTATGAGAGTTGGACAATTCCTGTCGCCGTGCTTCTGATCGTGCCTTTGGGCGTCCTCGGCGCCGTGGTGGCAGCGGACGTGCGCGGCCTGCCGAACGATGTCTACTTCAAAATCGGACTGATCACCATCATTGGCCTCGCGGCCAAGAATGCGATCCTGATTGTCGAATTCGCGGTCGAATTGCAGCGCCAGGGCAAGTCGCTGCGCGAAGCGGTGATCGAAGCGGGACGCCTGCGCATGCGCCCGATCCTGATGACGTCGTTTGCGTTCATCCTGGGCGTGCTGCCGCTGGCGATTTCGACCGGAGCGGGCGCCAATGCGCGCCACGCGATCGGCACCGGCGTCGTCGGCGGGATGCTGTTTGCAACCTTCCTCGGGCTGCTGCTCGTGCCGGTCTTCTACGTCGCGATCCGGCGCGCGCTCGGCGAAAAACTCGACGCGCCGGGCCGCGACAGCCGCGGGACTACTTGACGGTGTAGCCGCGTCCCTCAAGGCATGCGGTCATCGCATGCTGATAGGCCGGGCGTTTGCTGGGGTCGGGAGGCGCCCCGCCGGCGCTTTGGGTCGGATCGAAGCCTGACTGGTCGACAGCCCAGCGATGGCACTCGTAGCGATCCTGCTCCTGCTGTTCAGGAGTCTGGCCGTTCTTCGGGTACGAATACAGTTCGCCTGCCGCGGCCGGCGGTTCGGTGCTCGCCGCACTTTCAGCGGGCGGCTCGACGACCTGATACTGGCCCTGCGCCGGGTCCCAGGTGTAGTAGGTGTCATTGGCGTAGTAATAGGGATAGCCGCCAACCCACACCGTGGTGTAGTAGGCCGGCAGAAACGGGACAAACACTCCCACCGGCGGACCGACCACGATGAAGCGGCCGCCGTAGGGGCGATACCAGACGCCGCCGTGGAAGTAGTAGGCGTTGTGCGCATGGTCGTACACGGGCACATGTCCCGAGGGCAGCGCGCCGACACTGGCGCCGCGCGCCGGATAGTAGTGGTCCATGTGGTAGCGCGTGTCGTGATACTGCTCCGCGGCGAACACTGCGCCCGTCATCAGGCTCAAGGCGGCGAATGCGCCCAGAAGCTTAGATTTGCGATTCATTGCCGTTCTCCTGCACTTCACCTCAACGCACACTGTATCCGCGGGCCTCAAGACAGGCACCGGTGGCTCGCCTAAAATCGCCGGCCTTGCGTTCGAGCTGCGCAGACTGCTGACTCTGGACCACACGTGTGTTCGCCTGCGCAGCCGCTTGGTTCTGAGCGGACTCCGCCGCTCCGCCCAGCACGCCGCCGAGTACCGCCCCGACGAGCGCGCCCGCTCCCGCATCGCGCGGGTTCGAGACGATCGCACCGAGCACGGCGCCCGTCACCGCTCCGGCAGCGACCCCAGACCCCGGCACGACGGCGGGAGGGCCGCCGACCACCTGAATGCGATCATGCGGCGGAACGTTGGGTGCGCTCGGATCAAAGCCTGTCTGCTGGATGGCCCATTGATAGCAGTCATAGCGGTCCCGGTCCTGCTGCTCCGCGGTCTGCCCACTGGTCGGATAAGCATAGATTTGCGTCTGCACCGGGGGTGGCGGAGGCGGCACGGGCCGCGGCGGCGGAGCCACCACGCACCCGCCGAGCACGGAAGCGAGCGCTACTGTCGCGAAAACTGCGGGCATTCTGCCGATCGAGCTCTTCATTAAGGAACTCCACTATCAGGGCACCGGTAACTTAAACGCACGAGACCCCCAAGCGGTTGACGCAAAGCCAAGCGACCACTGCGATGACGATCGCCCGGGATCTCTCCTTGGCTATGACCGCTTGCACAGCGGGGCAGTTCCCGTGTTCCTGGAACCTGTGCGCAGTAGAATTGTTGTCCTTGGCACGCCACGCGCGAGTGCGGCGTGGATCGGCTACGAACTTGCGCAGAAGCCGCTATGACTCATCGGTGTCGCTGGTGGATAAAGGTTGTCTTGGCGCTGCTGCCTGCCGCCTGCTCCAGCACCTCGCACGCCGTCAAAGATCGGGAAGCGCTGCAGCAATTCCTACAGTACGCGGCGGCGCCCGTCGATAGCTTCACCTACCTCGGACGCTACGACGATTGGCGTTCGCTCAGCCGCACTCAATTGGTCGTGTGGACCAGCCTTAATCAGGCCTATTTGCTGACGGTGCGCGAGCCCTGCATCAATCTGCAGTTCACCAACCGCGTCGGGTTGACGAGCACCGCCGGTACGGTCACCAACAGGCTCGACTCCGTGCTCGTCGATCGCGAGCGCTGCCAGATCACCGAGATCCGGCCGGTGGATTACAAGAACATGCGCGCCGAGCTGCGCAAGAGCAAGCCGTGACGAAGCGCTTACATAATCGGGCGGAATATGACCGCAGCGCGCAGCGCCTCTCTTCACTCTTCTTTGCGTCACGCGGCGCAACGGCTGCGCGCGGCGCAGAAACGGGGTTGCGCATGGCGCTGTGCCAATTAAGATGCAGGTATACCCACCCGGCGCATGGGCGCTGTGTGCACTCTTAAGCTTACGTTTTGCTCCTTGAGGTTGCAGCGATGAAGACCATTCGATCCAGGCGCTGGGCATTCGGCGTTGCCGTGCTGATTCAGGCCGTATCACTGCCGGCGCTCGCCGCGCTGGGCGGTGACCTCAATTCGGTGCAAGCCGATCAGCTGCACATGAAGGGCATGCTGCGCACGACTGTCGCCTCGGCCTATACCGTGCACGAGATCCAAACTCCCTCCGGCACGGCGGTGCGCGAATACGTGACGCCGGCGGGTAAAGTCTTCGCCGTCGCCTGGAGTGGTCCGCGGATGCCTGATTTGCGGCAAACGCTGGGAGCGTATTTCGGCGAGTACACCCAGGCGCCGCGCCCGCTGCATCCGGATCACGCGCATTTCGAAGTCGCCGACTCGGGCTTCGTGCTGCAGTCGGCCGGGCACATGCGCGCCTACTCCGGGCGGGCCTATATTCCGCAGCTCGTGCCGCAGAATGTGGCCGTCACCGACATCAAATAACGAGGGCACCATGCGCAGATTGATTGCTCTGGCTCCGATTTCCGTACTCATGATGATCGCCGCCTGCGGTGGCGGCGGTGGCAGTTCCGACTTGGGGGGAGGCGGCGGGGGCGGATCCCCATCCGGCTCCAACGTCGCGCCGGTCACCGTCGATGCGGGTCCCAACGGAAACAGTGTCAACACGCCGTTTGTCTCGGTGACGGTGTGTTCGCCGAGCAGTCCCGGCACCTGCGAGACCGTCGACCATATTGAAGTGGATACGGGTTCGTTTGGACTGCGGATCATCGCCTCGGTCCTGCCGTCGACATTTGTCCTGCCGGCGCAGGAGGATGCCAGCAACGATGCGATCTACGAGTGCGCCGTGTTCGGCGACGGCTATAGCTGGGGATCCGTGCATATGGCCAACGTCCAGATCGCCGGTGAGACGGCGAGTAACATCCCGGTGCAGATCATCGGCGATGCCGCCAGTGGCACGCCTCCGAGTTCCTGCTCGAGCATGGGTTCGGTGAATGAGAACTCGGTAGGAACTTTCGGCGCCAACGGCATCATTGGAGTCGGCCCGTTCGTCGGCGACGGGCAGATCTACTATTCGTGCCCGGGCGGGGTGTGCGGCGAGATTTCGCCACCCGCGCAAGTGGCCAATCCGGTTGCCTCCTTCGCGGCGGACAACAACGGCGTCATCCTCGAGCTGCCCGCGGTGCCCTCGGATGGCTCAGCCACCGTCACGGGATCGCTGGTGTTTGGCATCGGTACCGAGAGCAACAACGGCCTCAGCACTGCCACGATCTACACTTTGGATGCGAATACCGGCACGCTGACCATTACCTATAACAGCACTGCCTACGATATGAGCTTCCTCGACAGCGGCTCGAACGCGATTTATCTCGTCGACAACTCGATTCCGCAGTGCTCCGGATTCTATTGCCCAGCGTCGACGCTTGCCCTCATGGCGACGATCACGGGCGCCAATGGCACGAGCAACACCGTCGGCTTCAACATCGCCAATGCGGAGGCGCTCTTCTCTGCCGATCCTTCCGGCACTGCGTTCAACAATCTCGGCGCGCCCAATACGTTCGGCACGTTTATCGACTTCGGGCTGCCGTTCTTCTACGGACGCAATATCTATACGGCGATTGACGGCGCCGCAACGCCGGGCGGGACCGGGCCGTACGTCGCGTTCTAGTTGCTAGGGCGCAGTCAGCGGCTGCGCCACCGCGGCCGTCGGCAGCCCCGCGGCGCGCCAGCCCTCCATGCCGTCCGGAAACCAATACACGTTCCGGTAGCCGTAGCTGATGGCGCGCTTGGCGGCGTTCCAGCTCAGCCAGCAGTTGCGGTGACAATAGATCACGAGTCTGTGCGCGGGATCGTTGCCCGTACCGAGTGCCAACTGCTCGCGAAATAATTGATCCACCGACGCGGAGATCGCACCCGCGCCCGCCCCCGGGATCCACACGGCGCCTGGAATGACCGGATGAGGCAGGGGCAACCATACCGCGCCCGCCGCCAAGTTGTCCGGCCGCCGCGGCGCATCTGAAACGTCGACGACCAGCACACCGCCCGCCTGCAAAAGCGCCGCAAGCCTGCGGGTGTGAATGACAGTGCCACCGCTGAGGGTCGTCGCGACCGGTCCCTGCAGGGGACCCATCCAGTAGCCGGCGGGCTCCGGCACGGCAGCCGCCGCGAGTGCGCAGTAGAAGAGCGCGCTGCCGAGCACGAGCCGCGCCAGCGGCCGCCGGGCGATAGCTGATCTGGCCATGGCCGGCTCCTGCTCAGCCGGCGGGCACGTCGAAGCTGTGATTGAACAAGGCGTTCTCGCTGTCACGCACGACGAGCTTCATCGTGCCTTTCTTATCGGGCACAAATCCAAAGGTGATCACCGGGTCCGTGCTCAGCGAGATATCCGAATCCAGATGAAAGACCGCAGCGCCATCGTAGGTTGCGTCGATCGTGCGGATGAAGCGCGCCGGGGTAAAGTTGCGCGTGATCTGATCCATCTGCATGCCGTTAAAGTTCGGATGCCGGATCATGAGCTGTGCCTGGATGGGCTGCCCGGCGCTGAAGGCGCCCAGCAGGTGCAGCTTCATGAGTCCCACATCCTTCAGCGCCTGCGCAGTGTCCGCTCCGACGGGCGCGGAGCAGCCGCCCGAGGTTTTGATGAATTGCCGCGCAACGAACAGCCTGCCATCCGCGGTTTCGGCGATCGCGTGCATGTAGGTGTACATGTTCACGCGCACGCGCAGCTTCAGGGTACGCGGGTCGGCGCGCGGACCAAAAGTGAAGTGGCTCGCAACCGGCGAAGGATTGTTGTCGATCACGAGGTAGACGCCCTTGATCGCCTGCGCGCCCTTCATGCTCAGGGTGACCGGCACGAGTGCCGCATCAAGTGCGTGCTCGGGTGCCTCGATCGTGATCACGCCGCTTCCGTCCTGCACGGTGCGCGCACCGAAGACGGCATGCTGCAGGTCCTGCCAGCGCGCGGCACGCTCGGCCTCGTCCTGCGCGGCGTGCGCCTTCATCTGCGCTGCGGAGTCATCCGCGTAGGTCGCCCGTGAATGAACGACTGCGCAGAGCGCGACGAATGCGAGAATCGCGATCAGCCTCCTAGTCACTCCCATTCGAGTTCCTTGAATGCCTGGATGACGTTGTGGCCATTGTAGTCATCGAAAAGAGCCCAGCGAGCGCGTTCCGACTGGCCGACAGTCTTCACTGCCGCCTCGATGTCGTGCCCCTGCTTGATGGCGGCGCGAGTCTCGCGCAACAGCACCCCGAGATAGCGCTCCAGATCCCGGCAGCCGAGCGGCCAGTCTACACTCGTCGGGCCATGCCCAGGCACCGCGCGCTTCGCCGCTACGCCCTTCAGGAGCGCCAGTTCCTTCAGCCAGCCCTTGAGGCTGCCGTCAAGCGACGGCACCCGGCGCACGAACAGCAGATCCGATGCGATCAGCGTGCCCGTCTGACGGTCGAGCGCGCTCAGGTCCGAGTCGGTATGGGCAATCCCATGCGCGGTCAGTTCGAGCACCCTGCCGCCGAGGTCGATCTGCGCCCGCTCGTGGACCAGGAGGGTTGGCGTCACCGGCGCACCGACCGTGTCCTTGCCTAATAGCGCCTCGGTGCGGGCGCGGTAGTACTCCCAGCGCAGAGACAGCGCGCGCGGCAGACCCGCGTGGCCCACGTACACCGGATGATCCGCGCTGAAGGCGCCCGCGCCAAAGACGTGATCGGGATGCACGTGCGACATCAGGACGTAGCGGATGGGAAGCGCAGTCGCCTGACGGATGCTCATGCGCAGCCGTCGGCCGTCATTCAAGCTGCCGCCGGAGTCGGTCACCGCAACGGCTTCGCGCCCGATGATGAAGCCGATGTTGGCGATGGCGTCGTCGTTGGTGGCGCTGATGTCCTCATCGACGCCTCTGCGGATATGAATGCCGGGCGCGACCTCATCAGTCGCCCACGCCCGCAGCGGGGTCTGCGCGCGCACGCCGAAGGCCGGCAGGCTGCAGGCGGCGAGGCCGCCCAGCAGCGCATGCCGGCGCGACAGCTGCGCACCGGCGCTCACCTCAGAGCCATGCGCCAGCGCGCGGTGCTGCGCGCGCACGGCAATACGACAACGCCGAGATCGCCATGCGTGGACAAGCCATACTGCGGAATAATGACCGTGCCGCAGTGTGGCGTGGCAGGCCGGCGCAGTTCAAGAGAACGGCGACGCGCACCGTAAGCGAGCGCGCGCCGCCGCCAGATCGGCCTAGTGCTTGAGCTCGTTCGCCTCGGACTTTGCATCCTGCCGCGTCACATTGGCCTCCGCCTGGGCAGCGTCCAGATCCGCCTGCGCCCGCTCCTTGCAGTTCTTGAAATCCGGGCTCGAAAGGGCGCGGCATTTGGCCACCGCGACATCGTAGCTGCTCTGAGCCTGCGCGAGCGCCACCTTGATATCCGCGTTCGCCGTGCTCTGCATGGCATTGGCCTGCGCGCTGTCCACCTGGCTGACCGCCTTGTCCTCGGCCTTTGCCACCTCCTCACTCGCCTTGATCTCGGCATTGGCGGCGTCGCGCTTGGCATCGATCACCCGCTCACTGCCTTTGATGGCGGCGGCGTCGGCGCGTCTTTGGGCGTCGGCGACGCTCTCCTGCCGCGAACAGGCTGAGACGGCAATCGTCCCGATGGCCGCCAGGAGCGCACATTTCCAGATATTCATGTCATTCTCCAACCGTCGACTGATGAGCTGAAACTATGCAGTAAACCCGCGAGTCTGTCGAAGGTTCCCGCGCAATGTCCGCTCCACCGACTTATGGTGAGTACTCTCCGAGGATGATGCGCACGCGGTGGGTCGCGCCATCATCGACGAGCGCAATTCGGGCCTGCCCCGCGACGAGCGCCGCCGCGGCGGACACGCCGTCCAGCTCCACGCGCGCAACCCCGCAGCTGACGCCCTCCGGATTCTCGACGGCGATTTCGTAGCGCGCGCGGCGGTATTTGAACACGAGCTCAAAGCCCGGCCAGCGCCTGGGAATGCAGGGCGCGAGCGTGAGCGACGCCCCACGAACGCGCAGGCCCAGAACGGCCTCGATGCCCGCGCGATACAGCCATCCCGCGGAGCCGGTGTACCAGGTCCAGCCGCCGCGTCCGACATGCGGCGCCACGGAGTAGATATCTGCCGCCACCACATAGGGCTCCACTTTGTAGCGGTGCACCTGCGCGCGCGTGCGCGCATGATTGATGGGATTCAACATTGAGAAGAGCTGTGCGCAGCGATCGCCCTGGCCGAGGCCCGCAAAAGCAAACACCGACCATGTGGCGGCGTGGGTGTACTGGCCGCCATTTTCCCGGATGCCCGGTGGATAGCCTTTGATATAGCCCGGCTCGAGCGGCGTCTTATCGAAGGGCGGCGTAAAGAGCAGCGCCAGTCTTGACGGCTCGAGGATGAGCTGCTCTTCAACCGCCGCCATGGAGCGCCGCGCGCGCGCCGGGTCGGCCGCCCCGGAGATCACGGCCCAGGACTGCGCGATGCAGTCGATGCGGCACTCGACGCTGGCCGCCGATCCGAGCGGCGTGCCATCGTCAAAATAGCCGCGCCGGTACCAGTCGCCGTCCCAGCCGCCATCTTCAAGAGCGCTCTTGAGCGCCGCCGCATGCTCGCGCCAATTCGCGCTGCGCGCACTCTCGCCGCGGGCGCCGGCGATCGGAATCCATGTGGTGAGGGCCGCATGCAGGATCCACGCAAGCCACACGCTCTCACCCTTGCCGCCCTCCCCGACGCGATTCATGCCGTCGTTCCAGTCGCCGGTGCCCATCAGCGGCAGTCCATGCTCGCCGACCGCCAGACTCTGATCGAGCGCGCGCGCGCAGTGCTCGAACAGCGAAGCGCGCTCGTCGGCGACATCGGGCAGGAAGTAGGCATCGTGCTCGCCGGGCTGCAGGACGCGTCCCTCGAGAAAACCAAGACTCTCATCGAGCACCGCGGCATCGCCGGTCGACTCAATGTAGTGCGCGACGCAGTGCGCCAGCCACGCGCGGTCATCGGAGATGCGCGTGCGCACCCCCTGGCCGTTGGGCGGCAGCCACCAGTGCTGCACGTCGCCCGCGACGAACTGCCGCCCTGCCGCGCGCAGCAGATGCGCGCGCGTCAGCGCCGGATTTGACAGGCACAGCGCCATCGCATCCTGCAGCTGGTCACGGAAGCCGTAGGCGCCGCTCGCCTGATAGAACGCCGAGCGTGCCCACATGCGGCAGGCGAGGGTCTGATAGAGCAGCCAGCGGTTGAGAACGATGTCCATGTCGCGGTCCGGCGTTTTCACCTGCACCGTCGACAGCGCGCCATCCCAATAGTCGACGACCGCGCGCAACACCTGATCAAGATTGGCCGTACGATAGCGCGTGACGAGCGACTGCGCTTCGGCCGCACTCGCGGACTGCCCCAGAAAGAACACCACCTCGGCGTCGCTGTCGGGCTCTATGCTGAGCGAGCATTGCAGCGCCGCGCACGGATCCAGTCCCGCGCCGACGTGCTTGGAAAGCGGCTCCTCGGCGCAGAGCGCGGCCGGTCGCTCGAGCGCGCCGTGACGGCCGAGAAACTCGCGCCGGTCCGCGGTCCAGCTTGTTTGTCGGCCGCCGAGATCGGCGAAGGCGACGCGCGTGCGAAACGCCGTGTTCCACGGATTCATGGCAAGGAGCGCGCCCGTCTGCGCGTCCATCTCGGTGACAATAAACGGCGCCGCGCCGCTGCGCGAGGAGCTCAGCACCCATTCCGCGTACGCCGTGACGGATACTCGGCGCGTGCGCTTGGAGGAGTTGCGGATCTTGAGACGGGAGATCTTGATCGAGTCATCGAGCGGGACGTACTGCAGAAGCTCGAGCGCAATGCCATGCGCCTGCCGCTCGAAGCGACTGTAGCCCTGGCCGTGGCGCACCGTATATTGGCCGCGCTCGTCGTTGATGGGCGAGGCGGTCGGCGTCCACAGCTCGCCCGTATCCTCGTCGTGCACATAGAGGACTTCTCCGGGGCGGTCCGTAACCGGGTCATTTGACCACGGCGTCAGCTGGTTCTCGCGGCTGTTGACCGCCCAGGTGTAACCGCCGCCTTCAGCGGCCACCTGAAAGCCGAAGGTCGGATTGGAGATGACGTTGATCCACGGAGCCGGTGTCGACTGGCCACCGCTCAAAACCGTCACATACTCGCGGCCGTCCGCGCCGAAACCACCGAGGCCGTTGAAAAACTCGAGATCGCGCGGGGCCGGCGGCGCCGCGTTGTCGGTGGGACCGGCGCCGGGCCGCGCGGGCGGTGGAGCGCGGGTGGCCGGTTCGGCGAGGCGATTGAGCTGTTCGGTGAGCGTGCCGCGTGCGCCGACCAGCACGACCCGGGCGACCGAGGACAGCAGCGCGTGCGCCTCAGCCGGGATGAGATCCGTGCGCAGCGCGTAGACTGCGCCGCGCGCGCCCTCGACGCCGATCTGCGGTCGCGATTGGCTCGTCCGCAGCAAGGTCTCCAGAGCCGACTGCAGATCCTGCACGTACGAGGCCGCGCGCTCGTTCAGGATCACCAGATCAACGGCGAGACGCTTCAGGCGCCAATATTCATGCGCCCGCAGGAGCTGCCGCACGATGGCAAGGTCGGCGACATCGTCGATCCGCACCAGCACGATGGGGAGGTCGCCGGAGATGCCCTGCGTCCACAGCGTCGCCGGCACGCCGCTGCCACGACGGATGATGTCCGAGGGCGGACGCAAAGAGGAATTGGCATAGAGCACGGGGCCCGCCAGGCGCTGGAAGAGTCCCGCCTCCTCGGCATCGATCCCCAGATGCCGCAGCTGCACCTGCGCCTGTGTCCATGCCAGAGTGGCTGCGCGCACGTAGGCGTTGCCGTCATGGTGCTTGTCGACGAGATCGAGCACGGCGGCGCGCGTGGGCGCGACGAGCGTCCAATAGGCGATGCGCGCGGTCGCGCCGGCGGCGATGCGCACGCGATAGCGCAGCGCGAATACCGGATCGAGCACGGTGCCGACGGTGTTGGAGAGCCGCCGCCCGTCCATCACGGCGACCGGCGAGCGCACGCCGCGGCCGCGGCCGAGAAAGCGCACGCGGTCCGTTTCGATCTGCGCCTCGCCGATGACCTCACCCTCGACCACCGCGTAGTGCGCCGCCCAGATTTCCGGGTCGTGTGCCGAGCGGCGACGGCGCGTCGCCAGGAGCGCGCCCGCCTTCGCCACGTATTCGGTCTGTACGAACAATTTCGAAAAGGTCTGATGCGCCGCATCGCTCGCGGGCGGCGCGAGCACGACCTCGCTGTAGGAGGTGACCTCGATGTCGAGAGCGCGACCGCCGCTGTTGAAAACGGAAACGCGCCGCACTTCTGCATCGTCCTCTGGCGAGACGACGATCTCCAGCGTCGTCGTCAAATCGCCATCGACGCGGATGAACTCCGCACGGTCCTCGGTAAACGTGACCTCGTAGCTATCCGGCTCGACGGCGCTCGGCTGATAGCCCGCCGACCAGACCTCGCCGTTATCGACATTGCGCAGGTAAATGTAGCTGCCCGTGTCATCGCGCGTCGTATCCTCACGCCAGCGCGTCACCGCCAGATCCTGCGCGGCGCTGTACCCGGAGCCGGCGGCGCTCAGCATCACGGCATAGCGGCTGTTGGAGAGCAGGTGCACGGCCGGCGCTGCGCTGTGCGGGGTGTGCAGCCGGCGCAACTCCGGCAGATCCGCATCCCTGATCCGCGCTGCCGTCTTCACCTCCTCCGCGCGCGGGTGCGCCACCGACACGTCGCGCGGCGTGCGCTCCTGCAACAGCAGCTCGGTCGCCTGCACCTGCGGCTCCGCGTGGAAGCGCTCGCGCATCCTGCAGGCCATGAGCGCGTTAGCGATCGCAACCACGGTCATGCCCTGATGGTGCGCCATGAAGGCGCGCACGATGGCAACTTCACTCCCCTCCGGCAGGCGGCTCGGCGTGTAATCCAACGCCTCGTAGAAGCCGTAGCGGCCGCGCGCGCCGATCGCCGTCAGGCGCGCGAAATTGCGCGCCGCGGCATGCGGCTCAATCATGGCAGCGAGTGCGGTGGCGTACGGCGCGATCACGGCGTTTTCGCTCAAGCCGCGTTTGAGACCCAGGCCCGGCACGCCGAAGTTCGAATATTGATAGGTGAGTTCCAGGTCGCGCGCGTTATAGGCCGATTCCGAAATGCCCCACGGCACGCCGAGGGCCGTGCCATATTCAATCTGCCGGCGCACGATAAGCCGGTTCGTCTGCTCCAGCAGGCTTCCTGTCGGGGCGCGCATGACCAGCGACGGCATCAAATACTCAAACATTGAGCCCGCCCAGGAAATGAGCGCGGCGCCGTGACCGACCGGAGTTGCCGCGCGGCCGAGACGGAACCAGTGGCGCGCGGGGACGTCGCTCTTCGCAATGGCGATGAAACTCGCGAGCCGCGCCTCCGACGCCAACAGATCGTAGCAACTGCTATCGGCAGTGCCTTCCGCCGCGCGAAAGCCGATCGACAAGAGCCGCCGCTCCGGATCGAGCAGAAAGCCGAACTGCATGGCTTCGGCCATTGCGCGCGCCGTCGACTCGACTGCCGCCAGACGCCGTTTCAATGCGCCCACCGCCTCAGCGGTGAGCGACAGATCATTCAGCCAGCTGTCGACCGCTCGCTGGGTCGCCTCGGCCCAGAAGAGCACGTCGCCGCCGGCCTCGCCGCCCAGATCGTTGGCGATGGTGCGTGACATGTCGACGAGCGTGGCCGTGTGCGGTGAAATCTCGCGCAGTCGCGCCGCGATGCCGGTATCGGTGCCGGTCGCGGTAGTGCCTGAAGGTGCGCGATGCCTCACGGCATCGGCGAGCTGATCGAGCGCATCCTCCAGATGATGCCGTGTGATGGTCTGCGTGCGGCGGTTATCGGGGATCTCTTCGAGCGCCTCGCGCGTCAGATTCAAGGCGTCCTCGACGCCGACAAACGAGCGCGCCTGAGCAATGGGCGCCTCGATCCACTCGCGGCAGGTATTGGCAAGCGCGATCAGGTGCCCGGCCAGGTTGCCGCTGTCAACCGAGGACACGTAACGCGGGTCGAGGGGGCGCAAGTCCCGGGTGTCGTACCAATTATAAAAATGGCCGCGGAAGCGCTGCAGCCGCGCCATCGTGGCAAGAGTGGCTTCCAGACGCTGCAGCGTTTCGACGGTGCCCGCCCATCCGAAGTCGTGCGCACTCACCGCCGACAAGAGATACAGGCCCATGTTGGTCGGTGAGGTTCGATGGGCGACCACCGCAATGGGATCTTCCTGAAAATTATCCGGCGGCAGCATGTTGTCCTCGGCGGTGACGAAAGTCTCAAAGAAGCGCCAGGTGCGCCGCGCGACTCGGCGCAGCGCACTCGCGTCCTTTGCTGAAATCGACTCGACTCCGGCGAGCAGTGGTGAGCGGCTGATCCAGAACGCGATTGCCGGGGATGCGATCCAGGCGACGACAAAAGGAGCCGCCAAAAACCACACATGCCGCGCGAACAGCGCGCTCGTGATCGCCGCGAGGACGCCGATGGCGACGGCGCCCGCCATGCGCCGATAGAGGCCCGCGATGGAGAGCTCGAAGTTCGCGTTCGCCTGCGCCGCAGGCACCCATTCCAGCAGACTGCGATGCGTCACGAAAAGCCGATAGAGCGTGCGCAGGATCGCATCGGCCATCAGGGCGGCCTGATGCGCGAGAAACACGATGAGAAGTGCGGTCTGCGAGGCTGCAAGAGTCACATCCTTGCGCAGCGCGCGCAGATGGCTGCGCAGCGACACGCCGGTATTGGGTGGCTTAAGCGCGCCCAGCACCGGAAGCAGCGTGGGTATGGCGATGGTCAGCACAACGAATGCGGTCCACACGCCCGCCGCGCGCAACGGCAGCGTCAACCCCGCGAGCAACGCGGCTACCGCCGCGGGCGCCGAGAGGGTGCGACGCAGGTTATCGACCATCTTCCACACGCCGATGAGCGACACCCGACTGCTCGCGGGGCTGCGCGCGGCCGCGTCGCCTCGCCCAAAGATCCACGGCAGCAGCTGCCAGTCGCCGCGTGCCCAGCGATGCTGGCGGTTGGCGGATATGTCGTAGCGTGACGGGAAGTCCTCGACCACCTCGATGTCGGATGCGAGCCCGGCGCGCGCGAAGATACCCTCGAAGAGGTCGTGGCTCAGAAGCGTGCCATCGGGGGCGCGGCCCGCAAGCGCCGCTTCGAACGCGTCGACGTCATAAATGCCCTTGCCTGTATAGGAGCCCTCGCCGAGAAGATCCTGGTAGACATCCGAGACCGCCGCCGCGTACGGATCAATGCCGCTGGCGCTCGAGAACACGCGCTGGAAAATCGATCCCTCGCGTCCGGTGGGCAATGCAGGCGTGACCCGTGGCTGCAGCACCGCATAGCCTTCGACAACCCGTCCCGCGGCGTGATCGAAGCGCGCCTGATTGAGCGGATGCGCAAGCTTGCCGACGAGACGCCGCGCCGTGTCGCGCGGCAGCCGCGTGTCCGCATCGAGCGTAATGACATAGCGCACGTCGCGCGGGACGGCCGGCGCGCGACCACCGATGTTGACGAAGGTCGTATCGGTCGCGCCGCGCAATAGACGGTTCAGCTCATGCAGCTTGCCGCGCTTTCTTTCCCATCCCATCCACACCTGCTGCCCCGCGCTCCACACCCGGCGCCGATGCAGCAGCAGGAAGCGCGGCCCGCCGGCGCCGGGGCCGTGCCGAACGTTGAGCCGTGCGATGCCGTCGATTGCCGTCTTCAGGAGGGCCTCGTCCGTCGCCGAGCTCTGCGTTGCGCTGTCGGTCCAGTCGGACAGCAGCGCAAAATGAAAATCGCCCTCCGGAGAGGCAAGGAAGTGGATCTCCAGGCGCTCGAGCTCCTCCTCGACCGCGTGCTTCGTCGTCAGCAGCGAGGGCACCACGATCATCGTGCGCAGCTGCGCCGGGACCCCGTCGCGCAGCGCCAGCGCCGGCAAGGCGGTCGCATCGATCCGGCGCGTGACGGCGCGATTCAGGAGCGCGACCGCCGCGTCGATCGCGGGAATCACCCCGAGGAGCGCAAATAACGGCAGGCGCGAGCCAAACACGGTGCTCGCATCCAGCGCCAGTAGCGCCGCCGAGAGCACAACGGTGCTCGCCAGAACGACCCCGAAAATATAATCGAGTGCCCCGACGGTGGTATTGAAGCTCCCGGCGCGCGTCCAAAACGAGGTGCGATAGCCGATGACGGACTCGAAGGCGCTGCGGCCGCCCGCAATCAGGTGATAACCCGGGTCGCGCGCGCGCGCCGCGACGCCCAGATCCTGCTGCTGCGCGGCTGCAACCGCGGCGTGCGCGATCTGCACTTCCGTGAGCTTCGAGCCGCGCGCGAGCTTCTCGATCGCGCCGCGGTAGAGATTACGCGTGCCGAAATCCAATTGTGCAAAGTCGCTGCCCGAGCGCAGCACTTCGTCAACGAGGCTCACGCTTTCGAAGAACTCTGCCCAGTCGACGTCCGAAATCAGCCGCATGCTCGTGATGATGTTGCGTACGGTCACGTTCGATGTGCCCTGGCGCTGATGCTCCTCGTGCACGACCTGGTCGACCGTCGCGCTCTGAGCTGCCAAATGCTGCTCCAGCCATACGAGCGCCGGTGTCTCCTTGGGATCCTGATCCCGCAGCCGTTGCGCGAGCTGCACGACAAACGCCGGCGGTACGCTCGCTTCGCCCTGACTGCGCACGAGCGCGTCCGGGTCAGCCACCTGGCCGTTTACGCCGAGCAGCCGGTCCGCGATCGCATCAGCCTGCTGGCGTGCGATGCGGCTGCTGACGATGCGTTGCGCCGCCCGCCGCATGTTCTCGACGAGCACGATCCGCAAAGTGATTGCGACCGCCCAGAGTTCGCCGATGGTGAGCGGCTGCACGCTCTGATAGGCGCGCACGAAGCGCCGCAGCGTTTCCGGGTCGAAGCGGCTGTCGGTATGCGCCACAAACGCCCAGGCGACACTGAACACGCGCGGGTAGCCCGCGAACGGGCCATCCGCGAACTTCGGCAGCTGCCGATAGAATCCCGTCGGTAAATCGACGCGAATCTCGCGGATCTGCTCTTCGATGACGTGGTAGTTGTCGAGCAGCCACTCGGCGGCGGGGGTAATCGGGCGCCCCGCGTATACAGCGGTCGCGATGTCGCGGTAGGCGGCGAGCAGGACGTGCGCATTGTCCCGCAACCGGGCCCGCAGAGATCGCCCGCGCAGGCGCTCTGCGCTCACGGGCTGAGCCGCGGCGAGACTGCGCCCGTGCTGCTCGAGGCGCTCGACGCTGAAGAGTTCTTCGCGCAGCAGTTCTTCGCTGTTCCACGGCGATGCCCGTGACGGCTGCCCGAATGGCCGAAGCATGAGTTCTTTCAATAAGGCCTTTGTATAGCGGCAATTCTCGCCCGGCTCATCCCGGGGTGAGCGCCAGCGCCCGGAATGTCAAAGAAAATGGCGAGGGTGTGCATGGCAAGTCTATCGCGCTTTGTACTTTTGCATAAGCGGCGCGCGGGGCTCAAGCGATCGACGCGAGGCAACCGCCCAGATGAACACAATGGCCGAGGCAGTGCCCACGCTGCGCGTGATCTCTGGCGCGCGTTCGTCCGGGGCTGGATTGTCTTTCCAGCCAGTATGGCTACCATGCATTTTCACATGCCCGGGGCACCTATCGATGGATGATGCGCGCATGCGCGCCTGCGGGCGGCCCGCACGAGTCCTCCATCCCAAGCGACGCCGCGCGCCGCCCGATCACGCGGCCGCCTTCCACGAATACGCTGCGGCGCGGACGCTGGCGCCGCTGCTGCTCCACGGCGATGCCCGCGCCACGCTCGCCGCCCTGCCTGAGCATGCGATCGATTGCGTGATGACGTCGCCGCCGTACTGGGGCAAGCGCGAATACACGCAAGGCGGCATCGGCCTCGAAAGTGATTACCGCGATTTCGTGCGCCATCTGGCCGCGGTATTTCTCGAGGTCAAGCGCGTACTCAAGCCCGAAGGGTCCCTGTGGCTCAACATCGGCGACAGCTACGCGCACAAGGGACTCGTCGGCCTGCCGTGGCGCCTGGCGCTGGAGCTCACCGACACGCAGGGATGGACACTGCGCAACAGCGTGATCTGGAACAAGGTCAAGAGCGGCATGGACAACAGCCGCGACCGCCTCGGCAACGTCCATGAGCATGTGTTTCACCTGGTGCAGCAGCCGAAGGGTTATTACTACGACGCGAACGCAATTCGCTCCAAGGTGCGGCAAGCGCGGGTGGTGAAGGGCGCGGTAATTTCCGCAACCGGCGTGTCGGGCGTGCGCTACCGACGCCAGATCGAGCTGTCGACGGCGCTTGCCCCGCAGGAAAAGCAGGCGGCAGCGGCCGCGCTCGCCGCAATGCTCGCCCACGTCGGCGCCGGCCGCCTCGCGGATTTTCGCATGATCATCCGCGGCCAGCAGCGCACGACGCACTCGAACAGTGAAAAACTCTCCGGTCGTGCGAAGGAGCTACGTGACAAGGGCTTCTATTTTCTGCGCTGCCATCCGCGCGGCAGCAAGCCGAGCGACGTCTGGAACATCCTTCCCGAAGATACGCACCATCGCGCAGTGCATTTTGCCCCGTATCCGCTTGATCTTTGCCTCATTCCCATACTCGCCACCTGTCCGCGAGACGGCATCGTTCTCGACCCGTTCTGCGGCACTGGCACGACCTTGCGGGCGGCGCGCAGCCTCGGGCGATTTTCCGTTGGCATTGACATCTCGCGCGACTATCTGGCGCTCTGCGCGAAGCGCTGCGCGGAGCCTTAGGGCGTCAGCGGCGGATCGACGAGCAGGCCCTGGTACTCGGGGTGCCTCGTCAGGTAGCTTGCGATAAAAGAGCAGCGCGGTATGACCTTGCAGCCCTGCGCGCGCACGAGCTCAAGCGCTCCGCGTGCGAGCTGCGCGCCGAGGCCGCGCCGGGAGAGCTCCGGCGGTACTTCGGCATGCAGCAGCGTCACGACCCCCGGCGAGCGACGGTAGGTGACGAACGCGATCTTGCCGGCGACGTCCATCTCGTAACGCTGCGCGGCGCTGTTATCGTGCACGGGATTGTTCGCCACACCGGGGCTCCTCTAGCGCGCCTTGCGCTCGCGCTCGGCGCGCCGCGCTGCCTTATGGGGCGGCGGCCGACGCTCGACGCGACTGATCGCGAGCAGCTGTCCCTTGACGCGCACCCGCTGCAGCCGCGCGAGCACTGCGGAGGGGATGTCCTCGGGCAGGCGCACGAAGCTGTGATCGCCGCGAATGTCGATGCCATTGATCTGCGAGCCATCGAGCCGCGCTTCATTCGCAATCGCGCCGACGATGTTGCCCGGCTGCACGCCGTGTGCGCTGCCGACCTCGAGTCGATACATGTCCTGCGGATCAAAACGCGAACCGCGATGGCGGCGCGCCGCTCCCCGCTCGCTCTCATGCGGGCGTTCGCGCTCGCGCGTGGGCTCTTGCTCTGCCGCCGCACGATTTGCGCTCAGGAGCAGTGGCGTCTTTCCCTGCGCGAGCTGCGCCAGCGCCGCAGCGACGTCGGCGATGTCGGCTCCGCTCTCGCGCGCGAATTCCTCGACCACTGCACGGTAGGTTCCCGCAGCCTCGCTCGTCAGAGCTGCCGCGATGCGCTCCTTGAACTTCGCCACGCGCTTGGCGTTGACATCGTCGACCGTTGGCAGAGTCATCGTCTCGATCGGCTGGCGCGTCGCGCGCTCGATCGCGTGCAGCATGTTGCGCTCGCGCGGGGCGATAAACAGAATGGCCTCGCCACTGCGGCCCGCACGGCCGGTGCGGCCGATGCGGTGCACATAGGATTCCGTGTCATAGGGAACGTCGAAGTTCACGACATGCCCGATGCGCTCGACATCGAGCCCGCGCGCCGCAACGTCGGTTGCCACCAGGATATCGATCTGCCCGGCCTTCAACTGCGCCACGGTGCGCTCGCGCTGCGACTGTTGCAGATCGCCGTTCAGCGCCGCGGCCGCAAAGCCGCGGGCCTGCAGTTTTTCCGCGAGCTCGACCGTGGATTGCTTGGTGCGCACGAAGACCAGCATCGCATCAAACGATTCCACCTCAAGAATGCGCGTCAGGGCGTCAAGCTTGTGCATGCCGCTGACGACCCAATAGCGCTGACGGATGTCGGTCGCCGTGGTCGTTTTGCTCTTGATCGTGATTTCCCGCGGGGCGCGCAGGTGCCGTTGCGCAATCCGCTTGATCTGCGGCGCCATGGTGGCGCAGAAAAGCGCGACCTGCCGCTCCTGCGGCGCCTGGCTCAATATTGAATCAATCGCGTCGACGAAGCCCATCTGCAGCATTTCGTCCGCTTCGTCGAGCACGACAAAGCGCACACCCTTCAAGGACAGGGTGCCGCGGTCGAGATGATCCATCACCCGCCCAGGGGTGCCCACGATCACGTGCGTGCCCCGCTTCAGAGCATGGAGCTGCGGGATGTAGCTTTGTCCGCCATAGATCGGCATGACGTGAAAGCCCCGCAGGTGTGCCGCATACGTCTGGAAGGCCTCAGCCACCTGAATCGCAAGCTCGCGCGTCGGCACGAGCACGAGCGCCTGCGGCTCCTTCAGCGCGAGGTCGAGCTTTGAGAGGATCGGCAAGGCGAAGGCGGCCGTTTTGCCGGTGCCGGTCTGCGCCTGGCCCAGAATGTCGACTCCCGAGAGCAGCAGCGGAATCGTTGCGGCTTGAATCGGCGACGGCGACTCGTAGCCGACGTCGGCAAGCGCCTTGAGCAAGGTCGCGGAGAGACCGAGATCTGCGAAGGAAGAAAGGGGCGCCACAGCGTGCATCGTAGTTCAAGTCCAGGGAAAAACCGCCGGCGGCGAGTGTAGCCGCTTGGCAGCGCCCGCGTGGGGCATATTGCATTCGCCCGCCAATGGTCGGTGTGCATGCCAGGCGCGAATCGGCTGTCTTTGGGGGATCGGCTGGGATGCGGCCGCAGGCGTATCAAATAGACTGTCCAGTGAAGGACAGAGAATTTCCGCGCCGGCGTCGCACTGTTTGCAGTTAACAGTGTGCGGGGATGCAGTGGGTGGCAGGGCTCCGCCCGCCACAGCGATGGTGCGCGGCGCAATGTGTTGGCCCCTCACTGACACCGGGCCCGCGGCTTAATTGATGGCAGCGTTACAACAAAATGCCGTGGCCAATGCACTGCCGAGCTCGGAAAATCGTGTGATTCATTTGGCACTTATGTTTTCCTCAACCTGCTAAACTGCCGCGCCCCTGACGGTCTCAACACGAATCTCTCGTGCACAGCGGGAACCACCGATGGCATTACGTTATCTCGCGATCGGCTCACTCGCCCTGTTGACGGCCGTAGCGGCTTCCTCGGCGGTCTCCACACTGCACCTCAATGGCCCACGGCCGAATCAGGCGCCGGGCAACGCACATCTCTATGTCGTTGGCAGCCGCAGCGCGCAGCAGCGCCAGAGCCCGACCGCCGACAAGATGGATTCGGTACTTGCAGATCTGTCGCGCCACGCGGCGCGCGCGCGCCCGGGGCATATGCTCGCCGACTTGCACGCGCTCAGTCCCGCTGCGCGCTTCATCGAGCCAGGAGCCGGAGCGACGCCGCTGGTACTCGTTGATGCCACCGCGCGCGGAAACCCACAGCAGCTGGCCACGGCGCTTGCGGGGCTTGGGTTTGAGCGCGCGGCAATCTACGCCAATGACGTCGGTGGCTGGCTGCCGGTCACACAGATCGAAGCTGCGGCGGCCCGCGCCGAGCTACTTTCCATCCGCGCCTCGCTGTCGCGCGCGCGCACCGGAGCGGTGACCTCGCAGGGCGACTTCGTAGAGCGCAGTGACGTGGTGCGCACGACCTATCCCACTCTCACCGGCACGGGCATCACCGTCGGCGTGCTCTCCGACAGTTTTGACTGCTTCAGCGTGTACGCTGCGAACGGCGTTCCGGCCGCCGGTTTCGCGGGCTACGCTTCCAACGGCTTTACTGCGGATTATGCGAAGGACGTAATGACCGGCGATCTGCCCGCGAACGTGAAAGTTGTCGAAGAGGCCAATTGCCTCAACTACGGAGCGCCCACGCAGCTGCCGTTTGCCGACGAAGGCCGCGCCATGCTGCAGGTCGTGCACGATGTCGCGCCCGGCGCGAATCTCGCGTTCTATACGGCGGTGAACAGCGAGGCCGACTTCGCCCATGGCATTGGCAGCCTCGCCGCCGCGGGTGCCAAAGTCATTGCCGACGACGTCATCTATTTTGATGAGCCGTTCTTCCAGGACGGCATCGTCGCCCAGGCCATTGACACCGCCGCAGCGCAGGGCGTGTCGCACTTTTCCGCCGCCGGAAACAACGGCTCGCTTGCCTACGAGAACACAACGCCGGTTTTCAGCACACCATCGAGCAACACCGGGCCGAATCCGAACGAACTTCTGTTGAACTTCGATACGACGAACACGACCACCTCGACCGCCCTGCCGATTACCGTACCGGCCATTCCGCCGGGTTATTTCGTCGCGGTCGTCGTGCAGTGGGACCAGCCCTATGTGACGGGCGCGGCCGGCAGTCCCGGGGCCAGCAGTCAGATTGACGTCTGCATTACCGGCGGCACCGGCAGCGACGTCATTACCGACTACGACGGCAACCCGGTCAGCTGCACGGGCCCGAATGCGAGCGGTGTGGATCCTTACCAGATCATGATCATCAGCAACCCGGCCAACGCCGGCGGTCCGAGTCAGCCGCAGACTCTCAGCATCGTCGTCGGTCTGGCGAATACCCCGACCGCGCCCGGCCGCATCCTTGTCGCGGTCGAGGATGACGGCCTGGGCACGACCCTCAATTCCTTCGCGACCAACAGTCCCACGCTGCAGGGACACGCGAGTGCGGCCGGCGCCGCAGCGGTGGGCGCGGCATTTTATTTCGACACGCCGCGCTGCGGGACGACGCCAGCAACGTTGGAACTCTTCTCCTCCAAGGGCGGCGCACCCATTCTGTTCGACGTCCATGGCAACCGGCTCGCCTCAGCGGTCGTTCGCCAGAAGCCGGACTTCGTCGGCCCCGACGGCGCGAACGATACCTTTCTCGGCTTCACCCTTGCATCGGACGGCGTCACCAACGGACTGTTGACGACGACGATCAGCGAATGCCAGAACAATCCGAGCTATCCGAATTTCTTCGGCACCTCCGCTGCGGCACCGCACGCGGCCGGTATTGCTGCGCTGTTGCTGCAGGCGAACGCAGCAGCCACCCCCACGCAGATCTACACGGCGCTGCGTGACAGTGCTCTGCCGATGGGCGGACTCACGCCCAATTTCAGTTCGGGATATGGGTTCATTCAGGCCGACGCGGCACTGGCGTCGATGGTCCCCGGAGCCCCTGTGCTCACCTTGGCGGACACTTCAGTTGCCGTCGGCAGCTCCACCACGATTACCTGGTCGTCCGTCAATACGGCGAGTTGCTCGGCCTCGGGCAGTTGGAGTGGCGCACTGGCGATAAGCGGTACGCAGACGATTTCACCGACGGTCGTGGGCACCTCGACTTATTCGCTCACCTGCGCCAACTCGGCCGGTACGTCCAAGGCCAGCACAGCTGCTTTGACTGTGACGGCAGCCGCTACGATGAGTCAGGGCGGCGGTGGTGGCGGTGGAGAAATTGATGGGCTCCTCCTCGGCCTCCTGGCACTTGCGCTTGCGCGTCAGGTTCTCACGAGCGTGAGGGTCCCCCGCGCCGCCTCCACACGGGCCGCCCGCCAATAGGCGCCCTGACGGGAGCATGCCAGCTCCCGTCTGGAGCGGTCGGCGATCTCGAGCCCGTCACGGGCGTCCTGTTCCGGTACGCCTAACTCTTTGATTTAACTTAATCCGATCGAATCTCAGTCGTCAGCCCGGCCTTGTCAATGCTAATGCGAATGATTAGCATTATCTTTTACAGGAGCGAATGCTGATGGCGCATGCGAAGGCCGTTTCTGCGGGGTTTGCGGGCCGTTACCGGGTTGCCGACCCTGTGCGCCCCCGTCCGAGATCTGGGCTGGCGTTTCCCGTACTCGTCGGCCTCTGCGCCGCCACCGCCGCCCAAGCGGACCCTGCGGCGTCAGACGCCGATGCGCGCGAGCAAATACTGGAGCGCCACATCGAGGAGCTCGCGTTGCAGCTGCAGGCCGTCCGCTCCGAATTGCAAGCGCTCAAAGCGCAGAATCAGGCCGCCGCCGCGGCGCCCGCGTCGCCCGCGTCGCCCGCGTCCCCATCACCGCAAGCGCCGCGGCCGGTAGCAACCGCGACGGCAGCCGCGCCGCCCAGTTCGCTGCCGGCGGCACCGTCGGTGTTCGAGAATCTGAGTCTCTGGGGCTACGGCGAGGTCTACTACACTCGTCCGACCGCGGAGGCGAAGCGCACAGAGTTTGATCTGGCCCGCGCGGTGTTTGGCATGGGCTACAGGTTCGACGCGCGTACCCTCTTCAATTCCGAATATGAGGTCGAGCATGCCGTGTCCTCCGCCGCCGATGTCGGCGAATTTGAGGTCGAGCAGTTCTACATCGATCGGCTGCTCACCGACCAAGCGAGCGTGCGCGCCGGTCTCATCCTCATGCCCTTCGGACTCCTCAATGAATACCACGAGCCGACTAATTTCTACGGCGTGCAGCGCAACTTCGTCGAGACGCTGATCATTCCCAGCACCTGGCGCGAGGGCGGGGCCGCCCTGCATGGCGATACCGACTTTGGGCTCGCGTGGAACGCGGGCGTCACGAGCGACCAGGATCTGTCGAAGTGGGACTTTGCGCCGCAGTTTCCCCTGTACCTCAGCGCGCTCGACCTGGAAGACAACGACGTCGCGCCTTTGCAGGCCACGCATCAGGAGCTTGCGCTCGCGAAGGGCCAGCACCTGGCGCAGTATTTGGCGCTCAATTACAACGGCGTGCCGGGCCTTACGGTGGGCGCCAGCGTCTTCACGGGCAAGCTGGCGACGGTTGCCGCTTCCCGCAATGCGCCAGTGCCGGACGATCAGCGCCTGACGCTGTGGGAAGCGCATGCGAGGTGGATGCCGGGCAATTTCGACATCGCAGCGCTCTATGCGCACGGCGCAATCAGCAATCTCGCCGCGATCAACGCTGAGAATCGCGGCTCAGCCAATCCCATACCCTCCTCGTTCCTGGGCTACTATGGGCAGGTGGCCTACACCGCCTGGAACAGCGGCGGCTATCGGCTCGCGCCCTTCGTGCGCTGGGAACACTACGACATGGGTGCAAGCTACGAGGGCGTAACGGCACCTGTGGTGCCGAGCGGCCTCGTCCCCGTGTCAGCCAATGCGGGCGACTACGGGTACTGGCCGCAGCGCTTCGATCGCGTCTGGACCTTCGGTGCGAACTACTATCTTGGTTCGCACGTCGTTCTAAAGGCCGACTATCAATCCTTTCAGGTCAACAGCGATTTCAGCCGCTACGATCTTGGCCTCGGCCTGAATTTTTAGAAATCATGAAGGCGCGATTGCTGTTGCTGCCGATCTCACCGCTGGCGCTCGTCGCGCCCGCGTATGCCGTCACCTATCTGACGGTGGAGCAGGCGCAGACCCTGATGTTCGAGGGACGATTACTGACGCGCGATTTTCGCATCTTGAGCTCCGCGCAGATACAGGCCATCGAGAGCGACTCCGGCGTCAAGGTCGCCAATGAGCAGTTGCATGCCTGGCGCGATGCGGGCGGAGGGTGGTTCCTCCTCGACCAGGTGATCGGCAAACACGAGTTCATCAACTATGCCGTGGCGCTCGATGCGAATGGCTCCATCCGGCAACTCGAGATCCTCGACTATCACGAGAGCTACGGCGGCGAAGTGCACCTGCCGGCGTGGCGGCGCCAATTCGTCGGCAAGCAGCACGGCGCGCCGCTGCAGCTGAATGGCGCTATCAAGAACATCTCCGGAGCCACGCTCTCCTGCGGCCACGTGACTGACGGCGTGCGCCGCTTGCTTGCAACATATGCCCTCGTGCTCGCGTCCACCGAGCATTGAGCGGGCGCGGCCGCTCCTCGGCACCCTGGTCGCCGTTCGAGTGCGCGGCGCGGCGCCGCGCGTGGCGCACCGCGCGATCGATCGGGCTTTTGCCGCGATCGCCGAGATTCATCATCTCATGAGTTTTCAGGAATCGACGAGCGACGTGAGCCGGATGAACAGGGGCGCGGCGCGCGCACCCGTCGTCGTCCACCCCCACACTTTTCGGGTACTCGCATGGGCCGCGCGCATGGCGCAGCTCTCGCAAGGATTATTTGACGCCAGCATCGGCAGCAAACTTGTCGAGTGGGGCATGCTCGCCGCTCCCGACGCGCAGGCGCTCACCGACGCCAACGCAACTTTTCGCGACATCGAGCTACTCGGCGGGCGCCGAGTGCATTTTAAACGCCGCTTATGGGTTGATCTGGGCGGCATCGCCAAGGGCTATGCAGTGGACCGGGCGGTCGCGGCACTGCACTCCTGCGGGATCCGTTCGGCTTGCGTCAACGCGGGGGGCGACCTGCGCAGCGTGGGCGTGCATGCTGAGCGGGTCGCGATCCGCACAGCCGAGCCGCCGCTTGATGCCCTGCCGGTGCTCGAAATTCGCCATTGCGCATTGGCGACGAGCTGTGGTCGGATCTCAAGCCGAGAGCACGCCGCGGCCCGGGTCACCTGCCATGTCAGCGGTCATACCCGCCAAGCCGTCGATGCGCGCACCACGGTGTCGGTGCTCGCGGGCCGCTGTGTCATTGCCGATGCCCTGACCAAAGTCGTGCTGGTCGATCGGGCAGCCGCCGTGCCGGTGCTGCGCTACTTCAGTGCCGTCGCCCACATCCATCATCCTGAGTCTCCCGGATCGGGATGGAGCAGCGAAGGCGTGCTGCAGTGATCAGACATCGCTATCTCGTGTGGCCGATCGTTTTGGGCGTGTGGCTCTCCGGTGCTCTATGGTTGGTGTTTGACAACTTTCTCATGCGCCGCGGGGAATTCGGCCTCGCTGCGCATCCCCTGGAAACGTGGTGGCTGCGCGCGCACGGCGCATTCGCCTTCGCTTCGCTGTGGCTGCTCGGATTTCTATCGGTGGCGCACGTGGGCGAACGCTGGGCGTGGCGACGGCAGCGCCGCTCGGGACTGCTGCTGCTCGCGGTCTATATCTGGCTCGCTGTCAGCGGCTACCTCCTCTACTACGCCGGCGGTGACGCGTTTCGCGCCGCCGTGTCACTCGGCCATTGGACGGTCGGCCTGCTGGCGATTTTTCTGCTGCTGCTGCACCGGCGGATCCGCAGCGACGGCGCGCGTTAGGAAACGCCCATCTCGATGGACAGGCGCACCAGATCGGCGGTGCGTGTGACGCCGAGCTTCGCCTTGATCTGCGTGCAGGTGTTCGCGACGGTCTTATAGCTGAGACCAATCGCTGCGGCGATCTGCGCCAGACTGCGCCCCTCGCTCAAGAGCCGCAAAATCTCCAGATCACGCTCGGTGAGCTGGTTCCAAGGATCCGCATCGGCCCGACCATGCACGGCGAGCTCCTGCGCGATCTCGCGCTCGACGTACCGGCCGCCGTCCAGCACCCGGCGCAGCGCGAGCTGCAGTTCCTCGGGGCTCGCGTTCTTGCTGACATAGCCGCGCGCGCCCGCCTGCAGGGCGCGCGCGGCATACATCTTCTCCGCATGCATGCTGAAAACGAGCACGCGGACATGGGGACTCGCACCGACGAGGCGGCGCAAAAGCTCGATGCCGCCGATTCCCGGCAGCTGCAGATCGAGGAGGACCAGATCGGGCGACTGCCGCTGCACGAGCGACAAAGCATCGCGTCCGTTTGCCGCCTCGAAGATCTCGACATTGGGCAGCGTCAAAAGCAGGCGCCGCAAGCCGTCGCGCACGACGGCGTGATCGTCGACGACGAGAACTTTCACGACTCGGCTTCCGTCTCCGGCGTCGTCGCCAGCGGCTGCCGCGGCAGATGTGCCGTGACGCTCGCGCCCTTGCCGTCGATGTGGTTGCGCACGCTTAATTGCCCGCCCAAGGCACTGATGCGCTCCTTCATTCCCGCAAGCCCGCGCCCTGCTCGATCCGTGGACGCGCCGAGGCCCACGCCGTCGTCGGATACCTGCAGCACAATATCGCCGCGCTGCTGCGTCTGGATGCTCACCTTGATGGAGCGCGGCCGTCCGTGGCGGATCGCATTGGTGAGACTCTCCTGAATCAGCCGATACAGCGTCGCGTCGGCCGCGTCGCCAAAACTCACGCCCGGCGTCCCCACATCAAACTCGATGGAAATCTCCGGGTGGCGACGCCGCCAGAAGACGCCGAGATTTTGCACCGCCTGGTAGAGGCCGATATCGGTGACGCCAGTGGGCCGCAGGCGGCCGAGAATCGACTTCACGTGCCGTTGCATGTGGCTCACGGCTTCGCGGATCGAGCGGCCGCGCTCCAGGATCTCCTCCGCACCGCGCGCCTCGGCGAGCCGGGTAATGCTCGCCACGTCGACGTTCACTGCAAAGAGAAACGGGCCGACGTCATCGTGCAGGTCACGCGCCAGATCCGCGCGTTCCTCTTCCTGGATGGTCAATAACTGCGTGCGCAGGCGTTCGTTGCGCTCCTCCAGCGCACCCAGGCGCTCGGCCATGTGGTTGAAGGCGCGCGCCAGATCGCAGACCTCCGGCGGACCGCCCTCTGGCATGCGGGTGCCGTAATCGCCCGTGCCGATCGTGCCAAAGCCCGCCGCCAAGTTCTCGAGCGGCCGCAGGCTGCGTCCGGCCATCCAGTAGATGAGCGCAAAACTCAAAATGCAGAACACCAGCACGATGACCATGCCGTCGCGGAACTCGGTCCACACTTCGCTCACCTCGTTGTGCGGATCGGTTGCCAGCGCGACGGCGTCCGCGGCGGTGATATTGCGCCCTATCGGTATCAAACTGGCCGTCGGTCGCACGCCGAGTAGTTCAAAGAACCAATCCGGCGTAGGGTGCAACGGCGTCGACAGCGTGGAACGCGCGACGCTCTGCCCGTCCGCGTCCAAGAGAGCCGCGCGCACATGCCGGTCGCCGTTGAAAGTCGCGATCAGACGCCGCAGATCGCCTTCGCGGTCCGCGACCTCCGGCAGATACTCGATCGTATCGCGCACGCGATGCTCGCCTGACAGCAGCGCGGCCTGCATCTCCGTGCGCGCGGATTGCGCGGCATGCCACCACGCAAGCATCCCACCCAGCAGCACGCTGACGAGGAGTACGAACGCGACGAGGACGATCAGCCGTACTCGCAACTTCATGTGCCCGAACCTCCGTCGTGTAGCGCCTGCGCCACAGATTTTACTGACTGCAAGCGGGAAATCTTCCCGAGAACATTCGCGTATCTTGACCGATGCGGCCGTAGAAGCCGGGCGCAATCACTGCAAAGAGCCAATAAAACCTTGCGGGTGCGGAGAGTCAATGCGCGGGAATGATAGCCGGTGGAGGCCCCTTGCGCCGCTGGTATGCACGGCGGTGGCGGCACTACCGCTTATCGCAGCGGCGAGCGACCAGGGCGCCCCGCCGCAGCCGGCCAATCCCGCCACCGCGCAGGAGCTGCAGCAGGTGATCGTAATCGGCAACGCACCGCTGCCGGGCCTCGGCTTACCCCTGAATGAGATCCCCGCGAATGTTCAAACCGCGAACAGCGCGGAGATGCTGCGCCAGCAGACCTTGAATCTCGCGGATTATCTCAACAATAACTTCAGCGGCGTCAACGTCAGCGAAAGCGCTGACAATCCATTTCAGCTGGACATCAACTATCACGGGTTTACCGCTTCACCGCTCCTCGGCACGCCCGAGGGTCTCTCGGTCTACGTGGACGGCGTGCGTGTCAACGAGTCATTCGGCGACACCGTCAACTGGGATTTGCTCCCGGAATCGGCGATTTCCACCGTGACGCTCATGTCCGGCTCGAATCCGGTATTCGGACTCAACACCCTGGGCGGAGCCCTGTCGGTGCAGACCAAGAGCGGCCATGACAATCCCGGCACGCAGGTCGAGGGCTACGGCGGCTCCTTCGGGCGGCGCGCGTTGCAGGGGGAGAGCGGCGGGGAGCTCGGCCCGTTTGATTACTTCTTCACCGGCAATTATTTCGACGAGACCGGCTGGCGCGATCTGTCGGCAACCCACGTCTATCAGGGTTTCGGCAAGGTCGGCTGGCAGAATGATAAGACCGACGTCGATCTCAGCTATACCTACGCGGACACCAACCTGTACGGTAACGGCGCCACGCCCATGAGCATGCTCGACTTCCGGCGCGCCGCGAGCTACACGCCGGACTTCACGCATGATCTTCTCAATTTCGTGAACCTCACGGGCACACAGTTCCTGAGCGAACAGCTGCTGCTCTCCGGCAATGTCTTCTATCGGCGCCTGGCCACCGGCAGCGGCAATGGCAACATCAACGACGGCTATCTCTCCAGCAGTTACAGCGGGCCGCCGATCGACTGCGCCGCGCCGCCCGCGAGCCGCGCCGACCTCGCCTTCTGTGCCAACGGCCAGGACGCCACATCGCGGGTGATTCAGCGCACCGCGGGGTTTGGCGTGCAGCTCACCGACTCCCAGGACGTCGGCGGCTGGAAGAACCAGGCCATTGTCGGCGCCGATTACGAGGACTCGCAGGACACCTTTGCCCAGGCGTTCGAGTACGGCTCATTGGCGCCGAATCACACCCTGATCTACGCGCTGAGCCCGCTCAACAATGAAACGGTCATCTCGCTCAGCGGCAGCAACAAGATCTTGGGCGCGTACCTGACCGATACACTCTCCCCCGTCGAACTGCTGCATTTCACGGCATCGATGCGCTACAACCGCAACACCGAAACGCTCAACGGTGACAGTGTGGATACGGACGTGGGCGATGTCGGCTCGGGTTTCGATATGGCTCGCCCGCTCGCCGGCGATCACACTTTCAGCCGCATCAATCCGGCTCTTGGCTTCACGGTGACGCCGAGCGATGCCGTCACCCTGTATAGCGATTACAACGAGGCGAGCCGGGCGCCGACGGTGATTGAATTGGGCTGCGCCAATCCGGCCGCGCCCTGCGGTCTGCCCAATGATTTCGCGAGCGACCCGGATCTGAAGCAGGTGGTCGCGCGAACCGTGGAGCTCGGCCTGCGCGGCAATCGCTCCGATCAGCGCCTGGTGTGGAGCGCAGACGTGTTCCGCACGATCAACAGCAACGACATCCAGTTCGTCGCCACGAGCACCAATCAGGGCTATTTCGACAATGTCGGCAACACGCGCCGCCAGGGACTGGACCTGGCGCTCGGCGGGAAGCAAGGCGGCTTGAACTGGCATCTGACCTACAGCTTCGTCAATGCCACCTTTCAGTCGAGCTTTGCAGTCAGCGCGGCATCCAACAGCACCGCCGACGCCGCCGGCAACATCCAGGTTCGCCCCGGCGACCGGCTGCCGCTGATTCCGCTGCATGCCGGGCGGCTGGTGCTTGACTACGAGGTCAACAGTCAATGGGACGTCGGCGGCAACGTGATCGTGGCCTCCGGCTCCTACCTGCACGGCAATGAAAACAACGCCAACCAGGCGGGCGGCACGAACGCCACGGGCGCATTCATCTCAGG
This sequence comes from Steroidobacteraceae bacterium, assembly GCA_035481795.1. Classification (GTDB taxonomy): domain Bacteria; phylum Pseudomonadota; class Gammaproteobacteria; order Steroidobacterales; family Steroidobacteraceae; genus PALSA-1196. The sequence goes on from DATHRI010000003.1 coordinate 131,869, forward strand.
CAGCGGATGGATTCCCGGATACGCGGTGGTCAATCTGCAGGGCACGTATCACGTCACGAAAAGCGCCGACATCTTCGCTCGTGTCGTCAATCTGCTGGATAAGGAATACGCCACCGCCGGATTTCTCACCACCAATGCGTTCAATCCGAACGGCACGTTCCGTTTCAACCAGAATGACTGGACCAATGAGAATGCCGTGTCGCCGGCGGCACCGCGCGCAATCTGGGCGGGGGTGCGCATCCGCTTCAATTGATGATATCGCTTGGCCGCGGTGCGCGCTTCAGTGGCCAGCGCCCGCGGCTGCTGCGGCGCGCCGGCCGCGCGGGGCAACCCAGATCGCGGCGGCCGCGAGCACGAATACGAACGAGGTGACAAAGAACACCCGGTCGGTCGCGAGCATCACCGCCTGCGTCTGTACCAGCGCATCAAGTTCGCGCAGCGCCTGGCCTGCGGTCGCGCCCGCGCGCGTCAGCGTGTCGAGCATCGCCTGGCCGCCATTGAGAGCGCCTGCGAGATCGCCACGGCGCGCCGTCGCAATGTTTTCCCAGTTCGTGGTCGTGATGGAAGTTGCGAATGCCGCCGCCGTGGAGCGCATGAAAGTGAGCAGTCCCGCGGCGGACGTCGTCTCGCGCGGCAGGACCGATCCCAACGCCACCGACATGAGCGGTATGAAGAAGAACGGTATGGCGAAGCCCTGCGCGAGCTGCGGCAAAACGATCCGCACAAAGTCGGTGTCGGTCGTAAAAGTACTGCGCCACAGCGTCGCTAAGCCAAAGATGAGCACGCCGATGCACACCAGGAGGCGCGAGTCCCGCGTCATCGTCAAACGCGCGACGACGGGCGACATGACGACGGCGAGCACGCCCTGGAAGGCCGCCGCGCGGCCCGCCCACGTCGCGGTATAGCCCAAATTCGTCTGCAGCCACAGCGGCAGCAGCACGACGGTCGAGAAAAACGAGCCGAAGGCGATAGACATCACTACGGCCGAGACCGCAAAGCCGCGATGCCGGAACACCCGCAAATCCACCACCGGGTGTGCATCGGTCAGCTCCCAGATGAGGAAGGCGACGAAGCCGATCAACGCGATTACGGCCAGCGTCACGATGAACGGCGAGTCGAACCAGTCCAGATCCTTGCCCTTGTCGAGCATGATCTGCATGGCGCCGACCCAGGTGATGAGCAACGCGAGGCCCGTGAAATCGACCGGTATGCGCTGCGTTGCCGTCTCGTGCGTGGCGAGCGTACGCCACACGAGGACAGCGACGATCATCGCCACCGGTACGTTGACGAAAAAGATCCACGGCCAGCCCATCCCATCGACCAGCACGCCGCCCAGGAGCGGCCCTGCGATGGGCGCGACGACCGTCGTCATGGCCCACAGGCCGAGCGCTGCGCTCTGCAATTGTTGCGGAAAAATTCGCCGCAGCAGTGTCTGCGAGAGCGGCATCATCGGGCCACCGCACACGCCCTGCAGGACGCGGAAGAGCACGAGAAAGCCGAGCGAGGGGGCAAGCCCGCACAGCGCCGAGCAGATGCCGAAGCCGATCATCGAGGCGACAAAGAGCCGCACCGCGCCGAAGCGCTGTGCAAGCCAACCGCTCAGGGGCACCATGATGGCCTCGGCGACCGCATAGGAGGTGATGACCCAGGTGCCCTGGCTCGGGGAGACGGCAAGTCCGCCCGCGATGTTCGGGACCGAGACATTGGTGATCGTCGTGTCGAGCACGACCACAAAATTGGAGATGGCGAGGAGGCTGCCGGCAAACCAGAGCGGCGCGCCGCTCATGGTCGAGAAGTCGCTGCTGCTTTGAGTGGTGGCCCCGCCGGGGGTGTCCGCGGCCATGACGCTCGCTCTCGCGCCTAGCGCCGCGAGACGTCGATGTCCGCGTTCATCGACAATCCCACACGCAGCGGATGCGCGCGCAGCTCAGCCGGGTCGAGCGCGATGCGCACCGGCAGACGCTGCACGACTTTGATCCAGTTGCCGGTGGCATTCTGTGCGGGAATCAGGGAAAACGCCGCGCCGGTTCCGCCGCCGATGCCGACCACCCGGCCGTGATACTTGACGGATCTGCCGTAGAGATCGGAGGTCAGCACCGCCGGCTGTCCCAAACGCACATTGCGCAGCTGCGCCTCTTTGTAGTTGGCGTTCACATAGACCGCCTCGATAGGCACGATGGTCATCAGCGTCTGACCGGGCTGCACCTGCTGGCCCACCTGCACGGCATTCTTGACGACGACGCCATCCATGGGCGCGCTGATGCGGGTGCGTGCGAGATTGAGTTCAGCCTGCTCAACCTTGGCGCGCGCCGCGGCCACCTCCGGATTGGCCTCGGCACTGGTCCCCTCGATGAGCGCGCTGTTGACCGAGCGCTGGCCGAGCGCCGCCGTCCTTTGCGCGACCGCCTGGGCATGTGCGGCCTTGGCGCCCGCAAGCGCCGCCTGCGCCGTGGAGAATGCGTTTTGCGCCTGCGTCAGCTCGTCTCCAGAAACGGCTCCGGAGGCGCTCAGCGCCTGCCGCCGGGTGAGTTCCACGCGCGCGCGCTCGAGGTCCGATTGCGCGCTGGCCACCTGGGCGGCGGCGTGCGCAATATCCGCGTCGCGCGAATTGACCTGTCCGCCCAATGCCGTGTCGTTCGCAAAATAGCCCTGCACCTTGCGCTGCACCTGACCGAGCTGCGCCTGTGCTTCGGCGAGCGCGAGCTTCGCGTCGGCGCTGTCGAGCACCACCAGCACCTGGCCCTTCTTCACAACATCGGTGTTGCTGGCATACGCGGCGGCGACCGGGCCGCCAAATAAAGGCGTGACCTGCGCCACGTCAGCATCCACGTAGGCATTGTCGGTCGTGACCTGCGAGGCGGTGATCCAGAACCACAGGAGCGTGCCGAAAGTGGCGGCGACGATGACCGCGCCGAGAATCATGAAGAGACGTTTGCGCCTTTCCGGCGCCGCCGTGCCGTCAGCGGCCGGCGCGCGCTCGGCAGGCGCGTCCGCCTGCGGCGGCTGCGCCGCGGGCGCGCTGTCGAGAAGCTTCACTGGCGAATTGCGAACCGTGTTGGAGTTGGACATGAGGGGATCCTAAGAATAAAGGCGCGCGTCAGCTCGCGGCGTAGCCACCGCCGAGGGCCTGCACCAGCTGCACGTCGAGCGTGAACGCGCGCGCGTCGAGGTCGGCAACGATCACGCGCGCCTGCAGCACGGCATCCTCGGCAAGGAGGACCGACTGATAATTGGCAAGGCCGCCCTCGTAGCGCAGGCGGATGAGCCTGTACGCCTCCTCGTCCGCCGCGAGCGCCGCTCTGCTCTCCTGCAATCTGTCACCGAGCGCGCGCGCGCTCGCGGCCGCGTCGGCAAGCTCCTGCAGCGCCTGCACGAGGGTCGCCTCATAACTCGCCACGGCATCATCGTAGTCCGCGCGCGCGCCGCGGTACTGATCGCGCAGACGGCCCCCTTCAAAGATCGGCAGAGTGACGGCCGGACCCACGCTGCCAATCTGCGAGTTGTCCTTGAAAAGCAGATTCGCAAAGAGCGCCTGCTGGCCGATGTAGGCCGCCAGATTGATGTTCGGGTAGAACTGCGCGCGCGCGACGTGGATGCGCTTGGCGGCAGCCTCGGCGCGCCAGCGCGCGGCGACGATGTCGGGGCGGCGTCCGAGGAGCTGCGCCTGCACTTGCGAGGGCAGTCCAAATGCCTTGAGGTGCAAGGCAGCGGGACGCTCGATGCCGATGCCGCGATCCGGGCCCGCGCCCATCAGGGCCGCAATGCGGTTGCGCGTCTGCGCGATCTGCTCGTCCAGCGCCGCCATCTGTGCGCGCGCCGCGGGCGCTCCCGCTTCGGCCTCTTTGAGTTCCGCGCGCGTATCGAGCCCGTTGTCGACGCGCCGCAGGACGAGGGCCGCGGTCTCCTCTTTATTCTTTGCGGAGCGCTCCGCGACATCGCGCTCGGCGAACAGGCGCCCGAGATCCGCATAGGCCTGGGCGATGCTCACCGACAATGCGAGGCGCGCTTCGGCGGCATCCGCCTGCGCGGCGCGCAGCTCGGAGGCCGCGGCGGCGATGGCGGCGCGATTTTTGCCCCAGAAGTCAAACTCGTAACCCAACTTCAATGCCAGATACGCGGAGGAGTTGTAGCCACGCGGCAGATACTGAGCGAACTGCGGCGGAAAGCCCTGGTTAAGGCTCTCTTTGACCTCGGCGTACGTGCCGTCGGCCTCGAGGGTCGGCCAGCGCGCCGAGTCCGCGGCGCCGGCTGTGGCCTGCGCCTTCTGCACGCGGGCCTGCGCCTGCGCCATCGTCGGCGAGCCCTGCAGAGCCGCCTCGATTAGACCGTTCAGCTGCGGATCCCCGTAGGCCTGCCACCAGCCATCGGCGGGCCACTGCGCAGCCGGTGCGGTGAAGCTTTGATCGGCTGCGTATGCGCTTCCGGGTTTCGGCTGCCGTGCGTCACCCAGGTCCGGCACGCTCGCGCAGGAGGCGAGGCCCAGTGCAGCGACGGCCAAGGTCCAGACGTACTTCGGTGTAGGCTGCGGCATGCGGTGCTCGAATTTAAATGACCGTACAGTACGGTCAGATTGTGGTACTATGAGGGATCTCTCAGGTCAGGTCAAGGATAACCGTACCGTATGGTCAGCATCATGGCAGCACCCGCCCCCCGCACCCCGACCCGCGATGAACGTCGCGAGACCATTCTGAAAGTGGCCCGCGAAGTGTTTTTTGAGCAGGGCTACACGGCGGCGTCCATGTCGACCATCGCCGCGCGCCTCGGCGGGTCGAAGGGCACTCTATATAACTACTTCAAGAACAAGGAGGAGCTATTCGAGGCGCAGGTGCGGGAGCGGTGCGGGCAGGCAGCGGACCGCATTCTGGAAGTGTCGCTTGACGGTGAGCCGGCGGAAACCTTGACGCGGCTCGGCGAGCAGTACTTGGGGCATCTGTATTCCGAAGAGACCGTGCAGATGTTTCGCATCCTGGTTGCCGAAGCGCAGCGCAGCCCGGAGCTAGCGCGCGTGTTTTACGAGGTCGGGCCGGCGCGTGGACAGCGGGGTCTGCAGGATTATCTCACCGCTGCCACGGCGCACGGCGCGCTCGCCATCCCGGATTGCGCCCTCGCTGCGGAGCAGTTCCTCAGCCTGTGCAAGGGTCGCTCGCACCTGCAGTTCCTGCTCAACCTCATTCCGCCGCTTGAGCCCGCGCAGATCCGCCTGCAGATCGCGCAGGCGGTCGCCGCGTTCATGCGGCTCTACGGCGTTAAGCCCTAGAGCCGCACTCCCCTTCCCCCCCGCGATCAGAACTTCTGGCCGAAGCGGATGCCGATGAGGCGCGGTGTCTCCGGCAGGTTATAGACCGAGATCTGTCCGCATTTTTCAATATCGCATTCAGCGTAGCGGCTCAACACTGCGCGACTGTCGAACGCATTATTGATATATAGCTCGGCGCTCAGGCCGTTCTTCTCTATACCCGCGGTGAAATCCGCGAGCGTATAGGAGGGCATCTCGCCAAGGTCGTCACGTGCGATGATGCGCAGGTCTGCCCACCGCGGTCCGTTGTACACCACCGACGCCTGCAGATTGCCTTGGTAACCGCCGCCCACCGCAAAGGTATAGCGGGCCGTGACATCGCCCTTGAACTTCGGTGTCGTCGGCAACTGCGTGCCGCTTGGGGCATAGTTTTCCTGGCCAGGCGCGAGGCAGACACTGGGGCCTCCGGGGCAGTAGGCCTCCGTCAGCTTGGAGTCGAGCAGCGAGAAGCCTCCGGAGAGCGTCAGGCCTTGCGTCGCCGCCCATTCCAGATCGGTCTCGATACCTTTGATTCTGGCCTGGCCGGCGTTCTGGATAATCGTGATCGCATTCGGTCCCAGGAAGGAGAACTGGAAGTTCTTCCATTCCTCATCGAACACCGCGCCATTGAATCGCAGACGATGATCGAACCAGGTCGTTTTCCAGCCCACTTCATAGTTCGTCAAGTAATCGGGCAGATACGGCGGCAATATGCCGCCGCCGTTGCGATTGACGCCGCCGGGGCGGAAGCCCTTGGACCAGGTCACATACATCAAGTGATCGGGATCGAATTTGTAGCTGAGATTGAGTTTGGGCGAATTGCCGGAGCCTTCGGACTTGCCATCGAGGTCGACGCACGGCGCGCCACGGAAGGCGGTAGACCCCGCAAAACACGTTAATACACCCTCACCCGGCCCGTAGGGGAAACCCGCACCGAATCCATAGAACCCATAGAGCGTGTTGTCGAAGGTGTAATGGCGGATGCCTGCGGTACCGGTCAGATGGTCGGTGAAATCAAAATTCGCTTCACCGAACACTGCAGCGTCACGATCGACGCGCTGTTCATCGGTGACCCAAAGGGATCCGGGCCAATCCTGGACCGAGAGATCGTTCGGCGGCAGATACCCCAGGGGATCACCGTTGTTGACCACGTAGTCCTGCAGAATGTTGTGCAGTTGACGCTGCAGGAACACGCCGGCGGTGAATCGGAATCGATATTCCTTGGGTGAGGTGACGCGCAGCTCGTTGCTGATCTTGGTGTAATGATCGCGCCCCAAAATGTGCTGCGCGGGATTGATGAGGTGGCCCGCGTTATCCCTGAAATAAGCGCCTTCGCCACTGTGGCGATCGTAGAAGAGCGAGTAGTCGGTGTAGTCCTCGCTCTCGTGCTGGTTACGCGCCAAATAGCCACCCGAATACACGATATCGAAGTCGCTGATCTTGCCTTCGATGGTCAAGGTGGACTGCATCCAGGAATCGCGCGTCTCGTCTGAAAAGAACTGCCACGTATCCAGATCTCCCGCCGCGGGGTTGTAAGCAAATGGACCGGGACCCGTCGTCGTGACTTGGCCCATGACGCTTGGTGTCATCGTCCAGTTGTCGTTCAAATCGAGCTTGAGCGCCATGCGGCCGCCGCGGGTGTCCACATAGTTGGCGTCTTTCTTGACGAACGGCGCATCACTGAAGGTAATTCCGGAAGTCGGGAATGTGTAAGACTTCGGCACCACATCAATGAAACCTGCTTTGTGCTCGTCCCACGCGACCAGGCGTATCGCGGCGATCGGCGACAGGGGCACGTTCAGAAAACCTTCGATCGAGCCGCCGATGCCGCCGTGATCAACGGTATTCGCGCCCAGCTCGTACCCGGCTGCGAAAGCAGTCGTATCGGGTTTGTTGGTGATGATGCGTATCGTGCCGGCCTCGGAACTTGCGCCGTACAGGGTGCCCTGAGGACCCGCCAGGACTTCGATGCGCGCGATGTCATAGATATGGATGTCGAGCACACCGTCGATGGTCGTGACGGGCTGCTCATCGAGGTACACGCCCACGGTCGGCAATGATCCCGAGTGGTTCTCGAGCACGCTGCTCGAGACACCGCGCATATAGACGTGCTCAAAACCGGGACCGCCGGTTGCGTCGCCCAAGAAGGACACGCTTGGCAGGAACTTCGCGTAGTCGTCGAAGTTCGTGATGTGCAGCTCTTCGAGCTTCGCGGTGCCAAGTGCCTGAATACTAACGGGAACATCTTGCAGGTTTTCCGCGCGCTTCTGCGCGGTCACGACGATTTCCTCGATCCCGGCATTCTCAGCCGTCCGTTCCTGCGAATAGGCCGCGGGCATACAGGCTAGTAGCGCCGACGCAACAGGCGTCGCCTTGAAGAAAATTCGTCCTGCGGACTTGGCTTGAACGCGCGCTAATTTACGCTTGCGACTACGCGTCATTATTTATCTCCCCGTGGTATTTCCGCACCCCTCTGGTGGAGGGTATGCCATTCCGTCTGATTCTCAAAATTCCGGCGCCGCCGGGTAGGCTTGTAAAACGCTGCCGAGCGTGTCCTTCAACGGCCCCAGCCAGGGCTCGAAGTGGCGCCACTGCTCGACGCCGTCGCGAAAGATCGGCTGGCGCACCTGCTGGGCGCTTGCCGTGCGCACGGCGCGGTCGTTTTCATAGAAGCGCAGACATGTCTCTTCGAACGGCAGTCCACAGTACTCGAGCAGGCGACGAATCTCGCTCTCCGTGTTGTCGATCATCGACTCGTAGAAAACGCGGTGCACGCGGCCGGGCAGTACGGCATCAAAGTGCGCCATGAGCTCAACGTAGTCCCGATAGTAACGGCCAATGTCGTCGAGCCCGTAGGTAAAGTGCTGACCGCGCGCGAAATGCTGCTTGAATCCTGAAAAGCAGCAGCCGAGCGGATGACGGCGCGCGTCGATGATTTTGGCGTTCGGCAGCGCCAGCTGAATGAGGCCGATGTGCTCGAAGTTGTTCGGCATTTTGTCGATGAAGAACGGCGCGGGCGTCTTGCGTTGGATTCGAGTTTCGCGCAGGTACTCCTCTCCCAGCGCACGACACTCCGCAGCGCTCAAGGTCGCGAGCACCTCCGCGTAGCTCGGCACCTGCATTTCACGAGCTTTCGCGGACAGCTTTTTGGCAATCGCCGCGAGATCGGGCAATTCCATGGTGCCCTCGACCTGCGAGTGGCTTGCCAGGATCTGTTCGAGCAAAGTGGAACCCGAGCGCGGCAGGCCGACGATGAATATCGGATCGGGCGCAGCTGATCCGTAGCCGCTGCGCGCAGCGAAAAACTCGCGTGTCAAGAGCGCCTTGGCGCGGCGCACCCGGGCTGTGAGTTCCTCGGGAACGTAGCGCACGCTCGCCCTGCGCATGCGATTGCCCTGCGTGTAATGCTCGAAGGCGGCGGGATAATCGCCGAGGTCTTCCAGCGCCTTGCCCAGCGCAAAGTGCAGGTGATAGCGGTCCTCATCCGGCAGATCCGTGCGCTCAAGCTGCGCTCGCATCGCCGACAACTCCGCCTCACCGAAGCGGAAAGTCTTCAGATTTGCAAGGCTCCAATAGGCCTCGCCCAGCGCCGGCTGCATGGCGATGCTCTTGCGGTATGCAGTGATGCTGTCGTGCTCGCGGGCTTTGGTCTTCAACGCATGACCATAGCTCATCCAGATCTTGGGCTGGTTGGGGTAGGCGGCAAGCACGGCCTCGTAGATCTCGATCGATTGCTGATACTCACCAATCCTGACGAGAATCGCCGCTTTCAGATTGTTATAGCCCGGATGACGCGGCTCGAGCGCGAGCAAGGTCTCAACCTCGCGCAGCGCCGGGACGGGTTTGTTCTGTCGGTGCAGGACCGTCGCGTAGTTGTGCCGCGCGCCCGCAAAGCTCGGCGCCAGCTCAAGACATCGGGACAAAAGCGTTTCCGCGTCCTGGAAGCGACGCAGCCGCGCCGCGACCTCGGCGAACATCCGGATGGCGGCAACGTCTGTCGGGAATTGCTTGAGGTGCGCGCGCAAGAGCGCTTCGGCTTGAGGAATCTGGTTCTCGCAGAGGGCCGCGGCCGCCTGCAGCAGGCGCGGGTCACGGATTGAAGCCTTGATGTGCCAGGCGTAGGCCGCGTCGGCGCCGGCCCCATCACCGGCGGCGCTCAGCTGATCGCCGAGCGCAAGCCAGCCATGAGCAAGATCCGGTTTGAGCTTTACGGCGCGGCGGAGCGCGCCGATCGCGGCCTCGGGTTGCCCGGCGTGACCCAGAGCAACGCCTAACTCGTAGTGTGCCGCCGCCCAGTTGGGCTGCTTGAGCACCAGCGTCTCGAGAAGGCCAACCGCAGCTGCGGAGTGTCCCGTGGCGCGCTGGGCACTGGCGAGCAACAGCACCGCCACCGGATGCTCGGGCACCACCTTCAGGATCTCGACCGCCTGCGCGGCGGCCATCGCCGGTTGAGTCGCCAGCAGACGCGTGGCGTGCGCCAACGCAACTTCAAGTGTACCGACGGGCTCGGAGGCGGCGCTCATCGCGCGTCCTTCAATATATCCTGGGCGTTCCTATCATCGTCGGCTTTGGGTGCGCTGACAATTCTGCGCGCGCCGCACGCCCGTTACGCACGCGCGAACACTGCCGATGTGATGAGCTCTTTATAAAGACGACAGCGCCTGCGGGCGACCAGAGAGAAGCCGATGCGCGGGTCACAGATGCTCGCAATCCACACCTCGCAGTCGCGAAAGCGCACTGCGACCCACTCGCCACGGCTCAGGAGGGAGTCGGACACCCTGGCATCGATCAGTTGAGCCGGCTCATCGCGCGTGATGGCCCATCCGGCGGCGCGAATGCTCTTCAGGACCGCCTCATAGTTCGTCTGCGCGTCCGCCTGCGTTGTGAGGCGCAGGTACCGCAGATCCTTCAGCTGCGCCCGAAGCAGCGCTGCCCCAAGTCCCGCCGTTACCAGCAGCCCAAAAACACCCGCCCCGGCGATGGCCTCGGGATTGCGCATCTTAACCAGAAAGATCGAGGTCATGATGAGCGCCGTGCACAGTGCCGCCAGATATCCAAAGAACAGGGCGGGCATGAAGTAGGTCAGGCCGTCGATCCCGTGGAGTTTGATGCGCTCGATGGCCGTACCGTCACTGGTTCCTTTCACGCGTACCTCTGCAGGCTGCATTCCAAAGGCGAGACTATGCGCCGAGCGCTCCGGGGTCACGTAACTGGCTCAAGAAGTTAAGAGTACGTCTTAGGCGCATTGGCTTCCTCGCGCCGCGCGTGCCGTCACAGGGGGCGTCGCGCAAGCCGGCACCGGGTGCGCCGCTAACCGACACTGCGAGAGCCGGTGCAGGCTGAGCCGCGCGGCCTGCCGGAAAACCGGTCGAGCGTCCAGCGTGCGCCGGTGACCAGCGCCCTTGAAGTGAGACGCGCTTCCTGCCAAAGCCGTGACCGGGCGGGCACCCTACTCGGATCGCGGGTGAGGCTCATATGTCAAGTCCAACTCGGAGACGCCGGTTGGTTTGGCAGAGGACTGCCGCGCTGGCGGCGCTCCTATATCTAAGCGCGGTTGCGCATGCGTCCTTGCCCGATTGGACCTCCCACGTCACGCCGCGCCTGCTCGCGCTATGGACCGCGACCGCAGCGGAACCCGAGGAGAAGTCCGCGCAACGGGCCGCCAAGCCACTGCAACCGAGCTCGTCGGCTCGATTCGATGAGCAGGGGCGCGTACAGGTCGCCGTGCACTACGATTGCACAGCGCCCGTGTCGCCGCAGGCACTGGCGGCTGCCGGTCTCACGGTCGGGGCTGCCGTGCACATTGCGCCCTGGTGCAGCGTCGAGGGCTGGCTACGCGCGAGCGACCTCCCGGACCTTGCCTCGCTGAGCAAAGTGCGCAGCGTTGATCTACCGACCTACTCCCGGATTATCGGGCCCGTCGTGCGATCCATCGCGCGGCCGCAGACGAGCGTTCCCACGGTCATCGACGGCGAAGCGGTTTCAATCACACACGCTGCGGAGTTCATCGATACGACCGGCAGGAACGGCGCCGGAGTCGCCGTCGGCATCATGTCCGACGATGTCACGAGCCTCGCGCTCATCCAGTCGCGCGGCGAGCTGCCGCAACACGTGACCGTTCTGACACCGGCCGCCCAACCCGGTCCCAAACAAGCGCCAACCGATGAAGGCACGATGCTGCTCGAGGAGTTGCACGCCGTGGCGCCCGGGGCAAGACTGCTGTTCTGCGCACCGCAAACCGACGTTGAGTACGTGAGCTGTCTTGCTGCGCTCATCGCGGCCGGCGCCTCCATTGTTGCTGACGATCTTGAGTACCCGGCCGAGGACGTGATGTCCGCCGAGAGCTCCCTTGCGCAGGGCGTAACAGCGATCCTCGCGCAAAATCCGCACGTGCTGCTGTTCTCGGCGGCCGGCAATGAAAATGAGAGCTTCTGGCAGGGAACGTACGCACCCAAGCACCTCGCCACGCCCCTCACCTGCAACCTCAACGGCCAGGCGGATGCATACGCGCAGTCATTCGGAGGCTCGCCCCACGAAAAGCTGACCCTGTATGACACCTTGAATGCGCCGATCTATCTGCAGTGGGCGGACCCGTTCGACCAAAACGTCAGTAATTTTGATCTCTACGTGATGGATCAGCACCTGCACGTGCTCGAGTGCATTCCGGGGGCGGGCAGCCGCGATGTCTTCGACAGCGTCAGCGACCCGCAATTGCCAAGCGGCATATATCATTTTGCCATCGGCACGCCGAACACCGAGTTTGCGGGCAAGTTCCTCAAGCTATTCATCTACGGCGATGGTGCGGCGGTGCTCGGCAGCCCCACTTCGGGCGGGATCGGCTCGCCGCAGAAACTGCTGCCGCGCGTCGCTACGGTGGGTGCGGTGTATGGTGGCGACGGCGCTGGCGATGCGATCGAACCTTTCAGCGCAACCGGTCCGATCGAACTCGAATATCCGGCCCCGCAAAGTGTGCAGGCCCCCGCCCTGGTGGCGCCCGATGGCGTTTACGTCGACTCAAATGACACGTACTTCTCCGGGGGGCCGTCGCAGCTGTTCTACGGCACCTCCGCGGCGACGCCAAATGTTGCTGCCGTCGCCGCGCTCTTGCGCGCCACCTTCCCGGGCCTGAGTGCAGCACGCATTTTAGGCACCCTGCAGAACAGCGCCGTGCCACTCGGCGGCCCGACGCCCAACGGCATCTTTGGCTACGGGCGGGTGGACGCGCTGCGCGCGCTGCAGACGCTGCCGCGTCCGAGTGTAAGTGCCGTCACCAGCTTCTCAATCCTCGGCGGGAGCTCCGGGCAAATACCGCTTACGCTCACGGGTACCGGCAGACTCAGCCTTTCCAGCACGAGTGACAATGCCGCGCTCATTTCGTCTGGAGCGTCCGCCGCGGTGCATTTTCAGCCGGCCGCCTGCGGAATCTCGACGAATTCGTGCAGCGCGATCATCACGCCCGCCCTCGGGGGCGTCGGCACCGCGCACCTTAAATTTTCCGTGGTCGACGGCGCCGGTCGCTCGGCGTCCGTGAGTGTTACGGTCACCGTCACAAAGCCGCCACCGCCGACCGTGCGCGTCACATCCGGCGGCAGCCAGAGTCTGCCGGCAGGCAGCCCGGTAGCGCCCGCAACACTGTCATTGAGCGGTACGGAGCAGTTGGTGGTGAGCGTGGCGAGCAGCAACACCGCGCTCCTGCCGGCATCGTCCGCGTCGCTCAGCAGCGGGTGCGGCACGAGCTCATTCACCTGCACGATGCGCCTGACGCCGAGCGCGGGCCAGTCGGGCCAGGCCACGGTCACGGTGACTGCGCAGGACGCCTACGGTCAGTCGGCTCGGGCTGCGCTTGCTTTGAGCATCGCGCCGGCTGCTGCAGGCGGTGGCGGCGGGGGCGCGCTTGATTGGTGCTCGCTTCTCCTCCTCGCCCTGGGGCTCGTGGCCTCGGCCAGTGCGAGATTTGCACCTCGCAGCGCTCGAAGGTAGTCCGAATCGCGCCGCGCTCATGCGCTGTAGGCCAGGCGGGGAACGTTTATTGCGACGGTTTCAACGTGAAGCCCATTGAAGCGCCAACTCAACCGTTGCCGGCGCGAGATCCCGCAGAAAAGCTCGAGGCTCCGCGACCTGGCCTTGACCCATGGATACACGGTCAAACCGAGTTGTTGCGTCACGTTTCCGCGAATTCGCCGGGCTTTATGGTCGTGCTGCGCGGCCCCGACCACGTGTTTGAAGTCGTCAACGCCGCCTACTACGAGCTCGTCGGTCAACGCGAAGTGATCGGCAAGCCCGCGCGCGAAGCGCTGCCGGAAATGCGTGGCCAGGGATATTTCGCGATGCTCGACCAAGCCTACAGCACAGGAAGGTCGCAGCGGGCAGCGGCCGCGAGCTGGCTTCTCGAGCGTGTTCCGGGAAAGGGCCTCGAGGAGCGCTTCGTAAGTTTCGTCTTCCAGCCCTTCGGCGATGCGACGAATGCGGTCGCCGGCATCTGCGCCCTGGGATTCGACATCACCGAACTCAAGCAGGCACAGCGTGCGCTGCGCGCTGCGCAACAACATAAGGATGACTTTGTTGCGGTGCTCGCGCACGAGTTGCGCAATCCCCTTGCCCCGATCCAACAGGCGGCAAGGATTGCGTCCATGTCCGGTGCCACCGCTGCGCAGCTGCACTGGAGTGGCGAGGTCATCGACCGCCAGGTCGGTCACATGGCACTGCTGCTCGATGATCTCCTCGATCTGTCGCGCGTCACGCGCGGCAAGCTGCATCTGCGCACAGCGCCCGTCGATCTCGCAGCCGTGGTTGCGAGCGCCATCGAGACAGCGCGACCGCTCATCGATGCGCGCCACCATGCGCTGATCGTCCACCTTCAGAAGGACATGCCCGCCCTACACGCTGACGCGTTGCGCCTGGCGCAAGTGATAGCCAACCTATTGACCAATGCCGCCAAATACACCGAGCCTGGCGGCCGCATTGAACTCGCCGCCTCCCGTGAGAAGGATGAGGTCGCAATCTCCGTTAGCGACACGGGCATTGGCATACCGCAGGAGAGCATCGCAAGCGTTTTCGAAATGTTTTCGCAGCTTCGGGCACCGCTCGAGCGCAGCGAGACCGGCCTCGGTATTGGGCTAGCACTCGTCAAGGCGCTCGTCGAATTGCACGGTGGAACGGTCGCCGCGCACAGCAGCGGCATTGGCGAAGGAAGCACCTTCATCGTACGTCTGCCGATGAGCGGCGCCGGTGCAGATCAGCCCGACAGTGCGCGCGCGCGTGGCGAGGCCGACCGAGGCGGAGCCCTCAAAATACTGATTGTCGATGACAATCGCGATGCGGCGGAGAGCCTTGCCATGCTGCTGTCTTTTGACGGCCATGAGCTGCGCTGCGCAGCTGACGGTGCCGAGGGAATATTGCTCGCGGAGCAGTTCCGCCCGGCCGTCATCCTGCTCGATATCGGACTTCCGCAACTGAACGGCTACGAAGTTGCCCAAAAGCTGCGTGCGAGCAGCTGGGCGAAAACTCTGCCGTTGATAGCGATTACCGGTTGGGGCCTCGCCGAGGATAAGCGGCGCGCCCTAGCCGCCGGGTTCGATCGCCATTTGACGAAGCCGGTGGATATCGATGAACTGCGGCGGGTTCTGGGTTCATTGCAAGATGCGTCGCTTGCCCAATCGACAACGAGTCAGTCGACTCGGGACCTGAGTGCCGAGCACAGCGCCGAACGCTAGGCGACGCGCCGCGCGTCATCGGTCGCGCGGCGACTTGACATCCCTTGCGGTGCACCGGCCAGCGCCCGCGGCCTCGCCGCGGATCAGCGCCGACGATTACGGCGTGCGCGTCGCCGTGCGGCCATCGCTCTCCGAGATGATCACTTCAACACGCCGGTTCTGCTGTCGACCCGTAGCGCTGTCGTTGTCGGCCACGGGCGAGCTCTTGCCAAGCCCCCGGGTCTGAATTCTGTCACTGCTGATGCCCATACCCGTCAGAGCATCACGCACGGCGTAGGCGCGGCGCTCTGAAAGGCCCTGGTTGTAGTCATCCGTTCCCACGTTGTCCGTGAAGCCTTCGATCTGCACGTTGCGCTGCGGATATTCATGCAGGAAGCCCGAGAGCTTCTCGAGGGAGCGGCGTGCGCCTGATTTAAGGTCCGCCTGCCCGGTCGCGAAGAGCACGTCACCCAGGGTGATGACCAGTCCGCGATCGGTCTTCTTTGCCTGCAGGTCGGCAAGCGCACCTTCAAGCTCCTGCGCGCGCAGCTGTGCTGCTGCATTCTGCTGTGCGCTGATCTGCGCGTCAGTCCGCGCGGCATCGGCTTCCAGTGACCGCGTCTGTGCGAGCTGGTTGGCGCGCGCCGCTTCCTGCTCGCGGGCGTCGATTACTACGCTGTTGCGGCGGTTGTTGGCGTCCGCGATCGCTTTCTCAGACACCGCAAACTCCGCGCCGCGTTGCGCAGCAAGCGCAAATCGCTCGGCAAGGTAAGCCTCGTGATCTACTTCCGCCGCGGGCTTGCCGGCCTGCACCATGGCATCGCCCTGATTGAGCGCGGCGACCGCCGTTGCCAGATCGGTACGCGCTTCGCCGGCGACGTAAGGATTCGACTGTGCGCTTGCGACCACGACCCGCGCATGCTCCAGCATGTCATTGTGCTGCGCGGTGGCCACGCATGCGGCCAATATGACTGATACGAACGCTGCGGCCGCCGCGGTCGCAAGTGTTCGTTTGGATGGTGACTTCATACAAGACTCTCCACAAAAGGCTGGATGCAAATTCATTGCGTGTTCGGGCGATTGGCTTCGTGCTGCAACATCTGGATGCTCTTATCCACATCCGCAGCAGCCTTCGCAGATTTCGCGCTCTGCGCGGTGAGCTGAGCTAGGTGCGCGTCGGCGTAGGACTCATCGACCAGGCGCGCCGCTTGTGCGTTATTACCCTTGGCGCTCGCCGCCTCCGCCAAATCCATCTTGGCCATGCTGGCATTGAGATAATCGGTCGCGTACTCGCGTGCCCCGGCGCGCTGCGCTTGTTCGATCGCCGCTTTGGCCCGCGTCATTTCAGCGGTCGGCGGCGGGGGCGTTGTGGCA
The DNA here is from genome assembly GCA_035481795.1 of Steroidobacteraceae bacterium. GTDB lineage: Bacteria > Pseudomonadota > Gammaproteobacteria > Steroidobacterales > Steroidobacteraceae > PALSA-1196. The sequence continues at coordinate 148,210 of DATHRI010000003.1, forward strand.
CAGGCGCTCAAGATAACGGCCGCACTTAACAGGGCCGCGCTGACGGCGTGGATGGATTTCATAAGACCTCCGATGACTACCGCACACCCTAGGCGCAGCACGTCGGGACGTCTGTGCGCAGGCGTACCAAAGGGTATCCGCACAGGTCATTGGCCGGTTTATGTTGCGCGCCGATGCGCAATTCGAGCACCGCAATCGCGTGCTCCTTGGGGCTCATATTCAGGGAGGCAGGATTTAACGCCCGCGTGCCATTAAGTAACACGGGCCCAACCTGCTTGGGGAGAAACGCGCCCGATTTGCGCTGCATTGCGGCTTGGCCGTGGCTTGCCGCGCCCTGCCTGCGGGCTATCTCCCGCACCGTGTGTGTGCGCTATCGAACATATGGCCGAATGTGCTGTATACTCTAGTCCTTAGTACCGCTCGGGACCCACGCCGGGAAGCTTGCATGACGCCCGGACCATATAGCCCGCTCCAGAATCATATTCTGGGTGCACTTGGCCAAGCTGAGCGCGATCGGGTGTTCGCGAATCTACAGCTCGTACCCATGCCTTTGGGTCGCGTGTTGTACGAATCCGGCGATCCTCTGCTGCACGTCTATTTCCCACTTGACTCGATTGTGTCGCTGCTCTATGTGATGGAAAACGGCGCATCGGCCGAGATCTCGGTCGTCGGCAACGAGGGACTCATTGGCATCGCCCTTTTCATGGGTGGTGAGACAACTCCCAGCCGCGCAATCGTGCAAAGCGCCGGCTACGCCTACCGACTGCCTGCACGATATCTGAAGACTGAGTTCAACCGGCACGGAGACCTGCAGCTGTTGCTGCTGCGGTATACGCAAGCTTTGATTACGCAGATGTCCCAGACAGCCGTGTGCAACCGACACCACTCGGTAGACCAGCAACTGTGCCGGTGGCTCCTCTTGTCTCTCGACCGCCTGCCTTCCAACCAGCTGGTCATGACGCAGGAGCTCATTGCCAACATGCTCGGCGTGCGGCGTGAGGGCGTAACCGATGCCGCGGGCAAGCTGCAGAAACTTGGTGTGATTCAATACGCCCGCGGCCAGATCACCGTCCTCGACCGACCGCAGCTTGAGAAGCTCTCATGCGAATGTTATGCGGTGGTCAAGCGGGAGACGGATCGGCTGTTGCCCCAGACACTGCCGTTGAGATCGCCACCGGTTGCAGTTGCTAATTAGCTGCGACGCCGGATAAATTCAACCCGACGTGACCGCAATGTGGGGCCCGGCCATTTGGCCGCAGGCCTCATAATGGGCGATGCTCGTTCGGCGCGACACCACGGAAAACCTGCGCGGCATCGCCGCGATGTTGTCGGCCGTTTTCATGTTCGCGATCATGGACGCGTCGATGAAGCGCCTGTCGCGGAACTATAGTCCCTTCGAGTTATCGTGCCTGCGATGCGCAGCGTCGATCGCCTTTCTGACCTTACCCATCGCGTGGTCCGGCTCGTGGCGGTCTCTGCGACCCGCCAATCCGCTGCTGCACCTCATGCGCGCGCTGCTCGGTATCGGCATGCTGGGTTCATTCGTGTACGCAGTGCGCCGCTTGTCGCTGGCAGAAACGTACTCGCTGTTTCTATGCGCGCCGCTTCTCGTGACCGCGCTGTCGGTGCCGCTGCTCGGCGAGCGCGTGCCGCTGCGACGCTGGATTACCATTGGCGTGGGGCTCGGGGGTGCGCTGATCATGCTGCGGCCGCAGACAAGCGGACTCGTGTCGATAGCCGCCGCCGCCGCCGCCGCCGCCGCGTGCTGTTATGCGCTGAGCGCGGTAATGGTGCGCACCCTGGGACGCACGAACTCAAGTGCAGCCATGGTCGTGTGGTTCTTACTGCTGGTTGGGATCGGCGCGGGGATCCTCGCGGCGCCTGACTGGAGGCCGGTGGAACCAGGCGACTGGGCATGGCTGGCCGCGATCGGTGTCACCGGCGCACTCGGACAATACGGGATCACCGACGCCTTTCGCCGCGCACCGCCTGCGGTGGTCGCCCCTTTCGAGTATTCCGCGATTCTGTGGGCGTTCGGCATCGACTGGTTCTTTTGGTCGGCGCTTCCGAGCACTCTCGTCGTCGGCGGCGCTTCAATAGTCATCGCCTGCGGTCTGTTCATCATCAGGGACGAGCGACGCTTGGCGACGCTCGCCGCGACTGCGGCGTCAAGTCCGCCGCCTTAAGCGGGGCGCGCGCTGCAAGGTCGGTGTTCTCGCACCTTTGTGGTGATGCTTGCCCCGACCGAACGGAACACAACGCAACCCCACGCGTTAAGTTTGGGTTGAGGCACGAAGACTTAAGGATTCAGCTATGAAAGTCCTCGCAAGCTTGTTGGTTTTAATCCCGGTGCTGTCCGGCTGCATTAGCAGCAGCAGCCCTCCGGCCCCTCAGAAGACCACCACCACCATAGTCGTCCCTTCCGACTCCAAGACGACGGTCATATGCCAAGACGGGTCGAGCCCGCCCTGCTAAGCCGGATCCTCGGCATTCAATCATGAGCGCGGCGGTTGGCGGACGGGCGCAGGAGCGCCAGAGCCGCGAACGACGTCAGGTCGGCGCTGCGTCCTGTGCGACCGGCTGCATCAATCCGCCGGACCTGCATCCATAATTGGGCGGCAAATACAACTCCAACGCTGCGGACCGGCAGCCCTGCAGCCTGCAAATCCTCAGCCGCCCACGTGTTGCAGGTGTACGCCGCTGAATATTTCGGTACCGCCCCGAAAAACAGGCTTCCCGGGTAAGGACCGTTGCCCAAGAATACGGGTGTTTCGCCCTGTTTAAGAAGTGAATTCCACACGAAGGCTTGTGCGGCCCGGGCCTGCGCAGAACTTACTGTAAACCGGACCACCTGCTTGTCGCCAAAAGCCTCCTCGGGTGTCGCGGCAAGAGCGGTTGCCAGCAACACGCCGGCGCCTGGCCAGAGCGCGGCGATAAGTCCTGGGAAATTCTTATGCCTGGCGACAAGGTAATGCTTGTCGCCGAAACCAAAGAAAACATATCGCGCGCTGGGAAAGTCCGCGAGTGTGGATTGAAGTGGCGCCTCGATGTTCGCCCTATTGAACCCGACATCGATGTGCCAACCGCGCCGCACTACGTAGATTGTAGTCTCCGAATCCAAACGGCTAGCAGCCGCTGGACGCTGTGCGATGCTGCAGACTGGCAGCAGCAGAAGAAACGGTAGGAGCGCAAACCGCTTCATCCTGCAGTCCGTTGTTACGGCCCGGCTGCGGGCGCCAATTCTTCCATGGCAAATGCTACCACGCGCGCCTGAGCCGGCCGTTGCATACACTTCGACGCTAGCGTGGTTATAAAATGCAAGTTTTGCGAACTGGCGAAGAATGGCATCGCTTTGCTAGCGTCCGCACCGCAGCGATCAAAAATAAGCACCCAGGCACAATACGCGGGGTGCGGTGCGCGCGCGCTAAACAACCGCCTAGGGCGGGGCGACCGGATGAATATCGTAGATCTGATCGGCTGGACGAGTTCGGCGGTCCTGCTACTGACGATCGGCCGGCAGGTGTATACGCGATGGCGTACCAAAAGCGACGCCGGCGTGTCGCGGTGGCTCTTCATAGGCCAGCTGAGTGCATCAACCGGGTTCGCTCTTTACAGCTACCTGCTGCACAATTGGGTGTTTTTGGTGTCAAATATCGCCCTCCTCGTTACCGGCACCGCCGGCGAAATTATCTACCTGAAGAACAAGTCCGCAAAGGCATCGCATTGATCCGCCACCACCGCGGCAAAAGATTGCGCACTTCAGCGCGCGCAAAGTGATCATCGAACAAATAGAGTACGCCGCGGTCCGCTACCTTGTTTGGGGGTGAAGTCGCAGAGCATACGCACCGCCACTTCGTACTTGAGCTGCGGAGCCGGGCGGTGACCCGCCGCGTCCGCCATTCGCGTATGCGTCATTCGAGCTGAACGAGTGACTAGCCGTTGGTTCTCAGGAGCATAAGACCGCGTTTCCGGCGGCGTCCATCCAGTTCCCCCGCGCGCTTACTACTGTATGTCTCGCGGTCATGGCAGAGGCTCCGGCTCGCGGATGGCACGATGCTTCGTGACGAAAGCCAGCGCGGGAAAGTGCGACGCCGTTCACGTTAAGCAGAAATGCCGGCCGCCGCAGCTGCGGCTGCGTAGCCACGCTTGTGCTTTAAGGCGCAATGCTGGCTTCGGACGTTTGCAGGGTGCTGCTTCCGTCACAACGGCAAGCGCCGAAGATCAGTACAAATGGTCGTGAATATCACGGGTGGGAGCTGTCTTGGGCGAATTTCAAGTTCGCGTCAATCGTATTCTACGAGCCTATTCGCCGTGGCCTGCAATGCGCCCGGTATTGGTTAAGCTTTTCGAACATCCGATATTCCGACCCGGTATTGCCTCGCAATCACGGCTGCGGGCTGTTGTGGGCGAATTTCAAGTTCGCGTCGATCGTATTCTGCGAGCCCATTCGC
>DATHRI010000004.1:0-2688 GCA_035481795.1 Steroidobacteraceae bacterium
TTGGGTTCGGGGATTTCCGTTGGAAGCTGCTCGAGGCCGTCCACCCGCCATAGCCAGGCTGCAAGTTCTCCCGTCATCCGCGGATCTCGTCGATGGCGCACCATCTCGTACGCCGGCTTCGCCTCTCGTAGAACGCCCGCGCGATCGCCCGCAAGCCATGCAGCTTCGGCATATGCCGCGGCAAGCGTGCCGATGCGCTGCAGTTCCGGTATGGTGCCTGCGAGCCCGCGCGCTTCTTCCAGCGGCTCGCTTGCGCCAGGGTCGCCGCGCCGAATTCGCAGATGCCCGAGAACCCTCAGCGTTGGAATGCGGGTGACAGGTGTCGTGCGTGAATGGCGCAGCACAATCTCCGCGTCGTCACTCGCGCCGCTCCAGTTGCCTTGCTCGAACTTCATCCGCACGCTGTATGCGACCAGGTAAAGCCACCAGGAATCCAGTTCGTGCCGTTCACAGTACTCCAGACCTTGCCGAAGATAACGGGACGCCGGCCCGTATTGGCGGCGAGACACGGCCATGGCGCACAGGTTGGTATAGGCGCGAGCTATTGGGCCCTGAAAGCCGCCGGCCAGGGCGAGTTGCAGACTACGATCGAGATCGGCCCAACCTGAGGTGTCGCCGGCAATAAGCCGTGCGGTGCCGAGCGTATTCAATGCATCACTCAGAATCTCGTGGTTCGCCCACGGCTCCGCAAGAGCGATGGTCCGCTGCGCCCAACCAATTGCGGAATCAATCTCGTGCGCCTCCATGTCGAGTTGCGCTCGATTGCTGTACGCCATCGCCAACTCCGGGCTCTGCGGCAACGCTTGGAGCGTCGCGACCGCGTCGGCGGCGTACTGGTCGGCCTCGGCGCGCCGTCCGGCAAACCAGCTAAGCCTCGACAACCAACGCAGCGCGCTGCCTTCCTTTATGCGCTCTTCCGAGGCGCGCCAAATTTCCAGCGCGGAGCGTTGCACCTCGATGGCGCGTTCATGCTGACTCGTCAAATAATACTCGTACGATAGTTGCTCCTGCAGCTGTGCGCGCTCTACTGGGATGAGTCCGTCCGCGTACCGGAGTGCAATTTGGTAGTGCGATGCGGCTTCACGATGTGCACCCACCAACGCCGCCTGCATGGCGGCCATGGGAGCGAGACGCAGTACTTCAGCTGCATTGCGCGCGCCATCGGCGTGATATGCGAGGCGCGCGGCAGGGATATTGGGCCGCGCCGCCAGAACGGCAAGCACTTTTTCGTGCAGAGTTCGCAGCCGAGGCCGGGAAAGCGAGCCTTCAATCGCGCGCCGGGCAAGCTCATGCCGGTAGGCCAGAGACCCGTCCTCAAAACGCACCATGCCGATGCTCAGGCAACCCTCGATACCCTCATCACTCAGCCGGGCGGCCTGTTCCAGCAGCCAGATTTCCGCCTTTCCGGGAACAACGCAGACCAGCTCCGCAATATCGCGCGCTTGCGGCGGAAGCCTGACCGCGCGCGCGAGCACGGCGTCGCGCACGGTAGAGGGTACGGTGTCGGCAGCCGCAGCCAATACTTCGGTCACGAACAGCGGATTGCCGCCGGTAAGACTGTGCAATCCTTTCGAGGGGCGCTTCGCCCGCCTTGCCAGCTGCGCGACGGCGGATTCTGAAAGCGGCGAGAGCAGCATTCTGCGCACACTGGCATGCGGCAATTCGCCAATTACGTATCGCAATGGGTGTCGCGAGCCGACCTCGTCATCGCGATAAGTAACCGCGAGCATGGCGTATGTGTCCTGAATGCGTCGGCCTAGATACTTGAGCAGATCGAGCGTTGCTTCGTCCGCCCAATGCATGTCTTCGAATACGACCAGCGATTTTGCCCGGCTCAATTCGTCGAGCGCTGCGGTGAAGATTGCGTCGCGGGTCGCTCCGGAATTGAGGGCCGCCAACAGCGCGCCCTGCGTCTGCCGCCCGATGTCGTGCAGCGGGCCGAGAGGCCGGGGCGTGAAAAGCGCGTCGCACGCTCCCCACAGTACCCGCGGCTCGCGCTGCTGACGCGAAAATTCCTGCAGCAAGACGGTCTTGCCGATACCCGCTTCGCCGGCCACGAGCGCGATACAGCCGCCGCGCTCGGCTGCGGCCTGCAGCCATCCCGTTAATTCCGCGAAACATTGTTCACGCTCGAGCAGTTCCATCGAATGTGTACCCGAGGGAAGCGGGGTAGCGCCAGTTGTAACCGATCCGTCGTGGCCGCGCAAAGGGCCGGAAATTTCCAACTTGCTCAGGCCCGCACGCTACGGTCTGGCATATTTTGACCGCGTTCATATCTGGGTGGATCTCGTGTCCAATATGGGTAAGCCAGCCCTCCAATTTGGGCAATTTTACCGATTTGTTTCCCGTGTCTGCGGGGCATGATTCTTCGCGCCTGAATCCCCAGGCGTCATCGGAGTCCCGTTATGTCCCGCTACCTGATCGAACGAGAATTTCCAGACGGCCTCAGCATCCCGCAGGACGAGGGCGGTGTGAGCCTGTGCCGCAAGGTCATCGAGAACAACGCCGAGGACGGCGTCACATGGGTCCAATCATACGTCACACCTGATCGCAGGCACACGTTCTGCATCTACGACGGTCCTACACCCGAGGCCGTCCGCCGCGCCGCGGCCCGCAACAAACTGCCTATCTCGCGGATCACCGAGGTACGCGTCCTCGATCCGTACTTCTACAGGTAAATGAGGAGAA
>DATHRI010000005.1:0-326100 GCA_035481795.1 Steroidobacteraceae bacterium
GGTTGGTCAGCTTTATGCACTACGACTTGGGATTCTTCGATCACGAGACAGGTCGCGTCGAGTGTGCCCCCAATCCCTTCGGTGCTAAGCTGTTACCGATGTCTCCGGAATAAATTGACTACCATGTCCTCGGATAGGACCGGATCTGAAAACTGGGCCCGGTAGGATTCGAACCTACGACCAAGGGATTCACTTGCTCCGGCGTTTCCACCGGGAGTGGACTATCTCTTCACCCGCGCACATTCGTGCGTGTGGGTGCGGGATGCTCTTGCCTGTTATTAAGGGCGCTGCGAGCCCTCAGGTAGTCTCTGCACCTTCCGGCGGTGCTCCGCCGGCTTGGCTCAGGATTGCCATGAACTGCGTGGATGCGCGCGGCTCGAAGGTTCCCCTGAATTCATCCCGTCCACTTCACGCGTTTCCGCATGAAGGCACCTTTTCGATGAGTCCCCTGCACTAACCGCTGTGCTACAGGCCCAACGCGGCAAATTGTACCAGTCAGGGCAGATCGAAGTGTCGTCGACGCACGGATTCCGCAAATCCCGCGCAGCCGATGCCACCGTGCGCCTTCTCCGTGGACGTGCCGCGCCCTGTCTTTGCACCTGTTACGGTCGGTTCTGCCGGCCGGGTCGGCTCGCGCTTCTGGCAGCCGCTCGCGAGCCCGCTGAGAACGACCAGGGTCACGCACAGCGACAGTATTCTCATGCGCCCATCCCCCTTGCGAACCTATATGACAACGTTAGCATGGCGATCCACCCGATGACCAAGGAGTCTGGCCATGAAGCTCTACTATCTCACCGGCGCCTGTTCACTGGCGTCCTATATCTCCTTGAACGAAGCGGGAATCAAGTTCGAGGCCGTGTCGGTCGATCGCAAGAACCGGCGGACTGCGGACGGCGAGGACTTCAACACCATCAATACCAAGGGCTATGTTCCGGCGCTGCGCCTCGACAACGGCGAGCTTCTGACCGAGAACGTCGCCGTGCTGCAATACATCGCCGACCTCAATCCCGCCGCCAAGCTGGCGCCGGCGGCCGGCACGCTGGAACGCTACCGGCTGGTAGAGTGGCTGGCCTATATCAACTCGGAAATTCACAAAACCTTTGCGCCGCTCTTTAATCCCGCCGCGAGCGAGGATATGAAGAAATTCGCGCGCGTCAATCTCACCAAGCGCGTGGACTGGCTGCAGAATGCGCTCGGTACAAAAAACTTTCTCATGGGCGAGCAGTTCACGGTGGCCGACGCTTACCTGTTTGTGGTGCTCGGCTGGTTTGGCCGTGTGGGCATCGATCTTGGACAGTGGCCGGCGCTGAAGCGCTTCCACGAGCGCGTGGGCTCACGGCCGCAGGTGATCGCGGCGCTGAAGGCGGAAGGGCTGAAGTAGCCTCGACGGCGCCCCGAACGGCCTAGGCATCCTTGCGCCGCACGGTGCGCTGCGGCTGCGCTTCGAGTGGATTCTCCGGCCAGTAGTGCTTTGGATAGCGTCCGCGAAGATGCTTGCGAACGTCGGCGTAGGAGCCCTGCCAGAAACCCGCCAGGTCGCGCGTGATCTGCACCGGACGCTGCGCCGGAGAGAGAAGTTTGAAGGTCACGCGCACCGCGCCGCCGGCGACGCACGGCGTTTCGCTAAGCCCGAAAACCTCCTGCAGGCGCACCGCGACGCTGGGCCCGGCCTCGTCCAGATAGTCTATGCGCAGCCGCGAGCCCGTGGGCGCGGTCAAGTGAGTCGGCGCCAGCTCATCAAGCTTGCGCCGCTCATCCCACGGTAATAGCGCGCTCAGGGCCTGCACAAGCGGCACCCGGGCGAGGTGCTCGCGGCGTGTTACGCCGTCGAGCCACGGAGCAAGCCACGTCTCCATGGACTCGGCGAGCGCCGCGTCGTCAACCGCGGGCCACATGCTCGGGTCTGCGCGCGCCAGCCCGCGCACGAACTGCATGCGCGCCTGCAGATCGCGCGCTTCGCGATCCCAGGGCAGCGCCGCCAAGCCAAGCTCGCGCACGCCCATCAGCATTGCGGCCCGGGCCGCCTCTGCCGGCACGGGATCGAGCGGCTGTTCTTCAACGATGAGTGCGTCGAGCTTGAGCACGCGGCGTGAGATGACGGCCTCCTCGCGCGCGTTCCATCTGATGGATGTCGTGCGCACCAGGCGGGCGGAAAAATGCTCGATGAGATCCGCCCGCTCGACCGGGGCCGCGAGCCGGATGCGCGCATCGCGGTCACGATCATCCAGATCCACCGCAACGATGAACTCCTGGTTCGACACGCTGTCGGCCTGCGCAAAAAATGCGCCTCGACCGTTGGCCAGCGTATAGCGTGCCTCGGCTCCAGGTCGGCGGCGGCCGATTCGATCAGGATAGGCAAAGGCCAGCAGCAACCCGGCTTCTTTTGCCTCCCCAACCGCGTTGAGGTCGGTTCCCGCTCGCTGCGCAAGCTCCCGCGCCAGACGCCGTGAGCGTTGTACTGCGGCGCGATTTGCCGCTGCAGAACCCTCGGCGTGCAGCAGGATGTCGAGCCGCGAGCGGATGTCGGTGTCGCGGGCACCCGCCGCACCGTGCAACAGGTCACGCTCCGACAGCAGCGCCGCAAGCATTGCCGCGAGCGGCACGCGCTTGAGCGAGCGGGCACGCAGCAGCATATGCGCAAGGCGCGGGTGCACGCTTTGCGCAGCCATTTCTCTTCCCTGCGCTGTGATGCGGCCGTCAGCATCCAGGGCTGCAAGCCGCGCCAGCAAATCGCGGGCGCTCGCCAACATGGCAGCGGGCGGCGCATCGAGCCATTTGAGTTCGCTCGCATCGCGCACGCCCCAGCGCGCAAGATCCAATGCGAGGGACGCAAGGTCGGCGGCCAGAATCTCCGGCGGCGTGAAGGGTGCGAGACTCTTATGCGCCGCGGTGCTCCACGCTCGATAACACATGCCGGGCGCCACGCGCCCGGCTCTGCCGCAGCGCTGCTCGGCCGACGCCCGCGAGATGCGTTCGGTCTCGAGGCGGCTCATGCCCGTCGCAGGATCGAATACCAGGCGGCGCACGAGGCCCGAGTCCACGACGATGCGTACGCCCTCAATGGTGAGGCTGGTCTCGGCGATATTGGTCGCAAGCACGATTTTGCGCGTGCCCGGCGCGGCGGGTGCAAGTGCCGCATCCTGATCCGAGTCTCCAAGGTCGCCAAACAGAGGCCGGATACACACTTCCGGCGCAAGGCGCGACGCTTCGAGAAACTCCTGCACGCGACGGATCTCGCGGGCGCCGGGCAGGAACGCCAGCACGTCGCCCGATTCCTCGCGCACGGCCCGCTCGATCAATTGCGCGACCAGCCGCTCGGGCGATGCGCTGCCCGCAGCTGCGCCCTGCGGCAATGGCGGCGCACCACGCCCGGCGTAGCGGATTTCGACAGCGAACGAGCGTCCCGCGGTTGCAACGACCGGCGCGTCCAGAAGTGCCGCGACGCGTTCCACCTCGAGCGTCGCGGACATCACCAGGATCCTGATGTCGGGCGACAAATTCGCGCGCGCATCCAAAAGCAATGCCAGACCCCAATCGGACTGCAGGGAGCGCTCGTGAAACTCATCGAAGATGACGAGAGCCGTGGTCTCGAGCGCGGGGTCCTCCTGCAGCATGCGCGCAAGGACTCCCTCGGTGACCACTTCGATGCGGGTAGCGCGTGAGATACGCGACTCCAATCGCATGCGATAGCCGACCGTCTCGCCCACTCGCTGCCCGCGAGTGAACGCCATGCGATTGGCCACCGCGCGGGTCGCAAGTCTGCGCGGCTCGAGCATGACGACTTTCTTCTGTCCCACCCAGGGTTGATCGAGCATGGCGAGAGGAACGACGGTGCTCTTGCCGGCGCCCGGCGGCGCCTGCAGCACAGCGACCCCATGCTGCGAGAGTGCCGCGCAAAGCGCCGGCAGCGCTGCATCGATCGGCAATCCGGAGGCGCTCACGCGGCTGGCAAGACGATGCTCAGCGCATCCGAGTGCGCCACACGGCTATGGCAAACGCGGTCCATCCCGCGACCAGTATCAGGCCCCCGAGCGGTGTCAGGAACCCTACAGGCTGCGGCGCGCCGAAGGCGAGCGCATACAGGCTTCCACAGAAGAACACGATGCCTATGACGAGCAGCGCTGCCGCCCAGCGCAGCAGCGCCCCATCCGCCTGGCGTGCCGCAACACCCATCCCCAGAAGCCCGAGGGAATGAAAGAACTGGTAGCGGTCGGCCGTCAGGAAGACGCTCCACCGCTCGGGAGACAATTCGCTGCGCAAGGCGTGGGCGCCGAAGGCGCCGAGCAGCGTGGCAAGCGCCAGCAGCACGCCGCTGCTGGCGAGGATCCTGCCGCCATCGAACCTCATCCGCGGTTTTTCATCAGCGGCGTGATGAGATCCAGCGGCAGCGGAAACACGATCGTCGAGCTCTTCTCGTTGGAAATGTCCGCGAGGGTCTGCAGGTAGCGCAGTTGCATGGCGGCCGGCTCCTGCGAGAGCGAGTGCGCTGCCTGCACCAGCATCTGCGCTGCCTGGCTCTCGCCTTCCGCATGAATGATCTTGGCGCGGCGCGTACGTTCAGCCTCTGCCTGCTTCGCCATGGCGCGGATCATGGTCTCATCGAGATCAACGTTTTTGATCTCGACCTTCGTCACCTTGATGCCCCAGGCCTCGGTACTCTGATCGAGGATGCGCTGGATATCGGCGTTCAGCTTGTCGCGCTGCGCGAGCAGGTCATCCATCTCGTGCTGGCCGAGCACCGAGCGCAAGGTCGTCTGCGCCAGCTGGCTCGTGGCCTCGAAGACATTGGCGACCTGAATGATCGCCTTGCCCGGATCGACGATGCGGAAGTAGACGACGGCGTTGACCTTCACCGAGACGTTGTCGCGCGAGATCACGTCCTGCTTCGGTACGTCAAGCACGATCACGCGCAAGTCCACCTTGCGCATCTGCTGCACCATCGGCGCGACCAGAATGAGGCCCGGGCCTTTGATGCCCGTGAAGCGGCCGAGCGTAAACATGACGCCGCGCTCGTACTCGTTCAGCACCTTGACGGTGGTGAAAAACAAAGCGGCGACGAAGACAACGACAACGATGGTGAATGGCATGACTTTCCCCTGCGCCTCAAATAGGCTCGACCCACAATCCCAGACCTTCGACCTTCACAATGCGCACCTGCTGCCCGACGCGCAGCGGCATCGTCGTGTGCGCGTTCCAAAGCTCGCCGGCATAGCGCACCTGCCCCATGTCACTGAAGTTCTCTACGACTTCGGCGGTCTGCCCCACCATGATGCGTTCACCCGTCACGACGGGGCGGCGCTGCGCGCGCGCCCCCAAGAACGCGATGGCGAGCACCACCAGACCGCCGACGGTCGCAACGCCGCCGATCAGCGGCAAGCCGATTGCCATGCCCGGAGTCTCCGTATCGAACAGGATGATCGAGCCCACGACGAACGCAACGAGTCCGCCGAGTCCCAGCGAGCCAAAGGCCGGAACATGAAACTCGGCGATGATCATGCCCACGCCCAGCACCACGAGCGCGAGCCCCGCATAGTTGACCGACAGAATCTGCAGGGCGAACAGGGCGAGCATCAGCGAGATCACGCCGATCACGCCCGGAAACATGACCCCCGGATTGTAGCCCTCGAGAAGCAGGCCGTAGAGGCCGACCAGCAGCAGCCCGTAGGCAATCGTGGGATGCGTAATTACCGACAGCAGCCGCGTGCGCCAATCAGGATCGACGCGCTCGACGCTGAGCCCGGCAGTCGCAAGCTTCACCGAGCGGTTAGCCACACGCACCTCGCGGCCGTCGATCTGCGCGAGCAGGTCCGGCACGTCGCGCGCGATGAGATCGATGACATGCTGCTTGAGGGCATCGCTCGCAGAAAGGCTGGCGGCGCCGCGCACCGCCTGCTCGGCCCACTGCACATTGCGACCGCGCAGCTCCGCGAGGCTCTGCAGGTAGGCCGCCGCGTCATTGACTACTTTTCTTTCCATCGGCGTACTGGGCTCGGGCGCGACGGCGTGGGCATCCTTGGCGGGAGCATCCTTGGCGGGCGCACCCGCCGGGGCAGCGGGCGGCGCCGGTGCTTCCTCGCCGCCGATCGATACCGGAGTCGCGGCTCCGACATTGGTCGCGGGCGCCATGGCTGCGATGTGGCTCGCGACAAGAATATAGGTGCCGGCACTGGCCGCACGCGCACCCGAGGGGGCGACGTAGCTCACGACGGGAATCGGCGCGGCGAGAATGGCGCGAATGATGTCGCGCATGGAGGTGTCAAGTCCGCCCGGAGTGTCAATCTGCAGGATGACGAGCGTGCTGCCGCGCGCCTCGGCCGCCTCGAGGCCGCGCACGAAATAGCGGGAGGTGGCCGGCCCGATCGCGCCGTCGATTTGCAGGAGCGTCGCGGCCGCACCCGCGACCGGCGCTGAATTCTGCGAGCCCGCGGGGCTTGCGGCGAGGACCGGCACCCCCAGTGCGAGCATCAGGACGGCGAGGGACGGGAAGGAAATGCCGCGCATGCTTGCGACCCTACTCCGGTTCGCACCAAGACGGTACTAACGCGTGTGCTGGGTGCGAAACGGCCGTGCCAGCCTGGCGTGACGCTTGACCACGGGCGCCTCGCCACTGCCCGGCGGCTGCCACGCGGGCACCAAATGCTGCTTGCCGTTGCCGATGAGATCGGCGCGGCCCATCCGGCGCAGGGCCTCGCGCAGGATCGGCCAGTTGTTCGCATCGTGGTAGCGCAGAAAAGCCTTGTGCAGGCGCCGCACCTTCAGGCCTCGGGGAATGCGCACCTCTTCGCTCTGGCGGGTGATCCGGTGCAGCGGATTCTTGCCGCTGTGGTACATGGCCGTGGCCGTCGCCATCGGCGCGGGCAGGAACGCCTGCACCTGATCCGCGCGGTAGCGGTTCTTCTTCAGCCACAAGGCGAGCTGCAGCATGTCCTCGTCGGAGGTGCCCGGATGAGCCGCGATGAAATAGGGAATGAGGTACTGCTCCTTGCCGGCCTCTTTGGAGTAGCGGTCGAAGAGTTCCTTGAATTTGTAGTAGGCCGCGACGCCCGGCTTCATCATCTTGGAGAGCGGCCCGTCGGCAAGCGCCTCGGGCGCGATCTTCAGATAGCCGCCCGTGTGGTGCTGCGCGAGCTCCTTAACGTACTCGGGGGATTCGACCGCAAGGTCATAGCGCACGCCCGATGCAACCAGCACCTTCTTGATGCCGGGCACCTGGCGCGCGCGCTGGTACAGGCGAATGAGCGGCGCGTGATCCGTGTTCAGGTTCGGACAAATGCCCGGAAAGACGCAGGAGGGCCGGCGGCACGCGCTCTCGATCTCGCGACTCTTGCAGGCGAGCCGGTACATGTTGGCGGTGGGCCCGCCGAGATCCGAGATGACGCCGGTAAAACCCGGCACCGTGTCGCGCACCCTGCCGATCTCGCGCAGCACGGATTCCTCGGAGCGATTCTGGATGATGCGTCCTTCGTGCTCGGTGATGGAGCAGAAAGTGCAGCCGCCGAAACAGCCGCGCTGTATGGAGATGGAAAAGCGGATCATCTTGTACGCGGGGATCACCTCGGCGCCGTACGCCGGATGCGGGCGGCGCTGATAGGGCAGCTCGTATACCCAGTCCATCTCCTTGGTGGTGAGCGGGATCGGCGGCGGGTTCAGCCACACGTCCACGTTGCCGTGGCGCTGTACGAGCGCGCGCGCATTGCCGGGATTGGATTCCAAATGCAGGATGCGCGAGGCGTGCGCATAGAGCACGGCATCCGCCGTCACCGCCTCGCAAGAGGGCATGCGGATGACGCTCCGCTCACGATCGGCGTTTTTGACTCCGCGGATGAAGCGCACCGCTTGGGCCTCGGGTGGTGCCGCTCGCGCGCGCTCCCTTTGATGGGCCGCGCCCGGTTCCATCGCATAGGGATCGAGCGGCGGATTGAGCGGCCCCGGCGCATCGAGGTGGGTCGAATCGATCTCGATCCACTCCGCAGGCACCGCGCTGCGCGCGAAGGCAGTGCCGCGCAGGTCGGTGATGTCCGCGATTCGTTCGCCGGCGGCGAGCCGGTGCGCGAGCTCGCACACCTGGCGCTCGGCATTGCCGTACACCAGAAGATCGGCCTTGGCATCCAGGAGGATCGAGCGGCGCACCTTCTCGGACCAATAATCAAAATGCGCGATGCGGCGCAGCGAGGCCTCGATCCCGCCGATGACGATCGGCACGTCCTTGAACGCCTCGCGTACGCGCTGCGCGTAGACGATCACGGCGCGATCCGGGCGCGCGCCGCCGGCGCCGCCCGGCGTGTAGGCATCGTCGCTCCTGATGCGCCGCTCTGCGGTGTAGCGGTTCACCATGGAATCCATGTTGCCGGAGGTGACGCCGAAAAATAGATTCGGCCGGCCGAGTGCTTCAAAGGAAGCGGTGCCGTGCCAATCAGGCTGCGCAATGATGCCCACGCGAAAGCCCTGCGCCTCGAGCGCCCGGCCGATGACGCCCATGCCGAAGCTGGGATGATCGACGTAGGCGTCGCCGCTTACGAGGATGATGTCGCAGCTGTCCCAGCCGAGCGCCTCCATCTCCGCGCGCGAAGTCGGCAGAAAGGGCGCCGTACCGAAGCGCGCCGCCCAGAATTTGCGATACGTCGTGATGTCGCGGGCCGTTTGCATGGGTCTGGCTCAGGCCGCCTCGGTCGCGCGCCGCGCGCGCAGCGTCTCGAGCGCGCCCGGCACGAAGCGCGCGCCCGCGGCCCTCTCGAGACTCGAATCCCTATCCGCGCTCATGTCGGGACCGCCAAAGAACGCCGCGCGTGCAATTACAGCAGCCATTCAATCCTCATACAGCAACACCTCGCGGCGCTCGGCGCGCCATGCCGCCTCATCCCGCAAAGCCAGGGCATCCAGATCCGCAGGCGCCGCGTCTGCATCATCCACCCAGGCGCGCAGAAGATCGCTGCCGTTGATGACATCGAAGGCCAGCCGATCGTTCACATACTCATACGGAAAATCGCGCCACAGCGGATAGTCCGGGTTGAGCCGCCGCAGCGCCTTGAGCGTGAGCGCAACCAGCCGCCATGGCCTGAACCCCTGATGATCGTAGGATCCGTCTTCTACATGAATCTGAAAGCCCGCGCAGAGCATTCCGACATGCTTGTGGAACGTGGGCTCAAAGCTGCAGGGGCGCAAACGACAGCCGCTGAGCCACTGCGGCGCGAGCGCCTGCATGTGCGCAATCAATCCGCGAATATCAAGGTCCGGCGCCCCGAGAAGCTCGAGCGGCCGGGTGGTTCCCCGCCCTTCGGACAAAGTCGTGCCTTCGAGCATCACGGTTCCCGGGTAGCACCGCGCCATCCACAGGTTCGGTGCATTCGGGCTCGGGTTGACCCACGCGCGCACGCCGAGCGGCCACCCATAGCCCGGGGCGCTCGTAGGCTGCCAGCCCTGCAGCGTCACGACCTCGCAGTCGACATCGAGGTGCGCGGTGCGGATGAACCATCGCGCCAGCTCCCCCAGGGTGAGTCCGTGCCGCATGGGCAACGCGCCCGCGCCCACAAAGCTCTCGCAGCCGGGACGCAGCAGGAGCCCCTCCACCGGGCGCCCGATGGGATTCGGCCGATCGAGCACCCGGACGGATTTGCCGCTGCGCGCCGCCTCTTCGAGCACATAGAGAAGAGTCGTGACGAAGGTGTAGACGCGGCAGCCGACGTCCTGCAGATCCACCAGCAGCACATCGAAGCGGTCCATCATCGCCGCAGTGGGACGCCGCGCCGTTCCGTACAGACTGAAGACGGGAATGCCGTGCACCGGGTCGACGAAGTCCGGCGACTCCATCATGTTGTCCTGCTTGTCGCCGCGCAGTCCGTGCTGCGGCCCGAAGGCCGCAACGATGCGCACATCCCCCTGCGCCATGAGCGCATCGAGCGCGTGGCTCAGGTCCGACGTGACCGAGGCCGGATGCGCCAGCAGCGCCACCCGGCGCCCCTTCAAGGGAAGGCGTAATGCCCGCTCCTCGAGGAGCCGGTCGATCCCAAACCTCATAGAGCCAGCTCCAGCGTGAAACTGTCGGGGTGATGGAAGTCGGGCTTCCCCGGCGGATGCCGCAATGCCCAGTACGAAAGACTACCACCCTCATCCTCCAGGACGGCGGCCGCCGCCATGCGCACACTGAGCGGCGGCGCGCCCCTGATTAAGTCACGCCATACCACGGTCGCGGCCAGTGTCAAACCTGCCGGCCTGCGCTGCACGGCGATCTCGGGAGCACGCGCGTCGGTGATGACCGCCATGCCCTCGCGGCGCGCGCTGAAGCGGTACATCGCCCAGGCGCGCGACGGCGCAAAGTTCAGCTCGCAGTAGCCTGCAGTGCCGGTCACGCGCAGGAAGGCTTCAAAGCACGTATGCCTCCAGAGCTCATCGCCGCGCTGCGCCGCGCGCTCGGCCGGTATGCGCAGGCGTGCCGGATCCGCATCGAGCGCATAGAGGAGCTGCAGACGCCCGCCACCGAGAACGCTGACGGCGACGTTAAGCGAGCGTGCCGCCTCGCAGGCGCACGCGGCATGGCAGAGGAGCGCGCTGGGAATAGGGCTTGCGGGCATGGGATCATTCTACCTTTGCCGAGAAGTGCGATTGGCTATGACGGATCCCGCAGCGGACGTACTGATCATCGGCGCGGGCGCAGCGGGCCTGGCTGCCGCCGCCGAACTCGCCAACAGCGGGCGTCGCATGCTGCTGCTCGAGGCGCGTGATCGCATGGGCGGACGCATCTGGACGCGCCCAATGCCCGACCTGGCCGTGCCCATCGAATACGGTGCGGAGTTCATTCACGGCCGCGCCGCGACCACCATGGCGATCCTGCGCAGCGGCGGCAAAACGGCCATTGAATCGACCGACACGCATTTTCGGCTGCACGAGGGCGAGCTGGCGGCGCGCAATGACTACTTTTACGAGGTGCAGCGCGCGATGCGCGCGAGCACGGCACTCAAGATGAACGATGCGACCTTCGACAGCTTTCTCGAGCAATCGCAGGATCTCTCCCCCGAGGCGCGCCGCTACGCCCGGATGATGGCGGAAGGCTTTGATGCCGCCGACACCCGCCGCGCGAGCGCGCGCGCCATCGCCGCGGAGTGGACCGCAAATATGCTGGACGACGATGCGTCGCGATCGCGCCCGCAGGGCGGCTACGATGCGCTGCTGGCAACGCTGGCAAACTCGCTGCAGCGCGCCGGCGTGCGCCTGCAGCTGCAGACCATCGTACGCCGCGTGCGCTGGTCAGAAGGCTCGGTGGAGATCGAAGGTACCTGCATCGGCGCGCCGTTGCGGGCGAGCGCGCCGCGCGCGATCATCACCCTGCCGCTGGGGGTGCTGCAGCAGCCTGCGGATACGCCGGGCGCCGTGCTTTTCAGTCCCGCCCTTGATGACAAACGGGCGGCTCTGCAGGGACTCGCCTCCGGTGCGGTGATCAAGCTCATGCTGCGCTTCAATTCAGCATTCTGGGAGGAGTTCAACGGCGGACGCTATCGCAACGCCACGTTCTTTCATGCGCCGGATGCGCAATTCCCGACGTTTTGGACGCAGCTGCCGGTGCGCGCGCCGCTGCTCGTCGCCTGGGCCGGCGGCCCAAAGGCCGCGCGCCTGTCGGCCGCGGGTTCGCCCCGGGAAATCGTGGCGCTGGCGCTCGCCGCCGTGCAATCCATGTTTGGCAGGGATTGCCTCGCGTCGGCAACGCTTGAAGGCTCCTACTTCCATGACTGGCAGCAGGATCCCTTTGCCCGCGGCGCCTACAGCTACGTCACGGTCGGGGGCCAGGCGGCGCGCGCGCGCCTCGCAGCGCCGCTCGCCAACGCGCTCTTCTTTGCCGGCGAGGCGACCGATACGCAGGGGGAAACGGCGACCGTCACGGGTGCGCTGCAGAGCGGACAGCGCGCCGCGCGCGAAGTGCTCGCGAGCTTCTAGGCCGGCACGGACACAGATGAAGCCCCCATCGGCCGCGCGCTGCGCCTCAGGCGAGCACGCGGCGCAGTTCCGCGAGCAGATCTTGCGGATCTTCTATGCCCACCGATAAGCGCACGAGGCTGTCGCTGATGCCCAACGCGTCACGCATGGCAGCCGGCAGCGAGGCATGGGTCATGAGTGCCGGCTGCTCGATCAGGCTCTCCACCCCTCCGAGGCTCTCGGCAAGAGAGAACAGCTTGCAGCGCTCCAGCACCTTGCGCGTGCTGTTGACATCCCCGCGCAACACGGCCGTGACGATGCCGCCGTAGCCGCCGTGCATCTGTGCCTTCGCAAGCGGGTGCTGCGGATGGCTCGCAAGCCCCGGGTAATACACCCGTTCGACCCGCGCATGATTCTCAAGGTACTGCGCAACCGCAAGGGCGCTCGCGCAGTGGCGCGGCATCCGCAGGGCCAATGTCTTGATGCCACGCAGCGTGAGAAAGGAATCGAAGGGACTGGAAACGCCGCCGAGCGCGTTTTGCAGATAAGCGAGCCTTTCCTGCAACTCCGCGTCCGCACGCACGACGGCGGCGCCGCCGACTGCGTCCGAGTGGCCGTTCAGGTACTTCGTGGTTGAGTGCACGACGATATCGAAACCGTGCTCGAGCGGCCGCTGGATGCAAGGCGTTGCGAATGTGTTGTCGCATACGGCGAGGAGGTGATGGCGCTTGGCAATGCGCGCAACCGCGCTCAGATCCACAATCTTCAACAGTGGATTGGTCGGCGTCTCGACCCACAGCAGCCGCGTATTCGGCCGAATGGCCTTTTCGAGTGCTGCTGCATCGGTGAGGTCAGCGAAAGTAATTTCGTAGCCGGCCGAGCGCTTGCGCACGTTTTCCAGGATGCGATAGCTGCCGCCGTACAGGTCATGCATCGCGACGATGTGTGACCCGGCATCGAGAAGCTCCAGAATCGTTGCGGTCGCGGCCATGCCGGAGGCGAAGGCGAAGCTCGCATGGCCCCCCTCGAGATTTGCGATCGACGCCTGCAAGGCATCGCGCGTTGGATTTGCGGTGCGCGAATACTCATAGCCCTTGTGCACGCCCGGGCTCGACTGCACGTAGGTGGAGGTTGCGTAGATCGGCGGCATCACCGCGCCCGTCAGTGGATCGGGTCGCTGGCCGCCGTGCACGACACGGGTGGCAAAGCTGTGCGGGGAGTCCTCGTCGCTCATGAACCCTAGAGTCTGCGGCGCAGCCAGTTGAGAAGATCGATGCGGGTGACGAGCCCCAGGAACTCAGGTCCGTCCATGACGATCGCGACCATGCCGCGATTGAAGATCTCCATCAGGCTCGAGACCGGCGCGTCCGCCGCTACGGTGATGAGCCGACTCACCATCGCCTTCGTGACCGGCTCATTGAAGTGCTCGGGATTGGCGAACACGTTGAGCAGGATATCCTCCTCGTCGACAATGCCGACGATGCTGCCGTCGCGCATGACGGGCAGCTGCGAGACGTCGTAGAGCTTCATGCGCCGATAGGCCGCGAGCACCGGCTCGCTTGCGTCCACCGTCACGGCAGCGCGTTCCCAGTGGCGGCGCGCAATGAGATCGCGCAGATCGCCGTAGCGCTCGCGCTCGAGAAAGCCCTGATCGATCATCCAGTAGTCGTTGTAGACCTTGGAGAGATATTTATTGCCGCTATCGCAGACGAAGCTGACCACCCGTTTCGGGCGCGTCTGCTCGCGGCAGTAGCGCAGCGTCGCGGCGAGCAACGTCCCGGTGGAAGTGCCCGCAATGATGCCCTCCTTCGCGAGGAGCTCGCGGCAGGTGCGGAAGGCCTCCGCGTCGGTGATGGTGTAGGCCTTCCTGACGCGCGACAGATCGCAGATCACCGGAACCGAATCGCCGCCGATGCCCTCCACCTGCCAGCTGCGCTCGCCCGGGCCTAATTTGCCCGTCTGCACGAAGCCCGCGAGGATTGAACCGGCGGGATCCGCGAGCACCATCTCCACGTGCGGCGCGACGCGCGCAAAAAAATGCGACAGCCCCGTGATCGTGCCGCCGGTGCCGACGCCGCACACGATGGCATCGAGGTCGTGACCCATCTGCTCCCAGATCTCAGGCGCGGTCGTCTGCTCGTGGGCGCGCGGGTTCGCCTCATTGCCGAATTGATTGACGTAGAAGGAGTTCGGCGTCTCGCGCGCGAGCTGCGCGGCGCGATCCTGGTAGTAGTCGGGATGGCCCTTGTGCACATCCGAGCGCGTCATCACGACTTCGGCGCCCATCGCCCTCAGGTGAAAGATCTTCTCCTGGCTCATCTTGTCCGGGATGACGAGCAGCAGCCGGTAGCCCTTCTGGCCGGCGACGAGCGCCAGTCCCAGTCCGGTGTTGCCGGCGGTCGCTTCGATCAGCGTGCCGCCCGGGGTGATGTAGCCGGCGCGCTCGGCGGCTTCGATGAGATAAAGACCGACGCGGTCCTTGATGGAGCCGCCGGGATTCTGATTTTCAAGCTTGAGGAAAACACTGCAGGCTGCGGTATCCAGATGGCGCGCCGCGAAGAGCGGCGTCTTGCCGATCATGTCGAGGACATTGTCGAAGCACTGCAGGGGCATGCGCGGGATCCGGCATCAACTTCGTGCGCCGGTGATTATCCCTGATTCAAGCGATGCACGCGCAGGCGAGCGCCGTGGGCGCCGGGAACTTGCGCGCAGGAGGGGCCCCGCGGCGGCGCGGGCGCGCGACTCCTCAGGTGCCCCAGCAGGTGCGGGTATTATCCGCGCCGCCCGAATCGAGCGCCGTCCGATTGCCCAGCTGATCGACGGAGAAGGACTGGCAGGCCGCATCCAGAGCCTGCGAGCTGCCCGCCACCGGCGTGGCGGTGATCAGAAACGACGGCGTCGGCGGCACGGTGACAATGGCGTTGGGGTTCGGGACCTGGACATTCACAGTGTAATAGTTGCTGCCAACGGCAAGCGGGAATGCACCCGCTCCGTAGCCCAAAGTTAACGGCACCAAGGAGTACAGGTTCTGCGTGCTGTACAGCGTCTCCTCGCGGCCCGCGAGATCCAGCACGCCAGTCTTTGCCTCGGTGCGCCGCGACTCGCGGATCTGGTTCTGGTACGCGGGTATGGCGATGGCGAAGAGAATGGCCGCGACCACCAGGGTCACCATGAGCTCCACCAGGGTGAACCCGGTCATTGCGGATGATTGAGGGGAGGATCGTCTGGCCATGTCGTGGTCTCCTAACGTCTCTGGACCCAGGTGAGGCGACCCCCCTGCGTGCCGCCCGACACATTCATCTGCTGGGGCGGCAGCGGCTGAGTGCTCGTGCCGTTACCGTTACCCACGCCCGAGGAGCTCGACCCCGTCGAAGAGGTCTGGGTCACGTAGTACACCTTGCTGCCGACGGTCCCGTTGCCGCCGCTCGTCACCACCTCGCCGCTGCCGGTGCCGTTCCATTCCACGCCGCTGATGTTCAGATTATTGAAACTGCCGGTCGAATCAGCGAACACCGAGGCCGGAAAGGAGCCTCCGGTGGTGGGATTGATCGCCATCGTAAAGCCCGTCGGCGTCGTCGATGAGCACGTCGTCGGCGAATTGGTGGGCGGAATCGTCGTGTTCACGATGAATATGCCGAGCTCGAGGATCGGATTGAACACCACCTGCTCCGACACTGCAGGATTGGGCGGCGTTCCCGGAACCACCGACAGCGGCAGAATCCATCCGAACTGGGTGTTGGCGGGGGCGCCACCCAGGCAGCCGGTCGAGCCCTTGAAGCACACCGGAGTGTTGCTCACGGAACGGTAGATGCCCGTGGTCGTGATGCTCTGCGTCTGCAGATTCAGACTCGGGCCGCTCGCCACGATGGTCTGCGGAGTGGGCAGACTCGCGTACTGCACCGACCCCTTGGTGTTCCAGCCCGTGGCGCCACCCAGGTTCCAGTCCCAGATGCCGTAGAGCGCCTGCGCGCCGCTCGCGTAGGTCGCCGCATTGGTGTTGGTGAACGGCGTCACCTGGCCCGTACCGAAGTCGATCATGATGCGTGGCGGGCCGGTATTCGCAGGCACCGACGCGACGATCACCTGAGTCGTGATCGGCTGGCCGCCCGGCGTCGTGAAGAGCGGGCTCGCAGAGGCCGCCCACAGGGCCGGGTTGGCGTTCGTCAGATCGAAGCGCCAGAGATTTCCCTGCAGATCTCCGGCGTACACATAGTCGGCGATGTTGTCGCTATCAAGGTCCGCAGCCGTCACGAAGGCGATACCGTTACCGCCTGCGGCGGCGCTCGTGCCGATGTAGTAGAACGTCTCGGCCGCACTCACCGGATCGACGATCATCACGAAGATACCGGCGGCACCGCTGGCACTGCCGATGCCATTGCCGAACACCGCGCCCCATTTGCCGTTGTGGAAGCGGCGTATCTGCGGAACCCCGTAGGTATTGCCGAGGTTGGCGGCACAGCCGCCCACGTTGACGCAGACCAGCGTCTGATTCGTCCACTCGCCCATCACCAAAGTCGCGGCATTCGCCTCAGTGAAGTTGGCGGGCTGGGTGATGTCGAGCGCATAGATCGCAGCGCCTCCAGCTCCAAGGCCGCCGACCAGCCAGGTATGCCAGGTGCCCTGATAGAAGAGGTCGCCCGTGCCCGGGGTGGCGTCAACATAGAAGTTATGGCCGTACTGGGGGTTCGAGAAATCGAGCCCCGCGGTGGTGCTGTGAATGGTATTGACGATGGCGCCCGGCATGTACGCCAGCAACTCATAGCCGTCATTGAGAGCCGGTTGGTACACATTGGCGGCGCTGTAGGAGCCCGTGCGGAAGCCGTGCAGCAGGCCGTCATTGGCGCCCGCGTAAACCACATTCGTGCGCGTCTGCGCACCCGCGGTTTTGAAAGCCGCGTAGCTCTGGCCGGCGTTTTCGGGAAAGCCCGGGCTCGTGCCGATCTTGTCTGTAAAGATGATTCCATACGGCGAGGAGGCGGGCCCGACCCAGGCCGGGCTCGAATCGACGATGTCGCCCAGCACGCTCGTGCGGGCACGGTACAGTCCCACGCCGAGAATGTTCTGCTCGTTGCTGCGATCGCCGCGCAGGAAGTTCAGCCGATTGGCGTTGTAGGGTAACGGGAGGTCACCCTGATCCAGGGTCGCCTGCTGACCCGCAGGGCCTGCCGTGAGATTGGGAAACCTGAAGGCGATGCCCTGCGAGCCGTTCCAGCTGAGAATAGTCCGGACATTAGGTGCTTCCGGAGCCACGCTCGCGGCACCCGTGGAGGGACAGGTCGCGCCCTGCCCACCGCCGGTCCCGGTCAACACACACGAAGCGTCCCAATTGGGGACGCTGTAGCCGGTGATATTGCCCTGGGCATCCTGCAGCAGATTCTGCGAGGTGAGCGACCCCGTCCAGTTGTCCGGATTGTAGTAGGCAAAATAAACCTGCGAGCCCGCTTGAATCTTCGCCGCCTGCTGCTGGTTGCCGCCGGCGGAGCTCGCCGACTGGTTAACCGGAGCCGCCCGGAAGCACATGATCTCGTGGATGTTGGTGCTGCCACCGGTCGATCCGGCAAATCCGAACAGGAAGTTCGCGGGCAGCGGCCCGTTGGAGGCGGTGATGTTCTGCCCGCTGATCACCGGCTGGTACGCGCCTGAATTGATGCTGTAGGAAAGACTCAGCAAGCCACCCGAGGTGATCTTCAATTTGTAGCTGATCGGCGTACCGTCGCTGCGTGTGATGGCGGCTTCGTTGGCGATCTGCACGGCCGTCAGCGAAAACGCATTCGGAATGGCCGGGTAATCAATCGGCTGATTCGCCGGCGGCTGCAGTGCGGAGACCACCGGGTTATTGGGGTCGACCGAGTAGTCCCAGAGAACGCCCGTGTTGCAGGTCTTCTGCACTGAGCTTGCGCGCTGCGCCGGGGTGAGCGACGTCGGGTATTGCACGGGATAACGGTTGTTGAGCGAGTGCCAGCCCACGCTGCCGGCGCCGCGCATGCCGATGCGACCCGGCTGATAGCCGAAGCCGCCGGCCGTGCCGGTGGTGTTGATCGCATTGTCGCCGTTGTAACCGGTAAAGGGGTTACTGCCATTCAGGAAGTTGCCGTACTCGTCGATGCCGAGACCGAGGTAGGCACCCACGAGACCGTCGTAGGCACGCGGTGTGCCGTCCGCGCGCAGCGTCGGGTCGTAGTTCACATTCGAACAGGTGTATCCCAAGCTGCCGCCGAAGGCCCCGATATCGGGCGGATAGGCGGCATCCATCAGGAAGAAGCTGATGCCGTCCGCGCCATCGCCGCCGGCGCCGCCCGAGTTACCGCGATAGGTGACCGTCGTAAATGTGATCTGCACACCGGCATTGGAAGGAAACGCGTTTGCCGGATTCAGCACGATGGCGCCGTTTTGATGGTAGCCGCCGGGAGAGCCGTTAGTGAAGCGCAGCGCGCCGCTGCCGACCGGGTCGGGCAAGGCTCCGGTGGCTCCGCCGACGAGTGCCTCGGTGTAGTACGGGAGGCCGACGCAGGCTGGAATCGATCCGCCGCCGGTACCGGCCGTGAGACACGCGCCGTTGAAGGGCACCCAGGACACCGCTGCCTGTCCCTGGGTGAAGTCGTCGACCACCGTGACCTGCGCCCATGCTGCAGCAGGAATGAGGCCGGTAAGCGCGACGGCCCATGCCGCAGCGTAAGATTTGATGTTCATCAACAGCCTCCAATAGCTCCAAGATTGCATACGCCGCTCGTGACGTAATAAGTACTCTCGACTACGGCGACGGCATTTGCGCTGCCCCCGTAGCCCGCGGCGTCGACCTGATAGAGGAGCTTGTAGTTGCTCGTCGTACTGTCCGCAGTCAGACCCAGATAGGAAATGTAGAAGACCGGCGTCTGCGAATAGGTGTTCACTCCGCCGGCCGGATTCAGAATCATGTTGGGTGGCGCGTAGGTGACCCCGACATTCGCGCCACTCACCTGCCAGGGCAGATTCGCGACATTGCCGTTCAGCGCAATCGTCGGCAGGGTGTTCGCGCACACCTGGCCTGCAACCGGAGTCGTGGCCGCCACCATCGAGATGCAGGCGATGGGCGTCGTCGCCCCGAGGCCGCTCGACAGCCACCATTCGGCGTACTGCTGCGCACTCTCGGCGGCATGCAGCGCGCGTTCTTTTTCGCGCTGATTGCCGGCGATTCTTTCCTCGACGCCGGAATTGCGAAAAATGGCGAGGGCCATGATGGTGACCACCAGCAGCAGGAGCATGCTGGAGATCAGCACCATGCCGCGTTGCGCACCGCGCTGCAGTGTCGTCATGTGTTCGCCCCCCCGCGGCTCATCACGGTTATGACGCGCGTGAATTGAATGGTGGCCGGCTGCCCCGGCTGGCTGGCGCGCAGCGCTGAATTGTCAAAGGTCAGCGTCACCTTGACGCAGATCACGTTGCCCCAATCGGCGGCGAGCATCTGACTGGCGTTCAGGTAGGTGTCGGCATTGTTATTGACGATCGCGAAATTCCTTTTCACGCCGTACAGAATCTGCATATTGGTCACGCCGCCGCTGAGTGGCGTCAGCTGCGCGCCCGTGGGACTGACCAGGGGAATGGGCGCCCCGAGGTTCAGCTGGCATTTGAAGTTGGCAAAGGCATCGGCGCTGAATGTGTTGACGTAGAGCTGGTTCGCGCCGGTGAGATTGCTGCCGCCCGTGCAGTTGATGATGCCGTCATTGGGCGCGGTGAGAAATTGCACCGAGATGGTGTCGCCGGGAGGGGCGGGATTGTGCGTGCCGGCGATCGCCTGTCCGGGCTGCACGAATGCGGGATACAGTCCGTTCAGCGGCAGCGCGGTCGTGATCGTCCAGAGCGTCGGATTCGGATAGTAGCCGGCCGCTTGAATCACATCGGTGATGAGAGTCATCGCCAGCCGCTCATTGTCCTGCATCTGCCCGAGCTGGTTCTGATTGCCGAAGGTGCGGCGCATGTCCTGCACCAGCGTCAGCAAGCCACCCAGAAGAAAGAGACCGATCAGCACCGCGACGGAGAGCTCCACCAGCGTGAAGCCCTGCTGGTGGCCGCGCGCCCGACGAAGGGCGCGTATGGGGTTCGTATTCATGGCTCGATGTAGAGCGTGTAGGAAGGCAGCTGCAGCGCCGCCGGCGTGTTGGCCGCCGCCGCCGCATTGGCGGCCGCGGCCTCCTGTGAATTCAGCGCCACCTGATTCTCGGACCAGGTGATGGTGACGGTGCAGGTCACGGGCGTCTGCGGCGGCGCCGGGTTGACGCAGGCGATGACCGCCTGATCGCTCGTCCCGAGGAGCGATTGCAGAGCGGCCGCCCAGGAAGTCGGACCGAAGCCCAGATCATAGGCCGCAAGCGCGCTCGCGGTGCAGGGCACGGCGCCGCCCGATGTGCAATCAACCGCTGCCAGGAGCGCAGGATCCGTGGATGCGGTGACCGCATTCCCCGTGACCGTGGTGGAGGCCGGCGCAATGCCGCTGACAGACCAATAGGCGCGGTTCGCATGCATGGAGGAGGCGAGACTCGCGGCCTCGATGGCGGCGAGCGAGCGCTTGCTGGCGACCCCCGTGCTGGAATAGGCGATCGCCTGCATTTTGGCGATACCGAGGAGTCCCACCGAGACGACGATGAGCGCCACCAGCACTTCAATGAGACTGAAGCCGCGGGCGCCGGCGCTTGTTGGGCGCGATCTCATAGGCAGGCTCCCTGGCCCGAAAGCTGTGTCGTGACCTGGCCGACGATGGTGATCTGCAGGCAGCGCGTGCTGGCGGCGACGGGAACGGCCGCGTGCAAGGTGATGGTGACCGCGGCCCCCATGTTCAGGGCAAAGCCCTCGCGATTGAAGGTCACGAAATTCTTGGCGGGAGTGGCGTTGAAAGTATCGGTCAATGTAAACGGGCCCTGTACCCGCAGGATGACGTCGCCGCCGGGGGCGTAGGCGCCATTGCCGTTGACATCGGAGAACACGATCCAGCCGTTCTGCCACGCCGGGCTGCCGCTGCAGGTGGGGGCGCCAGAAGTCGAGTTTGACGAGCTGCAGACCGAGACGGTCTGGCCCTCTTTGATGGCCTCGGAGCGCGCATATTGCATATCACCGAGGAGCCCATTGACTTCGCTCGATATGCGGTTGGCATTCGTCACATACTGGTAAGAGGGCACGCCGAGCGCCATCAGGATCGCGGCGATGGTGATCACGGTGAGCATTTCAACGAGCGTGAAGCCCGCGATCCGCTCGCGGCCGCGCGCCATTGCAGGGTGATTGTTAGAGGCCAACAGGTTCATGCGCGTAACCATAGGGAGGGAACCTTGCGTGAAGCTGACGATAGTGACCCGGCGTGCTCAAGCTGTGACGGCGTTCGCAGTTTTCCCCTGCGCGGCGCTGCGGGCGGCCGGAAACTGCACCCGGATCCGGGTTCCGTGACCGCCGGCACCTGCATCGATCGTCACGACGGCACGGTGCAGGCGGGCGATCTCCTCGACGATGGCGAGCCCCAGCCCGCAGCCGTGGCCCTGTGATCCGGGTAGTCGGTAGAAACGCTGGCGCACGCGGCTGCGCTCGCCTTCCGGAATACCCGGACCATCATCCTCGACCTCAAGAAAAGGCGCGTCCTCCCCGCCCCCGCAGCGTACCGTGACATGCCCGCCGGCGGGCGTGTAATGCAGCGCGTTATCGACGAGGTTGCCGAGCAGATCCTCGATGAGCCAGCCACTACCCGTGACACTCGCGGATTCGAGGTCGGCGCCGAGATCCAGGCGCGCCTTGATCGAGCGATCGACGTTGCGCTCGATGACGCGCTCGATGAGCGGCGCCAGGTCGGTGATCTGGAACTGGTCCGCAAGGTTTGCAGAAGGGTCGGCGCGTGCCAGCGCGAGCAGTTGGTTGGCCGAATGCGCGACGCGACTCATCCCATCGCGCAGCACGGCGAGCCGACCGTCGAGGCCGGCGGCAGCCGGATCCTGCGCCAGGAGCTCCAAATGTCCGACGAGCCCGGCGATCGGCGTGCGCAGCTGATGTGCCGCGTCGGCGACGAACTGCCGCTGCGAGAGCGCGGCCGCGCGCAACACCTCAAAGAGACCGTTCAACGCATCCACCAGCGGGCGCACCTCCGCAGGCACCGCGGCGGTTTCGAGCGGTCGCAGCTCCCGGGGCGAGCGCGACTCGATCTGGCCGCGCACCGCCAGCAGCGGCTTGAGGCCGTAGCGTACGCCGATCCACACCAACAGCAGCGTGCTGTCGACCAGGATGAAATCCATGAGCCAGGTGCTGGTCAGGATGAAATGCCGGGCGGCCTCGCGGCGGTTGGTGGTTTCAGCCACGTTGACTGTGACCACGCCGGCGGATGTGGGCATGCGGTAGGTTACGACGCGGATGGGATGGCTGCCGAGCCAGGCGTCGGCATAAGCGAGGGTGCCTTCCGCGCCCGAGGCCGCGGACAGTTGCGGATTGCCGCTGATCAGGAGGCGATCAGGACCCCAGATCGAATAATAAAATCTTTCGGCGCGGTTGGGGCGCGGCGCCGGTTGCGACGGCGGTTGTGAGGAGATTCTGCCGTCGGCCACTTTGATGAGCGCCGCCTGGGCAAAGGCCGCATCAGCCAGGCTCTGATCGTAGGCGGTGCGCATGAAGACCATCGAGGCGCGGTAGTCGGCGAAGCCGCCGGCCAACATCAACAGCGCCAGCGGCGGCAGCAGGAGAATCAGCAGGCGCCGGTGAATCGATAGGGTCGGGTCAAGCTTCAGGCTCATCGAGGCGATATCCCAGTCCGCGTACGGTGCGAATGAGCGCGGCATCGGCTAGTTTGGCGCGCACGCGCGATACATACACCTCCACCGCGTTTGGCGTCATCGCCTGATCCCAGCGTGCGATCGTCTGCTGCAGGCGCTCTTTTGACACCACGCGGCCGGCTGAGAACGCCAGACACTCGAGTACCAGCCATTCTCTCCCCGTCAGCTCCACGAGCTTCTCGTCGATGCGCAACTGACGGCCCGCGACGTCGATGCGCAATCTGCCGAAGTTCAGCTGCCCATTGGTGTTCAAATTGGCGCGCCGAATCAGGGCGCGGCAGCGAGCGGCCAGCTCGGACTGCTCGAACGGCTTCATCAGAAAGTCGTCCGCGCCCAAATCCAGCGCCTCCACCCGCATCGCGACCGTTTCCCGCGCCGTAAGAATCAGGACCGGCAGTGTCGCACCCTGGCTGCGCAGGCGGCGCACGAACGACAGGCCATCCTCGCCGGGGAGCCCGATATCGACCACTGCCAGATCAAAGTGTTCCGCCGCGAGGGCCGTGGCGGCAAGCTCAGCGCTCGGCGCGCGATCTACCGCGAAGCCCGCTACGCCGAGCCCGCGCGCAATCGCATCGGCGACCAGGTCATTGTCCTCGACCACCAGGATACGCATACACACACTGCAGAGCGAGCGAAGCGGCGCATTTTACTCTTCGCCGGCGCGCATGCCGACAATCATTCCCGATTCAACCCACTCGCGCAGATATGCTGCGGCGCGCGCCGGCGCCTGCACCTCATCGAGCGCGCTACAGAGCGCGCTGCAGAGCGCGCCGAAGCTGCCGCCCGCACGCACGATGGCGAGCGCCTCGGCTTCGAGCGCGGTCAGCGGCCGATAGAAGATCTGCAAATCCCGGCGCCAGAGGAGCCACCGGACAGGGTGCCCTTCTGCCTCGGGAGCCGGAGGTGGACGGGCGCTCGTCAGCGCGCTCCATAGCGCCGGCACCTGCCACAAAAGCTCGAGCTGCCGCAGCGCCGGGTGCAGCTCAAATCCGAGCGCCGCCCAGTTCTCAGGGGCGATCTGCGCCAAAGCCTGCACGGCGATGGGCGTTGCATCGAGAGCGTCAAATACATCGGCCATCGCCCACTCGAAGCGCGCGAGTTCAGCGAGCCACGGGCGCGCCGCGCAGTCCGGGTGGGATGTGAGAAACGCGCCGAGCTCGCCGCCGTAGAAGCGGACGGAGGCATAGCTTGAATCGTGCGCGTGCACGTAGTCGCTACCGAGCGCGGCGAATTCCTCCGCACCAATGAGCGCCAGCAGCGCCGGGTAGTGCGCTTCGAGAGTTTCGATGAGCCGCGAGCGGTACGCATTGCCGTAGATTGCAAGACGCGTCGCGACCGGCACTCGCTGCGTGCCGACTACGCTTTGCGCAATTTCCCCGCGGCCCGTCAGCAGGAAATTCTGAAAATCGTTCTCGATGCTTGCCAGGTGCGCCACGGGAGATTATCCGGCGCGCTGCAGGCGGGTGTCGGCGAGCGCGGCGGCGGCGACCCGGCGGGCGGCCGCCAGCTCCGCCTGCAATTCGCCGAGCGGCGGAATATTGGCGTCGCGCTCGATCATCGTCGCGACTGCACCGAAGCGCCGCACGGCGTCGGCGTAGAGCGCCCAGACGGGATCGGGCACCGGATAATCGTGCGTGTCGATGAGATAGTCGCCGTGATTCTGGTGACCGGCGAGATGCATCTGCTGCACCCGCTCAACCGGTATCGCGGCCAGGTAGTCGTGCGGATCATATTCGTGATTGATGCTGCTCACGTAGATGTTGTTGACATCGAGGAGGATGAGACAGTCGGCCTCTTCGGCCACCGTGCGCAGAAAATCCCACTCCGTCAGGCGCGAGTCGCGAAAGCTCACGTAGCTCGAGACGTTCTCCAGCAGGATGCGCCGGCCCAGAATGTCCTGCACGATGCGCACGCGCGCGACGACGTGCTTGAGAGCCTCATCGGTGTAGGGCAGCGGCAGCAGGTCGTGCAGATTCTTGCCGCCGACTCCCGTCCAGCACAGGTGATCGGAGATCCAGGCCGGCTCGATGCGCCGCGCGAGCGCCTGCACTTCGCGAAGATAGGCGCGATCCAGCTGCGCGGCGCTGCCAATCGACAGCGATACCCCGTGCATCGCCATGGGATAGTGCTCGCGAATGCGCATCAAATAGTGCAGGGGCTTGCCGCCCGGCACGAGGTAGTTCTCCGTCAGCGCCTCGAACCAGTCAACGGCGGGCAGCTCACTGAGAATCGCATCGTAGTGATCGACCCGCAGGCCGAGGCCGAATCCCAACGACGGGTTGGTCAGCATGCTGGAAGAGCGCGGCGCGGCGGATGAGGCCATCCGCGGCGCCGCGCCAGTCAGTAACTATTGAGGAGTTACGAGGAGGACTTCATTTTTGCCTTGGCGGCATCGCAATCAGCCTTGCTGCTCATTTCCACAAAGCCTTGACCCTTGCAGGAATTCTGGCCTTTACAGCTGTTGTGAGAGGACTTGCACGATGACATGCCCTTGCAGGAATTCACCCCTTGGCACTTCACCTTGCCGTCATCGGCAGCGGCGGCGTTGAACGAGGCAGTCGAGAACATGATCGCCGCGGCGGCCGCGAGGGCGATGCTTCCAGTCTTGCGAGTATTCATAAGAACGCTTCTCCGGTTGTTATAAACGAAAACCCGGTCACTAGACCGGTGACCGGAGCGAAACCTTTCGCGCCGGTGCGCTAGCGGTCTCCCCCCTTCGCGCCGAATTCTACGCCTCAGGCAGGGGAAATCGCACAGTTTGTCGCATTGCGCCGACAGCCGGTCGAGAACCAATCCCGCCCCTGGCGGACGCCGGGGGAGGAGGCTGCCGATCGACCCGTACAGTACGGCGCGAGTGCCTGACTGGATGCGCGCGCAAGGCCATGCAGATAGGGCATCGCTCTTATAGAATGGCCGATCCGCGCGGGCATGTCTTGCCTGCAGTATCTGAGTTCAACCCGTCAAGGCGATGCAGGAATGACCGACGTCCCCGCCGCCGCCATCCTGGTCCGTGGCGCGCGGCAGAACAACCTCAAGAATCTCGATCTTGCGATTCCGTTGAACGAGCTTGTGGTGGTCACGGGTGTCTCGGGTTCTGGCAAATCGTCGCTGGTCTTTGACACGCTGTACGCCGAGGGGCAGCGCCGCTATGTCGAGACCTTCTCGCCGTACGCGCGACAGTTTCTCGACCGCATGGATAAGCCGCAGGTTGATTCCATCCTGGGGATTCCGCCCGCCATTGCCATCGACCAGACCAATCCGGTGCGCACCTCGCGCTCCACGGTCGGCACCATGACCGAGCTCAACGATCACCTGAAGCTGCTGTTCGCGCGCGCCGCCCGGTTGTTCTGCCGCCGCTGCGGGCAGGCCGTGCACCGCGATACTCCCGAGAGCATGTACGCCGACATGCTGCGGCGTGCGCACGGCAGCGGCGATCCGCGCCTGCTCGTGTGCTTCCCCGTGCCCGTGCCGAAGAACTTCAAGGCGACCGAAGTGCGTGAGCTGCTGCAAAAGCAGGGCTACACGCGCTTCCTGGAGGATCCTCCCGGCGGCCGCCTGCACGAGCGCAAATCCGCGGTACTCGAGGTCGTCCAGGACCGGCTGCGCCTCGGCAGCGCGGAACGCTCGCGCGTGCTGGAGTCGCTCGAGGCGGCGCTGCGCGTCGGCCGCGGCCGCATCAATATTCACGTTGTCGGCGCGGATGATCCGCTGGAGCGCCTGGAATGCTGGCGCTACTCGAGCGAGCTGCACTGCGCCGAGTGCGATCTGTCATACCGCGAGCCGCTGCCGAGCCTCTTCTCGTTCAACTCACCGCTCGGCGCCTGCGAGAGCTGCCGCGGCTTCGGCCGCACGATGGGGATCGATTACGGGCTCGTGATTCCGGACGAAAGCAAATCGCTGCGCGCGGGCGCCGTGCGTCCGTGGCAGACCAAGTCCAACGCCGAATGCCAGCAGGACCTGGTGAAATACGCCAAGAAACGCGGCATTCCGCTCGATCGGCCGTGGCGTGAACTCTCCGCCGCGCAGCGTTCCTGGGTGATTGACGGTGAAGGCGACTGGAGCAAGGGCGTGTGGTATGGCGCGCGGCGCTTCTTCGCGTGGCTCGAAACCAAAGCCTACAAGATGCACGTGCGCGTGCTGCTGTCACGCTACCGCGCCTACACGCCGTGTGCGGCCTGCGGCGGCGCACGCCTGAAGGCCGATGCGCTCCTGTGGCGCATCGGCAGCAGCGAGCTCTGCACTGCGGTGCTGCCGCGCGGGCTGCGCATGCGGCCCCCTGAGACGCAGTGGAGCGAGGAGCTCCTGCAGTCGCTGCCCGGACTCTCGATCCACGATCTGATGCTGCTGCCCCTCGAGCGCGCGCGCGATTTCTTCCGCAGCCTCGCGCTGCCGCCGCCGCTTGATGCGGCCACGGATCTTCTTCTCGGGGAGATCCGCTGCCGTTTTGACTATCTCGTTGACGTCGGCCTCGGCTACCTCACGCTCGACCGCCAGTCGCGCACGCTCTCCGGCGGCGAAGTGCAACGCATCAACCTCACCACGGCGCTCGGCACGTCGCTTGTCAATACGCTCTTCGTGCTGGATGAGCCCTCGATCGGCTTGCACCCGCGCGACATGCGGCGGGTGATCGCGGTGATGAAGCGCCTGCGCGATGCGGGCAATTCGCTCCTCGTAGTCGAGCATGACCCGCAGATCATGCTCGAGGCCGACCGGATTCTCGACATGGGCCCGGGTGCGGGCGAGCGCGGCGGGGAGATCGTATTCTTCGGCACGCCCGCGCGAATCAGGAAGAGCGCGCAGTCGCTGACCGGCCAGTACCTGAGCGGCCGTAAGCTCGTCGCCGCGCCGCGAGCTGCGCGGGCCGCATCCGCAGAGCCGGTCGCCGAGTGGCGTCCGAATCGCTGGCTTGAGCTGCGTGGCGCGCGCGCCCACAACCTGCAGAATATCGATGTGCGCATCCCTTTGAAGCGCATGGTGTGCGTGACGGGCGTCTCCGGCTCGGGCAAGTCGACACTCATCGAGGATGTGCTGTACCCCGCGCTGTTGAAGTACCAGGGCCGGCCGAGCGAGGCGCCGGGGGAATTCGCCGGGCTGCGCGGCGCAGACCTCATCGATGACGTCGTGATGGTCGATCAAACCTCGATCGGCCGCACGACGCGCTCGAACCCGGCAAGTTACGTCGGCGCCTTCGACGCCATACGCGAACTCTACGCGGCGGAACCCGCTGCGCAGGAGCGCAAGTACAGCGCCGGCACCTTCAGCTTCAATTCCGGCAACGGCCGCTGTCCGACCTGCGGCGGCAATGGTTTCGAACATGTGGAGATGCAGTTCCTCTCGGATGTGTATCTGCGGTGCCCGGATTGTGCCGGCAGCCGCTACCGCAGCGAAGTACTCGACATCAAGCGCGAAGGCGCCGACGGGCGCCGCGCCAGCATCGCCGACGTCCTCGATATGACGATCACGCAGGCGTGCGCGTTCTTTGCCGACTCGCGCGAGGTGACTGCGCGCTTGGCGCCGCTCATTGACGTGGGGCTCGAGTATCTGAAGCTCGGCCAGCCCGTGCCGACGCTTTCCGGGGGCGAGGCCCAGCGCCTCAAGCTCGCCGGGCATCTGGTCGCCGCCGGATCGGTGGCCTCGAGCACGACGCATCTCGGCAAGCTTTTCCTCTTCGATGAGCCCACCACGGGGCTGCATTTCGAGGATGTGGCGAAGCTCTTGCGCGCATTTGGCAAGCTGCTCGCGGCCGGGCATTCGCTGCTTATCATCGAGCACAATCTGGATGTGGTGCGCGCGGCCGATTGGATCATCGATCTCGGGCCGGAGGGCGGTGACCGCGGTGGCAGTATCGTGTGCGTCGGCACCCCTGCCGAAGTGCGCGCCTGCGCCGCATCGTTCACGGGAGCGGCGCTCGCAGCCTACGAGGACACCCTCTGCGGTAAGGCAGCGGCGCAGCTGCCGGCCGTCGCCGATGCGCAGCCCGCCTACGCGCGCGCTAACGGCCACGATGCGCACGCGATCGTCATCCACAAGGCGCGCGAGCACAATCTGAAAAATATCGACGTCGCGATTCCGCGCGATCGCTTCACCGTGATAACCGGCGTCTCCGGCTCGGGCAAGTCAACTCTCGCATTCGACATCCTTTTCAACGAGGGGCAGCGACGCTACCTCGAGTCGCTGAACGCCTATGCGCGGCAGTTCGTGCAGCCTGCCTCGCGGCCCGACGTCGATGCGATCTACGGCATCCCGCCGACCGTTGCGATAGAGCAGCGCACGAGCCGCGGCGGCCGGAAGAGCACCGTCGCAACCCTCACCGAGATCTATCATTTCCTGCGTGTGCTGTACGTGAAGCTCGGCACCCAGCACTGCCCCGACTGCGCCGTGCCAATCGAGCCGCAGAGCGTCGCTGCGATCGCCGCGCGCCTGCTGCGCGAGCATCGCGGCGAGCGCATCACCCTGCTCGCGCCGCTCGTCCTCGCTCGCAAAGGCTATTACACGGATCTCGCCAAGTGGGCGGCGAAGAAGGGCTTCAAGACGCTGCGTGTGGACGGGACCAACGTAGCAACCGCCGGCTGGCCGCGGCTGTCGCGCTTTCGCGAGCACACCATTGAGCTACCGGTCGCGCATATCGAGGTCAATGCCCACACCGATGTCGAGCTGCACGCCGCGCTGCAGCGCGCGCTCGACTTCGGCAAGGGCGTGCTGCACGTGCTCGGCAACCAGGGCGCCCGCATCGACGTCTATTCGACACGCCGCGCGTGCCCCTCCTGCGGCCGGGGCTTCGCGGAGCTCGATCCGCGGCTGTTCTCCTTCAACTCCAAACACGGCTGGTGCGCAAGCTGCTTCGGAACGGGCCTCGCGATGAGCGGCTTCAGCGAGGAACACACGGGGGAGGAGCTCTGGTGGAACGAGTGGTACGAGGGCGAGCCGCCCGCTTGCGGCGTGTGCGCGGGCGCACGCTTGAACCCGGTAGCGCTCAATGTTCGCTTTCGCGCGCGCTCGATTGCGGCGCTGGCGCATGAGCCCATCACTGCAGTACGCAGGTTTTTTTCCCAGCTGCGGCTGGCGCCGCGCGAGGCGGCCATCGCGCACGACCTGCTCGCAGAGATCCGCGCGCGCCTGCAGTTTCTCGAGCGCGTGGGACTGGGATATCTCGGGCTCGATCGCTCCGCGCCCACGCTCTCCGGCGGCGAGGCGCAGCGCATCCGGCTCGCCGCCCAGCTCGGCTCGAACCTGCAGGGCGTGTGCTATGTGCTCGATGAGCCCACGATCGGGCTGCATCCGCGCGATAACGCCGTGCTGCTCGACGCGCTCGCGGAGCTCACGCTCCGCAAAAATACGCTCGTCGTCGTGGAACACGATGAGGACACGATCCGGCGCGCGGATCACGTGGTGGATCTCGGTCCGGCCGCAGGCGTGAAGGGCGGCGAGGTGGTGGGCGCAGGCACCGTGCAGGATCTGATGCGCAATCCGCGCTCAATCACCGGGCGCTTTCTGCGCACGCCCTTGCAGCACTCCCTGGTGCCGCAGCGCGCGGTGACAGCGCGCACCCCGTGCCTGCGTCTCGCCGGAGTCACCTTGCACAACGTGGCGGACGCCGACGTGCGGATCCCGCTCGGGCGTCTGGTCGTCATCACGGGGGTATCGGGATCGGGTAAATCCACCATCGCGCGTGACGTGCTCTACGCGAACCTCAAGCACTGCATCGCCGCAGAGGCGCACAGAAAGAAAGCGCGGCGCGAGCTGCAGGGATGCCGTGCGCTCTACGGCGTCGAGCATCTGGATCGCGTGCTCGAGGTGGATCAGAGCCCCATCGGCAAGACGCCGCGTTCCTGTCCGGCAACCTACGTCGGCTTCTGGGATGAGATTCGCCGCATCTACGCCGGCACGACCGAGGCGCGGATCCGCGGATTCACGGCGAGCCGCTTCTCTTTCAACACCGCCGGGGGTCGCTGCAGCGCCTGCGAGGGCCAGGGCGTGCAGACTGTCGCGATGAGCTTTTTACCGGACGTCAAAGTGCTGTGCGACGTATGCGGCGGACGGCGCTTCAATTCCGAGACGCTCACGGTGCAGTGGCGTGGCCTCAGCATTGCCGCGGTGCTCGCGATGAGCGTCGATGATGCCGTCGAATTCTTCAGCGCCCATGTGCGCGTGCATCATGCCTTGAAGCTCCTGCAGGATGTTGGCCTCGGCTATCTCACCCTGGGCCAGCAGAGCCCGACGCTCTCGGGTGGCGAAGCGCAGCGCATCAAGCTCGTCACGGAGCTCGCCAAGGTGCGCGGTGAAGTGCGCGCCGGCGGCCGGGCCCAAAAGAGCCGGCACACCCTCTATGTACTCGATGAGCCGACCGTCGGACTGCACATGGCCGACGTGGAGCAGCTGCTGCGCGTGCTGCACCGGCTGGTCGCCGCCGGCAATACCGTCGTCGTCGTCGAGCACAATCTCGACGTGATGGCTGAGGCCGACTGGATCCTCGACATGGGTCCGGAGGCGGGCGATCGCGGCGGCCGCATCGTTGTTGCCGGGACGCCGGCAGCGGTCGCGCGCCGCAAAGCGCTCTCGCATACGGGACGTGTGCTCGACAAATTCCTGCGCGAGCGTACGCTATAGAATACGTCGATGGCGCACGATCTGGTCTGCTGGAAATGCGGAGCGAGCCTCGCGGAATTGAGCCTGCCCCTGCGCCGGCTTGAGGAATGCCGGCAGTGCCGGGCGGAGCTCCACGTCTGCCGCATGTGCGTGGAGTATGACACGAGCGTTGCGAAGCACTGCCGCGAGCCCACGGCGGAAGAAGTGCGCGATAAAACGAGCGCCAACTTCTGCGACCATTTCAAGCCGCGCGCCGGCGCCTACGCAGCGCCGAATACGGCGGCAATCAGTGAAGCGCAGGCCGCACTCGCGAAGCTCTTTGGCAAGAGCTGATCAGCAGCGTCAGCCGGTAGAAAATCAGCTCTTGCGGGCGCGCTCCGTCAAGCGCGTCAACAGGCGTTGAAACGCTGAATCCTTCCGTACCTCGACGCGCAGATGGCGTACGCCGGACTCGTTGATGATCTCGCCCCGACCGTCGTCTATCTCAAGACTGCCGGCACCCAGTATCTCGAGCGTCTCTTCCAACGAATAGGGTCCTTTGCTGTGCGCGGCCAGTCCCTTGCTGCGCAGCTTCTTGCTGCGGACGGCAGCGGCGCGGGCAGCCTCTGATGCCGGCTTGGCACTGCTTGTGGGAGCTGCCGGGGGACGCGGCGCGACCTCGCTCTCCGAGTCGAGGAGCGTGATCTCATCGGGATCTTTCGCGGGCACCGGTTCCGCAACGCTCATGATGGGCGTCTTGTGGTCTGCGGAGGTCGCGCGCCCGCGCTCCTGCAGGCTCACCGGCACCACCGCAACCGAGGCGAAATCCGAGCGCACGTAGTGCGCGACCTGCTTGGCCGCGGTCGCATCGTTGAAGAAGCCGAGTCGCAGTCCGTACCATTCGCGGCCCTCGCGCCGGCCCTCGACGGTATAGAGCGTGTAGGCACTGAATATCGCAAGCGGTGGAACTTTATCGAGCGCCAGGGGCTGCACTGACCATTGCAGCTGTACCGCAAAAGCGACGGCGGCGTTGTCCTGCACGGCCGATCTCAACGCCTGGCGCGTGCCGCTATCGTCGGGACGCAGCAGAGGAATGCCGCTTGGCACGTTTTCAGCGCCCTCGTGCGCTGGCTCCTCGGTACGGCGTGCCTCGAGAATCTGCATGACCTGCGTATCCGTCAGGCTCTGCGCAGCGGACATCGCGGCCGTTGCCGTACGGGGGGTGGATTTTGGAGCGACGTGGCCGGTGTCACTCTCATCCAATGCCGCGAGCACCTCGCGCACGTTGGACAATGGCGCCATGGGAGCATTTCGGGCCGTGGTGGCGGCGACGTCGCGACGCCGTGCGACAGTGGGCGTCGACGGCGGTTGTTTGCTGATGACGGGCGCCGAAGCGGCCAGGAGCGGTGCAGCGGGCGGGGCTTGTTTGGCAAGGGCTGACGCGGCAATGGTCGGGACCGGAGGCGGCGCTGCGGATGGCGCAGCGGACCGCGGCCGCTCTGAGTACGCAGCCGCGGCAGCTGAGCGCTCGACAGGCGCAGCGCTCGGCGCTGTGGATTGGGGTACGGGAAGCGCCTGGCGCGTAGTGTCAGGGACGCTCTCCTGCGCCGGAGCGACCTTAGATTCCGCCGACGGGGCCGGCGGCGGCGTGCCTTCGCGCGCGCGCAGACGTTTGCCCGGCGTCTCACCCGCCCACGCGCCAGGATAGACGTCGCGCACGACGCTCAACCAGTCTTCGGCTTCCTCAAGGCTCTGGAAGTACCCCATGTGCAGGCGGAAGCGCTCGCGGCCGTCCTCGAGTCGTCGACTGACAAAGAATCTGAACCGCTTCAGCTCCGGTGTGTCCGGTTGGACGAGCGCCATGGGCGTCGTCGAAGAACACAGGTTGATAACGAAAGTATCGATATTGACCGCAGCACTGCTGCGATCTGCGGCATTGCCGTGGCGTTCGCCAGCGGCTGCCAACTGTGGATTCAATGTCATGTGCCTTCCCGAACCAATGCATCGACCAGCGGTCGGTCACATGGCCGGAGCTCACATTGGCAGTGGGGATTGCAACCGTTCGCGCGCAGCGCGACCGTGGCAGCCCCGCCGTCGTAGGAACTTGTCCATTAGACCGGTGGCTTTGCGTCCCCGCCTTTCGACGGGTTTGCCTAATTCACGAAGTGCGCAGTGTCAAAGCGTCGCCGAAAAGAGTCAAGAGTCCGACGCCGTAGTTGGCAGGCGTGTCACTCAAGTCGCGGCAGCAATCAACATAATGCATCAGTTACTCGCCACGCGCGCCAGGGTCTCCTGCGTGAACTCAATGCGCGCCTGCAGCAGCTCGGTCATTGCGGCAGCAGCAAGCGGCCTTGCCAGATAGAAGCCCTGCGCCGCGTCGCAGCGACGCTCGCGCAAGAAAACCAGCTGCTCATTGGTCTCGATCCCCTCGGCGATGACACGCTTGCCGAGCGCGTGTGCCATGACGATGATGGTCTCGACGAGCGTCGCCGACGCTGGATTTTGCGGCACTTCGTCGAGAAACGTGCGATCGATCTTCACCGTGTCGATTGGATATTGACGCAGGTAGCTCAACGAAGAATAGCCGGTTCCGAAATCATCGAGCGCGAGATGCACGCCCAGCTGTGCGAGGCGCAGGAGCGCGGCGCCTACTGCAGCGTTCGCGAGCACGCTTTCGGTGAGCTCGAGCTCGAGTAGTGCCGACGGCAGATCGTACTTCTCGAGCGCGCGCCGCACGAGTTTGGGGAATTCAGTGTGCTGCAACTGCTGCGCCGACACGTTGAGCGCCAGCCGCGGTGGCGCAATGCCGTGCTCGCGCCAGCTGGCAAGCTGTGCGCAGGCCGCATCGAGCACCCAGCCGCCGATGTCCACGATGAGGCCGCTCTCCTCTGCCGCGGGCACGAATTCTCCCGGATAGCGCATGCCATCGCGTGGCGTCTGCCAGCGCAGCAGCGCCTCAACGCCGACCAGCTCACCCCCGGCAACGCCGAACTGCGGCTGATAATAGAGGGAGAATTCCCGGCCGCGCAGCGCATGCTGCAGACCCGTATCGGTCGGCTTCGCGGGCTTGCTGGCCATGTTGAGATCGAAGAACGTCCAGCGGCCGCGACCGAGATCCTTGGCGCGGTACATGGCCGTATCGGCATTGCGCATCAGATCATCAATAGTCTTCGCATCGTCCGGGAACAGCGTGATACCGATGCTCGCGCACACGTAACAGTCGCGCCCGGCGATGTTCACCGGCAGCTGCAGGGATTCGATGATGCGCGCAGCGACCGCGGCGGCGGCGTCCGGCTCGGCGACATTGCGCAGGATGACCGTGAACTCATCCCCGCCCAAACGGGCCACCGTGTCGCCGTCTTTGATGCAGGAGCGCAGGCGCTGCGCCACGATCGTCAGCAGCTGGTCCCCGGCGGTGTGCCCGACCGAATCATTGACGCGCTTGAAATGATCGAGATCGATGTACAAGAGCGCTCCGCGACTCAGGCCTGCGGCCGCATTGGCGAGCTCCTGCGCAAGCCGATCGCGAAACAAGAGACGATTGGGCAGCGCGGTCAGAGGATCGTAGTGCGCCTGGCGATAGAGGTGCTTGTCGCGCGCGCTCTTCGACAGCGCCACGACCAGACGCTCGGCGAACTTGCCGCCGCAGTGCGCGACGAAGGGATCCGCCACGGGCACCTCGCGATAGCCCACGGCGAGTATCGCCTCGAGCCGCTCCGCGACGATGACAGGCCACACCCAGAAGAACACGGCGCCGCTGTCGGCGAGCGGCTTCAAAAAGCTGTGGCGCGATTCCTCGCAGCGCACGATGGTAATTCCGTTTGTCTGTTCCGCGAGCGCCTGCAGCATGTCGTCGTCGAGCGCGACGCGGCTCACCGGCAAGTCGCTGAGACCGCTCGCCGCAAAGAACACGCGGCCGCGCCCCGGTGCGTCCGCATCGCGCAGCGTTATACCGACGCTTTGGCAATGCGTCAGCGCTTGCACGCGCGACATGATGGCATCGAGAACGTGTTCGAGATCCACCGAGCGCAGCAGGAGCTGATCGATCTGCTCCAGGGTCTCCAGCGCGCGGAACTGCTCATCGAGGCCGACAGCCGCGCGATTGAAACTTTCGATGAGAAGCCGCGCCTCGTCCCAGGAGCGCACGTCGATGGCAACGAACTCGCGTGTCCGCAGCGCAGCCAAGCCGGTCGCGAGAGCCCGCAGCGCCGGCCCATAGCGACGCACCAGGTACGCACTCGCAAGCACAGCGCCGGCAAGAGCGAGCACCAGTGTCAGCGTCAGACTTAGCCAGGCGGTGCGCGCCGCAAGCGCGGCGAACACCAACACCGGCAATACAGCGCACAGGCCAAGCGCAAAACCGATTCGCCGCCCCATACGGCTGTCAAACGGCAATTCGCCCATCAACGGGCCTCCGCGCAGCTGTCGTGCTTGCAATCTAAGCTATCGTCGGCGCTGCGGGGTGAGCGTTGCGTCAACTATCTAAAAAACTATCGCGGATGAGTCCTGCACCAAAGCGTGAAGCGGATCACAGCACGCCGCGCACTGCACCTTTTTGCGCCAGAGCGAGGATGTCGGGATAGCTGTAGCGCTGAGCGCCGCGTCGCCCGGATCGCGCCGCGCCGAGCATGGCGAACGCAACCGTGCGCGCGGAGATGCCGCGATAGACAGCATAGGACCCGACGAGCAGCGGATTTACGAGCGGCATCAATACGCGGGCGGCAAGTTCGAGCGGACGCATCTCGCGGCGCCAGC
The DNA here is from genome assembly GCA_035481795.1 of Steroidobacteraceae bacterium. Classification (GTDB taxonomy): domain Bacteria; phylum Pseudomonadota; class Gammaproteobacteria; order Steroidobacterales; family Steroidobacteraceae; genus PALSA-1196. Next base: position 36,000 of record DATHRI010000005.1, read on the forward strand.
CGAGAAGCACCCCGGGCTGCAGGATATGAAGCGCCGCGAACCCCATCTGCACGAGGGCCTCCTCCATTTCGCCCTTGGTGCGCAGGTAGAAGTTGCGCGAGTGGGCGTTGGCGCCGGCGGAGGAGATGACGACGAAGCGCTGTGCCTTGCCCGCCTGCGCCACGCGTGCCACGCCGAGAACGTACTCCAAGTCCACTCGTCTGAATGCCTCCTCGGAGCCGGCGGTGGCGATGGTCGTTCCAAGGCAGCAGAAGGCGGCATCGCAGGCGCAGCCCGTGAGCTGCGTGGCGATTTTGTCGAATTGCACCGTGCGGTTGGCAAGGCGCGGATGCTCGCGCACGAGTGGCCGGCGCGTCACTGCGACCACACGGCTGAAGTCTCCCGCATCCAGCAGCGCCTCGAGCAGCAGTCCACCCACGAGGCCGGTTGCACCGGCAAGCAGCGCCACTTTGGGTTCAGCTTCTGGCATGAGCGCACGGCAGCTTACCGAGCAAGCCCATGCATCTACAACAGTCGATTGAATTCGGCTAGATCGGCTCGCCGCAGCTGACGCTGATCGTCTGCACGTCCTGTCCGGGAGCAATGGTGACATCGCGCCTGACGTCGCGATAGCCGTCGCGCGTGCCAACGACCGTGTACTTCCCCGGCTTCAGTTCAATGTCGCGTCGCGAGAAAACGCCCGAAAACCCCACGCTCGGGATCGCAACCCGAGTGGCGCCGTCCGACATCAGCGCGAGGTGCACGGGTTTATCGAACGCGGGCAGCAGAATCTGCAAGCGCGCGATCTGCGAGCGCAGCACCGGCCCGGACGGATTTTGTTCATTGGCGTTCTCGATGAGCGCCAAAGCGTCCGCGCGCGCCGCGGCGCTCGCCAGCTGCTCCGGCCGATCGATCAGCGCCTGCAGACGCTGCGCGAGAAGCGCGCGTGCCGCAGCGCGCGCCTTGCCCTGTTGGGCGAAGGGGAGCGAGGGATCCGATTTGAGCGCCGCCTCGTATTCGCTGAGTGCCTCATCCCAACGTTCCTGCGCCTCGAGCGAACTTGCGTGCTGGCGATCCGACTCGAAGTTGCGCGCGCGCTGCGACGCATCGGCAGGCGTTGCGCCCGTAGCCGCCGCACCGGCGTCGCGCGTTTTCTGGGTCGGCGCGGGCGCGGCCTCGCTCGGTCGTGTACCCGTTGTTGCCTCCATCTGCCGTGTGCCCGCCGCCGGGGCGCCCGATTCAGCCGCCGTCGCGTGGGCACCGTCGCCCAGGGCGGCGCGCGCACGCGCCAAACCCGCGATGGCCTGCCCATTCTTGGGGTCAATGGCCAGGACTTGCTGGTAATCGCTCAGAGCGTGGGCGGGCTCGCCTGCGGCTTCGGCGACTGCGCCGTCCGCGAGCAGCGGCCGTGCTGTGTCGAGATTGCGAATGCGCTGCAGACCGTCCGCCGCGGTGCGATTCGTCGGATCGATGCGCTGCACGGCCTCGAACGACTGCTTCGCCGCCTGGGTTCGCCCCGCGGCGATCGCCCGCTCGGCCGCAGCCAGCTCCTGCGCAACCTGCGGCGAGGGCGCGCGCTTCTCCACGGCGTTGAGAAGTCCCTGCGCCTCGGCGAGGCGTTTTGCCGCGAAAACGGGGTTGCCGGCTTCATCAGCGCCCAGCGCCTCCGCCGAGCGAATCTTGGCGTCGGCAAATTCGCGGCCGCCCCAGAGATCCGCGCCGCGCGCTTCGAGAGCCGCCATCTGCCGGTCAAATTGGGCGCGCACATCGCGCAGATGGGCTCTGGCCTCGATGTCGCTCGGCGTCACCGCAGGAGCCGCCGTCGACGCGGGCAACACGCTCGGCGGCATGGCCTTCTCGAGCATGACAAGCGCAGCGCCACCATAACGCGGCAACGCGTAGAAGGCAGCGGCGGCACCGGCCACAAGCAGCGCCAGCACCACCCAGGGCAAACGGCGTGCTCTGATCGGATCCAGCCGCATCAGCCCCGACATCGGAACAATCTTAAGATCGTCCCATGGCGAGACCCGCAATGAGCCCTTGGCAGGAGGATCAGCGGTGGGCGCCGCTTTCGGTGGCACCTGTGCGGGTGCAGGCGCCGCAGCTGCCGTTTTGACGGGCGGCGGTGCGCGCCTGAGTTCGGCTTCCGGCGTCACGCTTGGCGCGTTGGAGGCGTTTGCGGGATCGAGGGCCACCGCGATAGCTGCCGAGCGGATGGGCGGCGGCCCCGGTTTAGGTCTCAGGTCCGGTGCGGGCACTGCTCGGGCCGGCGGCGCACGCGGCGCTCTCGGGTCGACCGCCTGGGCGGGTCGTGCCGGCCGAGGCGCCGGCTTGGGCGCCTCGCGCCGTGCGGTCTGCGGCTCGGGAGCCGCGTCAAATTCGAAGTGCAGCGTATCGTTCATCGTCGCTTCAAAGTCGTCAATCACTGCACGCATTGACGCAGGGCGCAGCTGCGGTTGCTTTTGCAGCATGTGCATCACGATGGCCACAAGCTGCGGCGGTGTGGGCTGCACAGTACGCAGCTCGGGAACGGGCTCGTCGAGATCGAGCACTCGCTCGAGGTCGAAGTGGGGATAGTACGGCGGCTGTCCGGCGAGAAGCTCGTACGCGAGCGCCCCAAATCCATAGACATCGTCGGCTACGGAAGCCTGCTCGCCGCGCAATTGCTCAGGGCTCGAGGTGAACGGCGACAGGCCGGATCGCATCTTGTCGCGGCCTGCGGCAAATGCCGTTCCGGCCACACCGAAGTCGGCCAGTACCGCGTGCCCGCGCGCATCAAAGAGAACATTGCCCGGCTTAAGATCCCGATGCACGACGCCGTGTTCGTGCGCGTATTGAAGAGCGGCCGCGATCTCAAGCAGCGGCGGCATGATCTGCAGGTAGCTGCCGCCGCGCAGGCGACGCAGATCGCCGCCCGAAGCCAGCTCCATCGGCAGTGCGGCCGCTTCGGCGTCGCGCTGTGGGCTATAGACTTTGAGAATCGACGGATGATCGAGCCGTCCTGCGATCTCGTGTTCGTGCTCGAGTGCCTCCCAGGCCGTCTCACTCCGCGCCAGCGCCGGACTGAGAACCTTCAAAGCGACGTCGATGCCGAGCGTTGCGTCGTGCGCGCGCCACACCTCGCCATGGCCGCCTTCGCCGATCTTTTCGAGCAACTTGTAGCGCCCCAGCAGCATGGGACGATCGGGTGTCGGGCGCGCAGCTTTCATAGATTAATAATATGCCACGGACACCTCCTGCGAAGGTCCGATTTCGTCGCTCATATGCGACCTGGGGAAGCGCCCGTCAGAAGCCTAGACCAAGCTGTGCACCGGGCGGCAGCGGCGATTGGAACAGCCGTGTATTAAGTAGAACGCGGCGCACCGTGTTCAGGTTGACGTTCCGGCATGCCACTTCAAAGCGCCGGCGCACGAGATCGGCGAATGGCCCCGTTCCCCGCATGCGCGAGCCGAAGTTAGGATCGTTGTCACGACCGCCGCGCAAGTCGTTGACCAATGACATGACGTGGGCTGCCCGCAACGGGTAATGGGCGCTGAGCCACTCACGAAAGAGGTCCTTCACCTCGTACGGCAGCCGCAGCATCACATACGCTGCGGTGCGGGATCCGGCCTGCGCAACCGCTGCGAGAATATGTTCAATTTCATGATCATTGATCGCCGGAATGACCGGGGCAACCAACGTGCCCACCGGGATGCCGGCGTCGTGCAGGCAGCGGATGGCATGCAGCCGCGCGGCGGCCGAGGGCGCGCGCGGCTCAAGGATGCGCTTCAGATCTGGATCGAGCGTGGTGACGCTGACATGCACCGCCGCCAGATTGTCGCGCGCCATCTCGGCGAGGATGTCGATGTCGCGCTCAATGAGATGGCCCTTGGTCACGATGGTGACGGGATGACGAAACCTCTGCAGCACTTCGAGAATGGAGCGGGTCACCTTGAGGGTGCGTTCGATCGGCTGATAGGGGTCGGTATTCGCGCCCAAGTTGATGGGCTTGCACACGTAGCGCGGGCGGCGCAGTTCCTCTTCGAGCAATTCCGCGGCATTGTCCTTGTAGAAGAGCTTGGTCTCAAAATCGAGTCCCGGAGACAAATTGACATAGGAGTGAGCGGGCCTGGCGTAGCAGTTGTGCGAAACCACGCCGTTGGCGATGAAGTCGCCCGTGCCCGTCGTAATGTCATACATCGGCATCGATACGCCGAGCGGCTCGATCTCGACAATGGCAAGCGCGGCCTGCGATTGGACGCCAAGCCCAAAGATCGCGCGCTTGCGCGCAAGAGCCGACTCGACCCGATGGAGAGACCGCGGGCCGCCCGGCACATCTCGGATCCAATCGGCAGGCGCGCAGCCGCACCATGCCGTCAGTTTCTCCATCGCACGAAACGTAGAGCGCGACCACGCGCTTATCGCATCCGCTTTTTTCGCGGTCGCCGTTGCCGTTTGAGAAAGGAATACGCCTGTTTGGACCCCGAATTCTTCCAGGTACGAGCCACTGTGCAGCACGCCTGGGCCGCCCGCCAGAGCGAGCCGGAACTGGCAAGGGGGTGCGATCGTGCCGGTCGACGTCCCAATCCCCACCAGGCTGTTGCCCGTCGTCAGATGGGGACGCCGCTGGCGTCCTTGATCTGCTTCCCTAACAAACTTCCACCCGCGGTCGGTAAGAAAACGGTGATCGGCGCTGGCGATGACCGCGGTTCCATCAGCAAGCATTACCCGATAAGCGGGCTTGTATGTTTCCCAGTGAGCGAGCACCCGCGTCCTGACGTAGCGCCGATCCTGTCCATGACCGTGGGTGCCCACAATCTCGTCACCGATTTGGAGATCGCCGAGTCGCTTGGCCTGCCCGCTCACCATCAGGATTTGTGTATCACCCGAGAGGCAGTAGCAACACGCATGGCCGCATCCCCTGTACGGATTGATTGACTGCTCGAAGGGAATGTCCGGCGAGTCGTTGCGGGAGATGATGGACCTCGCATGCTCCGCCGATACGGTCGTTGCAGGCGACGGCGGCTCCATCTCCGAGTCGAGTGCCCACCCGTCATCGACGGGCTGCACACGTCGCGACTCGAAGCGGCCTTCAGGATTAGAAAGTGCTCCGCGGCCTTTGCGCGGTTTTGGCGGAGGAACCATCACCTGTACAAATATACAGGTGCGCAGCGGACGATTCAAGCAAGCCGATAGGAGGCTGCGGGCGCCGCTCGCCTCTCAATGTGTGAGGGCCAAATAGAAACCGCAGCCCGTCGGCTCGCCTGTGATGACGGAGATGAAATCTGTGCAGCGTCCGACGGAAAATAAACCGCGAATTTTCGATTCGCTGGCGGCTCTACCGGGATCGCGACGGTCCGCTCCGGCCCATTGCGCAAATCCACAGGAGGAGCGCGATCAAGCAACCCCCCGGCATCACCAGTGCGATCGCAAAATGAGGGCCTGCAGCACGAGTGCTGACGATGATCCACTTTATGAGCGAATTTAGGCTGATCATTGCAGATCCATGGCGAATTCAAAAACGCGTGGTCTAATTCGTTAGACGAACGACGTTGCCTCATAACGACCCATGGATCCCGAATTTCACTGTGACTCCGTGTCCGCAGGTGCTGCGGGCTTCTGCTTTGGGCGCCGTCTCCTCTACGACCTAGGCGACATTCCCGTTTCGGCATGCACATGTTGCATCCCCAGCGGTGCTTGCCTAGGGATACGATGCTGCGTATTCGGCGGGAGGCGCTGGTCATTGCATTACACAGCCGGTGGCACCAAGCGCACTCCTGCGGAGTGCTCTATGGGTGGAGACCTGCAAATGGATCCTGGGCGTGTCGATTCAGGGCCCGCTCGTTCGTCGTCCACATTAGGCAATGGATCGACACGTGGCGTAACAGGGCCCAGGCTCGAGCCATTACAGGCTGAATCAAGAGGAGAATTGATAATGAGAGTCATGGTCATCGTGAAAGCCAGCAAAGCGAGCGAAGCGGGAATCATGCCCAGCGAGGCCCTCCTGAGCGCCATGGGCAAGTTCAACGAGGAACTGGTTAAGGCGGGCGTGCTCCTCGCGGCCGAAGGGCTGCGCGCGAGTGTCAAAGGCAAACGTGTACGTTTCTCGGGCGAAAAGCGCGCCGTCATTGACGGGCCGTTCGCAGAGACCAAGGAACTCGTCGGCGGGTTCTGGCTTTGGCAAGTGAAATCCATTGACGAGGCCGTCGAATGGCTGAAGCGCTGCCCGAATCCCTCACCCGGAGAATCTGACGTGGAAGTGGAGATTCGCCCGGTGTTCGAAATGGAGGATTTCGGCGCCGAGCTGACCCCCGAGCTGCGCTCTCAAGAGCAGCGTCAACGCGAGCAACTCAATAAGCCATCCGGGCACTGAGACATCGGCCGCGAACGCCCGCATAATTTGTATGGTGTTTCTGGTTCAGATGAGGTTGTGATGGCATACATGCTTTTGATTGTTGAGCCCCCGCGGCAACGGCAGGCGCGCAGCGAGTCGGAGGGCCGCGCATTCTATGACAGCATGCTGCGCTTCAGCGCTGACCTCAAGAGCCGTGGCCTGCTCGCGATGAGCCAGTCACTGAAGACCGACACCGCCGGCGCGCGCGTGAAGGTCCGCGACGGCGCGCCGCGTGTAGTCGACGGTCCATTTGCCGAGGCGAAGGAAATGATTGGTGGTTTCCTTCTCCTCAACTGCGAAACGCGCGCACAGGCGGTTGCAATCGCCGGCGAGTGCCCGGCCGCGCAATGGGCCACGGTCGAAGTTCGTGAGCTCGGCCCCTGTTTTGAATGAAGTCGCCGGGTCGTGCCGCAACAACCATGGGCGAATCCAACATTCATCGCACGGTCGAAGCGCTGTGGCGCATGGAGTCGGCCAGGATCATCGCGAAACTGACGAGAATGTTGCGCGACGTGGGACGCGCCGAGGAGCTGGCACAGGATGCACTGGTGGCCGCGCTCGAGCAATGGCCGCAAAGCGGCGTGCCGGACAACCCAGGAGCGTGGTTGATGGTAACGGCTAAGAACCGCGCACTCGATCAGCTGCGGCGCCTCAAGCTCCTGGAGCGCAAACATGCGAGCGTCGCACAGGAGGCGGAGCTGCTCGGCAAAGGGATAGCCGCGGCGGGCGAGGCGATTGACGATGACATCGGTGACGATCTGCTGCGCCTCATATTCATAGCCTGCCACCCGGTACTGTCAACCGAGGCGCGTGTGGCTCTCACGCTGCGTCTGTTGGGTGGCCTCACGACCGCGGAAATTGCCCGCGCCTTTCTGCTCCAGGAACCGACCATCGCACAGCGCATCGTGCGTGCCAAACGGACACTGGCCGAAGCGCATGTTCCCTTCGAGGTACCTCGGGCCGAGGAGCTGGCTGCACGACTGTCTTCCGTGCTGGAGGTGATCTATTTGATCTTCAATGAGGGCTACGCCGCTACCGGCGGTGAAGACTGGATGCGCCCGAGCCTGTGCGAGGAGGCGCTGCGCCTGGGGCGGATCCTGGCGGAGCTCGCTCCGCAGGAGCCGGAAGCGCACGGCCTGGCTGCGCTCATGGAAATCCAGGCCTCGCGCGCCGCTGCGCGGCTCGGGCCGGCAGGCGAGCCGATCCTGTTGCTCGAGCAGAACCGGGCGCGCTGGGATCAGCTACTCATCGGACGTGGACTTGCGGCCCTGGAGCGCGCAGAGGCGCTGGGTGGCGCACTGGGACCGTACGCTCTGCAGGCCGCGATTGCGGCCTGTCACGCGCGAGCACGCAGCGCCGCTGAGACTGACTGGGCGCGTATCGTCGCGCTCTACGATGCGCTTGCGCAGATCGCGCCATCGCCCGTCGTCGATCTCAATCGAGCGGTGGCTGTATCCATGGCATTCGGCCCGCTGGCTGGACTCGAGATCGTGGATGCCCTGATCAGCGAATCCCGACTCGATAGCTACCACTTGTTGCCGAGTGTGCGCGGTGACTTGCTGCAGCAGCTCGGACGCTTTGCGGAGGCGCGCGCCGAGTTCGCCCGCGCCGCGGCGCTGGCGCAGAACGGACGCGAACGTGCCCTGTTGCTCGGGCGTGCGGCTGCGTGCGGTAGCGTATCTCAATAATCCGCCGTCAGTGGCCTGGGAACCTGTCGATCGTGCGCAGCGCCGGGAACCACCGCATCCAGATGCCGGCGACGACGAGCGTCGCCGCACCGCCGATCACGACCGCCGGCACGAGTCCGAACCATGCCGCCGTGAGGCCCGATTCGAACTCGCCGAGCTCGTTCGAGGCGCCGATGAATACCCCGTTTACCGCGCTCACCCGGCCGCGGATCGCATCCGGGGTCTCCAGCTGCACCAGCATGTGACGAATGTAGACGCTCGCCATGTCACCGATGCCGAGGAAGAGCAGTGCGCACAGCGAAACAACGAAGTACTGTGAGAGTCCAAATATAACGGTCGCGACACCAAACAAGGCGACACCGGCAAACATCCAGCGACCGACATGGCGCACCATCGGCGAGAACGCCAGGACCGCGGCCGCGAGCGCAGCGCCTACGCCGGGCGCCGTGCGCAACAGGCCCAGCCCGGTCGGGCCGACGTGCAGTACGTCGCGCGCGTAGGCGGGCAATAGTGCCGTCGCGCCCCCCAGCAGCACGGCGAATAGATCGAGTGAGATCGCTCCCAGCACGACCGGACGCGAACGCACGAACCGCAGGCCTTCAAGAACGGCGTGCCAGGACTTCGACGCTGCGGGATCGGCTGGTGCGCTTGCGGCTGCGGGCGATGCGGCCACTTTCACCGGGCGCGCCCGCGCAAGGCTCATCAGCACGGCAGCGAGGGCGAGCAGTGTTGCGACCACCGCGTATACCGTCTGCGGTCCGCTCAAATAGAGAAGGCCGCCCAAAGTGGGTCCGACGATCGTTGCCACCTGAAAGCTCGAGGAGCTCAACGCCACTGCGTTGCCAAAGCTTTCAATCGGCACGAGAGTGGGAACGATCGCCTGCGAGGAAGGCATGCTGAAGGCGCGTGCAATGCCAAACAAAATCATAATGGCAAACACCGGCCAGACAATGCGCACACCCTGCAGCGTGAACGCGAGCAGCAGCAGCGCACACAGCACTTGGACTGAATAGCAGGTCGCGAGGATCTTGCGCCGGTTGAAGCGATCGGCGGCATGCCCGGCAACGAGCACCAGAGGTATGAACGGCAGAAACTGCGATAGGCCGACTAGTCCCAGGTCGAGCGGGTCGTGACGCAGCGCGTACACCTGCCAGCCGACGGCCACGGTCTGCATCTGGACCGCGAAGGTCGCGAGAAACCTCGCGGCAAGAAACCCGGCGAACCCCGCATGGCGCAGGGCCGCGAGCGGCCGCGTCGGCGATGACGGTGCTGTGGACTGGGGCACGTGAGGCCCGCAAGTTTAACAGCTGATTGACGATCGGGCCGCGTTGCGAGCATGATCCGTTTGGATGGTTCCCCTTTGGGATTAAATGGGAACGCGGTAGGAATTTATTCTGATCCGCGGCTGTCCCCGCAACTGTAAGCGATGAGCCGAGCGACACAGAACGCCACTGGGCAACCGGGAAGGCAACGCAAGGCACTGACTCGCGAGCCAGGAGACCTGCCATCGACCGTGGTCACGCACGAACACATTGGGCGGGGTGCCCCGATGGCGAACGGAATTACAGTCAGCCGCTGAGGTTGGGGTTTCCGCGCTTTGGTTCGTAGTGACGTGTCACGTTACTGCGAGGCCATTCATGTTCCGCGATCATCAAACCCAGGCGCGTCGCGACGCGCTCGTTGCATTGCTTGTTGCGAGTTCATTTGTTCTGCGCGCCCCGTCCGCACGCGCGCAACCTGAAACCTCCCCGGCTGACGAGTTACTGGCGCGCGTCATTGTGAGCGCCACACGAGTGCCGACTCCGCAGAGCGAGGTCGCAAGCAGCGTGACTCTCATTACGGCCGCGGATATCGATGCCCAGCAGGCTCGCACGTTGCCGGATATCCTGCAGACCGTACCTGGCCTAAACGTAGTTCAGACCGGCGGTCCCGGCGGCGCGACCTCGGTTTTCATGCGCGGCACGAACTCGAACCACGTCAAGATCCTCATCGACGGCATCGACGTCAGTGATCCCAGCACCCCCACAGACACGTTTGACCTGCAGCATGTGCTGCTCGCTGACATCGACCGCATCGAGGTCTTGCGCGGGCCGCAAAGCGGCCTCTACGGATCAGACGCGATTGGCGGTGCGATCTATATCCTGACCAAGGCGGGCGCCGGCCCGCTGACTGCGGCCGCCAGCCTCGAGGGTGGTTCGTTCGGGACTTTCAATCAGACCGGGTCGGTGAGCGGAGCCTCAGGCGGCGCCAATTATGCTTTCACTGTCGACCACTTCCGTTCGACCGACACGCCCGTGACGCCGCTTGATCTCCTGCCGCCAGGCGAGCAAAGAAACGCCGATTCCTACGACAACAAGTCGTTCTCGACAAAACTGGGCACCAAGCTCAACGATGATCTTGATGTCTCCGTGGTTGCGCGCTATGTCGACTCGACGCTGCTCTTCACCGGCGACAACTTCAATGTCTTCCCGAGCGTTCCGGACGCAGCGAGGAGCGAGGAGGACGTGCAGCAACTCTTTACACGGGCGAGCGCGCACTTCGCGCTCTTGCAAGGCCTTTTCGAGCAGACGCTCGGCGTCGGCTACAGCCACGACCATACCAGCGACTACGGCCCCGAGGTCACCCCCAGCATTAACCGCGGCGATCGCCTCAAGGTCGACTGGCAGGGCAACATCCGACTTGCCACTAATGAGCTTCTCGTTGTCGGGGCCGAACACCAGCGCGACGCGATCGAGCAGAGCCCGATCTCCGCGCAAACGACTACGAACGCGGGCTTTGCGCAGCTGCAGTCGAGCTTTGGCAAACGTTTTTTCGATACCATAAGCGTGCGCTACGATGACAACGATCGTTTTGGCAGCAAGACGACTTACCGGCTGGCCCCTGAATTCATCGTCACTGAGACCGGCACGACCTTGAAGGGCAGCATCGGCAGCGGCTTCAAAGCCCCGACGCTCAATCAGCTGTTCGTGAGCTTTCCCGACTTCCACTTCTTCGCAAACCCCAATCTTAAGCCCGAATCAAGCGTCGGCTACGATCTGGGATTCGAGCAGGCGTTGCTCGAAAAGAAGCTGCGCTTTGGTATTACCTATTTCCACAATCACATCCGCGATCTCATCAGCGAAAACAGTACGTTCACCACCGAGGTGAACATTGATCGCGCGACGACCTACGGGTTCGAGAATTTCGTCGCCTACACGCCGAGCGTGCGCCTTGTCCTGCGCGCCGACTATACCTACACTCTCGCGACGGACGACATCTCGCATGCGGAATTGCTGCGCCGTCCGAAGGTCAAGTCGAGCCTCGCAAGCACCTGGCAGGCAAGCGACGCGCTGTCGTTGACCGCGACCATGGTCTACGTCGGGCCGTGGATGGACGACAACCGCGCCTTCACCAATCTCGAACCTCTCACGGCCGGCGGCTATGCCACGACCAATATCGCTGCCAATTACGTGCTGTCGCGAAACCTGTCACTCTTCGGGCGCATCAATAATCTTTTCGACCGCCGCTATGAGGATCCCGTCGGTTTTGACCGGCCCGGTCTTGGCATCTTTGCCGGCGTCAAAGCGAGCCTGTAGGAGCAGCTGCCGCACCGGGGCGAAGTTGCATGTTGAGGTGCCCGCGTCATAATTAGACAGGCGCGCTGCCAGGCGCTTCGGAGGGCTAGCATGAATCTTGCCGATTCCGTCCCCGACCCGACCGGAGTGCCCACGCAGGACGAGCGCACCTGGGGCATGGTCGCGCACCTGGCGGCCCTGGGTTTCTTCGTCGTACCGTTCGTCGGCAACATCCTGGGGCCGCTGGTGGTCCTGCTCGCCAAGCGCGAGCACTCGGCATTTGTCGCCCTGCACGCCAAAGAGGCGTTGAATTTCAACATCACCTTCCTGTTGGGCGCGTTCGTATGTGGCCTGCTGGTGGCATTTTCGATTGGCATCCTCTTTGGGGCGCTGCTGTTCATATTCTGGCTGGTCATGACAGTCATCGCCGCCCTGAAGGCGAACGAGGGCGCGGCCTACCGGTACCCGTTTTCGGTGCGCTTGGTGAAATAGCGGGCGTCTACGCGCCCAAAAACATTCGATAGGCGGGATTTTGGGTCTCTTCCACGTACGCGTAATGCAGCTCGCGCAGGTGGTCGAGAAACTGCGCGCGCTCGGCCGGGGCAACCTGGATCCCCGCGAGTACGCGCCCGTAGTCCGAGCCGTGATTGCGGTAGTGGAAGAGACTGATGTTCCAGCGCGTGCCGATCGCCTGCAGGAACTTCAGCAGCGCTCCCGGGCGCTCCGGAAACTCGAAGCGGTACAGGAGCTCGTGCTCAATGGCGCGCGCGTGGCCGCCGACCATGTAGCGGACGTGCAGTTTGGCCATCTCATTGTCGGTCATGTCGGTGATGCTGTAGCCGGCCGCGCGCAGCGCATTTACGACTGAGTGCTGCTCGCTGCGCCCGTGCGAGAGCGCACAGCCGACAAAAATCTGCGCTGCCCGTGCGTTTTCGTAGCGATAGTTGAACTCGGTGACGCTGTGCTGGCCGAGCGCCTCGCAAAAGCGCAGGAAGCTCCCCGGCTCCTCCGGAATCTCGGCTGCCAGCAACGTCTCGCGCGCGGCTCCGAGGTCGGCGCGCTCGGCCACGTGTCGCAGCCGGTCAAAGTTCATATTTGCACCACTGGCGATTGCAACCAGCCGCTGGCCGTCGCGGGCCGCGCGCGCCGCGTATCTTTTGATTCCGGCCACGGCGAGCGCGCCGGCCGGCTCGACGATCGAGCGCGTGTCCTCGAAAACATCCTGGATGGCCGCACAGATCTCGTCCGTGTCGACCAGCACGATCTCATCGACGTGCTCGCGGGCGAGCGCGAAGCATTCCTCACCGACGCGCTTCACGGCCACGCCGTCGGCAAACATGCCGACGCGCTCGAGCGTGACGCGCCGCCCCACCCGTAACGATTCGTACATGGCGGGCGCATCCTCGGGCTCGACGCCGATGATCTTGACGTGCGGGTACAGATACTTGACGTACACGGCGATGCCGCCGATGAGCCCTCCGCCACCCACCGGCACGAAGATCGCATCGAGCGCGCCGCCGCACTGGCGCAGGATCTCGACCCCCACAGTGCCTTGCCCGGCGATTACATCGGGATCATCGAACGGATGCACAAACACCAGGTGCCGCTCGCGCGCGAGCGCCAATGCCCGATCGGCCGCCGTATCGTAATCATCGCCGTGCAGCACCACTTCGGCGCCGAGGTCGAGCACCGCCTGAACCTTGATGTGCGGCGTGGTCTGCGGCATGACGATCAGCGCCGGAATCGCGCGGCGCTGTGCCGCAAGCGCCACGCCCTGCGCATGATTGCCGGCGGAAGCGCAGATCACGCCGTGCTGCGCTATGGACTGGGACAGGTGGGCGATCTTGTTGTAGGCGCCGCGCAGCTTGAAGGAAAAGATCGACTGCAGGTCTTCGCGCTTGAGCAGGACCCGGGCGCCCACGCGCTGCGACAGGCGCGTGGCCTCCTCAAGCGGTGTTTCTACCGCGACGTCGTAAACGCGCGCTCTGAGAATTCTCTCGATGTAGGGGCTCGCCACGTCGACCCTCGCCGCCTAAGGATCGGCAAGCTTAGCCGGTCGCGAAAACGCTTGCGAACTGCCAGCGCGTCAGCGCCGATCACTTACCGGTCGCACGGCGAAGCGGAAAGGCGCCTTGCCGATGAGCACGGTGTCGCCGTCCTTGAGCGTTTGGCGCAGCACGCGCCGTCCATTCACGATCACGCCGTTGGTGCTGTTCAGGTCCTCGATGATCGTGTGCGTCGGCCCCGCCAGAATCACCGCGTGGTGGCGGCTGATGAATTTGGCGTCGATCTGCACATCGTTGTCGGGGGTGCGCCCGATCGTCGTCTTGCGGCCGAGCATGTGCACGACCTCTGAGTCACCGGTACGAATGAAGAGCCGCGCCGCGCCCTCCGGGGCCACTTCGTGCGTGCCGCTCGCGCCGGGGTCGAGCCGTTTGATGCTCTGCTGAATATTGCCGAGGAGTGCCTGGCTGTTGGCCGCTTCGGTCTCGAGGCGGTTGATGAGGCGCTCGCGCTCGGCGAGTGTGCGGCGCGCCTGCTCGACCGTGCCGCGCGAGTCGTCGTGCGTCTTCGCAAGCTCATCGAGCCGCGCGCTCTTCGCGCGCAAATCCGTTTCGAGGCGGTGAATGGAGTCTTCAGCCGCACGCAGGTCGCCTTCCAGGTCGCGAGCGCGCTCCAGGCTCACACGCAGCTCCTCCTGCAAAGTGGTGATGGATTGCGCTTGCTCGGTGGCGCGGGCTTCCAGCTCGAGCACGCGCGCACTTGCCGTCGCGAGACGCGCTGCCTGTTCGGTGTGCTCGGCTTGGAGCGCCGCGGCCGCGGTAGCGTGCTCGTCACGGGCGCGCACGACGCCTGCGAGCTCAACTTCGAGACGCGCGACTCGTTGGCGCTGCTCGGAAATGGCGCCCTCCATTGAGTTGCGCAGCTGCAGCGCCGCGAGGGCCGCCGCCTCCTCCTCCGCGAGGCGCGCGTTGGCAGTGGCGAGGGCCGCTTCCAGCGTGCTCAGATTCTTGCGCTGCACTTGCGCCTCTGCGAGCGCGCGTGCCAGGTCGCGCTGCCGCGCAGCGAGAGTCTCGCCCTCCGCAAGCCGCGCCGCCTTGAGGGCCGCGACGCTCGCGTCCCGTTCCGCAACGGTCGCGGTGAGTGCGGCGATGTTGTCGTTGAGGAAGGCGGCGTCACTCTTGACTTCGCCGATCTGCTCGTTGCGCCGCGCCAGGGCTCCGCCCAGGTCGCTCACTTCTTTGTCGAGCGTCGCGATGCGCGTATTGCGCGCCGAGAGCTGCGCTTGCAGTTCGCCGACTTCCTGAGTTCGGCTGCCGAGTTCGCCCTGCAGGTGCTGCAGGCGCGCCTCGCGGTCGCTGACAGCGTGATCCAGACCCGACAGGAGCGCGTCAAAGATCGTGCGCCGACCCTCGAGTGAGCGCAGCGTCTCCAAATAGCCGGAGCTGCGCATCTGCAGCTCGCGCACTTCCTGCTGTGCGGCTTCGACGGCGCGTTCGCGCGCGGCCAGTTTGGCATCGAGGGCACCCTCGCGCGCATGCAGCGCACGGGCAGCCGCGTCACGTTCCTCAACCGCGAGCCGCCGTGCGTCGCTGCGCGCCTCGGCTTCGGCGAGCGCGGTTTGTACTTTTGTGAGTTCCTTCTGCAGAGCGCTGGCGCGCTCTTCGGTCGCGATCCGCGCGCTGCGCGTGGAGGCAAGTTCGCTCTCGAGTTCGTTGAGCCGCTCGCCCTTGCGCGTGAGGCGCTCCTCAACGTCCTTCAATGAGGTCGACAGCGCGCGAAGATTGATCTCGAGTTGGGTACTGCGCTCGTCGACTAACGGTTCAGACGGCGCTGCGGCGATACCCGCCGGGACGATCCAGGTGTCGGTGCTGCTGGCATGCTCCGCGGTCGAATCGGCAACGTCGAGCACGGGCAGCTCCGCGGTGGACTCCAGATCCACTTCGCTCGTTGGAACCGACTGGCGCTGCACGCTCATGTCTAGCGCATCCCTTCACCCTTGCAATTCAGCAACCAAAGTGTAACGCGCCGCGCGCGGCGGCGTGCAGATCCGCCGACTAAAATGTGAGCACGGTCGCGCAACATTACATAAGACAACCGCTGCGCCTCAGCGCAGAAAATCCGCCACGGCATCCGCCACAGCTTGGGGAGCGCTCTCGAACAAGGCTGCGCCGTAGCCTGAGCACTCTAAGAGGCGCGACTTCGGCAACAGTTCCCGCACGCGCAGCATCGACTCCCGAAATTCATCCGCGGCACGCAGCAGCAGCACGGGCTGAGTGACCCGCCCAAGCCGCTGCGCTGCGGGATAGCGCACAGCCGCATGCATGCCCCATGATGCGTTTGCGCCGCTCCACAGGATGGCGGCGACGCGGCGCGCCGCGATGGACGCGGGCAGCGGGTGCTTCGCGGCGGCCGTCGCGCGCCGCCATTCCGTCTGCAGATGGCTGCCGTCGTCGCTCACCGGCCCTGGCCAGGGCGAGCGCGCAAATTCCGCGCGTTCCGCCTCGTTGAGAGCCGGCACCGCCGCCCACACGACGCGCCGCACCTGCGCCGGCCGCGCGATGGCCAGCTCCGCTGCGATCAGCGAACCCGTCTGGCATCCCACCACGTCGACCTGGCGCAGTCGCATGCTATCCAGGAAGTCACCGAGAGCCGCCGCATAGTCCTCGACCGTGGGCTGCGCGGTGGGGGGATCGGATTCCCCATAGCCCGGCAGATCCGGCGCATACACCGACCGGTCGCGCCCGAGGATTCTTTGCAGGCCGTCGAACTGGCGCCCGGTGTGCGGCGTCTCGTGCAGACACAGAAGCGCCGTGCCTTCCTCGAATCCACCGCCGCGCGGCATGGCGTTGTAGACGTGCAGCTGGCCGTACCGGCATTCGAAATAGCCACGCCGCACCTGCGGCTGTGTACCGGCGTCACGGTTCGCGCGCGATCGAACTGCCATAGTGAGCTCCCGGCGCGGGTTCGGACCTTGAGTACGCGCCTGCCGGCGAACTATAGGGAATATGAAAGGAGTGTTGTCATGATCCGCTTAGCAGTCCTGGCTTTGCTGGCGGCGACCTTGGGCGGCTGCGGACTCACTGAAACGGTCGGTTCCGCAGCGATTGAAGCGAACGCCAAGGCGCAGGAGATCAAACAGGGCAAGGCCACAGAAGCCCGCGCCCAGAGCGAGCTCGACGCCGCCATGCGCGCGGCCGACGCCCAGCGGCAAGCGGGCGAAGCCGCCACGCAGTAACGCGCGAGCGCGCGCGGGATCGGGCACGCCCGCGATCCCGAGCGCGCCCGTTCCCCTCCTCGAACCTCAGCGCCTCTTCTTGCCGCGCAGCCGCTTCAGGAGCGAATCGGCCTGCTTCACGGCGAAACGCCGTGCCACAGCCAAGCTCCCGGCAGCGCGACGCCGGGCCGACTTCGCCCGCTTTGCGCGCTTCTTCGCGCCCCTGCGCTTGACCGCCTTGCGCACCGCCTTTTTGGCGGCACGCTTCGCCCGGCGCAGCGGACGTTTCTTGGCGGAAGCCTTCTTCGCCGCGCGTTTCTTGGCGGACTTCTTGGCGGGTGCCTTTTTCACGGCGGCCTTCTTGGCCGCGGCGGGTTTCCTGGCGGGAGCCGGCGCCTTCGCCGCGGCGGCGCTCACCGGTGGCGGGGCAGCGGGTCTGGATGGCGCCGGGCTGGGCGCTGCCGGCGCTGTGGGCCTGACAGTCGGAGGCTGAGATTTCGCTGCCGGTGGCGTCGCTGCGCTCTTCGGCGGCGCAACCTTCGCTGGCTGCGCAGCCGGCGTCGCAGCCGCTACTCTTTTATCAGCGTGCACCGCGAACGCGGCACCCTGCGGATCGCTGAGATGCGCGATCCAGGTGCCTCCCGGCACTTGCATCGGGCCATTCATGATTTTTCCGCCGGCCGCCTTGGCGCCGTTGGCCGCCTTATCGACGTCCGCGACGTGCGCGTAGCACATCCACGCCGTCGGCATCGGTCGATCCGGAGGGATTTTGAACATGCCGATCGACTGCACGCCGTGGATACCGACCAGGTGATAAACGCCCATCGGGCCCATGTCGTGCTTGCCCACCTCTTGCCAGCCGAAGAGCTCGGTGTAGAAGCGCAACGCGGCAGCGACATCCGTGGTCATCAGCTCATGCCAGGAAAACTCCTGCGGCATGGATCCGCCACCGTCCTGCGATGAGGGGCCCGGACTGTAGAGCGCAAATGCCGCACCCTGCGGGTCAGCCAGAACGGCAAACCGTCCGGTCTCGGGAATGTCGGTCGCGCCCATCAGCACACGCGCGCCCAAACCCTGGGCGCTCTGCACGGTCGCATCGACGTCGGGCGTGCCGACGTACGCCAGCCACGCCGGACCCGAGGCACGTGCCGCGTCGGGCAGCGTACGCACACCGCCGAAGGGCCCTTTGCTGCCCACCCACAGCGTATAGGAGGGATCCTTATCCCAGGCCTGGGTCTTCCAGGCCGTCACCTTGGGATAGAAGGCGGCAGCCGCCCTGGTATCAGTCGTCAGCAGCTCGTGCCAGACGAATCGGCCCCGAAAGTCAGCGTTGCTCATATGGTTTTCCTTTTAGTTAAGCGCCTACCACTCACCGGTATTAGGCATCGATTTCCAGGGCTCGGCCGGCTCGAGCGCCGCACCCTTTTGTAAGAGCTCGATCGAGATGTTCTCGGGGGAACGCACGAAGGCCATGTGGCCGTCACGCGGCGGCCGGCTGATAGTAACGCCGTGCTCGGCAAGGCGCTTGCAGGTCGCGTAGAGATCGTCCACCGCGTAGGCCACGTGGCCGAAATTGCGCCCGCCCGCGTAACGTTCAGGTTCCCAATTATGCGTAAGCTCGATCTGCGCGGATTCATCCCCCGGCGCGGCGAGAAAAATGAGCGTGAAGCGCCCTTTGGGATAATCCTGGCGCGCAAGCTCCTTGAGGCCGAGCGCGTCGCAGAAGAACCGCAGCGAAGCATCAAGATCGCTCACGCGCAGCATGGTGTGCAGGTATTTCATGGCCGTCAGAACATCTCTGCAGGCCCCGGCGTCTTGATCTCGACGTCGTGGCGCGAAGCAATGTAGTCGCCCGTAATCATTTGCGTGTAGGTCTGTCCCGGGCCGACCATGGGATAGACCCCGGCGTCCGGATCGATCATCACTTCGACAAACGCCGGCCCGTTGAACTCGATGAGCTCGCGAATCACCCGGGATACGTCTTCCTTGCGGTCCAGCCGCACCGCGTAGGGGAAGCCATCCGCCTGCGCGGCCTTGACGAAGTCCTTCTTGTGCAAGGAGCGATCGCTCGCAGACAGGCGGCCCTTGAAGAAGAGTTTCTGCCACTGCTTGACCATGCCGTCGCCGCAGTTATTGAGAACGACGATCTTAACGGGCAGCTCGTAGGTCGTGACGGTTTCCAGCTCGCCGATGTTCATGCGAATGCTCGAATCGCCGTCGATATCGATCACCAGCCGCTCCGGGTGGGCGATCTGCGCACCGATGGCGGCGGGCAGACCGAATCCCATGGTGCCCATGCTGCCCGAGGTGAGCCACAGCCGCGGCGTGCGAAAATCGCAGTATTGCGCCGCCCACATCTGATGCTGCCCCACGCCTGTTGAAATGATGGCCTGGCCGCGCGTGTGGCGGTTGATCTCCTCGATTACGTAGTAGGGCTGAATCAGCGCGCTGTCCCGGTCATAGTTCATCGCATGCGTGCGCTTGAGGGCGTCGAGCTCGGTGTGCCAGAGCGCGTAGTCCGGGTGAAAATCTGTGTGTTGCCCGTAGCTCACGAGCGCGCGCAGGGCCTCGGGCAGCGCGCCCACGTGGCTCCAGTCCACATGCTTCACCTTGTTGATTTCAGCGCGATCGATGTCCAGGTGAGCGATGCGTTTGGCGTTGGCCGCGAACTTGGCCGGCACTCCGGCGACGCGATCATCAAAGCGCGCGCCGACGGCGATCAGGAAATCGCAATCGTCCACGGCGTAGTTCGCGAATGCGGCGCCGTGCATGCCGAGCATGCGCAGCGCCAACGGCTGCGTCGTATCGAACGCGCCAATGCCCATGAGAGTCGTCACCACCGGAATGCCAAAGCCGAGCGCGAACTCAGCCAGCGCCTCAGCCGCGCCGGAGTTGATCACTCCGCCGCCGACGTAGAGGAGCGGTCGCGATGCGTTGCCCAGCATCTGGAAGAATTTCTCCGCCTCGACCGCGGTGATTGTCTGTGCGGCCAGCTCCTGCATCCGCCGTCGATAGCCCGGTACGGGCAGCGCGCCACTGCCGAGGAACTCTCCCTCCCAGGCCTGCACGTCCTTGGGTATATCGACGACCACCGGGCCAGGGCGCCCGGTGCGGGCGATCTCGAAGGCGGTCCGCAAGGTCGCCTCGAGTTTCATGGGATCGGTGACTAGAAAGATGTGCTTGGCCACCGCGCCCATGATGGAGGGCACGGGCGCTTCCTGAAATGCATCCGTGCCGATGGCAGCGGTCGGCACCTGGCCGCAGATGACCACGATCGGCACCGAATCGGCCATGCAGTCGCGCACCGGAGTCACGGTGTTGGTCGCCCCGGGACCTGAGGTGACAAGACACACGCCCACGCGGCCGCTCGCACGTGCGTAGCCCGCCGCCATGAAGGCGGCGCCCTGCTCGTTCGCCGGCACGTAGAGCGGCATCTGCTTCTCACCGGTGGCGCCGCGCCGCTCGTTGTAGAGAAACACCGCGTCGTAGGTCGGCAGGATGGCGCCGCCGCTGTAGCCGAATATGGCGGACACGCCCTCGTCCGCCAGCACCTGCACGATCATCTCGGCGCCGCTCATGCGCTCTCCTGCCCGCGGGTGAGCAGCGGAGCGCGCCAGGATTAACGTGTCGTTCATCGGGTCGGCCGTCGTCGACGCACACAGGGGAAAACCTTGGAAGCCTAGCAGCTTAAGGGCGCGGTGCAAGCGGGCCGGGACGCGCGCAGCCGATCAGTTTTGGATGTTCAGGGCCTGTGGATGCTTCGGCTGATAGAGGCCGACTTCGCCGCCGCCGGGAAGCCGGATCTTGACGATCGAGCCCCATCGGGCTTCCTGCACCGGCGAGCAGGGGACAGACTGCTTGGCGAGCGCCGCAATCTGCGCCTGCAGATCGTCACACATGAAAAAGAGCTCGTGCCGATCATTCTCTGCAGCGGGATGAACCGCGACCTCTGCCGGAGGTAGCGCGAAAATGAGCCATCCGTGGCCGGCGTCAACGGATGCAAATCCCAAGATGTCCCTGAGGAAGGCGCGGTCCGCCACTGCATCCTGGCTGTAGAGGATGATGTGGGCCCCAAAGATCATCGCATCTGCCCTCTCGTCTGTGACTTATCCACAAGGCTACTCTCATCTATCAGGCGCGTACCCCGCCTAGGGCCGAACTTCCCCCGCCGGGACGCCGGCTCGGCAGCGCCGCGGCAGGCAATCCTTTATTCTTCACCGACGAGGCCTCGGCTGACTGCCATGCGTCACATCATTGCCATACTCCTGCAGAACGAAGCGGGTGCCCTGTCCCGCGTGGCGGGACTCTTCTCCACGCGCGGCTACAACATCGAATCACTCTCGGTTGCGCCGACCGAGGATGCGACCGTCTCGCGAATCACGCTGGTCACCAAGGGTTCCGAGGCCGTCATCCAGCAGATTGTCAGTCACCTGAACAAGCTCATCGACGTGGTCAGCGTCGAGGACATGACCCTCGGCGAGCACCTGGAGAGGGAGCTCGTGCTTCTGAAGCTCAAAGTGCGCGCCGGGCAAAGCGACGCGGTGCGCGGCTACGTCGTGCGCACCGGCGGCCGGGTTTTGGACCCCGCGCCCGACGGCTTCGTGGTGGAGCTGACGGCGAGCGAGGCCGAGGTTACCGTCTTCGTCGCCGAGCTCGCGCGCCAGGCGCAATTGCTGGAAATTGCCCGCAGCGGCGCCCTGGGGATGGGCCGCAGTGCGCGCGCGCTCAGGATCGTGCGCTAGCGACGGGCCCGAGGGGCGCGCTCGCGATGGCAAGCTCGCGCACCGGCCGGCCGCCGATGAGGTGCTCCTGAATGATCCGCTCGAGATTCTCCGGGGTGCACTCCTTGTACCAGACGCCCTCCGGATAGACGACCGCGATGGGTCCGCCGACGCAGATGCGCAGGCAGTCTGCCTTGGTGCGTAGCACCGGCCCGTCGGGCGCCGTGAGGCCGAGTTCCTTCAGGCGCCCCTTCAAAAACGTCCACGACTCCTGCTGCAGGTCCTGCGCGGCGCACTTGCCGCCCACGCACAGAAAGATGTGTCGGCCGGCGCGGCCGAGGCCTGCTTCCTCCACCGCCAGGCGCAGTGCTTTGAGCTCATCCATCGCCTCGGGGTAACTGCCGGCTCTACAGCGCCGCGTCGTCCGTTTCCCCCGTGCGGATACGAATCACACGACCGATGTCCGTGATGAAGATCTTGCCGTCGCCGACTTTGCCCGTCTTCGCCGCCTTGATGATGGCCTCGATCACCTGATCCAGCAGATCATTCCTCACGGCGACTTCGATGCGCGTCTTGGGGACGAAATCCACGACATACTCGGCGCCGCGATACAGCTCGGTGTGGCCGCGCTGCCGCCCAAAGCCTTTCACCTCCGTGACGGTCATTCCGGAGACGCCAATGTCGGACAGCGCTGCGCGCACGTCATCGAGCTTGAACGGCTTAATAATCGCGGTGACGAGTTTCATGGACAGCTCTCCGTCGGCACATCGAAATCAGGGTCGGGCAATCCGGCAGGGGCATTTTGCAGCTTTCATGCCACGCCTCACACATTCGCCAAATGACGTTCTTTGGCGTGGTGCTGCCGGCACGTGCGCGGCGCCTGTCGCACCATTCTAGCGCACTTGCGCGCACGAACGGCTTAGGCTTGGTGCACTCGAAGTCGCCCCGCTATCCTCTGCACCCATGTCACCCTCGCGAATTGTCATCGTCGGCGCCGGCCAAGCCGCTGCCGCCGCCATCGACACGCTGCGCCGCAAGGGTTTTACGGGCGCGATTGCCTTGGTGGGCGAGGAAGACTCGTGGCCCTACCAGCGTCCGCCGCTGTCCAAAAAATACCTCGCCGGTGCATTGGCGCAGGAGCGCCTGCTGATCCGGCCGCCCCACTTCTATGCGGACCATGCGATCGAGGTCCACCTCACGCGGCGTGCAACCCACATCGAACGCGGCGCGCAGCGCATCCGCCTCGATGACGGCACCAACCTTGCCTATGATGAGCTCCTGCTCGCGACCGGCAGCCGGCCGCGCACGCTGGCGGCGCCCGGCGCCGATTTGCCGGGGGTGCATCTGCTGCGCACGGTGCAGGATGTCGCGGCGATTCGCGGCGCGCTGCCGCAGGCGCGACGCGTGGTCGTCGTCGGCGGCGGCTACATCGGACTTGAGGTGGCGGCCACGTGCCGCGAGCTCGGTCTCGACGTGACGGTGCTCGAGATGGCCGAGCGAACCATGAATCGCGTGACCTGCGCGCCAGTGTCCGCATTCGTGGAGGCCGAGCATGCGCGCCACGGAGTCACCATCGTGTGCAACACGCGGGTTCAAGCGATTGCGGCTGACGCCTCCACCGGGCGCGCGCGCGCGGTGGTCTGCGAAGACGGGGCCGAGTATCCGGCAGAGATCATCATCGTCGGCGTCGGCGTAGCCCCCGCCGATGAGCTCGCGAGCGCCGCGGGGCTCGACTGCGCCAACGGCATCACGGTGGATGAGTTCTGCCGAACGTCGGACCCGCGCATTCTCGCCGCCGGCGATTGCTGCATCCATCCCAGCCCGCATTACGGTCGCCGCGTACGCCTGGAATCGGTCGACAATGCATTCGAGCAGGGTGCGAGCGCCGCGTTGAGTCTGCTCGGCACGCCGCTGGTGCACGACAAGGTCCCGTGGTTCTGGTCCGACCAGTACGACCTGAAGCTCATCATTGTCGGGTTGAACCACGGCTACGACACACTGGTGATGCGCGGGATCCCGGCGACGCGCAGCTTCAGCGCCTGCTATCTGGCAGGCGGCGAACTCATCGCCATCGACACGGTGAACAGCGCCAAGGACCAGATGGCGGCGCGCAAGCTGATCGCGGCGCGGGCGCGGCCGAATCTCGACAGGCTTGGCGATCCGAATCTTTCGCTGCGCGATTGCCTCTGAGCATGCACGCCATTGCCGTTCACGGCGGCGCCGGTGCAATGCCGCGCCAGGGCGTCGCACATGAGCGCGCCCGGGAGTACCAGGCGAGCCTTGCGCTCGCGCTCGACTCCGGCTTCGCGATTCTGGAGAGCGGCGGCACGAGCCTGGATGCGGTCACCACTGCCGTACGCCTGCTCGAAGACGATCCGCTCTTCAATGCCGGCCGCGGCGCGGCCCTGACGCGCGACGGCTGGGTGGAGCTTGATGCCGCGGTAATGGCAGGGGCCCGGCAGAAAGCGGGCGCGGTGGCCGCAGTGCGCCACATCAAAAACCCCGTGGACCTCGCGCGCCGCGTCATGGAGAAGTCGCGGCACGTACTGCTGGTCGGCGTCGGCGCCGAGGAGTTCGCGCTGGAGGAGGGCTTTACGCTCGTCCCCAACCTTCTTCTGCGCACCGACGAGCGCCGCAGCCAGCTCACTCAGGAGCAGGAGGGCGTCAGCGTCTCCGACCTCATTCCCTCGTCGCAGGGCACAGTCGGCGCCGTGGCGCTCGACAGCCAAGGCCATCTCGCCGCAGCCACATCAACCGGCGGCATGACAAACAAGCGCCAGGGGCGCGTCGGCGACTCGCCCATTATTGGCGCCGGCACCTATGCAAAGGACGGCGTTTGCGCCGTCTCGGCAACCGGCCACGGCGAATACTTCATCCGCGCCGTCGCCGCCTACCACATCTGCTGCGCCGTCGAGTATCGCGGGCTCACCCTGGCGGAGGCTGCGCACGAGGCCATCCATAAGAACATCCGTGCGCTCGGCGGCAGCGGTGGCATCATCGCCGTGGATGCGCGCGGCGGTCTCGTCATGGAATTCAGTACCGAGGGCATGTTCCGCGGCGCGCGCGATGCGCGCGGACGGCGCGAAATCGCCATCTACCGCGACGGCGCATAGCCGGCGGAAGCGCGGCCTCTGGGTTTTTGGGTCAGCGGGTTGGCGCGGCCCAGGCAGGCGGCATGGACGCCTTTCCCCAGCAATCCGACACGGCGGTCAGAATCAGCCACGGCTCGAGAATGAGGTTGATGCCGATGTGGGCAGCGGCGCAGGGCGCGAGACTGCGGTTGCCGATGATGTAATCCAATGCGAGTAACCCGCCCAACGCGCCGGTTGCGATCATGGCAGCCATGGCCGCACGCAGCTTGCCCGCAAAGAGACCCCAGATCGCGTGCACCGCCCCGAATGTGACGGCGGACACCAGGATCTGCAGCGCGACGCCGTAGCCCGACGCGGCTGCGTAATCCATGAACACCTTGCGAAACATCAGCTCTTCAAAAAAGCCGGTCACGAGCGCCATCAGGATCGCGACAAGACGCAGCGCTGCAAAGGGTCGCCAGTAATCGGGACGAAACGCATAGTGACGAATCACCGGACTGCGGCGCGCGGCGTGGGCCACGTAGGCGCCCATGATCATTGCGGCAAAGCACCACGCCGCTGGGGTACCCGGCGGATGCATCGAGTAACGCCAAACCGTGACCAGCCAGTTGCCGTGCGGGCGAAACGAGTAGCCGAGGGCCGCGCCCTCGACGACAGTCGCGCCGAGGATAAAACTCCAGACGACCTTGGCGACGCGCCCGCTCAGCATTGTGGTGAGTACTGCCGCCGTGCGACCCGGATCGCGCCGTGAGCCCGCGCCGCCGGCTGATCCGCCATGATCGCGAGTGGGTTGCGCAGCGTTCTACTTCTTAAGACGACGGTAGTGATTGAAATGCCGGATGGCGTGCTGTACCCGCCCGCTCGCCTCATAGAGACGCGCGAGGTTGTGATGGCAGTCGCCATGATCGGGATCACACTGCAGCCCCTGCTGGTAGGCCGCGATCGCCTCAGCGAGGCGCTCCTGATCCTCGAGCAACACACCTAAGTTGAAGAACAGCATGGCGCATCCCTCGCAGGATGCGATTCCCTGACGATATAAATGCTCGGCCGCCTGCCAGTCGCGCGCCAGGTGCAGCAGCCGGCCGCAGTTGATGTAGGACTCGCGATGCTGTGCGTCGGCCGCGAGGATGCGCTGGTAGCGCTCCTGCGCCGCGGCGCTGTCCGCGTCTTCGAGCGCCAGCGCCTCCGCGAACCAGCGATCAATACTCGGCTCCGGCGCGGCCGGCGCGCCCGCTTCGATGACGCGGATGCCACGATGGCCCGACAAGACGTCAAAGGCAAAGAGGCCCTGGCCGGATTCGGCATCCCAGGCGTGGCCGATGGACTGCACGGCGATGCGGTCGCCAACGGCGCTGATGCGCAGTCCCGCGAGCGGCAGCTCCGAAGGCAGCCGCCGGCGCAGCGCCGCCACGGCTCGGGTTACCTTGCGCCGGGGAATGGAAGCGGCAATCAAGCGGCTCGCGGTCTTCAGCAGCAGGATGTCCTGAAAGGAAAACTGCAGGCGTCGCCGCGGACCGCGCACCGGCGCAACAAAGCCGCTCCGCACCAGTCCATAGACCGCGCGGCTTGACATCCGCAGCGTGGTCGCGACCTCACGGACGTCGTACACGGTCATCGCATTTGATCAACGCTTGGCGGTCTTCCGGCTACGCGCGGTAGCCTGCGTCGCGCGCTGCGGCGGCTTGCGCGCGGCCAGTCCGGCAGCCCGGCCGCGCGAGCCTTCCGCATCTTTGAGACTTTTGCGCAGCACTTCCATCAGGTCGACGACATTCGCTGAGGCGCGCCGCGGTGCTTCCGTCATTGTAATCTCCTTGCCCTTTACCTTTTCCTCGATCGCCGCATCGATGCGCGCCTTCACCTCATTGGTATACGCGCTGGGGTCGAAGGCCGCACTGGTTTGCTGCGCGATGAGTTGCAATGCAAGCTTGCGCTCGGCATCCTTGAACGTCACTTCCGGAATCACGATCTCATCCGCGGAGCGGATCTCGCTGGCAAAGAAGAGCTGCTGCATGACCAGCACGCCGCCGGCGGGCCGCAGCGCAACCGTATGCTGTTTGCCCTTCGATGACCAGCTGCCGACAGCGCAGCGTTTCGAATCGCGCAGTGCCTCGACCAGCAGCGCGTACGGCTTGAGACCGCCCTTATCGGGTGCGAGATAGTAGCTCTTCTCGAAATAAACCGGATCAATCGATTGCAGGGGAACAAACTCGACGATGTCGATGGAGTCAGAACCCACGGCGTCCAACGCCTTGATCTCCTCGGCCGTGAACTGCACGTACTGGTCTTTGGCGAACTCGTAGCCCTTCACCATGTCGGCGCGATCGACCGTTTGGCCATCCTTCACGCAGATGTACTGCTGTTTGACCCGCGAGCCACAGTCCTTGTGCAGGAGATTGAACGCGAGGCGCGCGGCCGACTCCGCTGCCGTATAGACCTGCACGGGAATAGAGACGAGACCGAAGGATATGGTGATTGAAGCAATGGGGCGACCGGCCATTGTTGTTCTCCCTTGGGGGCAAAAGCGGCAAGACGTAGCCTCCGTCGGCGGGGGCGACAGCGTCAAGTCCAACTTGCGGCCCAGTCCATCAAGGCGACATAAGTAGCTGATCTTACAGGGATCCGTATGCCTATCCGGCGCCTCGCCAACCGTCAGCCACCGCCCGCCGCGCGCGCATCAGCGGCCAGGATCTGCAGCCCGCGCAGCCGCGCCTGTTGCAGCGAAGGCCCTTCGCCGGCCACCGCCGCACTTAGAAACTCGCGCCAAATGCGCACCTGCTGCGGCCAGCGCGGCTGCAGCCATGCCGGATGCGTCTCGGCCAGATCGGCGACCTGAATCAAGGTGCACGCGCGCACCAGGCTCACGCACTGGGGCGACATACCGAGCAACAGTCGCGCTGCCGATTGGCGGTTCTGCACCAGATGCCATCCGTAGGTCAGCACCGTGCGCAGTAGAATGCGCGCCCGCGGCGAAGTGAAAAACGGCACGACCGGCCCACGCTCACGCTCCAGAACCTGCGCGCCCTGCACCCACAGCCAGCGCTGCGGGTCGGCGAAGCCGGTATCCAGGAGGAGATAGGGACAGGCCGCCGCCCGCTTCAGTGCCGGCGCATCGAGCTTGGACCACAGCGGCGCGAGATCGCGCAGCAGCGGATGCGGGGACGTTGCCGGCTGCGCCGCCTCTTCGGCGAGCAGGCTCAGGCTTTGCTCATTGAGCTCTGCGAGCACATTCAAGGTCGCACCGCCCAGCCACGGCTGCGCCGACCATGAGGGCCCCGCCATCTCCTCTGCGACCGGCATACCTCTGGTCTTCATTGCGTTTGCTCCCAATCTGCCAATTTCCCGACCCTTCGGCTCTTGCAATCCTCTCCGAAATTTGGGATTTTTCGCCCAATTCTGGCGAGGAGCGTTTTGGGATTTTCCTCCCAAAATAGATCGAGGACAACAGTTAATCCACTCGAAGGAGAACAACATGCGTATCTCGGATGATCGTTACAGTCGCGACCGCCTGCGTTTGGATCTGGCGCTGCGCTTCCTGAACCACGGAGCGCGCACTCACACGATCCGCGCTTGGACCATGTTGTCGGACGATCGCATCCGCAAGCTGTACCGCTCGTACGTGCGCGCAGCGGACGGCCCGCCGCGACATCGCGGCAAGTCGCCGCAACAGGTAAGCTTTTTCATGCGCGGGCCGCACGCACAGCACGAGGCCGGCATTCTCGCAAGCTTCTTCTCGCTGCTCGGTGTGGTGCCGACGATCAAGGTCGCGGACGTCAATCATACGCTGCCGGGTCTCGTGCGCGGCGAGCGGATCTGTCAGGCGTTTGAGCTCTTCAGAGCAACATTTCCGGCCGCCCGGATCAGCTTCGAACATGCCATCTTCCTCGTCATGGCGCTCGCGCGCGGCAACGAGATTCAATACGGTCGCTGCTCGGACTGCAGCGCTTTGGTGGTGGTCGATCGGCTCATGCTGCGCGAGACGCGCTGTCTCCTGTGCGCGCGGGGATTGCACACGTGCTGATACAATTCCAGGTCCCGCATGACCTGTCCGCGCGCTCATGGATCACGATCACGAGAGCCCCAATTTTTTTGCCGGTCCATATATTGATCGGCAGTCTTCCGCCCGCGAGACGCCCGAGTGGCGTGCGCAGGCCGCAGCTGATGCGGCGACGCGCTACGTCGCAGCGCTCGGCACGACACACCTGGTGTATACCGGACCCGCGCCGCGTATTGCATTTCTGCAGGGCGATCACCCGCTCGTAACCGCTGCACAGGACACGGAGCTCGTTCTTCTCGGATGGTTCCAGGGTGCCCGTTGCGTGCTCGTTGAGCTTACGACGGCGGACCCGGCCGCGCTGCCAGCCGGCGCGCGCTTCGAGGAGTTGCGGACCGTGGCGAGCCTGCTTCCTTCTGATGAGGCGGGCCTCCTCGCCTATGCGCGCGGACTTTCCATTTGGCGTGCGCGGCACCGCTTCTGCGGTGCTTGCGGCGCGCCGCTCCTGCCCGAACGCGCCGGGCACGTGCTGCGCTGTTCGGCTGCCGGCTGCGCGCAGGAAGCGTTCCCGCGCATTGACCCGGCAATCATCGTCATGGTCAGCGACGGCGAACGCGCGCTTCTTGGGCGACAGGCCAGCTGGCCGGCCGGCCGTTATTCGACGATTGCGGGATTTGTCGAGCCGGGCGAGAGCCTCGAGGATGCGGTCGTGCGCGAAGTGGCCGAGGAGACGGGCGTCGCCGTGCACGACATTCAATACCACTCCTCGCAGCCCTGGCCGTTCCCGGCGTCGCTGATGGTCGGGTTTCAGGCGCGCTGCGCGCCGCACGCGCCGATTCATGTCGGCGGAGAGCTGCAGGACGCCCGCTGGTTTACGCGCAGCGAGATCGGCGCAGGAGCCGCCGGCCTGCCGCCCGCGCATTCCATCTCCTACCGTCTGATCAGTACCTGGCTCGCCGGCGCGGCCACTACGTCCGGCTGACTTCTCGCAGGCAACCTGATCTTGTGCCTCTTAGTGCTCGCCTGGCAGGTTCACCCGCGCTATCCGCTGATCCTCGCGGCGAATCGCGACGAGTTTCACGCGCGCGCTGCTGCGCCCTTTGCCGAGTGGCCGGACGATGAGATCTTCGCGGGTCGCGATCTGGCAGCCGGCGGCACCTGGCTCGGCGTGGACCGGCAGCGGCGCTTCGGAGTCGTGACCAACTTTCGCGAGGGGCCGGCAGCGCCGGCGGCCGCACCCTCGCGCGGCCGCCTGATTCCCATTTATCTGCGAAGTCGCGCGCCGCCACAGCGCTTTCTTGCGAGTCTTGAGCGTGCCGCCTCCGAGTACGCCGGCTTCAATGTGCTTCTCGGGGATGCACAGGAACTCTGGTATGCCTCAAATCGCGCCACGGATTTTGCGTGCCGTCTGCCGCCGGGAATCTACGGGCTCAGCAATCGTCTCCTGGATACCCCCTGGCCGAAGCTTATGCGCGTGCGCCGCCGCTTCGAAGCCTGGGTGAGCAGCACAGCGGCCGTCAACGCGCGGGAACTGCTCACCATGCTGGATGATCGAACGCCAAGCGCTGCTGACGATGATGCCTATCCCGCCGATCTCGCGCCCGAGTGGCGCCGAGCGCTGTCCGCACCGTTCGTGCAGCACCCGCTATACGGGACGCGCTGCTCGACAGTCGTGCTGCTGGCGGCAAGCGGGACCATGCACGTGACCGAGCGCCGCTTCGATGCCGCGGGAGATTGCAGCGGCGAAACTGCAGTCGAGCTGAGTTGAAACTCGCTGCCTGCCATTGGCGTTCAGGCTACGGTCCCTACGGGTCAGCGGCTGCTGTATATCGAACCCGGCCGCGTCGCGTTGAAGAAGTCTATGAAGAGCTGCAAGCGGGGCGGCCCGCGAGGCTCTAGAATTCTCCCTTTATGATCGCGGGGTTCGATGGCCGAGCCTATTCTCTTGCTGCGGGCGCTGCAGCGCAGTCGAATTGCGCTGCTCATCGGCTGCCTGCTGCTGTGTGGGCCGGCGTGGGCCGATATCGAGGTCGACATCAAGGGAGTCAATGACGAGCTGCGGAAAAACGTCCTCACCTACTTAAGCTTCGAGCGCTACAAGAAGCGGCCCAACATCGACCGCGATACGCTCGACCGTCTGCTCAATCGCGTCGATCGCGAGGTGCAGGCGGCTTTGAAGCCCTTTGGATACTACGAGCCCAAGGTCGAAGCAAATCTCGAGGACCGCGGCCGCGGCAACTGGCGCGTGCGCATCCAAATCGATGCCGGGCCACCCGTGATCATGGAGAAAGTCGACGTCCAGGTGCTCGGGCCGGGCGAGCACGACCCGCTATTCGAGCGCATCAGCGCGCATCTACCGCTGTCCGTGGGCGCGCGCCTGAGCCATGCGGCCTACGAGCAGATCAAGAGCGACCTGCAGCGCACGGCGGCGACCTACGGGTATCTTGACGCACGCCTGAGCGTCAACGAGCTGTTGGTGGATCCGGAAAAGCATTCGGCCAGTGCCACGCTGCGGCTCGAAACCGGTGCGCGTTACTACTTCGGCGAGACCACGATCGAGCAGGACACCATCAACAATAGCCTGGTACGCCGTTATCTGCGCTACAAGCAAGGCGACTTTTTCGACATGTCGCTCCTGCTGCGCACGCAATTCGCGCTCGATGACAGCCAATATTTCGCGACCCTCGAGGTGCTTCCCGGCGAGCCGGATCGCGCGCAGCACGTCGTGCCGATCAAGATCACGGCGAAGGCGAACAAGCGCAACCGCTATTCCATCGGCCCGGGCTACGGCACCGACACCGGCCCGCGCGGCACGCTCGCCTGGGAGGACCGGCGCGTCAACGCCGAAGGCCACCGCTTCAACACGACACTGCAGGAAGCGTCGCGGCAGACGCAGCTCAAGTCCGACTACATCATACCGATCGGCGATCCGGCGCTTGAAAAGCTGACCTTCGAATTCTCGATCAATAACCAAACCCCGGGCGACCTGACGACCAAGGACGTTTCCATTGGGCCGAGCATTACCCAGGTGCACGGCAGCTGGCAGCAGGTCTACTACATCAATGCCGTGCACGCGATCACCGAAGACGTTGCCGAGCGATTCACCGACCAGCTGCTGGTGCCGGGAATCGAGCTCGCCACCGTCCCCAAGGGCTATCTCGGCGAGGATCTCTTCACGCGCGCGTTCACTGCCGAGCTGCGCGGCTCCGCCCCCGCGTTCGGCTCGAACTCCGAGTTCGTGCAGCTACACCTGCAGGCCGAGCGCAGCTTCGATCTCTTTCCCAAATGGCACCTGTTGCTGCGGGATGAGATCGGCGCAACCATCGTGTCGAACTTCAATGACCTGCCCGGCTCGATGCGTTTCTTCGCCGGCGGCGATCGCAGCGTGCGCGGCTTCGCCTACGAGGAGCTCTCGCCGCTGCAGACCGTTGCGGTCCTCGGCCCAACGGGGCAGCCGGTGATCGGCCCGAACGGCGTGCCTGAGCTGCAGACCATCCGCATCGGCGGCAAGAACATCTTCACCGGCACCGTGGAGGTGGAACGCGATCTGCCGCGCAACTTTGGCATCGCCGTGTTCGGTGACTACGGCAATGCCTTCAACAGCTTCACGAATCCGATGCTTCAATATGCCGTCGGCTTCGGCGTGCGCTACCGCCTGCCGGTCCTGACGGTGGGCATCGACATCGCGCAGCCGCTGACGATTCCGGGTGCCGGACCGCGCCTCAACATCGACTTCTCGACGAAGCTATAGGAGTCCCATGCGCCGTCGTATCGTGCTGATCGCGGTTCTCATCACAGTGCTCGCGCTGGCGGTGCCCACTGCGGTGATCTACTACGCGGCATTCACGCAAGTCGGCCTGCAGTTCATCATCAAGCGAGTGCCCGGGCGTATCGGCGGAGTGCGCCTGAAATTCGTCAACGTCAGCGGCACGCTGGTCGATGGCGTGCGCATTGAGCGGCTGGAGATCGATCAGGAGCGGGTCTACCTGCGCTTTGAGGACGTGCGCGCACGCATCGATCTGCGCTCGCTTTTGTGGCAGACCATCCATGCGCCGCGGGCGTCCGCGCACAGCGCATTCATTCAGGTGAAGCCGCACAAAGAGGAACCGCCGAGCGCAGATCCGCACTTCCTGCCGCACGGCCTCGTCATCCGCGCGGACGCCGTGCATGCGGATGCCGTAACGCTGCTGTTGCCCAACGGCCAGCGCATGGACGGCACGCAGGTCGACACCGCCGGTTTCATCCGCCGGCACACGATTCGCATCCTCGACAGCGCCTTTACCATGGGAAACCTGCAGGTGACGGGCGCGACGACGCTCGGTGCGGCGAATCCGCTCACGATCAGCGGCGCCGTGCACGCCGCGCTGCGATCCCCGGGTCAGCCGCCGTGGATCTTTTCCGCGAATGCCCAAGGCGATCTCAACATGCTGCCGCTCACGGTGGGTTTGACGGCACCGTTTCGCGCTGACTTCCAGGGCGCGGCGCGCGAGCTGACCGCGCGCTGGAACTGGTCCGGCCACGCCACGATCGCTGAGTTCGATCTGCGCTCATGGGGAGGCGGCAACGCGCTGGGGCTGATGAGCGGTGAGCTGGCGCTCGCGGGCGACGCGGCCGGCTTCAACGCGCGCGGCACCGTCACACCGGCAGGCCTGGGTGTCGGCGCCTTCGATGCATTGTTTGAGGGCGCGTACTCCAGCCATGTGCTGACGGCCAGGCGCATCGAATTGACCCATCATGCCTCCGGCGCTCATGTGACGGGTGCGGGCACGATCGGCGTGGTGGATAACGGCCCACGGCTCGAGCTCAAGGGCGACTGGCGTGCATTCCGCTGGCCGCTCAGCGGCGATGCGGCGGTGAGGAGCGCGACGGGCGACTACGTCATTTCGGGTACGTGGCCCTACGACCTGCGCGGCAATGCGGTCGTCGCGGTGCGCGACCTTGCGCCGGTGCAGCTCCGGATGGAGGCGCAACTTGCCAAGGACCGGCTCAGCGTGCGCACCGCGCAGCTACATGCATTCGACGGTGAGGCCAGTGTTTCCGGAGAAGTCGTGTGGGCGCCGGGACAGAGCTGGTCGGTGGCAGGCAACGCCGTCGGCATCAATCCCGGCAAGCTGCGCGCCGATCTTCCGGGTCAATTGAATTTCGCCTTCAGCGCCGCCGGGGAGGGGTTCGCGAGCGACGATGATTTCAGCGTTGAGCTGAAGGGGATTGCCGGGCGCCTGCGTGGCCTTGGCGCCCGTGGCGGCGGCAGACTCGCTCGTCGCGGCAAAGTCTGGGAGTTCACCGCCGTGCGCGTCGGCCTCGGCCAGACCGACGTCGCCCTCGATGGCAAGCTGGCCGAGGAGCTGGCTCTTAAGTTCACGGTGGATGCGACGGACCTGAGCCTGCTCGCCCCCGAAAGCCGCGGCGAGCTGCACGCGCATGGCACGCTCGGCGGCACGCGGCGGTTGCCAGCGCTCACGCTGAGCGCACATGGCAAGGGCATTCATCACCTGGGCATGACGCTCGAGAGCATCGATGCGGAAGTTGACTTCGACATGGGCGCGGTGCGGCGCTCAAAGATTGACCTGCACGCGCACAATTTCGCCTACCAGGCACGCAAGCTCACCACGCTCGACCTCAGCCTCGATGGCACGACCGCCAGCCACGTCATCCGTCTCGACGCCAAGGCCGTGGGACTCGCGCTGCAGCTGCAGGCTGCCGGCGGCGTCGCACACGACATCTGGCAGGGGCAGTTCACGGACTTCAATGTGGATGGCAATGAATCGCTGCACCTGCAGCTCGAGACGCCCACTGGCCTGCTGGCATCCGCGGATCATGTTCGCGTCGACAAGCTCTGTGTGCATGGGCAGCCCGGCCGGATGTGCCTGGATGCCGACTGGACGCCCGCGCACTGGTCGGCCGATCTTGCAGCTGAGGATCTGCCCATGAGCACGCTGACCGCGGGGCTCACGCCGTCAATTGAATACCGGGGCCGATTGAACGTCGTCGCCAGCGCCTCCGGTGGTGGCGCACAGCCCCTTCTCGGCAGCCTGCGCGCCGATCTCGTCGATGCCAAGCTCTCCCATCACACCCCCGCCGGGAGGATCGAACTCATCCAGCTCGGCACCGGACTCGTGACGGTCAACGCCACCCGCGCCACCATCGTCGGTGAGGTCAGCTTCGATGCCGGCGAGATTGGAACGATCAAAGGGCGCGCCAGCGTGGCGCGCACCACTGCCGAATGGCAGCACATGCCGCTCGAGGGCGAGGTGCACGCGCATACCGCCGACCTTGGCTACGTCACGCTCTACTTTCCCGAGGTCGATAAGGCCGCCGGACAGCTCGATGCCAACCTCGCCATCTCGGGCACGCTCGGCACGCCCCTCATCGAGGGTACGATCAAACTGTCAAACGCCGAGCTTGATTTCTATCAGATCAACCTTTCCCTGCGGCAGACCGAGCTTGAGGCACGGCTGCACGCTAACGCGCTCGACTTCAGCGGCTCGGCGCACATCGGGCAGGGAACCTTGAGCGCCAAGGGCGGCCTCGCATGGCGCGACTCGCTGCCTTACGGGCAATTCCACCTGGAGGGTACGGAGCTGCGCGTGGCGGACGTTCCCGAGGCGCAGATTGACGCCTCCCCCAATCTCGATTTCACCGTCAAGGGGCGCCAGATCACGGTGGCGGGCAACATCAAAGTGCCGTACGCGAAGATCGTGCCGGCAGATCTCACCGGCGCCGTGCGCACCTCCTCGGACGAGGTCATCGTCGGCAAGGAACCCGAGGACCCCAACAAGCGCTTCGAGGTGACGAGCGACGTCACGCTCGCGCTCGGCGACAAGGTGAGCATCGACACTCTCGGGCTGAAGGCGCGCCTCACGGGCAGCGTCGCGGTCCACAGCGGCGCGGACAATGTCACGACGGGCACTGGCGAGCTCTCGATCGCCGACGGCAAATACTCCGCCTACGGACGCCAGCTCGACATTCAGCGAGGCCGGCTCATCTTCAACGGCGGCGTCATCGGCGATCCGGGCATCGACATCCGCGCCGTCAAAGTCTTTCCCGATGTGACGGCCGGAATCAACGTTCGCGGCAGCCTGCTGCAGCCGCGCATTTCATATTTCTCGGATCCGTCGCTGACGCAATCGCAGATCCTCTCGCTGCTGCTCGCCGGCGGCTCTCTCGAGAGCGTGCAGAACCGCAACAACGGCGCCGCCTCGCAGATGCTCGCCCAGGGCGGCGCCATTCTCGCGCAGCAGTTCGGCTCCAAGGTCGGCATCCAGGATGTCGGCCTCGAATCGGATCTCACCAACGATACCTCGCTCGTGCTCGGCCGCTATCTCTCCCCGCGCCTCTACGTCAGCTACGGCGTCAGCCTCACCCAGCAGCTCAACACGGTGAAGTTGCGCTACAGCCTGAGTGACCGCTGGACGATCAAGACCGAAGCGGGGCAGGCGCGCGGCGCCGACCTCGTCTACACGATTCAGAAATAACGACCGCGTCGCACTGCGGCGCGCCGCAGCGTGTTGACCGCATATGCATTAATATGCACAATGCGTGCAACTTTATGCAGGTGCAGCCATGACCCTGACCGACCACCACCAGGCCGATCGCCGCAACGCCATCGTGCGGCTGCTCGCGGGCGGCGTAGTGCACAAGCAGCAGGAGCTCGTGCGCCTGCTGCGCAAGGAAGGCTACGTCGCGACGCAGTCGTCGATTAGCCGCGATCTGCGCGAGATCGGCGTGCTGAAGGCGCGCGGTCGCTACGCGCTGCCGCCGCAGGACGTGGTGCGCGCCAACGGCAACTTCAACGCGCTCGCGCAGTTCGTGCGCGAGGTGCGGCGCGCAGGCCCGTGCCTCACGGTGGTCAAGACCTCGACCGGCGCGGCGCAGAGTGTCGCGGTGGCCATCGACAAGGCGCAGTGGCGCGAAGTCGTCGGCACGCTTTCCGGGGACGACACGATCTTCATCGCGACCGGCAATGCGCGCGCGCAGTCGGGCATCGTCAGCCGCCTGCGCGCCATGTTCGGGGTTTGAACACCATGCCAGACGTTACCAGCGCCGGCGGCGAGCCCATCGTTGTCGCCTACTCCGGCGGACTCGATACCTCCTTTCTCGTGCCGTGGCTCGGCGAGCGTTATGGCCGGCCGGTGATCACCGTCACCGTCAACACCGGCGGCATCGACCCGCCGGCGGCACGCACACTCGCCGAGCGCGCGCGCGCACTGGGCGCGGTGCAGCATCACCTAGTCGACGCGCGCGCCGAATACTTCGAGCAGGTCCTGCGCTTCCTCATCATGGGCAACGTGCGCCGCGGCCAGCTCTATCCGCTGTGCGTCGGCGCCGAGCGCGTGATGCAGGCGCAGACCATCGCGCGCATGGCGCGCACGCTCGGCACCCGCACGATTGCGCACGGCTGCACGGCGGCGGGCAACGATCAGGTGCGCTTCGAGGTCGCGCTGCGCACGCTGGCGCCGCAGCTGCAGGTGCTGGCGCCGGTGCGCGACCAGGCATTCAAACGTGCGGACGAGCTGGAATATCTGCGCGCCCGGTCGTTGCCGGTGCCACCTTTCGGCGCTGCCTATTCGATCAATCGCGGGCTCTGGGGCGTGACCATCGGCGGCCAGGAGACGCTGACCTCCGCCGGCAGCATTCCCGATGAAGCCTGGGTGCTCACACGCGACGCCTTCGTGCAGCCGCGCGAGCCGCAGCGCCACACACTCGCCTTCGAGCGCGGGCGTCCGTGCGCGCTCGACGGTCAGCCGCTCGAGCCGGTCGCCCTCATTGAAGCTCTCGAGACGCTCGCGGCCGGCTTCGGCATCGGCCGCGCCATCCATCTCGGAGACACCATCATCGGCACGAAGGGCCGCGTCGCATTTGAAGCGCCGGCGGCGGAGACTCTGCTCGTCGCCCACCGTGAACTCGAGAAGCTCGTACTCACCGCACGCCAGCAGCGCATCAAGGAACTGGTCGCGCAGCCGTACGGAGATCTGGTGCACGAGGGCCAGCACCTCGATCCGGTGTGTCGCGACATCGAGGCGCTGCTCGCATCCTCGCAGGAGCGCGTCACGGGCGAGGTGCGGCTGCTGCTGCGGCCCGGGGCGCTGTTCGTGGAAGGCGTCGACTCCGCGTATTCGCTGATGAGCGCCTCGCGCGGCGTGTACGGCGAGTCCGCGGGCGAGTGGACGGCCGTCGACGCGCTCGGTTTTTCCAAGATCGCCGCCCTCCCCGGCATGTTCTACCGGCGCGCCGGCGAACACGCCGCCGCCGCAACGCGCTGAACGGGCGCACCATGGGAAACGGCATGCTGCGCGTCGTGGTCGACAAAGTAGCCTCCGTGACGCAGGCCTGCGGCCTGGCGCGCGAGCTGCGCGTCTCGGCGGACATCCCGGCTGAGGAAGGCGTGGTGCTCGTCGTCGAAATACTCAACAACAAGAGCATCTACAACACCCTGGAGCTCACGAGCGGCCGCATGGCCAAGGTCGGCAAGGGCGACATCGTTGCCGGCGCGCTCGGACACCGCCAAGCGCTCTTCGGCTACTCCGGGCACGTACCCGCGCAGGTTGCGCCGGGCGACATCATCCAGTTGCTCAATATAGGCGGCGTGCTCGGCATCTGCGATTCGATCAATGCTGAAAAGGGCAGGCCCTTTGACTGCCGCGTCATCGGCGTGGTCCTGCACTTCCCGTACCTGGGCGAGCGCATCGGTGTGCCGGCGCGCGTCGGGCAGCGGCCGCTCGATTTCAACGCTCCCCTCGATGCGCGCGCCGTGCCGGTCGTCGCCATCGCCGGAACCTGCATGGAGGCCGGCAAGACCGCGGCGGCCTGCGCGATCGTGAGCCGCATGCGCCATCGCGGGCTCACCATCGATGTCTTCAAGGCGACCGGTGTGTCTTTGCGCCGCGATATTCTGGCGATGGAGGATGCGGGCGCGCGGCGCGCAATGATCTTCACTGACCTCGGCGTCGTGACGACCACGCGCAGCAACGGTCCGGCCCTCACCCGCACCATGCTGACGGAGCTTGCGGCTGGCAAGCCAGACGTCATCGTCTTCGAGCTCGGCGACGGCATTCTCGGCACCTACGGCGTCGACGCCATCCTCGAGAGCGCGGACATCCGCGGCGCGCTCAGCGCCGTGTTGCTGTCGGCGAACGATCCGGTGGCCGCCTGGGGCGGCGTCAAACTCCTGCGCGAGCGCTTCGGCATCGAGCCCTGCGCAGTGACCGGTCCCGCGACCGACAACCAGGTCGGCATCGAGATCATAACCAGCCAGATGCAGGTGCCGGCATTCAACGCGCTCGGCAGCGGGGCTGCGCTTGCGGATGCGGTGATCGCCGCGGTCGGGCTCGGGGCGGCGCAGTGAACGTGCCGATTCCAGCCCTGGTGCTCGGCGGATCGGGCTACGTCGCCGGAGAGCTGCTGCGCCTGATCGCCGCCCATCCGCGCTTCGAGCTTGCGGCAGTCATGTCGGACAGCCGCCCGGGAGAGCCGCTTGCACACGCCTTTCCGCATCTGGCGAGCGCCTACGGCGATACGCTCTTCAGCTCACAGGCGGACATCGAGCAGCGCATCGCACAGCTGCCCGCGGCGGCGGTGTTTTCGGCCGCACCGCACGGGGCGGCAGCGCCGCTCATCGACGCCCTGCTCAGCAGCGCGGCCGCGGCCGGCACCCATGCGCGCGTGGTCGACATGTCCGCGGATTTTCGCTACCGCTCCGTGCAGGCCTTCGAGGCCAATTATCACTACGCGCACCGCGCGCCGGCGCGCATCGCTGAATTCACCTGTGCAGTGCCGGAGCACCTGGCGACGCTGAGCACCGCGCACGTGGCCCATCCGGGCTGCTTCGCGACCGCGACATTGCTCGCTGCGGTGCCGCTGCTCGCGCTCAAGTTGACTGCCGCGCGACTCTTCGTCGCCGGGATTACGGGCAGCACCGGTTCCGGCCGCAAGCCCGTCGCCGGCACGCACCATCCGCTGCGGCACAGCGATCTCTACGCCTACAACGCGCTCACGCACCGCCACGTGCCGGAGATGCAGGCCTGCGTGCGCTCAGCCTGCGGAGTTGATGCCGAGATCGCCTTTGTGCCGCATTCGGGGCCGTTCGCGCGCGGCATTCACGTGAGCGTGCAGGCCGAGCTCAGCGGGGCGTACGACAGCGCGCAGGTGCTCGCCGCTCTGCGCAGCTTCTACGCGCACGCACCCTTCGTGCGCGTGCTTGATGCGGCGCCGCGCATGAAAGACGTGGTGGCAAGCAATTATGCGCATCTGTCGGCGGTCGCCCACGGCCGCACGGTCGTCGTGCTCTGTGTCATCGACAACCTCGCCAAGGGTGCGGCGGGCGGCGCGCTGCAATGGATGAATCGCATGTTTGATCTGCCCGAGACGGCGGGCCTCACTGCGCCGGCGCCCGGATGGACATGAGCCGCGTCAATTATCTGGCGCCGGTTTTTGCGCAGTATCCGATCGAGGTCACGGACGCCCAGGGTGTGTGGCTGACGACGCGTGATGGCCGGCGCATCCTCGATCTCTATGGCGGCCACGCCGTTGCGGCGCTCGGCTACGGGCATCCGGGCTGGACGGCGGCTCTGACCGCGCAGGCCGCGGCCTGCAACTTTCAGAGCAATGCCGTGCCGATGGCGGTGCGCACGCGCGCCGCGGCGCGCCTGGTGCGTTTCTCGCAGCTGCCGTTTGCGAGCGTCTTCTTCGTCAACAGCGGCGCCGAGGCGAACGAGAACGCGCTGAAGCTCGCCTTTCGCATTACCGAGCGCGTGAAAATTGCGGCGATTGAAGGCGGCTTTCACGGCCGCACCGCCGCGGCCGGCGCGATCACCTGGGGCGCGCGGCAGAAATGGTTTGGCTTTCCGCGCACGCCATTTGATGTCACCTTTATCCCGCGACGCGCCGTCGCAGCCATCGCCGAGCACGTGCGCGAGGACACCGCCGCCGTTATCGTCGAGCCCGTGCAGGGCGTCGGCGGCGCGTTCGACATGGGCGCCGAGTTCCTCGCGGCACTGCGCAGTCGCTGCGATGCGACGGGCGCGCTCCTCATCTTTGACGAGGTCCAGTGCGGCGTCGGCCGCACCGGCCATCCCTTTGCCGCCAACCTCTACGGCGTGACGCCCGACATGATCACCACAGCCAAGGCGCTCGGCAACGGTTTCCC
This sequence comes from Steroidobacteraceae bacterium, assembly GCA_035481795.1. GTDB lineage: Bacteria > Pseudomonadota > Gammaproteobacteria > Steroidobacterales > Steroidobacteraceae > PALSA-1196. The sequence continues at coordinate 76,761 of DATHRI010000005.1, forward strand.
GTGCGCCGCCGTGCTGATGTCAGAGAAAGTTGCGGCCGCGCTCACCCTCGACAGCCTCGGCACGACCTTCGGTGGCGGCCCGATGGCAAGCGCCGTGATCGAGGCCGTGATCGAAGCGATCGAGACCGAGGGGCTTCTGCAGCAGGTGCGCCGGGTCGGCGCGTATATCCGCAACACCTGCGTGGTCGGCCCGGTCATCGCCCATCAGGGTGCAGGCTTTCTCACCGGCCTCGTGACGCGCCCTCCCGCGAAGGATGTGCACGCGGCGCTGCTCGCCCGCGGCATTCTCGCCGGCACCAGCAGCGACCCGCAGATCGTGCGCCTGCTGCCGCCCTACATCCTGGAAGAAGAGCACGTCGATCTGCTGCGCGCGGCGCTGGCAGCGATCGCGGCCTGAGCGCGCGGCTGCAAGCAAACGGTTCACCATGAAGCGCTTCGTCGACCTTGCCGATCTGCACCGTGATGAGGTGCTGGCGCTGCTCGCGCTCGCGCGACGGCTGCAGGCGCATCCTGAGCCGCAGGCGCTGGCGGGCAAGATCCTCGGCCTGCTCTTCTTCAATCCTTCGTTGCGCACGCTCGCCTCTTTCCAGGCCGCCATGGCGCGCCTCGGAGGCAGCTCGTTCGTGATCACCCCGGGCCAGGGGACGTGGCGCTTCGAAGCGCGCCGCGGCGCGCTCATGGACGCGGACGCGGCCGAGCACGTGCGCGAGGGCATTCCGGTCCTTGCATCCTACTGCGATGCCTTGGGCATCCGCGCCTTCGCCGCCGGCAAGGACTTGTCCGACGATCTGTCCGAGAGCGCCTTCAACGCGATGGCCGATCTCGTCGCAAAGCCCCTGATCAATCTGGAATCGGCGGCCAATCATCCCTGCCAGGCGCTGGCGGACTGGAAGACGCTGGATGATGTGGCCGTGCCCGACAATGGAAAGTTCGTCCTTGCATGGGCCTATCATCCGCGCGCGCTGCCGCTCGCGGTTCCCGCAGCGGTGGTGCACATGGCCGCCATGCGCGGCATGCAGGTCGTCGTGCTGCGGCCGGAAGGCTTCGCATTGCCAGCCGCGCTCATGGATAAGGCGGCGCGCGCCGCGGCTCTTGCCGGGGGCTCGGTGCGGCAGACGAGCGTGCGCGAGGATGCGCTCGCGGGCGCTCATGTCCTGTATGCCAAGGAGTGGGGCGCGACCGCGCCGTACGGCGATGCCGTGGCCGATGCGCGCCTGCGCAGCACCCTCACGCACTGGTGCGTACGGGACAGCTGGTTCGCGCCGGCGCGCGCCGAGTGCCGCCTCATGCACTGCCTGCCCGTCAGACGCAACACCGCGGTCGCCGACGAAGTGCTCGACGGTCCGCGCAGCATCGTGCAGCACGAAGCGTACAACCGCCTCGTCGTGCAGATGGCGGTGCTGCATCAAATGCTGCACGGAGTATAAGAGTGTCATGATCATGAACCGCGGTGACCACGCCCTCGCCATCCGCGCGCTGCGCAGCGCCGCGCCCTACATCCGGATGTACAAGGGCAAGACCTTCGTCGTCAAGGCGGGCGGCGGCGTGTTTGCCGATGCGGATTCGACGCGCCTGCTCATCGAGCAGCTCGCCATCCTGCATTACTTCGGCGTGCGCGTCGTCATGGTGCATGGCGGCGGCCCGCAGCTGACCGCGCTGTCAGAGTCCCTCGGGATTGCCACGCAGATCGTGCACGGCCGCCGCGTGACCGACGCGCAGTCGATCGACGTCACGACGATGGTGCTGAACGGACTCATCAATACGCGCATTCTCGCCATCTGCCGCGATCTCAACATCGACGCGGTCGGCATCAGCGGCGTCGATGCGGGACTGGTGCGCGCGCACCGGCGCGCACCCGTGAAGCTCGACGACGGCAGCGACTGCACCATTGACTACGGTTTCGTCGGCGACGTCGACGCCATAAACACCGCGGTGCTGCTCAAGCTCCTCGACAATGGGCTGATGCCGGTCGTGAGTCCCCTGTCGGCCGACGACAAGGGAGTGCTGCTCAACATCAACGCCGACACGGTAGCGGCGGCCATCGGCGCGGCGGTGCAGGCGGAGAAGCTCATTCTCTGCACGGGCGCGCCAGGCATACTCGAGAATGCGGCCGACCCAGGCTCACTCATCTCTTATACGGATCTGCGCGGCCTGCAGCGCCTGCGCACGGCCGGTGCGCTCCTCGACGGCATGCTGCCGAAGGCGCAGGCGATTGAGGACGCGATTCGCGGCGGCGTGCGCCGCGTGCACATCGTCTCCTACAAGAGCGGTGAGGGCATTCTCGGCGAGGTGTTCACCAACGAGGGCACCGGGACCCTGGTGGTAGAGGATGTCAACGCCCTGACGCCGGCGGAGATCACGGCGAGCGCATAGCGAGGCCATCTATGAGTTTTCTGTGGAACCAGGACGCAACTCTCGATGAGCGTGTGCTCGCCTACACGGCAGGCGCAGACTACGCGCTCGATGCGCGCCTCGTCCGCTACGACGTGATGGCGTCGATCGCCCACGCCGAAATGCTGCACGCCGCACAGCTCCTCGACGCCGCGGATCTTGCGGCCCTGAGCGGCGGACTCGCCGCTTTGGCGGAGGAGCATGCGCGCGGCCTGTGGCACATTGAACTTGCCGATGAGGATGGACAGACGGCGCTCGAGAAGCGCCTGACAGCGCGCATCGGCGCGCGCGCCGGCCGCATTCATCTGGGCCGATCGCGCAACGATCAGGTGCTCGCGGCGCTGCGTCTTTATCTGTGCGCCGTCATCGAGGAGCTGTGCGCGCGCGCCGCGCGCGTCGCCGCCGCGCTCGATGAGCTCGGCCACCGCGAAGCGGCCACGCTCCTGCCCGGCTACACGCACATGCAGCAGGCCATGCCGAGCTCGGTCGCCCTCTGGGCCGGCGGCTTCGCCGCGCAGGTGCGCGACGATGCTGTAGGGTTGGAGTTGGCGCAGCGGCGCCTCGCGCAGAATCCGCTCGGCTCCGCGGCGGGCTACGGCACGCCGGGCCTGCCGATTGACCGCGAAGCGACCCGCAGCCGCCTCGGTTTCGCGACCACGCAGGTACCGGTCACGGCCGTGCAGCTCTCGCGCGGCAAGGGCGAGGCGCAGCTTCTCTTTGAACTCACCCTCCTTCTGCAGGGCCTCGGCCGCTTTGCAACCGACGTACTCCTCTTCTATACGCAGGAGTTCGGCTTTGTGAGCATCGACGATGCCTTCACGACCGGTTCATCGATCATGCCGCAAAAACGCAACCCGGACGTGTTCGAGCTCATTCGCGCGCGTGCCGCCACGGCGCAGGCATGCCTCGATGAAGTTCTCGGCCTGTGCGCGAAGCTGCCTTCAGGCTACCAGCGCGATCTGCAGCTGCTAAAGGCGCCGCTGTTTCGCGGCATTGACCTTGCGCTTGAGACGCTCGCCATCCTGCCGGCCGCCATCGGCTCCCTGAAATTCCATGCGGAGCGCATCCGTCTCGATGCCTCGATCCACGCCGCGGAGGAAGCCAACCGCCTCGTGGTCGCCGAGGGCATTCCCTTCCGCGAGGCCTACCGGCGGGTACGGGAAAACCTCAAGCGCTGACGGCGCGCTCACGCCGCGTCCGGCTGCGCCTCGGGTGCGGCCCTGGCAAAGGCGGGCAAGCCTTCAAGATGTGCGCTGATGCGCCGCAGCCGCGGATAGGGCGTGAGATCGCAGTCGAAGCGTCGCGCGTTGTACATCTGCGGCACCAGACAAATATCCGCGAGCGTCACCTGCGCGCCGACAAGATGCTGCGCGTCGCCCGGCGCGCGCGCGACTTCCGCTTCCAGCGCGCGCAATCCGCACGCGACCCAGTGGCGGTACCACTCGTTGACGGCGGCGGCGTCGTGGCCGAGCGGTGTGCGCAGATAGTTGAGCACGCGCAAATTGTTGAGCGGATGGATATCGCAGGCGATCGCCAGCGCAAGCGAGCGCGCGCGCGCGCGCGCGGCCGGCGTGCGCGGCAGTAGCGGCGGCTCGGGGCGAGTTTCCTCGAGGTATTCGATGATGGCGAGCGATTGCGCGATCGTCGCCTCGCCATCGACCAGCAGCGGGATCAGTCCCTGCGGATTCATCGCCAGATAATCGCTGTGCCGATGCTCGCCGCCGTCGCGCGTCAGATGCCGCGGCAACGACTCGTATTCGAGCCCCTTCAGATTGAGCGCGATGCGAACTCGATAGGCGGCCGAGCTGCGAAAGTAGGTATAGAGCTTCATCGGCAGTAGACTACCGATCCATGAGCATTTGGCGCAACGCCGCGACCGTCGAAGAGCTGCAGGCGCGCGCGCGCAACACGCTGATCGAGTGGCTCGACATCCGCTTCACCGAAGTCGGGCCGGACTTTTTGTGCGCCACCATGGCCGTCAACGAGCACACGCATCAGCCGATGGGCGTGCTGCACGGCGGCGCCTCGGTCGCGCTCGCGGAAACGGTGGGCAGCACGGCGGGGAACCTGTGCGTCGACTCAACGCGTGAAGTGTGCATGGGTCAGGAAATCAACGCCAATCATCTGCGTCCCGTGCGCACGGGGCAAGTCACGGCCACGGCGCGGCCGCTGCACCGTGGCAACCGCACCCAGGTCTGGCAGATCGAGATCCGCGACGAGCAGGAGCGACTCGTTTGCGTCTCGCGCATCACGTTGGCCGTGGTCGCCGTGAACGGCAAATGATTAGCACCGCACCCGCAGGCGCCGCTGCCGGCGCGGAGAATGGGCACCGCATGAGCCGCAGCGCTGCGCCCGTCACATGCGCGGTTCTTGCCCTCGTCCTCCTTGGCGGCTGCGGACAGAAAGGCCCGCTCTTCCTGCCCGACAAGAAGGCGAGTGTGGTGAAGCCGACCGCTGCCCCCGACGCGTCCCGTCCGCCCGAAAAGATTGATCCCGAACAGAAGGACGACTCGCAAAAGGCGCCCACGCCCTAAAGAGTTCAGGCGCGCAGCAGTCCCGGCACGGGCTTCGCGGCCGCACTGTCCGGGAAGACCGCGGTATCGAGGGCGCGCGCCGGCACCGCCAGGTGATCGGCGAGCACGCCCTTCATGATCGAGTGCAGGTTCAGAGTGGGCGCCAGATCGCGGCCCTGGTACAGGGCGCGCTCTGACAGGCCCGGCCAGTCTGCAATCACGCGGCCGCCGTGCACGGCGCCTCCCAGAAGGAACGCTGCGGCCGCCGTGCCATGATCCGTGCCGCGCGTCCCGTTGACGGCCGCGGTGCGCCCGAACTCGGTCGCGATCATCACCACGGTGTCGCGCCACACGGGTCCCAGGTCCTCCTTCAGCAAGCGCAGCCCGGCGTCCAAACCCGCCAGCCGCGCGGCGAGCTGTCCCTGCGCCCCACCCTCGTTGGCATGGGTATCCCAACCCAGGGCGTCAAACACCGCGACCCGCGGACCGTCATCGCTCCTAAGAAAACCCGCCGTCGCATGAATGATTTCCTTATAGGGAGCAGCGCCGCGCGCCTTGGGCTGCTCACGGCGCGCGAGGAGCTGCGCCGGGGAGTCCTGCGCCGCGGCGCCCGTCATCGCCTCCTCCTGGGACGCATCTGCCACCGACTGCGTCGCGAGCGCATCCGCCAGGCGCTGCGACAGGATGGGATCGGTTGAATATAGATCGGTTATGCGTTGCAGCGTGTCCTCGTCGAGGGCCGCCAGGTGCGACGGCGACCACGAAGCGACCGGAGCTGTGCCGCGCATCACGAGCGGCACATTCTGTCCGAGCGCGATGCCGAGCTCGCCGCGCCGCGCGCTGTGATCGGGCGGCAGCGTTGCGAGCGCGCGGTTGATCCAGCCCGTTTGCACGGCGTGTGCACGCGCGCAGCCGTTCTCGAGCACGTCCTGGCCATCAAAATGCGAGCGCTCCCGATAGGGGCTTGCCACGGCGTGAAAGACCACGAGCTCCCGGGCTGCAAACGACTCGTTCAGGAAGACAAGGCTCGGATGCAGGCCAAAGAGCCCGTCGAGCTTGAGCGCGCCGCCGGCTGCTCCCGGCGCGGCGACGGCAACCTCGCCGCGCAACCGCGCATAGTTGGGATCCGCGTACGGCGGCACGGCGGTGAGACCGTCGAGCGCGCCGCGCAGAATGATAAAGACGAAGCGCGGCCGCGTGCCGCTGCCGGCGAAGGCGATGCGGCTCGTGAAGAGGACGCTGCCCGCGGCGAGCGCTGCGCCCGAGAGGAATTCGCGTCGTCTGATCGCTCGCATGCTCAGTTCTCCTATCGGCGCATGAACTCGGGCGCGCTCAACAACAAGGTCAGGGCCTGTGAGCCGCTCGCCGCGCGGGCGATCGACGTGTGCGTCGCGGCGCTCATCCCGGCGCCCAGCCACTCGGGCGCGAGTTGTGCGGCATCGCGATGCGCGCCCATTTTCTGCCCCAGGGCGTCGGCCCACTCGATCCGTTTCATCACGGCGGAGGAGCCGTCCCAGTCGGCACTGCGGTCCGGCCAGCCGGCAGGCGAGCCGGGCGCGTAGATGCGCTGGCCGAGCAGCGCGAATGAGGCGCGCGCCTGATCCGCAAAGTTCTCCGCAATCTGCAGGCCGCGCAGGCTCGAGATGATGTATTCGCAGGGCGTCTTGAATTTCGCCAGGGCCTGGGTCCAGCATTCCCGCAGGCCCAGCAAGGCGCGGTACACCGTGGGCAGATCACCGTTGCTGTCGTGAAAGGCGCGCGCCAGGCGCTCGACGGCCTGCGGCGGCGGCTCATCGGCGATGAAATGGCGTGTGAGCTTGGTTGCGATGAACTGCGCGGTGGCAGGACGCTGCGCCAGGTCGCGCAGCACCGCGAGGCCTTGCTCCATGCCGCCCTCGGCATAGCGCTTGGCCAAAACGATCTGCGCGCCCGGTTCGTGCATCTCGGGGCGAAACACGAATTGCCCGGGCGATCCGCCCGCGAGCGCTCCGCGATTCGCCCCGATCGACCATCCGCTGATGACCTTGGCGAAACTCGTGACGTCTGCCTGCGTGTAGCCGCCCGCGACGCCGAGCGTATGCAGCTCGAGGATCTCGCGCGCCAGATTCTCATTGATGCCGAAGCGGCGCTCGCTTGCATGCCGCGCTGCGCGCTGCGCGAGCTGCGAATTGGGGCCCGCGGAAATCTGATTGTCGAGATAGAGGAGCATCGCCGGATGCCGCGTCGAGGCGAGCAGCAGATCCGTGAAGTTGCCGAGAACGTGCGGGCGGATGGCCTCGCGCTCGAAGCTGCCGGCGAGCCCGGATACGGCGACCTTATCGACTGAAACCGCAAAGTGATTGCTCCAAAAATAGGTCAGGCGCTCAAGCAGCGGCCGCTCCGTGGTCAGTGCCTCGCCGATGCGCGCGTTCGTCTCATTGACGTAGATCGGCCTGTAGAGCTGCGCGATTTTCATGACAGCGGCGACGTCGGCATTCTGTGCAGCACCAGTGGCGCGCGCATCGTGGCGCTCGCGCCGCAGTTGAACCGCTTGCGACAATATGTCAGCTGAGCCTTTGAGTTCGCCGCCCTGCAGACGCGGCGCGCCGCCGGCCAACTGCGCGGCGAGCCAGCCACGCGCATCGCCGCCGATGCGCGCGAGCTCGCCTGGCCGGGCTCCCAGCCCGAAGCGGTTCGCGGCAATTGCGGCGTCTAATGCAGGGGCGACCATTTCTTGCGTCCGTCCTGAACCCAATAATCCGTACAGCGCGCCACCAGGGGTGCGGTTGACAGCGGCGCGCGGGCACGGCGCCCGCATTCGCTATACTGCGCACCCGACGCGCGCATCCATCATGAGCACTCCTGCCGATTTAGTACTCGTCGACGGTTCCTCGTACCTGTACAGGGCGTTTCACGCGCTGCCGCCGCTGTCCAATTCGCGCGGCGAGCCGACCGGCGCGCTCCTCGGCGTGCTCAATATGCTCTTGAAGTTCGTCAAGGAGTATCGACCGACGCACATTGCGATCGTCTTCGACGCTCCGGGCAAGACCTTTCGCGACGATCTATTTGCACAGTACAAGGCCCATCGGCCCATGATGCCGGGCGACCTGCGCTCGCAGATCGAGCCGCTGCTGCTGATGCTGCGCACGCAGGGACTGCCGGTATTGCGCATCGCCGGAGTCGAGGCCGACGATGTCATCGGGACTCTCGCCTGCCGCGCGGCGAGCGCCGGTCAGCGAGTGCTCATTTCGACGGGCGATAAGGATATGGCGCAGCTCGTCAACGAGTCGATCACGCTCGTCAATACCATGAGCAACAGCACGCTCGATCGCGCGGGCGTCAAGCTCAAATTTGATGTCTATCCGGAGCAGATCGTCGACTATCTGGCGCTCGTCGGGGATTCGTCCGACAACATCCCCGGCATCGACAAGGTAGGTCCGAAGACCGCCGCCAAACTGCTGAATCAGTATGGCACGCTCGATGTACTGATCGCGCACGTCGCCGAGATCGAAGGCAAGGTCGGCGAGAACCTGCGCGCGGGACTCGAGACGCTCGCGCTGGCACGCAGTCTCGCGCAGCTGCGCACCGATCTGGAGCTGCCGCTGCAGCCCGAGGAGCTGCGCCCGGCAGCGGCGGATCTCAAAGAGCTGCGCGCGCTCTACGAGCGCTACGAGCTGCGTTCGCTGTTGCGGCAGCTCGAAGGCGCGGGCACTGCCGAGGAACGTGCGTCGCCGCCGGCCGAACCGGCGGTCGCCGCTGCCTCTCCCAAGGTGCCGCGTCATTACGAGTCGATCACGACTTGGCCGGATCTTGAGCGCTGGCTGGAAAGACTGCGCCGGGCGCCGCTCATGGCCTTCGATACCGAGACCACGAGTCTCGACTACATGCGTGCCGAGATCGTCGGCGTATCCTTCTGCGTCGAGCCCGGCTTCGCGGCCTACGTGCCGCTGCAGCACGACTATGCGGGCGCGCCCGAGCAACTGGATCGAGCGCAGGTGCTCGCCGCGTTGCGGCCAATCCTGGAAAACCCGGGGATCGCCAAGCTCGGCCATCATTTCAAATTCGACGCGCACGTTCTGCGGCATTACGGCATTCATGTCGAGGGCATGCGCTTCGATACCATGCTCGAGTCGTACGTCTGGAACAGCATCGCCACGCGCCACGACATGGACGGCACGGCGCAACGCTATCTGGGCGTCACGACCATCAAATATGAAGACGTCGCCGGCAAGGGCGCGAAGCAGCTCGGCTTCAATGAGGTGCCGGTCGAGCGCGCCGCCGAGTACGCCGCGGAGGATGCCGACGTGACCCTGCAGCTGCATCGGGCGCTGTGGCCGCAGATCGAGAGCGTCGCCGCGCTGCGGCGCCTGTATGAGGACATCGAGCAGCCGCTCGTGCCGATCCTGCTCAATATGGAGCACCATGGCGTGCTCATCGACCGCGCTCTGCTTGAGGCGCAAAGCCGCGCCATCGCCGCCGAGCTCACGGAGCTCGTGGCGCTCGCGCAATCTCAGGCAGGTGTGCCCTTCAACATTGAATCGCCCAAGCAGCTGCAGCAGGTGCTGTTCGAGAAGCTGCAGCTGCCGGTCATGCGCAAGACGCCGACCGGGCAGCCCTCGACCGCCGAGGACGTGCTGGAAGAGCTTGCCGCGTCCTACGAGCTGCCGCGCACCGTGCTCGACTACCGCACGCTCGCCAAGCTCAAATCCACCTATACCGACAAGCTGCCGCAGCAGATCAATCCCAGCACGGGCCGCATCCACACAAGCTATCACCAGGCGGTGGCGCAGACCGGGCGCCTGTCCTCCTCCGACCCCAATCTGCAGAACATTCCGATCCGCCGCGCCGAGGGGCGCCGCATCCGCCAGGCGTTCATCGCACCCGCGGGACACGTCTTGATGGCGGCGGACTATTCGCAGATCGAGCTTAGAATCATGGCGCATCTGTCCGACGACGCGGGACTGCTGTCCGCATTCGCCGCGGATCTCGACGTGCATTGCGCGACCGCTGCGGAAGTCTTTGGCGTGGCGCTCGACGCGGTGAGCGCGGATCAGCGGCGCCTGGCGAAGACGATCAACTTTGGACTGATCTATGGCATGTCGCCGTTTGGGCTCGCGCGGCAACTGGGTATCGACCGCGGCGCGGCGCAGAAATATGTCGATGTGTATTTCGCGCGCTATCCCGGAGTGAAGCGCTTCATGGATGACACGCGCGTGCAGGCACGCGCGAACGGCTTCGTCGAAACGGTCTACGGACGCCGCCTGTATCTGCCCGACATTCGCGCCAGCAATCAGCAGCTGCGCCAGGCTGCGGAGCGCAGCGCCATCAATGCGCCCATGCAGGGAACCGCGGCCGACATCATCAAGCGCGCAATGATCGGCGTCGACGCCTGGTGCCGCAGCGAGAAGTTTGCCGCGCGTGTCATCATGCAGGTGCACGATGAGCTCGTGCTGGAGGTGCGCGAGGATGCAATCGAGAAAGTCGCCGCGGGCATCCGCGAACAAATGGCGGCAGCCGCGGAACTCAAGGTGCCACTTCGTATTCACATTGGAGTCGGCATGAACTGGGACGAAGCCCACTAGCCCGCCCTGCCGACGTGAGCGTGGCCTTGAGCGGGACGTCCGACACCTTTCGAATCAATGAGGACTCGTCATGCATAAATTATTGTTGGCAAGTGTTCTTGTACTGGCAGGCAGCGCCGTGCAGGCGGCAAACGGCGTTTATGTCGGTGCGGGCATTGGCAAGAGCAATCTGGATAATGTCTTCGGCGACGGCTTCAACCTCGATTCCAATGGTGTCTCTTGGAAGGCGCTCGTGGGCTTTCGGCCGTTCGACTTCTTTGCCGTCGAGGCCAACTATCTCGACTTGGGCAACCAGACCAAAGACTTCGGCATTGGCACCCAGAGTGCGAATGCAAAGGCATTTGGGGCCTACGGCGTCGGGATCCTGCCGCTTCCCTACCTCGACTTCTTTGCCAAGGCGGGGGCGGCGCGCTGGAAATTGGATGGCAGCATCTCCGGCGGGGGACAGTTCTTCGCCTTTGACAACCGCGGGACGCAGTTTGCATACGGCAGCGGCATCCAGGCGAACTGGGGAGCGTTCTCCGCCCGCTTCGAGTACGACGGCTTTCAGGTTCGCAATACGGACGGGCTCAACATGTATTCGCTCGATGCAATCTGGACGTTCCTGTAGCGATAAGGACCGAGCTCGGATGAAGCGAAGTCACTGATTCGCCTGATAATAATCGCGCTGCGCGGCTTCGGAACTTTGGGCAGCGCTCTCCGTCTAATTTTTTGAGCGCCTCCAGCGCTCCCCGCTTCCCTCCCTAGGCGGGTCAAACCCGGTTCACGAGACCTGTGCCGGGTTAGTCTGCCCCGGTGACCTCGTTGGAGGTTACCGGGGTTTTTTTATTTGATAGCCACTCGGCAAGCTTGCCCTGTGCCGCAGCGACGCCGCTACCTGCATGCGCCGAAAAGAGCTGCACGCTCACGCCCTGCGTGATGCGTGCCCGTGCGCTCTGCAGCACACGCGCGGCCTCATTGCGCGTGAGCTTGTCAACTTTTGACATCAGCACATGCACACCGCGCTGTTGCGGATTGCTCCACGCGATAAGCTCCTCATCGGCGTCGGCGATTCCGCGGCGCGCGTCGACGATCAAAAACAATCCGCACAGCGAGCGGCGCGCACGCAGGGCGTCAATGAGCGGCGCCCAGGTGCGCCGCTCAGTCTCCGGGGCGCTCGCATAGCCGTAGCCCGGCAGGTCGACGATGCGCCCCTGCGGCAGGAGTTCGAAGAAATTTAAAAGCCGCGTTCTTCCGGGTGCTTTGCTCGTGCGCGCGAGCGCATGGCGGTGGGCGATGGCGTTGATCGCGCTCGACTTGCCCGCGTTCGATCGTCCGGCGAAGGCGACTTCCGCGCCCTCGTCCGGCGGGAACTGTGCCGCAGTGGCGGCGCTCACCAGAAAGCGGGCATCGGGAAATCGGCTCATGACGCGCTATCGGGAGCTGCCAAGCGGCTGCGGACTGTAGTGTACAATTTGCCGCACCCGCACACGTCGGGAAGGATGCGGAATAGCTACATGGCGACCAGCAATAAGGCAGTGGGCTTGTGGGGATTCGTGCTGGCGGCGTGGCTCGCCACGGCTACGGCCGCGACTCCCTATGACCACGGTTCGGTGCAGAGCGGCGCAAGTAAGGCCGCGGTTTGTTTCGGGTGCCACGGTCCGAACGGCAACAGCACGAATGCCGCCTGGCCAACGCTTGCCGGACAGAGCGCCGTGTACGTCGCCGCACAGCTGCGCCTGTTTCGATCGAAAGTGCGCGACAACCCGGTGATGACGGCGCTTGCGGCGCCCCTATCCGATGCCGATATCGATGATCTTGCCGTGTACTTTGCGGCGCAGACGCCGACCGGACTCGAGGCGGACCCCTCCTACTGGCAGGCCGGACAGATTGAGTACGTGCGCGGCAATAAGAGCCGCGCGATTCCCGCCTGCATCGCCTGCCACGGGCCCGTGGGGCGCGGCAATCTCGCAGCGGGTTATCCGGCGCTGCGCGCACAGCAGTCGGGCTATACGATGAAGCAGCTCAACGATTATGCCCAGGGCACCCGCTATGCGGGCGCGACCGCCGCCAATCCCGCAAGCCCCAATGCCTACATCATGACCACGATCGCCAAGCGCCTGACCCCCGAGGACATTCGCAATCTCGCATCCTACGTTCAGGGTCTGCGCTAAGTGAGGCCTTCCATGCTGGTTCGATCCGTCGCCGTCGCTGCTCTCGTGGCACTGAGTGCCGTCGCCTGCAGCCGCGCGACGCCACCCCCGCAGCCCTCCGCGCCGCCGGCGGCCGCGCCCGCCGCCGCCGAGGCCCCGCCGCCTGCTGCGCAGAGCGAGGCCGCACGCGCGCCAGTAGCCGCCGATACCCCGAGCGAAGAGCGCGCAGACACCTCTCTCGAGCATCTGGCCGCGATGCCCGCCGATCAGCAGCTGCCGGGCGGCCGCTGGAAGGCCGGCACGAATTACGTGCCCATCGTACCGGCGCAGCCGACGAGCGTCGGGCCCGACAAGGTCGAAGTTCTGGAGGTGTTCTGGTATGCCTGCCCGCACTGCTTCGATCTCGAACCCTTCATTCAAAGCTGGCTCAAGAAGAAGCCCGCCAATGTCGAATTCGTGCGCGTGCCGGTCATGTGGGGCCCGGTGCACCGCGCGCACGCGCATCTGTACTACACGCTGCAGGCCCTGCAGCGCTCGGACCTCGATCAAAAAGTGTTCGAGACCATCCACAACGACCACAACATGCTGTTCACCAACAACGAACCCGAGACGCTCAACCAGCAGGTGCAGTTCGCGGTCGCGCATGGGATCAATGCGGACGCCTTCCGCACCGCCTATAACTCCTTCACGGTGAGCTCGAACCTGGCGCGCGCCGAGGAACTGACTGCGCGCTATCACGTCGACGGCGTGCCGCTCATCATCGTCAACGGCAAGTACGAGACTGATGTCGGCAAGGCCGGCGGCCCAAGCGAGCTCATGGCGCTCATCAGCGATCTGGTCGCGAGCGAGAAACGCCACTAGCGAGTGTGGCTTCAGCTCGCGGGTTTGTCGGCTGCAGAGGCTTGCCCCGCCAGCCCGCCCTTCAGAACGTACGCATCTATGCCGCGGTCACTCAGAATGTATGCGGCCGCGGAACTGCGCCGGCCATTGTCGCAGCAGACCACGTACCCGACAGCTGGATCCAGCGTCTCTATCTTCAGGCGCAGCAAATACAGCGGGATATGCAGCGCTTCCTTGAATGGGAAGTGTTGCAGCTCGCCGGGCAGCCGCACGTCGAGCCACTTCGCGCCCTTGGCCACCAATGCCTTGGCCTGGGCAAAGGCGACCCACTGCAGCTGCGGCTCGTGCAGCAGCGTGCGAAAATCCTCCTTGCCCAAACGCATCAGGGTGCCTGCGGTAAGCATCGTCACGGTGGCGTTACGCTTTGCGTCCGTAATGAGAGCTTCCTCACCGAAGCTATTGCCCGGCCCGAGTTCCGCCAGCGTGATGCCTTCTCTATTTAATGGGGTTTCGCGTCTGACTACACATTTCCCCGACACAATGGCGTAGAAATAGTCGCCTTCACTGCCTTGTCGGACAACAATTTCGCCAGCACTGCAGTTGATGCGTTGCATCCGCATGAAGATTGTTTGAATGTTGGGCGCCGGAATCCGCTGGAATGACCTGGTTTGCAGCAAAGCCGTCATCCAGTCCGACGGGCTGTCAATATTGCTTGCGCTTATATCGAGCGCCTCGTAGTGGCCGGTCTGATCCCAAGTGAGCAATGCGTCGAAGAAATCGTTGTCGATGCTGATGTACTCGATGTCCGTGGCCGCGCGCGCGGAAAATATCCGCGGCACGGCCGGAGCGAGCGCAGCGCGCGCTTCCGGACTACCCGATTTGATCAATTCCAGGGTGCGACCGCCCACCTGCAGCTCGACGCTGCCCGATACCAGGTAGTACGTCAGCTTCTGGGCATCGCCTTCCTTGAACAGCAAGCGCCCGCGCTCGAGGCGTTTGAGCGGCGTTTTTTTCGCGAGCGCGCTCAGATTCGGTGCCTTGAGCCCATCCAAAGGAGTGAAGCTCTTGAGCAATGTCGCGTCTGTGGGTCGCTCTTCCATCACTATTTAACTGCGGTTCTCCAGCAGCGAGGATAGCAGGCAGTTGCGAAGCGGGGATATGACCGCCGAACCACTAGCCGCCGGGCTTTACGACCTCGGTGTTTTGAGTCAGTACGATCAACCAATGTGCGTCGGTTCCTACCAGGACATGAGTCAGTATGACCGTGCGCGTCGGCACTTCTTGTCCATTCGGCGACATCTGGCCGGTTAGGGTACACACTGAACGCGCTGTCGCTACGTCGGGCTTGAGAAAGCGAACGGTTGTCTCCCCGATTTTGAGCGTGCTGGTTTTGAATATAGTGGCATGAACTGCCGCGTGAGCTTTTGTGATGTCCTCGCGACCGACCCAGCGCAGGCCACGAACGTTGACGAAATCAGCGTCGCTAGCGAATAGCTTCGCAAACGCATCCATGTCATGGCGGTTCCACGCGTCCTCGAATCCGTGGACGACGGGGTTCACACCGACCTCATCATTGATTTGTTTGTGCATTGCAACCGATGCCGAGACACCACCGAGACTCAGCAGCGCTCCCCATACGAGTAAGCTCCTTATAGAAAACATGCTCATTGTGCCTCGGGTGACAGGTTAATCTAAAAAGCCGCGGTCGCCTCTCTCTATCGTCCGACAATTGCATCGCTCCGGCCGGCGAGCCCTCTCCCGTATCGCCTGTTTTGGTGCTGCAGTCAATGGCTTCGCAAGACCGTCAATGGTCCCTAACGGCCAAAACTACCCCGACAGCGCCGGGAGGGTTGCCCCGAAGCGGCGTGTCGCGGCTTGCGGTAGGCTAAGCAGGCAGATATCAGTGTGAAGACGCAAACCGTCCCGTCTCATCAGAAGAACATTCTCCGCCTGACATCGTGTGCCACTCTTCGATCGTGAGGCCATCTGACCGGTCAACGAACCGATGAGCACCACCGAGATATTTCTGATCGCCATGGGCATCATATTTCTGGTCCCCTATGCGATCTGGCGCCTGGGTAGGACCGAGTACTACGCACCGTTGGTGGTGGTGCAGATCATCACTGGCATTCTGTTCGGCCCCGGGATATTGGGCGCGCTCTATCCGCATTACTACGCCTTCGTGTTCAACACGAGCGTGGTGCAGTCTCTCAATGGTATCGCCTGGTGGGCGGTCATGAGCTTCGTGTGGATCGCGGGGATCGAACTTGACTTGGGCGGCGTGTGGAGGCACCGGCGCGAAAGCGCCATTGCCGCCGGCTTGGCGCTGGGTACACCGTTACTGGCCGGCTGCGCGGCGGCGATCGGGATGGTCCGCTACAGCGGATGGATTGGCCCCAATGCGGCCGCGTGGCAGTTTGTTTTGGGCCTCGGCATGGCTTGCGCCGTGACGGCGCTGCCGATACTCATCCTGTTCATGGAGAAGCTGGAGATCCTGCGCGAACCGATCGGCCAGCGCATCCTGCGCTACGCCAGCCTGGATGATGTGGCGATTTGGGGCGTGCTTGCGTTGATCCTGATGGACTGGCACCGCATGGGCAAGCAGCTGACATTCCTGATCAGCTTTGCCATCGCGGCCTGGGCCTTTCGCCAGTTCATGGTCCGGTTGCCGGAGCGTGATCGATGGTATGTCGGTCTGGTGTGGCTTGCGCTGTGCGGTCTGGGCGCGGACTGGTCGGGCCTGCATTTCATGGTGGGGGCGTTCCTGTCCGGCGCCGTCATGGACAGCCACTGGTTTGATCAGAAACAAATGGATGCGCTCAGGCAGAATGTGCTGCTGCTCATCATGCCGGTGTTCTTCCTCAGCACCGGCTTGCGAACCGCCTGGACGATGGGCGGCCCCGCGGTCGTGCTTGCAAGTGCCGGACTGCTGATAGCCTCAGTCGGCGGCAAATTGCTCGGCACGCGCCTCGCCGGCAGCCTCCTTCATTGGCAGCCGGGCGAGAGTTCTTTGATCGGCTGGCTGCTGCAAACCAAAGCGCTGATCATGATTATCTTTGCCAATATCCTGCTCGATAAGGGCATCATCACCAGCACCCTGTTCACGGCATTGCTGCTGATGGCCGTGGGCAGCACGATGCTCACGGTGCCCATGGCAACTCCAATATTGCGGGGCATCAGGGTGACAATTCGCAACGCCGCGCAAATGCGCGAGGGCAATTGAGCGATCGATCTTTTGCGCGAAATGCAGCCCTGGGTGCAATGCACGTCAAGAGCGCCGGAGATTGTAGATACGCAGATCGTATTGATATTATTGGCGTCTCGCTTTCGATGATTTCGCTCGAACTGCATCACCCTCCAATAATCAATGCTGAAAATTCGAAAGCGGCACGATGGGCATTCAAGGCGCATCGAGGCCGATTCCAGGTCAAGCCCAAGCAACCGACATTGCCCGGCTGCGTCTGTCGCGCGGTTGCGGGCGACGGTGCCTCCGGTAGGAGCCCTTTAATGCAACACAGCGCTTGCGACTCGCCATCCAGTTGCCAATGAGACGTTATGTTAATAAGCACGAGGGAGATAACATGAAAATGATGAAATTTGACGCGCGTTACCTGAGCGGGATCGCGCTTGCAGCGGCTCTGGCGAGTGCAGTTTCGCTTTCGTCCGCATTTGCAGCGCCGGCCGTTGATGATGCAGAAGCCCAGGCGCGCGAGGCTTGGCGCGAGATCATGGTGAGCACCCCGGTGCCGGATGAAGGGTGCTTTCAGGCCTCTTATCCCGATACCGAGTGGATGCGGGTGGAATGCACCACGGCACCGGACCGTCCGTATATGCCGCGCAGCGGCGCGATCGGTCTCACGGTGGGCAATGGTCTGGATTATGCCGCCGAGGTTTCGAACCTGATGACCAAATCGGTCGGGACCTTTCCAACGGTTACTGGCGTGACAAGTGAAAAGGATGGAGGGGCCAATATCTATTCGCTGCAGCTCAATTCGAACTTCATGACCACGGCTGCTTGTGACGGCATCTCGGGTTGTCTGTCTTGGGAACAATTCGTGTATTCGTCGGGTGAACAGCTCGCGTTCATGCAATATTGGCTGATCAACTTTGGCTCTCCCTGCCCGGCCGGGTGGAATACTTTCCCCCCCGATTGCTACAAAAACAGTCACGCCGTGGCGGCACCTCAGCAAGCGATTACCCAGCTTGCGAATTTGAAGCTCTCGGGTTCAGCGGTGACCAATGGTAAGGATACGCTGATCTTCACCACCGAAACCCAGGCCTATAGCACGACCGGTAAGGATAGCGTCGTTGATCTGGCGACCGATTGGCATCACTCGGAGTTCAATGTCATCGGTGACGGCGGCGGCTCGAAAGCGGTCTTCAACAAAGGCTCCTCGATTACGGTGAAGATCGCGGTGACCGATGGATCCACGAGCAAGCCGAGCTGTGGTGGTCGGCATGCGGGTACAACCGGAGAAACCAATAATTTGACGTTGGGGAGCTGCACTGGCTCGGGCGCAGCGATGCCCTCGATTGAGTTCAGCGAGTCAAACTGAGCTCTAACCCCAGACTCCTCGGTGCAGGTTCCAGGAACTTTCCCTAGTGGAGAGTCCAGGCAGGCTAAGCCTCCCTGCTGGGCTCCGGGGCGCAGCCCCTTTCAGGTTTGCGTTTAGGCCCAATTTGTCTGCAAGCCGCAGCTTGATGAGCGATTGTCGCCACAGCGAGTGATTACCGTCGGGTGTCGGGGAATCCCGTGGCACGGTTGCTTTGCACAGCGACGGTGGCAGGGCGAGCGCCACTGCGCAGGTCGCAGGTCATCCGTGGGTTACATACCCGGTTACATGCAGAAGAGTTATTACGCTGCACGCTCGGAAATTGTGCATTGATAAATCTATCGAGCGCAGTACAGGCGCGCGCCCGACTGGATTCGAACCAGCGACCTGCAGCTTCGGAGGCTGCCACTCTATCCAACTGAGCTACGGGCGCGTGGGCCAAAGCTTACCCGATCGCAAGCCGCCATGGCGCTCGCTGCGCAATTAGCGGCGCCTGTTGCCGAGTCGCTATAATGCGCAGGCTTCCTAACTGCGCCCGGATGACATCGTGAGCAAGCAAGACACTCATTTCATCAACATCTTCAGTCTCGTCATCGGCATCCTGGTCGCAATCGCCATCGCGATCTTCGCGCTGGCGCGCAATGTCGCAAGCCACACGCAGGATGTGCAGGTACTGGCAGAGGCGCAGTACCTGAAGAGCGTCGACGGCCGCATCCAGCCCTTCGCCCACGAGGCCGTGGCCGGCCAGGACAACTCGCACCTGGCGATCACGGCGGGCACGACTGCCGCGCCAGCCGGCGGCTCGGCGGCCATGCCCAAGGACGGCGCGGAGGTCTTCCAGCAAACCTGCAGCGCCTGTCATGGTCCGGGCATTGCTGGCGCGCCCAAGGCGGGGGATCACGCGGCCTGGGCGCCGCGCATCGCCAAGGGAAAGGCCGTGCTGTATCAGCACGCTTTGCAGGGCTTTCAGGGCAGCGCAGGCGTGATGCCGGCCAAAGGCGGTCGCACCGATCTACCGGATGATCTGGTCAAGGCCGCGGTTGATCACATGGTCGGCATGGCCCAGCCGTAGAGATCAAGCGCCGCGCGCAGTCTTTGCCGCCTCCAACTCCTGCACACGCGCTTCGAGCGCCTCGAGCCGCGCGCGCGTTCGCTCCAGCACTTTGGATTGCACGTCGAACTCGTCCCGGGTGACAAGGTCGAGCCGGGCAAGACTTGCACGCAGAACCGCGCGGAAGTTCTCCTCCAGGTCAGCTTGCATGTTGCGGGCCGCCTCGGGCACTTTCGCAAAGAGTCGCCGCGCGATCTCATCCATTCTCAACGGTTCCATAAGATGTCGTACCTGCCGGCTGTTGCACTGAATTCACACACACACGCATATTAGGCTCTAAAATGGTGCGCCGCGCAGCGTGCGAGCGGGCGCATAGCAACGAGACTTCGCGGATAATTCTTCGTGGCATGAAAGCTGCAGCCGCAGACGTCGCGCTCTTCAAGCATACGCACGGCGCAGACCGTTCGCTACGCCGATGATGAGTCTGATCTGATCCGGGGGAGATCATGCGCATGCCTGCAAAGACTGCTCGAGTGATTCTACGACTGATGGTCGCCGCGCTGGCGCTTGTGGGCCCGGCGCTGTGCTTCGCGGCCAACTCGCCACCCGTACCCAACAAGGGCGATACCGCGTGGATGCTGACCTCCACGGCATTCGTGCTCCTGATGTCCGTGCCGGCGCTCGGCCTGTTCTATGGCGGCCTGGTGCGCACCAAGAACATGCTGTCGGTCCTGATGCAGGTCTTCGTCGGCTTCTCGCTCATCACGGTGCTGTGGTGCGTCTATGGCTACTCGCTGGCTTTCACAGCGGGCAACGCCGTCATCGGCGGTTTCAGCCGCGTCTTCCTCGCCGGGACCTTCGATCCTGCGAACAACACTTTTGCGCTGGCAGGAACTTTCAGCAAAAACACCCCGATGTACGAGCTCGTCTATGTCGCCTTCCAGGCGACATTCGCCGCCATCACCTGCTGCCTGATCCTGGGGGCGGTCGTGGAGCGCATCAAATTCTCCGGCGTGCTGCTCTTTCTGGTTCTGTGGTTCACGTTCAGCTATCTGCCGGTCGCCCACATGGTGTGGTACTGGGCCGGCCCGGACGCCTACACGGCCAACGCGAACACGGATGCAGTCAATGCCACCGCGGGGCTGCTGTGGCAATGGGGCGCACTCGACTTTGCCGGCGGCACCGTGGTGCACATCAATGCGGGCGTGGCCGGTCTCGTCGGCGCGTTCGTGCTCGGCCAGCGCATCGGCTTCGGCAAGGAGCCGATGGCGCCGCACAGTCTGACCATGACGATGATCGGTGCCTCGCTCCTGTGGTTCGGGTGGTTCGGTTTCAACGCCGGATCGGCGCTCGAGGCGAGCGGCTCCGCGGCGCTCGCCTTCATGAATACCTACCTCGCCACCGCCTGCGCGGTGTTGTCGTGGATATTCGTGGAGTGGATGGTCAAGGGAAAGCCCTCGATGCTGGGAGCCGCCTCGGGAGCCGTGGCGGGCCTCGTCGCCATCACGCCGGCGGCAGGCAATGTCGGGATTCCGGGCGCGTTTGTCATCGGCATCGCCGCCGGCGCGGTCTGTCTGTGGGGCGTGACCGGCCTGAAGAGGATCATCAAGGCGGATGATTCGCTTGACGTATTTGGCGTGCACGCCTTGGGCGGTGCGCTGGGGGCGCTGCTCACGGGCATTTTCAATGCGCCGCAGCTCGGCGGGCCCGGCCAGGTCGTCGACTGGGCGACGGGAAAGATCGGCTATCCCGGGATCGGGCCGCAGCTGCTCATTCAGGCGAAGGCGGTGCTCGTGGTGGCCATCTGGACCGCCACGGTGTCCTTCGTGGCATTCCATATCGTCCGATACGTGGTGGGCATCCGGGTGACGGAGGAAGAGGAGCGCGAGGGGCTGGATATCTCCTTGCATGGGGAGCGCGCCTACGACCTGTAGTCGGTGCATAATGTGACGCCGGTCAAAGGTCGGCCCCCTCGAAGTGGGGATACTCTGTCGAGCGCGGGAGGCGCGTTCGCATGTTTCGTACCTTATCCCTTGCCCTGCTTCTGACAGGCGCCGCCTTGGCCGCCCCCGCCGCGGACGTCTACCGCTATGTGGATGCCCAGGGCGGCATTCACTACACCGATACCTGGGTACCCGGCTCGACGCTCATCAAGATGGATCATCGCGCGACGAGCGGTGGCGCCCCGCCGCCCACCACCCGCACGGCACAGAGCCAGCAGGCCACAACCCCGGCCAACAAGGTGGCTGCCGACCTCGCGAGGCAGGCCGACGAGCGCGCCGTCCATGCCGATGTGGCGCAGGCCCGGGAAGACGACTGCACCAAGGCGAAAGACAGCTACGACAAGGCCGTGCGCTCGCGGCGCATCATCAAGACGGACAAGGACGGTCAGCGCGAGTACTTGAGCGAAGCCGATGCCGATGCGTACCGTCTGCAGCTGCGCCAGGATGTGCAGTCGGCCTGCGGAACCAGCGCAAAGTAGCTAGAGTATTGCGCGGCCGCTCCGGCCGAGGGCTAACCGGATCCGTATGCGCGCAGGCTTCGTTGGGCTTGGCGCCATGGGCATGCACATGGCGCGTAATCTGCATCGTGCAGGCCTACTGACCACTGTCTGGAATCGCACTGCGCAAAAATCGCAGGCGCTCGCCGCGGAGCTCGGCTGCCACGCGGCCACCTCACTCGCCAGCCTCGCCGCTGAAGTCGATGCGGTCGTCATCTGCGTCGCGGCGGATGCGGACGTGCTCGATGTCGTGGGCAAACTCGCACCGGCTCTGCAAGCGGGGAGCCTCGTCCTCGACTGCTCGACCGTAAGTGCTCAGACCGCGCAGCGCGCGGCCGAGATGTTGCGCGGGTCTGAGTTCCTCGATTGTCCCGTGAGCGGCGGCGTCGAAGGCGCCCGCGACGCGACGCTGGTCATCATGGCGGGAGGCGCCTCCGAGGCGTTCGAGAGAGCGCGGCCGCTACTGCGCGCGCTCGGCAAGACGATTACGCATTTTGGGCCGATTGGTAACGGCCAGGCCGCGAAGGCGACCAATCAGATCATGTGTGCCGGCATCATCGAGGCGGTCGCCGAAGCTATGGCTTTTGCACACGCGCAGGGCTTACCGCTCACGCAGCTGGTCGATACCCTCGGCAAGGGAGCAGGCTCGAGCTGGTACTTCGTCCACCGCGCGCCCAACATGATTCGCGAAAGCTACCCCGCGGGATTCAAGGTGCGCCTGCACGCCAAGGATCTCGGCATCTGCCGCGATATGGCGGCGCGCTTCGGCGTGACGCTGCCGGTGGTCGAGCGTGTGCTCGATGTCTACAGCGAGCTCATGGCCCGCGGCTATGGCGATGAGGACATCTCCGCCACCTACCGGTTGAAGGCCGAGCTCTTCGGCGCGTAGTCGAAGGAGTCAAAGTAGAGCGCGCGCGCGCCCGCTTGCGGGAAGGTCGCGCGAATGGCCTCGATCAGGGCCGGAGGTCCCGCAGCGTAGACATCAAATGGAGCGAGATCCGCATGCCGCGCGAGCACTGCCGCATGCACGAAGCCGAGCTGCCGCGCGCCCGCCTCCTGCGCTTGCGCCTCCGACAGCACCGCCGAGAACTGCAACTGCGGAAACCTGCGCGCCCACTCCAGGACGAGCGCCTCCTCGTACAGATCCTCCGGCCTGCGCGCCCCCCAGTACAGCTGAATCGGTCGCTCGATGCCGCGCTCGAGAATATGGCGCAGCATGGACTTCAGCGGCGCAAACCCCGTGCCGCCGGCGATGAGCAGCAGGGGACGAGTGCCGGCTCGGTAAACGAACTGGCCAATGGGACCCTCGATGCGCAGCAGCGCGCCCGGGCGCAACTCCTTGAAGAGCCGCTCCGTGAAGCCGCCCCCCGGCACATGGCGGGCATGCAGCTCGATGAGCTCGGCATCGTGCGGCGGGCTGGCGATGGAGAAACTTCGGCGGCCGCCCTCCTCCAGAAGCACATCCAGGTACTGGCCGGGCTGAAAGCGCAGCGCCTCCACCGACGGCAGCCGGAGAAAGACCTGCATGACATCCGGCGCCAGAGGCTGCAGATGCGCGATCCGGCACGGCAGCGTCTTGATCTCAACGTCGGCCACGGCCGCCACCAGGCGCACATCGACGCTGAGATCCGAGAGCGCTCGCGCCTGGCAGAGAAGCACCTCGCCCGCGCGCGCTTCCTCGGCGGAGAGCCCGAGCGGCGTGCCGTGCGGATAGTGGATGTTTCCGGAGAGGAGCCGCGCCCGGCAGGAGCTGCAATGCCCCGACTTGCAGCTGTGCGGAAGATTAAGGCCCGCGTCCAGCGCGGCATCCAGAATCGATTGCTCGGGCTTCACGCGCACGACTCTGCCGTGCGGCGTAATGCGGACATCGAATAACTCGCTCATCGCGGCCGCTACGATACGCGGACCGGTGCCGCAGTACCTCGGTTGGATTGGGGTATTCTTCGCCGCCATGCGCGTGGACTTCACGAAAATGCACGGCCTGGGCAATGATTTCATCGTGTTCGACGCGCCCGCCGGCGGGTTCGCGCCCTCCTCCGAACTCATGCAGCGCCTGGCGGCGCGCCACACCGGGATCGGCTTTGATCAGGCGCTGGTGTTGGAGAAGCCGCGGCGGCCCGATACGGCGGCCTTCTATCGCATCTTCAATGCGGACGGCGTCGAGGTCGAACAGTGCGGCAACGGCGTGCGCTGCATCGCTGCGCTTCTGAGGCGCCGCGGCACGAATCCGTCCGGCGCCGTGACGCTCGAAAGCGCGGGCGGCCTGGTACGCGCACGCGTGGCGGAAGGTGGCCTCGTCGCCGTCGACCTGGGCGTCCCGGACTTCTCACCCGCCGCATTGCCCTTCGAAGCGCCCCGTCAGGCGGCTGTCTATCTCCTCGAGGTCGAAGGTCAAGAGCTTGAGATCGGCGCGGTCAGCATCGGCAACCCGCACGCGGTGCTCAGCGTCACCCGCGTCGCGAGCGCGGCGGTCGAGCGCTGGGGTCCCGCCATTGAGCATCACCGCCGCTTTCCTAAGCGCGTGAATGTCGGCTTTATGGAAATCACCGACCGCTCCCGCATCCGCCTGCGCGTTCACGAGCGCGGCGCCGGCGAGACGCTCGCCTGCGGCACCGGCGCCTGTGCGGCGGTCGCCGTCGGACGAGCGCGCGGCCAGCTCGATGCCGATGTGCAAGTGAGCGTGCGTGGCGGCGAGTTGCGCGTAAACTGGGCGGGCCCCGGTGAACCGATCTGGCTGACTGGGCCTGCCGAAGTGTCATTTGCAGGTTACTTTGAGGTGTAGACATGACGACACGTGAAGCTCGCGGGCTGCCGGCGGCGAATGCCGAAGAAGAGTCGATCGCCCGCTACCTGCAGCACAATCCCGATTTCTTCGAGCGCCATCAGGCGCTGCTCGCACGGCTGCGGCTGCCGCACTCGCGCGGCGGCTCGACCATCTCCCTCGTCGAGCGCCAGATTGAAGTCATGCGCGAGCGGCATGCGGCGCTCGAGGCAAAGTTGGCCGAGCTCATGCGCGTCGCGCGCGACAACGATGCGATCGCGGAGCGTTTTCACCGCTTCGCACGCCGGCTGCTGCGCGCGCCCTCGCGCCAGACAGCGCTCGATGAGATCGAGGCCAGCCTGCGTGATGATTTCGATGCCTTCCATTCGGTGCTGCTTCTCGTCGGCAGCACGCCGCAGGAATCCACGCAGCGGTTTCCGCGCACGATAATGGGCGATGACCCGAACCTGAAATCCTTCGAGTCCCTGTTCGCGAGCGCGAAACCGCGCTGCGGCCAGGTGCGCGATTCGCAGCGCGAGTTCCTGTTCGGCAGCGATGCGAATGACATCGGATCCGTCGCGCTGGTGCCGCTCGGCGAGAAGGGCTCGATGGGACTGCTGGCGCTCGGCAGCACGGAGCGCGACCGCTTTCATCCGGGCATGAGCACGGAGTTCCTGGGCCGCATGGCGGATCTGATCGCGGACGCCGTCGCACGCCAATGACTCCGGCAGCGCTGGAGTGGATCGCCGGCTTCCGGCGCCACCTTGCGACCGAACGCCGGCTCTCAGCGCACACCGACTCGAACTATGCCCGCGACCTCGCGGCACTCGTGAGGTATTGCGATCGGCACGGCCTCAAAGAGTGGGCGGCGCTCGACAGTCAGCATGTGCGCAGCTTTGCCGCGCACTCGCATGCGGCGGGGCTGGCACCGCGCAGCATTCAGCGACGGCTGTCGGCGGTGCGCAGCTTCTGCAACTACCTGGTGCGCGAGCGCGCGCTCAACGGCAATCCGGCCTATGAGATCCGTGCGCCGAAGGCGGGCCGGCGGCTGCCCCACACGCTCGATGCGGACCAGATGGCGCAGCTCTTAGATGTAGCGCCCGGCGATGCGCTCATCGCTCGCGACCATGCGCTGCTGGAGCTTCTGTACTCCTCCGGGCTGCGTCTCGCCGAGCTCGTGGGACTTGACCTGACCGACCTTGATCTCAGGGACCGCACGGTGCGGGTGCTCGGCAAGGGCAGAAAGTCGCGCATCCTTCCGGTGGGCAAGAAGGCCGTACAGGCGCTCGGGCGGTGGCTGCGCGAGCGACCCGCCCTGGTCAAGCTTGACGAGACGGCCGTGTTCATCGGCCGCAACGGCCGGCGCCTGGGAGCGCGCGCGGTGCAGCTGCGTGTGGCCGCATGGGCGCGGCGCCGGGGGTTGGGCGTGCCGGTGCACCCGCACCTCTTCAGGCATTCCTTCGCCTCCCATCTGCTTGAATCCAGTGGAGAACTTCGCGGCGTACAGGAACTGCTCGGCCACGCCGACATCTCCAGCACGCAGATTTATACGCACCTTGACTTCCAACACCTCGCCCGCATTTACGACCGTACCCACCCTCGAGCACGCAGGAAGGCCTGACCGGCATCCTTGATGAGCGACATTTCAAAATTTGATCCGCACGGTACGACGATTCTCGCCGTGCGCCGCAATGGCGCGGTCGCCATGGGCGGCGACGGGCAGGTCACCCTCGGCAACACCGTCATGAAGGGCAACGCGCGCAAGGTGCGGCGCCTGTACAACGACAAGGTGCTCGCCGGTTTTGCCGGTGGCACCGCTGATGCGTTCACGCTGTTCGAGCGCTTCG
Source organism: Steroidobacteraceae bacterium (assembly GCA_035481795.1). Classification (GTDB taxonomy): domain Bacteria; phylum Pseudomonadota; class Gammaproteobacteria; order Steroidobacterales; family Steroidobacteraceae; genus PALSA-1196. Next base: position 102,910 of record DATHRI010000005.1, read on the forward strand.
AGGGCAAGCTCGAAAAATACGGCAACCTGACGCGCGCCGCGATCGAGCTCGCCAAGGACTGGCGCTCCGACCGTTATCTGCGCCGCCTCGAGGCGCTGTTGCTGGTGGGAGACCCGGAAAAGATCTTCGTCATCTCCGGCAACGGCGACGTGATCGAGCCCGAGTACGAAGTGGCCGCGATCGGCTCGGGCGGCCAGTTCGCACAGGCCGCGGCGCGTGCGCTCGTTGAGAACACCGACCTCGCGGCGCGCAGCATCGTCGAGCGCGCGCTGAACATTGCCGCCGAGATCTGCATCTTCACGAATCGCAATCTCGTCATCGATGAGCTGAGCTAGACATGCTGCCCGCCCTCACACCGCGCGAAATCGTCCTCGAGCTCGACAAGCACATCATTGGCCAGCAGGCGGCCAAGCGCGCGGTCGCGATCGCGCTGCGCAACCGCTGGCGCCGCATGCAGGTCGATGAGCCGCTGCGCCAGGAAATCACTCCGAAGAACATCCTCATGATCGGGCCGACGGGAGTTGGCAAGACCGAAATTGCGCGGCGCCTCGCCAAGCTCGCCAACGCCCCATTCGTGAAAGTTGAGGCGACCAAGTTCACCGAAGTCGGCTACGTCGGCCGCGACGTGGACTCCATCGTGAAGGAGCTTGTGGACGTGGCCGTCAAGATGACGCGCGAGCAGGAGATGGAGAAGGTGCGTCGCCGGGCGCTCGACGCCGCCGAAGAGCGCGTGCTCGACGCCCTGCTGCCCAAGCCGCGCATGATGGGTTTCTCGACCGACGAGCCCACCCAGCCGCGCGACGCCGAGGCGCGCCAGAAGCTGCGCAAGCAGCTGCGCGAGGGCGCGCTCGACGAGCGCGAAATTGAACTCGAGCTGCGCGCCCTGCCCGTAGGTGTCGAGATCATGGCGCCGCCCGGCATGGAGGAGATGCAGCAGCAGCTGCAGTCCATGTTTCAGAACCTGGGCGGCAACCGCACGCGTACCCGCAAGGTCAAGGTCAAAGAGGCGGCGAAGCTGCTGGTCGACGAGGAGGCCGCCAAGCTCATCAATGAGGAGGAGCTGAAGGTCACTGCGCTCGCGAACGCCGAGCAGAATGGCATCGTCTTCATCGACGAGATCGACAAGGTCACGCGGCGCCAGGAGACCCTCGGCGCGGACGTGTCGCGCGAAGGCGTGCAGCGCGATCTCCTGCCGCTCGTCGAAGGCTCCACCGTTACGACCAAGTACGGGCCCGTGAAGACCGATCACGTGCTTTTCATCGCCTCGGGCGCGTTCAGCATGTCGAAGCCGTCCGACCTGATCCCGGAGCTGCAGGGCAGGCTGCCGATCCGCGTGGAGCTCGATTCCCTGAAAGTCGAGGACTTCGTGCGCATCCTCACCGAGCCCGACGCATCGCTCACGACGCAATATCACGCTCTCATGAACACCGAGGGCGTCAAGGTCGAGTTTGCCCCGAGCGGCGTGCGCCGCATTGCGGAGATCGCCTTCCAGGTCAACGAGCGCACCGAGAACATCGGCGCGCGGCGCCTGCATACGGTGATGGAGCGCCTGCTCGAGACCGTCTCGTACGATGCAACCGAGCAGAACGGCAGCGCCGTGACCGTCGACGCCAAATACGTCGACGACCACCTGGGGAATCTCGTCAAGGACGAGGACTTGAGCCGCTATATCCTCTAGCCAAAGCGCTGCGTCCCGCCGCCATTGAGCGCACGGGATACGCTGCGACGCAACCGAAGGGGTCCGTCAAACGCGCCCCGTAATTGTGCTGCCGAGATCGCAAGTGCGCGATCTGCCCAGCCGCCTCGCCGCAAGGTCGCGCCACGCTCGTCCGGCAATCAGGGGGCGGCTGCACTTTGTTTGGCGGCACGGTAGCTGCCAAGCGCATCGCGAAACCACTGGCCGCTTTCGAGCACCGGAGCGTTGCCGCATCTGACTTTGTAGGGTTGGCCGCTCAGGCTACTCTTGCTGGCCGCCTTGTCGATGAAATCTTCAGTGCTGCCGATCAGATTTCTTGCCGCCAGGTAATCATACTTAATCTGCAGATGCGCCTTCGCATGCGACCCGTCATACCAGCTGCCATTGCGGTAAAACTCGCACGCGGAGGTCTCCAAGTGCTGCAGCAAATAATCGATCTCAATCACCGCGCTGGGCGGGGGCGTGGCGCGCGCCGTGGCAACCAGCAACATACTCGCCACGACGGCCAATAATGCACTCCGGCTCATAGCTCCGGGTCGAGTGGCAGCAGCGTCAGGATTTTGACCGCGAATTTCTGCCAGTCACTGCGCGCCGGCTCGCTTTGATACTCGACGGCGGTGCCGGATTCGTCCGTCTGCCAGACGAGCCCCGATGGATTGCGCCCATTGTGCGAGCGCAGCGCTACGGTGTAGGCATTTTTTTTCTGCACCATCGCCTCGAAACGCGTGGCCATTTGCTGCGAAAGGTCCGCACTGTTGATGATCAATCCCATCTCGGTATTCAGCCGTCTCGATCGCTGGTCGAAGTTCATCGACCCGATGTACAGCTTCTCACGGTCCATTACGAATATTTTGCCGTGCAGCGCGTAGTTCCCGTAGCGGGACACCGTTACCGACTCGCCGCTGCCGCGGGTGCTGCCGAGCAACGATCGTACCTCGTACAATTCCACCCCGTCCTTCAGTAACGGACCTCGATAGTGCATGTAGCCCGCATGCGCAGCCTTATCCGGCGCGGCTTCGAGGGAGTTGGTGAGGATGCGGACGCGCACGCCGTGCTCGCGGCGTTCTTCCAGCAGGCGCATCTCCCCTTTTGTCGGTATGAGGTAGGGCGTCGCCACCAGAAGTTCGCTCTGCACGTCCTTCACGTCGTTGGCCAGCGGTTCATACATCAGCGAGCCGGCGAGTGCACCCGCCACCACAGGCTTCTTATCGGGACTGTCGTAGACAACCTGCGCATCGGCCCAGATGAGCGGCTGCTGACCGGCCAGTACGCTCGCCAAAGGCTCGCCGTGCGCGAGCTTATCGCGATAGTCGAAGCCCGCTTTACTGACTTTCTGCTGTCGCGCGGCGGTATAATCGCCATTCGCCGACGCGACGTAGCCCTGCGCGCCTCTGTGGCGCAGAGCTTCCGCAGGAATCGCCAGCGCGCTGTTCCAGTATTCGTCGAATTCCGCCGACAGCTTCTGGGTGATCGATCCAACGACAAAAACGTCATCATCGGCGAACTGCGACGCGGGATCGATCTGGAAATACTGGTCGCCTACATTACGCCCGCCGGTGAGGGCAATCGCGTTGTCGGCAACAAATAATTTGTTGTGCATCCGGTAGTCGAGTCGCGCATGCCGCAGAAGGTATTCGGTGCCACGAATGAGTTTGCTGTGTCCCCGGTATGCAAAGGGATTGAAGACCCGGATTTCAATTGCAGCATGTCCGCTGAGCGCCAGCAATTGTTCATCGCCCGTCACGGTGTCGCCGTCATCAACCAGAATGCGGATGCGCACACCGCGGTCGGCGGCCTTCACCAGCGCGTCGCTCAGCAGATGACCGGATTCGTCCTCGCGAAAAATGAAATACTGCAGATCAAGGGTTCGCTCCGCGGCGTTGATCATTTCGAGCCGCATCAGAAATCCGTCTACGCCCACGTTAATGATGCGAAACCCCGATCTGCCCGCATGATTGCGCACCGTGACGGCGATTTCCTGGGAAAGGCGGGTGCTGGTTCCATCGGACAAGGCTTCCGAGTGGGCCTTCGGATAGTGGGAGCCGGGGGGCAATGATGCGCACGCACCGAGCAGTGTCAGCAGCGACAGCGCGACGCAGAGCCGGCGTATCGTTTTGATGGCAGCTGCACCCGGCGCTGCTGCAACCCCATAGGGGCGATTGGAATTGTGCCGCACCATGGATTGCACCTAGGCCCTGATCTCAGGGTCGTCACCCATTGCGCGGGCAGGAGTCGCAAAGACCTTTATTATGTTAATCAGGACGCTACAGCCTGGTGCCGCCGAATGGACCCGTAACTGAAACGTTCGCGCCGCAGCATCGTTCCCAAGCCGGAGAGCGCCGCGCGGCACCCGCATGAGTTGCAACGGTGCGCAGCGCAAACGCCCTGCGCGTGTGCAAATTCGGAAGTGACGTCGCGCGCATTGGAAGTGCGCGGCCGTCGCCTGCGCTCCTCTACTTCGCGAGGACGACGACCGTCTCGACAGGCACCTGCAAATAGACCGACAGGTCGCTCACGTCCAATGGCTTGACCAGATGGGCATCGAACCCGGCCGCTTGCGTGCGCTTGCGATCGCTGTCCTGGCCCCAGCCGGTCAATGCGATGAGCGTCATGTCCCGCCCCCAGGGTTCGGCGCGAATCTTTCGGCCCACCTGGACGCCGTCGAGCTTCGGCATGCCGAGGTCGAGCAACGCAATCTCCGGCCGGTGCTTCGTGGCCTGCTCGAGCGCCTGCTCGCCGTCGCAGGCGGTGTACACCTCGTGCCCGTCGCAGCGCAGCAGCGCGGCGAGACTCTCGAGCGAGTCGGCATTGTCATCGGCCACCAGGATGCGCCGCGATGTCACGCGCCCCTCTTGCGCAGCCGTCGACACCGCGGAGCGGCGCTGCGTGCGCCGCATCATGAGCGGCAGCCGCATCACGAACTCGCTGCCGCTATTCGCGCCTTGGCTGTAAGCGGCCACCGAGCCGCCGTGCATTTCTACGAGCTTGCGCACCAGCGCCAATCCGATGCCCAGACCGCCGTCGGCTCGATGGGTCGTGGCATCCGCCTGGGTAAAAAGATTGAACAGTCGCGGCAACAGCTCCGGGGAAATGCCGAGCCCCGAGTCCTTGACGCGTATTTCCACCTGCTCCTCTGCCACGGGGACCACGCTGACGTTGATCCGGCCACCGGCCTCGGTGTACTTCGCCGCATTGTTGAGCAGGTTGCTGAGCGCCTGCGTGAGCCGCGTCAGATCGCCCTCGACCTCGAGCGCCGGATCGGGCACGTCGATCAGCAGTTCGTGGCTCTGGCGCGTGATCAATGGTTGTACCGTTTCAATCGCACGCGTCACCACGGTCGCCACCTGCACGGGCTCGCGCGCCAGGGTGATCGCGCCGCGGGTGATGCGCGAGACGTCCAGCAGATCATCGACGAGCCGCGCCAAATGGCCGAGCTGCCGGGCGACGATATCGCGTGCCCAGGTGAGCTGCGGATCTTCGAGCGGGCGCCTGCGCATGATCTCGACGGCGTTGTTGATCGGCGCCAGCGGATTGCGCAACTCATGCGCGAGGATGGCGAGAAACTCGTCCTTGTTCCGATCCGCTTCCTTGAGGGCCGACTCGGCGCGGGCGCGCACCATGATCTCGCTTTGCAGAGCCTGGTTCGCCTGCTCGAGCTCGGCATTGGCCCGCCGCAGCGTCAGGTTCAGCCGCTCGAGCTCGCGGGTCTTTTCCGCCTCGAGCGTGGTGTTCTTGAGCGCGAGCAGCGCATTCGCCTCGGCGAGGCTGGCATTGAGGGTCTGCAGCTCGCGCCGTTTCAGATGCAGCTCCACCAACACAGAAATTTTGCCGCGCAGTATCTCCGGGACGACCGGCACGTTGACGTAGTCAATCGCACCGAGCTTGTAGCCCTTCAGGCACTCGAATTCCGTCACGTGCACGCCGGTGACAAAGATGATCGGCGTGCGCTCGAAGCGTGGGTGCTCGTGGATGAGGCCCGCGGTTTCAAAACCGTCCATTCCCGGCATGCTGACATCGAGCAGGACCACGGCGAATTCGGCCTTCATCAGGCACTGCAGTGCCTCGAAGCCCGAATGCGCGTGCACCAGGTTCTGCCCGAGATCCCGCAGGATCGTGTCATACGTCAGGAGGCGCGACTCCTGGTCGTCGACCAGCAGGATATTGACCTTCTCGCTCTTTGTGTCGGCAGCCATTGCCAGCGGCTCTCCTAACCGTACAACCACATGCGAACAAGCGACAGCAGCTGATCCGTATTGACGGGCTTGGCGACGTAGTCGGAGGCCCCCGCTTCCAGGCATTTCTCGCGGTCGCCCTTCATGGCTTTCGCCGTCAGCGCGATGATCGGCAGTGTGCGGAACTTCGGCGTGGCGCGAATGCGCCGCATCGTCTCGTAACCGTCCATCTCCGGCATCATGATATCCATCAACACCAGCGACAGGTCCTCGGTATCGTCGACTAGCTTGATCGCCTCCTGGCCGTTGTTCGCGCTGATGACCTGCATGCTGTGACGTTCGAGCAGGCTGTTGAGCGCGAAGATATTACGGATGTCGTCATCGACTACCAGCACCTTCTTGCCGCGCAGCGGCTCGTCGCTGCGATGCAGCGTCTCGATCATCTGCTGCTTCGCGGGCGGCAGATCCGTCACCACGCGATGCAGGAACAGGGCCGTTTCATCGAGCAGCCGCTCCGGTGAGCGCACGCCCTTGACGACGATGCTCTTGGCGCGCTTGCGCAGCTCACCGGCCTCCTCTTCCGAGAGCTCGCGGCCCGTGAACACGACGATGGGCGTATCGCGCAGCTGCGGATCCTGCTGCACCTCCTCGAGCAGCTCGAAGCCGCTGATATCGGGCAGCTTCAGGTCGAGCACCACACAATCAAAGCCGCGCTCGCGCATCAGCTCGAGCGCCTCGCGGCCGCTGCCGGAGGTCGTGATCTCGATATCTTCGGAACGCAGCAGCTCGCCGATGCTCAGTTGCTCGCTGGGGTCGTCCTCGACCACCAGCAGCTGGCGTATGCGTGGCGCGACAAAATGCTTGATGCGTTCGAGCGCCTCCTCGAGGCCATCGGTTGTCAGCGGTTTGTTCATGAACGAGAAGGCGCCGCGCTCGAGTCCGTACTGCCGTTCTTCCTCCACCGTGAGCACCTGCACCGGAATGTGCCGTGTCGAGGGGTCGCGCTTGAGCTCGCTCAGCACCGTCCAGCCGAGCATATCGGGCAGGAAGACGTCGAGCGATATTGCCGTCGGCTTGTGCTCGCGCGCGAGGCGCAGTCCTTCCGTGCCGCTCTTCGCAACGACGACCTTGAAGCCCTTGTCGCGCGCGAGATTCAACAGCACCTTGGCGTAATGCGGGTCGTCCTCGACGACGAGCAGCACCATGTCCTCGGGCTCCAGCGCCTCGCGGTCGTCGGCCAGCTCTTCGCTGCGTGCCGCCGGCAGAATGATCGTCGATTGGAATGTTCCGGTCGCGTCCGCGACCCCGACAGCCGACGCCGGCAGCGCGCTCTTGGGTTGCGCGGGACCGATGTAGGCGAGCGGCAGATACAAAGTGAAAGTACTGCCCTTGCCCGGAACGCTCGTGAGGCGGATTTCTCCGCCCAGCAGATGCGCAAGCTCGCGGCTGATCGCAAGTCCCAGTCCCGTGCCGCCATAGCGGCGCGCAGTGCCGGCGTCGGCCTGCTGGAAGGCTTCGAAGATGATGCGCTGCTTCTCAAGCGGTATCCCGATGCCCGTGTCGCTTACCGAGAACTCGACCACGGTCGGTGCCTGTGAGAGCGACGGATGATCGGTGGTCCAGCCGCCGGTCGCCGCGCCGACGCGCAGGCGCACACCGCCGTGCTCGGTGAACTTGAGCGCGTTCGACAACAGGTTCTTCAGCACCTGCATCAGGCGCTTCGAGTCGGTCGTCATCGTGCGTCCGAGGTGCTGATCGAAATCCGCCGTGAAGGCGAGCTTGCGCGCATCCGCTTCATGGCGGAAGTTTCGCTCCAGTGTCTCGCGCAGATGCGCGAACGAGACGTCTTCGACCTCGACGGTGACGGTACCCGACTCGATCTTCGACAGATCGAGAATGTCGCTGATGAGGTTGAGCAGGTCCGTGCCGGCGCTGTGGATGGTCTTGGAGAATTCCACCTGGCGTGCGGTCAGGTTGTGATCGGCATTTTCCGCGAGCTGTTGTCCCAAAATCAGGATGCTGTTGAGGGGAGTACGCAGCTCGTGCGACATATTGGCCAGGAACTCCGATTTGTAGCGCGACGTCAGCGCAAGTTCCGCGGCCTTCTCTTCGAGGGCGCGGCGTGCGAGCTCGATCTCCTGGTTCTTGCGCTCCACTTCGGCGTTCTGTTCCGCAAGCAGGCGCGCCTTGTTGGCGAGCTCCGCATTCGTCTGCTGCAGCTCCGTCTGCTGTGTCTGCAACTCGCCGGCGAGCTGCTGTGATTGCTTCAGCAGGCCCTCGGTGCGCATCGTCGCCTCAATGGTGTTCAGAACGACACCGATGCTGCCGGTGAGCTGCTCGAGAAAGGCGAGATGCGAGAGGGTGAACTGATGTGTCGAGGCAAGCTCGATGACCGCTTTAACCTCGCCCTCATACAGCACGGGCAGAGCGATGACATTGCGCGGCCGCGCGCTGACGAGGCCGCCGCGCACGTGAATGAGCTCCTCGGGGATGTCCTCGAGCAGCAGGCGCTGACGGTCGGCGGCCGCCTGCCCGACGATTCCCTCGCCGAGTGCGTAGCGCCGCGGCTCGGCGCCGACCTCCGGATCGGCATAGGTCGCCAGCTGCTGGAAATGAATAGCGCCTTCGCCGCCCTCGACGACATAGACGATGCCGTGCTGTGCATTGACGAGCGGCGCGAGCTCCGAGAGCAGCATCTGCCCCACAGGCACGAGATCGCGCTGCCCCTGCATCATGCGGCTGAACTTGGCGAGATTGGTCTTCAGCCAGTCCTGTTCGGTGTTGCGCGCCGTCGTGCCGCGCAGGTTGCCGATCATCGCGTTGATATTGTCCTTAAGATCCGACACTTCGCCGCGCGCCTCCACTTGAATCGAGCGCGTCAGGTCGCCCTGCGTCACGGCGGTTGCGACCTCGGCGATGGCGCGCACCTGAGTCGTGAGATTTGCCGCCAGCAAATTGACATTGGCAGTGAGGTCTTTCCAGGTGCCGGCGACGCCGGGCACCACCGCCTGGCCGCCGAGCTTGCCCTCGGTGCCGACCTCGCGCGCGACGGTCGTCACCTGATCGGCGAAGATCGCCAGCGTGTCGGTCATGCTGTTGATGGTGTCGGCGAGCGCCGCGACCTCGCCCTTCGACTCCACCATGAGCCGTTGGCGCAGATCGCCGTTCGCGACCGCGGTCACGACCTTCACGATGCCGCGCACCTGATTCGTGAGGTTGTTGGCCATCACGTTGACGTTGTCGGTGAGATCCTTCCAGGTGCCGGCGACGCCCGGCACCACCGCCTGGCCGCCGAGCTTGCCCTCGGTGCCGACCTCGCGCGCCACGCGCGTGACTTCGGCGGCGAAGCCGTTCAGCTGGTCGACCATCGTGTTGATGGTGTCCTTCAGTTCCAGAATCTCGCCGCGCACGTCGACGGTGATCTTGCGCGACAGGTCGCCGCGCTGCACGGCGGTCGTGACCTCGGCGATGTTGCGCACCTGGCCGGTGAGGTTGCTCGCCATCGAGTTGACGTTGTCGGTGAGATCCTTCCAGGTGCCGGCGACACCGGGCACCACCGCCTGGCCGCCGAGTTTGCCTTCGGTGCCGACCTCGCGCGCCACGCGCGTCACTTCGGATGCGAAGGAGCGCAGCTGGTCCACCATGGTGTTGATGGCTTCCTTCAGCTGCAGGATCTCACCGCGCACGTCGGCGGTGATCTTGCGCGACAGGTCGCCGCTTGCGATCGCGGTTGCGACATCGGAAATATTGCGCACCTGGCCGGTCAGGTTGCCGGCCATGGAATTGACCGAATCGGTGAGATCCTTCCAGGTGCCGGCGACGCCCGGCACCACCGCCTGGCCGCCGAGCTTGCCTTCGGTACCGACCTCGCGCGCGACGCGCGTCACTTCGGAGGTGAAGGCGCTCATCTGAGCGATCATCGCGTTGACGATCGAGGCGGAACGCAGAAATTCACCCTTGAGCGGCCGCCCGTCGACCTCCAGGCGCATCGCCTGAGACAGATCCCCCTTGGCGACTGCCGTGATGGTGCGCGTCACCTCGGTCGTCGGCCAGAGCAGGTCGTCGATCAGCGTATTGACCGAGGCCTCCATCGCTCCCCACGCGCCCGAGCGCTTTTCGCTGCGCATGCGATGCCGCGTGCGGCCGTCTTTGCCGACGATCTGCCCGGCGTGCTCGAGCTCCAGCGCCAGTTTTTGATTGGAATCCACGATCTCGTTGAACGTATCGGCCACCTTGCCGGCGAGGCCCACCTGGTCGCCTGCCATGCGCACCGAGAAATCCCCGTCGCGCACGGCCTGCAGAGCGCGCAGCAACTTGCGCAAATCGACCTGGCTGTTGTCTGCCGCGCCATTGCCGTTCGCTCCACCGCGGGGAGTGCCGGGGCTCTTACGTTCTTGGATCTGCATGCTGACTCCGAGAGATCAAATGTGAATGCATCGGTGCGCGGCACGCGCCACCGGGGCAGGACGGGTGGGCGGTGTGATAGGGCAGGTCGCGCCCGCCCGGTTTTGTGAAGAGCGTGCAGCCGGATACGCGCAGGGGCCGGGAACCCCGGCGGCCGCGACGCGTTTCCAGCCATGGGCCTGGGCGCGAGGGCCTGGCGGTTTGAATAATGGGGATCGGCAGACCGCCGCGCTGTAATTTAGCGCGTGCGGAATGCGTAAAATTTACAAGTGCCCAGGCGTCGTGCGCGATCACCCACCCCTCCGCGCGCGCTGCAACGAGTTCACGGCCAGTCTTTCTGGCGATGAAGCCAAAGACTACGCGTGATGCAAAACCCATACCGGGCGGCGCAAACATCGTCAAGCACCCCGTACGGGGTATCGGGTGCGCTCGATACGTCGAGCCCGCACGGCGCGGCACCGGGAATATGTGGAATTGGGAACGCCGCTTCAGGGCTTGCCGGTGTGAGCGCGGGCTCCTGCGCTCTCCTGCAGCAGTTGCGCAAGCTCGGATTTCCACAGCTTCGCGATCGTATGGGATCCGTGGCCGCGCGTCTCGGCGCTGAAGGGAATCACGACTGCGCGAGCGGCGCGGACGCGCCCGATCTCGCGCTGCAGTATGCCGAGCTCCGGAGGATTGATGAGATCGTCGGCGGAGTTGACCGCGAGAAGCGGCGCGCGAATGTTGCCGAGCGCCGCACCCGGGTCATAGTCGCGCGACGCCTCCACCGCATAGAGCACATCGTTCGCATCATCGGTCTTTCTGAAATTTGCGACGTACTCATCGAGAGTCGCATCCGCCCGCGAAAGCGTCGGCGCCTCCGCCTGTCGCAGCACCGGACTGCTGCTCATGAGCCAGAGCATTTCAGCGACGGTATCCAGGCTGGGCGGCTGCACCGCATATTCGCCGCCATGCCACGCCGGATCCTTGCGTATGGCGTCGATGACCAGGCGGCGCCAGGCGCGATTGCGGCCCGCAACCTGCGTAGGCAGGCTCGCAAGCGGCATGAGCGCATCCATGAAGTCAGGATACCGTTCGCCCCAGAGCCAGGTGTGCATGCCGCCCATTGATGTGCCCATGACGAGCCGCAGGTGGTTGACGTGCACTCCATCGACCAGCAGGCGTCGTTGCGCCTCGATCATGTCCAAATAGCCGTAGCGTGGAAATTTCGCGTGCAATGCGTCACTCGGCTTGCTGGATTTTCCGTGGCCGATGCCATCGGGCAGGACGATGAAGAACTGGCTTGCATCCAGAAGCTGTCCAGCGCCAAAGAGCTCTCCGGCGAACTCCGGGCGGATGAACTGCGCGCCGCTGCCGGTGGTGCCATGCAGGATGAGCACGGCGTTCGTGACGACACCGCCGGAATCGCGCCGCGGCTCCCCCAGGGTGCGATAGTGGATGCGCAGCTGCGGCAGCACCTCGCCCGAGGTGAATTTAAAGTTCTGCAGGACAAAGTCGCGCTCGGACGGCGCGGGATAGGGGGCGGCTACGACCGCTGTCGATGCGCACAGCAGGATTGCAATGAGCCCGTGCAGGGTTCGCCTCAGCGCTCCTGTCGATAGGAACTCGATATTCATGAACATCGTAATTAAACTCCCGCGATTCACCAACGCTGAGGCAGCTACTGCAGCTGCACGCGCTTCCCGCGACACCCGAGGGCCATGGCCAGCGCAGATCGCATTGTCTATTCGACGGGGATCGGCCGGCGCTGTCCGAACTGCCTGCGGCCGGCGGCCGAGTGCGTCTGCCGCAAAGGCACGCCCGGCAAAGCCGGTGACGGCGTTGTGCGGGTGAGCCGCGAGACGCAGGGGCGCAAAGGCAAGGGGGTCAGCGTGATCGCGGGGCTCGGGCTGCCCAGCGCCGACCTGGCAGCGCTCGCGGCCCAACTCCGGAAACGTTGCGGCGCAGGCGGAACGGTTGCTGCGGATCGTATCCTGATCCAGGGCGATCATCGCGACACGCTGGTGGCAGAACTTTCGAAGCGCGGCTTCACCGTCAAACGCGCAGGCGGTTGACGCATTGCGCGCCGCGCGCATCCGTCAGCGGCTATCAAGCCAGCGTTTCATCCAGGCCTGCACGCTGGCGTACCACTGCACCGAATTGCGCGGCTTCAGCACCCAGTGGTTCTCGTCGGGGAAATACAAAAGCTCGCTCGGAATGTGCCGCAGCTGCGCCGCGCCGTAGGCGCCCATGCCCTGATCAAGCGGCACCCGGTCGTCGCGCCCGCCGTGGATGACGAGGATGGGAACGCTCCAGTCGGCGACGTGGTCGATGGGGTTGAAGCGCTCCACGGCTTCGGGATTCTCCCAGGTCGACGCGGTATTCTGCGCCTGCTGAAAGCCGGGTATGTCCGTGGAGTAGGCCATCAGCCGGATGTCAAAAACACCATCGTGGTCCACCAGGCATTTCCAGGGCTGGCTCCAGTTGCCGGCGATCCAGTCGACCATGTAGCCGCCGTATGAGCCGCCGAGCGCGCAGGCGTGATCGCCGTCCAGGAAGCTGTAGTGGGCCAGTGCGTACGCCCAGCCCTTTTGCAGATCCTCGAGCGGCCGGTCGCCCCAGTGCCCGACGACGGATTTGGCAAACGCCTCGCCATAGCCGCTGGAGCCGTGGAAATCCACCATGACCGCCGCGTAGCCCATGCCCGCCCAGACCTGCGGATTCCAGCGGTAGCTCCAGGCATTGCCGAAGTAGCCGTGCGGGCCGCCATGAATCAGAAACGCGACCGGGTACTTGCGGCCGGCCTGATAGTCGGCGGGCTTCACCACGTAGCCATGCACGCTCTCGCCGTTCCAGCCGCTGAACGTGAACGGCTCAAAGGCCGACATGGGAGTCTGCGCGAGGCTCGCCTCGCCCACATGAGTGAGCGCGCGCACGCGGCCTGCACCTGCGAGCTCAAAGACCTGAGCGGGGGAATCCAGCGCGTCGCGGCTGTAGACCAGCACGCCACGGGCCACGTCGAGTCCCGCGACGTGGCCGTCCCCGGTCAGCGGCCTGGACGCGCCGCTCGTGGCATTGAGCGCAAAGATCCGCTCCTGACCCGTATCTTCCGCCACCGCATAGAGCGTGCGGGAATCGGTTGACCAGGCGATCGCGACCGGCGAGCGATCGAATGCCGGAGCGAGCTCATGAGTGGCGCCGCTGCGCAGGTCGCGGATCATGACGCGGGCGCGCGGCGCGGTGAAAACCGAGCCCTTTTTTGCAAGATAGGCCAGGCGCGAGCCGTCGGGTGAAAGCGCGGGTACCGCATCGGAAGTCGCCGCGGAGGCATCGACTCTGCGCGGCGGCGCGCTCGCGTCCAGCGGCACGCTGTACAGAGCGCTCGGATCACCCAGGCCCTGCGCGGAGCCGGAGGGCGCGGCGGCGAAGAACACCGACCCGGCATCCGGGCTGATGACGAATGAGGATTCATCGCCGTCGGGCTTGGCGACGATGTCCGCCCGGTAGCCGCGCGTCAGTGCCACAGCGTCGGTCGGCGGCGTGTCCGCGGCGAGCTTGAGCGCAAACAACTCGATGAAGTGCCCGTCGAGATAGGTGTCCCAAAACCGCGTGGTCGTGCTGTCGTAGAGCACTCCCGTGCTCTTCTCCTTCGCCTTGGCGTCATCCTTGGCCTTGCTGCAGGCGAGCGTATCGCAGTCGGGATAGACGCTCGCTGCCACGACCATGGCGCGGCCGTCGGGCGCGAGGCGGTAGAAAGCGACATCGAGCGGCAGGCTCGTCACCTGGGAGATTTCGGCGCCGCTCGCGAGCGTCCGCCAGACCTGCGTCGAGCCGGATCGGGAGGAGAGAAAGTAAAGCCACTGGCCGTCGGCGGACCAGCGCGGTGCGGTCGCCGATTTTTCCTGTTCGCGGATCAGTCGCGGCGCTGCGTCGCCACGGGTGCGCTCCAGCACCCACAGGGCGTTCACGCCGCGGTTGCCCTCCCAGTCGGTGGAGCGGACATTGTAGGCCACGAAGCGGCCATCGATCGAGACGTGTGGATCGGAAACCCGCTCGAGACGCGCCAGATCCGTGGCCGTGAAGGGCCGCGCTGCGGCAGATCCAACCGCTGCCAAAGCGAGCACGACGCACAACGCGGGCATCTTTGACATCAGCTTGCGCTCCTGCCTGGTCAGTGCTCCCGGCCGCCTGGGAGTCGGCCGCTGCTCACCAAATCCTGCACATCTTCTCCGGCGGCTTCACCAGCGCCTGTCCGGGCTTGCAATGAAAGGCCTGTGCGAATTCGGGCATGTTGGTGACGACGCCGTTGATCCGGTCGCGCGGCGGCGAATGCGGATCGATGATGGCGTTCATCCGCAGCTTCTCCGGGCGCATGTTCGCGCACGCCCATTGTGCGAAGCCCACAAAGAAACGCTGTTCGGGCGTGAGATCGTCCACGGCGGCAAGCTGCAGCGCGCGCGTCTGTTCCTGCCACGCCATCCACGCCAGCAGCTCGCCGCCGAGATCGGCGATGTCCTCTCCGGAGGTGAGCGCGCCGTTGATCTTGATGTCGTCAACGACTACGTACTGCGAGTACTGGTTGCGAATGCATTGCGCGCGATTCTCGAAATTCACCGCGTCGCGGGTGCCCCACCAGTCGCGCAGATTGCCGTCGCCGTCGAACTGGCGGCCCTGGTCGTCGAATGCGTGGGTCAGCTCGTGCCCGATCGTGCCGGCGGTGTCGCCATAATTCGGCGCGTCGTCCATTTTGGCATCATAGAGCGGCGGCAGCAGCACGCCCGCGGGGAAATTCACGTCATTCAGCTGCCACTCGTAGAATGCGTCGACCGTCGGCGCAGATATCGGCCATTCATTGCGGTCGACCGGCTGGCCGATCTTTGCCGCCTGGCGTCGCGATTCGAAGGCGATTGATCGGGTCACATTGCCGACGAAATCTCCGCGCTCGATGCGCAGCTGCGCATAGTCGCGCCACACGTCGGGATAGCCGATCTTGTTGCGCACCTTCGCGAGCTTCTCGAGCGCCTCGCGCTTGGTCGACGGTCGCATCCAATCGAGCCGCTCGATCCGCGCCTTCATCGCCGCTTCGATCTGCTGGGTCATCAACAGCGTCTTTGCCTTCATCGCGGCGGGGAAAGCCCGCTGCACGAATTCCTTGCCGAGCGCGTCGGGCAGATCGCGATCGACCCAGGTCACACATTTCTTCCAGCGCGGCTGGTCGGCCTGTACGCCGCGCAGGTACGCGCTGTAGAAGGCAAAGTCCTCGTCCACAAATGCATGCGACAGGTAGCTGGCACTCGCATCGACCAGCGCCCAGCGCAGATAGGTCTTCAGATCCGCGAGGCTCTCGCCGGCGATGCGCGCATTGAGCTCGTGCACAAAGGCCGGTTGCGCCAGGTTGATCCACGGCTCCGGCTGCAGGCCCGCGGCGTTGAAATAAGCCTGCCAGTTAAACGCGGGTGCCAGCTTCTGCAGCCCGGCCAGCGTCTGGCGGTGATAGATCTTGTAGGGGTCGCGCTGTTCGACCTGCGTGAGCGTGGCTTTGGCAAGCGCAGTTTCGATGCGCATCACCACCGCCGCATCGGCATGCGCAGCGCCTGCGTCCGCGCCCAGCAGCTCGAACATGTGCGCAACGTGCGCCAGGTAGCGCGTCCGCGTCTCCTTGGAGTGCGGATCCTCCTGCACGTAGTAGTCCCGATCCGGAAGCCCGAGTCCGCCGGCGTGAAGAGCCGCAATGACCCGGGTAGCATCCCGCGCATCCTGCTCCACGGCCGGTGCAAAAAGCATTCCGACACTCGCCGTGCGAGCGTGCAGCTCGCCCACCCAGGCGCCGAGTGCGCCCTTATCCTGCACGGCGTCGATGCTCGCAAGGTCCGCCGCCAGCGGTGCGCTGCCTGCCTTCTCGACGGCGCCGACGTCCATGCAGGCCGCGAAATAATCACCGATCTTCTGCTGGGTGGGGGTGCGCTCGGGGTCGGTCTTTGCGGCATCCTCGAGAATCCCCCAGAGGTAATGCTGATTGTCGGCATGCAGCTTGCCGTACACGGTCCAGCTCGACTGGTCGGCGGGAATCGGATTCCTCTTCTGCCAGCCGCCGCACGAATAGGTGTAGAGATCCTCGCAGGCATCGACCGAACGGTCCATCGATCCCACATCGAGGCTCGGCGTGTAGGGCAGGCTCTGGTAGGGGCCGTCAGCGCCGTGCGGGTCACCCGCGCGCGCGCCGACCGCCGTCGCGAGCAGCGTGGCGGCTACGCAAGCCGCCCTTGAACCCTTTGTCATTAATCCTCCGCTTTTGCTGGCGCGCGCACGATGCCGGAGGCCTACTTCTTGGCCGCCGCCTTTTTTCTCTGCTTGGCCGGATCCTTCGGGCGCGACTTGCCGAAAGATCCGCGATAGATCTTGCCGCGGCGCGTTTTGCGGTCACCTTTACCCATGCAATTCGACTCCCTTGGCGATCTTGAGGACAGGGCGCGCAGTCTAGGCGAGACGCGCCGGGCAAGCAAAAGCCTTTCCAGCACGCGCGCCGCGGCGGTGTGGGTCGTAACGCCCGCAGTAGCGTCGGCGCATTCATCGTCCGCAGCATAGAGTCCAATTTTTTTGCGCCGCTGGTGCGCGCGACTTCAGCTTCGTGAAAAATGTCGCGCGCCGATGCCACCCGCGCCCTTCAGGATCTCAATGGCAGGGAAATGGGCCCACGTCCGCGCGCGCAGGAGGCGCGGGAAACGCAGCGCGGGTTGTCTAACGATACCGCGCGAGAACCTTTTGCATCCCGGCAGAACCCGGGCAGAGCGCCTCGTAGGGCACCGCATTCAACGCCCCATCCGGTGTGCCATTGAGCTCATGGAATTCCGGCTGTCCGGGTTCGACGAATAACAGACCCGTCAGGTATTCCTCTTCTTTCAGGCGTTCCTGAATCGTCGCGGCGCAGGCGGCCCGATCGGTCGGATCGTAGTTGCCATCGAGCTTGCGCAATACGATACGGCTGCCGTCGTGCAGCACGACTGGCAGCGTCGCGCCCGCCGCGTACTCCGCGGTGATCGCCTGCTGCAAAGGCACGAAGTCGGTGTGGATCGCCGGCTCATAGTGCTCGCGCGTATAGGCATAGCTCTTCGTCGAACCCTCGTGGTCATTGAAGGTGACGCAAGGCGAGAGCACGTCGATGAGTGCAAAGCCCTTGTGTTTGAGGCCCGCCTGTATGAGCGGCACCAGCTGCTCCTTGTCGCCGGAGAAGCTGCGCGCGACGAACGTGGCGCCAAGCGTCAGGGCGAGCAGCACCGGGTCAATCGGCGGCTGGAAGTTGGTCTCGCCCTTCTTCGCCTTGCTGCCGACATCAGCGGACGCCGAGAACTGGCCCTTGGTGAGGCCGTACACGCCGTTGTTCTCGATGATGTAGAGCATGTTCAGGTTGCGGCGGATCGCATGGCAGAACTGTCCGAGACCGATCGACAGCGTGTCGCCGTCGCCTGACACGCCGATGTAGTGCAGATTGCGGTTTGCCGCGTTGGCGCCCATGGCGATCGAGGGCATGCGGCCGTGAACGGAGTTGAAGCCGTGCGCGCCGCTCACGAAGTAGGCCGTGGTCTTTGACGAGCAGCCGATACCGGAGAGCTTGACCAGGTTCTGCGGCTCGATCGCAAGCTCCCAGCAGGCTTCGACAATCGCTGCCGTGATCGAGTCGTGGCCACAACCGGCGCACAGCGTCGACAGGGCGCCTTCGTAGTCGCGGCGCGTCATGCCGAGCGGGTTGCGCGGCAGCGAGGGATGGGCGATCTTGGGTTTGGCGAGGAAGGTCATGACAGAGCTCCTACAGTGCCGCGGCGTTGCGGCTCTTGGCGCCGGGCTGCAGGTGCGCGAGCACGCCTTCGACGATGAAGCTCGAGGAAATCGGCAGTCCGTCGTAGTGCAGCAGCGAGCGCAGCTTCGTCTTCTCAACCTGGGTCTCGAGCGTCAGCAGCGCGCGCAGCTGCGCATCGCGGTTCTGCTCGACGACGAACAGCACCTGATGCGCGGCGAGAAATCTCTCGATGTCTTCGCTGAAGGGAAAGGCGCGCACCCGCATGTAGTCCACTCCCACGCCGCGCGCGCGCAGCAGATCCATGGCCTCGCGAATCGCGCCGTCACAGCTGCCGACCGAGACGATGCCCAGCTCGCTGCCGGCGGTCGCATCGATGAGCGCGCGCGGCAAGAGTTTCTTCGCCGTCGCCCACTTGCCGAGCAGCCGGTCGAGAAGCAGCTGATAGTCGGCCGAATCCTCGGTGTACATGCCGAACTGCGTGTGTCCCGAGCCGCGCGTGAAATATGCCGCTTTGGGGTGGATCCCCGGCAGCGTGCGATAGGTGATGCCGTCGCCGTCCTTGTCGACGTAGCGGTAAAATTTCTCGAGTTTCTCGATCGCGGTCTTGTCGAGCATCTTGCCGCGATCCGGCCGGTAGGCGTCATCCCACTTGAACTCGCGACACATCCAGTCGTTCATGCCGATATCGAGGTCCGACAGCACGAGCACGGGCGTCTGCAGGCGCTCGGCCAGATCAAAGGCCTGTACCGCCATGTCGAAGCATTCCTCGGCGTTCGCCGGGTACAGGCACACCTGGCGCGTGTCCCCGTGCGAGGCATAGGCACAGGCCATGATGTCGCCCTGCTGCGTACGCGTCGGCATGCCTGTGGAAGGCCCGACGCGCTGAATGTCAAATATGACGGCCGGAACCTCCGCGTAGTACGCCAGTCCCAGGAACTCGTTCATCAGCGAGATGCCCGGGCCGGAGGTGGCCGTGAAGGCGCGCGCGCCGTTCCACGAGGCGCCGATCACCATGCCGATGGCAGCGAGCTCATCCTCCGCCTGGATGAATGCGAAGTTCTTCCGGCCGCTTGCCGCGTCAGTGCGCATGCGGTCGCTGAAAGCCTTGAAGGCATCCATCAGCGACGTCGACGGGGTGATCGGATACCAGGCGGCGACGGTTGCCCCTGCGAATACGCACCCCAGCGCCGCCGCCGTATTGCCGTCGATCATGATGTAGCCGCCGGTCTTGGCCATCTTCTCCACGCGCAGCGGCAATGGGCAGGGAAAAGTGGCCTTGGCGCACTCGTAACCAAGCTCAATCGCCTTCATGTTGCTCGCGACGAGCTTGGGCTTTTTTGCATAGGTCTCCGCCAGCAGCGTGCGGACGTGCCCGAGGTCGATGTCGAGGAGCGCAGCCAGCACGCCGGCGTAGCAGATGTTCTTCATCAGAATGCGGGTGCGCACGCCGTCGAAGTTCTCGTTGCACAGCTTTGCCAGCGGCACGCCGATGGCCGTAATGTCTTCTCGCTTCAGCAGCGCAGGCCGCGGCCAGGTCGAGTCGTACACGAGGTAGCCGCCCGCGGCGACCTCACGCACATCCTTCGAATAGGTCTCCGCATTCATGGCCACCATGATGTCCACGCGGCCCGAGCGGGCGACATAGCCCTGTTTGGTGACGCGGATCTCGTACCAGGTGGGCAAACCCTGAATATTCGACGGGAAATAGTTCTTGCCCATCACCGGAATGCCGCTGCGGAAGATCGCCTTCATGAGAAGCATGTTGGCGCTCGCCGAGCCCGTGCCATTGACGGTGGCGATCTTGATGACGAAGTCGTTGATCTTCGCGGAGTCAGGGGCAGGCATGAGTGGCATTCGCTCGTTTTGACTGAAGGGTAGGCGCCGGGGAATCGCCGGCAGCGGTTACGCGATCTTGGGCTCGCGCTCAGCCGCAGCACGCGCCTCATCGGCGGCCAGCGGCCAGTGCACATAGGACTTTTGCATGTCCCAGGCCGCGGTGGGACAACGCTCGGCGCACAGTCCGCAGTGTACGCACACATCCTCATCCTTCACCATCACGCGCCCGGTTTGCGGCAGCGCACTGGAGACATAGAGCGCCTGCGTCATATTCAGCGCCGGCGCCTTAAGATGCGTGCGCAGTTCGGCTTCCTCGGCATTCGCCGTAATCGTCAGACAATCGACCGGGCAGATGTCGATGCAGGCATCGCATTCGATGCACAGCTTTGCATCGAACACCGTCTGCACGTCGCAATTCAGGCAGCGCTGCGCTTCCGCGGTGACCTGCTCGGCCGTGAAGCCGAGCTCGACCTCGATGTCGAGCTTCTTGAATCGCTCCTTCAGGGATACGTGCGGCATCAGACGGCGCTCCAGCGCGTTGTAGTCATTTGCATAGGACCATTCGTGCATCCCCATCTTGCGACTTTGCAGATTCATGCCGGGGGCGAGGCGCTCGCTGATGCTCTCGCCCTGGCAGTGCTTGTGCAGCGAGATCGCAGCCTGATGCGCCTGTTCGACCGCCCAGATGATGTTCTTCGGCCCGAACGCGGCGTCGCCGCCGAAGAACACGCCGGGGCGGGTCGATTGAAAGGTCTTCGTATCGACCAGCGGCACGTTCCATTTGTCAAAGTCGATGCCCAGATCGCGCTCGATCCAGGGAAACGCGTTCTCCTGGCCGATGGCGAGGATGACGTCGTCTGCCGCCTCGAATTCCTCGCTCACGACACGCTCGGCGGTGATGCGGCCGTCCGCGTCAATGTTGTATTCCATCTTGTCGAACAGCATCCCGCTGAGCCTGCCGTTGGCGACGACGAAGGATTTGGGCACGCGGTTGACGACGATCTCGACATGCTCTTCCTCGGCGTCCTCGAGCTCCCATGCGGAGGCTTTGAAGAAACTGCGCGGCTTGCGCGCCATCACCTTCACCTGTCGCGCGCCGAGGCGCAGGCTCGTGCGGCAGCAGTCCATCGCGGTGTTGCCGACACCAATGATGAGTACGCGCGCGCCGATCCGCTCCGTGTGCCCGAAGGCGACTGCGCCGAGCCACGCGATGCCGATATGGATATTCCCCGCGCCCGCGGCACGCCCCGGCAGATTGAGCTCCTTGCCCTGCGGGGCGCCGGAGCCGATGAACACGCCGTCGTAGCGGCCGTCGTGCAGCAGCGTGCGCAAACTCCTGATCGCGTGATTCAGTTTCAAATCCACGCCCATGTCGAGGATCACGCGCATCTCGTCGCTCAGCACCTGCTGCGGCAGGCGAAAGGCGGGAATATTGGTGCGCATGAGTCCGCCCGGCTCGGCGTACTGCTCGAACATCGTGACCTCGTAGCCCAGCGGCATGAGATCGTTCGCGACCGTCAGGGAGGCGCAGCCCGCGCCGATGCAGGCGAGGCGCTTGCCGTTTTTCAGCCGCGGGATCTTGGGCAGGAGCCCCGCAATGTCGTCGCGGTTGTCGGCGGCGACGCGCTTCAAGCGGCAGATCGCCACCGGTTTCGTTTCCACCCGGCCGCGACGGCAGGCCGGCTCGCACGGCCGATCGCAGACGCGGCCGAGAATGCCGGGGAACACGTTGGAATGACGGTTCACCATGTAGGCCTCGGTGAACCGGCCTTGGGCGATCAATCGAATGTATTCAGGGACATCGGTGTGGGCCGGGCAGGCCCACTGGCAATCCACGACCTTATGAAAGTAGTCGGGATGCGAAGTATCTGTAGGGTGCATTCAGTGCCGCGGCGGTGCGGGGGTCCTCAATCGTGGAATGAGCGTAAGTATAGTGTTGCATCAGGAATTGTCACCGTCGCAACCCGTCTTTTTGTGCACTGCACAATATCGCGCCGGCCAGTATACTTAACCCCGCCGTGCCCGACCCCGTACCGACCGAAATCAAGCTTCGCAGCCGCTCGCGCTTGCTGTGCGTGGCGTTCGACGATGGCGCGGGCTTCGAACTGCCCTTCGAATACCTGCGTGTCCACTCGCCTTCCGCCGAAGTGAAAGGGCATGGTCCCGGCCAGGAAGTCCTGGTGCTCGGCAAGGAAAACGTGGCCATCCGCTCGGTGGAGCCGGTCGGTCAGTACGCCGTGAAGCTCGTGTTTGACGACGGCCATGACACGGGGCTGTATTCGTGGCGATATCTCTACGAGCTCGGACGCGACCGGCAGAGGAATTGGGCGCGATATCTTGAGCGCAAGCAGCAGGCGCAGCAGCCCCGCTGACTTGCCATGCCTGCAGGGACATCAAGCGATGGGCTGCGTTTCCCCGCAGGGCTGCAGCCGCCACAATCCGCCAGAGCCGGGGACCCTCACGGCGGGGCCGCATGGGCGTGCGCTGAAGCGTCTGCTCTCGCGGGCGCTTCCGCGCCAGCGGGATTGCGCAATTGCCTCTCGGGCCTTAACTTCCTGTGGCTTCATTGCGTCGGTGCGGCGAATCCATGAGCGAGGAGAATTCAGCCGACTTCGGTTTCGAGCGCGTGCCATGGCGCGAGAAGTCGGGGCGCGTGCGCGGTGTATTCGATTCCGTCGCCGACCACTACGATCGCATGAACGATCTGATGTCAGGCGGCGCGCATCGGCTGTGGAAGCGCTTCACGCTGGCGCTCACCCACCTGCGCCCCGGCCAGCGCGCCCTCGACGTGGCCGGTGGCACCGGCGACCTCGCGGCGGGCCTGGCGCGCCAGGTCGGTGACGCCGGGTGCGTCGTTCTCAGCGACATCAACGCGCGCATGCTGCAGCGTGGACGCGACCGCCTTCTCAACGAGGGGTTGGTGCGCAACGTCTATTGCGTGCAGGCCAACGCCGAACGGCTGCCGTTTCCTGCCGGCTCCTTTGATTGCATCACCATCGGCTTCGGGCTGCGCAATGTCACCGACAAAGCGGCCGCCCTGGCATCGATGGCCGGCGCACTCAAGCCCGGCGGACAGTTGCTCATTCTCGAATTTTCGCGCCCGACGCTGCCTGCCCTGCGGCCTCTCTACGATGCCTATTCCTTCCACGTGCTGCCCCTCCTCGGCCGGCTGGTCGCCCACGATGCGGCCAGCTATCGCTACCTCGCCGAATCGATCCGCAGGCATCCGGATCAGGAACAGCTGCTTGCCCTGATGCGCAGCGCCGGCCTCGAGGGCTGCAGATACCACAACCTCTCCGGTGGCATCGTCGCCGTGCATCGCGGCTATCGCTATTGACGTCACGATGCTGACGACGGTGGAAAACGTGCTGAATCGGGGACTGCCGCGCTCGCCGCGCGCGCGGCAGCTGTGCGGCGAGCTAGCCGGAAGAAGCCTCGGAGTCGAGGTGCGCGGCGTGACCCGCATCGTCGTGCGCTCGAACGGCGATGTCCTGCACTGCACGCGCGACGCGGCAGGCGCCGCCGAGGCGGAAGTGAGCGGCAGCCCGTTGAGTCTGCTGGCGCTCGCCGGCCCATCTGCCGAAGAGGTCCTGCACAAGGGCGCTGTCGAGATTCGCGGCGACGCCGACATCGCGCGCAAATATCGCGAGCTGGCGCGTCTGTTGCTGCCAGATCTGGAAGAGGAGCTGTCGCTCGCCATCGGCGACGTGCCGGCCCACCAGTTGGGGCGCCTGGCACGTGCGGTGTTTGACTGGAGTCGACAGACGGCGGCGACCGCGGCGCGAAACGTCGCCGAATACCTCGCGCACGAGCGCGCCGACCTCGTGCCGCGCGCCGAAGCGGAGCAATTCACAAACGGCGTCGACCGATTGCGTGAGGACGTCGATCGCCTCGAGGCGCGCATCAATCAGCTTGCGCCATGAAGCTGCGCGTCATCGTGCGGCTCATCGAGATTCAGCGCGTGCTCCTGCGGCACGGGCTCGACGATTTCGTCGGCGCCACGCACCTGTACCGGCCGCTGCGCTTTCTTTTCTATCTCTCCCCGGGGCTGTGGTTCGAACGGCGCCGCAAGGCGACCCGCGGCGCGCGCATTCGCCTGGCGCTCGAGGAGCTGGGGCCGGTGTTCGTCAAATTCGGACAGGCCGTGTCCACGCGCCGCGACCTCTTGCCGAGCGATATCGCCGATGAGCTCGCGAAGCTGCAGGACCGCGTGCCGCCGTTTCCGGGAGCCGAAGCGCGCGCCCTCATCGAGCGCGCCCTCGGACGAGCGGTGCAGGATGCGTTCTCGGCCTTCGATGAGATTCCGCTCGCCGCGGCCTCGATCGCCCAGGTGCACAGCGCGCGCCTGCCGCAGGGCACGGAAGTCGTGGTCAAGGTGCTGCGCCCGGGCATGCGCGAATGGATTGACCGCGACCTTGAGGTCCTGCATGCGCTGGCAAGCCTTGCGCATCGTTATTGGCATGAGAGCCGCCGGCTGCGGCCGGTCGAAGTCGTCGCTGAATACGAGAAGACCATCCTCGATGAACTCGATCTGATGCGCGAAGCGGCAAACGCCGCGCAGTTGAAGCGCAACTTCGCGGGTTCCCATCTGCTCTATGTGCCGGAGGTGTACTGGGACTACTGCCACGTCAACGTCATCGTGATGGAGCGCATCCACGGCGTGCCCATCAGTGACGTGGAGCGCCTGCGCGCCGCTGGGACCGATCTCAAGAAGCTCGCCGAGAACGGCGTGCAGATCTTCTTCACCCAGGTCTTCCGCCACAATTTCTTCCACGCGGACATGCACCCGGGAAACATCTTTGTCCTCATCGACGATCCGGCCGAGCCGCGCTACGCCGCGGTCGACTTCGGGATCGTGGGCTCGCTCGATCCGCAGGACCAGCAGTACCTGGCGAGAAATTTTCTCGCCGTCTTCGAGCGCGATTACCGCCGGGTCGCGGTGCTGCACCTGGAGTCCGGGTGGGTGCCGCCCGACACGCGCATCGATGAGATGGAATCCGCGGTGCGCACGGTGTGCGAGCCCATATTTGACAGGCCATTGAAGGACATCTCTTTCGGCACGATCCTCCTGCGCCTGTTCGAGATCTCGCGGCGATTCAACATGACCGTGCAGCCGCAGCTGGTGCTGCTGCAAAAGACGCTTCTCAATGTCGAGGGTCTCGGACGCCAGCTGTATCCGGACCTGGACATATGGAACACCGCCAGTCCGATCCTGCGCGAATGGATGCGCGAGCGCACCAGTCCGCGCCGCTTGTGGCATATTTTCCGCGCGCAGCTTCCTGAGCTCATCGAGCTCGCCCGCGTGTTGCCGACGCTCGTGAGGGGTGCACTCGAGCGCGTGCGCGAGGGCAAGCTGCGTTTGCACCTCGATGTCGCCACGCTCGAGAGGCTCGCTGCGTGGCTCGATACGCACTATCGACCTTACTAGCTCGTCGCGCCCGCCATGCAACCGACACGCGCTCTTCTTGAGGGTTCGCTGAGCCGCGGGCTCTTTCTGTTCGCGCTGCCGATCCTCTGCGGCAATGTGCTGCAGACCCTGAACGGCTCCGTCAATTCCGTCTGGGTGGGCCAATTCCTGGGCGAGGCGTCGCTCGCCGCGACGTCCAACGCCAATACCGTGATGTTTCTGCTGCTGGGCGGGGTGTTCGGCCTGTCCATGGCCGCCACGATTTTGGTCGGGCAGCACATCGGCGCCGGCAATCTCACGGAGGCGAAGCGTGTCGTCGGCACGAGCGCGACATTCTTTGCTGCGCTCTCGGCGGCGATGTCTGCGGCCGGCTGGCTGCTGAGCGAACGGCTGCTCGCTGCAATGAGCACGCCCCCCAGCTCCATACCGCTCGCGACGGCCTACATGCGCGTGATCTTTCTCGCCCTGCCGTTCATGTACATGTATGCGTTCGTCATGGCGGTGCTACGCGGCGCGGGCGACTCGAAGACCCCGTTCTATTTCCTGGTGCTGTCGGTGGCGCTGGATATTGCCCTGAATCCGCTCTTGATATTTGGGCTGGGTCCCCTGCCGGCATTCGGCATCGCCGGCTCCGCGCTCGCGACCTTTTTTGCCCAGGCCGTGAGCCTGGTGGCGCTCATCGCCACGCTGTATCGCCGCAAGCACGTGCTCTGCCTGCACAGGAACGAGCTGCGGCTGCTGCGCATCGATGGCGCGATCATCGCAACACTGATCAGAAAGGGCATACCGATGGGCCTGCAGATCTTCGTGGTCTCGCTCAGCAGCGTGCTCATGATCAGCCTCGTCAATCGGTTCGGCGTCAATACGACCGCGGCGTTTGGAGCGTGCTGGCAGGTGTGGAACTACATCCAGATGAGCGCTTTCGCGCTCGGCATGGCCGTGACCGCTGTGGCGGCACAGAACGTCGGTGCGCAGAACTGGGAGCGCGTGGCAGCGACCGCGCGGATCGGCGTGCTCTATAACTTTCTCCTGACCGGATCGCTCATCGTCCTGACGGAGATTTACAGCCGGCAGGCGCTGGCGCTGTTCCTGCCGGCGGGCTCAGCCGCCCTGCCGCTGGCGGTGCACGCGAATCGCATCGTCGCGGTCACCTTCGTTTTCTTCGGGGTTTCGACGGTGCTGTTCGGCGTGGTGCGCGCCACCGGCGCGGTTGTGATGCCGCTCTTGATCCTGACGCTGACCGTGCTCGTCATGCGCTTCTCGCTCGCCTACGCGCTGCTCGACCGCTGGCACAGCGATGCCGTCTGGTTGAGCTTCCCGCTCACGGGAGCGGCGCTGGCCGGCCTTGCTCTCGTCTACTACAAAGTCGGCGGCTGGCGCACGGCGCGCATGGCGCCGGCTGTCGCGGCACCCCAGGCGCTAAGCCCCTAGCGCTAGTGCAAAGGCCCCAAGTGGTTGCAGGGAGACTTGTGTCGTTCAGCATGCAGCACGCCATTTTCCGCGCTGAGAATCACTTTCCATTCGAATTCGCTGCCATGATCACCGCAATTCCAGTCGATTACGGAAATCTGCCCTTTACTGGTTCGCAGCGCTTCCCATTCCCAGCTGCCGAGTACCAACGGCGACTTCGGTCTCTCTGCGGTAGCGAAGGCGTGAAGATGCGGATTCAATTTGGAGATGCCGACGAGAATCTGCACGGCACTTCTCCAGTCGCAGCCCACAATGGTGGACAATAAAGAGAGAAAGCCAGAAAGCGCCAGAGATGCAACGCCAGAGTGGAAGAGATGCATCGGCGGCCTGTTGGGGGCGCGTTCTCTCTTAGCCTTATGAAACAAAGGCTTAGGTTGAGAACGGAAGAGATGTAACGCCCTCCCCTCGCCCTCTCGCAAATCACTATATTTCCAGCAGTTCTGGCGCTTTTGATAAATCGCTTGCCGTGTTAGGCGGAAGAGTTGCAACGCTTTCGGCCCGGAAGTGCCGGCGCCGGCAGTTCTTGCGATATTGCGAGTGCGGCGCGGCTGACGTGCGGGCGGGATGGCGTGAGGATGATGCCGCCGCCGCCGACTTTCAGTTTCGCTTCCGGGTATGCGATCTGGACGCGCTTCAGCGAATCTAAGAGAACTGGCGGAACTTGCGCCTAGCGCCGCAGGCGCAGCGTCGCATTCCAAAGTCCGCAGGCGCTGAGCGTGCAGGCAAGGGAGCCGGCCGCCAACAGCCACAGCGAGTGCGCCAGCGCCGGGACGGCGAGCCCGATGCAGCCCGCGCCCGTCAGGAGCATCACGCAGGATTGCACTGACGCGGCAGAGCCGCGCGACCCAGGGAAAAGATCGAGCATGCGCAGCACCAGGATGGGCATCACAAGCTGCACGCCCACCGCGTCGACGCCGATCAGAGTTTCCTGCACGACTATCGGCAGCGGATGCAGCGCTGCGTGCAGCGCGAGCAGCACTGCCGAGGAGCCGAGGGAGACGGTGAACCCCGCGACGATCTGCCGCCGCCCGGGTAGGCGTCCAGCGAGACGCCCGGAGAGCCACGCGCCCAGCATGAAGCCCGCGATGATCGGCGCAAAAAGCCAGGCGAATTCGGTTTCCTGCAAGTGCCAGAACCCCAGCACGATGGCGGGCGCCGCTCCCAGGTAGGTCATCATCGCGCAAATCGTCATCCCGGCGGCGAGCGCCAGCAGGATGAACTCCTGGTGGGAAGCGATCCGCCAGGCGGTGCGCGCCAAATATCCCGGGTGCAGCGGCGCGCGCCGCTCCTCGGGGTGAGTCTCCGGAAGATGCACGTAGCTTACGATCATGAGAGTCACGCCGATGAGCACCATGAAGCCGAACACGCTGCGCCAGCCGAAGGCCACATGGATCCAGCCCCCGATCACGGGAGCGATCGCCGGCGCGATGCCGAATATCATCGTGATGGTGCTCATCAATCGCTGCGCTTCGGGCCCATCGTGCAGATCGCGCACAATGGCGCGCCCGATGGCCATGCCGACACCCGCGCTCATCCCCTGCAGCGCCCGAAACGCCAGGAGCCATGCAAAGCTCGGAGCGAGCGCGCAGCCGATCGATGCTGCGGCGTAAATCGCGAGCCCCGCCAGCACGACCGGCCTGCGGCCGAGCGCATCGGACAACGGCCCGAGTACCAGCGCCATGATCGCGAACGGCACGAGATACGCGGTGAGCGTCTGCTGCATCTGCCAGGCGCTGAGCGCAAACTGCGCCGCGATCGCCGGAAAGGATGGAAAGAAGATATCGATCGAGAACGGGCTCACCGTGGCGAGCGCCGCGAGCAGCGTCGCCAGGCCGCGATGGGTGCGCGCTTCCTCGGCGAGCGTGGCCTGCGCTGCGCTCATTGCGCGTCGGCGCGCAGCGCCGCGAGCCACGCCGCCGGATCTGCATTGCGCTCAAGCACCTCCACAAGCGCCGACCCGACGATCACGCCGTCGACGTGGGCGGCGAGGCGCGCCACCTGCTCGCGGCTGCGGATGCCGAAACCGGCGCAGACGGGGATGCGCGCGCAGGCGCGCACGCGGTCAAGGTACTGCAGCACCGCCTGTGGCACGGCGACACTGCGCCCGGTCGTGCCCGTCATCGTGACCGCGTAAACGAAGCCCTGGCTCGCGGCGCACAGGCGTGCGAGTCGCGCCGCGCTCGTCACCGGCGTGACCATCTGGATGAGCGCCAGGCCGTGCGGATCCAGCGCCGCGCGCAACTCGTCGCTCTCATCCAACGGCAGGTCCGGCACGATGAATCCGGCAACGCCGGCAGCCGCAGCCGTTTGGCACAGCCATGCGAGACCGACTGCCAGCAGCGGATTGAAATAACTCATGAGGATCATCGGCACGTCGAGGCGCAGCGCGGCAAGTTCGCCCAGTATCCATCGCAGGCTCACCCCCTGGGCGAGCGCCGCGCGACTGGCGCGCTGGATGGTGACGCCGTCGGCCATCGGATCGGTGAAGGGAACACCGATTTCGATCACATCGGCACCGGCCGCGATGGATTGCAGATGCTCGCGGAAGCGCTCGCGGCTCGGGAAGCCCGCGGTCATGAAGGCGACGAGCGCGGGGGCGCCGCGGCCATTGACCGCGCGGATTGCGGCGCTGATGCGCTCGCGGCCGTTCACGGCGCATCTTCCTTGGGCTGCGTAGCCGTCGCGGCGAGCAGCGTGCGTTGCAGAGTCGACATGTCCTTATCGCCCCGGCCCGAGAGTCCCACGAGAATGCAGCGCCCGGGGTGCTCGCGCCCCCAGCGCTTCGCGCCGGCGAGCGCATGCGCACTCTCGATCGCCGGCAGAATACCTTCGAGCTCGCAGCATTCCTTGATGGCGAGTAGTGCATCCTCATCGCTTGCGGCCTCATAGTGCACGCGCCCCGTAGTCAACAGCAGCGCGTGCTCAGGCCCGACTCCCGGATAATCGAGTCCCGCCGACACCGAGTGCGTCTCCTGAATCTGCCCCTCCTCATCCTGCAACAGCAGTGAATAGGTGCCGTGCAGCACGCCGGGACGACCGTAGGTCAGAGTCGCCGCATTCGCACCGAGTTGCGCGCCGCGGCCGCCCGCTTCAATGCCAATAATTGTGACGCTGCGATCCGGCACCATCGCGTGAAACAAACCAACGGAGTTCGACCCGCCACCGACGCAGGCAATGAGCGCATCCGGAAGGGCGCCCGTTTCCTTGAGTATCTGCGCGCGCGCCTCGCGGCCGATGACTGCCTGCAGCTCGCGCACGAGATAGGGGTACGGATGCGGACCCACGACCGAGCCCAGGAGATAATAGGTATCGGTCGGGTCTGCCACCCAGTCGCGCATCGCCTCATCGATCGCAGCACGCAAGGTACGATCGCCGCTCGTGACCGGGACGACCGTTGCACCGAGGAGTTGCATGCGACCGACGTTCGGCGCCTGGCGCTGCATGTCAATCTCGCCCATGTAGACCGTGCAGGGCATCCCGAGCCGCGCGCAGGCTGCGGCGCTCGCCACTCCATGCTGGCCCGCGCCGGTCTCCGCAATGACGCGCTGCGCGCCGAGCTCCTGCGCGAGGAGCGCCTGCCCGATCGCATTATTGATCTTGTGCGCGCCGGTGTGCGCAAGATCCTCGCGCTTGAGCCAGATTTGCGCGCCCCACGCCTTCGACAGCCGCGCCGCGTGCGTGAGGGCCGTGGGCCGGCCCACCCAGGAGGCGAGCTCGTGCCTGAAGCGCTCCTGAAATTTGGGACTGTGCAGGTGTGTGCGCACGCCGCTCTCCAGGCGCTCGAGCGCCGGGATGAGCGTTTCGGGAACGTAGCGACCGCCAAAAGGCCCGAAGCGTCCGCGTGCGTCGGGAAACTTGCCCGCCATGAAATCGGCGAGCAGCTGTTCGGCATCGATGGCCGGTAGCGGTGCAATCATGATGTGCCCTCCTGACGCGCGGCTTGCACAAAACGGCCAATCTCGGGCGCGCTCTTGACGCCCGGCTTCTCCTCCACGCCGCTCGACACGTCGACTCCAAACGGGCGAACGACGCGGATCGCTTCTGTGACGTTGCGCGCGTTGAGACCGCCCGCCAAGACCAGTTGCGTCTGCTGCGCGTACGCGCGTGCGCGCCCCCAGTCGCAGGGCACGCCCGTGCCGCTCACGGGACCTTCGAAGAGAACGCGCGCGGGTGGCGGGTGCGGCGGCGCGGCGCCGGCGCGGACTACGGCGAGCAGCCCGAGCGCGCGCGGCAGAGTCAGGCGCGCCAGGTCATCGAGGTCCGCCTGCAGAACATCCGGGGCGAAGTCGGCGAGGATGCAGTCCAGCTGCCGCTGGGTCGCCTGCCGGATGACCGCGACGCAGGGCACGCGGCCGCGCGCCGGCGTCGCAAGGCGCGTCGCAAGCTGCGGCGTCACGCGCCGCACGGAATCAGCAAACACAAAACCGATCGCATCCGCGCCCGCCTCGAGCGCCGCGGCCACTGCCGTCGGTGTCGTCATGCCGCAGATTTTTATCCACATCGCGTGCGCGCCTACACCCGCCCCGCGCTCAGCATCTGCCGCAGGAGCTCCTCCGGATCGCTCGCGCGCATCAATGCGCTGCCGACGAGCGCCAGGTCGTAGCCTGCCGCACGCACGCGGCGTGCATCTGCAGCGCAGGCGATGCCGCTCTCCGCCACGTGCGGAACGCCGCCCGGCAGGAGCGGCCCCAGGCGTTCAAGACGCGCCGGCACCACCTGCAAAGTCACGAGATCGCGGCAGTTGACGCCGACGAGGAGCGTCGGATTCGGACTGTCCCGGTAGCCGGCAACGAGCTCGTGCGCGAGCTCGAGATCCACCTCGTCAAATGCCTCGAGCAAGACGAACAATCCCAGCCGTTCCGCTTCGGCCATGAGCGCCTGCAGCTCATCACGCGCGAGCATGCGCAGGATGATGAGGACGCCGCCCGCACCGGCCACGCGCGCCTCGGCGACCTGATAGGGATCGACGAGGAAGTCCTTGCGCAGCGCCGGAATCCCCGCCGGCTGCAGCGCGCGCGCCGCGAGCTCGAGGTGCGCGAGCTCGCCCGCAAATTCACTGGGCTCGGTCAGCACGGAAACCGCCGCCGCCCCGCCGCTTGCATAGCGCCCGACACGGCGACCGATGTCTTCCTCCGGTGTGCCCACTGCTCCGGCGGCGGGAGAACGCAGCTTCAGTTCCGCAATGATGTCGAAGCCCGCCGCATTCAGCACCAGCGGCTGAGGCGCGGCGGACGCCAGTGCCTGCGCGCGCATGCGCGCCGCAGGGTTGAGACGCATCGCCGCCGCCGTCCTCTGGCGGCTGCTCTCGGCCATGCGCTTGAGGAAATCCCCGCTCATGACGCGCGCGACCCAAAGGCGCAGACCCGATCGAGGAGCCGGCGGGCGGCGCCGCCGTCGATCGCATCCGCGGCGCGTGCCACGCCATCGCGCGGCACCCGCGCCTCGCCCGCCACTTCGAGTGCGAGCGCGGCGCCGAGGAGCAGGCAGTCCCGATGCGCGCCGCGATCCTCGCCATAGAGCGCGGCGCGCAGCGCGCGCGCATTGTGCAGGGCATCGCCGCCGGCGAGCGCAGCTGGCGCACAGCGGCCGAGCCCATAGTCCTCGGGCGCGCGCACGCCGACGGCAACCTCGCCGCGACGTACATCGAAGAGCGTGAACGGACCGATCGGCGTCGGCTCGTCCCATCCTTCGGCGCCATGCACGACGAAGGCGCGCTCGATGTCGAGCCCGGCGAGCGTGTCGGCGATGAGCTGCGCCGCCTCCAGGCTGAAGGCGCCGATCAGATGCAGCGGCGGCTCGGCAGGATTCGCCAGCGGGCCCAGGATATTGAATATGGTGCGCACGCCGAGCGCGGCGCGCACCGGTGCGATCGCCTTCATCGCCGGATGGTAGTGAGGCGAGAACAGGAACGTGAAATTAGTCGCCGCCAGACATTTCCCGGCCGCGTCCGCGTCGAGCGGCAGCGCAAGCCCCAGGGCTTCGAGCACGTCGGCGCTGCCGGCGCGGCTGGAGATCGAACGATTGCCGTGTTTGATTACCGGCACGCCGCACGCGGCCGTAAGCAATGCCGTGCCCGTGGAAATATTGAGACTGCCGGAGGCGTCGCCACCGGTGCCGACGACGTCGATCGCACGCATTCCGGGTGCGATCTGTGGGCGCTGCGCGAGCCGGCGCATGGCGCGGGCAAAGCCGCGCACTTCGTCAGCGATGACGCCCTTGCTGCGCAGCGCCGCGAGCACCGCGCCGGCGAGTGCCGGCGCGGCGTCCGGGTTCGTCAAATGCGTCAGGAGCGCCGCCGCGTCGGTTTCGGAGAGGTCGCGCCGTTGCAGCAGTTGCTCGAGGAACTCACGCAGAGGCTGCATGCAGGACTCCGGGAGCGGCAAC
The DNA here is from genome assembly GCA_035481795.1 of Steroidobacteraceae bacterium. Lineage (GTDB taxonomy): Bacteria > Pseudomonadota > Gammaproteobacteria > Steroidobacterales > Steroidobacteraceae > PALSA-1196. The sequence continues at coordinate 136,053 of DATHRI010000005.1, forward strand.
GGGGCGGCGCTCGCCCGGAGCCAGATCGAGAAAATTGCGCAGCAGCTGCGGTCCGTCGGGCGTCAAAATGCTCTCCGGATGAAACTGCACACCTTCGACCACGAGGCTGCGATGCCGCACGCCCATGATCTCGCCTTCGGCGGTGCGCGCGCTCACTTCGAGCTCGGCGGGCATGCGGTCGGCCGCGGCGATGAGCGAATGATAGCGGCCGACCTCGCACGGCTGCGGCAATCCTGCAAACACCGTGCGCGCATCGTGCTCGACGAGCGAGGTCTTGCCATGCATGAGGCGCGCGGCGCGCACGACTTTGCCGCCGAACACTTCCACGATCGACTGATGGCCCAGGCATACGCCCAGCACCGGCACGCGGCCCGCGAATGCGCGGATCATCTGCATCGACACGCCCGCGTCGTACGGCGTACCCGGCCCCGGCGAGATGCAAAGATGCGTGGGATTGAGCAGCAACGCATCGCTCTCGCTGATGGCGTCGTTGCGATAAACGTGGACGTCGGCGCCCAGCACGAGGAATGCCTGCACCAGGTTGTAGGTGAAGGAGTCGTAGTTGTCGATGAGGAGCAGCTTGCGCATCACAGGCCGCCCGCGCCGAGCTCCAGCGCGCGCACGAGCGCATGACTCTTGGCGAGCACTTCCTCGTGCTCCGTGGCGGGCACACTGTCGGCAACGATGCCCGCGCCCGCCTGATAGCTGTATTCGTCGCCGCGGAATACGAGCGTGCGGATCGTGATCGCCTGATCCATGTCGCCACGCGCCCCGAAGTAGCCGACGGTCCCGCCATAGAGGCCGCGATTCACAGGCTCGAGCTCGTCGATGATCTGCATGGCCCGCACTTTGGGTGCACCGACGAGGGTGCCCGCGGGAAAGGCGGCTGCGAAGAGATCAAACGCGTCGCGTGCGGCGGCGAGCTCGCCGTGCACGCCGCTCACCATGTGCATGACATGGCTGTAGCGCTCGATCGAGCGATAGGGGTCCACGTGCACCGTGCCGGCGCAGGCGACGCGTCCGAGATCGTTGCGCGCCAGATCCACCAGCATGATGTGCTCGGCGTTCTCTTTGGGATCGGCGCGCAGCTGAGTTTCGCTCGCGGCATCGACGGCCGCGTCGTCCGATCGCGGGCGCGTGCCGGCGATCGGGCGCAGCTGCGCATGGCGTTGGCTCAGCTTCACCAGCGCCTCGGGTGATGAGCCTACGACTGTGACGTCGCCGAGAGCGCAGTAGTACATGTAGGGGGACGGATTGATGAGCCGTAGCGCGCGATATACCTGGAACGGATCAAGCTCATGTCGCCCCCCAAAGCGCGCCGACAACACGAGCTGATAGACGTCTCCCGCTGCAATGTATTCCTGCGTGCGACGCACCCCGGACATGAAGTCGGCGCGACTGAAGGCCGCGGTGGGCGCGCCGTAGCGGGCGGCACGCGCGCCGTTTGGCAGCGCACCCCGCAAGGCGCGCACGACCTGCGTACGCAGGCAGCGCCGCTCCTCCTCGCACCCTGCGTGCAGCAGCGCGATGCCGCGCGTCAAATGGTCAAATACGAGGAGCGAATGCGGCGCGACGTAATGCATCGCCGGCATGGAGTTCGCGAGCGGACGGCGCGCCGGCAAGCGCTCAAAAAAGCGCACGATGTCATAGGCTGCGTAGCCGACAAGGCCGCCCGCAAGGGGCACGCCGCTCATTTCCGGCAGCGGCCGCGGCGCGCGCGCAAGCCCGCGGCGCAGCAAGTCCAACAGCGCGGCGGCGCTGGCCGGCAGCGGCGCCGTGTGTCCGTCGATCAGCACCCCGCTCTGCTCGACCTTGAACTCGAGGCAGTCGCCGAAGCCGATGAAGGAATAACGGGCCAGGCGCTCGCCGCCCTCGACGCTCTCCAGGAGAAAGCGCGGATTCAGGGCGGCGAGCTTCATGAACGCTGAGACCGGCGTATCCAGATCACCCGATATGTCGAACGGTGGCTTCAACAGCGCAATTCCCAAAAAAAAACCCACCCCGCGGATATCCGGAGGATGGGTTCTCGTGGCCTTAGTATCTTTAAGTCGTGAAAACTGACAGCGCCCGGCACCCTCCTCAGAAGGGCCGCCACCAGCAGCGCGCGGAGAATTTCAAGTGCTGTCGCGACATTTGCGCGGCAGTATGGCTGCACGCCTGCGCGGCCGTCAAGAATGGCCGCCTCGGCTACAATGGCGCTGCCACGGCAGATTCCCGAGGAGTCACACGTGAAGTGGACCGAGCTCATTGAGAGTTGGCGGCACGGCGCAAGCGCTGCACGCACCACGAGCAAATATGCGGTGCATCTGCCGCTTGACGACGCGGCGCGCCTGCACGCGCTGACCGAGATGTTTCCCGGCCGCACCCCCGAGCAATTCATTACCGATCTTCTAAGCATCGCGCTGCAGGAAGTCGCGGCGGCCATGCCCTACGTTCCGGGCAGCAAGATCATCGCCACGGACGACCAGGGTGATCCGATCTACGAGGATGCGGGCCCGACGCCACGCTTCATGGAGCTCACCCGCCGTAATCAGAAGAAACTGAAGACCGATCTCAAGAAGGGCTGACAGGCGATGCCGTCGTTTGATGTCGTCTCGGAACTTGACTCCCATGAGGTCGCCAATGCAGTCGACCAGGCGAACCGGGAGCTCGCCCAGCGGTTCGATTTCAAAGACACGGGGGCGCGCTACGAGCTGGCCGATTTCGTGGTGACGCTGCAGGCGCAGGTGGACTTTCAGTTGAAGCAAATGCTCGACATCCTGAAGCTGCGCCTGTCAAAGCGCGGTGTCGACATCGCCTGCATCGAGGTGAAGGAGCCCCAGACCACGCTGTCCGCCGCGCATCAGGAGGTCATCCTGCGTCATGGCATCGACCAGGAGACGGGCAAAAAAATAGCGCGGCTGATCAAGGATTCGAAACTCAAGGTACAGGCGAGCCTGCAGGGCGACAAAGTGCGCATCGCCGCCAAACAGCGTGACGAGTTGCAGACCGCGATCCAGTACCTGCGCAAGGCGGGAATTGCAGTGCCGCTGCAGTACACCAACTTCAGGGACTAGCGCGGCCGCTGCGCCTCAAGGCGCGGCGCGCTTGGCATCGATGAGCTGGCACAAGGCGGCGGTCGCCGTGAGGGCGCTCGGACCCAGGCCCGTCAGCCGCTGGTCCTCGAAGGCAATGAGCCGCCCGCTGCGAACCGCCTGCAGAGTCGCGAACGGCTGCCATGCGGCGAGCCACGCGGCCGCCGCCCCGGGGGGTGCCGCCGCGATGATCATGTCGGGATTGCGCGCAATGACGGCCTCGATGTCGACCACAGGTGCCGCCTCCCGCAGCTCGGCGAACACGTTGCGCGCGCCGCACAACCGCAGCGAGTCGGACATCAGTTGCGCTCCGCCGACGGTGTAGATGGGTCGATCCCAGATTTGCAGCAGAACGCTGACGGGCGCGCGCTTCGCATAGCGTCGCGCGAGCACCGCCAGCTCCTCCTCCACGGCATGCGCTGCGTGATCGGCCGCCGCGGCAGTACCGGCGAGCGCACCCAGCCGGCGCAAGGAGCCTGCAAACTCGCTGAACGCATCGACCTGTTCGCGATACACCGGCAAGCCGACGCGCTCAACGGCCGCGATTTGCGCCGGATTGCCGCCCTTCGGCCAAACCACAACAACGTCGGCGTGCAGCGCGACCAGGCGCTCCATGTCGATGGCCGCAGCGTCGCCAATGCGCGGCACCAGGCGCGCCTGCGGTGGATCGTTGGAGTATTCGACCGTCGCGACGAGCCGATCGCCTGCGCCCGCAGCGAACAGCATCTCCGTCGCACCCGGAGCCAGACTGACGATCCTTTGCGGATGGTGCGGCAAGCTGATCGCGAAGCCCATGTCGTCGCTGACGCTGACGGCGGCCGGGGCGGGCGCTGCAAGGGCGGCCGCCCAAATCAGCAGCGCGGCACGGCAGCGCGGCGATTTCACGGCTACCGCAGGCTCGGCGGGCGCTGCATTTCCAAATGCGCCGCCTCGGGCGTTGCTGCCGCAGCGGCGCACTGCTTTTTATTTGATGGAGCCGGGACGGCGCATCATCTTGCGAATCTCTGCAAGATGCTCTTCCTCGGCCGCGATTTGAGCGCGCGCATACTCCTCGAGCATGATGCTCTTGCCGGTCACCATCGCGAGCAGCTTGCGATACTCCTCGAGTCCCTGCTGCTCGTGGTCGAGCGCCTCGCTCAGAATCTCGTCGATATTGTGTTTGTGAGTCTCGAGCAGCGCTCCGATCTTCAGCGACGGGTGTCCGCCGAGATTGGTGATGTGCTCGCCCGCGAGGGTCGCGTGCGCCTGCGACTCATTCGCCTGGGCCCGCAGCCAGGCGACGATCGGGATGCGGGTGTGGCCAAAAATCATGAAGCTGTAGTGCAGATAGCGCACTAAGCCTGCGAGCTCAAGTTCCAGAATCTGGTTCAGCGTTTGCACGACGCTCGCGCCGTCTTTCTCGCTGAAGGGTGGGTCGCTCATGGCAGACTCCGCAGCGTATTTGTTGGGCGGCAAGTCTAAACGAGCGCCGGCGCATCGCGCGCATCCGGGCCCTTGCAGATTGTCTTAATGTGCATCATTGACACTGTGTCAAGCTGTGCCTTAAGGTAGTCCGGTAATGAATGACCTTGCTGAGCGCCGCACCGAAGAAAAAGAGCGCCGCCGCACCGAGATCCTGGACGCCGCCGAGGCCGTCGCTGCGAGCGAAGGCTGGGACGACATGACCATGGATCAAGTCGCGCGCCGCGCGCGGCTGTCGCGCGCGCTCCTCTACGTCTACTTCACGGACAAAACGGATCTGCTGTTCGGCGTTGGCGACAGGGCCATGTCGATTCTCACGCAGCGCTGCAGCGAGGCTGCGGCGCGGCACCGGCGCGGTATCACTCAGCTCGAGGCTATTAGCCGCGCCTATGTAGAATTTTCTCAGGAGTTTCCGGTGTATTTCGGCGTGCTGGCGCGCTGCGAGCTGCGCTCGTCGACCGCTGCGAACCCCGATAGCAACGAAGGCGAGTGCGCCCGCAAAGGCGACGCGCTGCAGAGCATGTTCGTCGGCACGCTGGAGAACGGCATGCGCGACGGCTCGATCCGCGCCGACGCCGGGCAGCCGGCCGCGGTTGCCATCGTCTTGTGGGGATTTCTGCATGGAGTCATCCAGCTCTCCGCCAGCAAGGCAAATCTCGTCGGCCGCCGTGGCGTCAGCATCCGCAGCCTTCTCGACCAGGGGCTTATTCTCGCGAGCCGCTCGGTGTCGGCGACCGCTTGAATGAGCCGCACGCAATAGACATCCGTATAACTGCTATACCAATGTCAGCGAAGCCGCGACGCCTAGAAAAATTTCCGCTTTGCTGCGTGCCGCTCAGGCGGCCTGGGCTAGTTCAGAGGCCCGGGCGACGGCGTGAACCGTCGCCGCGATGCGCACCGCACTTTGCACAGCCTCGCGGCTGGTGCCGTGCTGCCGCAGCTGACGTTCATGGGCCACCACGCACGTGCCGCAGCCGTTGATCGCGGAAACTGCCAGTGACAACAACTCGAAATCGAATTTGTCGATTCCTGGATTGCCAATCACGTTCATGCGCAGGCGCGCCGGCAGCTGCTTGTACTCCTCGTCTTCCACCAGGTGCAGGAAGCGGTAGTACACGTTGTTCATGCCCATGATGGCCGCCGCCGCGTGGGCGGCCTGAATGTGCGCGGCATCGAGATGCACGGCAGCCAGCGCCTCGATTTCGCGGGTGAACGCAAGTCTCCGTAGGGCCGTGTCACGCGACACCTTGAGGTTAGGGTGCGCATCATGGCCCGCCGCAACACATTGTTCCAATCGATTGATATGATAGTATTGATAGTTATTATCAATCGACTGCCGCCGTCATGATCGACTTGAAGCTGAAGGATCTGCGCTATCTCGTCGCCGTCGCAGACACGCGGCACTTCGGCCGCGCCGCCGAGCGCTGCTTCGTCAGCCAGCCGACGCTGTCGACGCAGCTGAAGAAGCTCGAGGACTCCCTTGGCGTGCAGCTCATCGAACGCCAGCCGAAGCGCGTCGCGCTGACCGCCGCCGGGGCGGAAATCGTGGCGCGGGCGCGGCGCATCCTCGAGGCGAGTGATGAGATGGTGACGCTCGCGCGCGCACATCGCGATCCGCTCGCGGGGGCGCTGCGCATCGCGGTGCTGCCGACGATAGGTCCCTATCTGCTGCCGCGCGTGGCGCGCGAGATCAGAAAGGCGCTGCCGCGGCTGGACCTGCGGCTCTATGAATATCCGACCGCCGCCATGCTCACGCGGCTGCGCGCCGGGGAGATAGACCTCGGCATTCTGGCGCTGCCGGTCGATCTGGATGGCCTCGAAGCGCGCGAGCTGTACGATGAAGCCTTCATGGTGGCGATGCCGGCAACCCATCCGCTCGCCAGACGCCCTGGGATCCGCATCCAGGACCTGCAGGGTGAGACCTTGCTGTTGCTCGAGGACGGCCACTGCTTACGGGATCAGGCGCTCGCGGTGTGCAGTCAGGTCGACATGCAGGAGAAGCAGGATTTTCGCGCGACGAGCCTCGAGACCCTGCGGCAGATGGTCGCGACCGGTGCGGGCATCACGCTGCTACCCGAGCTGGCCACCCACGGGGCGTACCGCCAGGCGCGCGGAGTCGTCGTGCGGCCCTTCGTCCGCCCCGCGCCGCTGCGCAAGATCGGCGGCATCTGGCGTCGGAGCACCGCCCGCCGCGCGGCAATCGATGCCGTGTGCGCGCAGATCACCGCGCACGCCGCTTTGGCATAATCGCCTGCCGCGTGTGCGCACCCGCCGCGCACATCGTTGAGAGCACCGCGTGGCCAAGCCTGACGTATTGCCGCATCACATCTCGCCCTACGACCGCCTGGCGTGGAGCGACAGCCAAGTCGAAGACTTGCTCGTCACCGGCGCGCAGCGCCGTGCGCTCGAGAGCTTTTTCGGTGCCGCTGAATACCGCGAGCTGGTCATGCTGGTGCGCGCCGCGCGTAGCACCGCCATTTCTGCGAGCGGCGCGCGCGTCATCATCGTTCCGGGGATCATGGGATCGCAGCTCGGACTTGCACGCCGCGCGCCGTTGCCCCACGACATTCTCTGGCTCGACCCGGTGGACATTGCCGCCGGACGCCTCGAGCTTTTGAAGCCCGCGCCTGATGACGGCGTCGTCTCCCTCGGCGTCGTCTTGTACACGTATCTGCGTCTAAAATTGCATCTGCAGGCGGCGGGATTTGACTGCGCCTTCCACGACTACGACTGGCGTCTGGGTGTGGATGTGCTCGGCAGAGCGCTCGCCGAGCGGCTGCGGCTCGATCCTGCGAAGCGTGTGATGCTGGTCGCCCACAGCATGGGCGGTCTCGTCGGCCGCGCGGCGCTCGCCATGCCCGGCACCGGACGGGTGGAACGCGTCGTGCTGCTCGGAACTCCCAATTTTGGCTCATTCGCGCCGGTGCAGGCGCTGCGCGGCACTTATGCGGTGGTGCGCAAGATCGCGCGCCTGAACCCTAGGCACTCCGCCGAGTGGCTCGTCGAGACGGTATTCAATGCCTTTCCCAGCCTCTACCACCTGCTGCCCGCGCCGGGTCACACGGGCGATCTTGATCTCTTCGACCCCGGCGAATGGCCGCAGAGCGGGCCGCGGCCGCGCACCCGGCTGCTCGCAGCGGCGCGCCGCCTGGCGGGCACACTCGCCGCCGCCGATGAGCGCTTCGTCGTCATCGCCGGCGTGAATCAGGAGACAGTGACGGCGGTCGCGCGCCGGCGGGATGATTTCATTTACACCATCACCCGCAATGGCGACGGCACCGTGCCCACCGCACAGGCGCTCTTGCCTGGCGCGCGCACTTACTTCACCGCCGTTGCGCATAGCGAGCTCGCACGTGATCACCGCGTCGCCCGGGCAGTCGCCGACCTGTTGCGCGACGGCAGGACACGGCGTCTGCCGACTCGCCGCCTGAGAGCGAGCCGAGCTGAGGCACGCATCAGCGACCGGCAGCTGCGCCAGACGCAGATACCAAAGGTCGACTGGAGCGCGCTGCCGCCCAGTGCGCGGCGCATTTTTCTGCAATCACTGAACGAGCCGCCAACGCTCAGGCTGCGTCTGCCGACACGGCGCACGGCCAGCAGGACGGTGAAGCGCTAGATCAGCGCCGCGTCGCTCTCGGTGACGCTGGCTGCGCCACTTTGAACGATGCGGGCAAGCGCCAAACTGCGCGGCAGCACCTGCTGCGCGTAGAAGCGCGCGGTCACAAGCTTCGCCTCATAAAACTCGCGTTCGCTGCCGGCGCGACGCCCCACCGCCAGCGCCGCGGATTTCGCCAGCAGCCAGCCGCCGATCACGAAGCCGCAAAGGTTAAGGTAGGGAACCCCGACGGCGAGCGCGCGCTCCTGGCCCGCGGAAAATGCCTCCAAAATGGCGGCCGTCGCGTCGCGCAGCGCGTCGACAGCCTCGACGGCCGTGTGCTTGATGACGCGCATGACGGCGTCGCCGCCTTCCAGCGCATCGAGCTGCGCGCGCATCTCGAGAATGAGCGCGCTCATGGCCGCACCGCGATCGCGACCGAGCTTGCGCCCGATGAGATCATTGGCCTGTATGCCGGTGGTTCCTTCGTAGATCGTGGTGATGCGAAGATCACGCACGTACTGCGCCGCACCGGTCTCTTCAATGTAGCCCATACCGCCGTGAATCTGCACGCCGGTGGCGGCGAGCTCGTTGCCGAGCTCGGTGCACCATCCCTTGACGATCGGTATCAATAGATTGACGCGCGCCTGCGCGTGCTGGCGCCGCTCCGCATCCGGATCGTGTTCGGCGATATCGAGCTCGAAGGCGGCATACAACGCCAGCGCGCGCATCGCCTGAATGCACGATTTCATCGTCAGCAGCATGCGTTTGACGTCGGGGTGCGCGACGATCGCCGCGGAGCCACTGGTGGGCGTGGCGGGCGGTTTGCCCTGCACGCGATTCCGTGCCCACTCGGCGGCGCGCTGGAAGGCGCGCTCCGCCACCGCATAGCCCTCGACGCCGACGGACAAGCGCGCCGCGTTCATCATGACAAACATGTATTCGAGGCCGTGGTTGGGCGTACCGATGAGGTAGCCCAGTGCACCGCGCGTCTCGCCAAACGCCAGCATGCAGGTGGGGCTTGCGTGAATTCCGAGCTTATGCTCGATGGATACGCAGCGCAGCTCATTGCGCTCACCGAGCGTTCCGTCGGCGCTCACCAGAACCTTCGGCACGATGAAGAGCGATACGCCTTTCGTTCCGGGCGGCGCGCCCTCGATGCGCGCCAGCACCATATGAATGATGTTCGCGGCGCAGTCGTGGTCTCCCCAGGTGATGAAGATTTTCTGGCCGAAAAGGCGAAAATTCTCCCCGTCGGGCACGGCGCGCGTGCGGATCTGCGCAAGATCCGATCCAGCCTGCGGCTCGGTGAGATCCATGGTGCCGGTCCACTCGCCGCGCACCATCTTGGGCAGGAAGAGCTCCTTTTGCGCCGTCGAGCCGCATAGATCGATTGCTTCGATCGCGCCCTGGGTGAGCATCGGACACAGCTTGAAAGCGAGATTCGCGGCGCCCCACATCTCGCGCACGGCGGTGCCGAGCACCTGCGGCACGGGCTGGCCGCCGTATTTGGAATCTCCCCCGAGTTGCGGCCAGCCCGCCTCGACGAATTGCCGGTAGGCCGCGGCAAAACCCGGCGGCGTCACGACGCCCCCCGGCGTCCAGCGCGCCCCTTCGCGATCGCCACTCTGGTTGAGGGGCTCGAGCACCTCCTGTGCAAAACGCGCCGCCTCGCCCAGGATCGACTCGGCGGTTTCAGCGGAGTACTCCGCCAGAGCGGGGTAGGCACTTAGGGCCGCCGCGCCCAGAAGCTCATCGAGTACGAAACGTAGCTCCCGGATCGGTGCGCGATACATCAGGCCTCCTCACAGCGAATGCGCAGAGAATGCCCCAGACGGTCGCACGGATGCGAGTGCCGGTATGATATTGGCGCCCAAAAACTCGACGAAGCGCTGCACGCGCGCGTCCGCCTCGAGCGTTGCGGCATAGACGGCATAGAGAATCGCCGCCGGCGCCAGCGTCCAATCCGGCAGCACCAGCTTCAGACGCCCGGTCGCCAACCCCTGGCGGCACAGAAATTCCGGCAGGAGCGCAACGCCCAGGCCCGCGGCGCAGGCTCCGTGCAGCACGGCCGGATCGTTGACCGTGAGCTTCGGGGCGACACGCACCTCCGCGCGCTGCGAACCGCGCGCGAGCTCGAGACGGTACTCGGGCGCGTCGGTGCCCGGCGTAAGCAAGTCATGCTGACGCAGATCCTCCGGTCGCACGGGCGAGCCGTGCTGCTGCAGGTAGGACGGCGTGGCGCACAGCACGGCCGGCGGTGCACCCAGCAAGCGGTGTGCGAGGTTCGACTCCTCGGGCAAGCCGGCACGGATGGCAACGTCCCAGGAGTCCTGCGCTTCGATCGGCTGCAGCACCACTTCAAGCGGCACGTCGGGAAAGCTTTCGAGAAACCGCGGCACGAGCGGTGCGAGCAGGGCGCGTCCGTAGGTCGGCTCCGCCGCGACGCGCAGCGGGCCGCCGGCGGGCGCATGCAGTTTTGCAATGAGGGTGCGTGCCGCCTCCACCTCCGCAACCACGCGCTTGGCGTACGGGTAGATCAGGCGGCCGGCGGCAGTGAGCGCGATACGGCGTGTCGTGCGCTCCAGCACCCGCACGCCCAGCGCCCTTTCCATGTCCGCCACCGCGCGGCTCACGGCTGCCTTGGGCACGCCCAAGCTGCGCGCGGCGGCCGAGAAACCGTTGAGGTCGACAACCTTCGCCAGAAGCGCGAGCTGCGCGGGGGCCCAGAGGTCATTCATTTAAGCGGCAATCGCAGCGGAATAGCCTCCTATTGTTTCATTAGTGAGGCAAATAATCCAGAACTTCATGTAAAATCAGTCTCCCGCAGTCACGTCCCGCAAGGACCCCGCAAATGAAAATCTCGATGTACTCCATGTCGGTGGAGTCTTTCATACCGATGCTCGCGAACTTGTCGGCGCTCCTGGATAAGGGGCTGAAGCATGCGACGGAAAAGAAATTCGACCCGCAGGTGCTCATCAACGCGCGCCTCGCACCGGACATGCTGCCGTTGCCGCGACAGATCCAGATTGCCTGCGACATGGCGAAGAACGGCAGCTCGCGCCTGGCGGGACAAGAGCCGCCGCGCTTCGAAGACAACGAGTCGACGATCGAGGAGCTGCGCGCCCGCATCGCGCGAACCATCGACTATCTGAAGAGCATTCCGGCGAGTGCCTTCGAGGGCTGCGAGGATCGCGACATCAAGATTCCGCTGCGCGATCGCCCTCTCGAGATGAAAGGGCTGCCGTTCCTGAAGACGTGGGCTCTGCCGAACTTTTATTTTCACGTCGTCGCAACCTACGCCATCCTGCGTCACAACGGAGTCGAGATCGGCAAGCGGGATTTCCTCAGTATGTAATGTTCGGTTTTACAGAAGCTGACGCGACGTCGCCGATCGGATACAAACGCGAGCGGAATCACGCCGAATACAGGCCCGTCCTGCCATGCTGCGGCATGCCACAACACGGACGCAAAGCCTTGCCAACCCCCAGCGCCAAAGCCGCGCCGAACAAGAGTGCGCCTGACGACGCGGTCACCGCCGAGACTTTGGGACGGCAGCTGCGCGCCGCGCTGCCGCCGATGCGCGTGCACTCGCTCTCCATCTACGACAGCGGCGGCGATGTACTCTGGCTGAGTGAAGGCGCATTGGGGCCGGACGAACATAGCCTGGTCAATGATGCCATCGACGCACTGGGCGGGGCCGATACCAGGCCCATTTTTACGCGCGTCCTCGATGACGGCCGCAGCGCCATCTTTCTCGCGGTGCGCGCGCCGCGCGGCGACCTCGTGGGGCTCGCCATGATCCTGGCCGATCCCAAGTCACTGAAGGGTGAAGCGCCGTTGCAGTCCGTGTCGGCACCGCTGCGCGCAGTGCTGCAGAAAATTGCCGTCCTGTTGCGCGTCAAAGCCGGAAGCCTCGGCGCCACAAGCGCGGTGGCGCAGTTGAACCTCGCAACCGCCAGCACCGGCTCGATGTCCATACCCGAGCTTGCGCTCATGTCCGGATCGTTGCCGGTACTCGCTGTCGCACAGCCGGACACAGCTGCCACCGTGATGACGCAAAAGAAGGTTGACGAGATTCTGACGTTTGAGCTCACACCCGAGCTCAGCGCGCCGGCCAAAGCGGCGCCTGCCCCGGCGGTGTCGGCAAAAGTCATGACCGATCAGCAACAGGCTCAGGATTTGATACTCGACGTGCAGCAACTGACGCAGCTGCGCTCTGGCGGCCGGACGCGGCGCTATGAAGTGCTGGCGCGCTCGCGGCGCGACACGGCGCGTCAGCAGGTACCGCCGGCATTCCTAGCACCTGCAGCGCGCGGCCCCGACGGAGCTCTGCTCGACGGCCTCGTGCTCAAGAAGCTTTTGAACTGGCTCGGGGAGAACCCCGTGGTGTGGGACGCCGAGCCGGCCAGCTTCTCGATCAATCTGTCGATCGGTGCGCTCGAGGATCCGCAGTTTCTGCAGCAGCTGCCCGCCGACCTGGCACGCACCGCCGTCGCCGCTCAATGCATCGGCTTCGAGATCAGCGAGCTCGCCTGTGCGCAATGCACGGCACAGGTTGAGCGCTTTGTCGCCAGCTGCGAAAAGCTCGGCTGCTTCCTGATTCTCGACAATTTCTCGCTTGCCCCGCACGCGCTGCCGTTCCTGCGCTCGCCGGCGCTGAAGCTGGTGAAAATCGATCCGCGACTGACCTCGGCCGCTCTGCAGGACAAGCTCTCGCAGGCGCTGGTGGTTGCCATCGCTCAGTCTTGCAAAGTGCTCGGCATCCACTGCGTCGCCAAGCGCGTGGAATCCCAGGCGGCCCTGCAGTGGCTCACCGGCATAGGCTGCGATCTTGCGCAGGGCTTTGTCCTCGACCGGCCGCTGCCCCTTGAATCGCTGGCCGCCCCGGCCGGCTGCACCAAGCCGAAGAGCGCTGCGCATCGCAAGGCCCGCTAGTCCGCGACGAAGCGAGGTGATCGCGCGTTCAATGTAGGCGCGGCGGGAACTCGCGCTTCGACTTGTGCCCTAAGCTTGGATACTGTGGGAACGCTTGCCGCGCTCAATATCCATTCGCCGACGGTGCAGCAGATGCTGACGCTCGACCAGTTGCGTTCCAACCGCAATGCGCTTTTCTGGAGCCTGCACGCCGCGGGCTGGGGCGCGTACGCCATCAGCCAATACTTTGGCGCTCTCCTGCAAGCCCAGCCCGTCGCCTACCAGCAGGTGATCGCCATCTCGGCCGTCTCGGGCTTCGTTCTGTCGATGCCGCTGCGCTCCATCTACCGCAGGCTTTGGGGGCGGCCGCTGCGCACCCTGGTCGTCGGTGTATTGGCCTCGTGCTATGCCACGGCCCTGGCGCTGCGCGTGGTCATCAATCTCGCGTACAAATACCTCGTCGAGCCGACCTGGCAGTTCAAGACGTTATTCGAGGTGTTGGAAGGTTCCGTGTCGACGACCTATCTGCTGCTGTGCTGGAGCGCCCTGTACTTCGGCATCAAATACTACGAGTCGCTGCAGCAGCAACGCGAAGCGGCGCTCAAGGCGACCGCCCTCGCGCAGGAGGCGCAGCTGAAAATGCTGCGCTATCAGTTGAATCCGCATTTTCTATTCAATACGCTGAACGCCATCTCCACGCTCATCCTCGACAACCAGAACCGCGTCGCGAACCATGCCGTCGCACGCCTGTCGGAGTTCTTGCGTTATACGCTCGATCAGGATCCGATGAAGAAGGTCACCTTGCGCAAGGAGATTGAAGCCCTCGATCTATACCTCAATACCGAGCGGCTGCGCTTTGGCGAGCGGCTGCGTCTCGAGTACGCTATCGAGGAGAGCGCCCTTGATGCACTGCTGCCGAGTCTGCTCCTGCAACCGCTGATCGAAAACGCGGTCAAACATGCGATCTCGCCGCGCGAGAATGGCGGCATGATCCGCATCGAAGGCCGCGCGCGCGCCGCCATGCTGGAACTTGCGGTGATCGATGACGGCCCGGGGATGCGTGAAGGTCTGCTGCAGAGCGACAGCCGCGGCGTCGGTTTGCGCAACACGCGCGAGCGCCTCGCGGTTCTTTACGGAGCGGGCCACCGCTTCGCCGTATTAAACTCCCGTCCTGGCCTGCACGTGGAAATGGCGCTGCCACTGGAGACTGCGCAGAGGTGAACGCGAAGATCGCGACGGTCATCATTGATGATGAAGCGCTTGCCCGCAGGGGGCTCGAGCTGCGTCTGCAGCGTGCGCCCGATTTCGAAGTGGTCGCGCAGTGCGCGAGCGCGCGCGACGCGTTGCCCGCGATCCGCACCCATGAGCCGGATCTGATGTTTCTCGATATTCAGATGCCGGGTCTGTCGGGATTCGAACTTCTCGCGCAGATTCCCAGCGAGTCTTTGCCGCTGGTCGTGTTCGTCACGGCGTACGACCAATACGCAATTCGCGCCTTCGAGGCGCGCGCCGTGGACTATCTCTTGAAGCCGATCGACGATGAACGCTTCGATGCAACGCTCGAGAAGGTGCGCGCCCACATGCGCACGCGCGATGCGCTTCAGCAGCGCGACCGGCTATTTGCCCTCATCGCGGAGATCACTGGCTGCGGGCAGGTCGCGCTCGAGGAGCTTCTCGAGCACGGACGTGCGGCGATCGCGCGCTCCCATGCCGAAATCCTCCCCATCCGCCAGGGTCGCGAGATCGTGCGGGTGCCGATCGCGTCGATCGAATGGATCGACGCGGCGGGCGACTACATGTGCATCCATGCCAGCGGCCAGACGCACATTCTGCGGGGCACGATGAAAGAGCTCGAGGACATTCTTGATCCCCGCCTGTTCCAACGCGTGCACCGCTCCACCATCGTCAATCTGCGCCGCGTCAAAAGTCTGCGCGCTCACATGAACGGCGAATACTTCCTGACACTCGAAGGTGCGCACGAGCTGAAGATGTCGCGCACCTACCGGGACAAGGTGGAATATTTCCTCAAAGGCTCGGGCGCCGCCTGACGCACCGGCTACGGCGCGTGGACTTCAGGGGTCGCGCCGAGTCATTGCCCCGCCCTTTGCGTCATGCGCCAAGCGGCGAACCGCGCTCAGGCCAATCGTCGCCGTGCGTGCCTCATCAATGCTGCGGCTTTCTGAACTTCAGCACGAAATTGTCGGCCTCACCGATCGCGACGTATTTCGCGCGATCCTTGTCGCCGAGCGTCAGCGTAGGGGGCAATGTCCACACGCCGCTCGGCCAGTCCTTGGTGTCCTTGGAGTTGGCATCCACTTCGGAGGAGCCTACGAACTCGAAGCCCGCGCGTTTCACCAGAGTGATCGCGTAGTCCTGGCGCACGTAGCCGCTCTTGGCGAGCGGATCCTGCGGCTGGTCGTCGCGGCCGCGGTGGTCCTCGATGCCGAGAATGCCGCCCGGCTTTAACGCGCGCAAGCACGCCGCGAGCGCTTCGGGCGCGTACCCGCCTTCCATCCAATTGTGCAGGTTGCGAAACGTCAGGATCAGATCCGCGGAGGCAGGCGGGGCAATGTCAAAATGACCGGTACCCAGCGTCGTCTCGTGGATTGTCCCGAAGCGCGCCGCTTGCGGCGCGATCCGCACGCGCCACTCCGCCACGGTCTTGCTGTCCTCGCCACTCTCCTTAGTCGGCGGCAGCGCAGCCGTATAGTGGCCCCGCGCCGCCAGATAAGGCGCGAGGATCTCGGTCCAGTAGCCTCCGCCCGGCCACAGCTCGACGACGTTTGCATCGGATTTGACGCCAAAGAAAGTCAATTCCTCGGCGGGGTGGCGCGCGGCATCGCGCGCGGCGAACTTTGCGGTGCGTTGATTGCTCGCGATCGCCGCCTGCAGCGCAGGATCGATGGACGTCGACCCGGCGGCCAGGCCCGATGTGGCGGCGAGCGCCATGACGAAAAATGAAACGACGAAACGCATCGCGGTGACCTCCGGTGTGAGCAGCGGATTCTACGTGATTACGAACCCGGGAAATCCGCCGGCGCGCGCGTCGCTCCTGCCCAAGGGCAGCGCGCTGCTCATCCGACCGTCCACGGCCCGCAACGTTCGACATCTTTGAGAAATATCGCGGCGCTGACACATCGAAATGAGAATTCTCGTCCGGCGATGCCGCGGATGAAGAAATCGTCGCAAGTCCTCGATGTTGCAACGCAACATAAGGAGCGGCTGCACGCCGCAGAATCCGCGCGCGATCGCCAAAAGCGTTCCGCAGGCGCACGGTTCTGTGAGCCAAGCCGCAGGTCGCTAATGGGCGACTCTGCAAGATAGGATACTCATCGTCCCTGGAACGAACGGATGAACTTCCATCGGCAGACAGCATTGAAGGACGAGGCATCCCGCACGGCCATGCAGTCCGAAACGGAATCGCCGGCGCACCCGGCCGCCCCGGCAGCCGAGCCGGCCGCAACGGCATCGCCTGCAGGGATGCCGGGCGTCGCTGCCGCCGCAACACCGCGCATGGATCGCGACTTCATCGCTCGCAACCAGGTCGTCGAGCGCTATCTCTCCGGCCACCTGCCCATCAAAGGTGCCACTGACTTCGAGCGCTTTTGCCGTGAAGAACCCGAACAGCTCGATGCGATCGGCCTCCCAGAGCGGGTCAATATGGCGCTGCGGCTGCTCGAGGCCAGCGGCAAGCCCGAGCCGTGGCAGCCAGCGCCAAAGAAGTTTTGGGAGATGCCGCAGCTCGTGATTGGCCTGGGCGCTGCGGTGCTTTTGCTCGCGGTGACGCTCGCCGTGGTCGGCAGCGGCAGCGCCGACAAGAGCCGCACGGTCACGCGGCTCAAGTCACTCATCGCCGAGCAGCCCCTCGAGCCGGCTTCGACCACGCGCACGATCCGCCTGATGCCGAGCCGCACCGGCAGCTCGAACACGCCGGCGATTACGATCGGCGGCGGGGCGGCACAGCTCGCCGACCTGCACATCGATATGTCGCACTCGCCCTACCGGGCCTTTCGGGTGACGATCGATCGTGTCGATCAAGGGCGGGTGGCGATACTCCACAATGTCATGAAGGACTCCAACGGCCAGCTGCACCTTGCCATCAACAGCTCTGCACTCGGGCCGGGCATCTACGAATTTACGCTTGACGGCCTGACCTGGCGCGGCGATCCGGAGCCGGACGCTTGGATCGCGATTGCCATCCAGCGCTAGAGCGTCTCAGGCGTCGGCGCGCAGCGTCGCGAGCGGCGGCTGATTTACCACCGAGCGCGTAGCAAGCCAGCCGCTGAAGACCACCAGCACGGCGCCACCGATAAGGCCCACCGCCCACACCGACGCGTCAAATCCATACGGCAACGCGAGCACCCGCGTAGCAACAAAGTATCCGGCAAGGGATGCGCCCGCCGAGGCCAGCAGACCGGAAAGCAATCCCAGCACCGTAAATTCCGCGAGCACTCCCTGCAGAACCACGCGGCGGCTCGCGCCGAGCGTGCGCAGCATGGCGCTCTCGAAGCGCCGCTCGTCGCGGCTCGACTGCACGGCAGCGAGCAGCACAGTAAGCCCCGCGAACACCGTGAAGACGAAGACGCTCTGCACGGCGAAGACCGCCTTGTCCACAACCGAGCGCACGCGCGCGAGCAAATCGTCGATGTCGAATATTGAAACGCTCGGGAAGCGTCGGGCGAGCAGCGCAAGTGCGTTGGCGCTGGCCGGCCGGAAGTAAGCGCTCGTCATATAGGTCCCCGCCGTATTGTCAATGACGCCGGGGGGAAATACGATGAAGAAGTTCGGCTGGAAACTGTCCCATTTGACCTTGCGGATGCTGGCGACGGTTGCCGAGATACTCTCGCCGCCAATATCGAAGGTGAGCCCGTCGCCCACCCGCACGTGCAGCGACTCCTGGAATTCCGTCGCCAGTGACACGAGCGGCTTGCCGAAATCCTCGCGTGTCCACCAGCGGCCCGCGACGATCACGTTGTCTGCGCCGAGCTCGGCTGTCCAAGTGAGATTCTGTTCGCGCGCGGCGAAATTCTCGCCGTCGCCGGCGGACTGCGCGCCTTCCACCGGACGATCGTTGATGGCCGTCAGGCGCCCGCGGATCATCGGCAAGACGCGCGAGGTCTGCGCTCCGCGCGCCTGCAAAAACTCTATGAACGGCGTGCGCTCATCCGGTGGAATGTTTACAAAAAAGTAGTTCGGCAGGTCCTCCGGCAAGCTGCGTCGCCAACTGTCCTGCACATGATTGCGGACAATACCCAGCATCAGCAGCACCATGATGCCGGTCCCGAACGCGACAATTTGCAAAACGCTTTCCGCGCGCCGGCGGCTAAGGTTGGCAACGCCATAGCGCCAGGCGACGCCCACTGTGCCGCGCAGGCGGCCCGCCAGATGCACGAGGAGCCAGCCGGCACCTGCCACGACCGCCACGAAAGCCGCGAGCCCTGCCGTAAAATCGAGAAACAGCCGTACGTCGCGCACCACCCAGTAGATGAGAAATGCAATGACGCCGACCGCGGGACCGAAGGCGAGCAGCACCAGCGTTGGCGGCGGGCCGACGTCGCGCCGGAGTACGCGAATCGTCGGCACGCGCGCGAGTTGCAGAAGCGACGGCAACGCGAATCCCAGGAGCAGCGCGATCGCTGCCACGAAGCCCAGGCCGAGCGGCAGCAGGCTTGCCGGCGGAAGCTCGGCATTTAAAAGCCCCTTCAGTGCCCGCAGCAGCCACGCCTGTGCGAGAAATCCCACCCCCGCGCCCGCGACAGCTGCGCCGCAGGCGATCGCAAGAAGTTGCAGCAGACTCACGCTCAAGGTAAATGCGCTCGTCGCGCCGAGCGTCTTCATCAGTGCCACGGTGTCAAGCCGCCGATGGACATAGCGGCGCGCTGACATGGCAACCGCGATCGCGCACAAGAGCACGCTGACCAGGCTCGCCAGACTGAGAAAGCGTCCCGCGCGCTCGGTCGCGCTTTTGATCTGCGGGCTTGCATCGCGGATATCCCGCAACCGTTCGGCGGGCTTTTTGTTGAGGAGCAGCCAGGACTTGAATTCGTCGATGCGGCTGCGCTCTGCGGCGAACAGCGCGCTGTAGCTGACGCGGCTTCCTGGCTGAATGAGCTGCGTCGCAGGCACGTCCTGCAGGTTCATCAGGAGACTTGGCGCAAGTTCCGCGAACGTGCCGCCCTGATCCGGCAGCGAGATGAGAACGTGGCCGATGTGAAAAGTCGCCGCACCGATGGCGAGCGACGCGCCGACCTGCGCGCCGGTCGCCGCGAGGAGCCGTGAGTCGGGCCAGACTTCACCGCGCGGCGGGATGTCCGAGGCCGCCTCACCCTTGGCGAACGGCTCGTCGGCGATCAGAACGCGCCCCCTGAGCGGATAGCCGGCGCTGACCGCGTGGATGTTCGTCAGCTGACTCTGGTCATCGTGAAACACGACGCTCAGCAGGCGCGTACTGCGTGTCGCGAGTATGCCGCGGCGCGCCGCCTCAGCAAGAGATGCTTGCGAGATCGGCTGCGGGGAGCCGAGGCGAACGTCCGCCGCCAGAACCTCCGTCGCCTGCAGTTCGACCGCCGCCCCGATGCGGCTTACGAGAAAGCCGACGCCGGTAAGCGACGCAACCGCGATGGTCAGAGCGAGCAGCAGCACGCCGAGTTCTCCTGAGCGCCATTCCCGCGCCAGCATCCGTACGGCGAGCGATAGGGCACGCATGCGCTAGAGGAGCCGCCCGGCTTCCATCTGCAGAGTGCGCTGACAGCGCGACGCGAGATCACGCTCGTGTGTCACGAGGACCAGCGTGGTTTTGGAATTCGCGTTCAGCTCGAACAGCAGTGCGCCGACTCGATCGCCGGTCGCCGTATCGAGGTTGCCGGTCGGCTCATCGGCGAACAATACCGCCGGTGAGGTGACAAATGCCCGCGCAAGCGCGATGCGCTGCTGCTCGCCCCCGGAGAGCTGACGCGGATAATGCCCCTTGCGCGACGACAGTCCGACGCGGTCGAGCGCCGCGAGTGCGCCGCTGCGTGCGTCCGTGCGGCCGGCCAGCTCGAGAGGCAGCATCACGTTCTCGAGCGCCGTGAGGGCAGGCACCAGGTGGAACGCCTGAAACACAAATCCGACGCGCTGCGCCCGCAGGCGCGCACGCCCGTCCTCATCGAGCGCGCTAAGATCCGTTCCCGCGAGCCAGATCCTGCCGGAAGTCGGCGCGTCCAGGCCCGCCAGGAGAGCGAGCAGTGTGGATTTTCCCGCGCCGGAAGCACCGACGACCGCAACTGACTCTCCTGCTGCGATGTCCAACGAGACATCGTCGACAATGGTCAGCCGTCCTTCGGGACTGTTAACCTGCTTTGTGAGGTGATCGGTCTTGAGAACGCTATCGCGAGTGATCTGCGCCGGGGCGCTTGGCGTCGGGTTATGGCTCATTGCGATCCAGGGCACGGCCACGCAGGCCTCGCCCATACTGGTGTTTGGGGACAGTCTTAGTGCGGGTTACGGCCTGCGCCCCGGCGAGGGCTGGGTGCCGCTGCTGCAAAAACGGCTGCAGGAACAAGGGTACGTAACCCCGGTCATCAATGCCAGCGTGAGTGGCGAAACTTCCGGCGGTGGAATGCAGCGATTGCCCCGCGCCCTGGAGCTGCACAAACCGTCGCTCGTCATCCTCGAGCTCGGTGCAAACGATGGATTGCGCGGCCTGCCGGTTGCCGAGACGCGCGCCAATCTGGAAAAGATGATCGACACGGCGCGTGCAGCGGGGGCGCAGGTACTCCTCGTCGGCATGCGAATGCCGCCCAATTATGGGCCGCGCTACACGGCCGATTTCCGTCAAATGTACGAAGACATGGCGCAACGGGATCATTTGCCGCTCGTGCCTTTCTTGCTCGAGTCGGTTGCCCTCAATCCCGCTCTCATGCAGGCAGATGGCCTGCATCCAAATGCGCGCGCCGCCCCCGTCCTGCTCGACACGGTTTGGCCGCGGCTGGTTCCTTTGCTAGGTAAACATTGAGTCTTTTATGGACAAGATCTGGCTGAAGTCGTACCCGCCGGGAGTCCCAGCCGAAATCGACGTCGGCGAGTTTCGATCGCTCAAGGACATCGCCGAGCAGAGCTTCGAAAAGTTCGCTCACGACGTTGCCTATGTGCAAATGGGCCATACGATGAGCTTCGCCGAGCTCGCCGAGGAGTCGCGGAAATTCGCAGCGTGGCTGCAGACAGAGGCGCGCATGAAGAAAGGCGACCGGCTCGCCATCATGTTGCCGAATCTGCTGCAGTATCCCGTCGTGATGCTGGGTGCTCTGCGGGCCGGCGTCATCGTAGTAAACACAAATCCACTTTATACGCCCCCAGAACTCGAGCATCAGTTACAGGACTCGGGCGCAGAGGCGATCGTAGTACTTGAGAATTTCGCCCACGTTCTGCAAAAAGTTATCGCCCGCACCAAGGTCCGCATCGTTATCGTCACCGCCGTCGGCGATATGTTGCGATTTCCCAAGTCGACGATTGTCAACTTTGTCGTCCGCCGGGTTCGTAAACAGGTGCCGGCGTGGCATATTGCAGGATCGTGCAATTTGGGTGCGGCTCTCGCGGCCGGCACGCACCTGAGTCTCGCCGATGTCGACGTACGATCTGATGACCTCGCCTACCTGCAATACACCGGCGGGACAACCGGCGTGTCCAAAGCGGCCATGCTCACTCACGGTAATGTCGTCGCGAATGTGCTGCAGGCGAGAGCGTGGGTCCGTCCTGCATTTGCAGACAAGCCGGCAACACTCCTCACCGCATTGCCGCTGTACCACATCTTTGCACTCACGGCGAACTGCCTGCTGTTCCTGTCGCTCGGGTGGCGAAACGTCCTCATAGTCAATCCACGCGACCTGCCGGCTCTCATTGCCGATATGAAAAAGTACCCGTTCACATTCTTCAGTGGCGTCAACACGCTATTCAACGCGCTCCTCCACGCACCAGCATTCGCAAGCGTCGATTTTAGTCAGCTAAAGGTGACTCTTGGCGGCGGCATGGCGGTTCAGGCATCGGTCGCCGAGCGCTGGCAAAAGGTAACTGGAAAAGTGATCACCCAGGCCTGGGGTCTCACTGAGACGTCACCCGCCGGCTGCATAAACCGAGTGGAGGATCCCTTCAACGGTTCCGTCGGCCTCCCCATTCCTTCAACTGAGATTTCCATCAAGGACGATAGCGGCACTGATCTGGCCATAAATCAAATTGGTGAAATCTGTTTACGGGGCCCGCAGGTAATGCGCGGTTACTGGAATCGCCCTGATGAGACTGAGAAAGTCATGCTTCCTGGCGGTTGGTTACGTACTGGGGACGTCGGCCGCCTGGACGCCAGCGGTCACGTGTATATCGAGGATCGCAAGAAGGACATGATCCTGGTATCAGGATTTAACGTGTATCCCAATGAAGTTGAGGCTGTCGCAGCAGCGCATCCCGGAGTTCTTGAGGCGGCCGCAATTGCAATGCCCGACGAACATTCAGGAGAGGTTGTGGCGCTGTTCGTAGTTCCCAAAGACCCAAATCTTACCGAGGCTGCTCTCATTGAGCATTGTCGTCAGTCGCTCACCGGCTACAAGGTTCCCAGACACGTGTACTTTAAGAGCGAGCTGCCAAAATCGAATGTTGGGAAGATACTCCGCCGCGGGTTGAGAGAACAGCTACGTACCCAATGAATTCTTTCATTTCGTGTTAAGCGCCCGTCGATGCAGCAGTACAAACAAATAGTATTACTGTTTAGCGCTTTGGCTTGATCCGCCTACGAGTGGGATTGATAAGGTATGCAAACACATGAACTCCCGCACCTACAGTTCCACGAGTATGCCTTCCTTTTCTCCGCGCTCTCCTCGATTCAAGCCAATCATTCAACGTGCTCAATAGGGCCCATCCTTGGGAGCGCGCAAAATCACGGAACTCCGGAACATACTCGACTGGGAGATCCGGTACTTCAGCTGTTCTTTCAATGAGCCCTCCGGAGGATTGTGATTCCGCGAGGTTCTCCTTAATGGTCTTTACCAGAGTCGACAACGACCGAACGGCATGCTGCTGAACGAGGGAGTTAGGCTCCGTGACTACTGCAAACCGGTTAGCTGGCTTATACCGGTTGGGACCGCAACGAACAATTAGCTTCAGTGTTTTTAGTCGGCCCACTAGCGCTACTGGACTACCGGCTACACGCTCGGCTCGTATTAGAGCTTCGACGCTTGGAGTCTTGCCTCTCAGCGGAATAGCTTTCGGCTGCGCGGTACTATCTATATATCGACGATTGCGATGCCACGCGTCCAATATCATTCCGGCGAACGCCAAATCAATTTTCTTAGTGGGCGAAATCAGTGAATTTTCAACCTCAGCTTTGCGTAGCGCTCGCACGGCCACATTCAGGATCGCATTACTGCGCATCCCGCCGATTAACATGAATTCAAATACCGCGGTTAGAAGCTTTTGGTAGTAATCTACTGTTCGTTTTGCCGGCTGCGTCATAGTATCGGCCTTCGGGCCGCCTCCTTTGCAATCCTAATTCAGTTCCACCACCTATCCAGAACGGCGGTTATTAATCGCCTGCTCTATGACGAATGCCGTTACCGTGAGAGAGTGTTTTTTGCCATCTGACGCGCCTTGAAGGGAACCTTTGAGCCCTTCCAATAATGAGGTCATACCTACCGTTGCACGCTCTTCGAGTACAGCTAGTTCAACTACGTCCCGCGCCTTCAATGTTAATCTATGAATAAGTGGAGCTGGCCCACCAGATGCGGCTTTCACGGCGAGTCGAATCCCGTCAATCAGTGCTGGTATTAATGCCGAGAGTGAAGCCGCGGCCGGGCCGCTAAGGAGTTGTCTACGTGCGTCTAGCTCTAGGCTGGAGCCGATTTGACGCACTACACGCAACCGCCGCAGTTCTTCAAGTACCGCGCGATGAGGGACGTCACCGCCAAACTTTTTAACAAGGGATGCGAATGAAACTCTCGCGCCGGCGATTGGTAGTCGCTGGGGGCGTCCGCGACTATCCAAAAATCGGTGATCGGACATCCATCCAGATATAACCCGTTCGCCGCGGCTTTGTTGCGCAGGAAGTGAGCCTGTCAAAGCCACTCGTCCAGTCAACAGTCTTTTTACTTCTACCCGACTCAATCCTGTCATCACAGCTACGCGTGAGCGGTTGATCTTTCCATTGCTAAATTTTGAGAGCGTTCCTGCAGCTTCAACAAAGGCTTGCTTGGCGAGCTCAGCGAAATGCTTTGGTGTAACGCCCGCCTGGAGGAGAACGACCGCTAATTCAGTGAGTAGCTCCTTAACCCCAGCATCTCGGCGCACCAAGCGCCCATGGGCTTGTTTAGTGGATTTCGAGGTCTCCATCTCACGTGCCTTGCGGCGAGATAGTTTTTTGGGTCTATTGCGGCGTGCGGTCGCAAGTGTGGTTGAATACTTGCTCATATTCATATTTTATGGAGAAGTAGCACGCATCAAAGGCGTACTCAAGATTGGATTACTGACGAAGAAACGCCAATATTCATAAGCTAGTACGTAGTACGGCCGATTCCCTTTTCTGCATAACAACAGAAAATGCGTGTCAGCAGGTGTGCGCAGTACTTTCGAACTTACAACAAGCGCGTGAATTCACGCCGCGAAGCCGGCGCGCCAAGATACGAATTGATTAGTCTTGGATCAAAGGCTCGGCGCGATGACCGCTTTTGAAATCACTGGCGCGCGTAATTACGCACAAGGCAACCAAGCCACTATGGCCGTAGTTCCAGAAGACTTACTTGCGAAGTCAGCAAGGAGAGCGCGTCCATGCCAAGAAAGGAGAACCGAGCAACGACCAATGGTCAAGATGATGCGCTAGTAACGCACTCCAAGAAAATTGAGCTGGCAGGTGCGCCGCGGTGATAAGTGGAATGTGGGGTCTCCCCAGTTGCCAATCGCGTCTGGTAAGAGAGCGCCCACATTGCCCTGGCATGCCACGGCGAGGTGCCGTGGCCCAAATGCTCGGTCGGCCCTTTTAGCCGCCGCCGCTAACACCGGCCTTGCCGCCGCCGCTAACGCCGGCCTTGCCGCCGCCGCTAACGCCGGCCTTGCCGCCGCCGCTAACACCGGCCGCCTTGCCGCCGCCGCTAACGCCGGCCTTGCCGCCGCCGCTAACCCCGGCTTTGCCGCCGCCGCTAACGCCGAGAATCGACGCTTTGCCGCCGCCGCTAACGCCGAGAATCGACACTTTGCCACCGCCGCTAACGCCGGGACCTGCATTGGCGGCAACCCCGCCTACAAGCATTGCAAATGTTGCACCTGCACAAACTAGCTTCTTCATCTTCCGCTCCTGATTAAAATATTTATTTTCGGCGCACTGAATTAAGGACATCAATCTCGTCATTTGTCTTTGTCTTGCGGTCGTCGCTCGAATCGTCTTCCCCAGAAGTGCGCCCATGTACTTCCGGGAGTCCTAAAGTTTTCTCTTCAAAAAAATATACGCCCACGCCATATTTCTTACCGGACGTTGCTCGCTCAGCCGGGAGGAGTCCTGTCAAAAATGTGTCGAGGTCTGTGGTTAATTCTTCACCACGCTCAGCTGCCATTGCTAAAAATTGGTCTCGGCCATTCTCGGTAAGCAAATCATCTGAAACAACTGTACGTTCAAAGTACGAAGGCTCGCTCTCCGAGCGCAAAAGATTGTGGACAAAATTTCCTGTGGCAACCGCTAAAAAACGACCCATTCGCTCGATGCGAGTAACGTCGGCTCCGCGCGGCACATATGAGCGTGACAAGCACCTAACCGTCGTTCCGTCTACCACCTCAACCGACCCGGCCGCCAGCAGCTCGTCCAGCAAAGAATCCTTATCCGCGCCCGGGCATGCAGCCTCTGCAAGATCGGCAAATGTGCGTCGCGGTGAACCAGGCATTTCGGCCAAATCAAGATCCATTGCTAACCCGTATGCCCCTGAAAAATTTGAATTCGTCTGCCATACCGTAAGAACACTAGTAATTTGATCCAGGCTCGCCGCTGTTCGTATGCTTAGTGCTGCACCTACTCGCATCGCCTCTCGGAGCGCACTGACATCCGCCTTAGGCAAGCCCGAAATAATTCCAAGTCTCGAGTCGGTGGTTGGTCGGTTCTGTTCTCGTAGCCGCGCCTCCAACGCCTCGATATAGCTTCTTCGCACCGCGCCTGAGGCCTCGCCCGCGGAGATCCCATACTCAAATGCGACGGGCATGAGCGACCGCAACAATCCAGCGAACACGTCGAGGACCGCTTCCTTCTCGGTCTTATTCACGGTTTTGCAGATCCCCCAAGCGACATAACGCTAAGTGACTCAACAGCTTATGTCAATCCGATGTAGTGGAATCTGACGTCGGCTTAGCTTGCGGTCAAATTAAATTCAATTAAAACAATACATTAGAGGTGGCGTGCCAGAATCCGCTGCAGCGTACACGGTTAAGCTGTGGGCGATACTGCGGATCGACGACGCCTGGCCGATGGCAAGCGAATTACGTTCTTTCCGCGGGATCGAATAGCCGGCGGTGCTCGAGAATTGCGTATCGATCGGTCATGCCCGCAACGTAATCCGCCACAGCACGCGCCCGCCCCGAGATCCCGTGATCTTTCTCACCGTGAAGTGCGGCGTCCAGGTGCTCGCCAGGCATCAAATGAATGTCATCGAAGAACGCATCAAACAATTCCTTCAAGACACGTCGCGCCTTGGTCGTCATGCGTAGCACTTTATAATGCCGGTAGACGCGTTCCCGCAGAAAGGCCTTAAGCTCATCGTGCTCGATACGAGTGGCATCGCTCAGACTGACAAGCGGCTTGCTACGATCCCGAACGTCTTCTATTGACCGTGGTTTTACATCATTAAGGTTACTCTGTGTCGTCCTAATGAGGTCCGTAACCACGAAATTAATCATGCGGCGAACAATCTCGTATACGAGCCGGCGCTCGCCGAGATCCGGATAGAGAGCAATCACCGTATCGTATTCGCGCCGGAAAAGACGCACGCCGCTCAGATCCTGAATATCGATGAAGCCAGCACGGATGCCGTCGTCGACGTCGTGATTGTTGTAAGCAATCTCGTCGGCGAGATTGGCGAGCTGTGCTTCGAGGCTTGGCTGCTGGCGGCGAATGAAGCGCTCTCCGAGTTCACCTAGCGAGCGCGCATTGCGCACTGAGCAATGCTTCAAAATACCTTCGCGACATTCGAACGTAAGATTCAGACCACGGAATTCCGCATAGCGTTCCTCAAGCTCATCGACCACCCGCAACGATTGGAGGTTGTGTTCAAAACCGCCAAAGCGGCGCATGCAGGCGTTGAGGGCGTCCTGACCCGCGTGCCCAAAAGGCGTATGGCCCAGGTCGTGGGCGAGACTTATCGCTTCGGTCAGCGTCTCGTTAAGGCGCAGGGCCACTGCGGCCGAGCGCGCGATCTGTGAGACCTCGATCGAATGGGTAATGCGCGTGCGATATAGATCGCCTTCGTGATTGACGAAAACCTGGGTCTTGTAGACGAGCCGCCGAAACGCATTCGAGTGAATGATGCGATCGCGGTCGCGCTGAAACTCACTGCGAAAATCCGGTTTGGGCTCGGGGTAACGCCTGCCGCGTGAGCGCGCCTCATGCGCTGCATAGCGTGCAAGCCTGGGCGGGGGCGTGGCGCCGCTTTTCATGCGACTCATCCGAAACACGCCGCGAGTGTGCGTTGCAATGCCGCATCGGAATAGTCGGCGCTGACGAAGCACTCACCAATTGCCCGCGGCACTACGAGCCGTATACGACCGCCCCGCACCTTTTTGTCCATTTTCATGTGTTCGAGCGCCGCAGCCCGACTCACTTCGCGCGCATCGGTCGGCAGACCGGCGCGCAAGAGGAGGCGCTTTATGCGCTCGACGTCTGCCGCCGGCATCAGACCGCATTCATGTGACAGGGTGGCCGCAATAAAGAGTCCGGCCCCAACGGCTTCGCCGTGCAGCCACTGGCTGTAGCCCGTCGCGGCCTCAATTGCATGCGCAAAGGTGTGGCCGAGGTTGAGCACCGCGCGCTCACCGTGCTCGTATTCGTCGCGGCCGACAATTAGCGCCTTGATCTCGCATGAGCGGCGAATTGCATGCTCGAGGGCGTCGATGTCGCGCGCCAGGAGCTCATCGATATGCGCCTCCAGCCAGTCAAAGAAGGGCGCGTCGCAGATCAGGCCATACTTCAGAACTTCCCCAAGGCCCGCACACAGCTCGCGCTGCCGCAGGGTCGCAAGGGTGCGCACATCCGCCAGCACGGCAGTCGGCTGATGAAATGCACCAATGAGGTTCTTGCCGCCCGGATGGTTTACGCCCGTCTTGCCGCCGACGGAGGAATCGACCTGGGCGAGCAGGGTCGTCGGCACCTGTAGGTAAGCGATGCCGCGCTGATAGGTCGCGGCCGCGAAACCGGCCATATCCCCGACAACTCCGCCACCCAGCGCAACCACGGTGCAATCGCGTCCAAGCCGGTTCGCGACCAGCACATCGATCAGCCGCGCAACGTTTGCCAAAGTCTTGTGTTGCTCGCCGTCGGGCAGGATGGCTTCAACGACGCGACGGGACCCCAATGCGTTCACCAACGGGGTCGCATAAAGCGGCGCCACGGTCGTGTTGCTGACGAGCAGCACGTCACGCCCAAAAAGGTGTTGATCAAACAGATCCGGACGGGCGATCAGGCCGGCACCGATGAGGATCGGATAGCTGCGACGGCCAAGTTCGACTCTGTAGGTATACACGCGCGCCCGCAACCGCACGCAGTGGGCGTGCGCAGCGTCAGAAGTATACGTGCACTTGCCAGGCTCTGCCGGGGCGGCGCTAGCTGCGATTGCGCTCCTTGAGTCCGCGCATGATATCCGCGGCGACCGCTCCGACCCTGCGACCGTCCGTCGGCACGATGATGTCCGCGACCTCGATATAGAGTGGCGCGCGGTGCCGCATCAGTTCCGTCAGCCTCAAGGTGGGATCGGCGTCCGCCAATAGTGGCCGGTTGCGGCTGCGGCTTACACGGCTATTCTGCTGCGCGACTGAAGTCTCGAGGTACACGACAAAGCCGCGGCCAGCGAGGGCTCGCCGGTTCTCCTCCAGGAGCACCGCGCCGCCGCCGGTCGCGAGCACGATGGGCTCGAGCTGGGTCAGCGCGTCGATTGCTTCGCGCTCGCGCTGCCGAAATCCCGCTTCGCCCTCCTTCTCGAAGATAAACGAGATGTCCACGCCCGTACGCTGCTCGATCTGCGCGTCACTGTCATAGAACGGGGCGCTCATCAGACGTGCGAGGCTCTTCCCTACGGCGGTCTTGCCGGACCCCATCGGGCCGACAAGGAACACATTGCGCTTCCCGAGCATCTTGACGATCAGAATACCGAATCGGCATAGGTGGCGCGCCGTCTGCCCGGGAGCAGTCCGCCACCGCATGGGTTCCATTGGCTGCCGCAGCGGCAGGAGACCCCGTTCAGTTTATTTGCAAGCTTTGCCAGTGGACGCGCTCCGAGCTCCCCAGACCTTTCAGCCAAAGCTGCCGTACTGGCGCCGAGCGACATACGCATTGCAAGGATTGAACATGGCCGCCGAAACTAAGCGGCCGCCCGAAGGCGGCCGCAGGTCCATCGTTTCAGTGAACTCGAAGATCAGGGACCAATGTTTGTCAGATAGTTATAAACGGTGGTGGTGCCGCTCGGTGAGACCACCGTGATCGTGATCTCGCCGCTGGCGGGCTGCGTGGTGGAAGCCGTGAGAAACGTCTCGAATTGCTGGGGAACCAGCGACGTCCTGCAGGGAATCGTGAACGTACCCTCACTGATTGTTCCAACCGCAGAAGAAGCAGTGACCGTCACGGTGGTTCCGGCGGCCGGGGGGTTGCCATTTTGGTCCGTCACGCTGAATGTGATCCCCGGGCTGCTGCCGGCATGAAAGTTAAACGGAGCAGTCGCGGGTGAAACGAGATTCACGAGCGTGCCGCTCGTCGACATGATAATCGTCGCAGTAGCACCTATAGCCCAAGTGGTCGTCGTGCAGGTCGAGGTAGGTGTGCTGCCGGTGCAGGTGATGCCCTTGAACGCGCCATCGGGCGGCGCATACAGGCCGGTGTCCAGGAAATCCAGGAAATACTCGCCCAGATCATATTGGCCGTTTTCGTTGTCGTCGCGATAGGGCTCGCCGAGATTTGAGAAGGGATCGCCTGCGACGTAGAAACCGCTGCCGTCCACGTCGGTGAATGACTCCTCACCGATTGCGGTGGCGAGTATGGTTGTGCGTCCGGCCGCCGGAATCGGCGGCGTGTCGTCAGCCCGCACCGGCCGCGGATTCGCGCTCGTCCAGGTGACGGTGCATGTGCCATCGCCCGGAGTCGCACCTGGCGTCGTGCAGTTGCCGCCGATATGTCCGCCATCTGTCGTGAATGCGACCGCCGTGCCATCGGGCGCCGGGTTGTTGTAGCGATCGGCAAGGCGCACGACGATGGGAATGGTGACGCCATCAATATTGAAGGCCTCGACATTCGGGCAGGCGTTACCGGAACTGCCGCTTCCTGTGGCGATCGAGAAGGACTTCGAAGCGGGCAAGCCGGTTGTAACGGCGAGGAGGCTCGAGTTCGTGCTGAGTGCGGGCGAGGCAATCGTAGCCGTCACCACCACGGTCGTGTGGGCGGTGCCCGAGCTGACGATGGTCTGTACGGTGCCATTGGATGCGGAAGTCGCGGAGGTCGGCGTGAGGCTGAGCCCGCCCACCATCGTATTCAGGCTAAAGCTGACCGTCACGCCCGCGCGCGGGCCGCCGCTTGAGTCGACGACCTTGAAAATGACAGTGGACGTCTCATTGAGGCCCGTGCCCTTGAGGCCAATCGTAGCGGGCGTCGCAGAAACAAATTGGATCGATCCAATTGCGGCTGCCGCGATCGTGACGCTGCCTGTCGCACTCAGGCTCGTTGTGGTGCCGCTCGCGGTCGTAAAGGTTGTCGTCGCCGTAATAGGATCCGTGCCGCTGCAGCCCTTGGCGGTATAGGTGGCCTGCGCGGTGCCGGTGCTCGTCGCTACCGACCCGGCCGGCAGCGTTGAGCCCACCGGACCTACGATGGTCGCAGTGCCGGCGGCAACGCAGGGAGAATTGAAGACAACCGTCACCGGGCTTGCCGAGTACAGCGTACCGGTCTGGTCAACAATGGAGGCCTCGACGGTCGCTGAGCCTCCCGCCCCGAGCATCGCGGGCGCGATGTCGAGCGCGCCGGACTTGAAGGAGCTGCCGCTGCCGCTGCCCATCCGATAGGTTGTGGTGCCGGTGCCGGTGCCCGTGCCCGTGCCGGTACCGGTACCCGTGCCCGTGCCCGTGCCTACGAACGGGGCGTTGTCGCTGCCGCCGCATGCGGCTAACCCGAGTGCGGCAGCCAGCAGAACCGTTGTCGAAGCTAATTTTCGCATGTACCACCCAAAATTAATGACTGTCCGGCCAAAGCAGGTCCCGGTCAGTAGACGTTGACCCCTTCACGAAGAATCTTCGGTGTCACAAAGATCAGTAGCTCGTCTTTGTCATTGGTCTTCGTCGATGTCTTAAAGAGGTTGCCGAGTATCGGGACGTCGCCCAGGAACGGCACCTTGGTCTCATCGGTGCGGTGCGTCGTCGCCAGAATGCCGCCGAGCACGACGGTCTGACCATCGTTGACGAGCACTTGCGTGCTGATTTCGCGGGTGTCGATCGAGGGCACATTGATGCCACCCGATGCCACCACGACCGTGCCGACATTGTCGTCTTTGACGTCGAGACTCAAAATAATCCGGTTGTCCGGCGTGATCTGCGGTGTCACCTTCAATGACAGCACCGCCTTCTTGAACTGAATGGAGGTCGCGCCGCTCGCGGCCGACTCCTGGTAAGGAATCTCCACTCCCTGCTCGATCGTCGCCTCCTTCTGGTTGGCAGTGATCACACGCGGGGAGGAGATGATTTCGGCGCGCGTTTCGGTCTGCGCGGCCGAGAGCTCAAGATCAACCAGGTAGTCCGAACCCAAGACGCCCAACGCGATGCTGCCGGCCGGCGTCGAGGCGGGCAAGTTCACGTTGTAGCGGTTCAACGCCGTGGAGCCGGTGGGCACGGAGACCGGGAACGGCCCATTGCCCGCGTTCACGTTGGTCAAAGCCGACCCGAGTATCTGGTCCGTACCGGCGGCCGTACCCGTCGTCGTGACGATGCCGTTGGCGCCGTTCTTGGTGACTCCGGTAAAGCCCAGAATCGCTCCCAGCTCACGCGTGAAATCGTCATTGACGATGACGATGCGCGACTCGATGAGGACCTGACGCACTGGAATATCGAGGGTCGCGACCAGGCGCCGTATGTCGGCCAGACGCTCGGCAGTGTCCTGCAGCAGCAGCGTGTTGGTGCGATCATCGACCGCCACGTTTCCGCGCGCGGACAGGAGCGAGCGGCCCTGCGACTTGATGAGCACGGCCATATCGGCGGCCTTCGCATAATTGACCTGCAGGTATTCCGAGCGCAGCGGCGTAAGCTCCGAGATATCCTTCTTCGAGGCGAGCTCAGCCTTTTCACGCGTCGCAAGCTCCTCGGACGGCGCCACGATGATGACGTTGTCCTGGCGGCGCTTATCGAGGCCCTTCGTACGCAGCACGATGTCGAGCGCCTGATCCCAAGGTACGTTCTGCAGTCGCAGCGTCACGTTGCCGGTCACCGAGTCGCTGACCACGATGTTCTGGCCGCTTGCATCCGCCAACAGCTGCAACACCGCGCGCGTCTCGATGTCCTGGAAGTTCAATGTCAAACGCTCACCGGTGTACGTCGGCTTGTCTTCCTGGGCCGCCGCTGCTTTGCGCCGCGGCTGCACCTCGACCACGTACTGATCGTCAGACTGGTAGGCGAGCTGTTCGTAATCGCCGGTCGCGTCGACCACGATGCGCGTGCCGTCACCCAGACGCGTCACGTCGAAGCCTGTGACGGGCGTGCCAAAGTCAGTGGCGTCATAGCGGCGCATCAGGTTCTGCGGCAGCTCCGCGCCATTGAACTCCACCACGATCTGGTTGCCCACCTGATGCAGGTTGATCGGCGTGTGCGGATCGGTCAGCTTCACGATGATGCGGCCGGCGCCGTCGGCGCCGCGGCGGAAATCGATACTGCGGATGGCGCGTGCGGCTGCGACGCCGCCGCCGGCCGCTTTCGTCGCGGGCACGCCGCCAGACGCAGCGGCGGCCATCGTGTGGCTGGCGGAGCCCAGCATCACGACGATGTTGTTGCCGTCAACGCGCGTATCGTACGGCACCAGCTTGTCGAGGTTGAGAACCAGGCGCGTGCGGTCCTTGCCCTCGGCCGCGAGGATCGTGTCGAGTCCCGCCGAGTGCACGTCGATGCGCCGCGAGGGCAGCGCGAGCGCAACATTCGGTAAATCAAATGAGATGCGCGCCGGGTTGTCGATGGTGAACGACAGCGGTTGGGGCGCAGGCCCCGAAAGCCGCATCGTCAGCTGCAGCTGCTGGCCGGGCAGCGTCTGCACATCGATGGCTTGGAGCTTCGCCGTCGCATCAGCGGCGCTGGCGGCGGCGCTCCAAAGCGCGCCGAGAGCGCAGGCGACCGTCAGCCACGCAAGGGTGGCCAGGGTGCGGTTCGTCGGGCTGTGACGTTTCATTACTTTAAAGCTCCTGCGACTGCCGATGACTACTCGTTGAGTCCAAGCGACGCACGTCGCTCCATGTACCCGCCGAGGCCGTCGGGAACGATTTCAATCACTTCGATCTTGGATGGGGTGATGCCCGTGATCTTACCGTCGGCCTGCCCCACATAATTGCCGGGCACGACGCGATGTACGAGGCCGTCCTTGGTCTGCACCAGGCCGAACATCTGGCCGGAAAGCTTCAGCGTTCCGACCATCTTCAGCGTATCAAGCGAGAACTGCTCCAGGAATTCGCGGTTGCGCTTCGAGTCCGGGCGCAGACCCGCCGAGCCGGGGCCGCCGGCACCGCCGGGCTGAAACGGCGAACGCATCGTTCCGGCGGCATAGATGAACGTCTCGTAGGGTTTGACTTCCGGCAACGGCTCCACGCGTCCGCCCGGCTCCTTCTTCGTATCCTCGATGAAGCGCGAAAGATCGTTGTCGGCGCTCGAGCAGGCGACGAGACTCGCGTACAACACGCACGCGATGAGCCCACAGGATCTGAAGAAAGTGTTTTCGGATTTCATGTAGATGATCTCGCGGGATGCAGGCGGGGCTTAGCCACCACCGGGATGGCGTAACGCCTTCTGCTCTTTGCGCCTGTCCGCCTCCGCCGCCGCCAACTCCTCCTCGTCGAGGTACCGATAGGTCTTCGCCGTGAGATCCAGAACGAGCTGGTCGTAGCTGTCTTTGGAGGCGGGCTTAATCTCAATGTCGCCCAGCGTGACGATGCGCGGCAGCGCTGCGATGCCGCTGACGAATTGCGCCAGCTGGTGATAGCCGCCGGAGAGCCGGATCTTGATCGGCAGTTCCGCGTAGAAGTCTTTCTTAACCTCCGGGGCGGGCTGGAAGAGCTGCTCCGAGAGGCCGGCGGCGAGTCCCGTCTGCGAGATATCGATGAGCAGATTCGGCACTTCGGTCTTGCCGGGCAACTGACGCAGCAGCGCACCGAAGGAGCGCTCGATGTCTTTCAGCTGCTGCTTGTAGACTTCAAGATTGACGGCTTTCGCATGCTTGTTATGGAACTCCGTACGCAAGTTCTGCTCCTGAGCCTCGGCCGCCTGCAGCTCCGGACTCTTGGTCTGCCAGACCCACACGTAACCGAGCACGAAGGCGACGATCACGAACCAGATGGCCACCGCGCCGACGCGGATGCTGAAGGGCCAGCGCCCCGGATCGCGCGGGTCGAGGGCGCGCAGTTCCTCAACAAAGCTCATTGCGCGCTCCCTCTGCTGGCTACCACCTTGCGATTTTTGCCGGACGTCGCCGGGGTGTCATCCGCACCGCCGGTCGTGACCTGATCCGCGTACAACGTAAAGCTCGAACCGGCAGTTTTTTCCTTGCCGGTCTCGACCACTTCGAGCTCGGGGTTCTTCAGCCACTCCGAGCCGTCGATGTTGCGCATGAAGGCGGATACGCGGGTACTCGACTGGGCAACGCCATCAAATTTCAAACGCTTGTCCGTCTGCTTGACGCTGGTGAGATACACACCGTCGGGCAGCGTGCGCACGATCTCGTCGAACAAGTGAACGATCTGCGGCCGCGAGCGCTGCAGCTTCTCGATGATCTCCATGCGCGCGATGAAGCGCTGTTTGGCCGTCTCCAGATCGTTGATCTCTTCGATCTGCTTGTCGAGCTGCTTGATCTCGCCGCGCAGCACTTCGTTGCGCCGCTGCTGCGCATCGACCATCGAGCCCATCATGAGGTAGGCGGCGAAGGCCACAATGACCGCAGCGATTGTGCCGCCGCCCAATGCCACGAGGAAGGCGAGCTTGCGCTCGCGACGCTGTTCTTCACGCCAGGGAAGTAGGTTGATGCGCGGCATATCAGTCAAAACTCCGCAGCGCGAGGCCACAAGCGGTGAGCAGAGCGGTCGCATCGCGCTGCACGGCCTGAGCCTTGGCGCGCGAGGAGAGCTTCATCTGCCCGAGGGGATCGCCTTTTTCCGCCGCGATACCGACGCGGCTCGAGATCACGTCCGCAGCACCGGGGATGTTGGCGCAGCCGCCGCACACCAGGATCTTCTCCGGCTGCTCGCGGCCCGAGCCCGAGGCGAGATAGAACTGCAGCGAGCGGCTCACCTGCTGCGTCATGTCATCGGTGAAAGGGTCAAGCACCTCGGCCTGGTAGTTGCCGGGCAGGCCGCCTTCCTTCTTGGCGCGTCCCGCCTCTTCCATCGACAGCCCGTAGGTACGCATGATCTCTTCGGTCAGCTGCTGGCCGCCGAAGGCGAAGTCGCGCGTGTACACGACCTTGAGGTTGCGCAGCACACTGAAGGTCGTGGCGCTCGCGCCGAAGTCCACCACCGCGATGGTGCGGTCGATGCCGCCGTCGGCCATCTGATGCGTCATCAGTTTGCAGGCGTTCTCCAGCGCGAAAGCTTCGACGTCGACAATCTTCGTGGTCAGCCCCGCAGCCTTGACGGCTGCCTGGCGCTGCTCGACATTCTCGGTGCGCGTCGCAACCAGCAGGACGTCGTTCGTTTCCTGATCCTTCTCCGCGACGCCCAGCACCTCGAAGTCGTAGCTGACCTCGTCCATGGGGAAGGGGATGTATTGGTCGGCCTGCATCTCCACCTGCGCTTCCAGGTCGGCCGTGCGCAGGCCGCGCGGCATTTGAATGACCTTGGTGATCGCGGCATCACCGCTGATCGCGACCGCGACTTCGGTGCTGCGAGCGCCCGCGCGCTTCACCGCTCGCCGGATGGCCTCGCCCACCGCCTCGGCATCGACGATGGCCTTCTCGTTGATTGCGTTCTGCGG
Organism: Steroidobacteraceae bacterium; assembly: GCA_035481795.1. Taxonomy (GTDB): domain Bacteria; phylum Pseudomonadota; class Gammaproteobacteria; order Steroidobacterales; family Steroidobacteraceae; genus PALSA-1196. Next base: position 172,497 of record DATHRI010000005.1, read on the forward strand.
GGTGGGTTCGGCCGCGTAGGCTTCGACGCGATACTGACCCCCTGCCATGGCGATCTCGATCAACTTAACCGAGGAGGTCGTTATGTCTAGTCCCAGAAGCGGACGGTACTTACGTTGGAATAGGAACAATTTTATCTTTCCTTTTCAGTAAGTTACGCCCGAAAGCGCCCGCCCCGTGTTAAATACGCATGCACTATATATCAGCACAAAGTTAAATTGAACGTGAGACGCCTCACGGAATGACAGGATTCCCCGGGCGCGGCCGTCTGCACTGCGGCAAATGCGCAGTCCGACACGAGGCTTCGCCGAGCTCAACGTTTTGTGTAGTGCGTGGTCCAAGTGCCGTTGGAGACGTTTAAAACCCGCAGCCGAGGGCACTGGTGCTCGCAACGCTGGGGTCTGCAGCTCGAACAAACCGGGCTTCCGCGCATGGTCCGCGACCGGAAGATGGTTTAAGGTTCGCGCCGGCAACCCCGCTGTCGTAGGCACCTGAGTCCCGTAGACCGGAGGCTTTGCGTCCCCACCTTTCGGTGAGTTTGCCCTCGAAACGCCCGCTACTATGCATAGCGACCGCCGCTAGCGCAAGCCGATAGAGTCGCGATCTGTGAAGCAGAATTACTTTCGGATACTGATAGTTGCGGCGGGAAGTGTGCTCTGGTTCGCACTTCTGGGAGCTTATGCCCTGGCGGCAAGCTACGTGTATCTGGCTCCGGATCTGCCTTCGAGCGAATCCATGCGCAAGGTCGAGCTGCAGATCCCGCTTAGGGTCTACACGCGCAACGGCGCGCTCATGGCCCAGATCGGCGAGCAGCGGCGCATTCCGGTTACCTACGCCCAGATCCCGCTGATCGTCAAACAGGCCTTCCTCGCCGCCGAGGACGAGCGCTTTTTCTCACATCACGGCATCGACTTTCCCGGCGTCCTGCGCGCCATTTTCGTCGATCTCATCGCCGGCGATCGCGCCCAGGGGGCGAGCACGATCACCATGCAGGCGGCGCGCAACATGTACCTGACGCAGGACCGCACCTGGCGCAGGAAGCTCGAAGAAACGTTCCTCACCTACCGCATGGAGCATGAATTCACCAAAGAAGAGATCTTCGGCCTCTATTTGAATGTCATTTTCTTCGGGCAGCGCGCCTACGGAGTCGCCGCAGCCGCGGAGACCTTCTTCGGCAAAAGCCTGGATCAGCTCACCGTCGCGCAGGCCGCGACCCTGGGCGGCATTCCCAAGGCGCCCTCGCACTACAACCCCATCGTAAGCCCGCAGGCGGCCACCGGCCGGCGCTCCTACGTGCTGCGGCGCATGCTCGACCTGGGTTTCATCAGCGCCGCCGCGGCGCAGAACGCGAATCAGGAGCCCATGCTCGCGCGCGCGCACGCTCCTCTCTACGACATCGAAGCTCCCGACGTCGCGGAGATGGCCCGGCAGGATATCCGCGCGCGCTTCGGCGCGGGCGCGGAGAACGCCGGCTACCGCGTCTACACCACCGTGGATGGCCGTTTGCAGAGCGCCGCGACGCGCGCCGTGCGGATCGGCCTCATCGAGTACGACCGCCGTCACGGCTGGCGCGGGCCTGTCACGCACCGCGAGCTCGGCTCGAAAAGCCGTCCGGAGCAGTTCGACGCGCTGCTCGACACCTATACAACCATCGGCGATCTCGCGCCGGCGGTTGTGGTGACGGTTGCTGACCGGGCCGCGCGCGTCTACGTCAAGTTGCGCGGCTTCGCGCAGATCGAATGGGACGGCCTCGCCTGGGCGCGCCGCGAGATCCGTCCCGATCAGCTGGGGCCCGCGCCCAAAAACGCGCGCGACATTCTCTCTCCCGGCGATGTCATTTTCGTGGTCGCCGATGGCGGCGCCGCGCAGCTTGCGCAGCCCCCGGCGGCACAGAGCGCGCTCGTCGCGCTGGATCCCAAGGACGGTGCCGTCGCCGCGCTCGTGGGAGGATTCGACTTCTTCACGAACAAGTTCAATCGCGCCACCCAGGCGCGGCGCCAGCCGGGTTCAGGGTTCAAGCCGTTCTTGTACTCGAGCGCACTCGAGAATGGCTTCACGCCGGCCTCGGTGCTTCTGGATGCCCCCATCGTCATGGAGGGGGACGGCATGGAAACCGCGTGGCGGCCCGAGAATTCGACCGGCAACTTCCGCGGACCGACGCGCCTGCGCGAGGCGCTCGTGCACTCCCGCAACCTTGTGTCGATCCGACTGCTGCGCGCGCTGGGGACGTCGTACGCGATCGACTACATTGCAAAATTCGGCTTCGACCGGGCGAGCCTGCCGACGAACCTGACCCTTGCGCTCGGCACGGTGCAGGTGTCGCCCCTTGAGGTGGCCGCGGGTTACGCAGTCTTCGCGAACGGCGGCTTTCGCGTGCAGCCCTACTTCATCGATCGCATCGAGAATGCCGCCGGACAGGTCGTGTGGCACGCCGCGCCGCGCCTCGCCTGCGAGGAATGCGAGCAGCCCGTGACCGCAACTGATGTCGCCCCGGCTGCCGATGCCGCCACAGCCCTGCGCAATGCCGATGCGTTGCGCGGCGGCCCCGGCTACCTGCCGCCGGCGCGGCTCGCCGAGCGGGTCATCAGCCCGCAGAACGACTATGTGATGACCGACATGATGATGGATGTGATCAAACGCGGCACGGGACGCCGCGCGCTCGCACTCGGCCGTACGGACCTTGCCGGCAAGACCGGGACGACCAATGAGGCCAAGGACACCTGGTTCAACGGTTTCACGCGCGATCTCGTGGTCACGGTGTGGGTCGGCTACGACCAGGAACGGCCGCTCGGCGAGAGCGAGGAAGGCGCAAAGACCGCGCTGCCGATCTGGATGCATTTCATGCGCGAGGCGCTGCGCGGCGTACCGGAGCGGCGCCGCCCCATGCCCGACGGGCTCATTCAGCTGCGCATCTCGCCCGACACCGGAATGCTGGCGAGTGCCGAGAACCATGATGCAATATCCGAGACATTCATGGTGGACCACCTGCCCACGGGCGGCACCAGCGGGGAGGAAGGAACGACTCCTGCGAGCGCCGAAGGATCTGCACCGAGCGAGCCTATATTCTGAAGCAAGCGAGGCGCATCGATGAACAAGCGACGTGCGGTGCGTAGCGAGAACCTCCGGCTGGCGCTTGCCCAGGAAGCCGCACGCGTGATGGCAGAGCACGGGATTCGGGATTTCCTCGCGGCCAAGCGCAAGGCCGCCGAGCGCTTTGGCGTCGTCGATAGTGCGGTATTGCCCAAGAATACCGAAATCGAGGCGGCGCTCGCCCAGTACCAGCGGCTGTTCGCCGCCGAATCCCACGCCGAATCGCTGCGCACGCAGCGCCACGCGGCGCTGCAGGCGATGCGCTGCCTTGCAGATTTCGCACCGCGGCTCGTGGGGCCCGTCCTGAGCGGCACCGCGACCGCGCACTGCGACGTACAGCTGCACGTGTTTGCCGACAGTGCCGAAGCGGTGCTGATCAATCTGATGGACCGGTCAATTCCGCATGAGGTGACCGAGCGGCGCGTGAAAATGAGTGTCGAGCGGGTGCTCGCTTACCCGGCCGTGCGCTTCACGATCGACGATCAGCCTATTGACGCCACAGTGTTCCCCGCCGACGGCATCCGCCAGGCGCCGGTGAGTCCGGTAGACGGCAAGCCGATGCGCCGCGCCAACGTCGGAGAGGTCGAGGCGCTGATCGAGGACTCACCTGCGCTGTGAGATGGCCACGTAGTCGCGGCGCGTGGCCCCGGTGTAGAGCTGTCGCGGGCGACCGACGCGCATCGCCGGATCGGCAATCATCTCCTGCCAGTGGGCGACCCAGCCCACGGTACGCGCAATGGCAAACATCACGGTAAACATCGAGCGCGGTATGCCGATCGCGCTGTAGATGATCCCTGAGTAGAAATCCACGTTTGGATAGAGCTTGCGGGAGATGAAGTACTCGTCCTTGAGTGCGATCTCCTCGAGGCGCAGCGCCAGCTCGAAGAGCGGATTGTCCGAGCGTCCAAGCGCGGCCAGTACCTTGTGGCACATCGCGCGGATGATCTTGGCGCGCGGATCGAAGTTCTTGTAGACGCGATGGCCGAAGCCCATCAGGCGAAAATGGCTGGATTTGTCCTTTGCCATCGCCAGAAACTTCGGGATGTGATCCACGGTGCCGATCTGCTCGAGCATGGCGAGCACGGCCTCATTGGCGCCGCCATGCGCCGGGCCCCACAGCGCCGAGACTCCCGCGGAGATCGCCGCGTAGGGATTCGCACCGGTGCTGCCGGCGAGACGCACCGTCGAAGTGCTCGCGTTCTGTTCGTGGTCGGCGTGCAGAACGAACAGGAGATCAAGCGCCTGCGCCGCCACCGGGTCGACCTGGTAGGGCTCGCACGGCACGGCGAAGAACATGTGCAGCAGATTGCTGCCGTAGTCGAGATCGTTGCGCGGATAGACGAAGGGCTGGCCGAGCGAGTGCTTATGGGCAGCGGCGGCGATCGTCGGGATCTTCGCCACGATGCGATGCGAGAAGATCTCCCGATGGCGCGGATTATAGATATCCATGGTGTCGTGGTAGAACGCCGACATTGACGACACCACCGCCGAGACCATCGCCATCGGGTGCGCGTTGTGGTGAAACCCGTTGAAAAAGCGCAACAGGGTTTCGTTGATCATCGTGTGGTAGCGGATGTTGCCGGTGAACTCGTCGAGCTGCTTCTTGTTCGGCAGATCGCCGTGCAGCACCAGATAGGCGACTTCCATGAAGGTGCTCTTCTCGGCAAGCTGTTCGACCGGATAGCCGCGGTACAGGAGTACGCCGGCTTCGCCGTCAATGTAGGTGATGCGGCTGTCGGTGCAGGCCGTGGCGCCGAATCCGGGATCGTAGGTAAAGACGCCCAGATCGCGCTGAAGCGAAGAGATATCGACGACGGCCGGACCGATCGTGCCGGTGAGGACCGGCAGCTCCGATTTTTTGCCTGACTGCTCGTCGAGCAGTTCGAACTTTGCCGCGGTCATGAGTGCTACAGCATCCTGAAGCTGGCCCGCGAGGGATCACGAGCCCAAAGGCGAGCAACGGTCAGGGATACAGGGTCCGCAGTACGAAATCAAGGCGCGCGCACGAATGCAAGGTCATTCAAATGACCTTGCGTTCGCACCCTCGAGACGTGCGCTAAGTGCGCCGTTTGATCAGCGTGGCCCCGCGGCTGCGTATTTCTTGCGGAACTTGTCCACGCGGCCGGCGGTGTCGACAATCTTCTGCTTACCGGTATAGAACGGATGGCAGTTGGAGCAGACCTCGATCTGCAAATCATGGCCGAGCGTCGAGCGCGTCGTGAAAGCGTTCCCGCAGGCGCAGGTGACCGCCATGTCCTTATATTCCGGATGAATCGCGGCTTTCATGAAGAGCTCGTAAAGTCTGGGGACGCAAAAGGGGGCGCAAGTCTAGCGGCACATGAATGCCTTCTCAAGCGCGGCGCGGCCTGCACGTCAGGCACCTTGGGGCGGGTCGATGGGGCGGGCATTTTCGAGGTTCCTTTATCCACAGAAGCTGTGGATAAGTCTGTGGACTTACGCGTTTTTCAAGGTACGAATTCCGCGCAGTATTGCATTCTCATTACATTGGCTAATTATTGATCAATGCATTTCCACCAGTTGTTTCAATAAGTTACACGTATCTTATTCAGCGACTTGGTCGGTATAGCACGTAATCCGCTCATTTGTGGGACGCGCTCGTCCGGGTTGTGCATAAAGGACCGCCGCGCAGTGCGGCGGGTGAGCTTAGGAGGCGGTTGACATTGGCGAAAGCTCGGTCGTTTCCGCACTTTCCGGTATAAATTCGAGTAGCGCATCGTTCAAGAAACTCAGCCCATGCGCCGTCGCCCGGCAGTGCTTGCCATCCGACTCGAGGAGCCCGCGCCGCGCAAGAGCGGCAATCTTGCCGGACACCGTGTCCCAGGCGAGTCCGGTGCGCATTTCGAAGCACTCCACTTCAAAACCCGCGACGAGGCGCAGCGCATTCAACATGAATTCGAAGGGCAGATCGCGTGCTGCCACCCGCGAGCGCGTTTGCAGAAGCGGTGTCGCACGCATGTAGCGCCGCGGCTCGCGCCACTGCACGGTACGGATGATTCCGGCGTCCCGCGCCAGCGAGATCTTGCCGTGCGCGCCCGCACCCACGCCGAGGTAATCACCAAATCTCCAATAATTGAGGTTGTGCCGGCATTCAAGGCCTGCGCGCGCGTAGGCTGAGACCTCGTAGCGCGCAAAGTTCGCCGCGGCCAGCCGGCGCTGGCACGCCTCGAGGATCCGCGCCGCGCCGTCGTCGCTCGGCAGCGCCGGCGGATTCGCTGCCAATGCCGTGCCGGCCTCGATGGTGAGTTGATAGTGAGACAGGTGCGCGGGGAAGAGCGCGAGCGCCTGATCAATGTCACGCAGCGCCGCGGCCACGTCCTGACCGGGAAGCGCATACATGAGATCGATATTGAAGTTGGCAAGGCCACAGGCATGCAGTTCGGCCGCCGCACGCTGCGTCTCGAGAGGCGAGTGGATGCGGCCGAGCGCCTGCAGCTGCCGCGCATCGAAGCTCTGCCCGCCGAGCGACACGCGGTTGATGCCAGCGGCCCGGTATTCAGCGAATCGTCCGCGCTCGACCGTCCCGGGGTTCGCCTCGAGAGTGACTTCCGCGTCAGCGGCGATGTGCAAATGCCGGCGCGCGCACTCCAGCAGGCGCGCGATGCCCTCCGCGGAGAAAAGGCTCGGCGTGCCACCGCCGAGAAACACGCTCTCGATGCGGCGCGTGCCGGCGTGCTCGCTGTGCGCGGCAAGGTCGCGCTCCACAGCGTCGAGATACGCTGACTCGGGGAGCTCGCCGTGCAACGCGTGCGAATTGAAGTCGCAATAGGGACACTTGGCTACGCACCAGGGAAAGTGCACGTAGAGCGCGAGCGGTGGCAGCATCATTTGATCGGTCGCCGCTCAGCTGCGCAGCGCGCGCAATTGCGCGACCAGGGCGCGCAGCGCGAGCGCCCGATGGCTCACGGCATTTTTTTCCCCGGGCGTAAGCTGCGCAGCCGTGCGCACCTCTCCGGCCGGCACAAAGATCGGGTCATAGCCGAAGCCGCCTGCGCCGCGCGCCGCGGCGGCGATGCTGCCCTCCCATGATCCCTCGGCGATGATCGGATCCGCATCCTGCGCATCGCGCACGAACGCGATAACGCAGCGATAGCGCGCGCCGCGCTGCGCAGCGGCCACGTCGCGCATTTGGCTGAGGAGCTTCTTTATATTGTCCTCATCCGCGGCGCCTTCGCCCGCGAAGCGCGCGGAACGAATGCCCGGGGCGCATCCGAGCGCCTCGACCTCGATTCCGGAGTCATCGGCAATCGCCGGCAGACCGCGCCGTCCGGCCGCGTGGCGTGCCTTCAGCAGTGCGTTGTCGAGAAATGTCGCCCCGGTCTCCGGCGGCGGCTCGATGCCGAGGCGCTCTTGCGGAGTCAGTTCCAAGCCAAGCGGTGCCAGCAGAGCTGTAAGCTCTGCGAGCTTGCCGGCATTTGAGCTTGCAAGGATCACGCGCCGCACGTTCACGGCAGAGCCGCATCCAGACTCTGCGCCTGCAGCACAAACAACTGGCCGATGCCCCCGGCCGCAAGGTCGAGGAGCGCATCGAGCTCATGGCGCCGGAATGCATGGCCCTCGGCCGTACCCTGGACTTCGATGAACGCGCCGCCGTTGTTCATGACGACGTTCATGTCGGTCTCGGCCTGCGAGTCCTCCGTATAGTCCAGATCAAGCGCACACGCGCCTGCGACGATGCCGACCGATATGGCGGCCACCTGGCCGTGCAGGGGACTCGCGGCAATGGCACGCCGGCGCACCAGATGCTCGCAGGCCTGCGCGAGCGCCACGTAAGCGCCCGTGATGGCCGCCGTGCGAGTCCCGCCGTCCGCCTGCAACACGTCGCAATCGAGAGTGATGGTGCGCTCGCCCAAAGCCTTGAGATCCACGACAGCACGCAGCGCGCGGCCGATCAGGCGCTGAATCTCCTGAGTTCTGCCGCTCTGCTTGCCGCGCGCCGCCTCGCGCGGACTTCGCGTGTGCGTTGCGCGCGGCAACATGCCGTACTCGGCCGTCACCCAGCCTTGGCCCTTGCCGCGCAGGAAATGCGGCACGCTTTCCTCGACGCTCGCGGTGCACAGCACGTGCGTGTCGCCACATTCAATGAGTACGGCACCTTCGGCGTGTTTGCCGAAATGGCGCGTCAGCTGCACGGGCCGCAGCTGATCGGCGGCACGTCCATTGGGCCGCAGGGTCATGAAGTCTGGTGCTCCTTGCAATTCAATCGCCGAGCCAGCGCAGCGCCGCAGCAGAGGTGTTGTCGCTGCCCGCGCCGCCGCGCGCAATCGAGAGTTCACCCAAGGCCAGCAGGGACTCGCGCAATCCGGCGCCCGGCACCTCAAGTCCATCTGTCATTTCGGCATCGCCGAGCGCGCCCCAGAGCCCATCCGTGCACGCCAGAAATATGTCGCCGGGCTCGATCGCCTGGCGCCCGGCAATCGACATCTCCGGCAGAATCGGGTCCCCGCCAAGACACGACTCGACGAAGTTACGCATCGGATGCGTCTGCATCTGCTCAACGGTGATCAGCCCTTCGCGCAATAGGAGCTCGACATGGCTGTGATCACGCGTGCGCGTAATGAGCGCGCCGCGGCGCAAATGGTAGACGCGGCTGTCGCCGACGTGCGCCCACCACGCCGAGCGCTGCTGCACGAGACAAACGGCACACGTCGCACGTGGGCGCTGCTCGAGGGGCAGGTGCGTGCCGATCCTGACCACTTCCTCGTGCGCCCGCCCGAGCGTCAGGTGCAAGAAGCCGAGCGGATCAAAGAGCGGCTGCGGCGTGTGCCAAAAGGTCTCCACCAGTACGCGCTGCGTGATCTCCGCAGCGCGCGCACCGTCCGCGTGCCCGCCCATGCCGTCGACCACCAGGAGGAGGGCAGCGTGTTCAGCGACTGCCGCCGTTACCCTGTCCTGGTTCTCTTCGCGTGCCCCGAGAAGGCTGATATCGGCGTACTCGACCTTCAAGAAGCCGCCTTAGCATCTGTTAGACTAGCCAGGAGTCTATATCCCCCGGCACATGAGCGTAAGCCGCAGAACAGCGCCCGCAGAGCGCGCGCCAAGATCCCCGACATGATCACGAGCATGACCGGATTTGCGCGGCGCGAGGCTGCAGGCCCCTGGGGAACACTTGTTTGCGAGCTGCGCAGCGTCAACCATCGCTTCCTCGAGAGTGGGTTCCGGCTGCCCGATGAGTTGCGCGCAGCAGAGCCTGAGCTGCGCCAGTGTCTGATGCGTGAGCTCAAGCGCGGGAAAGTCGATTGCACGCTCAGCCTACGTTCGACGCAAGGCGCACAGAGTGCGCTGGAACTCGATGCCGAGGCGCTCGCGCGGCTGCTCGCCCGCGTGCGCGAGCTCGCCCGCGCTTTTCCCGCCGCGCAGGCGGTGAATCTTCTCGATGTGCTGCGCTGGCCGGGAGTCATCCGCGATAACAGCACCGCCGGCGAGGAGCTGCAGGGCGTTGCGAAGGCCCTGGTAGCAGACACACTCACGGAGCTCGTCGCGGCACGCAGCCGCGAAGGTGAGCGGCTGCGCGAGCTGATCGTACAGCGCTGCGCCGGTCTTGCGAGCCTGGTCACTCAGGTCCGTCAACGCTTGCCGGAAGTGCAGCAGCGAGTGCGCACCAGGCTCAATGAGCGAATCGCGGAACTCGCCGTCCAGGTCGACCAGGAGCGCCTGGAGCAGGAGCTCGCACTCCTGTTGCAACGGCTCGACGTCGATGAGGAGCTCGACCGGCTGTGCGGCCACGTCGATGAAATCCGGCGCGCCACCGCCGGAACAGAGCCCGCCGGACGACGGCTCGACTTCCTCATGCAGGAACTCAATCGCGAAGCCAATACGCTCTCCTCGAAGTCGCAGGATTTGGAGACGACGCGCGCTGCCGTGGAAATGAAAGTGATCATCGAGCAGATGCGCGAGCAGGTGCAGAACGTCGAATAGCGTACTTGGCTGTCTTACCTCCTGCCCGAGGCGGCCGAATAATTATATGCTATTTATTGCATATCATGCTAGAGTGTGCATAATTCCAGCATGAAAGCGGTAATCTGGATGGGACGCAGCAAGGAGGATTTGGTCAAATTTCCAGAGGATTGCCGGCGAGAAGCCGGATATCAGCTTGAGCGAGTACAACGCGGTGAGGAGCCGAAAGACTGGAAGCCTATGGCGACGGTTGGCGGAGGCGTGCGGGAGATTCGCATCCACGAGTCGTCGGGCGTCTTTCGTGTGATCTATTTGGCAACCCGGCCCGAAGGCGTTTATGTGCTGCATTGCTTCCAGAAGAAGGCTCAAAGGACCAGCCACCACGATCTGACACTTGCCGCGAGCCGATTCAAAGCCATTCCATCGAATGCGAGGAAATAAGTCATGAAAAAGCGCACTCACAGCAAACATGGACCGCGCCACGTTACTCCCGCAGGTCACAGCGTGTTTCGCGATCTGTTTCCTGCCGCGGAGGCTGAAGAGCTGGAAATCCGCTCTGCCCTGCTGATGGGGCTCGAACGCTGGCTCGAAGAGTGCGGCATGACGCAGACGCAAGCTGCCAAGGTTCTGGGCGTTACGCAGGCGCGTATCTCCAACCTCAAACGCGGCAAGATCAATCTTTTCAGCCTGGACCTGCTCATCCGTCTAGCTGCACGCGCTGGGTTGCGGCCACGGTTGAAGCTTGCCGCGTAAGGCTCTCCGGCGGCCGATAGCGCCGATGTTTAGGTTGAACCGGCGTGATACCCCGCGGCATTGTTGTTGCTTTCAATTGTGTCGCGCCCCAGCGCTTGATACCCGAGGCGCTGTTGTTGAAGCGGTCGTTTTGTTATGTAACTCAGAATATCCGGGGAGGGGCTTTCGTGTTGGCTTGGAAGGTGCTGCCATCAAAAAAGCACGTACGATCTGCGGGGCAATCGTCTCAGCAGGACACACCGATCCCGGTGACCCCCTGATTATTGCAGCCATCGGCATCACCAAGGGCGGCGTGAATCTGACCGCGGTGCCGGGCGGCGACCTGGTCGGATTCAGCGCCACTAAGGGCGGCGTGAATGTGGACGGCGGCGTGGACGCGGACAATCCGGACGTGGCCCTGATCAGCGGCACCAAGGGCGGCGTCAACGTGGACGGCGGCTCGGATCTGGCGGCGATCAGCACCACCAAGGGCGGCGCCTTGCACCATGCCAGCTGGTGGTCTTCAACCTGTCTGGCAAACGTCGGCGTTGCGTAACCTTATGCCGTATTGCCCTCGGGCTGCGTGCTCTCAGGTTACTCGTGCATCAGCGCTGCGCGATAAACTCATCCTTGGACTCAAGCTTCTGTAGCGCTGCGGACATCACAGCCATTTGTTGCTTGAGATCCTTCAACTCGGCCACCTGCTGCTTAAGAGCATGAATTTCGGCGTCCTGGGCAGCGTTCTTTTGCTGTTGTTTCTGAGCTTCGTTCAACAGCATTGGCGCAAGTTCGTCGTAGCGCACCCCATCGATCCTGCCCTTTTGATCTCGAATCACCAGCTCCGGATACACCTTCGCCACTTCCTCGGCGATAAGCCCGTACTGAAGTGCGCCCTTCGGATCCGTCTTCAGGTGAAACGTGACCGGACGCAATTGTCCGAGCCTCGCGGTGTTTGAGCCCATGGGCTCAATAGCGGTCTTAAAGCGCTCCGAGGACACCGCCTGCACGCCCAGGCGACCGGCGGAGTCCACCACAACGACGTTGCCAGTTAGCGGGTGGTTGTAGATGCCAGCAACGAAAGCCGCCTTTTGAATCCCTTTCGTGCCAATGCGGATCACATCGCTCTCGGCCGCGACTCCGACGTTGCCGATGTCGATGTTGTTACTGCCGGTCGTCAGGTTGTAGCCCGCCTGATAGCCCTCCGCAATGTTGTTGCTGCCAATTGTGTTGTTTTGCAGCGTGCCCACTCCCGAGGCGCTGTTGTAGCTGCCGGTCGTGTTGGAATAAAGCGCCTGGTACCCGGAGGCGGTGTTGTAGGAGCCGGTCGTGTTCGTATACAGGGCCTGGTAGCTGCTGGCCGTATTGTCACTGCCGGTCGAGTTGAAATACAGCGATTCGTATCCGGCTGCCGTGTTGTTGTTGCCAGTCGTGTTCGAGAAGAGGGAGCTGAACCCGGTGGCAGTGTTGTAGCTGCCGCTGGTATCTGAATACAGTGTGTCCTCACCGCTCGCGGTGTTGTGGCAGCCTGCCTCCTCAAGATTGACGTTGAGCAGCGCGTTGGTCCCCATCGCGGTGTTCGCCATGGAATCGCTTGTCACTAGGTCGGGTGGCTGTTGAGCGTAAGCCGCGCCTGCAACCGCAAGTGCGCCGATCAAGATCAAATGAGACTGATAAAGAGTTTTCATTGAAGACGGCCCCTGTTGTTTCGTGTTTCTGATTTGATTTACATAATCTCGCGGCACGCCGTGATCGCGCCAAATAAGTTTGTGTTTGTACGCCTTTGCGCAACCGAGTCAACTCCTTCGGTCAACCGTTTGCGCTCATACCAGCGCTGACCGTTATTGCGATGCTCACAACGACGTAGATAAAAATGCGGACTGCCTACTAACGGGGCCAAGGACACGTTCCGGGAGAGTCTATTATCCACTGTGTCCGCAATGGGGGAGCCTACGAACCCACGTTCATGAAGCCGTTTTGAAACCTCCCAATCAACTCCCTTCCAAGCCCGGGTCAGACCGCGGTCCTCAAATGCCGTTAGATATAAGACTGCCAATACGGCCTCGTCGATTTTTTGCTCGTCGTAGTGCATATATCCACCATGGTCAGGCGACACAATTAATTAATGCATGCCCCAATGTCCTACAGCTAGACGCGCAGGTAAAACCCGACCCTCTCGTGGCGCGAGTCTTGCTCGCCACAACCGCTTGTGTTACAGTTATGGCAAATGAGTAAGACAGTGACAATCCGACTTACGAAGGAGCTTGCGTCCTGGCTTGAACAGGCGTCAAAGCAATCCGGTATTCCGAAAGGCCGCATCGTCCGCGAGCAGCTCGAGAAGGCACGCGACGGCGGCAAGGAACCTTCGTTTATGAGACTCGCCGGTGCCGTGCGGGGAGCACGCGATCTGTCGACGCGCAAGGGTTTTTCACGATCGTGAAGGGTATTGCTGACACGGGATTCCTGGTCGCATTCGCGAATGCCAACGACAAGCATCATAACTGGGCAACGCAAGTCGCGGCCGGAGTCACAGAACCGCTCCTGACCTGTGAGGCGGTTCTCGCCGAAACGGCATTCCACCTGGAAAGTACGGCAGTGGCTCTGGCGATGATAAATGAAGGATTAGTCGCCCTGGCATTTGATTGCCGAGAGCATCTTATTCAGCTCACGCGCCTGGCCGATCGATACGCGGACCAAAAGCCGGATATTGCTGATCTGTGCCTAGTCCGGATGAGCGAGTTATTCCCCAAGCATTCTGTGCTTACTACCGATCGCACCGACTTCCCGGTCTATCGACGTAACAAACGCGAGGCGATCCCAATTCTATGCCCGCCGGAGCGTTGAATCGTAATGCGCCCGTTCGTGATGCCCGCTTCTGACCTATTCTTTTGAGCAGGTGATCGGGACGCGGTACTGACCAATCTGACATTCGACGGGCATCCGAAGCGGTGACGATGGGGATCCCGCGGCTCATCAAGCGGGTCGGGCGCGCCAAAAAAACGGCGGCGGGGTTTGCAGCCCGGCGCGTCGCCCAGACGCTCCAGTCCAGGCGGCCCACCGGACTCTCCGTTGGATGAAGCCCGGAGCGATGTACGCGATCGAGGTTGTGGAATACTACAATGAGGCAATGATCCGCCCTGAGCGCGGAATACGAATTCGCTGAATCCAGCACAGTGGAGAGGGGCCGTTTATGAAGTCTCAGGTCGATCCGGGGCACATCCTGCAAATTGGCATGGGGTTCTTTGCGTCTAAGACGCTGCTGTCGGCGGTTGAACTGGAGCTTTTTACGAAGCTCGGAGCGGGCGCCCTGACGGGCCCGCAGATTGCCACTCAGGTAGGCCTGCACCCGCGAAGCCTGTACGATTTTCTCGACACGCTCGTGTCGCTCGGCGTCCTCGCACGCAGCGGCAACGGTCCGGCCGCCCTATACAGAAATGGCGCAGAGGCTGCGGCATTCCTCGATAAAAAGAGTGCGACCTACGTGGGCGGCATCCTGGAAATGGCGAATGCTCGGCTGTACCGATTCTGGGGCGATCTCACCACCGCCCTCCGAACCGGCAAGCCCCAGAACGAATTGAAGACGGGCGAGGGCAGCCTGTTCGAAGTTCTGTACTCCGACGAACAACGGCTCGAGCAGTTCTTACGCGCGATGCAGGGGGTCCAGATGGGCAACTTCAAGGCGCTGGTCTCCAAGGTTAACCTCTCACGTTACGCTTCCTTCCTGGACGTCGGCGGTGCCAATGGCTTCCTCTCGACCGTCGTTGCGCGCCAGTTTCCTGGCCTGCGCTGCACTTCCTTCGATCTGCCGGCGGCTGCGCCGATCGCCAAGCGCCTGGTCGCAGCCGCCGGCGTCGCCGAACGCGTCCAGGTGGTGGCGGGCGATTTCTTCAAGGACCCCTTCCCGCACGCCGACGTAATCACCATGGGCAACATCCTTCACGATTGGGACGAGCGCCAAAAGAAAGCGCTGATTGCCAAGGCGTACGCCGCCGTGAATCGTGGCGGGCTCTTCATTGCAATCGAGAACATCATCGACGACGCGCGCCGCAAGAACACCTTCGGCCTGTTGATGTCACTCAACATGTTGATCGAGGTGCCCGGGGGCTTTGACTACACCGGCGCCCAATTCGATGCCTGGTGCAAGGAAGCGGGTTTTACGCGTACCAAGATTGTTCCGCTTGCTGGGCCGAGCAGCGCAGCGATTGCCTACAAAAAATAAGCATCCCGTAGTGGCGGACGGGCGAAGGCGATTGCGCATGTGACTAAGAAAAATGCACATCCATGAGCGTGCTAGCGCGGCGCGGCGTGAATTCCCTGCGCGGCGAAATACTGCACGAGCTTTTGCGTGGCTCGCTCCGGATCGGCGAGCGCGATGTAGCCATCCGGGCGCACCAGGTAGATTGCATCCTGCATGAGGCCGGCGTCACGGCAGGTGGCCTGCCACGCGAAGCGTTCAAACTGCAGCCCGCGCTGCGCGCAGAACTCGGCAAGCGGTTCATTCGGAGCACCGTAGACGTGCACCTGCCATTTGAGAGTCGTCAGCGGCGCAAAGTTGTCGTTCGTTCCCGCAGTCGCCACCCACGGCAGGCGGTCGCCACCGCACACCTGGCCTGCTGAGCCGCTGCTCAAGGGACTGCCGCGGTAGTTCACGCCGATCTGCGAGACGGTGCGAAAAGCCAGCCGGCGGAAGAACGGCATCCTGAAAAGCCCGGGCATGATCCCGGGAACCGCTTCGGTGCGCACGAACCGGGCAATTGAGCCGGAGCTGATCACTCCTGCGAAGACGCGATCCGTGGTCGCGACGAGCCGCCGCGCGAAGCCGATGCGCTCGGGCTCGTAGCTCGCGAGCAAAGCGGCACTGGATTTTTCCTTGAGCACGGCGGCGAGCTTCCACGCAAGGTTGACCGCGTCGCCGATGCCGGTATTCATTCCCTGGCCGCCGACGGGACTATGAATGTGTGCGGCATCGCCCAGCAGGAAGGCCCGCCCCTTGCCGAAAGCCTGCGCGACGCGGTGGTGGACGCGGTACGTCGAAAACCAGTTGACGCGCTGCACCTCGATCTTCAGGTTGCGGATGGCACGATTCTGCACATCTTCAAACTTGAGTTCCGTGGAGTTTTGCGCCGCGTCGTCGCGCACCGAGCCGATCAGGCGCGCGCGGCCGACGCCCTTGAGAGGAAACACGGCCAGGAAATCCGCCTCATCGAGGTCAACGTGCAACTCGCCGTCCATCGGCGGACCCGAGGCTTGCACGTCCGCCACATAGAACAAGTGGTCATAGGTGCCGCCGGGAAAGCCTACGTTGAGCACCTCCCGGGTTTTGGAGCGCGCACCATCGCACCCGGCAAGATAGGCGGCCGAAAATATCTCTTCCGAGCCATCGGCTTTGCGCAGTGTCGCGCGCACTTCTTGCCCGTCATCCTCGAATCCCATCAATTCCGTGCGACGCTCGACTTCTATCCCGACCGCGCCGAGCCGCTCGGTCAGCAGCCGCTCATGCTCGTCCTGCGGGAAAATAAGCGGAAACGAGAAGGGACTGAGCCCTCGCCCCATCTCTTTGATGGGAACGGTCGCGACCTTGGCGCCCGTCACCCAGAGATTGACGGCCGCAATCTGATGACCTCGCTCCACGACCGCCTGCGCAAACCCCAGCTGCTGGTAAAACTCAAGCGTGCGCGCCTGCACGGCCAATGCGCGCGACGTGGTGCCGGGCTCTGGCGCTTTATCGACCAGCCGTACTTTCACGCCGAGGTGCGTCAGCCACAGCGCAAGAACCAGCCCCGTCGGTCCGGCCCCCGCAATCAGAACCTGATCCTGAGGCATGATGAAGAGAATACCGCAGGCCGCCGCCGCCGTTGCAAGAGAGGGCGGTGCCGCAAGAATCGAACCGTAGATACCCGCGCAGGGCGCGTGCCGGTGGCCGCCGCTCGATTGATGCGCCAGAATCCGCGCGGTTGGTGGATCCATTCAAGTACGGAGGGTAGGCGCGGTGTCAAAGATTCCTGCAGGCGAGTCTCCGCGGTATCCACAGGTCGTGGTCCTCGTGGGCGCCACCGGTGACCTGGCGCGGCGCAAGCTGTGGCCGGGAATGTTTCGCCTGGCGCGCGCCGGGTTCATTCCGGACTACCGGATCATCGGCGTATCTCTGGAAAACCTGGATGCCGACGCGCTGCGCAGCGAAGTGCGCAGCGCACTCGACGAATTCTCCAGTGGCACGCGGATCGCCGCGGAATGGGACGCCTTCGCCAAGAACCTCGACTACGTGCCGCTCGCCGCCGGCGCCGTCAGCCTCAAAGCAGCGGTGCAGAAGGCCGAGCAAGCGCTCGGCGCCGAGAGCCGTCGCCTGCACTACCTCAGCGTCCCGCCGAGCGCGGCGCTCTCGGCGGTGCGGCTGCTCGGCGCGGCCGGTCTCGTCGAGCGCGCGCGCATCATCATGGAAAAGCCGTTCGGCACCGATCTGGCGAGCGCGGTCTCTCTCAACTCCAAGCTGCATGAGGTGTTCAGCGAAGATCAGATCTTCCGCATCGACCACTTCCTGGGCAAGGAGCCGGCGCAGAACATCCTCGCGTTTCGCTTCGCCAATGGACTCTTTGAGCCGATCTGGAACCGCAATTTCATCGACCATGTGCAGATCGATGTTCCGGAGACGCTGAGCCTGGGAAAGCGGTCCGGCTTCTATGAGGCGGTGGGGGCGTTTCGCGACATGGTGGTGACCCATCTCTTCCAGATTCTCGCCTTCATGGCGATGGAGCCGCCGACGGCGCTGGCGCCCGCGCCCATCAGCGAAGAGAAGAACAAAGTATTTCGCAGCATGTTGCCGATCGCGCCCGCCGACGTCGTGCGCGGGCAATACACCGGCTACCGCACCGAGGCGGGCGTCGATGCTGAATCGGACACCGAGACCTTCATCGCACTGAAGTGCTGCATCGACAATTGGCGCTGGGCGGGCGTGCCGTTTTACCTGCGCACGGGCAAACGTCTTGCCGAGGGGCAGCGCATCATCTCCATCGCATTTCGCGAGCCGCCCAAGAGCATGTTCCCCGCCGGCTCCGGCGTCAGTTCACAGGGCCCCGATCACTTGACGTTTGACCTGGCGGACGCTGCGAAAATGTCGCTGTCGTTCTACGGCAAGCGCCCCGGCCCGGGCATGCGCCTTGACAAGCAGAGCCTGCAATTCGCAATGCATGAGACGGGCCTCGTCGGCGATGTGCTCGAGGCCTACGAGAGATTGATTCTGGACGCCATGAAGGGCGATCACACGCTCTTTACGACCGCCGAGGGCATCGAGCGTCTCTGGGAGGTGTCGACGCCGCTCCTGCAAGCACCGCCGCCCGTTCGGCTGTATGCGCCGGGCTCCTGGGGGCCGAATGCGATTCATCAGCTCGTCGCGCCGCGCGCCTGGCGACTGCCCTTCGAACGCGCCTGGCGGGATCCGAACCGCTTGGGCAGCTGACGCCCCCTTGAGGGGAACGCGCACCATCCGGCCTTGGCGGGTCACCTTAGCGGCGTGAGCGTGCGGCCCGCTTGCGACCGGGCGGCGGTGTCAAGTGCCCGCCGCTGCGAGTTTGCGCGGCAATGCGCCATTGGGGTCACTGTCTTTGCCGCGGGCCCACACGAGGGCAGCCGGCGCACTCGCGAGCTTGCCGTGAACCTGGGGCGATTTGCGCGAACACGAATCGCTTCGGCACTATGCTTCAGGGACGCGCGCTGCACAGGGCGAGCGCCACGGACAGATCGACGCTCATCGCAGAGAAGCCGCTGCGGGTGGGCGGGGTTGACGATCGATCGCGACGAGAGGACCGGGTTTAGGAATGGCGTCCCTCACCGAGGAACTGCGCGCCGCGGTCGGCGCGACGAACGTGCTCACGGCGCGCGAGGCGTGCGTCGCCTTTGAGTGCGACGGCCTGACCGCGTAT
This sequence comes from Steroidobacteraceae bacterium, assembly GCA_035481795.1. GTDB lineage: Bacteria > Pseudomonadota > Gammaproteobacteria > Steroidobacterales > Steroidobacteraceae > PALSA-1196. The sequence goes on from DATHRI010000005.1 coordinate 191,145, forward strand.
CGGCGCGTGCCCGACGTCGTCGTGTTGCCCGGCGACGCCGCCGAAGTGCAGGCCGTCATGTCGATTTGTCACCGGCTGCGGGTCCCGGTGGTGGCACGCGGCGCCGGCACCGGCCTCTCGGGCGGCAGCCTGCCGGTGGCGGATGGCGTGCTCTTGGTGCTCGCGCGCCTCAAACAGATACTGGAGCTCTCCCCGCGGCGCCGCCTGGCGCGCGTTCAGCCCGGTGTCACCAACCTCTCTATTTCAAAAGCCTGCGCCGCGCACGATCTGTTCTACGCCCCCGACCCGTCTTCGCAGATTGCCTGCTCGATCGGCGGCAACGTCGCCGAGAATTCCGGTGGAGTGCATTGCCTGAAGTACGGCATCACGCTGCACAACATTCTCGAGATCAAGGTGGTGACCGCGGCGGGCGAGCTCGTCGTCCTCGGGTCAGAAATGGGTGAGGCCCCCGGCTACGCCCTGACGGCGCTGCTCACCGGCTCCGAAGGCATGCTGGGCGTCATCGTGGAGGTCACCGTGAAGTTGTTGCCCCGGCCTGAGCGGGTCGAACTCATGCTCGCTGCCTTCGATGACATCGACGTCTGCGCCCGCGTCGTCGGCGACATCATTTCCGCGGGCATCATTCCGGCCGGCCTGGAAATGATGGATGGCGCTGCGATCTGCGCGGCCGATGCGTTCGCCAAGTGCGGCTATCCGACGGCGGCGCGGGCGTTGCTGCTGTGTGAGATCGACGGCAGCGATGCGGACGTCACTCACCAGCTGGAGCGCGTCATGGCCGTCATGCGCGGCGCCGGCGCGACCCATCTGCGCGTGGCAGCGGATGCGAGCGAGCAGCTGCGCATGTGGTCCGGACGCAAGGCGGCTTTCCCGGCGGTGGGGCGCCTGGCGCCCGATTACTACTGCATGGATGGCACGATCCCGCGGCGCCGCCTGCCCGAGGTCCTGCGCCGCATCGGTGAACTGTCAGCGGAATTTTCGCTGCCGATCGCCAATGTATTCCACGCCGGCGACGGTAACCTGCATCCGCTCATCATGTTTGATGCCGGCAAGCCCGAGGAGCTGCGGCGTGCGGAGGCGTGCGGCAATCGCATCCTCGAGCTGTGCGTGGCCGTGGGTGGGACGGTGACGGGGGAGCACGGCGTCGGAGTGGAGAAGCTGGGACCCATGTGTACGCAGTTCGGCGCCGCAGAGCTTGAAATGTTTCATGCCGTCAAGCGGGCCTTCGATCCGTTCGCGCTGTTGAATCCCGGCAAGGCGGTGCCGACGCTCTCGCGCTGTGCGGACTACGGCGCGCTGCGCGTGCACGGCGGGCAGATGCCATTCGCGCACCTGCCGCGGTTTTGAAGCGATGGACCGCGACGCCACGGCCGAACTCAGCGCGCGCGTCCAGGCGGCGGCGGCGGCGCATACGCCCCTGCAGCTGCGCGGTTCAGGATCGAAGGCGTTTTACGGAGGCGCGCTGCGCGGTGAGCCGCTGGCGCTGCAGGAACACTCGGGAGTACTCGACTACGATCCGCAGGAACTGGTGCTGACCGCACGCGCCGGCACACCCCTGGCGCTCATCGAGGCGCAGCTCGCCGCCTGCGATCAATATCTGCCCTTCGAGCCTCCCCACTTCGGCCCGGGCGCGACCCTCGGCGGCATGATCGCGAGCGGCCTGTCGGGTCCGGCGCGCGCAAGTGCCGGACCGGTGCGCGATTTCGTGCTCGGCGTGCGGGTACTCAGCGGCGCGGGGCAGGTCCTGAATTTCGGCGGGCGCGTGATGAAGAATGTCGCAGGCTATGATGTCACGCGGCTCATGGTCGGCGCCCTCGGTACGCTCGGTGTGCTGCTCGAGGTTTCATTGAAGGTCCTGCCGCGAGCGCCAGGTCAGCTGACGCTGACTTTTGCGCTCAATGCCCCTCAGGCGATCGAACGCATGAACGACTGGGCGCTCACCCCGCTGCCCGTGACGGCAACCTGCTGGGTCGATGATCGGCTGTATGTGCGCCTCGAGGGCTCCACGACGGCGCTCGCGCAGGCCCGCGGGCGCATCGGTGGCGAGGAGCTGCCGGCGGCAGAGCTCTTCTGGATCAGTATTAGAGAGCACACCCACCCATTCTTTCGGGGTGCCGCGGATCTGTGGCGCCTCAGCGTGCCGCCGGAAGCTGCGCTCCCCGATCTGCGCGGACGCACGCTCGTGGAGTGGACGGGTGCGCAGCGCTGGCTCGTGCCCGATGATCCGCGCGCCGACCTGCACGCGAGCTGCCGGCGCGTGGGCGGTTTTGCCACGCGTTTTCGCGCCGCGCAGCCGGGCGGCGAGGTTTTCGCAGCCCTGCCTGCCGCGCTCATGCGCATCCATCGGGAGCTTAAAAAGACGTTTGATCCGCACGCCATTCTCAATCCGGGCCGCCTGTATGCGGATCTGTAGGCATGCACACTGAGCTCAGCGCCGCACACGCGCACGCGCACCCCGCGCAACGCGCGCGGGCCATCATCGGCAGTTGCGTGCACTGCGGCTTCTGCCTTGCGACCTGCCCGACCTATCAGCTGCTCGGCAATGAGCTCGACAGCCCGCGCGGACGCATCTATCTCATCAAACAGATGCTCGAGGGCGCCGCCGCAACCGAGGTCACGGCGACCCATCTGGATCGCTGCCTCACCTGCCGCGCCTGCGAGACCACCTGTCCGTCGGGCGTGCAGTACGGGCAATTGCTGGACATCGGCCGCCAAATGCTCGACTCGCGGCCGATCCGCACGCCGCGCGAGCGCCTGCTGCGCAGCGCGCTCGGCGCTGCGCTGTCACGCCGAGCGCTGTTTGCCGGGGCACTGCGCGTGGCTCAGTGGCTGCGGCCGCTTCTGCCGCAGCTGCAGGCTGAGCGCATCCCGGTGCGCGCGCACGCGACCGCAGCGCCGGCGCCGCGCCATGCACGCCGCATGATCGTGCTGCAGGGTTGCGTGCAACCGGCGCTCGCGCCCAACATCAATGCCGCCGCCGCGCGCGTTCTCGACCGCATGGGCATCTCGCTCGTCACCGCCAAAGCGGAGACCTGCTGTGGCGCACTGAGCCATCATCTCGGTGCCACCCGACGCGCCCTGCAGCAGGCGCGGCGCAACGTCGATGCCTGGGTGCAGCTTCTGGACGGGGGCGCCGAAGCGCTCGTCACCACGGCGAGCGGCTGCGGCGTAATGGTGAAGGACTACGCTGAATTGCTGCGTGACGATCCCGTCTATGCGCCGCGCGCCGCGCGCGTGAGCGCGGCCACCCGCGATCTGTGTGAGGTGCTAGCCGTCGGCGACGTCGTGCACATGACCGAGGGCAGACGCCGCGGAGGCGCAGCGCGGGTCGCCTGGCAGTCGCCGTGCACGCTGCAGCATGGCCAGAAACTGACGGGGCGTGTGGAACCGCTGCTGCGGGCCGCAGGATTTGCACTCACCGCGGTGCCGGATCCGCATCTGTGCTGCGGCTCGGCGGGCACCTATTCGATTCTGCAGCGGCAGCTGGCGCTGCGGCTGCGCGCCGCCAAGCTCGACACCCTGCAGGCGGCGGCGCCCGCCGTGATTGCCACGGCCAACGTCGGCTGCCTGCAGCACCTGGCCGCGGCCGCCGCCGTACCGGTCAAACACTGGATCGAGCTCATCGACGAGGCGGGCGCGGCGTGAGTCACTCCCCAGCCGACCAGCGCGCACCGCGCGGCAAGCTCTTCGTCGTCGCAGCCCCGTCCGGCGCCGGCAAGACCTCGCTCGTCAAGGCGCTCCTCGAACGGCGGCCGCTGCTGCGGCTGTCGGTCTCCCATACCACCCGTACGCCGCGGCCCAATGAGCTCGAGGGCCGCGAGTACTTCTTCGTTGCCGTCGACGAGTTTCGCAAATTAGCGGCCGGGCGGGCGTTCCTCGAGCACGCGCAGGTTTTCGACAACCACTACGGCACGGGACGCGCGCCGGTGGAGGCGAGTCTCGCCCGCGGTGACAGTGTCATTCTCGAGATCGACTGGCAGGGCGCGCGGCAGGTGCGCGCGTCGCTGCCGGAGTGCGTCACCATCTTTATTCTGCCGCCCTCGCGCGCCGCGCTTGAGAAGCGGCTGCGCGCGCGCAAGACCGAGTCGGACGCCGCGATCGCCCGGCGCCTGCGCGACGCCGTCGGGGATATGTCGCACTGGAATGAATTCGATTACGTGGTGGTGAACGACGCCTTCGAGCAGGCGTTGGGTGATCTCACCCGCATCATCGACGGCCAGGCGGACGATCTGGCAGCGGATCGGCCGGCGTTGCAGCCCCTCCTCGCCGAGCTACTGGCCTGACTCCCACTGCTTCGCTATAGTGTTAGACCTTTCGCGCCCGGCGTGGCGCTCATCTCCAAAGTTTTGAACCATGGCCCGTATTACCGTCGAAGACTGCCTGCACAACGTCGAAAACCTCTTCCAGCTCGTATTGCTCGCCTCGCAGCGCGCGCGGCGCCTGGCAAACGGGGCCGAGCCCACGCTTGCCTGGGAAAACGACAAGGCGACCGTCGTTGCGCTGCGCGAGATTGCCGCCGGCAACATTACCGCCGAAATGCTGCGGGAGCCCGAGCCGCCGGCACCCAATCCGCTGCCCGAGATGGAGCATCAGCCCGCGTTCCGAGCTCCACAGTTCGGCCTCGGAGACTGACCTCTCCGGACGACGGCCCCCATGGACTACGCGTCTTCGCTCCTGGGACTGCTCCCCGGCGGAAGGCGCACACCCGGCCTGAAGGAGCTGCTCGCCAGCGTCGAGGCCTATCTGCCGCCCGAGCAGGTCGAGCGTATCCGCGAGGCGGCCGAGTTCGGGGCTTCGGCCCATAAGGGCCAAAAGCGCCTGTCGGGCGAGCCCTACATCGCCCACCCGGTAGCCGCCGCGGCCATTCTCGCCGACCTGCACCTGGACCCGGACACGATCATCGCGGCCATCCTGCACGATGTCATCGAAGACACGCCGACGCCGAAGGACCAGCTCACGGCGCGCTTCGGCGCGGACGTCGCCGAGCTCGTCGACGGTGTCACCAAGCTCGATCAGATCAAATTCAAGAGCCGCGAGGAGGCGCAGGCGGAGAGTTTCCGCAAGATGCTGCTCGCGATGGTGCGCGATCTGCGCGTCATCCTCGTGAAGCTCGCCGACCGCACGCACAACATGCGCACCATCGAGGCGATGACGCCGCCGCGGCGGCGCGCCATCGCGCGCGAAACCATCGATATCTATGCGCCGATCGCCGAGCGCCTGGGCCTCTACAACATCAAGCTCGAGCTGGAAGACCTGGGGTTTCGCGCGCTCTACCCGCAGCGCTACCGCGTGCTGGAGCGCGCGCTGAAGCGCGCGCGCGGCAATCAGAAGGAGTTTCTGCAGAAGATCGAACGGCAGCTGCAGGCGGCGCTGTTGAAGAACCACAGCGCCGCGCGCGTCGAGCGCCGCGAGAAGCATCTCTACAGCATCTATAAGAAGATGCGGCGCAAGCGCGCCATCCTCAACGAGATCGTCGATGTCTATGGCCTGCGCGTCATCGTCGAGGATGTGGACACCTGCTATCGCGCGGTCGGATGGGTGCACGGCGTGTTCAAGCCCATGCCGAACCGCTTCAAGGACTACATCGCCATCCCGCGCGTCAACGGCTATCAGTCGCTGCATACCACGCTCTTCGGTCCGAACGGCGTGCCGCTCGAGGTGCAGATCCGCACCGAGGACATGCACCGCGTCGCCGAGTCGGGCATCGCGGCGCACTGGAAGTACAAGAGCGGCGGCGACGCGGAGAGCATGCAGCAGGAACGCGCGCGCGAGTGGCTGTCGCATCTGGTCGCATTGCAGGAAGGCGGCAGCTCCGAGGAGTTTCTCGAGAGCGTCAAGGTCGACCTGTTTCCCGACAAGGTCTACGTATTCACGCCGCGCGGCGCCATATTGCGCCTGCCGAGCGGCTCGACCGTCGTCGATTTCGCCTACGCCGTGCACACCGACGTCGGCAACCGCTGCGTGGCCGCGAAGATCGACCGGCGCCTGACCCCGCTGCGCACGGTGCTGCGCAACGGGCAGACGATCGAGATCATTACGGCGAAGGGCGCGATGCCCAATCCCTCCTGGGTGAATTTCGTCGTCACGGCGAAGGCCCGCAGCGCGATCCGTCACTATTTGAAGAGCCTAAGAAGGAGCGAGGCGATCGGGCTCGGGCAGCGCCTGCTCGATCAGGCGTTGGCGGAGTTCTCGCTGTCACTGAAGGACGTGAGCGCCGAGTCCATGCAGGCCGCGCTCGGCGAGCTCGGCATGAAGGACCTCGATGAGCTCTATGAAAAAGTAGGCCTGGGCGAGCGGCTCGCGCCGCTGGTGGCGCGCCGCCTGCTCCCCGTCGGGCCCGCGCACGATGGCTCCGGCGCGCCGCTGCCGCTCGCCATCGCCGGCGCCGAGGGACTTCTCGTCACCTCCGCACGCTGCTGTTTCCCGATTCCCGACGATCCGATCTTTGCCTTCCTGTCGAGCGGCCGCGGCATCGTGATTCATCGCGACCGCTGCGTGAACGTCGAGGACTACCGCAAGCATCCGGAGAAGTGGCTGCCGGTCACCTGGCAGAGCGCGCCCGACCGGCACTTCAGCTCCGAGATTCGGGTCGACGCGGCCAATCGCACCGGTGTGCTGGCAGCCGTCGCTGCGGCCATCGCCAGCACCGACACCAATATCGATCATGTCTCGGTCGAGACGCGCGACGCCGACACTTCGGTGCTGATATTTGAGATCAAGGTGCGCAACCGCAAGCACCTGGCGCGTATCGTGCGCATCATCCGGCGCATGCCCGACGTGCTGCGGGTCACGCGCACCATCGCGGCCCACGCCCGCGACCACAAGTATCACGAAAACCTCAAAGGCTCCTCATGACCACGACCCGCAAGACCATCCACACGCCGGCCGCCCCGCAGGCCATCGGCAGCTACTCCCAGGCCGTACAGGTGGGCGATACGGTGTATCTGTCCGGTCAGATTCCGCTCGACCCCACCACGATGCAGCTCGTCAGCGGCGATATCCACGCGGAAATCCGCCGCGTGTTCGACAACCTCGCGGCGGTCGCGGCCGCCGCCGGCGGCTCGCTCGCGAACACCGTGAAGCTCACGGTGTATCTCACCGACATGGCGCTCTTTGCCGCCGTCAGCGAGACCATGACGAGCTACTTCAGCGCGCCCTATCCGGCGCGCGTCACCATTGGCGTCGCGCAGCTGCCGCGCAGCGCGCGCGTCGAAATCGAGGGCATCCTGCATCTTGGCTGAGCGCGCCACGAGTCGCGCCGCCGCGCCCACCGAGCAGCGGCCGGTGACGGCGCTGCCCGGCGTCGGCGCGGCACTCGCCGAGCGTTTGACACGCCTCGGCGTCACGCAGGTGCAGGATCTGCTGTTCGTGCTGCCGCTGCGCTACGAGGATCGCACGCAGATCGCGCCGCTCGGCACGCTGGTTGCGGGCATGCGCGCGGCGGTGGAAGGCGAGGTGTACCTCACCGAGGTCGCGTATCGCAAACGCCGCCAACTGCTCGCACGCATCGGCGACGGCTCGGGCTTTCTCACGCTGCGCTTCTTTTACTTCTCGCTCGCGCAGCAGCAGGGTCTTGCCCGCGGCACGCGCGTACGCTGCTTCGGCGAGGTGCGCCGCGGACCGCTCGGGCTTGAGATGGTGCACCCCGAGTACCGCAGGCTCGGCACCGCTGCCGCGCCGCTCGAGGACTGTCTGACCCCGGTCTATCCGGGTACCGAGGGCATTGCGCAGGGGCGACTGCGCGCGCTCATCGCGCAGGCGCTGCGCGAACTGGAGCGCAGCGCGGTGCGCGACTGGATCCCGCCGCAGATCCTGGAGCCGCTCGGGCTGCCGCCGCTGAAGGAAGCCCTCACCTACATGCACCGGCCACCGCGCGGCGTGAGCCTCGCGGAACTCGCGGCCGGGCGCCACCCGGCGCAGCGGCGGCTCGCATTCGAGGAGTTGCTCGCTCATCATTTGAGCCTGAAGCTCATGAAGCGCGCCGTGCAGCGTGATACGCCGTGCAGCGTCGATGATCGTGAGAACCTCGCCAAGCGCTTCCTCGCGGCGCTGCCGTTCCAGCTGACCGGCGCGCAACGCCGCGCCCTGCAGGAGGTCGACGCCGACCTCGGCGCCGGACGCCCGATGCTGCGCCTCCTGCAGGGCGACGTGGGCTGCGGCAAGACGGTGGTGGCGGCTGCGGCCGCCGCGCGTGTGGCCGGCAGCGGCCTGCAGGCCGCACTCATGGCACCCACCGAATTATTGGCCGAGCAGCACTGGCGAAATTTTCGCGACTGGTTTCACCCCCTCGGTATCCCGGTGGCGCTCGTCTCGGGCTCGCAAAGCGCGCGCCTGCGCAGGAGCGCGCTCGCGACGATCGCGGCGGGCGAAGTGCGCGTGATCGTGGGCACCCACGCGCTCTTCCAGGAGGGCATCGATTTTGCGCACCTCGCGCTGGTGATCGTCGACGAGCAGCACCGCTTCGGCGTGCAGCAGCGCCTGCGCCTGCAGAAGAAGGGCCAGAAGCGCGGGCGCTTTCCGCACCAGCTCATCATGACCGCCACGCCCATCCCACGCACCCTTGCGATGACGGCGTTCGCGGACCTGGATATCTCCGAGATTGATGAGCTGCCGCCCGGGCGCACGCCGGTGCAAACCGTCGTCATCCCCGAGCAGCGCCGCAGCGAGATCGTGATTCGCATCCGCGATGCCTGCCGCGCAGGCCGGCGCGCCTACTGGGTGTGCCCGATGATCGATGAGTCGGATGAGGCGCGCGCCCAGGCGGTCGAGGAGAGCGCGGCGCTCCTCAGCGCCGCGCTGCCCGACGTCAGCGTCGGCCTCGTGCACGGCCGGATGGCCGCTGCGCAGAAGGATGCGGCGATGGCCGCCTTCAAGGCGGGCAAGACCCAGCTGCTGGTGGCGACCACGGTAATCGAAGTGGGCGTGGACGTGCCCGATGCGACGCTCATGGTGATTGAGAATGCCGAGCGCATGGGACTTGCGCAGCTGCACCAGTTGCGCGGTCGAGTGGGGCGCGGCGCCGCGGCGAGCAGCTGTGTTCTGATGTATCGCGCGCCGCTCTCTGAGCTCGCGCGCGCGCGACTGCAGGTCATCCGCGAGACCTTCGATGGTTTCGAAATCGCGCGGCGCGATCTTGCGCTGCGCGGCCCGGGTGAGCTCCTCGGCACGCGCCAGACCGGGCTTGCGCAGCTGCGCGTCGCCGACCTGGTGCGCGATGCGGACCTCCTGCCGCGCGTGCAGGAAGCCGCTGACGCGATGCTGCGCGCTTACCCCGAGCACATCGCGCCGCTCACCATGCGTTGGACCGGAGAAGGCGAGCGCTATGCACGCGTGGGATGAGGTCGCACCGATGGAGGCGCCTGTGCGGCACCGCCTCGCGCGCCGGCTCGAGGAATACCTGCGCCTCATGCGCCTCGACCGGCCGATCGGGATCTGGCTGCTCTTGTGGCCCACGCTCTGGGCGCTGTGGGTGGCGGGCAACGGACGTCCCGACCCCAAGGTGCTGCTGGTGTTCGTGCTCGGCGTGACGGTCATGCGCTCGGCCGGCTGCATCGTCAACGATTTTGCCGACCGCAACGTCGACCCGCACGTCAGGCGCACGCGGGCGCGCCCGCTCGCGGCGCGGCGCGTCACCTCGAGCGAGGCACTCGTGCTGTTCCTCCTCCTGCTCGGCGCGGCGTTGTGGCTCGTCACGCGCCTCGATCCCTTCACGCTGCGCCTCGCCTGCGTGGGCGCAGCGCTCACCGTGTCCTATCCTTTTTTGAAGCGCTTCTTCGCGCTGCCGCAGCTATACCTGGCGCTCGCCTTCAGCTGGGGTGTGCCGATGGCGTTTGCGGCACTCCTCGGCACCCTGCCGCGGGTCGCCTGGGTCATGTTCGTGGCGACCATCCTCTGGGTCACGATCTACGACACGCTCTACGCGATGGTCGACCGCGAGGATGACCTGAAGATCGGCGTCAATTCGAGCGCCATCGTGTTTGCCGACATGGACCGGCTCATTGTCGGCGCGCTGCAGCTGACGATGCTGCTCGCATTGCTCTTGATGGGCAGGAGCCTGAACTTCGGCTACGCGTACCTCGGCGCACTGGGCGCGGTGGCGGTGTTCTTCGGCTACCAGCAGTGGCTCATCCGCACGCGCGAGTCCGAGGCGTGCCTGCGCGCCTTTCTGAACAACCACTACGTCGGTATGGCGATCTTTATTGGCATTCTGCTGGAATATATCTACCGCGCCCCCTAAGCCTGGCGCGCGTGCAGCGCCCACAGGCTCGCGAGACGCTCGAATTTCGGATCGCCCTTCACTGCGTGGAAGGCCTTGATCGCCTCGTCCTTGTTACCCGCCTTGAGCTGCGCGATCCCGAGCAGCAATTGGACGTTCGCCGGATTTTGCACGCCGCCCTTCTTCAGGCTGCGATTCAGCGCCTCGACGGCCTGCGGATACTGCTGGTAGCTCAACAAGGTCAAGCCGACGGCCGCATCCTGCTGACCGTTCGGCGACGCTGCAGCCTGAGCCGTGAGCTGCGGCAGCGCGGCTTGGTCGGCCGCCGCGCGCTTCTGGGCTGCAGCGAGCAGCCGTCCGCTCTTATCCTTCTCCCGCTGGTCGGTGAACACGTTGCCATCAAGCCCTTTCTGCAGCACGCGCACCGCCTCACCGGCCGCCCCCTGGTCCAGATCGAGCCCCGCCATCTCCACGATGTCCCTCGGGTTCTTCAATACATTGACGTCGACGGCCAGGCGGAAGAGCTGCAGCCGCGGCAGGTCCGGTTTGTAGTCGTCGCTGCTGTAGAGCGAATTGACGAGGTTTTCCCAGTAGTCGCCCTTCGGGTAATAGAGCACCAGACGTTCGAAGGCGTGCTGCTCGCAGCCCTGATCCTTGAGCGCGATGCAGGTGGTCATGATCGTCTTCAGCGAGCGCTCTTTCGGTGTCTTGCCCGCCTTGACCTGCGCGTCGACGTAGTCGTTCACGAACCGCAAGGTCGCTCTGTGATCGCCCTTCATGTAGTACGCCTGCTCAAGAACCTCGTAGGTGCTGTCGTCGGCAAAGCCGCCCTTGACGGCGCGCGTGCCGAAATCAATCGCCTTCGAATAGTCCTTGAGCGTCAGGTTCAACACCGCGAGCTGCTTCACGCGCGCGGGCATCTCGGACTGCTTGACGAAGGGGGTATTGAGGTTCGCCTCGAGATCCTTTTCCGCGTCGGCGTAATCCTTGGCGTGGAAATCCAAAAACGCCTTCATCTCGTGCACGAGGTACTCGTCGTACGGAGATCGCTCAGGCAGCGCTTCGACTTCCTTGAGCTTCGCCGCCGCGACATCGTATTTCTTGGCGTGAATCGCCTCCTCGGCCGCCTTCAGTTGCTTCGCGGCCGCCCGGCTCGGTGTCTGCTTGGACTGCGCGAACGCAGGAGTCGCCGGTCCAAACCCGACAAGGCCGCTCAGAGCGACGGCTGCAATGAGCGCCGCCCACCGGGGAAACCTGTTCTTCATGTTGTCCTTCCCATCATCCGACCCAGCCACAACGATACTTTACCCGGCCGTCGCGCGTCAGGCTATTCATCCGACCCGGAGCGCTCGCTGCCGGCGGCATGGGCGGCGATGCCCCGCCGCCCGTTCACGGTGCCTTCGGTGCGCGGCCCCACGGTGTTCAAAAAATCGCCAATCGTCGACTGATCCGATGACCCTGCGTTGACAGAGCCCGGTCGGGCCGCGAACATCGGGCGCACGCGACATAAGCCGTTACCAACCCGTGGGAACTTGCATGCATGCCTCGTTTGAGGGCGCACCGCGCCATGACTGGACGCTTCCCGAGGTGGTGGCGCTATTTACAACGCCGTTCGCCGATCTCGTGTTCCACGCGCAGCGGGTGCACCGCGCGCATCACGAGCCGAATACGGTGCAGATGAGCACGCTCCTGTCGATCAAGACCGGCGCCTGTCCCGAGGACTGCGCCTATTGCCCGCAGAGCGTCCGCTACGACACCGGCATCGAGCGCGAGACGCTCATGGACCTCGGTGCCGTACGCGCGGCTGCGGCGCGCGCCCGCGACGCCGGCGCCACGCGCTTTTGCATGGGCGCCGCCTATCGCGCGCCGAAGAATAGGGATCTCAAGCTCATCATTGACATGATCCGCGCGGTGCGCGCGCTGGGGCTTGAGACCTGCGCAACCCTTGGCATGTTGAGCGCCGAGCAGGCGCAGGAGCTCGCCCGGGCGGGCCTCGACTTCTACAACCACAATCTGGACACCTCGAAGGAGTTCTACCCGCAGATTATTTCCACCCGCAGCTATCAGGACCGGCTCGATACCCTGGCGGCGGTGCGCGCGGCCGGGCTCAAGGTCTGCTGCGGCGGCATCATTGGCATGGGCGAGTCGCTCAGCGACCGTGCGGAGCTGCTGCGCACGCTGGCGAACCTGCCCGAACATCCCGAGAGCGTGCCCATCAATCAGCTCGTTGCGGTTCCCGGCACACCCCTTGAACACAGCGCACCGGTCGATCCGTTCGATTTCGTGCGCACCATCGCGGTGGCACGCCTGCTGATGCCGCTGGCGCAGGTGCGCCTGTCCGCCGGACGCGAAGCGATGAGCGATGAGCTGCAGGCGCTGTGCTTTCTTGCGGGCGCGAACTCGATTTTCTACGGTGACAAGCTCCTCACGACCGGCAATCCGGAGGTCGAGCGGGATCGGCGCCTGTTCGCACGGCTGGGCCTGAATGCGGGCGTTGATGAAGCGCGACGCGCGAGCGCTTGAGGCAAGCCTCGGCGAGCTCGATCGCGGGCTTTTGAGACGGCGGCGCGCGACGCTCGCGACAGCGGGCGGCGCCGGCGAGTGGCCGGACGTCACCGTCGACGGGCGGCGCGCCGTGGATTTCTGCAGCAACGACTACCTGGCGCTGGCGCGCCATCCGGACATCGCCGCGGCGATGGCGGCCGCCGCTGTGCGCCATGGTGCGGGCAGCGGCGCGTCGCATCTGGTGTCCGGGCACGGCGTCGAGCATGCCAGGCTCGAGGAGGAGCTCGCCGCCTTTACCGGCCGGGCGCGGGCGCTGCTCTTTTCCACTGGCTACATGGCAAACCTCGCGGTCGTCGGTGCGCTCGCGGGCCGCGGCGAGCACGTGCTGCTTGATCGCCGGTGTCACGCCTCGCTCATCGACGCCGCGCTCCTGTGCCGGGCGCGCCTCAAGCGCTACGCCCACGCGGATGCGGCCGCCGCCGAACGCGCGCTCGCTGCGAGTGGCGCCACCTGCGCGCTCGTCGCCACCGACGGCGTGTTCAGCATGGATGGCGACTGCGCGCCGCTCGCCGAGCTTGCGCACTTAAGCCGCGCCCACGGCGCCTGGCTCGTAGTCGACGACGCGCATGGCTTGGGAGTGCTCGGACGCACGGGGCGCGGGCTCCTCGAGCAATGCGATCTCGATGAGGAGGCGGTGCCGCTGCTCGTGGGCACGCTCGGCAAGGCCTTCGGCACTTTTGGCGCATTTGTAGCCGGAGCGGCCGATGTCATCGAGCTGCTGCTGCAAAGAGCCCGCCCGTACGCCTACACGACGGCGCTGCCGCAGCCGGTCGCCGCCGCCACGCGCGCAGCGCTGCGCATCGCCGCACGCGAATCCTGGCGCCGCGAACGGGTGCTGATGCTCGCGCGGCGCTTTGCACAGGCGGCGGCCGAGCTCGATGTCCCGCTCATGGCCTCCGCTACGGCGATCCAGCCCGTCCTTCTGGGCAGCCCCGCGCGGGCGCTGCGCGCGCAGGAGGCGCTGCTGCAGGCCGGCTTCTGGGTCACTGCCATCCGGCCGCCGACGGTGGCGGCCGGGAGCGCGCGCCTGCGCGTGACGCTGTGCGCGGCGCACACCGAGGATCAGGTGGATACCCTGGTCGAGACGCTGGCTCGGATCTGTGCGCAGGAGTGTGCGTGAGCGCTGCCGAGAACGGGGATGCGGCGCGTCTTGACCTGCAGCGCGTGCGCGCCTCCTTCGATCGCGCGGGAGCCGCGTACGATGAGGCCGCGACGTTGCAGGCGCGCGTGCGCGCCGAGCTCCTCGAGCGCCTGGAGCTCTTCAAGCTCACGCCGCATGTCGCGCTCGATCTCGGTGCCGGTACCGGGCAGGGGGCGCAGGCGCTGCGCGCGGCCTACCGCCGCAGCCTGATCCTCGCGCTCGACAGCGCGCCCGGCATGCTGCACGCGGCCCGCCGCCGCAGCGGAATTTTCCGCCGCTTCGAGCGCATCCTCGCGGACGCTGCGCGCCTGCCGCTCGCCACGGCGAGCGTCGATCTGGTGTTCAGCAGCCTCATGCTGCAGTGGTGCAACGATCTGGCGGGCCCGCTCGCTGAAGTACGGCGCGTGCTCTCGCCGGGCGGGCTCTTTGCCTGCAGCACCTTCGGGCCGGACACCTTGCACGAGCTGCGCGCGGCCTGGTCGGCGGTGGACGGCGACAGTCACGTCAACCGCTTTCTCGATCTGCACGACGTCGGCGATGCGCTGGTGCGCGCGGGATTTGCGGAGCCGGTGCTCGACGTCGAGCGTGTCGTGCTCACCTATGCCGACACCACGGCGCTCATGCGCGACCTGAAAGCGATCGGTGCGCATAACGCAACCCGCGGGCGTCCGCGCGGCCTCACGAGCCGCGCGCGCATGGAGAAAATGCGCACCGCTTACGAGCGCTTCCGGCGCGACGGGCGTGTGCCGGCAAGCTTTGAGATCGTCTACGCCACCGCGTGGGCCGGCACCGAGCGCACCACCGCCGCGGTGAGCGGCGGCGAGGCGCGCATCGCAGTCGATGCGATCCGCCGCCGCACATGATGCGCTTGCGACGCGGCGTGTTCATCACCGGCACCGACACCGGCGTCGGCAAGACGGTGGTCGCGGCGGCGCTCATCAAGGCGCTCGCGCACCAGGGCGTACGCGTCGCGGGCATGAAGCCGGTCGCCGCCGGCGCCGCCATGACCCCGTCGGGGCTGCGCAATGCGGATGCGCTCGCGCTCATGCAGGCGGGAAATGTCGCAAGCGCCTACGAGACGGTGAATCCCTATTGTTTTGCCGCGCCGATCGCGCCTCACATCGCCGCGCGCGACGCGCGCGTCGTCATGGACCTTGCGCTGCTGCGCGCGCGCTTCGATGAGCTCGCAAGCCGCGCGGATTGCGTGATCGTCGAGGGTGCCGGCGGCTGGCTGACGCCGATCAGCGCGCACGCGAGCATGGCCGACGTCGCCGCCGCGCTCGCACTGCCGGTGGTGCTGGTCGTCGCGCTGAAGCTCGGATGTCTCAACCATGCGCTGCTCACGGCGCGCGCGCTCGACGCGCACGGCGCCGAACTCGCCGGCTGGATCGGCAACTCGATCGATCCCGCGTTCGCGCGCAAGGCGGACAACATCGCGACGCTCGCAGAGCGCCTGCAGCCCGCCGTGGCAATTGTGCCGTACGCGTCACATGCGCCCGAGGCGCTCGAGCTGCCGCTCGCCGCCGCGCGCCGCCTGATGGCCGGCGCTTGAGTTCGGTGACGCAGACGCGCGCCCTGCTGTAAAATCCTGCAGAATCGCCGCCCGGATGTTTTTTCGAAGAATTACCTGCGCCGCCGTTCGACGCGGCGCGCTGTCAAGGTCGCAATGATGGGGACTTATATACTTGACTCCCTTGCGCGAGAATAAGCCGTGATCCTGACGTACCGCTATCGTTTGTTGCCGCTCAAGAGCCAGCACCGTGCATTGGAGCGGCTGTGCGCAATGCAACGCGAGCTGTACAACGCAGCGCTTGAAGAGCGTATCGACTGTTATCGCAAGACGGGCAAGACACGCACCTACGTCGATCAGTGCAAGGCGCTGACGCAGTGCCGACACGAGGTGAGTGACATGGGCGAACTGCCGGCGAACTTGCAGCGCTGGACGCTGAAGCGGCTGGATGATGCGTTCCAGGGATTCTTCCGTCGCCTGCAGGCGCGCAGTGGCAAGGCCGGCTTCCCCCGATTTCGCGGCAGGGGACGATGGGAAGCCTTCGGCTTCTCTGAATTTAGCGGTATCCGGTTCGATGGGAAAAGGCTGCGTTTCGCGGGGATTCCCGGAGGCCTCAAACTGCATTTGCACCGGCCGCTGCCCGATGATGCGGACATTCGCTCCTGCGTGTTTCGTCGTGAGGGCCGGGGCTGGTATGTCTGCCTGCAGATCGCGGTAGAGGCGCCCCCGAAGCATGCGGTTGCCTCGGCGCTCGGCGTCGATCTCGGGCTCAAAGTGTTCGCTTATTGCAGCGACAACGTCGTGATCCCGAATCCACGCATTGCCCAGCGCGCCGAGAAAGAGCTGCGCCGCCGGCAACGCGCGCTTTCCCGCTGCGAGCGCGGCAGTCAGCGCCGCCATAAAGTGCGTGCGCACGTCGCAAGAGTGCACCGCAAGATCACCGACAGACGCAACACCTGGCTTCATCAGCAATCGGCCGCGCTCGTCAAGCGAGCCGATCTGATCGCGGTAGAAGATTTGAATGTCTCGAACCTGATTCGTCATCCGACTTTGGCGCGTTCGATTGCGGATGCCTCATGGTCGCGGTTCCTCTGGATGCTGGACTACAAAGTTGAAAAGACTGGTGGCCACCTCATTCGAGTCGATCCGAGAAATACCAGTCAGAAATGCTCAGGCTGTGGTGAGCTGGTCCCGAAGTCGCTCGCCGTGCGGACGCACGCGTGTCCGTCCTGCGCCTTGGCCATCGACCGGGATTACAATGCGAGCCTGAACATTCTGCGCGCCGGGATTGGCGCGGGGGCGCTTAACGTGATCGGCTGCCGATGAGCGTGCGCCCGGAAACATGTGCTAACTCCCGCGAGGGAGTGAAGTATATAAATCCCCCATGAGCAAGGTCGCCGCCGCCGCTGCCCTCCTGCCGTTCGCCGCTGCGGTGCGCGCCGACTCCGGCTGGGGGCTCCTCAACATGACGCCGGGGGTGACCGACATCAGCCGCAAGATCTACGACCTGCACATGGAGGTCTTCTGGATCTGCGTCGGCATCGCGGTGGTGGTGTTCGGCTGGATGATCTGGTCGCTCATCGCCTTTCGCAAATCGAAGGGCGCCGTCGCCGATACCAGTCTCGTCCACAACACCCGCGTGGAGATCATCTGGACGGCCCTGCCGGTGTTCATCCTCATCGCGATGGCGGTGCCGGCGGCGCGCACGCTCGTCGACATCGAGGACACGCGCAATACCGAGCTCACCATCAAAGTGACCGGCTTCCAGTGGGGCTGGAACTACGACTACCTGGACGACGGCGTCAACTACTTTTCGCGCCTCGATCGCGCCAGCGACGCGGCGCGCCAGCTGCTCTCCGGAATCGATCCCGCGTCGGTGCCCAACTACCTCCTGAACGTCGACCATCCGCTCATCGTCCCCGCCGGCGTCAAGGTGCGCCTGCTCATCACCGGCGCCGATGTCATCCATTCGTGGTGGGTGCCGGCCTTTGGCCTGAAGAAGGATGCGATTCCCGGATTTATCAACGAGCTGTGGTTCCGCGTCGATCCGGACAAAACCGGACTCTACCGCGGCCAGTGTGTCGAGCTGTGCGGTCGCGATCATGGCTTCATGCCGATCGTCGTCGATGTACGCAGCAAGGCAGATTTCAGCGCCTGGCTGAAAGCAACAGCGGCCGAGCAAAAACAGGCTGCCGCGAACGCGCCTGCGGCAACACCCGCCACGGGCTGAACGGAGAACTCACGATCATGGCTTACGCACACGCCGCCGGAGCGCACGACGATCTTGCCGCGCACGAGGAGCACAGGCCGCACGGCTGGCGCCGCTGGGTCTATGCGACCAATCACAAAGACATCGGCACCATGTATCTCGTCTTTGCCGGCATCATGTTCTTCATCGGCGGCTTTCTCGCGATGCTCATCCGCCTGGAGCTCTTCAAGCCCGGGCTGCAGTTCTTCGATCCGCTGTTCTTCAATTCGCTGACCACGATGCATGCGCTCATCATGATCTTCGGTGCCATCATGCCGGCGTGGACCGGCCTTGCCAACTGGCAGATTCCCATGCAGGTCGGCGCGCCGGACATGGCGCTGCCGCGTCTCAATAATTTCAGCTTCTGGATCCTGCCGTTCGCCTTTACGCTGCTGCTGGCGACGTTCTTCGTGCCGGGCGGCGCGCCGGCGGGCGGTTGGACGATGTACCCGCCGCTCATGCTGCAGGGTGGCGCTGCCTTCCCGATGACAATTTTCGCCATCCACCTGATGGGCGCGTCCTCGATTCTCGGCTCGATGAACGTGATCGTGACGATTCTGAACATGCGCGCGCCGGGCATGACGCTGTTGCGCATGCCGCTCTTCGTGTGGTCATGGCTCATCACGGCGTATCTGCTGATCGCGGTGATGCCGGTGCTCGCGGGCGCGGTGACGATGCTGCTGACGGATCATTTCTTCGGCACGACCTTCTTCACCGCCGCAGGCGGCGGCGATCCGGTGATGTTCCAGCATATCTTCTGGTTCTTCGGACATCCGGAGGTGTACATCCTGATCCTGCCGGCCTTCGGCATCATTTCGGAGATCATTCCGACCTTCTCGAGGAAGCCGATCTTCGGCTACGAGGCGATGGTGTATGCGATCGCCTCGATCGCCTTCCTGTCCTTCATCGTCTGGGCGCATCACATGTTCACCGTCGGGATGCCGCTCGCCGGCCAACTGTTCTTCATGCTGACGACCATGCTCATCGCCATCCCGACCGGCGTGAAGGTGTTCAACTGGTGCGCGACCATGTGGAAGGGCTCGCTGACGTTTGAGCCGCCGATGCTCTTTGCCGTGTCGTTCCTGTTCCTCTTCACCATTGGCGGCTTGTCCGGCGTGATGCTCGCGATCGTGCCCGCCGACTTCCAGTATCAGGATACGTACTTCGTCGTCGCGCACTTCCACTACGTGCTCGTCCCCGGCGCGATCTTCGGCATCATCGGCGGCGTCTATTACTGGCTGCCGAAGTGGACCGGCCGGATGTACGACCAGACGCTCGGCAAGTGGCACTTCTGGCTGTCCGCCATTTTCGTGAACGTGCTGTTCTTCCCGCAGCATTTCCTGGGGCTCGCCGGAATGCCGCGCCGCATTCCCGACTATGCCGTGCAGTTCACCGACTGGAACATGGTGTCTTCCATCGGCGGCTTCGGCTTCGGGCTCTCGCAGCTGCTCTTCCCCTACCTCATCTGGAAGTGCATCAAGCACGGCACGCCGATCGGCAACCGCGCCTGGGAAGGTGCTCACGGGCTCGAGTGGGAGCTGCCGTCCCCGCCGCCCTTCCATTCCTGGGAGACGCCACCCTCCGAAGCCGTGCTCGCGCACGCCGCCGTGCACTGATGTGCGCGTGAGCACCGCCCTCGTGGACCCTGGGAATGCAGATGAGCGGCGCCGGCGCATACGCCGCTCGGCCCTGCTCTTCGGCGGCCTCGCGCTCGCGTTCTATCTCACGTTCATCGTCATGACGCTGGTGCGTGGCTGGCGATGAGCACTGCGCTCGCCAAGCTGTCGCACGGCCGGCTCACCCTGAAGCTCTGCGGCATCGCACTCGGCAGTTTCGCCTTCGGCTATGCGCTCGTTCCGTTCTACAACGTGCTGTGCGCCATCACGGGCTTGGGGGATCAGAGCGCGCTCGCACGGCGTGCGGTCGCGGTCGAGCAGCCGGATCTGGCGCGCACGATTACGGTGGACTTCATGGCGGAGCTGCCGAGCATCGGCAGCTGGGCGTTTCGCCCGCTGCAGCGCTCCATCGAGATCCATCCGGGGCAGCTCTATTCCGCCGAGTATTTCGCGCAGAACCTCACCGGCCATGACACGGTGGCACAGGCGGTGCCGAATATCTCGCCGTCCAAGGCGGCGGCCTACTTCCACAAGACCGAGTGCTTCTGCTTCACCCCGCAGCGCTTTGCCAAGGGCGAGCAGCGCACGATGGCGGTGCGCTTCATCGTGGACCCGTCGCTGCCGACGTATCTCGACCGGATCACTCTGTCCTATATGTTCTACGACGACTCCACACACGTCGGTGCAAAACTGATACCGCCGACGGCCACCAGCAGGAACTGATATGGATTTGGCACACCCGCACGACGCCAACAAGTACTACATCCCGACGCCGAGCCACTGGCCCATCGTCGGCGCGGTGTCGCTCTTCACCATGATGCTCGGCGCCGTCTGCTATTTGAACGACATGACCGGCGCCTGGTCGTTGCTGCCGGGAGCGGCGCTGTTGATATTCATGTTCAGCGGCTGGTTCCACACGGTCATCGGCGAGAGCCAGCACGGCACCTATAACCTGCAGGTGGATCGCTCATTCCGCATGGGCATGATGTGGTTCATCTTCTCCGAGGTGATGTTCTTCGCCGCCTTCTTCGGGGCGCTCTTCTACGCGCGCCGCCTCGCGGTGCCGTGGCTCGGCGGCGAAGGCGTCAAGATTTTCAACAATCTCGTGCTCTGGCCGGGCTTCGAGAGTCACTGGCCAACGAATGGACCGGGCCACGTCGGCGGCCGTGCGGATTCGACGTTCAGCACCATACCGGCCTTCGGAGTTCCCGCACTCAACACCGCCATCCTGCTGACGAGCGGATTGACGGTGACCATCGCGCACCACGCGCTGCGCGCCGGCAAGCGTCCGGTGCTGATGGTGTTCCTCGCGGCGACCTTCATTCTGGGGTTTAGCTTCGTCGCGCTGCAGGCGCACGAGTATGGCGAGGCCTACAGGGAGCTCGGCCTGCGCCTGTCGACGGGCGTGTACGGCTCGACCTTCTTCATGTTGACCGGCTTTCACGGCCTGCACGTGACGATCGGCGCCATCATGCTGCTCATCATCTGGCTGCGCGTGTTGAACGGCCATTTCACGCCGAACCGCCACTTCGCCTTTGAGGCCGTGTCCTGGTACTGGCACTTCGTCGATGTCGTGTGGCTGGGGCTCTTTATCTTCGTGTACTGGCTGTAGAGCACGCTTCAGCGCACTTTCATCGGGTCGATGCCATGGGGCTCAATGAGGCCGGTGTACCACGCGAGCATCAGCAGGACAAAGAGCGCAATCGATAGGCCGATCCGCCAGCTGAGCGCCCGCACCATCCGGCGCGAATCGCCGGCGCCGCGCACCAGATGCCTCAGTGCCGATGCCAGGCTCGCGACGATCGCAATCAGTGCGCCGATGATGAGCACGGTAAACAGGGAATTCATAAGGCGATGAGTTTACTCCAGGGCTCCGCGCCGCGGCTGGCGCCGCCCTCGTGGGCGCTGACCGCGCTCACGGTGGCGCTCATCGTGGCTTTCGTGAGCCTCGGCTGCTGGCAGTGGCAGCGCGGGCAGGCGCGCCAGGAGGAGTGGAACGCGTTCGCGCGCGGCGCGGACGCGGCGATGCCGCTGGGCGCCGCCCAGCTCGACGACGTCGCGCGCTTCGCGCGCGTTTCGCTCACCGGCCATTGGCGTCCCGACCGGCAGTTCCTGCTCGACAATCGCAGCCACGCCGGTCAGCCGGGCTATGAGGTGCTGACGCCGCTCGAGCTCACCGATGGCCGCGCGCTCCTCGTCGACCGCGGCTGGGTCGCCTTCAGCGGATCGCGTGCGCGCCTGCCGGATGTGGGCTTCGCGCCGCCACCGCTCGTGACGCTCGTCGGCCGCGTGGATAATTTGCCGAGCGCCGGGCTGGCCTTTGGCCGCGCGCCGCCCGCGGTGAAGGGCGGCTGGCCGCGCATCACGAGCTACCCGCGCAGGAGCGAACTCAATGCGGCGCTCGGCCGCGTCCTCGAGGAGCGCATCGTCCTCCTCGACCCGGGCGCCTCTGACGGCTACGTTCGCGATTGGCAGCCGCCCGGCCTGCCGCCTGCGCGGCATTGGGCCTACGCGATTCAATGGTGGCTGTTCGCGCTCACCCTCGTCGTGCTGTGGATCGTCATGGCCGTGCGGCGTGCACGGAACACGCGATGAATGCGTCCCTGCAGGACGTGCGCGCGCGCAATCTGCGCACGGTGGCGCTCCTCGCTGCGCTCTTTCTGATCCCGCTGCTGGCGGCCTTCGGCATGTACTACGGCGCGGGCTGGCGCCCCGCGCAGCGCACCAATCATGGCGAGCTCATCCTGCCGGTGCGCGAGCTGCCGCGCGCGAGCGCCTACGGCGCAAAGACCTTCACGCACCTGTGGTCGCTCGTCTACGTCGGCGCGGGCGCCTGCGATGATTCGTGTGCGCGCGCGCTCTACGTGATGCGGCAGACGCATCTGGGGCTCAACAACACCATGCAGCGGGTGCAGCGCGTGTGGATCGCCACCGGCGAAGCGCCCGCGCGGGAGTCCCTGGTGCGCGATTATCCGGGACTCGTCGTCGTCCAGGTCGCGGGCCGCGAGGGCGAAGAGCTCGTGCGGCAGTTCCCCGCGGACGAGCGCGCCCATGCCATCTTCATCGTCGATCCGCTGGGCAATCTCATGATGCGCTTCGACAGCCGCGCGAACCCGCAGGGGCTGCGCGAAGATCTGACCAAGCTTCTGAAGCTCTCGCACGTCGGTTGAGTCATGCCGCTCGCGCTGTGGATCCGCCGCCTCGCATTCGCGGGCCTCGTGCTGTGTTTTGGGGTCGTGGTGCTCGGCGCCTACGTGCGCCTGAGCGCCGCGGGCCTGGGCTGTCCCGACTGGCCCGGATGCTACGGGGCGCCCACGCCGCTCGGCATCGCGCCGGATGCCGCCGCGCATTTTCCGCAGGCATCGGTCGACGTCGGCAAAGCCTGGCGCGAGATGACCCATCGCTACGCGGCGGCAACCCTGGGCGTCCTCATTGTCATTCTCGCGGTGCTCGCGGTCGCGGACCGCGGCCGGCGGATGATGGGCGTGCGCTTCGCCTGCGCGCTCCTCGCCCTCCTCATCCTGCAGGCGGGCCTCGGCCGGCTCACCGTGACCCTGAAGCTCACGCCGCTCATCGTGACGCTGCATCTGATCTTTGGCATGACGACGCTCGCGCTGCTCGCGTGGCTCTGGCTCGGCGTGCGGAAGGACCGGCACGGCGCGGCGCCCGACACGGCGCAGCGCCTGCCGCGGCGGCTGTGCCTGGCCGCGCTCGTCATCCTGGCCCTGCAGATTGCGCTCGGGGGTTGGACCAGCAGCAATTACGCCGCCACCGCCTGTCCGGACTTCCCGACCTGCCAGGGCCGCTGGTGGCCGCCCACCGACTTCGCCCATGCCTTCGTCTTGTGGAGGCCGCTCGGCGTCAACTATGAAGGGGGCGTGCTCGCGGAGCCGGCGCGCGCGGCCATTCAGCTGACCCACCGGCTCGGCGCCTGCGCAGCGACGCTCATGCTCGTGCTGGCGGCAGGGCTCACGCTGCGCCGCGTGCGCAAGCGCAGCGCGCGGCGCGCCGCCTGGGCGGTGCTTGCATTTCTCGCGCTGCAGCTCGTGATTGCCGTGTCGATGGTCGCGGCCCGCTTTCCGCTCTCGCTCGCCACCGCACATAACGCCGGGGCGGCGCTGCTGCTGCTCGCGACCCTCGCCCTGTACGACGCCGTCAGCGCGCGGCCCGGGAGTGGGGGACCCCGCGAATGATGTTCTGTTACGCTCGCGGCCCGATCCGAAACGATCGACTCATCGCGGACAGGCACCTTGGCGACTCGCTCTGAATCCGTGCGGGCCGCACGCGCACCGTGGCGGGACTATCTGGAGCTGACAAAGCCCAAGGTGGTCGCGCTCATCGTGTTCACCGCCATCGTCGGTACCTTGCTCGCAAGTCCGGGGATCCCGCCGCTCGATGCGCTGCTCTGGGGCAACCTCGGCATCGCCTGCGCCGCCGCGTGCGCCGCCGTGATCAATCACGTCCTCGACCGGCGCATCGATGAGCAGATGGGGCGCACCCGCGGACGGCCGCTGCCGCAACGCCGCCTGACCGAAACGCGCGCGCTCGCGTTCGCCGCCGTTCTCGGCATGACCGCCATGACGATCCTCAGCGTCAGGGTCAATCTGCTCACCGCCGTTCTGACTTTCGCCTCGCTCATTGGCTATGCGGTGGTCTACACGGTCTGGTTGAAGCGCGCGACCTCGCAGAACATCGTCATCGGCGGCGCCGCCGGCGCAGCTCCCCCGGTCCTCGGTTGGACCGCCGTGACCGGCCACGTCGACCCGAACGCGCTGCTCCTTTTTCTCATCATCTTCGCGTGGACTCCGCCGCACTTCTGGGCGCTGGCGATTGCGCGCCGCGACGACTATGCGCGCGCCGGCATCCCGATGCTGCCGGTGACCCACGGCGTCGAGTACACGCGCCTGCACGTTCTTCTTTATACGGTGCTGCTCGTCGTCGTTACGCTGATGCCGTTTCTCACGCGCATGAGCGGTCTCATCTATCTCGCGAGCGCGCTCGTTCTGAACGCCATGTTTCTGTATTACGCGCTCGTCATGAAAATCACGGCCCGGGTGGAGTTGCCGATGCGCGTCTTCAGATTCTCCATCACCTATTTGATGTGGCTCTTTGCCGCGCTCCTGGTCGATCACTACCTGCCGACGACGCAGGGCGGTTTCTAGGCCTATCCGTGGATGAGGATGGCCAAGCGCGAACCCTGCGGCAGGTCGTGTCTTCGGTTGTGCTGGAGCGTCCAATCGCGGCCCCGGGAGCGACGGAGAAAATCGGCTACGCTAGCGCCCCGCGGCCCGTTGGGCGGTGCCCCTTGCGGCAATACACTACGCGGCGGCCGTTAGAAGCAGGAACGTAATGACCGAGCCCGCAAAGGCCGTCTTCCTAAGTTATGCCTCGCAGGATGCCGAACCGGCGCGGCATATTGCCGACGCGCTGCGAGCCGCCGGCGTCGAGGTGTGGTTTGACCAGAGCGAGCTGCGCGGCGGCGATGTCTGGGATCAGACGATTCGCCGTCACATTCGCGACTGCGCGCTCTTCCTCCCGATCATCTCGGCGCATACACAGGCGCGCCCGGAAGGCTACTTCAGACTCGAGTGGCGCCTTGCGGAGCAGCGCACGCACTTGATGGGCCGCAGCCGCGCATTCATCGTGCCGGTGTGTGTCGACGACACGCCCGAGACAGAAGCGGATGTCCCGGACTCGTTCTCGGCCGCGCAATGGACCCGTTTACCCGACGGCGCGACACCGCCCGCCTTCGTGCAGCGCATAGCGCGTCTGCTGGCGCCTGACGGGCACGTCACACCGACGTCCGCCCGGCCGCAAGCGGAGGCATTGCCCGTCACCGGCAACCTGCGCGCCGCTGGCTCTAATGAGGCCGCTCGGCATCCGGGAGGAGCCCGGCGGGCGTGGCTCTTGGCAGCGGCGGCAGTCGTTATCGCGGTGGGTTACTTCGCAGTCGACAGGTGGGTACTCTCAAAGCGCGCCGCGGCAACCTCCGCTGCGGCGGTTCAATCAGTTTCTTCCGGGCAGAGCGCGATCCCCGAGAAATCGATCGCCGTGCTGCCTTTTGTCGACCTGAGCGAGAAAAAGGACCAGGAGTATTTCTCCGATGGTCTTGCTGAGGAGCTCATCGACCTCCTCGCTCAGGTGCCGGGCCTGCGCGTGTCCGCGCGCACCTCGTCCTTTTACTTCAAAGGCAAGTCCGAGGACGTCGCGACCATCTCACAGAAACTGCGCGTAGCCCACGTTCTCGAGGGCAGCGTGCGCAAGGCGGGCAACACGATTCGAGTGACAGCCCAGCTCATTCGCGCCGACAACGGTTACCATCTTTGGTCGAAAACCTACAATCAAGACGTCAAGGACATCTTCAAGGTCCAGGACGAGATCGCCGGCGCCGTCGTCGATGCATTGAAGGCGCAGCTGCTGCCGGCGCAGCAAATCTCGAGCCGCCACCGCACCGACAATACCGAGGCCTATACGGAGTACCTGCTCGGCAACCAGCTCCGCATCCGCGACACGGTTGAGGCCAATCAGCAGGCGCTCGCGGCCTACCGCAAAGCCGTCGCACTTGACCCCGGCTACGCCGCGGCCTACAGCGGCATCGCCGATGCCGAATGGCGCCTCGCCGATATGACTGGCGAGGCGGCCGGCTACGGGGGCGCCGCCGTGGCGGCCGACAAGGCGATCGCGCTTGCGCCGGAATCACCGGAGGGCTATTGGGCGCGAGGTCGGTTGCGAAATTACTATTATTTCGACTGGCATGGCGCCGAAGCTGATTTCCAGAAGGCGCTCGCGCTCGATGCGAACTTTGTGCCGGCGCAGGTGGATTATGCCGAGCTGCTTGCGACCCTCGGGCGCACCCCTGATGCGCTGGCAATGCTGCGCAGAACGATCGCCGTCGACCCGCTGTCGGTGCCCGCAGGGCGCGCGCTCGCGGCGCTGCTGATGGATGACGGCCAGTTTGCTGAAGCTCGCTTGGCCGCTCATCGCATCGTCGAGATCAGTCCGGCCGGCGATGCGCGGTATACGGCCGCCTTCATCGATCTGTTTGATGGCCGGCCTCAGCAGGCGCTCGCAGGATTTCAAGCGACCGACAGCCTTTACTCTTTTATCTTTACCGCAATGGTCGACTACACGCTGGGCCGCAGTACGGAGTCGCAGCGCGCGCTCGACGAGCTCATCAAGAGGGGAGCCATGGCGCTGGCCTACCAGATCGGGGAGGTTTATGCGTGGCGCGGCGAGCGGGACAAGGCATTCGAGTGGCTCGACCGGGCCTATCGTCAGCACGACGGCGGGCTCAGCTATCTCAAACATGATCGAAGTCTGGCGAGCCTGCGCGATGATCCGCGCTACCACGCGCTACTGCGCGCGCTCAACCTGCCGGATTGATGGCGGCCAGTGTTTCGCAGGGGCTCGCGGCGTCTTGCAGCACGCGTTGTACCGCTCTAGTGGGCTGAATAGGCCGTCATTAACCGCGGGTATGCGCGAGGCAGGAACCTCTTCCAACCTCACGGCAAGCTTGCAGCCGGGCTCACACCGTCTAATTTTGCCTGCAGCTTTTGCGCCCAGTCTGGCGCATCGCTCTTTAGTTGTTGGAGGTCATCGTCACCGTATACCTCAGCAAGCATGCGCCCCGTCTTTACATCGTAAAGCCGGTAGTCGCCGATCTCCGGGCCGTGCGTCGTCCCCCAGACGGTGGCAACTTGCGTTGTGCCATCGACAAAGGACCAAGCCCAGAGCATTTGCCCCTGACGTATCCGTTGGATGATTTTTCCGGATCTGTACAGCGTCAAAACGAGCGGAATCGGATAGGACTGACAACACTCCCAGTAGCTCTCACCCCAGCCCACCGTCACTGTATCACTGGCGATTTCCAGGTCAGAAAATCCAGCCTGGCTGTCATCGGTTTTCGCTTCAGGTATCGGTGGCACCGTTACCACGACATCCACTCCGTCGCTATAGACGATATGGAGCGGCCCTGTTTCATCTTCGCCGGGTCTCTCCGTGAAGACCTTGACGACCTTACTGTCCGCCGTCGGCCGCACGCTTGCAGACACAGTCGCCGGCGGCAAGGGCGCGTGCGGATCTGCGACTTGCGCCGCCGACAACACCCCTACCGCGAGTGCTGGCCATAAAACGTGCATTTTCATGCGCTCGCAAATCCATCAGATGGCTTTGCACCGCACTCCTCGGACCTCACAACCTCCCTACGCAGAGCGACTCTTGGTGCGCCGCTCGATGCGCGCCAGCTCCACCTGCCAGGAGGAGAGCTTTCGATTGTTGAAGAGCAGCATGGCGCAGGCGCGATAATTATCCTCGTCGACCAGTGCCAGATGCTCCGTGCCCTGGTAGGTGCCGTCGGCGGAGTGAAAGTTCGACAGGATCGAGCCGCCGACGACCGAGAACACGCCCAGAAGTTTGCCGAGCATGGCGTTCTCCGCCGTCCACTTCAAAGTCGTGGCGTCGCGCCCCGGAAGCTCGATCGAGTAGGCGCTGACGAACTCCACCGGCGGGCAGCTCAGGACCTTCATCGAGCCTGCGAGCAGCCAGCAGCTCTCGCGATGACTGATCTCGATGCGCCCCTGAGCGTCGACGGGCCGCCGGTCGCCGGCCCAGAAGGTGCCGACGACGCTCCAAGCGGCAGGCTCAAACAAGAAAGTGTGCTTCAAGCAGCGCTCCCGCAGTGCGCAGCCATTATGGCGCGTCGCGCGTTTTGCCGGTACCGTGGCTACTATGCTGATCGAGCGCATCTGGACCGCGAACGCGTTTCGCAATTTCCACTATCTCATCGCCTGCGCCGAGACCGGCGAGGCACTCGCCATCGATCCCCTCGACTGGCGGCGCTGCCTGGCGGCGGCAAAGGCGCGTGGCTGGCAGATCCGGCAGATCCTGAACACCCATGAGCACGGCGATCACACCGGCGGCAATGCGGGCCTCATCGGGGCGACCGGAGCGCAGCTGCTGGCGCACGCCCATGCGGCACGCCGCATCGGCGGAGTCGACCGGGGCCTCGCCGCGGGCGACACCATTCGAGTCGGCCGCACGGTGGAGCTTCGCTGCCTGGATACGCCCGGCCACACGCTGGCGCACATCTGTGTGTTCGCTGAGGCCGAAGAGCCCGGGCTTTTCTCGGGCGACACGCTCTTCAATGCGGGCGTGGGCAACTGCCACAACGGCGGCGCGCCCGAACTGCTCTACGAAACCTTTGCCCGGCAGCTCACGTACCTGCCGGATGCGACCCGTGTCTATCCCGGGCACGAGTATCTCGCGCGCAATCTCGAATTCACGCTCGATCGCGAGCCTGGCAACGCGGCGGCAGCGGCGCTCCTGACGCGGGCGCGTCAGCAGGACCCGGCGAGCGGCCTCGTCACGACGCTCGCCGACGAGAAGCGCATCAACGCCTTCTTCCGCCTGCACGAGCCGCAGCTCGTCGCGCGCCTGCGCGAGAGCTTCCCTGACATGGGCGCGGCGCCGGATGAGCGCACGGTGTTCCTGGCACTGCGCGAGCTGCGCAACAGCTGGTGACTACGGGCGGCGGGTGAGCGGCACGTGGCCGGGCTGCGCCGCGACGCGCGCGAGCCAGGCCGTGAGGTGCGGATAGGGCTCGAGGTCGAGCCCGCCTTCGTCGGCCACATGCGTGTAGGCATAGAGCGCGATGTCGGCAATCGTGTAGTGCTCCGTCGCAAAGTAACGCCGCGTCGCCAGGTGCGCATCCATGACGGCGAGTGCCGCGCGCCCCTGCTCCAGACGCAGCGACAATTCCGCGCGGCGCGGCGAGTCGGCGGGCAGATGCTTCTTGATGAAGCGCGGGGTCGCGACGTACGGCTCGTGGCTGTACTGCTCGAAGAACATCCACTGCAGCACCTGCGCGCGGCCGATGGCCTCCCCCGGAATGAAGCGGGTGCCCTCCGCGAGATACCAGAGGATGGCGTTCGACTCGGCAAGATAACTGCCATCCTCAATCTGCAGCGTCGGAATCCGGCCATTCGGGTTTTTCGCGAGGAACGCCGGCATGCGCGTCGCGCCTTTTAGGATGTCGAGCTCCACCCAGCGGTAGGCTCGGTCGAGAAGCGCGAGCAGGAGGCGGATCTTGTAGCCGTTGCCGGAGTCGAGGTAGTCGTACAGCGTCAGCATGCCGATCCGTCTCCCCGTCCGTAAGACTCGCGCAGTATCCGCCGCGCCCGACATCGCGCCAAGTCCGCGAGCCGGGTGCGGCGAGCTTGAGGTACTCTCCCGGCTCCACTCCGGCCCCACGCAGGTGCGGCGGCGATGTATTCGCGGTTCTACAGGCGCTGTTTCGCGATCGCGACCGTCGTGATCCTCGGCTATGCGCTGCTGAAGATGCTCGCGCCGTTCTGGGGGCCGCTCGGCTGGGCCGCGTTTCTCGCTTTCTTTCTGCTGCCGGTGCAGAAGCGCCTGACGCGCCGCTTCGGCGGGCGGCGCGCATGGGCGGCGCTGCTCATCACGGCGCTGACACCCTTCGTGCTGTTCCTGCCGCTCTCGGCCCTGGGGATCGTCTTCGCCAAACAGGTCGGCATCCTCATCGACTATCTGCGCGCGCATTCCATTCCGTCGTTTCCGACGATCCGGGAGGATCTCGATCGCTATCCCGTCATCGGGCCGCTCCTGCGCTGGGTGGATGCGGACGTCTCGCTCACCGCCGCGCAGGTGCAGGAATGGCTGGTGAATGGCGCGCAGTCGCTGCTGAAATCAGCCGCGGCCGTCGGCGAGCAGCTCGCGATCGGCGTCTTCGGCACCGTCATTGGATTCGCGCTCATGGTGTTCCTGCTGTTCTTCCTGCTGCGCGACGGCGAGCGCATTTTCAACCGCGTGATGAAGCTCGTGCCGCTGGAACCGAAGCGCCGCGCGCGGCTCATTCATTATCTGGCGGAGGTCACGCGCGCGGTCGTCTACGGGCACTCGCTGACGGCGCTTGCGCAGGGCGCGCTCATGGGCGTCGGCTTTGCGATCGCGCGGCTGCCCTCGCCGGTGGTGTTCGGCGTGCTGGCGGCGCTTGCCGCGCTCCTGCCGGGAGCCGGCACGGGGTTCGTCGCCATTCCGGCGGTGCTGTATCTGGCATTTGCCGGCCGCTGGGCAGCCGCCGTGTTCTTAGGGATCTGGAGCGTTGGGATCGCGCTCTGCGACAACCTCCTGCGACCCTATCTCACGCGGCAGCATGCCGCGGTGTCGACCTTGGTGGTGTTCGTCGGCGTGATCGGGGGCGTCGTCGCCTTTGGCCTCATCGGGCTCGTCCTGGGGCCGGTGCTCCTGAGCCTCATGGTGGCCCTCGTGCGCTTTGCCGAGGAAGGCGTGCAGTCGAGCGATGAGGGCCCCCCGCGCGCTTGAAATGCGGCCTTGCAGTTACAATGCCGCCCCCATGGATGTCTCTCCCCTCCTCGATCCGCTGAACGACGCACAGCGTGCAGCGGTCACGGCACCGCTGGGGCCCATGCTGGTGCTGGCCGGGGCGGGCAGCGGCAAGACCCGGGTGCTCACCCACCGGGTCGCGTGGCTCATTCAGATCGAGGGCGCGGCCCCGCACAGCATCCTCGCCGTCACGTTCACGAACAAGGCGGCCGGGGAAATGCGCGGCCGCATCGAGCAGCTTCTCGGCATGCCCGGGCCTGCGCTCTGGGTCGGCACCTTCCATGGGATCGCGCATCGCCTGCTGCGGATTCACTGGCGCGAAGCGAACCTTCCGCAGAGCTTCCAGATTCTCGATTCCGAGGATCAGATACGCCTCATCAGAAAGGTCCTGAAGGCACAGGACCTGGATGAGACGCGCTGGATTCCGCGCGAGATCCAGTGGTTCATCAACTCCAACAAGGATGAGGGCCGGCGGCCGGCGCTGCTCAAGGACGGCGGGGATTCCACGCGCCGGCAGCTCATCAGGCTCTACGCCGCCTACGAGGCGGCCTGCGGGCAGGCCGGGGTCGTCGATTTCGCGGAGCTCCTGCTGCGCGCCTTCGAGCTGTGGCGCGATCAGCCGCAGCTGCTCGCGCATTACCGGCGGCGCTTCCGCCACGTGATGATTGATGAGTTTCAGGACACCAATGCCATTCAGTACGGCTGGATGCGCCTCCTCGTGGGCAGCGAGGGTTTCCCCTTCGCGGTGTTTGACGATGACCAGTCCATCTATCGCTGGCGCGGCGCGCGCGTCGAGAATGTGCAGCAGTTTCGCAGCGACTTCCCCGGCGCCAAGCTCTACCGCCTGGAGCAGAACTACCGCTCGACCGGCGCCATCCTCGAAGCCGCGAACACCCTGATCGCGCACAATTCCGGCCGGCTGGGCAAGAACCTGTGGACGAGCGGCGCGCGTGGGGAAAAGATCCAGCTGTACGCGGCCTACAACGAGCGCGACGAGGCGGACTTCGTCGTGCAGCGCATCCGTCAATGGACCAACGGCGGCGGCGCGCGGCGTGAGGCCGCCATTCTGTACCGCTCGAACGCGCAGTCGCGCGTGCTTGAGGAAGCGCTCCTCGCGGCGCGCATGCCGTATCGCGTGTACGGCGGTCTGCGGTTCTTCGAGCGTGCGGAGATCAAGGATGCGCTCGCGTACCTGCGGCTCATCGCCAATCGCCGCGACGACGCCTCCTTCGAGCGCGTGGTGAACCTGCCGACGCGCGGCATCGGCGCGAAGAGCCTGGATATCATCCGCGAGCAGGCCAAAGCCGCCGGCACCTCGCTGTGGGATGCCGCGGCGGTCTGCATGGCCGATGCGCTCGGGCCCAAGGCAGCCGTCGCCGTGCAGGGGTTCGTGGCGCTCATCGAGCGCATGTCGCGCGAGATCCAGGAGCTGCCGCTCTTCGAGCAGGTGGATCACGTGCTGCAATCGAGCGGGCTCCTCGACCACTACAAGCGCGACAAGGCCGACCGCGGCGAGGCCCGCGTCGAGAACCTGCTCGAGCTCGTGAGCGCGGCGCGCGGCTATGAGCCCGACGGCGGCATTGAGGAGCTGCCGCCGCTGCAATCGTTCCTGGCGCACGCCGTGCTCGAGTCCGGCGAAGGCCAGGCGGAGGCCTGGGAGGACTGCGTGCAGATGATGACCCTGCATTCGGCGAAGGGCCTGGAGTTTCCCGTCGTCTTCATGTGCGGCATGGAGGATGGGCTGTTCCCCCATCAGCGCTCGCTCACGGATATTGACGGCCTCGAGGAGGAGCGGCGCCTGTGCTATGTCGGCATGACGCGCGCCATGCGGCAGCTCTACTTCACCTGCGCGGAGCAGCGCCGGCTGCACGGCGCCGACAGCTACGCGCAGCCCTCGCGCTTCATCAAGGAGGTGCCCGAGGAGCTGATTGAAGAGGTGCGGCCGCGCATGCAGCTGTCGCGCCCCGTCGCCGTGGGCCGCTTTCGCAACGAGGAGCCCGCGCTGCCGGGAGTGCACCTGGGCGCGCGCGTGCGCCACGGCAAGTTCGGCGAAGGCGTCATCCTCACGGTCGAAGGCAACGGCGCTCACGCGCGCGTGCAGGTGAGCTTCGAGAAGCAGGGCACCAAGTGGCTGATGGTGCAGTACGCGAACCTGGAGCCGATGCGTTGAAAATCGTGATTCTGGGTGCGGGCCAGGTCGGCCGGACCGCCGCCGATCACCTCTCGCGCGAAGAGGCGAACGAGGTCACGGTGGTCGATATCGACGAGGAGAGCCTGCGCGGCCTGCAGGACCGACTCGATGTGCGCACCGTGGTTGGCAATGCCTCCTATCCGTCGGTTCTCGAGGCGGCCGGCGCCGCCGAGGCCGACATTCTGATCGCACTCACCTCGAGCGATGAGGTCAACATGATGGCCTGCGAGGTGGCCTTCACGCTGTTCCGCACGCCGACCAAGATTGCGCGCATCCGCGCCGCCGAATACACCAGCCGTCCCGAGCTCTTCAGCGAGGAGGCGCTGCCGGTCGACGTCTTCATCAGCCCCGAACAGCTCGTCACCGAGTATGTCGAGCGCCTGATCCACTATCCGGGCGCGCTGCAGGTGCTCGATTTCGCCGACGGCAAGGTGCGCCTGGTCGCCGTGCGCGCGCACGAGGGCGGGCTCCTGGTCGGCCAGCAGCTGCGCGCGCTGCGCGAGCACGTGCGCGACATCGAGGCGCGCATCGTCGCGATCTACCGCGCCGGCCGCAGCATCACGCCCGGCGGCGACACGATCGTCGAGGCCGGCGACGAGGTGTTCTTTCTCGCCGCGCGCGATGACATCCGCCGCGTGATGAGCGAAATGCGCAAGGAGGAGCACCCGCTGCGGCGGGTCGTCATCGCCGGCGGCGGCAACATCGGCTTCCGCCTCGCCAAGGCTCTGGAGAAACACAACCAGGTGAAGCTCATCGAGCGCGACGCCAAACGCGCGCGGCGCATCTCGGAGCTCCTTGAGAACACCATCGTGCTGAACGGCGATGCTGCGGATGAGGAGCTGCTCATCGAGGAGAACATCGACGGTACCGACGTGTTCGCTGCGCTTACGAATTCGGAAGAGGCCAACATTCTCTCCTCGATGCTCGCCAAGCGCCTGGGGGCCCGCAAGGTGATGGCGCTCATCAACAAGCCCTCCTATGCCGAGCTCATCGAGAGCGGCAGCATCGACATCGCCATCTCCCCGCAGATGATCACCATCGGCTCGCTGCTCGCGCATGTGCGGCGTGGCGACGTGGTGCGCGTGCACTCGTTGCGGCGCGGCGCGGCCGAGGCGCTCGAGGCCATCGTCCACGGCGACGACCGCAGCTCGCGCGTGGTCGGCAAGCGCATCGAGGAGATCAAGCTGCCCGAGGGCGCCTCGATCGGCGCCATCGTGCGCGGCGAGAAGGTCATCATGGCGCACCACGACACGGTCGTGCAGTGCGACGATCACGTCATCCTGTTCCTTTCCGACCGCCGGCATGTCGAGGCGGTCGAGCGTCTGTTCCTGGGCTCCGCCCGGTAAGCGCACGCACGCGTGCTGCGGGTCGCACACGTTCTCGGTCTGATGCTCGCGGCATTCGGCGCGACCTTTGTGCTGCCGATTATCACCTCGTGGGTGATGGGCGGCAGCGGTACTTCGTTTGTCATCGCCGCGCTCGTGTGCGCGGGCGCGGGCATGCTGCTCGCGACGAGCACGCGGCGCTATGCGCGCGAGCTGAAGCCGCGCGACGGCTTCCTGCTGGTGACCCTGGGCTGGCTGTTGATGTCGGCCGCGGCGACGATCCCGCTGTTGCTCATACTTCCAGGGCTCTCCTTTACCGACGCCTTCTTTGAGACGATGTCGGGCCTGACGACGACCGGCGCGACCATATTCAAGGGACTCGATACGCTGCCGCCCGCCGTCAATATGTGGCGCGCCGCGCTGCACTGGTACGGCGGCCTCGGCATCATCGTGCTGGCGATCGCCATCCTGCCGCTCCTCGGCGTCGGCGGCATGCAGCTCTACCGCGCCGACTCGCCGGGGCCGGTGAAGGAGGAGCGGCTCGGGCCGCGCATATTCCAGACGGCGAAGACCCTGTGGTTCGCGTACACGTTCCTCACGATCGCGGGGATCATGGCGCTGCGCTTCTGTGGCATGTCGTGGTTCGACGCCATCTGCCATGCCTTCTCGGCGGTCGGACTCGGCGGCTTCTCGACGCACGATGCCAACATCGCATTCTTCAATTCGGCGTCGATCGAATTCGTGCTGATCGTCATCATGCTGCTCGCCTCCTTGAATTTCGCCTGTCATTTTGCCGCGCTGCGGCGCCTGACCTTGCAGCCGTATTTCACCCACCCGGAAACCAAGGCCATTTTCCTCTTGCTGACGGCGAGCGTGCTCGGCATTGCCATCCTGCTCACGGCGCACGGCGTCTATCCGGATTTTTTTACGGCGCTGCGGCACTCGGCATTCAATGTCGTGTCGCTTGCAACCACGACCGGCTTCGTCACCCAGGACTACACGCGCTGGCCGGTCTTCGCGCCGATCTGGATGCTGTTCCTCTCCTGCATCCTCTGCAGCACGGGCTCGATCGGCGGCGGCATCAAGATGTTCCGCACCCTGGTGCTCTCCCGGCAGGCGACCCGCGAACTGCGGCTGCTCGTGCATCCGAGCTCGGTGGCGCCGGTGCGGGTGGGCGGCAAGCCCGTGCCGGACCGGGTTGCGGCCTCGATTCTCGCGTTCATTTTTCTGTACTTCATGACCGTGGCATCGCTCACCTTCGCGCTGCTCCTCACCGGCCTTGATTTCGATTCGTCTTTCGGCGCCGTCATCGCCTGCATCAATAATGCAGGTCCGGGCCTGGGCGTCGTCGGACCGTTCAAGACCTATCAGAGCCTCACCGATCTGCAGACGTGGATCTGCACCTTCGCCATGCTCCTCGGCCGTCTCGAGATCTTCAGCGTGCTGGTGCTCTTCACGCCAACTTTCTGGCGCAAGTAGGAGCGGCGCAGAGAATCAGTGCTCGATGTGGAAACGTAGCGCCCAGAAAGACACCGGGCCGCGGGCCGCGTTGAAGCCCGGATTGCGGATGAACTGGTAGTCCGGACTCAACTGCACGTGCGCCCATTGCCACGGCAGCTGCAGCCGGTAGTAGGCCTCGAGTATCTCCTCGTGCGCGTAATCGAGGCGCCCGTCGCCGAGGAGAAATCCCAGGCCGCCGGCGGCCAGGTAATCGCGATGCGGCCCTGAGAGGCCTTCGACGACCACGGCGGCGCCGGCCACGTCGTCCGCACGCCGCCAGTGCAGGCCCGAGAGCTCGCCGCCGACGCTGGCGACCCGATCCACCTCGGTAAAAGCGAAATCCTCGGTCCTACCGTCGTTCCAGCCGAGCCGGGCAAAAACGCCGCTCGCGCCGTCATCCGCGAGCGGTTGCTCGGCATTGACGCCGAAGCCGTACTTCCTGCGCCCGTCCCGATCGTCCGCGGCGATATTGGGCGTCGTGCCCTGCGCCGCCGCGATGGCCAGCGCCTCATCGTAGATGCCCATGCGCGCGGTGTTGCGGAAGGCGAGCAGGCGCACGATCGTTCCGGCCTTTGACGGCGCGAGGGTGAGCTCGAGCTGATCGCCCTGGGCGCGCCGCAATGACGATTCGAGCTCCTGCCCGTTGGCGCGCGTCGGCATGCGGTACATGCCGTACTTCAGCGACCAGCCGGAACTGATGTAGCCCGCGACAAATCCCGCCGTGTAGCCGCGCGTGTCGGCCGCATAATCCCAGGCGGTATTGTCCCAGAGCGACCAGTTCATGAATTCGGTACGCGTGCTGGCGGCATAGCGGTTTTTGTCGAAATCGTCGTTCACCGCAAGCCAGCCGATCTTCAGCTCCA
Organism: Steroidobacteraceae bacterium; assembly: GCA_035481795.1. Taxonomy (GTDB): domain Bacteria; phylum Pseudomonadota; class Gammaproteobacteria; order Steroidobacterales; family Steroidobacteraceae; genus PALSA-1196. The sequence goes on from DATHRI010000005.1 coordinate 227,678, forward strand.
GACGCCGGGTCGCCTCGGTGCCCGCGATCTGATCCTGCCCGCCGGAAACCTTCGTCAGCTGCGCACCGAGCGGCAGCATGAAGCGCAGATAGCTGCGCGCGACGTAGAACCTCTTCGGCAGATTGTTCGCGCCCTCACGCACCACGTCGCCATTGGTAAGTCCTCCCAGCCCGGTCGCGTCACTGACGCCCGAGCCCATGAACTTCTCGGTGTCGAAATAAAACTGCGCCCAGCTGCTGAGCGCCCAGCCGAAGTAGAAGCCGATCGTGTGGGTGGGCTGGGTATCGCCGTCGGGCCGCAGGCTCAACGGGCCGGCGTACGGCGAATGCAGCGCCGACTGGTGCTGCAGCACGAAGGTGTACTGCTCGCCGATGAGGCGCGGCCAGTTGCTCTCGGGTGCCGGCGACCCCAGCAGCGCCTCATCGGCGGGAGCGTCGGCAAAGCCCGCGCACGGCAGCACGATCGACAGCGCGGCGGTGCCGAGGATGACGGAACGAATGGACATCAACTATGAATGTAGCTTTCCAGCTGCTCGATCGTGTGCTGCTGGTCTTCGATGACGGCCTTGATGAGATCGCCGATCGAGACGACGCCAACCACACGGCCGCTCTCGATCACGGGCAGGTAGCGCACGCGGTTTTGCGTGACCACGCGCATGCACTCATCGAGCGTGCTCTGGGGCGAGACGGTGATGACGGGCGAGGTCATGATCTCGCGTACCGCCGTGTGCGCCGACGAGCGCCCGAGGAGAATCACCTTGCGCGCATAGTCCCGCTCGGAGACGATTCCCAGCAGCTCGTCCTTCTGCATAACGACGAGCGCGCCGACGTGGTGCTCGGCCATGGAGCGGATCGCATCGAGCACCGGAGCATCGGGCGCGATCGCGCGCAGGGCGCGGGATTTCTTCTCGAGCAAGTGCCGTACCGTCAGCATGGAGTCCCCCTACGGGCGCGCCTCACTCGAGCGCGTCGGCAATGTCCTGCATCAGGCCCTTGTCCTCGGGCTTCGTGTCCGAAGCGTAGCGCTTCAGCACGCGCCCGTCACGGCCGACGAGGAATTTCTCGAAATTCCAGCCGATGTCGCCGGGAAAGCCGTTCTGCGCCGCAGTGAGAAAAGCGTATAGCGGGTGCCGACGCGGGCCGTTCACCTCGAGCTTGGCGCTCATCGGGAAGGTCACATCGTAGGTCGTCTGACAAAACCGCATGATCTGGGCCGCATCTCCCGGCTCCTGCTGACCGAACTGATTGCAGGGAAATCCGACCACGGTGAAGGCCTCGGCGGCGAGGTCACGCTGCAGCTGCTCGAGTCCCGCGTACTGCGGCGTGTAGCCGCAGCGACTGGCGACGTTGACAGCCAGGGTGACCTTGCCGCGCAAGGGGCCTAGAAGGTCTGCCGCGCCGTCGATGCTCTGCACGGCAATGGAGAAGAAATCATTCATGCGGCTGGAATTCCTTATCGGCAGGGCGCGCTGCGTGCGGAGTCGGCATTCTAAGGGGGAGGCCCGTGATTTTACATCAGTGCGTCCTGTCATGAAGGAGTCACAACGTTAATGGCGACAGCGTGCGGCAGTTCAAAGTTTGAAGAGGCAAAGGCCCCGCATCCTGCCGCATGACGGTATACATCCGTGGTATGGAAACGCGCTATCGGCAAGTCAGCGTGCCCCCCGACCGCTTCGAGGTCACCTCGGACGACACGGTTTTCACGGTCGATCTGCAGTCCGCGCTCGCTCTGTGCATTTACGACGCGGTGGACCAGGCGGGCGCGCTGCTGCATCTGCGCGTCATCGCGCGCGGCACGAAACCCATCGACGTCACCGACACGACGCTCGCAACCGAGCTGCTGCTGCTGGATCGCTGCGTGCAGACGCTGCGCGAAATCGCGCCGGGCGCGCGCGCCCTGCAGGCGAAGATCGCGGCCCATCTGCCCGAGGGCGAGCTCGCGCAACGTGCCTGCGATTCCATCCTGACGCTGGTGCGCGACTTCCTCGCCGACGTCAACATCGCGGAGGTTTCTGCAGACGTCGCGGCCGGTGCGCCGCGCACGCTGCGCTTCGACCCGGGTATGGGGACGCTGCAGATTCGCTGAAAACGCGCGCAGCGCCTGCGGCAGCTACGGCCGCTTAAGCCCCAGATCCTTGCTGTAGACCACGTTCATCACATTGTCGTACCAGCCCGTGACGCCGGGCTTCACCAGGTGCTTATTGACGTAGAAATACAGCGGCATCAGCGGATGATCCGCGAGCATCAGGCGTTCGGCCTGCTCGAGGAGCCGACGGCGCGCGGCGACGTCGACCTCAGCGGCGGCCTGTCCGAGGAGCTCATCGTACTTGGGGTTCTGGTAGTGCGGCAGATTGATGCCGAAATCGCTCTTCAAATATTGCGCGAAGGTATAGGCGTCGTTGTAGTCCCCGACCCAGCTCGAGCGAAAGATCTCGACATCGCCGCGGTCGATGTCCTGCAGCAGGGATTTGAACTCGACTGCAACCAGGCGGGTCTCGACGCCGAGGGCCTCTTGCCACATTGAGGCCACGGCGAGGGCGAGCTTCGTATGGATCTCGCCATCGTTGTAACGCAGCTCAACCGACAGCGGCTTGCGCTCCGAGTAGCCCGCCGCCGCGTACAGCCGGCGCGCTTCGGCGATTCTCTGCGGCAGCGGCGTGGCGCGATAGTCGAAGGATTGCGGCGTGTAGTCGTGGATGCCGGGCGGCACCCAGCCGTAGGCGGGCAGCTCCCCGACGCGCAGCACGCGCTGCGCGAGCTTCTCGCGGTCAATGACCAGCGACAGCGCGCGCCTGAGCTGCGGCCGGTCTTTGAACGGCGCGCGCGCGAGATTGAAGCCGTAATAATAGGTGTTCAATTGCGGCGCGATGTGCAGCTCGGCCGCAAGGTGCGCCCTGATCCAGTCAAACTGGCCGCGCGGCACGACGGCCGTGACGTCCAGCTGATCCGCGCGGTAGCGCGTGAGCTCGGCATTCTCGTCCGTGATCTGCAGGTACTTGACCGCTTCGAGCCGCGTTGCGCGGTCGTTCCAGTAGTGGCGGTTGCGGGTGGCGAGCACGTAGGAGCCCGGCACCCACTCCTTCAGCACGAAGGCGCCGTTCGAGACCATGATGCCGGGCCGTGCGAAGGCCGCGCCGTAGCGTGCGAGCGTCGCACGGTGGACGGGGCAGGTGCTGGGATGCGAGAGCAGGCCGGGCAGGTACGGCGCGGGACCTGCGAGGCGGATCACGACCGTGGCGTCATCGGGGGCGAACACCCCGAGCGTGTCGACGGACTCGCGGCCCGCGATGATGGCGCGCGCATTCGCGACGACATCGATGACCTGCGCGTACTGCGAGGCGGTGGCCGGATCGACGAGGCGCCGCAAAGCCGCCAGGAAATCCGCGGCCACGACGCGATCGCCGTTTGACCAGCGTGCCTCTTGACGCAGATGGAAGGTGTAGGTGCGGCCGTCCGCGCTCGTATCCCAGCTCGTGGCGACACCCGGCGCCGGGGCGGCGTTGTGGTCGAGCGAAGTCAGGCACTCATACAAGTCGCGCAGCACGGCGTGCGCCTCGTTGACGCGCGCTTTTTGCGGATCCAGCGAATCCGGCCCGGGTCCATTGCCGAGCAGTAATGTGGCGGCGGCGCCCTCCTCGCCCGGCGCGCGCCCGGCATCCGGGGAGCGGGCGCAGGCCACGAGCAGGCCGACGACAACCGCCAGCGCCGCCGCCCGCAAGAGCCTACGGCGCATCGCACCGCGTGCGGCCGGCATTGATCTCATCGCGCAGCAGCACGGTGGCCACGCGGGCCGCGTCGGCAAAGTCGACGCCCGACGAGGCGTGAATGATGGCGCGCGAGGAACTGACGATGAGACCGCGCCCATCCGCACTCTGCCCGGCGGCGACGGCGGCGCGAATGTCGCCGCCCTGCGCGCCCACTCCCGGCAGGAGAAAGGGCATGTTGCCGGTGAGGGCGCGCACTTCGGCGAGCTCCTGCGGGTAGGTCGCGCCCACGACGAGCAGACAGTTGCCGCGGCTGTTCCAGCGCGTGGCCGCCAGCTGCGCCACCACCGCGAAGAGTTTCCGGCCGCCGACATCGAGGTCCTGCAGGTCCCGGGCGCCGGGATTGGAGGTGCGGCAGACGACGAGGACGCCCTTGTCCTCATAGCGCAGGAAGGGCTCCAGGGAATCGCCGCCGAGATAGGGATTGACGGTGACGGCATCCGCGCCGTAGCGCTCGAAGGCCTCGATGGCGTAGCGCTCGGCCGTGCTGCCGACGTCGCCGCGTTTGGCGTCGAGGATCACCGGAATTCCCGGGTAGGTGCGGTGGATGTATTCGATGGTGCGCTCGAGCTGATCCTCCGCCTCGCAGGCGGCGTAGTGCGCAAACTGCGGCTTGTAGGCGCACACGAGATCCGCTGTCGCGTCGATGATGGCCTTGTTGAACTGGAAAATCGGGGAGGCGCGCGCCGCGATGTGCGCCGGCAGCCGCTCGATCTGCGGATCCAGCCCCACGCAGGCGAGCGAGTCTTTCTCATCCCACGCTGCGCGCAGGCGCGCCACGAATCCGCTCATGCGACCTGGCTGCGGCGGCTGAGGCTGCGCTTCTTCAGATAAACGAGCAGGATCGAGACCGCCGCGGGCGTCATGCCCGGCACCCGCCCGGCCTGGCCGATGGTCGACGGGCGGATCTGGGAGAGCTGCTCCCGCACCTCGTGCGAGAGTCCGGCGAGCGTTGCGTAGTCCAGATCGGAGGGCAGGGCCGTCTCCTCGTTCTTCCTCTGGCGCTCCACTTCCTCTTCCTGCCGCCGGATGTAGCCGGCGTACTTCAGGCGCGCCTCGCGCTCGGCCTGCAGCTGCGCCGGCAGGCGATCGTCCATGCCGGCGGCGGCTTCGCCGCCGTCGATGAGCCGCCGCTTCTCCTCGAAGAGCCGCCAGCGCTCGTCATCGACGAGGCCGAGACTGCGGCCGGCGGGCGTCAGGCGCAGATCGGCATTGTCTTCGCGCAGCAGCAGCCGGTGCTCGGCGCGACTGGTGAACATCCGATAGGGCTCGCGCGTACCGCGCGTGACGAGATCGTCGATGAGCACACCGAGGTACGCCTCGCTGCGCTTCACCGTCCACGGCGTCTCGCCCCGGGCGTGCCGGGCGGCGTTGATGCCGGCCACGAGCCCCTGCGCCGCCGCCTCCTCGTAGCCGGTCGTGCCGTTGATCTGCCCGGCGAAGTACAGCGATCCCAGGTGCTTCGTCGCGAGCGACGCGCCCAGGTCGCGCGGATCAAAGTAGTCGTATTCGATCGCGTACCCCGGGCGCGTCAGGTGCGCACGCTCGAAGCCGGCAATGGTGCGCACGAATGCCTGCTGCACATCGAAGGGCAGGCTCGTCGAGATGCCGTTCGGGTAGACCTCGTGGGTGTCCAGCCCCTCGGGCTCGACGAAGATCTGGTGCGAACTCTTCCCGGCGAAGCGGACCACTTTGTCCTCGACCGAGGGACAGTAGCGCGGGCCGACGCCTTCGATCAGGCCGGTGAACATGGGCGAACGGTCGGCGGCTGCCCGGATGAGCTCGTGGGTGTGCTCGTTTGTCTTCGTTATGAAACAATTGACTTGCTTTGGGTGCTCACTGATCCGCCCGACGAATGAAAACACCGGGGACGGTTCGTCGCCCGGCTGAGCGTTCATGACGGAAAAGTCGAGGGTGCGGCCGTCGAGGCGGGGCGGGGTGCCGGTCTTCAGGCGGCCCACGCGGAACGGCAGCTCGCGCAGGCGCGCCGCCAGGCGCTCGGAGGCCGGATCGCCGCCGCGGCCGCCCGAGTAGCGGTCAAGCCCCACGTGGATGCGGCCGCCGAGAAAGGTCCCCACCGTCAGGACCACCGCGCGGGCGGCGAAGGTGATTCCGGTGACCGTGACCACGCCCGTGACTCGGCCGCCCTCGACCTGAAGATCCGCCACTTCCTGCTGGAACAGGGACAGGTTGGGCTCGCTCTCCAGCATCGAGCGGATGGCGCGCTTGTAGAGCTGCCGGTCCGCCTGCGCGCGGGTTGCGCGCACCGCAGGTCCCTTGCTGGCGTTCAGCGTACGGAACTGGATGCCGGCGCGATCGGCCGCGCGCGCCATGGCACCGCCCAGCGCGTCGATCTCGCGCACGAGGTGGCCCTTGCCGATGCCGCCGATGGCGGGGTTGCAGCTCATCTGGCCCAGGGTATCGATGCTCTGGGTCAGGAGCAGCGTGCGCGCGCCCAGGCGCGCGGCGGCGAGCGCCGCCTCGGTCCCGGCGTGGCCGCCGCCGACTACGATGACCGCGAAGGGATGTCCAAACCGCATGGCTGCCTGGGGTGCGTTTTAAAAAAGCCGCGCATTGTACCCGAACCCCTACGGGTGCCGGGAGAGCAGCGCACGAAAGCGATAGAGGTTCGATTGCGCGAAGTCGCGGGCCTCGACCTCGAAGCGGTTATCCCAGTAGCCGCGCCGCAGCCATTCGAGCACGTACCGGGCGTGCGTCAGCCGCCGCGGCTGCCATTGCAAGAGAACGTGGCAGTACTCGTGCAGCATGAGCACCGGATCGGCGAAGAAATCGGCGGCGCTGCCGCTGAGATAGATGCAGCCGCGCCGCGTGGTCGCAACGGCTCCCGCGTGCAGTCGTGCGAACAGCGAATGCTCGATGATGCGCACCGCGCGCACGCCTTCCCCGAAGAGCGCCGCAAGCGGCGCCTCGATCTCGATGGGCAAAGGCACAACCCGGCGGCGCGGCATAGCGCCAGAGTGTCTCTTCCAAGCCGTGCGCCGGCAATGGCCGCGGGCTTAAAGCGCCAACGACCTGCAGGTCGGCGCGCACTTCGCGCGCTGAACTCCCCTGCCGCTAGGCTCTTTTGCGCAGCAGCGTCAGGCCGTCGCCCACGGGCAGCAGCGACAGATCCACGCGCTCGTCGCGATGGACATGATCGTTGAAGGCACGCAATGCCGCGGTATCGGCATCGGTGTGGCTCGCGTCGGCGACATGACCGCTCCACAAGGTGTTGTCGACGGCGATGAGGCCGCCGGGGCGCATGAGCTCGAGCAGCTTTTCGTAGTAGCCCCGGTATCCGCTCTTGTCCGCGTCAATGAAAGCGAAATCAAAACGGCCCGCGCCGCCCGCGGTCAGTAATTCCTGCAGCGTCTGCAATGCCGGCTGCAGGCGCAGCTCCACCTTCGCATCAACGCCCGCTTCCTTCCAGAACTGCCTGGCGATCGCCGCCGTCTTGGCATTGATGTCGCACGCCACGATTCTTCCGTCCTGCGGCAGCGCCAGCGCGACCGCGAGGCTTGAATAACCGGTGTACGTGCCGACCTCGATACAGCGGCGCGCGCCCATGAGCTTCACCAGCAGCGCCATGAACTGCCCCTGCTCGGGGCTGATCTGCATGGTCGCATCGGGCAGCGCGGCAGTGGCCGCGCGCAGACGCGCGAGAATCGGGGGATCGCGCACGCCGTGCGCCAGAATGTATTCATAGAGTGTGTCGGTCAGTGTCAGCGTTCGATCGCTCATGGTTCTACCTGTACTTGCCGCGAATTAAAAAACTGCCTATTTCCCCACGCAGAATCCCGCGAAGATGCGTCCGAGGAGATCCTCGGTCGTAAATTCGCCGGTGATCTCGCCGAGCGCCTGCTGCGCCGCGCGCAGCTCCTCCGCAATGAGTTCGCCGGCGCGCCGCTCGGTGAGCTCCCGGACCGCCGCCTCCACGTGCGCGCGTGCGCGCGCGAGCGCCTCGAGATGCCGAGCGCGCGCCGAGACGGTGCCGCCATCGAGCGCGTGGAAGCCCATGCACGACTTCAGGTGCACGCGCAACTTGTCGATGCCCTCGCCGGTGGCCGCGGACAACATGATGCGCGGCGGGCCGGAAACGGTATCGGCGATCGGGATGCCGATGGCCAGATCGCATTTATTGAAGACCAGCGTCACCGCCACGTCGCGGGGCAGCCGCTGGCATTCCTCCTGAAAGGCGCTGGCGGCGGGATCCTGCGCCGCATCGATGACAAACAGCACCCGGTCCGCGCGCAGCATTTCAGAATGCGCGCGGCGGATGCCCTCCTCTTCCGCCAGGTCGACCGCGGTGCGCAGGCCCGCCGTGTCGAGTACGTGCAGGGGCATGCCGTCGATGTCGATGTGCTCGCGCAGGACGTCGCGCGTTGTGCCGGGCTGCGGCGTCACGATGGCGGCGTCGTAGCCGGCGAGGCGGTTCAGGAGACTGGATTTGCCCGCATTCGGGCGCCCGGCGATGACGACGGTCATGCCCTCGCGCAGCAGCCGCCCCTGGCGCGCACTCTGCTCGACCCCATCAAAATGATCGCGCACCTCCTGCAGGCGCTCGGCGAGCGCGCGGTCGGCGAGAAAATCGATGTCCTCCTCCGGAAAATCAAGCGCCGCCTCCACGTAGGTGCGCAGCTCGATCAGCGCTTCGGTGACGCCCTTCACCATGACGGAGAACTCGCCCTGCAAAGAGCGCATGGCGGCGCGCGCCGCGGCGCGCGAGCCGGCGTCCACGAGATCTCCTATGGCCTCGGCCTGAGTCAGATCGAGCTTGTCGTTCAGGAACGCGCGCTGCGTGAACTCGCCCGGCAGCGCGCGCCGCGCGCCGAGTTCGAGGGCGCGGGCGAGGAGCGCTTCCTGCACCACCGGTCCGCCGTGCCCCTGCAGCTCGAGCACGTGCTCGCCGGTATAGGACTGCGGGGCGGGAAAAAACAAGGCGAGGCCCGCATCGATCGGCTGCTGCTGCGCATCGAGAAAACGGCCGAAAGTCGCCCTGCGCGGCCGCGGCAGCGCGCCCAGGAGGACGGTGGCGATCTCAGGCGTCTTCGGCCCCGACAGGCGCACGATGCCAATGCCGCCGCGACCGGGGGGCGTCGCCTGAGCGACGATGGTGTCGGTGGGCTCCATGGCACCGCCTGGCACTTACGCGGCCTTCTTCGCCTGGGCCGCGCCGATGCGGCGATTGATGTTCCACTGCTGGGCAATCGACAGCAGCGTATTGGTGACCCAGTAGAGCACCAGTCCCGCCGGGAAAAAGGCGAACGTCACCGACATGACGAGCGGCATGATCATGAAGACCTTCGCCTGGATGGGATCCGGCGGCGTCGGATTCAGCTTGTACTGCACCAGCATGGCGCCGGCCATGATGATGGGAAGAATGAACCAGGGATCGCGGGAGGACAGATCGTTGATCCAGCCAAAAAAGGGCGCCTGCCGCATCTCGACACTCTCGAGGAGCACCCAGTAGAACGCGAGGAAGACCGGGATCTGGATGATGATCGGCAGGCAGCCCGCCACCGGGTTGATCTTCTCGCGCTTGTAGAGCTCCATCATCGCGCGCCCCAGCTTCTCCTTGTCGTCCTTGTAGGTCTCCTGCAGATTCTTGATGCGCGGCGAGAGCGTTTTCATTTTGGCCATCGACCGCCCGCTCGCCTCCGACAGGGGATAGAACACGAGCTTCAGTAGGAAGGTGACCACGATAATAGCGACACCCCAGTTGCCGAAGAGCGCATAGACCTTGCCGAGAAGCCAGAAGAGGGGTCTGGCAATGATGGTGAGGACGCCGTAATCGGCCACGAGCTCGAGGCGCGGACCGGCCGTCTCCAGATCCGCCTGCAGCTTCGGCCCCACAAAAAGAGTTTCCTCAAAGGTGGCGGTCGTATCGGGAGCGATGGTGCGCAGCGGCCCGGTGGTTGCCAGCTGAAACTGGCGTCCCTGCGCGCTCAGGGTAATGCGGTTGGTGGTGTCGGCAGCCGGCACGATGGCGCTCACGAAGTGGTGCTGCAGCGCTGCGAGCCAGCCATTGCGCACTTCCAGCGCCAGGTGCGCATCCTCAGGGCTGTCGATCTTGAGCTTGCGATACTTGGCGCCGTCATAAATGGCCGGCCCGTGAAAGGCATTGCCCTCCACGTTGAAGAACATGGAACGCGCGCTCGGCGGATCGTAGCGCAGGATCTGCGCGTAGATGGCCGCCTGCCACGGGGCGCTCGAGCGGTTGTCGACCGAATAGAGAAGCCCAATGCGATAGTCACCGCGGCGGAAGGTGAAGGTCTTGGTGACCGTCACCCCCTGCCCGTCGGTCCAGGTGAGCGGCACACGCAGCTGGCCGGTGTTGCCGAGGTCATAGTCGAGAGTGGCCGAGGTAAAGGTCGCAAACTGCGTCGGATGCGCCTCCCCAGGACCTGCGAGTCCCGACTTCAGCAAATACAGAGATTCTTCGCTGTCCTCGTTCATCAGCCGAACGGGCTCTGAGCCTCCCTTGACCTTGGGATAGCGCAGCAGATCGGCTTTTTGCAGCGTGCCTCCCTGCAGGCCGATGTCCATGTCGAGCACGTCGGTGCGCACATGCACGTGCGGCGCGCCCGAGGCTGCCGGCACGGCGGGCTCGGCGCGCAGCGCGCTGGCGGCGGCCGCGTTGCCGGCCGGTGGGGTGCCCGGCGCCGCCGTCGTGTCTGTGCTGAAGGTCTGCGGCACCGCCGTATCGAGGCCGCCCCCGGTTTCGTGCGCGCCGCTCGCGGTTGCAGGAGACGTCGCGGCGCTCTTGTCGGGCGCGCCGTAGTCGTGCACCCAGGCCTGATAGTTGAGCACCACGATGGCCGCGAAGGCGAGCCACACGAGAACGCGCGGGTTATTCATCCTGCGGCCCGCACGGCACAGGATCCAGGCCGCCCGCATGCCAGGGATGGCAGCGCAGCACGCGCTTCAGCGCGAGCCAGCCTCCGGCGAAGAACCCGAAGCGCCCGATGGCCTCATGCGCATAGTGCGAGCAGCTGGGATAGAAGCGGCAGCGCGGCCCCAGGAGCGGACTCACCGTCCACTGATACAGCCGGATCAGGAGCTGTGCCACGAAGCGCATTTCGTCCTCACTTCCTGCCATAAGGGCTCGAGCTGCGCGCGCAGTTCAGCGCCGACGGTGCCGCGGGCTCGCAGCCGGGCGCTCACCACCAGATCGAGCGCGGGGATCTGGTGCTGATGCAGCCGAAACGACTCGCGGATCAGGCGGCGAATGCGATTGCGCTCGACCGCGTTGCCCGCCGTCTTCACCGCAACGGCCAACCCCAGACGCGGCCAGCCTTTCTCGTTGACGTGCGCCGTCACGCCGAAGAAGCTGTTGCCGAAACGCCGCCCGTGCGCATAAACCGCGTCGAAGTCGCGCTTGCGACGCAGGCGCTGCTCCCGGCAGTGAGTCAGCAGCTGCCGCTCGGCAGAAACGCGCATCAAGTCCGTGATCTTAGGGAATGAGCTTCCTGCGGCCTTTCGCACGGCGACGGCTCAGGACTCGGCGGCCACCCTTCGTTGCCATGCGCGCGCGAAACCCGTGGGTGCGCTTGCGGCGTACTTTGCTCGGCTGGTAGGTGCGCTTCATGGTCCACAGGCTCTTCGAAAAAGGCCGGCAAAGGTAAGCCTCCGGGCGCGAGAGTGTCAATACAATACCGAAGCCTTCAGCAGCTGCGCCTCAAGGTATAGACTGCGCAGCCTTTTCCCGTCCTCGTTCGTATCACGAGACAGTCGTCGGAGATCAAGAGCTCGTGGAAGCGTCGCTTTGGATTCGTTGCGTACGCGCTCTGGAGGCGGAGCTTCCTGAACAACAATTCAACACCTGGGTGCGGCCGCTGCAGGTCATGGAGGGCGCGGGCGCCCTGAAGCTCCTGGCACCGAATCGCTTTGTGGTCGACTGGGTGAACGCCAATCTCCTGCCGAGGATCGGTGAACTGCTGCGCCACCAGAGCACGGGCGATGCGCCGATCATCACGGTGGAAGTCGGCTCGCGCGCGCCCGCGGCGCCCGCCAGCGCCGCCGCCCCGCCGCGACCGCGGCGCGCCGAGGGGCTTGTGGTCGGGGCGCGCCTGAATCCTGATTTTTGCTTCGGGACTTTCGTCGAAGGCAAGAGCAATCAGCTTGCAAAGGCCGCGGCGCTGCAGGTCGCGGAAAATCTCGGTCGCGCCTATAACCCCTTGTTCCTCTATGGAGGAGTTGGACTCGGCAAGACGCATCTGATGCACGCGATCGCGCATCTCACCAAGGGGCGGGATACCGAGGTGCGGGTGGCTTATGTCCACTCCGAACGCTTCGTCAGCGACATGGTGCGGGCGCTGCAGCACAACAAGATGAATGAATTCAAGACCGCGTATCGCTCGCTCGATGCGCTGCTCATCGATGACATTCAGTTCTTTGCAGGCAAGGAGCGCTCGCAGGAGGAATTCTTCCATACCTTCAACGAACTGCTGGAAGGCCAGCACCAGGTCATCCTCACCTGCGATCGCTACCCCAAGGAGGTCGAGGGTCTCGAGGAGCGCCTGAAGTCGCGCTTCGGGTGGGGCCTCACCGTGGCGATCGAGCCGCCGGAGCTCGAAACCTGCGTCGCCATTTTGATGACCAAGGCGCAGGGCACGGGCGTCAAGCTCCCGGAGGAGGTGGCGTTCTTCATCGCCAAGCGCATCCGCTCCAATGTCCGCGAGCTCGAGGGCGCGCTGCGCCGCGTGATCGCAAACTCACGCTTCACCGGGCATGCGATCACCATAGAATTCACCAAGGAGGCGCTGAAGGATCTGCTCTCCCTGCAGGCAAAGCTGGTGACGATCGAGAACATTCAGAAGACCGTTGCGGACTACTACAAGCTTAGAATGGCGGACCTGCTCTCGAAGCGCCGCAGCCGCTCGGTGGCGCGTCCGCGCCAGGTCGCGATGGCGCTGGCGAAGGAGCTGACGACGCACAGTTTGCCGGAAATCGGCGATGCTTTTGGAGGCCGTGATCACACCACAGTGATGCACGCATGCAAGCGAATCAAAGCGCTGCGCGACAGCGAGCGGCGCATGACCGAAGACTATTCAAATTTGTTGAGAACTCTGGCGGGGTAGGTCCATTTTCCTGTGCATTTCCTGGGGATCGATTTGAGCGCCGCGATCACATACAGGATATCCACAGCTCGCGCGCAACTCGTTCCATGGGTTTGGGGATCGCATGTCGGGCTGCAAGCGGCTGAATACGCGCAAGATGAGGAGCTTATCCCCGGGATACACAGGCCCTACTGCAACTACTACTAAGATTAATCTTTAAGAAAAGAGTTATTCATGAAGCTCACAGCCTCGCGCGAAGATCTGCTCGCTCCCCTGCAAAGTGTCATTGGAGTCGTGGAGCGGCGCCAGACAATGCCCATTCTCGCCAACGTTCTGCTGTCGGCACATGACAATCGGCTGAGCGTGACCGGCACGGATCTCGAAGTCGAACTGGTCGCGACCGCCACCATCAGTGTCCAGCAAAATGGCGCCATCACGGTGCCGGGCAGAAAGCTGCTCGATATTTTTCGCGCGCTGCCCGAGAAAACCAACGTGACGCTGTCTACCGAAGGCGAGCGCCTGTCACTGCGCGGAGGCCGCAGCCGTTTCACTTTGTCGAGTCTTGCTGCGGCTGAATTCCCGGTGGTCGACGAAATCAATGCGCAGCAGACGCTTACTGTGGCGCAGGGGGAGTTTCGCCGGCTGATCGACAAGACGCACTTTGCGATGGCGCAGCAGGACGTGCGCTATTACCTGAACGGCATGCTGCTCGAGACCGAAGGCAAGGCGCTGCGCGCTATTGCCACCGACGGACATCGGCTGGCCCTGTGCGAAGCGGAGCTCGAAAACCGCGTGAAGTCGGCTCAGCAGGTGATCCTGCCGAGGAAAGCCGTGCTGGAACTGCAGCGGATCCTGGGCGCGGAGAAAAATATCGAACTCGCCATAGGCACCAATCACGTTCGGGCCCAGATCGGCGAAATTCGCTTCACTTCGAAGCTGATCGATGGCCGTTTCCCGGAGTACGGCCGCGTTATCCCGGCTTCGCCCACCAAAATCATCGATGCCGAACGCGAAGCGCTGCGCCAGGCGCTGCAGCGGACCGCCATTCTGTCGAATGAGAAGTACCGCGGGGTGCGCGTCACGATGAAACCCGATCTCATGATGATCCAGGCCCACAATCCGGAGCAGGAGGAGGCCGAAGATGAGGTGGAAGTCAACTACAAGGGAGATGAGGTCGAGATCGGGTTCAATGTCAACTACTTGCTGGACGCTTTGAGCGCGATCGACACCGATCGCGTCGAGATCGGTCTTACGGATGCGAACAGCAGCTGCCTCATTCGGGCCCCCGGCACGACCCATACCAAGTACGTCGTCATGCCGATGCGGCTCTAGGCGACCGCACGCGCATGCCGCTGGCGGAGCTGGCGCTCGAAAATCTTCGCTGCATTCAACGCGTTGAGCTCGACCTGGCGCCGGGCACCAACCTCGTTCACGGCCCGAATGCCTCCGGCAAGACGTCCCTGCTCGAGGGCATTTACCTGCTGGGGCGGGGCCGTTCCTTCCGGACGCGCAATTCCGAGCGTCTGATCCGCCATGAAGAGACGGTCTTGCGCGCGGCCGGGCGTACGGCGGGAGCGCTCGGTCAATCCATCCGGGTGGAGGTCCGGCGCCGGGCGCGCACGAGCGCGGAGCTTGCGGGCGTGCCGATCGGATCGCTCGCACAGCTCGCTCAGGCCTTCCCCGTCCAGGCCATTGAGCCCGGCATTCACAAGCTCCTTGAAGAGGGGAGCCCACGGCGGCGCCGGTGGCTCGATTGGGCCGTGTTCCACGTGGAACCTCTCTTCATCGACACGTGGCAGCGGTACGCCCGGACCGTGCGACAGCGCAACGCGGCGCTGCGCACGGCCCCCGATACGGCGCGCGCCTGGGATGCGGAGCTCGTGCGGCACGGCGAGCGGGTGACCGCGGCGCGGCGGAGGTTGCTCGACGCCCTGAAGCCCTATTGGGATGACACCATCGGGCCGCTGGCCGGCTTTGCGGCCGAGCTGCGCTATGCCGCCGGGTGGAATGCCGACCTGTCGCTGGCGGAGGCGGTGAGTGCCGCCTGGCCTCGGGACAGCCGCCAGGGTCTCAGTCATGCAGGCCCGCATCGCGCCGACGTCCAGGTGCGGGTCGAGGGCCGTGCCGCCGGAGAAGTCCTGTCGCGCGGACAGCAGAAGCTCGTCGCGACGTCCATGATTCTGGCGCAGCTCAAGATGCTGCGCGAGCGAGCGGACCTCGTGCCTACGCTGCTGCTCGATGATCCGGCGGCCGAGCTCGACAGCGAGCGGCTGGCGCGATTCGTCGAGCAGGTGAGGGCCTTGCAATGCCAGCTCGTGCTCACCTCCCTCAACGGCGCGCGCGCGCTGTTCGGGCCGCCGGATCGCGTGTTCCACGTGGAACAGGGAAGGGTCAAACGGGCATAAAATCGGTATAATGGCGGGTCGCATTTTGGGCCAATCCATGTCAGCTACCGACGTCTACGATTCCAGTAGTATCAAGGTCTTAAAGGGTCTTGATGCAGTGCGCAAACGACCCGGCATGTACATCGGCGACACCGATGACGGGTCCGGGCTCCACCACATGGTTTTCGAGGTGGTGGATAACTCCATCGACGAGTCCCTGGCGGGGCACTGCGACCAGATCGTCGTCACGATCCACGCGGATGAATCGGTGACCGTGTCCGACAACGGGCGCGGAATTCCCGTTGATCTTCACCCGGGGGAAGGGGTTTCCGCGGCCGAGGTCATCATGACCGTGCTGCACGCCGGCGGGAAGTTTGACGACAGCTCCTACAAGGTCGCAGGCGGCCTGCACGGCGTCGGCGTCTCGGTAGTCAACGCCCTCTCGGCGTACCTGCAGCTCTCGATCAGCCGGGACGGAAAACTGCACCGCCAGGAGTACCAGCTCGGCGTACCGGTCGCGCCGCTGAAGGTCGTCGGCGAGACGTCCGAACGCGGCACCATCATTCGCTTTCGGCCGAGCGCGCAGATCTTCACGCACATCCAGTTCAACTACGAAGTCCTCGCGAAACGTCTGCGCGAGCTGTCGTTTCTCAACTCCGGGGTGCGCATCGAGCTCATCGACGAGCGTGAGAACAAATCCGATGTTTTCGAGCACGCGGGCGGTCTGCAGGCTTTCGTCAAATATCTCAATCGCGCGCGCACGCCGATTCATGAATCGGTATGCGGTTTCAAGACGCAGGAGGGCACTGTCAATATTGAAGTGGCCATGCAGTGGAACGACTCCTATCAGGAGAGCATGTTCTGCTACACCAACAACATTCCGCAGAAGGACGGCGGCACGCATTTGGCGGGCTTTCGCAGCGCGCTCACGCGCACGCTGAACGACTACATTGAAAAGGAAATGTCGACCAAGCGGGAGAAGATTCCGACGACCGGCGACGACGCGCGCGAAGGATTGACCGCCATCCTCTCCGTGAAACTTCCGGATCCGAAATTCTCCTCGCAAACCAAGGACAAGCTCGTTTCCTCGGAAATCAAAGGCATTGTTGAAACCGCGGTGAGTGCCAAGCTGCAGGATTTCCTGCTCGAGCATCCCGCGGATGCGCGCGCGATCGTCGCCAAGATCATCGAGGCGGCGCGCGCGCGCGAAGCGGCCCGCAAGGCGCGCGACATGACGCGGCGCAAAGGAGCGCTCGACATCGCAGGTCTGCCCGGCAAGCTTGCGGATTGTCAGGAAAAGGATCCGGCCCTGTCCGAGATCTTCATTGTCGAGGGCGATTCGGCAGGCGGTTCAGCCAAGCAAGGCAGAGATCGGCGCACCCAAGCCATTTTGCCCTTGAAGGGCAAGATCCTGAACGTCGAGAAAGCGCGCTTCGACAAGATGCTTTCGTCAGCTGAAGTGGGAACGCTGATTACTGCGCTCGGCTGCGGCATCGGGCGCGACGAGTTTGATATCGAGAAACTGCGCTATCACCGCATCATCATCATGAGCGTCGATGGGGATGAGCATGTGTTTGTCAAAGGCGAAGAGGGCGTGCGCATGGTCCGCATCGGCGCCTTCATTGACTCGACATTGGCGGCTAAAGACCCCAGCGGAGCCACAGATAGACTCACCGGCGCATCAATGGGCGACGTCCTCTGCTTCGGCCTGGAAGATCACAAGGTCCGTTACAAGTCGATTCGCAGCGTGATTCGCCATCGGCTCGAAGAAAAGCTCTTCTGTGTGCGGACCGCTTATGGCCGGTCGGTTCGAGTGACTTCGAGCCACAGCGTATTCGTCCATGAGAATGATGCCGTGTGTTTGAAGCGCGGCGACGAGCTGCGAGTGGGCGATCGCATGGTGGCACCTTTTCGAATCCGGTTTCCTGTTCAAGCGCCTTCGCGGATTGATCTTCTGCGCGCCCTACACGCGATACCCGACGCTGCACGGCAGATTTGGGTCCGCGGCCCGGCCGTCGAAGCATGGTTCAAGGAGTCAGTGCTTGAGAATCATGCTGAAGACTCGGAAATGACTGCTCCGCGCGTCGAAGTCCCGGAGGAAATACGTACAGAGCTTGCACAGCTACGTCGCGGTAGCGGTATATCGAATCGGGCCCTGTGCGCTGCAATCGGTATTCGCCAGCCGGTGACCTTTTACGCATGGGAGAAGGGAACTTCGCGTCCTACTCGTGCGAACTTTGAAGCCTATGTGGATGCAGTGGGTGCCGACAAGGAAAGCGTGCTCCAAAGGGCGTCCATAGGCCCAAGTCGACTCGAGCGAATTTGGGAGGAGCAATACACCGGCTCCGGGCGCAACTGCGTTCGCGACTATGTGCGTCTTTCAATTCTGGAAGATGGCGATCTGGATTGGTTCGCTTCGCGCGAAGATTTGGAGTTGACGCCGGAGCACTACGCCAAGCGCGGAATTCCACGGTTCGTCGCAGTCACCGAAGATCTCATGAGTCTCCTCGGCTTCTACATGGCCGAGGGATCCTGTTCGGACCGCAACGGCATACGTATTTCGATTGGAAGTGGAAATCGGCGCTTTCACGAAGAAATGGCTCAGAAGCTCGTGGGCGTTTTTAATTTGCCGGTCCAGTTCTATGAGTCGGAGAGTCGCTGTGCAGAGTTGAAGCTTGTGAATCGGGCTGCCGCATTGGCTTGGCAACACGTTTTTCGCTTCCACGGCGCGGATTCGTTGACCAAATGCATTCCCGATTTGGTATTCAACGTGTCCGAGTCCATGCGGCTTGCATTCTTGCGCGGCTATTTTCTGGGCGACGGCACCGTCGGTGCATGCCAAATCGCTTTTGCAACGTCGTCTTACGACATCGCGAGCGGCATTTCTTATTGCCTAAGCTCGCTCGAGGTTGTCGCATCGCTTAGGCGAATTGAACCCGACGGAGTTGTGCGGGAGATCCGCGGCGCACCCTGCGAAACGAAACACCCTCATTGGCAGATTGCCGTGAGCGCGAAGGACGACCTCAGAAAATTGAGAGCGGTTTGGCAGGATCATGCAACAGCCTCGCAGCTTGAGCGCTTCGTCAGCTCAGACAAGCCTGCAAACATCAAGAATCGTTTTTTTGAGCGACTCGACGGCGATTTGATGACGCTGCCGATCGTCGCCGTCGACGAGGTGCCTTCCACGAGCGGCTACGTGTACGACTTCTCCGTCGAAGGTGATGAAAACTTCATTGCCGGGATGGGCGGACTGGCGGCCCACAACACAGATGCTGATGTTGACGGGAGCCACATACGCACATTGCTGCTGACGTTTTTCTATCGCCAAATGGCGCAGCTCATCGAGCGCGGGCATATCTACATCGCGCAGCCGCCGCTCTACAAAGTAAAACGCGGCAAGCAGGAGCACTACGTCAAGGACGATATTGAGCTTGATGCGGTGCTGCTCAACACGGCACTGGAAAATGCGGCCCTGCACGTCAATGCCATCGCTCCGGCCATCCTTGGGACGGCTCTTGAGGTTCTGGCACGCAAGTACGTGGAAGTGCAAGCGATCATCAAGCGTTGGGCTCGCCGTTACGATGATCGCCTGCTGGAGCAGCTCATCTACATGCCCGAAGTGACGCCCGCGAACTTCGACCGGCGCGACTGGCTGCGTGATTGGGCGCACGAGCTGAACAGCCGCCTGAACGGCCTGCACGACGGGACGCGCACGTTTCGGGTCGAGCTACGCAGCGCCCCCGACCCGCACGGCTCCCGGATCATCGTCCACAAGACCGAGCACGGCACGCCGAGCGACAAGTTTCTGCCGCGTGAATTTTTCGAGTCCGCCGAGTACCACCATATAGCCGACTTGGCGCGAACCCTCGCCGGCTTGATCGGCGAGGGCGCCTACGTTACGCGTGGCGAGGACCGCCAGGAGATCTCCGGCTTCAAGCAGGCCATGCTGTGGCTCTTCGAACAGGCCAAGAAGGGACAGAGCATTCAGCGCTACAAGGGCCTGGGTGAAATGAATCCTGAGCAGTTATGGGATACAACCATCAATCCTGAAACCCGGCGACTGATGCAGGTGAGGATCGAGGATGCAGTGGCGGCGGATGACATCTTCACGACACTGATGGGCGATCAGGTCGAGCCGCGGCGTGAGTTCATCGAGAAGCATGCCCTGACCGTAACCAACCTCGATATTTGAGTCCCGCCCTGGATTACCTTCTTGGAGAGTCAATAGGCCGTCAACAACCAACATTGGATCGGAAATAGATCCAATAAGCGACGGTCCGCGCAGTCCCTTCGCGACTTACGCGGTCAGGCAATCCGTCGCCGTCAACCTCTGCACCTACAGCCGTGTGCGCCATGACATCCCCTTCAACCTTATCCGGCAGACGTATTGCGATCACCGGTGCGGGTCGGGGGCTGGGCCGCCGCGCTGGCGATTACGGTGGCAGATCACGGCGCCGACCTCGTACTGCTCGGTCGCGATGAAACCGCGCTGAGCGCCGTCGCCGATGCCATCAGGGCTCGCTGCGAACGAGACATCGCGACGGTGCCTTGCGACCTCGCTCAACCCGACAGCGTCGCGCAGGCCTGCCGCCACACGCTCGCAGCGACACCTGTCGTAGACGTGCTGATCAACAACGGCGCTCCCTGGTTACCGGGAAATCTTGAGGACCTCGGTGATGCGGACATCGCCACCACGGTCGCGGCGGTCGTGACCGGAACGGTCCTCATGACCAAGGGATTGCTGCCGGGCCTGCGCCGATCGGCGGCGGCCGACATCGTCACCATCGTATCGACCGCAGGGGTTACCGGGTCCGTATTCTGGGAGCGCGTCCGCGGCTTTCCACGCGGCCAAGCACGGCCAGTCCGGGTTCAGCGAGCGGCTGGGTGAAGAGCTTAAAAGTTACGGCATCCGCGTGACAGCGATCTACCCGCCGGACTTCGACGATACCGATCCGCTGGGCGCCGCCTGGGACGCGATTCGTGACCCGGGCGCGGGTGCAAAACTAACGAACCGTGAAGTCGTTGCGGCCGTTATGTTTGCCATCACCGCGCCGAGAGTCTGTACGTATCCGGTCATCGTCCTCGGCAACATGGCGCAGAAATGATCCCTGCATGCCCGCGCTCTAAAGCGATTGTCGGCAGAAAGAATGACCTGCGTAGGCGGGACGCGAAGGTCGACGCATCAAATCCGCACGAAGCTCATCGGGATCTCCTCGTCGGCCGCGCGAGTAACGCGTTCCCGGCGATTGATGCACTGGCAGACCAATGGCGTGTTTGATGCTGCGATATCCTTCGCAAATCGACGCAATCACGAAGGTTACGCGTTCTCCGGCCTCCGCTCGGTGGTCTCCCAGCTGCGGATTTTCTCCTCGATCCACGACTGTGCGGCATCGTTGACCTCGCGCACCTCGCGACCGGCCGCTGGTATGGCAGGTCCGATGGCGACCCGTATGGTGCCTGCCTTTTTCATGAGCCCGCGGCGCGGCCAGTAGTCACCTGAGTCATGCGCCACGGGCACGATCATCTTGCCGGCCTCGCGGGCGAGGAGCGCGCCGCTGCCGCCGTACTTGCGCGTCTGGCCGCGCGGCATGCGCGTGCCTTCCGGAAAGATGATGACCCAAGAGCCCTCGGCCAGCCGCGCCCGGCCCTGTTCGATGACCTGTGCGACGGCCGAGCCACCGGACTTGCGATCGATGGCGATGGCGTGCAGTTGCAGGATGCCCCATCCGACGAAGGGGATCCACGTGAGCTCGCGCTTCAGCACCCAGACCTGCCGTGGAAAGATCACGGCCATGGCGATCGTTTCCCAGGACGACGAATGCTTCCACAGCGCGACGTGATTGCCGGGGGGCAGGTTCTCCCACCCCTCGACGCGATAGTCGAGGCGGCAGGTCCATTTCAGCGCTCCGAGCAGCACGGTTCCCCAGAACCGGGCGAGGGCGAAGCGCAGCCTGAAGGGCAGGAAGAGGCAGGCGACGACGAAAAAGATCGCGTAGCAGAACGTCCACAGAAACAGGAACACCGTGAAGACGAAGGAGCCGATGAGCTGCATGCGAACGCTCAGCCCGGCAAGCGTGACAGGTCCGCGACTCCGGCAAAGAGCCCGCGCAGCTCGGCGAGCAAAGCCAGTCGATTGGCCCGCAGCGTCTCATCAGGGTCCATGACCATGACCTCGTCGAAAAAAGTGTCGACGGCGCTGCGCAGCTGCGCAAGAAGTCCGAGTGAGGCGGTGTACTCGCGCTGCGCGGCCGTGTTCGAGACGGCGCCGGCGAGCGCGCGCATCGCATCGAAGAGGCGCACCTCGGCCGGGGCCCGCAGCACCGCCACGTCGACGGCGCCGCGCGGCGCGCCGTCCGCCTTCTTCAAGATATTGGCGATGCGCTTGTTGGCGGCGGTGAGGCTTGCTGCCTCCGGCAGCGCCAGGAAGGCGGCGAGCGCCTGCAGGCGCGCGTCAAAATCCAGCGGCGAGCGCGGCTGCGTCGCGAGCACGGCGTCAAACATCTCGGTCGAAATGGCGGAGGTGGCCGCCGCCCGGCCGGCGCCTTCGAGGTAGTAGGCGCGCAGCCGCTCCAGGATGTAGTCGTAGGCCTCATCGGCCGTGCGCGCCGCCGTCACCGGCTGCAACGCCACGGCGCGCTCGATCAGGCTGCGCAGATCCAGATCGACGCGTTGTTCGATCAGCATGCGCAGGACGCCGATGGCGGCCCGGCGCAGGCCGAAGGGATCGCGCGTGCCGCTCGGCTTTTGACCGATCGCAAAAATTCCGGTCAGGGTGTCGAGCTTGTCCGCCAGCGCGAGCGCCGTACCGGCAGCGGACGTCGGCAGCGCATCGCCCGCGCCGCGCGGCAGGTAGTGCTCGCGGATGGCATCGGCCGCCGTCTGCGGCTCCCCGTCGAGCAGCGCGTAGTAGCGGCCCATGATTCCCTGCAGCTCGGGGAACTCTCCGACCATGGCGGTCGCAAGATCGCATTTGCACAGCTCGGCGGCGCGCTCGGCGGCTGCGCGATCGGCCTGCATGGCCGCGGCGATCTCGCCCACGAGTGCGCGCACGCGGCGCGTTTTGTCGCCGAGCGAGCCGAGCTGCGCCTGAAAGGTGATGCTGTCGAGGCCTGCGCTGCGCGCCGCGAGCGGCTGCTTGCGGTCCTGCTCCCAGAAGAATGCCGCGTCCGCCAGACGCGACCGCACGACGCGCTCGTTGCCTTCACGGACCTTCGCGGGCTCGCGGCTTTCGATATTGCTCGTGGTGATGAACCACGGCATCAGCACGCCGTGCGCGTCCTCCACCGGGAAGTAGCGCTGATGGTCCTGCAGAGTCGAGATCAACACCTCGCGCGGCAGCTCGAGGAAGCGCGCATCGAAGCGGCCGGCGAGGCTCACCGGCCATTCCACGAGCGCCGTCACCTCATCGAGGAGCTCGGCATCGAAGAGCGCCCGGCCGCCCAGTTCATCCGCCTGCGCGGTCGCGTGCTGGCGGATTCTTTCGCGCCGCGCCGCGAAATCGGCGACGACGAAGCCGCGCGTGCCCAACAAGCGCGCGTAGCTCCCGGGCGTCGCCACCCGCAGCGGCCGCGGCGCAAGGAAGCGGTGACCCTGCGTCGTCTGACCGGAGCGCGTGTCGAGGAGCGTCGCCGGAATGACCTCCTTGCCGTAGAGCAGGACGAGCCAGTGCACCGGACGCACGAATTCGGCGGTGCCCGCGCCCCAGCGCATGCGCTTCGGAATGGGCAGCCCCTCCAGGGCCTTCTGCACGATTCCGGGCAGCAGTGTGACGGCTTCGGCGCCGGGCTTCGTGCCGATGAAGAAGAGAAAAACACCCTTGGCTTCCTCCAGCCTCTGCAGCATCTCGACGGAGGTGCCGCAGCTTTGCGCGAAGGCGAGCGCGGCGCGCGTGGGCGCGCCCGCTGCATCGAACGCGGCGCTCACGGCAGGACCGCGGCGTTTCAAGTTCTGCTCGGGTTGGCGCGCAGCGAGGCGCTTGACCCAGACGGCGAGCCGGCGCGGCGTGGCAAAGGGCTTGATCGCAGCGTGTCGCAGGCCCGCATCGGCAAGCCCCGCCGTGAGGCCCGAGGCGAAGGCCTGCGAGAGCTCGAGGAGCGCGTGGGGCGGCAACTCCTCCGTACCGAGCTCAACAAGAAAGTCGCGCTGCTCGGCCCTCATGCGCCAACCGCCACTCTCGTGGACTTCGAGAGCGGAAAGCCGAGCGCTTCGCGGCTGGCGTAATATGCCTGCGCCACGCCGCGCGCCAGGGTGCGCACGCGCAGCAGATAGCTTTGCCGTTCGGTCACCGAGACGGCATGACGGGCATCGAGGAGGTTGAAGGTATGCGAGGCCTTCAGCACCTGTTCATAGGCGGGCAGCGCAAGCCCCGCCGCCAGCAGATCGGTGCAGGCTTTTTCGTGATCGACGAAGTGCCGCAGTAACACGGCCACCTCGGCCTTCTCGAAGTTGTACGCCGACTGCTCCACTTCGTTCTGCTGGAACACGTCGCGGTAGGTGATGCGACCCTGCTG
This sequence comes from Steroidobacteraceae bacterium, assembly GCA_035481795.1. GTDB lineage: Bacteria > Pseudomonadota > Gammaproteobacteria > Steroidobacterales > Steroidobacteraceae > PALSA-1196. Next base: position 251,394 of record DATHRI010000005.1, read on the forward strand.
GCCCTCGGTCCACACGATGTCGTAGATGCTCTCGACACCCTGCAGGTACATGGCGAGCCGTTCGAGACCATAGGTGATCTCGCCGCTCACCGGGCGGCAGTCGAGCCCGCCCACCTGCTGGAAATAGGTGAACTGCGAGATCTCCATGCCGTTCAGCCAAACTTCCCAACCGAGACCCCATGCGCCGAGGGTCGGCGATTCCCAGTTGTCCTCAACAAAGCGCACGTCGTGCACGAGCGGGTCGAGCCCCAGGCGCCGCAGGCTGCCCAGGTAGCGGTCGAGGATATCGAGCGGCGAGGGCTTGATGATCACCTGGAACTGGTAGTAGTGCTGCAGGCGAAAAGGATTGTCGCCGTAGCGCCCGTCGGTGGGCCGCCGCGACGGCTGCACGTAGGCGGCGCTCCAGGGCTCAGGTCCAATGGCGCGCAGAAAGGTGGCGGTGTGGAAGGTGCCGGCACCGACCTCCATGTCGTAGGGTTGCAGAATGACGCAGCCCTGGTCCGCCCAGTAGCGCTGCAGCACGAAAATCAGCTCCTGAAAGGTGCGCGGCGTGCTGCCGAGGCGTGGGGGCTTCATGGGGCCGCGAGTATAAATCCTCTCCCGCAAACAGCGGACGGAGGGTGGGGTACAATCGCGCACCCCGTCGGTGCACGCCATTTGAGTGCGCGCACCAAAGCGGTGCGACCACGACTTTTAAATCCCGGCCAAGTGCTTGATTCGCGAATGATTCGGGCCTGGCACAGGCCCTGCACTGATCAAGACCCCCATCCCCAGGAGACGGTATGACTCCGAGCGCTGTATTCAAGCTGATCAAAGAAAAAGAGGTCAAATTCGCCGACCTGCGCTTCACCGATACGCGAGGCAAAGAACAGCACGTCACCATTCCGGCGCGCCTCGTCGACGAAGAGCTGTTTCGCGACGGCAAGATGTTCGACGGCTCCTCGATCGGCGGCTGGAAGGGCATCAACGAGTCGGACATGATTCTGATGCTGGATCCGAGCACCGCGGTGATCGACCCGTTCTTCGAGGAGACGACGGTCGACATCCGCTGCGATGTCATTGAGCCTGCGACCATGCAGGGCTACGAGCGCGATCCGCGCTCGCTCGCCAAGCGGGGCGAGGCCTACCTCAAGTCGACCGGCATTGCCGACGGCGCGCTCTTCGGGCCGGAGAACGAGTTCTTCATCTTCGACAGCGTGCGCAGCGGCTCGGACGTGCGCGGCTCGTTCTACGAAATCGATTCGGTGCAGGGAGCCTGGAATTCCGGCAAGGAGTACGCGGAAGGCAACCGCGGCCATCGACCGGGGCTGAAGGGCGGCTACTTTCCGGTGCCGCCGGTGGATGCCTTTCAGGACATCCGCTCGGCCATGTGTCTCGCCTGTGAAGAAATGGGTCTCACGGTCGAAGTGCATCACCACGAAGTGGCGACCGGCGGCCAGTCGGAGATCGGCATCGGCGCCGGCGGCCTCGTCTACAAGGCCGACCAGGTGCAGCTTCTCAAATATTGCGTCCATAACGTGGCGCATGGCTACGGCAAGACGGCGACCTTCATGCCCAAGCCGCTCGTCGGCGACAACGGCAGTGGCATGCACGTGCATCAGTCCCTGCAGAAGGACGGCAAGGCGCTCTTTGCCGGCGACAAATACGGCGGTCTGTCGGAGCTGGCCCTGCATTACATCGGCGGCATCATCAAACACGCCAAGGCGCTCAACGCCATCACGAACCCGGGCACCAACAGCTACAAGCGCCTGGTGCCGGGCTTCGAAGCGCCGGTCATGCTCGCCTACTCGGCCCGCAACCGCTCCGCTTCGATCCGCATCCCGTGGGTTTCAAATCCGAAGGCGCGGCGCATCGAAGTGCGTTTCCCCGACTCCTGCGCGAATCCCTATTTCGCGTTCACGGCGATGATGATGGCGGGCCTGGATGGGATCCAGCACAAGCTCCACCCCGGCGACCCCGCCGACAAGGATCTCTACGATCTCGAGCCCGAAGAGGCGAAGCACATCCCCACCGTGTGTCACTCGCTCGATATGGCCATCGAGCATCTGGACAAGGACCGCGAGTTCCTCACGCGCGGCGGCGTGTTCACGAATGATGTGATCGACGCCTATATTGGCCTGAAGATGCAGGAGATCACGCGTTTTCGCATGTCGACGCATCCGGTTGAGCTGGAAATGTACTACAGTTGTTAAACGCTGCCGTTCTGCCTTTGTTCTTCGGCCGCGGCGCGGCTATGCTGAGCTTGTATGCGCGCCCTGGCCTTTACCTTAATGTGCATTGCCGCCGCAGCGGCGGCGAGTGCCGCGACCGTCTACAAATGGGTCGACGAGAATGGCGTGACGCATTACAGCGATCAGCCACACCCGGGCGCGCAAAAGATCCAGCTGCAGGCCGCGCAGACCTACAAGGCGCCGGCGGCGCAGCGCATCCCCGCTGCCTATGCCACGCGCAATGCCGCGCCCGCAGGTCCGGTGTATTCGACCTGCGTCGTGACTCGGCCCACGAGCCAGGAGATGTTCCAGAACACGCAATCGGTTCCGGCGAGCGTGCACGTCGAGCCCGAACTGCGCGCGGGCGACCGCGTCGCCGTGTTTTTGGACGGCGCGCCCGTGCCGTCGACCATCCCGTTAGACAGTCCGTTCTCGCTCAACTCGGTCTATCGCGGCGCGCATACCCTTTCGGTCAGGGTCGAGGATGCGACCGGAACGGTCGTGTGCCAATCGGCGAGCGTGCCTTTCAACGTGCGCCAAGCGTCGGTGCTCTCGCCGGCCAACGCGCCTCTGCCCCGTCCCCGGTAGCCAGCCGCCCGGCGACCCGCGCCCACGCGAGGCGCCGTGGCCGTTGAACACAGTCTGCCCTCGGTTCTATCGCACTTCGATCCGGCCGACCTGCTCGATGCGCTGGCGACGGGCATCGTCGTGCTCGATGCGCAGCTGTGCCCGATCTACGCCAATGTGGCGGCCCAGGATGTGCTCGCCTTCAGCCTGAAGCAGGCGCGCGGCCGGCCGTTCGGAGATTTCCTGCACGAGTCCGACGGTCTGGTCGCAACCCTGCGGCGCGTGCTCGATTCCGGAGAAGGCATCGCCGATCGCGAGCTGGTGCTGAAGCCGACCGGCACGTCGCGCGACGCGCGCGTGCTCGACGTCACGATCACGCCGCTGGCAGGACAGATCACCGGCACGCATCTGTTGCTCGAGCTCGCCGACGCGACGCAGCGCCAGCGCATCTCGCGCGAAAGCGACTTGCTCGCGCGGCTGGAAAGCAGCCGCTTGATGATTCGGCAGCTGGCCCACGAGATCAAGAACCCGCTGGGCGGCCTGCGCGGCGCGGCGCAACTTCTGGCGCGCGAGCTGCATGACGCGACGCTGCACGAGTACACCAGCGTCATCATCGGCGAAGCCGATCGGCTGACGGCGCTCGTCGACTCGATTGCCGGCCCCGGGCGGCCGCCGCTGCGCAGCCTCGTGAACGTGCACGAGCTTTGCGAGCACGTCTTTCATCTGCTGCGCGCCGAGGCGCGCGCGTCGGTGCTGGTGGAGCGCGACTATGATCCGAGCCTGCCGAGCGCCATGCTCGATCGCAATCAGATCATCCAGGCCCTGCTCAACGTCGCCAGGAATGCGCTGCAGGCGCTCGGCGAGCGCGGCCGCGTCACGCTGCGCACTCGCGTGCTCTCGAGCGTCAGCATCGGCTCGGTGCGCCACAAGCTCGTCGCCAGCCTGCAGGTCGAGGACAACGGGCCCGGCGTGCCGCCGGAGCTGCGCGCGAGCATTTTCTATCCGCTCGTCACCGGGCGCTCGAATGGCACGGGACTGGGACTGGCGGTCGCGCAGGATCTCGTCACGCGGCATGGGGGACTCATTGAATTTGAAAGCGAGCCGGGCCGGACCGTCTTCACTTTGCTCTTGCCCCTCACGGAGGCCGCATGAATTCCGCACTGCACGTCTGGCTCGTCGACGATGATGCCTCCATTCGCTGGGTGCTCGAACGCGCGCTGCGCGATGGCGGCATGGCACCGCGCGCCTTCGACTCGGCGGAACCGGTTCTCGATGCGTTGCAGCGCGAGGCGCCCGACGTGCTCGTCACCGACATCCGCATGACGGGCCTCTCCGGTCTTGATCTGTTGAAGAGGATCCACGAAACGCGTCCGGCGCTGCCGGTGATCGTGATGACCGCGCACTCCGATCTGGGCAGCGCGGTGTCCGCCTTTGGCGGCGGCGCCTTCGAGTATCTGCCCAAGCCCTTCGACATCGACCATGCGGTGGATCTCGTAAGGCGCGCGGCGCGCGCGCACCCGCAGGGCCATATCGAGGCCGTGCCGGTGCCGCGCATTCCGCAGCTGCGCGGCTCGGCTCCGGCCATGCAGCAGGTGTTTCGCGCGATCGGGCGGCTCGCACGCTCGAGTGTGACGGTGCTGATTACCGGGGAATCGGGCACGGGCAAAGAGATCGTTGCGCGCGCCCTGCATGACCACAGCCCGCGCTCGGGCAAGCCCTTCATCGCGCTCAACACGTCGGCGATTCCCGCGGACCTGCTCGAGTCGGAACTCTTTGGCCATGAGAAAGGCTCGTTCACCGGCGCGGATGCCCAGCGCCGCGGCCGTTTCGAACAGGCCGACGGCGGCACACTGTTCCTTGACGAGATCGGCGACATGTCAACGCCGCTGCAGACGCGGCTGCTGCGTGTCCTGGCGGAGGGCGAGTTCTACCGCGTGGGCGGGCAGACGCCGATCCGCGTCGACGTGCGCGTCATCGCGGCGACGCATCAGAATCTGCAGACCCGTGTCGAGCGCGGACTTTTTCGCGAGGATCTCTATCACCGCCTCAATGTGATCCGCATCGAGTTGCCGCCGTTGCGCGCGCGCGCGGAGGACGTTGCGGATCTGCTCGAGCACTATCTGCGTTTCGCGACCCAGGAGCTCGCGGTGGCGCCGAAGGTCTTTGCACCCGAAACCGTTGCCAAGCTCGCCGCCTACGGCTGGCCCGGCAACGTGCGCGAGCTCGTCAATCTGTGCCGTCGCCTCGCGGTGCTCGCCCCGGGACGCGAAGTGCGCATCGAGGATCTGCCCGCCGACCTCACCGCCGCGGTGCCGAGCGGCACAATCGATGCCGACTGGGCGAAGGCGCTTGCAGTGTGGGCGGACGCCCGCGCGATGACGGGCAAGCGGCCGCTCCTCGATGAGGCCCAGCCGCAGCTCGAACGGGTCCTGATTCGCGCGGCGCTGAAACGCACCCAGGGCCACCGCCAGGACGCAGCCAAGCTCCTCGGCTGGGGCCGCAACACGCTCACCCGCAAGTTGAAGGAGCTGGGCATGTCGGACGTCGACCGCGGACCTTCCTAAGCGCCGCAGCACGGCATGCTGCTTATAATCCGTCGTCGCTTACGACGACGGAGTTTGGATGCCGAACTGGCGCGCCATCTGGGATCTGCAATATCTCGGCAACAGCGTCGGCGCGTGGGCGATCGCCGTCGCCGCTTTTCTTCTCACCTTCACGGTGCTGCCGGTCGTCAAGACATTCATGGCCGCGCGCCGCCGCAAATGGCAGGAGGCGGGGCGCACGCATCCGCTTGCCGTCGAGTTGACGGCGCTGCTCATTGCGCGCACCAGCCGTGTCTTCCTGTGGATTGTTGCGCTGTGGTTCGCTTCGACGCTGCTCTACATTCCGAGCCGCATCGATCGCATCATCTACATCACCGTCGTCTTCGGCTTCTGGTTTCAGGTGGGCTTGTGGGCGATGGCGGCGGTGCGCTATGCGATCGAGCGGCGCGGCCGGCGCGCGGGCACCGCCACCGCAGCTCCAGTGCAGTCCGGCTCCATCGACATCATCGTCTTCATCGCGGGCCTTACGATCTGGGCGATGGCCTTTCTGCTCGCGCTCGACAATCTCGGCGTGCAGATCAAGCCACTGCTCACCGGGCTTGGCATCGGCGGCGTCGCGGTGGCGCTTGCCGTGCAGAGCGTGCTCGGGGACGTCCTCGCCTCGATGTCGATCGCGCTCGACAAGCCTTTTGGCATCGGCGACTCGCTCGCAGTCGACGACATCCAGGGCACCGTCGAGCACATCGGCGTCAAGAGCACGCGGCTGCGCAGCATCTCCGGCGAGCAGATCATCCTCGCCAATGCCGATGTCCTGAAGGCGCGCGTGCGCAACTACGGGCGCATGCGCGAGCGCCGCTCCGCCTTCCGCCTGAACGTCACCTACGACACGCCGGCCGAGAAGCTGCGGCAGATCCCGGCGGCGGTGCGCGCCGTGATCGAAGCCGAGCCGCAGACGCGCTTTGACCGCTGCCATTTTCTGGCCTTCGGCGAGTGGGCGCTGCAATTTGAGGTCGTCTATTTCGTGACGGTGTCGGACTACAAAACCTATGCCGATCTGCAGCAGACGATCAACCTGGGCATTCTGGAGCGCTTCGCGGCGCTCGGAGTCGAAATCGCCTTTGCGACGCATTCGCTGCATACACCGGGCGGCAGCGTCGCCCGCAAGGCCAATTAGCGCAGCGCTTCGTCGGCGCGCCGGCGAGGTCCTGTCAGCAAGGATTTGCGCTCTACCGCCGGCGTGCGCACCGCGGCGAACTTCAAGTCCAAGGTCCTGCATCTGCGCGAACCCATTGCGACACCGGGCGCCAAGCTCATGGCGCAATCGCAATCGCAATCGCAGCGTGGCGCGCGGAAAATCGGCACTCACATTATCCGAAAAGGACGGGCGCGCCTTATAATTGATCTGCCGATCGAGCTATCGCTGGAGCTGCAATGACGATTCACGAGGGCGGATGCCTGTGCGGTGCCGTGCGGTTTCGGGTGACGGCGGGCCCGCTTGACAGCGGCTATTGCCATTGCCGCATGTGTCAAAGGAACTCCGGCGCGCCGGTCGTCGCCTGGGTGACGTTTCCCGGCAAGAGTTTTGACTGGATTGCGGGCGTGCCCGGCACCTATGCATCCTCGGCGCACGGCAAGCGCCAGTTTTGCAGCGACTGCGGCAGCTACCTGGTGTTCCTGAGCACGAAGTCTCCCGCCGAGGTCAGCGTCAACACCGCCTCGTTCGACGATCCGCAGGCGTTTCCGCCGCAAAAGCACATTTTTACGGAAAGCCGGATCGCCTGGTTTCGCACCGCTGATGCTTTGCCGGTTCATTTGGGCTACGGCGGGCCGCAGGCGGGCGCGGCAAGCGAATAGGCTAGCCCGAGACCGCGCAATCCTCGATCTCGGCGCCCGTGCTGAGCGTGCCCACGAGCTGCGCCACGGTGGCAAAACCGTGCGCCTTAAGATACTGAGCGATGCCCTGATTGATCTTCTTGCACACCAGCGGATCGTAGAAGAGCGCGGTGCCGATGCCGACCGCGCTTGCGCCCGCGATCAGAAATTCCAGCGCATCCTTCGCCGTGGTGATTCCGCCCTGGCCGATGATGGGCACGCGCTGCGCTCGCGCAACTTCATACACCTGATGCACCTTGAGAAGCGCGATCGGTTTGATAGCCGGTCCCGACAGGCCTCCTTGCACATTGCCGATGACGGGCCGGCGGGTTTCAATATCAATCGCCATTCCCATGACGGTATTGATGACCGCCAGCGCATCCGCTCCGGCCTCGATGCAGCGGCGCGCGTTCTCGCGAATGTCCGTCTGATTGGGCGAGAGCTTCGTAATGAGCGGCTTGCGGGTTGCCGCACGGCACGCCGCGACCACGCGCGCGGACGCTTCGGGATAATTGCCGAAGGCGACGCCGCCTTCCTTGACGTTCGGGCAGGAAATGTTGATTTCGAGCGCATCGATGGGCGATTGATCGAAGCGCCGCGTGACCTCGACATACTCTTCGATGGTCGAGCCGCAGACGTTGGCGATGAAGCGCGTCTCGGCGAAATCAAGCTGCGGCAGGACCTGCCGCACCACCTGCTCGACGCCCGGGTTCTGCAGGCCGATGGCGTTGAGCATTCCGGCGGGTGTTTCAAACACGCGGTGCGGCGCATTGCCGAGCCGGGGATTGAGCGTGGTGCCTTTCAGGACGATGGCGCCCGCATCGCTGTTTGAGAAGCCCGCGACGCGCGTGTACTCCTCGCCAAAGCCGACACAGCCGGAGAGCAGCACGAGCGGCGACGAGAAGTCGAGCCCGCAGAAGGAAAACCGCAGGAGATTCTTGACTTCGGCGTGCACGGCGTCCATACGAGCATTATCGCCGAATCACCCCAGATAGACGATTCCTGCAGCTTGTTTCACATCCTCCTCTTGCAGCCGGAAATTCCGCCGAACACCGGCAACATCATCCGCCTATGCGCCAATACGGGTTGCGCCCTGCACCTGATCAGGCCCTGCACTTTCGATCTGAGTGACAAGGGCGTGCGCCGTGCCGGCCTCGACTATGCCGAGCGCGCGATCGTCGCGCTGCACGACAATCTCGCGGCCTGCCGCGCTGCCCTGCCGGGCGCGCGGGTGTTCAGCGTCGAGACCGAGGGCGCGCAGCGCTACAGCGATGCCAGATTCCGTCCGGGGGATGCGCTGCTCTTTGGCTCCGAGACTCGCGGGCTGCCGCGCGCGGTGCTCGCTGAGATTCCCGTTGAGCAGCGCCTGACGATTCCGATGCGCGCCGGCAATCGCAGCCTCAATCTTGCCAATGCGGTGGCGCTCGTCGTGTACGAAGCATGGCGCCAGAATGGCTTTGCCTAGGCCAGCGCGCCTGCGGGGCGCGGATACTTCGCGAGCATGGCTCAGCCGGGCGACGCCGCAATGGCCAACGTTCGGCGACGAAGCGCTGGCCCGCCGCGACCGGCGCGCATCCTGCAGGCGTTAATCCGTCTCCGCCTTGACCGGCCGGCTCATGAGGCCGTGAACGACTTCACTCACCGGCAGGCGCTCGTACAGAACCTGATAGACCGCCTCGCAGAGCGGCATCTCGACGCCGAGGCGCTGGGCGACCTCGCGGGTCGCCTGGGTGGCGATGTAGCCTTCAACAATCTGGCCGATCTGCCTCAGCGCGTCCGCCGGTGCCGCGCCCTTGGCGAGCAGCAATCCAAAACGGCGGTTGCGTGACTGATCGTCGGTGCAGGTGAGGACCAGATCGCCCAGCCCCGCAAGACCCATGAAGGTGTCGCGCTGGCCGCCGAGCGCGACCCCCAGGCGCGTCATCTCCGTGAGGCCGCGGGTGATGAGCGCGACGCGCGTGTTTGCGCCGAAGTTGAGACCGTCGGAGAAGCCGGTCGCGACGGCGAGCACATTCTTGACAGCGCCGCCGACTTCCACGCCGATGATGTCGGGTGAGGTATAGGCGCGAAAATTTCCGGCGGAAAGATCGTAGGCGAGCGCGGTGGCGAACTGCGCATCCGGCGAGGCGATCGTCATCGCGCTCGGCAGTCCCGCGCCCACCTCGTGCGCGAAGGTGGGACCGGAGAGAACGGCGATGGAGCGCCCGGCGCCGAGCTCCTCCTGCGCAACCTGATGCGGCAGCTGGCTCGTGGTGAGCTCGAAGCCTTTGGAGGCGAGCGCGAGGCGCATGCCCCGCGCAAGACGCGGCGCGATCGCGCGCAGCACGCTGCGCAGGGCGTGGCTCGGCACGGCAACCAGGACGTCGAGGGCGCCATCGAGAGCCGCGCCGACGTCGGTGACCACGCTCAATGCAGCCGGAAACTCAGCGCCCGGCAGGTAGCGCAGGTTGCGCCGCTCGCGCGCCATGGCGTGCATCTGCGGCGCGTCGCGTCCCCACAGTCGCGTCGCCTTGCCGCCGCGCGCGAACTGGATGGCGAGCGCGGTACCCCATGAGCCGGCGCCGAGGACGGCGATCGAATCCTCGGGATCGGGCTCGCTCAATTCTTGGTCACCGGCCCGTTTGCATCGCCGCGCGCCTGCAGCGCATCAAAGTTCACCGGGGGCAGCAGAAACTGCGGAAAGCCACCCTGCGTCACGAGATGCGAAACGGCGGCGCGTGCATACGGAAAGAGGACGCTCGGGCAGATGCTGCCGAGGGCGCGAGCGAGCTCGACTTCGGAAAGGTTGCGCATCATGAAGATGCCGGCCTGCTTGACCTCGACGAGGAATACCGTCGCCTCGTCGTGCTTGGCGGACACCGTGACGGTGAGAATCACCTCGCGCAGCTCCGGCGTAATGCCGTTGACCGTGGTATTCAGATCGAGATTGATCTGCGGATTCCATGAGCCCTCGATGCGCGGACCGTTAGGCGCCTCGTACGAGCAGTCCTTCAGGTAGACGCTCTGCAGTGCGAGCTGTGGCCCCGTCAAAGCGTCGCGCACGTCGGCCGCGCTGGGGGGGTCGCCGGTGGTTTCCTTGGTCGTCATGATTCATTCCTGGGTTTGATGAGGGGGTCCAAAGTGCCGGCAGCGTCGCGCGCCAAGAGCTCATCGGATCCGCCGACATGGACGTCGCCTACGAAGATCTGTGGAACGGTATGGCGGCCCGAGCGCGCCACCATCTGCGCGCGGTTTTCCGGGCTCGCATCGACGTCAATCTCCTCGAATGGAACGCCCTTGGCTTGCAGCAGGCGCCGTGCGCGGGCGCAGTAGGGACACCAGTCGGCTGTGTACATTTGAACCTTCGGCGTGCTCATCCACGGGGTCTGCGGCGCAGCCGCTCAGCCCTTGGCGAGCGGCAGGTTGTCGGTGCGCCACGCGGAGAGCCCGCCACGCAGGCTGCACACCCTCGTGAAACCCTGCGCGATGAGCTCGCGCACGGCCGAGGCGGCGAGCGGACCTGACTCGCAGTACACGACGATGGGCTTGTCCTTCTGTTTTTTCAGCGTCTCGCCCGCCTTCACGATCTGGTCGGACGGCATATGGCGGGCGCCCGCAACGTGCCCCGCTGCGAACGCCTCCTGCGGCCGGATGTCCAGTACCAGTGCATTCTGGTTCATGAGCCTGATGACATCCTGCGGGGAGGCGGCGGCGAAAGTCTGCGCGCGCGCGCGCATCTCATAGCCGAGTGCGACGAGCGCCATGAGCACTGCCGCGGCGGCAAGAATCGAATGATGTCCGGCGTATTCGAGCAAGCGGTCCATGCCCCGCATTATAAAGCGTAGTGGCGCGCGCGCGAGGAGGTTAGGCTGCGGCTCCTACGCTTTATGATGAGTCGCCGATTGCTTCACGCCGCTGAGCCGCGCGCTCGCCGGGGCGCGCCGCGCAGGCGGGCGCGCCGCGCCTGGGTGTACTGCGCGCTCATGGCGCTCGTCTGCGGCACGCTGAGCGCCGCGCCGCCGCCGGCGGACCGCAAGAAGGCCGAGGCGGAACTGCAGGCCATCAAGGCCCAGATCGGCCGCATCGCAAGCCAGGTGAACCGCGACGAGCTCGAGCGCGATCGGCTCGCGCGCGCGCTGCGCGCGGCTGAAATGGCGGTCATCAGCGCCCGCGACGGGCTCGAGCGCGTCAAGGGTGAGCTCGCGCAGCGCAGTGCGAGCCGCGCCGCGCTTGCGCAAGACCAACACCGCCACGAGGTCGCGCTGGCGAGCGCCCGCCAAGGCCTCGCGGACGAGCTGCGCGCCGCCTATCTCATAGGCACCGTCGAGCCGCTCAAGCTGCTGCTCAATCAGCAGGATCCCGCGCGCGCCGGGCGGCTGTTCGTCTACTTCAGCTACTTCAGCCGCGCGCATGCGGAGCAAATCGACCGCGTCAACGCCGAGCTCGCTGAGATCGGGCGCGTGGATCAGGCGCTCGCCGCCGAAGAGGCTCATCTGCAGGCGCTCGAAGGCGAACGCCATGCGCAGCTGACAGAACTCGAGCAGGCCCGGCAGCAAAGGAGCCAGGTGCTCGCGACTTTGCAGATCGAAGCGCGCAACCGCGTGCAGAGTCTCGAGCGCCTGCAGCGCCAGAAGGCGGGGCTTGAGAAGCTGCTGCACGATCTGCAGCGGGTAGTGCCGAGTTATCCGGCCAATGGGCAGGATGCGTTTGCACGGCTGCGCGGCAAGCTCGCATGGCCCGTGAGCGGCCGAGTGCTCGCGCACTTCGGCGACACCCGCGCGGGCGGCATCAAATGGGACGGACTGCGCATCGCCACCGAGCGCGGCTCCCCGGTGCGCGCGGTCTCCGACGGCCGGGTCATCTACGCGGACTGGCTCGCGGGGCTGGGCTTGCTCGCCATTGTCGACCACGGCAACGGCTACTTGAGCCTGTACGGTCACAACGAACGCCTCCTGAAGGCCGCCGGCGACCCGGTCGCCGCCGGGGAACCGCTCGCCGCCGCCGGCGACAGCGGCGGCGAGGACGCTCCCGAGCTCTATTTTGAGATCCGCAGGGGCGGCAAGCCCATCGATCCGCGGCCGTGGTTCGTCACCCCCGACCCGCATCCGTGAATCGCGGCCGCATTAAGTTCAATGGCGCTGCGCCGGGCGCGGGCACCGCACATTTAACGAAAGCGCCAACTCGTTCAACGATTCCAAGGTTAAGCCTCTCCTATCGTGCGCTCGCCCTTCCTGGCCGTGATCGCCATTTGCATGAATGCTGCCGGCAAATCATCGGTAGAACCGAACCATTGGGGCTCCTTCGAGCCCTACGCGCAGCTCGTGATTTCGCAGCTGCCGCGCGCGGCCAGCGTGACGCTGTTCGATTCGAAGGGGGAGCTGCGCTGGTCGAATGACCCGACGACCGGGCCGGATCTTGTGACGCTGGTCGAGGAGAACCTCGCGGCCGCGGGCCGCGCGCCCGATAGCGCCGGCGAACTGCGGATGCTCGATGCGGGGCTGCCCGTCTATCTCTTCTGGCTGCGCAGTGATGCCGGCAAACCCATCGCCATCCTTGCCATCGGATGCCGCGCCGCGGAAACCGAGGCGCGCAGCTTCGCTCTGGTGCACGCGCTGCTGCGGCCCGCGCTCGAATGCCTGCGGCGCGACCTCCTGGCGCGCGCTGCCATCTTTGATCTGGGACACCGCGTCGACTCGCTCGACAAGGATCTTGAGCTGCTGCTCGCGGATCCGGCAGCCAAGGCTGAGTCCGACGGCGACGACTCCGATGAGCTCAGGGGCATCCTGCAGCAGGCGAACGAATACCTGCGCTGCGCGATGAGCGCGCTCTTCGTGCCCGAAAAGGGCATCGTGCTCATCCGCTCGACGAGCGGCAAGCCGCCCGACAGCCAGCTCGTGACGCGCACGCACCGCCAGCTCCTGTCGATGGCGCAGATACGCCGCGAGCCCGTGATCATCAATCAGATGGCCGCCGGCAACGCCGCCGCCGTGCCCTACCGAATCCTGTCCTGTCCGCTCAAGCATGCGAGCGGCCGCGCGACCGGTGTGCTCGCACTCTTCCGCGATGAATCCGCCGACGAATTTGTGGACCGCGACGCGCGCCTGGGCGATGTGCTCGCGCGCAAGGCGGCGAGCGTCATCGAGAGCAGCTTCGATGCCATGAGCGGGCTTTATACGCGCCAGGCGTTCGAGCAACGGGTGCGCGCCGCCGTCACCGAACCCAATCGTGCCGCCGCCTGGAGCGCGCTCTACATCGATTCGGACCAGCTGCACGTCATCAATGACAACTTCGGCATGCACGTCGGCGATACGATCATCACCCAGATAGGCGAGCTGCTGCGCCGGCGCCTGCCGCGCGGCGCGTTCGCGGCGCGCATCTCCGGCGACCGCTTTGCAGTGCTCCTGCCGACCGGCCTCGAAGACGCCGCGCAATTTGCCGAATCACTGCGCGAGGGCGCCGAGCAGCTGGGTACCCTGCGCGGTGACGCGCGCCTGCATGTATCGATCAGTATTGGCGTCGCGCCGTTTGAGCGCGAGGCGCGCGAACTCATGCATTCCTTGGCCGCGGCGGAGACTGCCTGCAAGGCGGCCAAGGATCGCGGCCGCAACCGCGTGGCGGTGTACGAGCCCAATGATGCGAGCATCGTGCGGCGCTTCACCGACATCAACATCGCCTCGCGCGTGCGCGAAGCAATCGAAGCGGACCGGCTGCGCTTCGATGCGCAGCTCATACTGCCCTTCGACAGCTGCGAACACTCGCGGCCGCACTACGAGCTGTTGCTGCGCATGATCGAGGAGGACGGCAAGACGGTCGGGCCGGACCGCTTTCTCTCCGCCGCCAATCGCTACCAGCTGATGCCGACGATCGACCGCTGGGTCGTGCAGAAGGCCATTGCACTGCTGAAGCCGCACGCCGCGCTGCTCGCAGCGAGGCCCTGCGTGTTTGCGATCAACTTTTCGGGCCAATCATTGAACGACGACACCTTCGGCGATTTTCTGCTCGAGCAGATCGAATCGAGCGGGCTCAATCCCGCCATCTTCTGCTTCGAGCTCACCGAGAATGCGACGGTTGCGAGCATCTCGCGCGCCGAGGTGCTGATGCGCCGCCTGCGCCGACTCGGCTGCGGGGTCGCGCTCGATGACTTCGGCACCGGTTTGTCCTCGCTCTCCTACCTGCGGCAGCTGCCGGTGACGATGCTCAAGATAGACGGCAGCTTCGTCCGCGACATCCTGAAGGATGCGCGCGCGGAATCGATGGTACGCGCCATCGCACAGCTCTCGCGCAGCATGGGCATCGGGACGGTGGCCGAATACGTCGAGACCGAGGAGATCCGGGCCCGAGTCGCCTCGCTCGGCGTCGACTATGGCCAGGGCTTCGCCATCGGTCAGCCGGCGCCCTTTGTCGATCTGCTGGCGGTGGAACTGCCGCTGCTCGCATCCGCCGCCACCGTGGATTGCACCTCGGAACAGAGAATGCCGGAGGCGCTCGCGGCAAATATGTAGCCCCGCGCGGGATGGACAGAAATTGGGCTGACCCGCGCCGCGCGGCTGTAGAATCGATGCCCGGACGCATACGCGGGAGTCCCCTTAGCATGGCGACGCGCACCCGAACCCTGGCAGCGCTGGGCGCGGGAATCATTCTGGTGTTTTCTGCGGCGCTCGCCGGCAATGCCGTGGCGGGACGGCCGAGCGATGAGGCGCAAGCGCCGGCTCCCGCGACGCTGCCCTGGGAGGAGGCGCGCTTGTTCGCGGAAGTGTACGAGCGCATCAAGCGCGAGTACGTCGACGAAGTGGACGATCACGCCCTCATGGAGAAAGCGGTGCGCGGCATGGTGGCCGCGCTCGATCCGCACTCGGCCTTCCTCGACAGCGAGGAATTCGAGGAGATCCGCCTCTCCACGATGGGCTCCTATCCCGGTGTCGGGATCGAAGTCGTCGCCGAGGACGCCGGCGTCAAGGTGCTGCGCCCCATCGAGGGTTCGCCCGCCGACCTGGCCGGGATGCTCGCCGGCGACATTATCGTGAAGATTGACGGCGTGGATGTGGGTGCGGATCTGGCCGGCGCCATCAACCACATGCGCGGTCCCGCCGGCAGCACCGTGCGTTTGAGCGTACGCCGCTCCGGGCACAACGAACTCCTCAACTTCTCGCTGCGCCGCGCCAAGGTCGAAGTGCGCAGCGTGGCGCAGCAGGAACTCGAGCCGGGCTACGGCTATGTGCGCATCACGGGCTTCAGCGAGACCACCGCCGATGACGTGGCGCACGCGCTCGCGCGGCTGAAGCGCGACAATCCGCGCGGGCTGAAGGGCCTGGTGCTCGACCTGCGCAATAACCCGGGCGGCGTGCTCGAGGCCTCGGTCGCCGTGGCCGACGCCTTCCTCGATCACGGCCTCATCGTTTCCGCCGAGGGGCGCACTTCCGATTCGCGGTTTCGCATGGATGCGACTCCCGGCGATCTCATCGACGGCGCGCCCATCGTGGTGCTCGTCAACAGCGGCTCGGCGTCGGCTGCGGAAATCCTCGCGGGGGCCCTCAAGGATCACGGCAGAGCCGAGCTCGTGGGCCACAAAACCTACGGCAAGGGCTCGGTGCAGACCGTGATGCCGCTGTCGCATGGCGGCGCGCTCAAGCTCACCACCTCGCTCTACTTCACGCCCTCGGGCGTCTCCATCCACGAGAAGGGCATTCTCCCCGACGTGATCGTCGATGGACCGGAATTGCCGCCGGCCGATCTGGACACGGCGGCCGCGGCGACGCTCAGCAAGCGCGACCCGGAAGTGCGCCTGGCGCTCGACGAGTTGAAGACCCATGCGCGCGCGGCCCGCGAGCGCGTCGCGGCCGCCCCCGTGCAGTAAGAAGCCGCGCCTTGGAGACACTGCACTGGGCGGTCAACTTCGTGCTGCACGTCGACCGGCATCTCGTCGAGATGCTCGCGCTGTACGGCGCGTGGATCTATGCCGTGCTGTTCCTCGTCGTATTTGCAGAGACGGGTCTCGTCGTCACGCCGTTCCTGCCGGGAGACTCGCTGCTGTTCGCGGTCGGCGCGCTCGCGGCGATCGACACGCGGGGCACGCTCACCGCGCCGTTCGCCTCGCTGCTGCTCGCGACCGCGGCGATTCTCGGTAACACGGTCAACTACAGCATCGGGCGCGTCATCGGGCCCGCGGCCTTCAGCGGCCGCTACCGCTTCCTGAAGCAGGAATATCTGCAGCGCACCGAGGCGTTCTTTGCGCGCTACGGCGCGCTGGCGGTCTTTCTGTCGCGCTTCATGCCCATCATCCGCACCTTCGCGCCCTTTGTCGCGGGCGTCGGCCGGATGCCGGCCGGGCGCTTCCTCGCCTACAACCTGGCGGGCGCGCTGTGCTGGGTGTTGCTCTTCATCTGGGGCGGCTATTGGTTCGGCAACATTCCGCTCGTCAAGGACAACTTCGGGCTCGTGACGATCGGCATCATCATCCTGTCCCTGCTGCCCGTCGCCGCCATGTTCCTGCGGCGGCGCGGCGCTACCTGAAGTGCAGCGCCGCTCCGATGAGGGCGCCCAAAAGCAGGATGACCACCGGCAGAAACGAAACGCCGAACGGCACGCTGCGCTTGCTCGGATCACGGATGTACTGGCGAAAGTACCAGGCCCGTCCGATCACGAAGACGAGCCCGAGGGCCGCAGCGATGCGGGCGTCGACATAGAGGGCGAACAGCTGGATGGCCGGGATGAAGACGACCAGCAGCTCGAGCGTGTTCATCTGCACGCGATGGTAGCGCTCGAACATTTCATTGCCGCTGGTCGCCGGCGCCTTCACGCCGTAGGTCTCGCGTGCCTTGCCAACGGCAAAGCCAAAGAACAAGAACTCCAGCAAGGCAACGGCGACGACGAGATGCACCATGAGCGTGTTATGTAGAACTTGCATGGGCTCCCCTTAGAGCGCGCGAGGCGGCATTTTTGGCGATGCGCTGCCACATGGCACAATGGCGCATGGCCCAGAGATTGCGCGGCTACGCGCATCGTACCGACATTGCCGCCAGCGTGCAGGTCGTTTGGCGCGCCCTCACGGAGCCTGAGAGCCTGGCGCGCTGGTGTTCACCGGACGCCTGGATTCGCCCCAAGACCGGCGGCCTGTTTCGCGCCACCGTCGACCGGGTGACGCAGCTGGAGGCGCATATCGATGTGTGCGAGCCGGAGCGCCGCCTGCGGCTCATCTATCTGCCCTGTGCGGCGCTGCCCGCCGACGCGGCGGTCACCGACGACTTCATGCTCTCCCAGGACCCGCGGGGCACGACCCTGCGGCTCATCGGTTCCGGATTTGTCGCCACCGCGGTGGGAGACGTGCAATATCGGCGTATGCGCACCGGCTGGGAGCGTGCGCTGGCACGCCTCAAGGTGTTCACCGAGCAACTCGAACGCAAGGCATCCTGATGGGATTTCTGATTCGCGCGCTGATCGCCGCGCTCGGCCTGTGGCTCGCGACGCGCTGGGTTTCGGGCATCCGGGTCGACGACGCGGGAACACTGGTGCTCGCGGGCCTGCTGCTCGGCGTCGTCAATGCCATCGTGCGGCCGATCGCCATCGTGCTCACGTTTCCCATCACCCTCGTCACGCTCGGGCTCTTTCTGCTCGTCATCAACGCGGCGATGCTCGCTCTGGTTGCGGCCCTCCTGCCGGGAATGCGCATCGCCGGGTTCGGCGCGGCGCTCCTGGGAGCGCTCATCGTCAGCATCACCGGGTGGATCGGCTCCTTTCTGGTGGGCTCCCGGGCGAAGGTCGAGTTCTACTCGCACCGCAGACGCTAAGCGTCAGGGCGCCGGCGCCTGCCTAGCGATGCGCCGCGCTGGGCTTGGCGAGCGCCGTGCGGTAGAGGAAATAGGCGACCGCGGCCAGCGCGATAAGCCCCAGCCAGCCGCCGAACTGCAACGCGTGCGGCAGCGCAAAGACGTCGTCGTGATGAGTCGCGACGATGGGGATGGCGATCAGCACGCCAACCAATGCTTCCCCGGTGATGAGCCCCGCGGCAAACAGCATGCCCTGATGATTTTCAGCCCCGCCTTGACGGCGCGCCACGATGGCGGCGAGCACGCCCCCCAGGAATATCGGCACGGACAGCTCCAGCGGCAGATAGATGCCGACCGCGGCGGCGAGCACCGGCGTGCGAAACTGCGCCTTGCGCCATTTGAGTATCTCGTCGCAGAGGATGATGGCAATGCCGATGCCGACGCCGAGCATCACCATCGTCCAGGGCAGCGTTCCGCCGAACATGCCGCGCGAAACCGCTTCCATGAGCGTCGCCTGCGCCGCCTGCAGCGATTGCGGGTGTACGCTCGTCGCCGGCCCCATGCCGTAGGCCTGCAGCAGCAGATTCAGCACCGGCGCCATGACGAGCGCGCTGGCGAGCGCGCCGATGCCCAGCATCAGCTGCTGGCGCCAGGGCGAGGCGCCGATGAGATAGCCGCATTTCAGGTCCTGCAGATTGTCGCCGGCGATGCAGGCGGCGCAGCACACGACCGAGCCAATCATGATCGTCGCCACGGGTCCGGCGGCGGCGTGGCGCCCCATCAGCAATGCGAGCAGCAGCGAGGCGAAGAGAATCGTGCAGATCGTGATGCCGGATACCGGGTTGTTTGACGACCCGACGAGGCCGGCCATGTAGGCAGAAACGGAGCAGAAAACGAAACCGGCGACGATCATGATCACCGTCATCGTCACGGCGACGCCCAATTGCCCGACGATGGCCTGATACAGGGCCGCGAGCGGCAAAGTGAAAACGACGATCCCGATCAGCACGTACTTCATGGGCAGATCGCGCTCCGTCGGCAGGATCGCCGCCGCGACGTTCGCGCGCGTGGCGGCCAGTCCGCTGCGGATTCCCGAAAGAATCGACTTCCTGATCGAGATCAGCGCCCACACCCCGCCGATCAGCATCGCGCCGACGCCGAGATAGCGGATCTGGACGCCGCGAATCGCGCCGGCCGCATCGGTTGCCGACAGGTGCGCAACCGCCGCGGCGAGCGCCGGGTCGCTGTCGAGGAAGTAGGCGGAGTAGATCGGAATGGCGATGTTCCAGGCGATCACCCCACCGAGGAGCATGACCGTGCCGATGTTGAAGCCGACGATATAGCCGACGCCGAGCAGCGCAGGCGACAGATTGGTGCCGAAGTACGCGATGGCGCGGCCGACGTAGGCCGCGGACTGCGCCGTATCGGGAATGAGGCGCAGGCCGCTCGCGGCCGCGAACTTCATGAAGCCACCGGCGAGCGCCGACACGGCGAGAATCTTGGCGCCCTCGGCCGGGTTCGCGCCCGCCTTGAGGACTTCCGCGGCCGCCTGGCCCTCGGGGAAGCTCATCTGCTGCTCGACCACCAGTGAGCGGCGCAGCGGTACGGAGAAGAGCAGGCCGAGCAGACCGCCCAATCCGGAGATCGCGAGCACCCACCAGAAGTGAAATTCCGTCCAGGCTCCCAGAAATATGAGCGCCGGCAGCGTGAAGATGACGCCGGAGGCGATGGACGCGCCGGCCGAGGCCCCGGTGGAGACGATGTTGTTCTCGAGAATGCCGCCGCCGCCCAGCACCCGCAGCACCGCCATCGATACGACCGCCGCCGGGATGGCCGAGGCGATCGTGACGCCTGCAAAGAGGCCGAGATAGACGTTTGCGGCGGCGAGGATCATCGCCAGCACGATGGCGAGAATGATCGCCCGCGGCGTCAGCTGCGGCACGGCGCCCGACTGTACCCTCATGGTCCCCCTCGATTCTATCGTTCGCCCTTTGCTGCGCACTCTAGCGCAAATAAGCGTTTGTCATATCGACGTCCGCGGCGCGCGCAAGTCGATTAAGAATTCTTAACCGCCGCTTAGGCGTCCCGCCATTGTCGCGCAGTTAATGTAGCTCGCGCTGCACCCTACGCAGCCTGGCCCATCAATTGAGGACGCCCATGAAACTTATTTGCGCTCTTGCCCTGACCGCTCTCCTAGGCACTACGGCGGTTTTCGCCCAGACCACGGCAACGGCGCCCGCCAATGCCTCGCCGACCACTTCAGTCAACCCGGCGACGGCGAAGCCGACCGCTGCGGCCTGCAAGAAGCAGGCGGCGGACAAGAACCTCACCGGTGCCGATAAGGCCCAGTTCATGAAGGACTGCAAGGCCGGCAAGTCGACGAGTTAAGCCTCTGCCCCCACACGCGGTGCCGGCAGCACCGGCATCGCGTGTTCTTCCGGCGCATTTTCCGGCCGTGCCGTCTGAAAGCGCACGACCACGCAAAGACCGGGCGCATTATCCTCAAGCGTAAGACGCGCCTGATGCAGCCGGGCGATGGCCGCCACGAGGCTCAGCCCCAGGCCGCTGCCTGCGGAAGCGGCCCGCGACAGCCGCACAAAGGGACGCAGCGCGCGCTCCCGGTCCTCAACCGGTATGCCCGGTCCGTTATCCGCGACCTCAAGGCGCGCGCCTGCGGCGTCGGCGCGCACCGTGACCGTGATGCGTGCGCCGCTACCGGCATAGTTGACGGCGTTCTCGATCAGATTGGCGAGCAGCTGCGTGAGAAGCTGCCGGTGGCCGTTCACCCAGGCGACTTCGACGTCGCACGCGAGGCTGAGGCCGCGCGCGCGGGCGGCGGGCGCGTAGAGTTCCGTAATCTCCTGCACCAGCTCGCCGAGATCGAGGCGCGCACTCTCGGCGAGCGCGACGCCGGACTCGGCCTGGGCGATCTGCAGCAGGATCGCCAGGGTGCGCTGCACGGAATCGATGTCCTTCAGAGCCCGGTCGATGCTGCCGCGCGCCTCCGCGTCGAGCGCCGCGGCGCCCTGCAGCTCCTCGAGCCGGCCGCGCAAGCGGAACAGCGGGCCGCGCAGGTCATGCGCGGCGCTGTCGAAGGTGGCGCGCACCGTCAGGGTCTGCTCATCGAGGCGCGTGAGCACGTGGTTGACCGCGACCGCCAGCGCAGCAAATTCGTCGCGTGAACCACCGACGGGCAGGCGCCGCGCGAAATCGCCCGCCACGATCTGCTGGCAGGCGCTCGAGATGGCGCGCACCCGCGCCATGAGGCGGCGGCTCAGCCACAGGCCCATGAGCGCCCCGAGGAGCGCGGTCAGGCCGATCGCCCACAGGGTCGCGGCGCGAAACTGCTCCTGAAAGCGGCGCCGCTCGGAGACTTCCGTGCCGACGAGCAGGCGATAGCCGTCCGGGAATTCCACCACGCGCGCCCGCACCGGATCGTGCACCATGGCGCCGTCGCGCAGCGCCTCGATGTCAAATTCGAGCCAGCGCTCCTTCGGCACTCCGGCGAAGGGCCATGCGGACAGATTGCCGGCGCGCTTCTCGAGCCCCGGGTCGACGAGCAGATAGATGGCCCCGGCGCGGCCCCAGCTCTCGCGCAGCCGCGTCAATTCAGCGCTGACGCCGCTCTGGCCCTCGCGATCGTATTCGTCGGCGAGCGCGTCGAGCTCGATCAGGATGACGTTGTCGACCTCGTTCGCGAGTACGCTGCGCGTGATCAAATAGATCGCGCCCAGCAACGTGCTCACGCTCACCGTGAACAGCACGCAGTACGCGATGGCGAGCCGGAACGTGCTGGTGCGGAAGGAGCTGGAGAAGGGCGGCCGGTCGCTAGGGGCCATCGTCGCGTACCACGTAGCCTGCGCCGCGCACGGTGTGGATCAGGACGCGGTCAAAGCCGCGGTCGACCGCGTGCCGCAGGCGGCTGATGTGCACGTCAATGAGATTCGTCTGCGGGTCGAACTGCAGATCCCACACGCCTTCGAGCAGCATGGTGCGCGTCACCACCTGGCCCGCGCGCCGCACCAGAAACTCCAGGAGGGTGAATTCCTTCGAAGTCAGATCGATCTCGCGGCCGTCGCGGCGTGCGCGCCGCCCGAGCAGATCCAGCTCCAGATTCCCCACCTTCAAAGTCGTCGTGGCCTGCGGACCCGCCTTGCGGCGCAGCAGCGCCTCCACGCGCGCCAGCAACTCGACGAAGGCGAAGGGCTTGGTGAGATAGTCATCGCCGCCGGCGCGCAGTCCGCGCACCCGATCATCCACGTTGCCGAGTGCGGACAGCACCAGCACCGGCGTATCGCAGCCCTGCTGGCGCAGGAGCTGCACGATCGCCAGCCCGTCCATGTGCGGCAGCATGCGATCGGTGATGATGGCGTCGTAGTTGCCCTCGGTCGCGCGAAACAGGCCGTCGCGCCCGTCCGCGGCGTGCTCAACCGAGTACCCGCCTTCACGCAATCCCTTGAGCACGAAGCGTGCGGCTTCCGGATCATCCTCAATGAGAAGCAGGCGCATGCGAATTATCCTGCGGCGCGACGGCTATTCCCAGCCGCACTGCCGGTTCTTGTTCTGCTCGGTGAGCCAGCCCATGAGCGGCTGGAAGTACTCCGTGATCGCGGCGGCGTCGATGCGGCGCGTGCCCGTGAGCTTCTGCATCGCATCCTGCCAGGGTTCGCTTGCCCCCAGCGCCAGCATCTGGGCCAAGCGCGCACCTGCCGCGGTGCTGCCGAAGATCGAGCACTCGTTGAGCGGTCCGCTCTGCCCGGCGATGGCGCACAACGCCTTGTGGAACTGGAACTGCAGAATGACAGCCAGGAAATAGCGCGTGTACGGCGTGTTGGTGGGGATATGGTACTTGGCGCCGGGATCGAAATCGGCCTCCGTGCGCGCCACCGGCGGCGCAATGCCCTGGTAGTGCCGGCGCAGCTGCCACCACGAGGCATTGTAGTTGGCGCTCGTGATCTCACCGGAGAATACGCGCCAGCGCCACAGGTCGATGAGGCGGCCGAACGGCAGGAAGGCGAGCTTTTCGAGAGCGATCTTCATCTGCTGGTTGATGAGCGCTTCGCGGCTCATCGCCACCGCGGGGGCGAGGCCGATTTTCGTCAGATACGCAGGCGTCACCGACAGTTTGATGGTATCGCCGATCGCCTCGTGAAAGCCGTCATTGGCGCCATCGCGAAACAGATACGGCTGCTGCGCATAAGAGATGAAGTAGTAGACGTGCCCGAGCTCGTGATAGACGATGTAGAGGTCCTCCTCGGTCGGCGTCAGGCATACCTTCAGGCGCACGTCGTGGCGGTCGTTCATGTCCCAGGCGCTCGGCTGGCAGACGACCTCGCGGTCGCGCGGCCGCACCAGCAGCGAGCGCTCCCAGAAGGTCTGCGGCAGGGCGGGAAAGCCGAGCGACGTATAGAAGCTCTCCGCCGAGCGCGTCATGCGCACCGCGTCCCACCCCTGGGCCGCAAGCTGCCGGTCGGCGCTCTCGACTTTCACGGCCGGATAGGGCTTGAGGATGTCGTCGTACAGGTTGTTCCACGCCTGCGCCCACATGTTTCCCAGCAGCTGCGCCGGAATGGGCGCCCCGGCAGGCACGCGGCGCGCACCATATTTTTCTGCGAGCTTGGCGCGCGCGTGGCATTGCAAGGCGGCGTACAGGGGCTTGACCTGCTGCCAGAGCCGCTCCGCCTCGGCGTCGAACTGCGCCGGCGACATGTCGTAACGCGCGCGCCACATGACGCCCAGATCCTCGAAGCCGAGCTCGCGCGCGCCTGCGTTGGCGAGCTCGACGAAGCGCCGATAGGGTGCGCGCATCGGCGCGCCGATATCGTGCCAGCCCTTCCAGGCCGCGACGAGCTCGTCGTAATTGCGGCTCTTCGCGAGCACGGCCGACAGCTGGTTGATGTTTTGGCAGGCTGCCGCATCCGGCTGCGCCCCCGCCGCACAGTACTTGGCTTCGCCGTACATTGCCGTAAGTCGGGTGCTGAGCGCGGTCAGTTCCGTGCGTTCGGCGGCCGCGCGCGGCGCGGGCGCCGCGACGTTGAACTTCAGGAGCGCGAGCGCGCGTGCATCCGCGGGCGCGAGCTTTTCTGCGGCGAATTGCCGGGCGCCCTGCGCGGCCCGCCCCAGAGCGGCCAGATAATGATCATTCGCCTGCGCATTCAGAAACTGCGTATCGCTCGTGAGGAAGGTGTCCTGCGTGAATCCGGTGAGCTGGGCCTCGTGGCCGAGATCGGCGAGCTCCTCGTTGACCCGCGCGACAAAGGCGCTGGCCGTTGGGGCCGGCGGCGGCGCAGACTTTTTTACACATCCCGCAAGAGCGGCCGCAACCCCGATACAGAGTAGGAAGCCTGCCCGCATCTAGGCGGGCTCCGCCGCCGCATCGCGCACGTAGGTGCGCTCGCGATAGAAACCCGCGACGAACACGAACAGCACCGCCACCGTGCCTCCGAGACCTGCAAAGAACAGGAAGTACATCGGTCCCACCAGCTTATAGGTCGTGACTTCCGCAAGCGCCGGTTTGAACTCCCCGGAACTCACCACCGGCTGGCGGTGGATGGCATCCATCAGCCGCACGCGCTGGTGCGCCGCATCGATGTCACCGATCAGGAAGGTGCCCTCGAGCGGCGCGACCGCGCCGCCGTCGGCGATGAATTTGATGCCGGTGTCGCCGCCAAAGTCGATCTTCTGTCCGCGCTGCAGGTTCGCAACGCTCTCGAGCTGCGCCCAGGTCTGCTCACCGGTCGTGACCGCGAGAGTGGGCACCGGCTTCACCATCGCGCCGTTCACCTGCGCGGTAAAGGCGTTGCCGATGCTGACCGCCAGCAGATAGGTCGCCGCCATGATGAAGCTCTTCACTTTGAGCGGCGCCTGCTTGTAGGAGAACTCGAGCGCCGTGATGGAAATGAGCACCTCGGCAGCGGTGAGCACGACGTAGGCGAGGATCTGCCACCACAGGCTCACGGTCTCGCCGTGCATGATGTGATTCTCGATCGAGGCGACGATCAGGTAGGAGGCCGAGATCACAAAGAGTCCGATGCCGATCTTGCGCAGCGGCGTCACCTTGAAGAACTTTCCCATGATGGGATAGATGACGAAGGTGAAGATCGGCACCATGCCGAGTATGAAGAGCCCATTCACCACCTGAATCTGCGACGGCAGCATCTGGTAGCTGGCGAGGGCGCTGAAGGCAGGGATACCGCCGAGAAAGCCGAACAGATGCTTGTCCATCAGATCGGAGGTGGCCTGCAAGGTCCAGGTCTGGCCGTTTGACTGATCCCACAGACACCAGAACATCGCGATGAAGACGTAATAGATGAGGGCGAGTCCGGTGATCTGCTTGAGCGCGGGGCCCGTGAAGGCCTCCTGCATCCAGTTGAGCAGCTCCGCCGGCAGCGCATGCCTGAGGCCGGTGTTGAGACTCAAATACACGACCAGCACCAGGAGCGCGAGCAGCGTGATCAACGCCGCGAGCGTTCGGTAGTCCGGCCCGACGACATTGAAGATCCAGGCAGAAATGCCGAGCACCGGCAGCAGACCCAGCAGGAAAAATGCAATGCCGCGGTTCGCGCCGTGGCTCATGGCGGGCGGCACGACCACGAATTTGCGGCGGCCGAGCGCGAACACGATGGTGGCGAGCGCCATCATCGCGGCGGGGACGCCGAACGCGACCCGCGGGCCGTAGGCATTCAGCCAGATCGGACAGAAGTAAATCGAGATCGAGGAGCCGGCATTGATCGAGAGATAGAAGTAGCTGAAGGCGCGCTCGATCAGGTGCTGGTTCTTGGAGGTGAACTGGTCGCCGACGTTGGTCGAGACGCACGGCTTGATGCCGCCGGTTCCCAATGCCATGAGCCCGAGGCCGAGAGCGAGAGTGGTGGGCCCGCCGCCGGTGGCGAGCACCGTGCAGCCGGCGCAATACACGAGCGCCAGCGTCATGATGGTCCGGTATTTGCCCCAGAACACATCCGAGATGATGGCGCCGATGAGTGGAAAGAAGTAGGCGCCGAATTTGAACAGCGACTGCCATACGGTCGCCTGCGCCTGCCCGAAATGCAGGTGCTGGGTCATGTACACGGCGAGAATGGCGTTGATGCCGTAGAAGCAGAAGCGCTCGGCGAATTCGTTGACGACGATGTACGGGATGCCGGAGGGCATGCGGTCGACGTGTGCAGTGCTCATATTCTTTTAGCCAGCGGCGCAAACACGTTGGAATGATCGGCAAACGAGCTGCGCTTGTCCACTGAGCGCCTCGTCGCATGCGGCTCGCCGCCGGGCGAGTGCGTGCGATCAGACTTTCGCGGCGTCGCGCTCCGCGGCCGTGCGCTGCATGCGCTGCATGATCTGCGCCATCAGCACCCCGCCCTCGTACAGCATGTACATCGGCACCGCCATGACGCATTGCGAGAGCGCGTCCGGCGGCGTCAGGATCGCCGCGATGATGAATATGGCAATGAGGACGTAGCCGCGGTTCGCCTTCAACATTTCGAGCTTGACGATTCCTGTCAGCACCAGCAGCACCACCGCAACGGGCACTTCGAACGCGATTCCGAACGCAAGGAACATCGTGAGCGCAAAGTCCATGTAGCTCGTGATGTCCGTCATCATCGACACGCCCTGCGGCGTCGTGCTCGTGAAGAACGCGAATATCATCGGAAACACGACGACGTAGGCGAAGATGACGCCGGCGTAGAACAGCACCACCGAGGAGACCATGAGCGGCACGGCAAAGCGCTTTTCGCGCCGGTACAGACCGGGTCCGACGAAGGCCCACACCTGGTACAGCACGTACGGCATCGCGATGAAGAGCGCGACGAAGAACGACAGCTTGAAGGGCGTCGTGAACGGCGTCATCACGCCGGTTGCAATCAATGTCCCGCCCTTGGGCAGCTTGTCGAGGAGCGGCTTCGCGATGAAAGTGAAAATCTGATTGGAGTAATACGCGCAGGGAATGAAGAACAGCCCGACGGCTGCGAGCGCGCGTATCAGTCGGGCCCGCAGCTCGAGCAGATGCGAGATGAGCGTCCCTTCGGCGAGCTTTTCAGGCGCCTCGCTCATGGGATGCGGAGTCCGGCGTGGCGGATTCTGTGGCGGCGGGTGGTTGCGGCGCGACCGGCGTCGCCGGCGGCGGTGGCGCCGGTCGCGTGGGATCAACGACCGGGCGCTGCATGTTCTGGGCCTCCTCCTCGAGCTGGTCGCGGAACTGACGCGCCATCGCGCGCGCATGGCCGAGCCAGCGGCCGACCAGAGCGGCGACCTGCGGCAGCTTGTGTGGACCCAGCACGACGAGCGCGACCACGAAAATGATCACGAGCTCAGGAAAGCGACCCTCGAACATGGCGGATGTCTAAAAGCTTTGCGCGTGGCCAATCGCGCCCGCCCTCAGACCGGCCGGTCACGCTTGTCGGCGCTCTCGCGCGCGCGGGCGTCCGGGAACTCGGCATCGGTCTTTTGCGGCGGGATCTGCTTGGCCGCAGCCTCGTTCTCCCCTTCATTCACCGATTGCTTGAAGCCGCGCACGGCAGCGCCCAGGTCGGAACCGATCGTGCGCAGCTTTTTCGCTCCGAAGACCAGGAGAACGACGAGCAGGACGACGATCAAATGCTTCATTTCGAACATGGGCTTACGCTCCCTCTAGGGGCTCATCAGTACGGGTCATGATAGGGCAAAAGTACGCGCCGAGCCGAGAAAGATCTCCCCCAAAGCGTGACGGCGTCACTGTTCCGGCCGGTTAAGTCTCGAGCCAGAACGTCACCGGACCGTCATTGATCAGCGACAGGTGCATGTATGCGCCGAATTCGCCGCTCGCCACCGGCTGGTGCCGTGCGCTGGCGCGTTGCACGAGGTACTCGAAGAGCACGCGCGCCTGCTCCGGAGCCGCCGCCGTGCTGAAACCGGGACGCATCCCGCGGGCGGTATCGGCGGCGAGGGTGAACTGCGGGATGAGCAGCAAGCCACCGCCGGCGCTCGCCAGATCGAGATTCATGCGGCCGGCTGCATCGGGGAAGATGCGGTAGCCGAGCAGCCGCTCGACGAGCCGGTCCGCGTCGCGCACCGCATCGGCGCGCCGCACGCCCACGAGGGCGGCGATTCCGCCGTCAATGGCTCCTAGAATGCGCTCGCCGACGCGCACCTCGGCGCGTGAGACTCGTTGGATGAGAGCGATCATGGCGCGACCTCGGCGCCGCCCCGATGGCGCAGTCCGCGAACAAACGGGAGAGCCTTACGATGTGGGCGCGAGAATAACGCGCCGTCGCGGACGCCGCCGCCTCGGCTCGCTAGGGCGCTGCGGCGCTCACCGTGAAGCGGTCCGCAACAACCCATTCGCCGGGTGCGCTGGCATCGGCGTCGCTTAAGCGGATCATCTCGCCGCGCAGCTCATGAGCCGTCAGCTCGAATCGCAGGAAGTGAAAGTTCGGAAAACTCTCGCCCTGATAACGATCGAGGGCGGTGCGCGTCAGGGGCGTCGGTTTTGCTCCCCCGCCGCCGGAGACCAGGTAAGTGATGCCCGCGCGCTCGAAGCGCTCGTAGTTGTGGACGTGGGCGCCGCACACGAGGAAGCGCGCGGCGACCTGCGGGACGGCGGCCGTGAGGCGCGCCGCGAGAGCCGCTTCATTGGCGCGCACGCCCTCCGGCGCGTCGGTGAGCGGCGGATGGTGCAGCAGAATGAGGACGAAGCGCACGCTGCCGGAGAGCGAATCAATCTCGCGCTGCAGCCACTGCGCCTGCTCGCTGCCCGCAAGCAGCGAGGCATCGCTGTCGAGCGCGAAGAAGCGCAACTGCTCGCCGAGCGCGACCGCATACCAGCGCCGGCCGCGCAGCGGCGGAAAAGTCTGCCACCAGTGCTCGAGACAGTCGGCCTCCGCGCACTGCTGGAATTCGTGGTTGCCGAGCACCGGGAAGACGCGCAGCGGCACGCTGCGCCACGCGGCGGTCTCTTCGCGAAAGACGCGGTAGTCGCCCTCGTTGCCGTGCCAGGGGACATCGCCCGTCAAAAACAACGCGTCCGGTTTCTCAGCGGCGATCCTGGCCACGAGCGCGTGACGCGGGCCCGGACGGCTCGCGGTCGTTTCGCTCACGTCCGTAAAGCGCATGTCACCGTAAACGATAAACGTCGTGGGTTGTTTGAGCTGCGCAGCGGCGACGACGAACGCGGCGGGCGCTGCGGCGGAGGGTTGTGGATGTCCCTTCGGCTGTGCGGACGCGCACGCAGACAGCGACGCCGCCAGCAGTAACGTCCACGCCTGCACGCAAATCCCGGCGCCGCGTGCGCGATGCGCTCCTAGGCCCACTCGCCTATTCAATGATGGACCCCCGCGCCGGGAGGGTCGGCGGCCACAGCAATAACTGTTCCTTGTCGCGCCTTCAGCCGCCGAACATATCATTCATGACCTTCGACGTTGCATCGCACGAATGATTGAGGCAGGAGAGGCCGAAACCGGCCTCAAGCGTCAGCAGTAACGAATAGTGGTCGTAGGGCGTGCTGCTCACGCGGCCATTCGGGGCATAGTTCGTTTCGACCAGCATCACCACACGGTTGGCAGCGTTGGAGTAGTCGTTCTCGTCCCACACCAACACAATGGCGTTGCGGCCGCTCTGCCAGGCCCGCGACGCCCGGATGCCCTCCACGAGCTTCGCCACCTCCGCGTCACCCTGCAGCATGAGGAGCCCGGTCTCAGCCGCCGTGGCGGTGGAGCAGATCGCAGTGCCGCCCGAGACGAAACCATGCATGTCATGGCACTGATTGGGGACGATGAAGGAAAAGTTCGGCGCGTCGGCATTCAGGTCCACCCACAGACCGTCAGGCCCGTCGAAGTCTTTCACCTGAGCGAGACTGAGTTCGTCCGTCGCGCCCACCTCGATGTTCTGGAAATAGACGAACGGGTCGTGCTTGACGGCGTACAGCTTCTGAATGGAGCCCGGCGCGAAGACTGCGGGCGGACTCAGATTGGAGAATGCGCCGTCCGAATAATTCACCTGAGCCACGCCCGGATCGATAATGGGCAGGCTCTCCTGATAAGTCTTCCAGGTCTTGCCCCTTGCGACCAGCTGATCAGCGATCGATTTCGGACTGAAGAATCGGGCGGGATAATTGTAGAGCGCACAATTGTGGGGCACCGGCGGGCCGGATAGCGTGATCTGTCCGTTGCATTGGCTCGAGTTCGTGGCGGTCGCGACCACGGCGTTGTCGACGCCGGCGACGGCAATCGGCGTCACGGCGTTGACGCATCCAGTACTCTGTGGTGCATGATCGACGCAGCCGCTGCCGATCCAGTTCGGCCAGTAGTCGTTCGCAACGCCGAAGTTCGAGCCGCCGATGATCTCGAGATAGTTCGGTGCGCTGGGATGTCCGACAGCGAAGTAGTTCGTCGCGCTGTTTGCAATCTTCGCGTAGGCGTTGATGAACGGCGCATGCGGATTACCGATAATATCGGTGTTGGTCTGGTTTTCCATCATGATCAGGAATACGTGGTCGAGCGGCCCGAAGTCGCTCTGCGGCAGCGCCGTCTGCTGAGCGTAACCGGCAGCGTTCGCCAGCGCCGCGGCGGCGGCCAGCATGATCGTCAGCTTCTTCATGTTCGTCCCCTCGGTTGAATGGATCGAGGGGTCATTAATTAACATTCGCCAGTGACAGCCACGTGTCATCAGGGCTCGCCAGTCTCTACTGCAGGTCCTCTTCTGCAGACGCGCTCACGTTCGCCCGCGATGACCCGCGCGCACCGGCGCGAGCGTCGCGGGGCGCGTTGTGGCATTCGCGACCGTGACTCCTTAAGATTCGGAGTCGTTTTGCCAAGGCGCACGGAGAAGAATCATGGGGTCTCGGATGCATACGGGCGTTCTGGGTATCGCGCTTGTCTGCAGTGCGTTGGCAAATTTCACCCTGCAGGCGCAGGAGGCGAGCCTGAAAGCCGACCCGGTGCACGGCAAGGCGATCTCCTACACCTGCCTCGGCTGCCACGGCGTGCAGGGGTACAAGAACGCCTATCCGAACTACAGCGTCCCGGAGCTCAGGGGCCAGCACCCCGAATACCTCATCTCCGCGCTGAAGGAGTACAAGAGCGGCGAGCGCTCGCACTTCACCATGCATTCGCAGGCCGAGGAGCTCTCCGAGCAGGACATGACCGATATTGCCGCCTACTTTGCCGGTGCGCCGCTGCCGGCCGGCCACAAGGCGGCCGCGGAGGTTCCGCCGGTGGCGAGCCTGTGCGTCTCCTGCCATGGCGCCGACGGCGTCGGCATCACGCCGCTGTATCCGACGCTCGCCGGCCAGCACGCCGACTACCTGGCGCGCGCGCTCGATGAGTATCAGAAGGGCGCCCGCAAGAATGTCATCATGGCGACCTTCGCCGCGAAGCTGACGAGCGCGCAGATGGATGCGCTGGCGGACTACTTCGCCCAACAGCAGCCTTCGCTGCAAACGCTGCCCCGTCCGTACACGAGCTTCACCCAGGACTGAAGGCCGCAAGCGCCGCGCGCGCGCTGCGCATCAGGGTTTGGCGAGTCGCTCCAGGAACTGCGCGGCGGTTTGCAGGTAGAAGTCGCGGTTACTCTGCTTGCGAAAGCCATGGCCCTCGTCCTTTGCGGCCAGATACCACACCTCGCCGCCGCCCGCGCGAATGCGCGCCACGAGCTGCTCGGATTCGGTCCGCGGCACGCGCGGGTCGTTCAGTCCCTGCACCACGAGCAGCGGGCGGCGGATCGAGGCTGCATTGGTGAGCGGCGAGATCCGCGACAGGAAGCCGCGCATCTTCGGATCGCGCTCGTCGCCGTATTCGGCGCGCCGCAGATCGCGCCGATAGGCGGAGGTGCCGGAGAGGAAGGTCACGAAATTGCTGATGCCGACCACGTCGATGCCGCCGCGCAGCCGGTCGTTGTAGGCCGCGAGCGAGGCGAGCGCCATGTAGCCGCCGTACGAGGCGCCGATGACGACGACCCGGTCGCGGTCGAGATCGCGCTGCAGGCCGATCCACACGAGCAGTGAACCGATGTCTTTGACCGCGTCCTCGCGCAGCAGGCCGTTGTCGAGCGCCAGAAAGCCTTTGCCATAGCCCGCCGAGCCGCGCACGTTCGGCGCGATGACGACGTAGCCGAGCTCAGTCACCAGAAACTGGGTGAAGGCGTCGAAGTCGGGCCGGTACTGCGCCTCGGGCCCGCCGTGAATGCTGATGATGACCGGATGCGGACCGGGCGTGCGCGGCTGGTACAGATAGGCGGAGATGAGGCGCGGCCGTCCGTCGACGCGATCCCAGGTCGGATAGCGGATTCTTTCCGCGCTAACGAAGGTGCGCGCATCGAGCGCGCCCGCCTCGCTGCGCGTCCAGCGCTCGACGGCATTCTTCTGCAGATCGTAGACATAGACATCGCGCGGTGATTGCGCGTTCTCGGCGGCAAAGGCCAGCCGCCGCCCGGAGCGATCGAAGCGCACGTCGAAGATGTGTCCATCGGCGATGCCGGGCGGGCTGAGCTCGAGCTTCTGCGTGTTGTCGACGACGCTCAGGCGGCTGACGCCGTCTTCGTTCGCCACGTAGGCGAGGTAGCGGCCGTCGGCGCTCGCGTCGAAGGAATCGATGTCCCAGGGGATGCGCGCCGTCAGCTTGCGCGATTCATGCGTGACGAGATCGACGTAGTGCAGCTGAGCGAACTCGCCGTCCTCGTCGGATACCACGTACACGCCGCGGCCATCGGGCGCAAAGCGCGCGGAGCGAATGCCGATCTTGCGGTTCACTCTGTCGAGCGGCGTCAGCGCGCCGGTCGCGACATCGGCGATGTAGAGATAGCTTTCGCTGATCGAGTAGTACTTCCACAGCAGCAGCTTCTGATCGTCGAGCGACCAGTCGAGCGGATACCAGGTGTCGGCGGCGCCGCCGGCGACCAGGCGCGGCGCGGCGCCGCCGGCGATATCCGCCACATAGATATCGAAGCTCACCCCGTCGCGGTCGTTGCCGTAGAAGGCGATGCGCTTGCCGTCGTGCGACCACACGACGCTGCCGTGCAGCGACTTGCCATTGGTGAGGAGCCGGATGCTGTGCTCGGGCAGGTGGTAGTAGTAGACCTGGGCATTCTCGTCCCCGCCCTGATCCTTCAGGAAGGCAAAGCCCTCGGCGCCTGCGGTCTGCGGCGCGCGCGCGCCGCTCACCGGCTCGGCGTAGAACGTCAGCTGCTCGCGCATCCCGAGGGGAGCTGCGAGCCGGTGTATTTGCTCGGTGTCGCCGAAGCGGGTCGCGATGAGCATGCCGCCATCGGGCAGCCAGTCGAGAAAGCTCGCCTGCCGTGCGTGCAGATAGCGCTCCACGCGCTCGGCGAGCGCCGGGTCGGGCGCCGGAATGCCTTCCAGAACGAGATTGCCGCGTTCCTGGTGAACGGGCGTCGGCAGGCTCGCCTGCGCCCCCGCGATGCGCGCGGGCGCGATGCACAAAGCGGCGAGCGGGGCGACAATGAGAGCGGGCAAGAGACGTGCAGTTCGCATGGCGGAGGTGTGAAAACGCAGCGTGGTTTTGCTATGGTGCACCAAATCCGCGCACGATGTTGCAACCTCAAATCACACGCTACGCTGACGGCATCGCCGCCGTCGATGTCGAGTACATTCGCCCCGGAGTCGCCGCCGCGCACATCATCGCGCAGGACGGGCGCGCCGCATTCGTGGATACGGGCACGACGCACTCGGTGCCGTATCTGCTGGCGGCGCTCGAGGAGTTGCGCATCGAGCGCGCGGCCGTCGACTTTATCTTCCTGACCCACGTGCATCTGGACCACGCCCACGGCGCGGGAGCGCTGCTGCAGGCGCTGCCCAATGCGCGCGCCGTGCTGCATCCGCGCGGCGCACCCCACCTCATCGACCCGGCGAAGCTCGTCGCCTCCGCCCGCACCGTGTACGGCGAGGCGGCCTATCAGAGGCTCTACGGCGAGCTCGTGCCGCTGCCCCAGGAGCGGGTGCTCATCACTTCTGACCTCGAGCGCCTGAGCCTCGCTGGCCGGCCATTCGAGTTCGTGCACACGCCGGGCCATGCCCTGCACCACCAGGCCATCGTCGATGTCGAGCACTCCGGCATCTTTACCGGCGACACCTTTGGCCTGTCCTATCGCGAGATGGACACCGCCCGAGGCGCGTTCATCGTGCCGCCGACGCCGCCCACGCAGTTCGACCCGGAGCAGCTGGTGCAGTCGATCGACCGCCTGGCCGCCTACCTGCCGCGCTACGTGTATTTGATGCACTACGGTCGCGTCGGCGACGTGCCGCGGCTCGCGCGCGACCTGAAGTACCAGGTGCGCGAGTTTGCGCGCATCGCGCTCGAGCACGCGGGAGCAGCGGATCGCGCCGGCGCCATCGAGGGCGCGCTGCGCGCGCTGTGGCGCGATCTTGCGCGCCGGCACGGCTGCCATTTCACGGACGCGCAGTTCGAGCAGCTGCTGGGCAAGGACGTGGACCTCAATGTCCAGGGACTGCTCGTGTGGCTGCAGCGCCGCAACAAAGGCTGACCGCACCCGATGAAGACCTTTCGCGCCTATCGCATCCACGAGGAGAACAAGAAGATCGTCGCGCGCTTCGAGGACCTCAGCCTCGATGATCTCTCGCCCGGCGATGTCGTGGTGCGCGTGACCTACTCGGACATCAATTACAAGGATGCGCTCGCCGCGACCGGCGCCGGCAGGATACTGCGTCGCTATCCGCTCGTCGGCGGCATCGATTTTGCCGGCGTCGTCGAGTCATCCGCCGACGCGCGCTTTCATGCGGGCGACGACGTGCTGGTGACGGGCTGCGCCTTGTCCGAGACGCACGACGGAGGCTATGCGCAATTCGCCCGCGTCCCGGGAGATTGGCTCATCCCGCTGCCGCAGGGGCTCGATGCGCGCGGGGCCATGTCGCTGGGTACGGCGGGATTCACCGCAGCGCTTGCCATCCATTTGATGGAACGCAACGAGCAGTCCCCGCGCGGCGGCCCGATTGTCGTGACCGGCGCCTCGGGCGGCGTCGGCAGCATCGCCATCGACATGCTCGCGGCGCGCGGCTATGAGGTGATCGCCGTCAGCGGCAAAGCCGCTGCCGTCGAGTACCTCAAGTCCCTGGGCGCTGCGCGCGTGCTGCTGCGCGAGGCGGTCGACTACGGCAGCAAGCCTCTGGAGGCGGCGCAGTTCGGCGGCGCGATCGACAGTGTCGGCGGCAAGACTCTGGCGTGGCTGACGCGCACCGTGGACTTTCGCGGCAATATTGCCAGCATTGGCCTCGTGGGCGGCGCGCAGCTTGAGACGACCGTCATGCCGTTCATCCTGCGCGGCGTGAATCTCCTCGGCATCAACTCCTCGGCGACGCCGCGCGCCCTGCGCCTGGCCGTCTGGCAGCGCATCGCGACGGACCTCGCGCCGCGTCATCTGGCGCGCATCGTCACGCGCACGGTCGCCTTCGCCGATCTGCCGCGCGCGTTCGCCCCGCTCATCGACGGCAGCATTCTCGGCCGGACGCTCGTCAAGATCGATTGACGTGTAAAATGTCAGCGTCAAATCCAGGAGCGACCCATGTCGCCAACTTCCGCCGGCGAGCGGCTGCGCGAGGCAGTCGAGTCCGAGCGTCCCCTGCAGGTCGTCGGAACCGTGAATGCGTACGCGGCGCTGCTCGCCGAGCGCAGCGGCTTCAAAGCCATCTACCTCTCCGGCGCCGGGGTCGCTAACGCCTCGTTCGGGCTGCCGGACCTGGGCATCACCTCGCGCAACGACGTGTGCGAGGACGTGCGGCGCATCACTTCTGCCACGGCGCTGCCGCTGCTCGTGGATGCCGATACCGGCTGGGGAGATGCATTCAACATCGCGCGCACCACTTCCGACCTTGCGAAAGCGGGCGCGGCCGGGATGCATCTCGAGGATCAGGTGGCCGCGAAGCGCTGCGGCCATCGTTCGGGCAAGCAGCTCGTGCCGGCGGCCGAGATGGTGGATCGCATCAGGGCCGCGGTCGATGCGCGCACCGACCGGCACTTCGTCGTCATGGCGCGCACGGATGCGCACGCGGTCGAGGGACAGCAGGCGGCGCTGGAGCGCGCCGCGGCCTACGTCGAAGCCGGCGCCGACATGATTTTCGCGGAGGCGCTGACGACACTCGCCGAGTACCGGCAGTTCACCGCCGCCGTGCGCGTGCCGCTCCTCGCCAACATCACGGAATTCGGCAAGACGCCGTTATTCACCCGCGCCGAGCTGCACGCCGCCGGCGTGCGCCTGGTGCTGTATCCGCTGTCAGCGTTTCGCGCCGCGGCGCGCGCCGCGCTCGAGGTGTACGCCGCGATACGCCGCGAAGGGACGCAGGCGAGCGTGCTCGAGCGGATGCAGACGCGCGCGCAACTCTACGACGTACTGCGCTATCACGACTACGAACGCAAGCTCGATGAGCTCTTTGGAGGCGCCCCGTGAAAGAAGAAAAACAGCAGGCCGCGCCGCAGGCGCCCGCGCCCAAGAAATCCGTGGCGCTCTCCGGTGTGCCGGCGGGCAATACCGCGCTGTGCAGCGTGGGCCGCACGGGCAACGACTTGAACTATCGCGGCTACGACATCCTGGAGATCGCGACCACCTGCGAATTCGAGGAGATCGCCTATCTTCTCATCCACGGCAAGCTGCCGAACCGTGCCGAACTTGCCGCTTACAAGCAAAAGCTCCTGGCGCTGCGCGGCTTGCCGGCGACGGTGCGTGCGGTGCTCGAGATCCTGCCGGCCGCTTCCCATCCCATGGACGTGCTGCGCACGGGCGTTTCCGTACTCGGCTGCACCCTGCCGGAGAGCGAGG
This sequence comes from Steroidobacteraceae bacterium, assembly GCA_035481795.1. Classification (GTDB taxonomy): domain Bacteria; phylum Pseudomonadota; class Gammaproteobacteria; order Steroidobacterales; family Steroidobacteraceae; genus PALSA-1196. Next base: position 288,084 of record DATHRI010000005.1, read on the forward strand.
CACACCCGCCGGCCGCGGCGCGCGACATCGCCGACCGGCTGATTGCATCGGTGGGCTCGATGCTCACCTACTGGCATCACTACAGTCACAGCGGCAACCGCATCCACGTCGAGACCGAGGACGACTCGATCGGCGGGCACTTCCTGCACCTCCTGCACCGGCGCGCGCCGAGCGCGGCGGCGGTGCGCGCGATGCATACCTCGCTCATTCTCTACGCCGAGCACGAGTTCAACGCCTCGACCTTCGCGGCGCGCGTGATCGCGGGAACCGGCGCGGATATGTATTCCTGCATCGTCGGCGCGATCGGCGCGCTCGCGGGTCCCAAGCATGGCGGGGCCAACGAGGCGGCCGCCCAGATCCAGGCACGCTACGACACCGCGGACGAAGCGGAGGCGGACATCCGCGCGCGCCTCGCCAGCAAGGAGGTCATCATCGGATTCGGGCATCCCGTCTATACGATCGCCGATCCGCGCAACGCCGTGATCCGCGAGGTCGCGCGCGCATTGAGCGAGGAAGCCGGCGATCTGAAGCTCTTCCCGATCGCCGCGCGCATCGAGCAGGTGATGAAGGATGCGAAGAAACTCTTTGCAAACCTCGACTGGTTCTCGGCGGTGTCCTATCACATGATGGGAGTGCCGACCTCGATGTTCACCCCGCTGTTCGTCATCGCGCGCACCAGCGGCTGGGCGGCGCACGTCATCGAGCAGCGCGCCGACGGCAAGATCATCCGCCCGGCCGCCAACTACATAGGTCCGGAGAACCGCGCCTTCGTGCCGCTCGACCGGCGACCGTAGGCGCGCATGCAGTACGACAAGTCCGCCCAACGGCCGCAGCCGGATGCGATCCTCGTCGCCATCGCCGACTACGCGCGCAACTTCACGGTGACGAGCGCGCTCGCCTACGACACCGCGCGCGACTGCCTGATGGATACGCTCGCCTGCGGGTTTCAGGCCCTGAAATACCCGGCCTGCACCAAGCTCCTCGGGCCCGTCGTTCCGGGCGCCAGCATGCCCGGCGGCGCGCGCGTGCCCGGCACCTCCTACGAGCTCGATCCGGTGCAGGCCGCGTTTTCGATCGGCGCGATGATCCGCTGGCTCGACTTCAACGACACCTGGCTCGCGGCGGAATGGGGACACCCTTCCGACAACCTGGGAGCGATCCTCGCGGTCACCGATTATCTCGGCCGCCAGGCGCGCATGCACGGCAGGCCGCCGCCGACGGTGCGCGATCTGCTCACCGCGATGGTGAAGGCCCACGAGATCCAGGGAGTCCTCGCGCTCGAGAACAGCTTCAACCGCGTGGGCCTCGACCACGTGATCCTGGTGCGCATCGCCTCCACCGCCGTCGCGACCGCGCTCCTGGGGGGAAGTGCCGACCAGGTCGTCGCTGCCCTTTCAAATGCCTGGATCGACGGCGGCAGCCTGCGCACCTATCGGCACGCGCCCAACACGGGCTCGCGCAAGAGCTGGGCGGCCGGCGATGCGACGAGCCGCGCCGTGCGCCATGCCCTCATCGCCCTCACCGGCGAGATGGGCTACCCATCGGCGCTCAGTGCGCCGACGTGGGGCTTCTACGACGTGCTCTTCAAGGGCAAGCCGTTCTCACTGCCCCAGCCCTTCGGCTCCTACGTGATGGAGAACGTGCTCTTCAAGATCTCCTACCCGGCCGAGTTTCACGCGCAGACGGCGGTCGAATGCGCGATGCAGCTGCACGCGCGGGTGGCGCCGCGCCTCGCTGAGATCGAGCGCATCGTGATCGAGACCCAGGAGCCGGGAGTGCGCATCATCGACAAGACCGGTCCGCTTGCGAATCCGGCCGATCGCGATCACTGCATCCAGTACATGGTGGCCGTGCCCCTCATATTCGGGCGCCTGACGGCCGCGGACTACGAAGATGCGGTGGCCGCGGATGCACGCGTCGACGCGCTGCGCGCGCTGATGCAGGTGCGCGAGAACCCGCGCTTCACCCAGGACTACTACGCCCCCGACAAACGCTACATCGGCAATGCGCTGCAGGTGTTCTTCCGCGACGGTTCGGCGACGCCGCGCATCGAGGTCGAGGTTCCCATCGGCCACCGCCGGCGCCGCGCGGAGGGACGGCCGCTGCTGATCAGGAAGTTCGAGGCGTCGGTCGCGGCGCATTTCCCGCCGAAGCAGGCCGCGCTCGTGCAAAGCCTGTTCGCCAATCCCGCGAAGCTCGATGCCACATCGGTCAACGAGTTCATGTCGGCGCTGGTGACGAACTGAGGCCGCGGCGCGCGGCCTTAAGGGATCGTCTTGCTCGCGATGTTGGAGACCACGCTTTCTGCGCCCGTCGTCGAATAGGCGTTGACCGAGAAGTACCAGGTGCCGGCGGCGAGATCGCTCAGCACGTAGGTCACAAGTCCCGGATTGGCAATCTGCACCGACTGATTGAGGTTGCCGGCCGAGGTGCCGTAGTAGATGTTGAAACCGGCAAGGTTCGTGAGCGCAGAGCCATTGGTGTTCTGCGTTGGCGCACTCCAGTTCACGGTGGCGCTGCCGCTCGTCGCCTGCGTCACGGTGATGCTGAAGGAGGCGAGCGATGCGCTCGAAGTGCCGTCGCTGACGCTGATGCCGATGTTCGCATAGCTGCCCGCATCACCCGCTGCGGGCGTTCCCGAGAGGGTGCCGGAGTGCGTATTGAAGGTAGCCCAGCTCGGCGGATTCTCAATGCTGAAGGTGAGCGGGTTGCCGCTCGGATCGGTGGTGGTGGGCGTGAAGCTGTACGCGGTTCCTGCGCTCACTGAAATCGCCGGCGAGCCGCTGATGGTCGGCGGCGGATTGGCGGGAGGCGTGACCGCGATCGTGAAGGCGGGCAGCGAGGCGCTCAAGGTGCCATCGCTGACGCTGATCGCGATGTTGGAGAAGCTGCCGACGTTGGCGACCGCGGGGGTTCCCGAGAGCTGACCGGTGGCGCTGTTGAAGCTCGCCCACGACGGCCGGTTTGCGATCGAGAAGGTCAGCGCATTGCCGTTGGGATCGCTCGCCGTCGGCGTGAACCCATAGGCGCTGCCGGCGACGACGCTGGTTGCCGGGGTCCCACCGATGACGGGCGGCTGAGCCGCCGCGTCCACGTCGATCGAGAAGGCCGGCAACGCGGCCGACGCGCTGCCGTTGCTGACGCTGATCACGATGTTGGAGAAGGTGCCGATGGACGCGCTCGTCGGAGTCCCGGAGAGCTCTCCGGTGGCGCTGCTGAAGCTCGCCCACGGCGGCAGGTTCGCGACCGCGAAGGTCAGCGCCTTGCCGTCGGGATCGCTCGCCGTCGGCGTGAACATATAGCTGCTGCCGACGATGACGCTCGCGGGCGGGGTGCCGGAGATCGACGGGGTGTGCGCGGGTCTGGGATTCACCTGGATGGAGAACGCGGGCAGCGAGACGCCTTCGTTGCCGTCGCTCACGCTGATGAGGATGCCCGCGTACGTGCCGACATCGGCCGCCCGGGGCGTTCCGGCGAGCGCTCCGGTGCTCGTCGAAAAGCTCGCCCACGTGGGCAGGCCCTGGATGGAGAAGACGAGAATCTGGCCCGACGGATCGGTGGTGCTCGGCAGGAAGGCATAGGCGCTGCCGGCGACGACGCTGGCCGCAGGGGTACCGGAGATCGTCGGCGTGTCATTCGCCGGGGCCTGCACCTGGATGGAGAAGGCCGGCAAGGAGGCGCTCAAAGTGCCGTCGCTGACGCTGATGACGATGTTCGAGTAGCTGCCGGCATCGGCCGTCGGAGGCGTTCCGGAGAGTTGCCCGGTGCTGGCGCTGAAGCTCGCCCACGGCGGCGCGTTCACAATGTTGAACGTCAGGGTATTGCCGTCCGGATCCGTGGCGATCGGCGTGAAGGAGTAGGCAGTGCCGGCAATCACCATGTTGCCCGGCACACCGGAGATCGTCGGCGCATTGCTGGCCGCGGCAACCACGTCAATGCTGAACGCCGGCAGCGCGACGTTCGCGCCGCCACCGCTCACACTGATCAGGATGTTGGCGAAGGTGCCCACGCTCGCGCTGGTCGGCGTTCCCGTGAGTGCGCCAGTGGCGGTATTGAAGCTCGCCCAGGCGGGCCGATTGACGATCGCAAAGCTCAAAGCGTCGCCGCCCGCATCGGTGACGGTGGGCGTGAAGCCGTAGGCCTGGCCGGCCGTCACGCTGGCGGCCGGCGTTCCGCTGAGGGTCGGGGGCGTGCCTGAATGCGGCGGAGTCGGATGCGGAAAAATGCGGATGCGAAACGGGCCCACGATCGCTCGGGTCGTGCCGTCCGACACGCCGATCTCAATCTCTCCCGTCATGCCGACATTGCTGGCATCCGGAGTCCCGGAGAGCTCCCCCGTGGTCGTCGAGAATGTGGCCCAGTCAGGCGCGTTGGTAATGTCGAAGGAGAGAGGCAGTCCGCCGGGGTCAGAAGCCGCCGGGATGTAGGCATATTTTGCGCCCGCCACGACCGAGGACGGCGGCGTGCCGTTGACGATCGGGGGCGACGTCGTTGCGGCTGACGTCAAAGCCGTGGCTTGCGAGGCGGTGCCTGCTGTAGTGCCGCCGCCGCCGCACGCGGCGAGCGTGACTGCGATTAGAGCGCAGAGGAGGAGCTGCGGGATCCCGAAACCGGCGGGTGAAAATCTCTTGCGCATCCGTGAACCACTCTGACGACAGCCTGCGGGCTGCAGAGCGCGATCATTGAGTTCACGAATAACACCGGAAGAACTGACGGCGAGCGCCACTCAAAGTAAATAGCGCCGTACCGGCAACCCCGCTGTCTTCACGAGCCTATCAGGCTCTCAAGACCGGAAGCTTTGCGTCCCCGCCTCACGACGGGTTTGCCCTTAACTGGCGCGAGTAAAGCGCGTACTTATTTGAATTGCAAATGTCGGTCCGGACCGACAGCGTCTTTACTTAAGTGCGCGGCCGTGGCGGTGCGGAAAGGCCGCGCGGCTGTCGTGCAGACGGCGGCATTTAGCCTGTGGGGAGCGCGGCCGCTAGCGGTGCGGGCGAGTAGATTTCGTTGCGTTTAACAAAAGACAGCATGAACGATGCGGTGAGTTGCAGCTGCGTGTCATACAGAGACAGCGCACGTTCCTTGACCCTGCGCTCCTCATCCGTCAGCTCGAAGTCATGCCAGGCCAGTGCGCGCGCGCGCCGCGGCGCGACGAGCCGCGCGTCGGAATGCAGCCCGCGCGGCCACGGCCACTCGAAGCCGCCGTGCACGATCCAGTAGCGCACGTGATCGAGCTCGTTCAAGGCCCCCATGATGCGGATGACCAGCTCGCCGCTTGCGCGGTGGTCCGCGTGCTCATCAAGCGGCGTCGGTGCCAGCACCCAGGTCGGTTGCACACGCTCGATGACGCTGTGCAAATCCCGCTCGAGGTCGCGGCCGTTGTAGACGGCGCGCGGCGCCCAGGCCTGCTCATAGGGTACGGCGGCGACGCCCGTATGCGGCGAGCGATACGGCAGATCGAGATTTTCGTGCAGCAGCTTCTCGATGCCGCCATCCGGATAGCCGAGGAAGAAGCGCTCGGCGGGCGCGACGCCCAGGAGCTCCGCGACGCGCGCGGCCTCGCGCATGCGCAGCTGCGCGAGCTCAAGGAGTCCCTGGGTCCCCGTGAACAAGCGTCTTTCCACGACATGCGCATCGAGCTCGAAGGCATCCCCGCTCGTGATCCACACAATGGCCACGCGCGCGCCCGCCGCGCGCGCGCGCTGGATGGCACCGGCGCAGCACAGCGTCTCATCGTCGGGGTGCGGTGCGACCACGAGGAGCACATCATCGGCTCTGAAGCGGCCGAACTCCTCGGCCGAGGCCCAACCAGGAGGCGCAGCCACGATGGCAGCGAGCAACCATCCCAGCCGCGTGCGCCGCAGACGTGCGTGTAGTGTGCGTAGCGAACTCACGGCGCGTGTGTCATGCGGCTTCGATTGAGGAGAATGCGGTGAGCTTACTCCAGCGCCTGCAGCGCGATGCGGCGACGCTCGGCGTCGATCTGGCTGAAGAGGATGCCGCCCGTTTGTGCGCGCTGCTCGATGAGCTCGCGCGCTGGAACCGCGCCTACAATCTCACCGCCATCAAGGGCGCGGAGGAGATGCTGACCCATCACCTCCTCGACAGCCTCGCGATTCACGCCGACCTTGCGGGAGAGCGGATTGCCGACGTCGGTACGGGTGCTGGATTTCCCGGCCTGCCGCTCGCGCTGGTGCAGCCGGCGCGCCGCTTTACGCTCATCGACTCGAACGGCAAGAAGATCCGCTTCGTCGCGCACGCGGCGCGCATGCTGAAGCTCGCCAACGTCGAGGCGCTGCAGGCGCGCGCCGAGGCGCTCTCGCCCGATCCGCCCTTCGATACGGTGATGGCGCGCGCCTGCGCGCCCTTGCCCGAGCTCTTGCAGAAGGTGTCGGGCCTCGCAGGCCCCGCCACCCGCGTGCTCGCGATGAAGGGCAGGCGGCCGGACAAGGAGCTCGAGGCGCTGCCGCGCAGCTGGCGTGTCATGGCCATCCGGCCGCTCGCCGTGCCCGGCCTTGCCGAATCGCGCTGCCTCGTTACGCTGGCGCGGGCCGCAGCGGCGGGCGGTGGCTAGCCGCTCCGATCTCCAGCGGCAGCGCCGTGGTCTCCTTGATGACGGACAGGGCAATCGATGAGTTGATGGACTGCACGGCGGGGATGCGCGAGAGGTGATCGAGAAAGAAGGCTTCGTAGCTCTTGATATCGCGCGTGACGATCCTTAAGAGAAAATCCGTCTCCCCCATCAGCGTGTAGCACTCGAGCACTTCGGAGTGCTGGCGCACGACTTCGCCGAAACTGCCGAGCTCATCGCGCCCATGGGTGGCGAGCTTCACCCGCGAGAACACCGTGACGTTGAGGCCGAGCTTCTCCCGATCCAGAAGCGCCACCCGAGTCTTGATGACCCCCAGCTCTTCCAGGCGGCTGATTCGTCGCCAGCAGGTGGACGGCGTCAGGTCGACCCGGGCGGCGATGTCCGCGGCTGAGAGGCCGCCGTGATGCTGCAGGACGTCGAGGATGCGAAGGTCCGCGCGGTCGAGCTCTACTTGCATGATTTGTCCAGTAATAACGGGTTAGTGAAATGAATATTTCATAGAAGGGCCTCCGGAGGCAAGTTTTGTAACACCTCCTGCGGTGCCCGGGGCGTAGGCTCATGAATCTCGCGGCAGGATTGGGGGGCTTCCTCATGGGCGTCTTTGAAATGCCTGAATACGATCGCCATGAGGAGGTCGCCTTCCACAGCGATGCAGGCACGGGCCTGCGCGCCATCGTCGCGATTCATTCGACGGCGCTCGGGCCCGCGGCGGGCGGCTGCCGCCTGTGGGCGTATCCCTCCAGCTCCGACGCCGTGGCCGATGTGCTGCGCCTGTCGCGCGGCATGAGCTACAAGAGCGCGCTGGCGGGTCTCGCCTTCGGCGGCGGCAAGGCCGTCATCATCGCTGATCCCAAGCGGCCGAAGACACCGGAGCTTTTCGAGGCCTACGGGCGCTTCGTCAATTCGCTCGGCGGTCGCTACATCACGGCCGAGGATGTCGGCACGACGACGGCGGACATGGAAAACGTGGCCCGGCAGACGCGCTACGTCAGCGGCCTCATCCGACATGCCGGCGATGTAGGCGGCGATCCCGGGCCGCAAACGGCGCTGGGCGTTTATCTCGGCCTGAAGGCGGCCGTCAAATTCCGGCTCGGGCGTGCGGATCTGCAGGACCTCGGGATTGCGGTGCAGGGAGTCGGCGGCGTCGGCTATCACCTGTGCCGGCTGCTCGCCGCCGATGGCGCGCGGCTCTTCGTGGCGGACGTGCGCGCCGCCGCCACCGAGCGCGTCGCCGGCGAATTCGGCGCCGTGCCCGTCGCGGCATCGGACGTTCTTCATCAGGACGTCGAGGTCTTTGCGCCCTGCGCGCTGGGCGCGATCCTGAATGCGCAGTCGATTCCGCGTCTGCGCGCCAAAATCGTCGCAGGTGCCGCCAATAATCAGCTGGCCCTCGAGCGCGATGGCGTGGCGCTGCACGCGGCGGGCGTGCTGTACGCGCCGGACTATGTGATCAATGCCGCCGGCATCATCAATGTCTTCCACGAGTACTACGGCGTCTCGAGCGAGGCGCAGGTGCACGCCGCGATTGCAGCCATTCCGGCGCGCCTCACTGACATCTTTGAGCGCTCACGCCGCGAGAGCCGTCCCACCCATGAGGTGGCGGACGATCTCGCGCGCGCACGCATCGCGGCCGGACAGACCCGACTCGTCGCGTAGGCAAGCCACTTAAAACCGCGCCGCGCCGGTGAAGTAGACTGTCGCGACATGAAGCGCGTGATCGCCATTGCGAACCAGAAAGGCGGCGTGGGCAAGACGACCACCGCGGTCAATCTTGCAGCTTCGCTCGCGGCGACCAAGCGCGCCGTGCTGCTCCTCGACCTGGATCCGCAGGGCAACGCCACGATGGGCTGCGGCGTGGACAAGGCGAATCTTGCACAGGGGGGTGCGCTCGAAGTGCTCCTCGGCGAGGCGACGATCGAGTCGGCGCTCATCAAGATCGAAGCGGCGGGCTTTACGCTGTTGCCGTCGAATCAGGACCTCACCGCCGCCGAGGTTCAGCTGCTCACGATGAGCGCGGGACGCGAGACGAGATTGAAGCATGCGCTCGCGGCGGTGCAGGGCCACTTCGACGTCATCGTGATCGACTCGCCGCCGGCGCTGAACCTGCTCACCCTCAACGCGCTCGTCGCCGCCGACAGCGTGCTGATCCCGATGCAGTGCGAGTACTACGCGCTCGAGGGGCTCTCCGCGCTCCTCGCCACGATCGAGCAGATCAAGGCCGCCGCCAATCCGCTGCTCGCGATCGAAGGTATCCTGCGCACCATGTTCGACCCGCGCAATAACCTGGCGAACGAGGTGAGCGCGCAGCTCATCATGCACTTCGGCGACAAGGTGTTCCGCACCATCATTCCGCGCAACATCCGGCTCGCCGAAGCGCCCTCGTTCGGCGTGCCGGTGCTGTTTCACGACAAGGATTCGCGCGGGGCGCTCGCCTATCTCGCGCTCGCCGGTGAGATGATCCGCCGCGAGGAAGAAGAAGCCGGACCTGTCCGCGCGGCCGATTCGCTATGATCGGCTGACCATGATTCAGAAGAGACCCACTCTCGGGCGCGGGCTCGCGGATCTGCTGGGACAGTCCGCGGCGGCCCGCATCGCCAGCGCCCCCGGAGCGGCCGAAGCACCGCGGGGCGAAGAATTGGCCAAGCTTCCGCTCGACCTGTTGCAGCGCGGTCGCTATCAGCCGCGCACCGACCTGCGGCAGGAGACCCTCGAGGAACTTGCGGATTCCATCCGGGTTCAGGGAGTCATCCAGCCCATCGTCGTGCGCCCGCTCGAAGCTACCGCGCCGGGCGAGCCGCAACGCTACGAGATCATCGCCGGCGAGCGGCGCTGGCGCGCGGCGCAAATTGCGGGCCTTGCGGAGATTGCCGCCGTCATCCGCCACATTCCCGACGACGCGGCGATCGCCGTTGCGCTCATCGAGAATATCCAGCGCGAGAACCTCAATCCTCTGGAGGAGGCCCGTGCGCTCTCACGCCTCATCAACGAGTTTCGGATGACCCATCTGCAGGCGGCCGAGGCGGTCGGCCGTTCGCGCGCGGCGGTCAGCAATCTGCTGCGGCTCCTGGAGCTGCCGAACGAGGTGTGCACGCTCGTCGACAAGCGCGAGCTTGAGATGGGGCATGCGCGCGCACTCCTCGGCCTCGCCAACCGCCGCCAGCAGAGCGAAGTCGCGTCGCTGGTGGCGAAGAAAGGCATCTCGGTGCGCGAGACCGAAGCGCTGGTGCGCCGCCTGCAGCGCCCGGCAGGCGCGGGGCGCACTCCCGCGGCGAGCACGACGGACCCCAACGTCGACAAGCTCGCCCAGGATGTGGCCGAGAAGCTCGGCGCCGCGGTTGCGATTCAGCACGCGGCATCCGGCCGCGGCAAGCTCGTCATCAGCTACAACAGTCTCGACGAGCTCGACGGCATCCTCGCCCACATCCAGTAGCCTTTTTGTAGAGGCCTCTCTATAATTCCGCGGCTTCGCATCGGGGGCGTAAGTGCTTGTCCGGGCATAAGTAAAAGCGAAGTCACTTCCATCGCGTCGAAATCCGAGGGGTGGCTTTTGTTGTCTTCCGTGCGGGCAAACGGGGTGGCGATCGACCTGCCGAGGGCACGGCGTTTCGCCTTGCGCGTCGTCGCCGGCCAGGCGCTGGTGACGATCATCGCCGGGGTCCTCAGTGGGGCACTGGCCGGTGGCAAAGGCGCCCTCTCCGCGCTGCTCGGTGGAGGCATCGGTACCGTCGCAAATCTCGCCATGGCTCTGCTGAGCTTCGGCAGCCGGACGGCAGCGAATGCGCAAAAGGCGATGGGCGCATTTCTCGTCGGCGAGGCCGTCAAGCTCGGCCTCGTGGTCGTATTGTTCGTGGTGGTTTTGAAGGTGCTGAAGGTGATGCCGGCAGCGCTGTTCGCGGCGTACGTCGCAACATTCGTCGTTTACTGGTTGGCGCTCGCGAGCGCTCTGCCGGCATTCGGTGGATTGACAATGCCGCGCGCGCCCAAAGATTAAGCATGCGATTGAGGCTCTTTTAGGTTACGCACATGCTCCTGGAACACGCTGCAGAAGAGGCGCCGAGCGCCAACGAGTACATCGTGCACCACCTGGGCTTCCTGTCGAACCGGGAGCCGCAAGGCATCGTCGACTTCTCCGTCATCCATTGGGACAGTGTTTTCTTCTCCGTCGGACTCGCGCTGCTTTTCGGCGGAAGTTTTTACCTCGCCGCGCGTCAGGCGACCAAGGGCGGCGCGGGCGTCGTGCCCACCAAGTTTCAGAATTTCGTCGAGCTCATTGTTGAGTTGACCAATGCGCAGGTGAAGGACACCTTTCAGGGCACGAGCCGCCTGATTGCGCCGCTCGGACTTACCATCTTCTGCTGGGTGTTTCTCTTCAACTTCATGGATCTAGTTCCCGTCGACCTGCTGCCCGCCGTGGGGCGCGGCGTCGGACTTGCGCACCTGAAGGTCGTGCCGAGTACGGATGTCAATATCACTTTCGGCCTTTCCCTGACCGTGCTCGCCCTCATCATCTACTACAACATCAAGATCAAGGGCGTGGGCGGCTATGCGAAATCGCTCCTCCTGCATCCTTTTGGGCCGTGGCTCATGCCTTTCAATCTATTACTTGGCATCGTCGAGACGATCGCCAAACCCATCTCACTGTCGCTGCGTCTCTTCGGCAACCTCTACGCCGGGGAAATGATTTTTCTTCTCATTGCGCTTTTCACCTTGTCGCACGGCTTCAGTGGACTTGGATCGGTTGGCGGTTGGCTCGGCGTCGTCATCCAAATTTTACTTGGCATCGCCTGGGCCGGATTCCATTTGCTCATCATCACACTGCAGGCTTTTATTTTCGCCATGCTCACCATCGTCTATCTCGCGCAGGCGAGCGAGCCTGCTGAAGAACACTGATTGACCGCATTCGATATCGTTTTGCATTAGGAGGATTGAATGGAACACATCGCACAAGTCGCACAAATCCAGGCCATGACGGTGCTCGCCGTGGGCGTTATATTTGGCATGGGTGCGCTCGGCACGGCTATCGGCTTCGGCATTCTGGGCGGCCGCTTTCTGGAGGGCGTCGCGCGTCAGCCCGAGCTTGCGCCGGCGCTGCTCGTCCGCATGTTCATCGTCGCGGGCCTCCTCGACGCGGTCGCAATGATTGGCATCGGCTTCGGGCTCTTCTTCACATTCGCCAATCCGTTCCTAAGCGCGTTGGGGGCGCATTGAGCCGCTGCGCATACGCGGCTCTTGGGCGTTAGGAGACGATCGTGAATATCAATCTCACGCTCATCGTGCAGATGCTCGTGTTCGTCGTGCTCACGCTGTTCACGATGAAGAAGATCTGGCCGCACATCCTCGGCGTCATGGACGAGCGTTCCAAAAAAATCGCGCTCGGGCTCGCGGCCGCGGAGAAAGGCCAGGAGCAGCTGAAGCAGGCGCATCAGGAGGCGGAGGTGATCTTGCGCGAGGCGCGTGAGCGCGCGCAGAAGATCATCGATCAGGCGCACCAGCGCGGCAATGAGGCCATCGAGCAGGCGAAGGGCACTGCCACTTCCGAAGGTCAGCGGCTCGTTGCCGCCGCGCACCAGCAGATCACGCTCGAGTCGACGCGCGCGCGCGAGGGCCTGCGCCATGAAGTCGCGCAGCTGGCCGTGCAGGCGGCGGCGAAGCTCCTCGAGCGCGAGATTGATCCGCGCGCCCATGCGGACCTCATCGACAAGCTCGCAGCGCAGATCTAGATGACCGACAAGACGACCATCGCGAGACCCTATGCGCGCGCCGCCTTCGCGGCAGCGCAGGCGCATGGCTATCTGGCCGCGTGGTCCGACGCGCTGCACACCGCCGCCACCGTCGCCGCGGATCCGCGCTTCGGCAGCCTGCTCGGCAATCCGCACGTGACGGCCAAGCAGCTCGCCGATTTCGTGATCGGCATTGGCGGTGGCAAGCTGGGCGGCGAATGGGACGAACTCATGCTGACGCTCGCGCAGAACCGACGCCTCGCCCTCTTCCCCGAGATCGCGACGCTCTTTGATGCGCTGAAGGACGAGGCGGAGGGGGTGGTGGACGTCACCGTCACGGCCGCCACGCAACTGGATGCCAAACAGCAGGAGAAACTGTCGGCCGCGCTCACGCGCAGATTGCAGCGCGCAGTGCGGCTGCATACTGCGGTGGACGCCGCGCTCATCGGCGGCGCGGTGATTCGCGCCGGCGATCTCGTCATCGACGGCTCCCTGCGCACCCGGCTCGAGCGCATGGCGTTCGAGCTTTCCGCATAGCGACGAATTCAAGAGGATTGAACGACATGGCCATCAAGGCAACCGAGATCAGCGACCTCATCAAGCAGCGCATCGAGGGCTTCAAGGACGCAACCGCCGCCCGCAACGTCGGCGCGATCGTGTCGGTGACCGACGGCATCTGCCGCATCTATGGCCTTGCGGACGCGCGCTACGGCGAGATGCTTGAGTTTCCGGGAAATATATTCGGGCTTGCGCTCAACCTCGAGCAGGACTCGGTCGGCGCCGTGGTGCTGGGGGAGTACAAGGGTCTGCGCGAAGGCGACACCGTGAAGACCACGGGGCGCATTCTCGAAGTGCCCGTGGGGCCCGAGCTCCTCGGTCGTGTCGTCGATGCGCTCGGTGTGCCGCTCGACGGCAAGGGCCCGATCAAGGCGTCGCGCACTTCGCCGATCGAGCGCGTCGCGCCCGGAGTCATCTACAGAAAATCGGTGAGCCAGCCCGTGCAGACCGGCTACAAGGCGATCGATTCGATGGTGCCCATCGGCCGCGGCCAGCGCGAACTCATCATCGGCGACCGCCAGACGGGCAAGACGGCGCTGGCGATCGACACCGTCATCAATCAGAAGGGTTCCGGCATCAAATGCGTGTACGTCGCCATCGGCCAGAAGCAGTCGACGGTTGCGAACGTCGTGCGCAAGCTCGAGGAGCACGGCGCGATGGCGCACACGATCGTCGTCGCGGCGTCCGCATCGATGCCGCCCGCCATGCAGTACATCTCCGCCTATTCGGGCTGCACGATGGGCGAGTACTTCATGGATCGCGGTGAAGACGCGCTCATCATCTATGACGATCTCTCGAAGCAGGCGGTCGCCTACCGGCAGATCTCGCTCCTGCTGCGCCGCCCGCCGGGCCGCGAGGCCTTCCCCGGGGACGTCTTTTATCTGCATTCGCGGCTTCTCGAGCGAAGTGCGCGCGTCAATGAGGAGTACGTCGAGCTCGTGAGCAAGGGCGCCGTGAAGGGCAAGACCGGCTCGCTCACCGGCCTGCCCATCATCGAGACGCAGGCGGGCGATGTCACGGCATTCGTACCGACGAACGTCATCTCGATCACCGACGGCCAGATCTTCCTCGAGACCGACCTCTTCAATGCCGGCATCCGCCCGGCCATGAATGCCGGCATATCCGTCTCGCGCGTCGGCGGCGCCGCGCAGACCGACATCATCAAGAAGCTGGGCGGCGGCATTCGCCTCGCGCTCGCGCAGTATCGCGAGCTCGCGGCTTTTTCGCAGTTCGCCTCCGATCTCGATGAAGCCACCCGCCGCCAGCTCGAGCGCGGGCAGCGCGTTACCGAGCTGATGAAGCAAAAGCAGTACGCGCCGATGTCGGTCGCGCAGATGGCGCTGTCGATCTTCGCCGTCAACAATGGCTTCATGGACAAGGTACCGATCAACAAGGTGGTGGATTTCGAGGCTGCCCTGCAGGACTTTGCCAAATCCAGCTACGCCGCACTCCTCGAGGGCATCAACGCGACGCCCAAGCTCACCAAGGAGAACGAGGCGGCGCTGAAAAAGTGCATCGAGGATTTCATCGCGACGAGCAGCTACTGACGTCATGCCTGGCACCAAGGAAATCCGCAACAAGATCGCGAGTGTGAAGAGCACTCAGAAGATCACCAAGGCCATGCAGATGGTGGCCACGAGCAAGATGCGCCGCGCGCAGGAGCGCATGAAACTGGCGCGCCCGTACGCCGCCAAGATCCGCGCCGTGATCGGACACCTGAACGAGGCGAATCCCGACTACCGCCATCCGTTCCTGGTGGAGCGCGAGCCGAAATCGATTGGCATCATCGTGATCTCAACCGACCGCGGCCTGGCCGGCGGCCTGAACGCCAATCTTTTCAAACAGACCCTGCTCCTGGTGCGCGAATGGCAGGAGAAGGGCGCGCAGGTGAGTCTCTGCCTGATTGGCAGCAAGGGCCTCACCTTCTTCCGGCGCCTGGGCCTGCCGATTCTCGCCAACGTGAGCGGCCTGGGCGACAAGCCGCACGTCAAGGATCTCATCGGCACCGTGAAGGTCATGCTCGATGCGTATCGCGATGCAAAAATCGACCGGCTGTTCCTGTTGAACTCCCAGTTCGTCAACACGATGACGCAGAAGCCGCACGTCGAGCAGCTCCTGCCCGTCGAGACGATTGACGCCGCCGACCTCGCCGAGCACTGGGACTACATCTACGAGCCCGAGGCCTCCGCCATACTCGAAGGCCTGCTGATGCGCTACATCGAGTCGCAGGTGTATCGCGGCGCGGTGGAGAACGTGGCATCCGAAATGGCTGCGCGCATGGTCGCCATGGGCGCGGCTTCCGACAATGCCGGCGAGCTCATCAGCGAGCTGCAGCTGGTCTACAACAAGGCGCGCCAGGCCGCGATCACCAAGGAACTGGCGGAGATCGTCGGCGGCGCCGCGGCGGTTTGAGGAAAGACAACATGGCAATGGGCAAGATTACGCAGATCATCGGGGCCGTCATCGACGTCGAGTTCCCGCGGGAATCGATTCCGCACGTGTATGAAGCGCTGAAGTTGAAGGAAAAGGACGTCAATCTCACCCTCGAGGTGCAGCAGCTCCTCGGCGACGGCATCGTGCGCACGATTGCGATGGGTCCCTCTGAGGGCCTGAAGCGGGGACTCGCCGTCGAGGCGACGGGCGGTCCCATCATGGTACCCGTGGGTCAGGCAACCCTCGGGCGCATCATGGACGTGCTCGGCGTGCCACAGGACAACCGCGGGCCGGTGAACGCCAAAGAGCACCTGCCGATCCACCGTCCGGCGCCCGCTTTCGATGAGCAGACGGGCGGGCAGGACCTGCTCGTGACCGGCATCAAGGTGATTGATCTTCTGGTGCCCTTCGCCAAAGGCGGCAAGATCGGCCTTTTCGGTGGCGCAGGCGTCGGCAAGACCGTCAACATGCTCGAGCTCATCAACAATATCGCGAAGCAGTACAGCGGCTTGTCGGTGTTCGCAGGCGTCGGTGAGCGCACGCGCGAGGGCAATGACTTCTACCACGAGATGGCCGAATCCGGCGTCATCGATCTGAAGAACCTCGCGAATTCCAAGGTCGCGATGGTGTACGGCCAGATGAACGAGCCGCCCGGCAATCGGCTGCGTGTGGGCCTGACGGGCCTTACGATGGCCGAATACTTCCGCGACGAGGTGCGCGAGGACGGCGGCAAGGGGCGCGACGTGCTGTTCTTCGTCGACAACATCTATCGCTACACGCTCGCCGGTACTGAAGTGTCGGCGCTCCTCGGCCGCATGCCCTCGGCGGTCGGCTATCAGCCGACCCTTGCAGAGGAAATGGGCGTGCTGCAGGAGCGCATCACTTCGACCAAGACGGGCTCGATCACCTCGATTCAGGCCGTCTACGTTCCGGCCGATGATCTCACCGATCCGTCGCCGGCCACGACGTTCGCCCACCTCGACGCCACCGTCGTGCTGTCGCGCCAGATCGCATCGCTCGGCATCTATCCGGCGGTCGATCCGCTCGACTCCACCAGCCGGCAGCTCGATCCGCTCGTCATCGGCGACGAGCACTACAATACCGCGCGCGGCGTGCAGGCGGTGCTGCAGCGCTATAAGGAGCTGCAGGACATCATTGCGATTCTCGGTATGGACGAGCTGTCGCAGGAGGACAAATTAAGCGTGTTCCGCGCCCGCAAGATCCAGCGCTTCCTGTCGCAGCCCTTCAACGTCGCCAAGGTCTTCACCGGTCAGGACGGCAAGATCGTGCCGCTGAAGGACACAATCCGCGGCTTCAAGGGGATTATCGCCGGCGAATACGACAACCTGCCCGAGCAGGCCTTCTACATGGTCGGCGGTATCGAAGAAGCCGTCGAGAAAGCAAAGACGCTGCAGTGATGGCCGACAGCGCGCACACCATTCACGTCGACGTCGTCAGTGCCGAGGGCGAAATCTTCTCGGGGCCGGCCGAGATGGTGTTCGCGCCCGGCAGCGAGGGCGAGCTCGGCATCACGCCGCGGCATGCTCCGCTTCTGACGCTCCTAAAGGCGGGTGAGGTGCGCGTGAAGACGGCCGAAGGCGAGCACTCGATCTACGTCGGCGGCGGTGCGCTCGAGGTGCAGCCCAACAAGGTGACGGTCCTGGCCGATACCGCCGTGCGCGCCAAGGACCTCGACGAAGCCGCCGCGCTCGCTGCCAAACAGCGCGCCGAAGAGGCGCTTGCCGGCAGTGTCGACAAGATCGACCAGGCCCAGGCACTGGCGGAATTGGCGCGTGTCGCCGCGCAGCTCAGAATGATCCAGCGGCTGCGCAAGACCCGGGGTTGAGGGCGCGCATGCCGCTTTCGGTCCTCATCCTCGCAGCCGGCCAGGGCAAGCGGATGAACTCCGAATGGCCGAAGGTTCTGCAGCCGCTTGCCGGGCGCGCGCTTCTCAAGCATGTGATCGACACGGCACGGCAGCTGCGTCCCGACGCGATCCACGTGGTCTACGGGCACGGCGCCGAGCAGGTGCGCGAGGCATTCAAAGGCGAAGCGCTCTCCTGGGTGTTGCAGGAGCGCCAGCTTGGAACCGGTCACGCCGTGCTGCAGGCCCTGCCGCGCATACCGGATGGCCACACCGTGCTGGTGCTGTACGGCGACGTGCCGCTCATCCGTCGCGAGACGCTGGAAGGATTGCTCAAGCTCGCCGGCCCGAAGACGCTTGCGGTCCTCACCGTCATGCTTGCCGATCCCGGCGGCTACGGCCGCATCCTGCGCGATGCGCGCGGGCGCATCCGTCGGATTGTCGAGCACCAGGACGCCTCAAAGCGGGAGCTGCGCGTGCGCGAATCGAACACGGGCATTATTGCCGCGCCCGCGAAACTGCTGAAAAAATGGCTGGCGCTCGTGAACAACAACAATGCGCAGGGCGAGTACTACCTTACCGATATCGCCGCCATCGCGACCCGCGAGAAATTCAATGTCGTGCCGCAGCTCGCGCTCACGGAACCCGAAGTGCTCGGTGTCAACGACAAGGTGCAGCTGGCGCAGGTCGAGGCGGCCTATCGTCGCGAGCGCGCGCAGGAGCTGATGCTCTCGGGAGTGACGGTCATCGATCCGCAGCGTCTCGACATCCGCGGCACCGTGACCGCCGGCCGCGACGTGCAGCTCGACGTCAACGTGATTCTGGAAGGCAAAGTCAGGCTCGGCGATCGGGTGTGGATCGGCCCCAACTGCGTCGTTCGCGATACCGCGATCGGCGCCGACACGCGCATCTTTGCCAACTGCGTTCTCGACAATGCCGTCATTGGTCCGTCCTGCAGCATCGGGCCCTTTGCGCGCCTGCGCCCCGGGGCGGCGCTGGGGCGCGGCGTGCACATCGGCAATTTCGTGGAAGTGAAGAACGCCACGATCGGCGACGGCAGCAAAGCCAATCATCTGACCTATCTTGGCGATGCGCTGATCGGCAAGGACGTGAACGTAGGTGCGGGCACGATCACGTGCAACTACGACGGCGTCAACAAATCGCAGACGCACATCGAGGACGGGGTGTTCATCGGTTCCGGCAGCATGCTGGTAGCGCCGGTGCGGATCGGCGCCCGCGCCACCATCGGCGCCGGATCGACGATCACGGAGGATGCGCCCGCGGATAAGCTCACTCTCGGACGCAGCCGGCAGGTCTCCATCGACAGCTGGGCGCGGCCGGCGAAGCGCAAAAAAAGCTAAGCTGCCATCCGCGGCGCGCGGCACCGCGCGCAATAGGGAGCTCAATCCAAGGCCGATGGCTAGCATCCTCACGCAGTCGCGCAGCAGGGCGATGCGCCTGTGGCATTTGCCGGCGGCGGCTCTATGGGCGCTCGCTGCCGGCGGCCTGGCGGCAATGGCGGCCGAAGAGCCGCCGCCGCAGGCGTCTTCCGCGCCCGCCGCAGCTCCCGATGCGACGGTGCCCCCTGCAGCGCCTGCCGCTGCTGCGACGCCCGCCGCGCCCGCGACTGAGGCCTCGGCCCCGAAGGCAGCGGAGCGCTCGGAATTTCACGGCAGCTTTGAGCTTGACAATCAGTACTCCAGCGGTACCGATCCGCTGCGCGCAACGCTGGCTCTCAGCTACAGCAATTTGTTCAGCAAGCTCGA
The DNA here is from genome assembly GCA_035481795.1 of Steroidobacteraceae bacterium. Classification (GTDB taxonomy): domain Bacteria; phylum Pseudomonadota; class Gammaproteobacteria; order Steroidobacterales; family Steroidobacteraceae; genus PALSA-1196. Next base: position 307,017 of record DATHRI010000005.1, read on the forward strand.
TGAATTGGCCGCGGCGTACCAGGTTGCGCCGCAGGATGCCAGGCAGGTGGGCATCTTCGCCGCCAACTACGCCTCGCATCCGCTCCCCGAGGGTCTGCAGCCTTCGGTCTATTTCATCGACGCCAACACGAACGAGCCGACTGAAGAGAGCGGCGGCGTGCTCGGCAAAGGCCAGGTGCTCGGATTTCGCCTCAGCCATGCGCTCGGCGCCGCCAGCCTGGCGACGCAGTCGCTCACGCTGGCATTGGAATACAAACATTTTCGCAACACGCTTCCGGCCGAGGACGGCGTGCTCTCGATGACGCCGGTATCCTATTTGAACCTGTCGCTCGCCTACGCCGGCAGCTGGAGCAATACGCATCGCGATGCCTCCCTCTCGGTGTCGGCAAATTTCGGGCCGCACGGGGGCGGCAACTCCGAGAATGCGTATGCGGACGGCGACTTTCATGCGCGCTCGGATTATTTCTATGTGCGCGCGGACGGCGCGGTGCTGGCGGCACTGCCCAAGGGCCTGCGGCTCTACCTACGAGCTGCCGGGCAGTACTCCGCGCGCTCGCTGATTATCGATGAGGACTATCCCGTCGCCGGCATCGATGGCGTGCGCGGCTATCTGGAGGCGGAAGTGCTCGGCGACCGGGCGTTGAAGGGCACCGTGCAGCTGCAGTCGCCCACGTGGCAGCGCGGCACACGCCAGATCGGCGATGGCTTTTTCTACTTCGATGCCGCGGTCGCGGACATGCTGCAGGTTTTGCCGGGCGAGATGACGCATGTGCACCCGCGCAGCTGGGGATTTGGCGTGGATGTATTTCCCTGGAAACACTTTACGGGTGCGCTCGTGTGGGCGCGGCCCCTGGTGAACGCGTATGCCACGCAGGCAGGCGAATCGCGGCTCCTGTTCCTGGTGCGCGGCTCGTTCTAGCACTCGGGGCCTGAGCCGGTTGGGGAGGAAGCGTGGGCGCTGTCTTGGCCATTGCGCTGGGATGCGACATCGGTCACGCTTAAATCCGTAAAATCAGTCCATTAGACCCAATATGGGGCAAACTGCCCGTCACACCGGAAAGTGCGGGTTTGCCGCCTCCCCGATAACATTACGAGACAAACTTCATGTGCGGAATCGTCGGAGCGATCGCCGAGCGCAACATCGTCCCCCTCCTGATGGAAGGCCTGCGCCGGCTCGAGTATCGCGGCTATGACTCGGCAGGCATTGCCGTGCTCAACGGCACGCAGCACCTGAAGCGCCTGCGCACGGTCGGTAAGGTGAAGATGCTCCAGGAGGCCCTCGAGCAGACGCCGACCTACGGCAATCTCGGCATTGCGCACACGCGCTGGGCGACGCACGGCGTGCCGAGCGAGCGCAACGCGCATCCGCATATCTCGCGCGACGGCCTCGCCATCGTCCACAACGGCATCATCGAGAATCACGACGAACTGCGCGCCGACCTCGAGCGCCTCGGCTACAGCTTCACCTCGGAGACCGATACCGAGGTGATCGCACACCGCATTCATTACCACCTGGCGACCGTCGACGACCTTTTCAAAGCGGTGCGCGCCACCGTTGCCGAGCTCGAAGGCGCGTATGCACTCGCCGTGGTCAGCGAACATGACCCTGACCGGATCATCCTCGCGCGCGAGGGCTGCCCGGTCGTAATCGGCCTCGGCACGGATGAAAACTTTGTCGCCTCCGACGTGGCCGCGCTGCTCGCGGTGACGCGCCGCTTTGTCTTCCTTGAAGAAGGTGATGTCGCGGAGATCCGCCGTACCGCAGTGCGCATCATCAATCGCGAGGGCAACAGCGTCGAACGCCCGATTCGCGAAAGTGAGTTGAGTGCGGACTCGGCAGAGAAGGGCCTGTACCGGCACTTCATGCTGAAGGAGATCTATGAGCAGCCGAGCGCGGTGGCGGATACGCTCCAGGAGCGCGTCGCCAATGGGCGGCTTCTCGAGGCCGCATTCGGTCCGGCGGCCACCGGCGTGTTCAAGCGCACGCGGCATGTGCATATCGTCGCCTGCGGAACCAGTTACCACGCCGGCGTCGTCGCGCGTTACGTCATCGAGCAGGTCTGCAAACTGCCCTGCTCGGTCGAGATCGCCAGCGAATACCGCTATCGCAATCCCGTGGTGCCCGCGGATTCGCTGTTTGTGACGATCTCGCAGTCGGGCGAGACCGCCGACACGCTCGCAGCACTGCGGCTTGCCAAGCAGGCGGGCTATCTCTCGTCGCTTGCCATCTGCAATGTGCCGGAGAGCTCGCTCGTGCGCGAATCCGAGCTCGTCATGCTGACGCGCGCGGGCCCTGAAATCGGCGTCGCCTCCACCAAGGCATTTACCACGCAGCTCACGGCGCTCGGGATGCTGGTGATCGCGCTCGCCAAGCACAATTGCGCCGATGCGGAGCGCGAGCGCGGCCTCGTCACGCGGCTCATCGAGCTGCCGTCGCTGATCGACAAGACCCTGGCGCTCGACGGCGTCATCGAAGAACTCGCCAAGCGCTTTGCCGACAAGAGCCACGCGCTGTTCCTGGGCCGCGGCGCGCTCTATCCGATCGCCATGGAAGGGGCCCTCAAGCTCAAAGAGATCTCCTACATTCATGCCGAAGGCTATCCCGCCGGCGAGCTCAAACACGGGCCGCTTGCGCTCGTTGATGCGGACATGCCGGTGATCGCGGTGGCGCCGAACAACGATCTGTTGGAGAAGCTCAAATCGAACCTGATGGAGGTGCGCGCGCGCGGCGGCGAGCTCATCGTATTCGCCGATCCGGAATCCGGCTTTACGCCAAGCGACGGCGTCACCGTCATCCAGATGCCCAAGCACGTGACCTATTTCCAGGCACCGGTCGTCTATACGATTCCTCTGCAGCTCCTGGCCTACCACGTCGCGATACTGCGTGGCACGGACGTCGATCAGCCGCGCAACCTCGCCAAGAGCGTGACCGTCGAATAAAGAGGAGGAGCGCGGCAGGCCGTGGGCCCGCGAGGTCTGCGCCGGTCGGGCCTCTCGGACCGTGAAGATGGCTTGATCAGCGAGGAAGCGCTGAGCGCTGCCAGGCATCGCAGTCCCTGCAGCCCGAGGCCGATCCTACTGCAGCGTGGCAGACGCCTCTTCCAGTATCGCTACCGCGGCCTTCTCCGCGACCATCATGGTGGGTGCATTGATATTCCCCGATGTCACATTGGGGAATATGGAGGCATCCACGATTCGCAAGGCCTCGACTCCGTGCACCTTCAGGCGGTCCGACACGACCGACGTGAGGGGATTGCGCCCCATGGCGCACGAGCCGCACAGATGATAGATGGAGCCCGCCTCGGCCCGAAAGTATTGCAGCATCTGCTCCGCGCTCCGTACCGCGTTTCCGGGCTTCACTTCGGCAAGCGTAATCGCCTTCAGCGCCGGCGCCTGCATGAGTTTGCGCACCAGGACGCTGCCGTGAATCACGTCGTCGATGTCTTTCTGAGTTGCCAGGTAGTTCGGCCGAATCAATGGCGCGTCGCTCGCGCTATTTGACGCGATCTCCACGGTACCGCGGCTGGTGGGGCGGCAGGGCGAGAAGGCGAGCAGAAATCCTGAGTACGGTTCGGGGCGCAGCGAGGCGCTGCGGCCCTTCGGAATCTCGTAGGAGAGCGGGTTAAAGTAGAGCTGAATGTTCGGGTATTCCTGCGCGTCGGTGCTTTTCAAGAAGGCGCCGGCCTGATTGACGCTCAGCGATAACGGGCCCCTGCGGGTCAAGAGATACTGCAGCCCGACCCGCACCTTTCCGGCCCACGTGCCATAGGCGTCGTTCAGCGTCCTTTGGTTCGCCTTGAAGAAATAGCTGACGCACAGGTGATCCTGCAGGTTCTGCCCGACCGCGGGCGCATGGCGGACGACGGCGATGCCGTGCTTGGCGAGTAACGCCTGGTCAGCGACGCCGGAGAGCTGCAGCAGCTTTGGAGTGTCGACCGCTCCGGCCGACAGGATGACTTCCCGCGCCGCATAGCATTGCCGCGTCTGCCCGTGCTGCCGCACGGCAACTCCGATCGCTCTTTTGCGGTCATCGAAGAGGATTTTCTCGGCAAGGCAATGGCGTTCAACTCTCAGCTGCGGCCGCTGCAGCGCCGGCCGCAGATAGGCGCGACTGCTCGAATCGCGCAGACCCTTGCGGGTATTGATGTCGTAGATGCCGGCGCCTTCGAGCGAGGCGCCGTTGAAGTCGTCGTTGCGCACATAACCCAGGCTCGCGCAGCCCTCCAAGAACGCCGCGCAGATCCGATGTGCGCCGCTCTTCATCTGTGTGATGTGGATGGGGCCGGCGGCGTTGTGGAACTCTGTATTACCGAGCGGGTGGGCCTCGAGCTTCTTGTAGTACGGCAGCACATCGTCGAAGGACCAGCCGGCGTTGCCGTTTGCGGCCCAGTCCGTGAAGTCCTGCCTCTGCCCGCGGACGTAAATGAGCGCATTAATTGACCCGCTGCCCCCCAGCACTTTGCCACGCGGACAGTAGATCGCGCGATTGCCGAGCGCTGCCTCCGGCTGCGAGTAGTACATCCAGTTGCAACTGCTGTTGTAGTAAGTGTTGAGGAAGCCAATGGGGATCCGGAAGCGCAGCGCAGCATCGCTGCCCCCGGCTTCCAACAACAAAACGGAGAATTTGCCGGAGTCCGTCAGGCGGCTGGCAAGAATGCAGCCGGCGGAGCCCGCTCCTACAATGATGTAATCGTAAGTCATGCGCAGGGGGCTGCTTGCCGATTAGTGCAGCAGACGGCCTCCCAGGTCATAGGCGTCGGCGGACACAATCTTGACGTCTGCCCAGTCGCCCGCCTGCAGGCCGCGGGCGCTCTTGATGCGCACCACGCCGTCGATTTCAGGCGCGTCCGCCTCACTGCGCGCAATCGCGCTGCCGCCTTCGACCGCATCAACGAGCACGCGCATGCGACTGCCGACGCGGCGTTTAAGGCGTGCCGCGCTGATGGCGCTGGCTTTTTCCATGAAGCGCGCGTAACGCTCCTCCTGAAGCGGCGCGGGCACGTGGTCGGGCAGCGCGTTCGCGCGCGCACCCGCGACGGGCGAATATTTGAAACAGCCCACCCGATCGAGCTGCGCCGCGTCCAGCCAGTCGAGCAGCTCGCCGAACTCGGCCTCGGTCTCGCCCGGAAAACCGACGATGAAAGTGCTGCGAATCACGAGGTCTGGGCATTGCGCGCGCCACGAGCGGATACGCGCCAAGGTGTCCTCGGCATGCGCCGGGCGCCGCATGCGCTGCAACACGCTGGGACTGCCGTGCTGAAACGGCACATCGAGATAGGGCAGCACGCGGCGCTGCGCGAGCAGCGGAATGACGGCATCGACGTGCGGATAGGGATAGACGTAGTGCAGACGCACCCACGCGCCGAGCGCGCCCAGGCCGCGTGCGAGATCAATGAAGCGCGTCTGATATTCACCATCGCGCCACGTCGCGGATCGATAGTGCAGGTCGGCGCCATAGGCGCTGGTGTCCTGCGAGATGACCAACAGTTCCTTCACACCCGCAGCCACGAGCCGCTCGGCCTCGCGCAGCACCGCGTCGATGGGCCGGCTTGCGAGCCGGCCGCGCATGGAGGGGATGATGCAGAAACTGCAGCGGTTATTGCAGCCTTCGGAGATCTTCAGATACGCATAATGCCGCGGCGTCAGGCGAACACCCGGCGGCGGCAGCAGATCCAGGAACGGATCGTGGCGCGGCGGCACGTGCTCGTGGACGGCGTGCATCACGTCCTCGTAGGCGTGCGGCCCGGTCACCTTCAGAACGCGCGGGTGCCGCGCCAGAATACGCTCCGGTCGGGCACCGAGGCAGCCGGTGACGATGACGCGCCCGTTCTTCTCCAACGCCTCGCCAATCGCATCCAAAGACTCGTCAATGGCCGCGTCGATGAAGCCGCAGGTGTTGACCACCACGACGTCGGCGGCGTCGTAGCTGGGGGAAATCTCGTAACCTTCGGCGCGCAGGCGCGTCAGGATGCGCTCCGAATCGACGAGCGCCTTGGGGCAGCCGAGGCTTACGAATCCGACTTTCGGTGCGCGGTCCAAGTCCATCCCATGTGCGCGTGCAGCTGCGCGCGGCGTTGCAAAAGGGCCGCTATGCTAACGGGGGCGCGCGCCGGACGCACGGTTATCGGCGGGACGTCGCAGTTCGCGCTCAGTGCACGCCGGCGGGCGCCCTATTTCAGGAGCCCTGCCGCACGCTGCGCAGTATGAAGAAGAGGGCCAAAGCCACCAGAGGGATCAGGAGCCATGGCCACACCGCGGGACGACGCTCGCCAGGTGCGCGCGCGAGGCTTCCTTCGGAGGATGGCTTGGCCATCGCGAGTTCACCGCGAGTAGGTCGCCGTGATCTGCGCCTCCGCCAGCGCGCTGGCATGCACATTGAAGGCGATGAAGGCGGCAGAGGCGTCGGCCGGCACGTCGAGTTTCGGCACCTTCAAGGCGTAGAGGCGGAAGTGATAGTGGTGCAGCTTGCCGGGCGGCGGGCAGGGCCCGCCATAGGCATAGGTACCGAAGTCGGTTCGTCCCTGCAGCGCCCCGGAGGGCAGCAATTTGGCCTTGGGATCGCCCGCTCCCGAGGGCAGGGAGTTCACGCTGGCGGGAATATTGTAAACCACCCAGTGCCACCAGCCGCTGCCGGTGGGCGCGTCGGGATCATGCACGAGAAGGGCGAAGCTCTGCGTGCCTTCTGGCGCGTGGCTCCAATTCAACGCGGGCGATATGTTTTGCCCGGTGCAGCCGAAGGAGCTGAAGATCTGCGCCGCCGCCATCTTGCGCCCCTGGGCGATATCGGGGCTTGTCAGTGTCAAGCCGCTGGCCGGCTTCGCCTCATCAGCGGCGTACACGGCCGACGTCACCACTAAAGCACTCGCCATCAAGGCCGCTCGCCACATGCTGCTCTCCCGTTTTCCCGCGGTAAGCGCGTATTTTGACGCACCGCGCACCGATCTCGCAAACCCATCGCCCCTCGTGCATAGTCGCGCTGAGCCTGCACGCATGTCCTGTTTGCCTGTTGAGGGTGGGCTTCGGCCATGGCGAAAATACTCGGAATCGCGGGAAGCCTGCGCCGCGCGTCCTTCAATGCCGCGCTGCTGCGCGCGGCGGTGCAGCTTGCACCCGCTGGCACGACGATCGAAATCGCCTCGATCCGCGGGATTCCGCTCTACGACGCCGATGTGGAGGAGCAGGGCCTGCCCGCGGCAGTGGTCGAGCTCAAGGAAAAGATCGTCGCGGCGGATGCCCTGCTACTCGTCACTCCCGAGTACAACAATTCCATTCCCGGAGTATTCAAGAATGTCATCGACTGGCTCTCCCGGCCGTCTGCAGATGCGGCGCGTGTGTTTGCCAATCGCCATGTGACCCTCATCGGAGCGTCCCCCGGCAGATTTGGCACCGTTCAGTCGCAGCGCTCCTGGTTGCCGGTGCTGCGCACCCTGCGCATGCGCCCGTACTTCGGCATCCCGCTCTATGTCTCGGGCGCGGCGGATGTGTTCGATGGCGACGGCCGGCTCATTGATGCCGGCGTTCGCACGAGCCTGGAGCAGCTGCTCAAGCATTTCGTGCAGGTGATCGGCTGACGCGCATCAGGCGCAGCGCTCGCGCCGCACGCGCTCGCTCGCAGCCGGATACTTGGCAAGCGCGGCGGCCGGACGGATCGGCCGGCGCACCAGTTCGCCGGCGCAGTTCGGACATTTGCCGTTCAGGATGCCGCGCGCGCAGTCGCTGCAGAAGGTGCACTCGAACGAGCAAATCATGGCGTGCGCAGAATCGGCCGGCAGGTCGCGGTCACAACATTCGCAGTTTGGACGCAGTTGCAGCATGGCGAGCCCCTTCTCAACAGTGACCCGGCAGATGCTACACCGCCGCTCTTTGCCGCGGGCAGATCCCGCAGCGATGCGCTTCGACCGCGACTACTACCGGCGCTATTATCTAAACCCGCGCACGGCGGTCATCTCGCGCGCCGAGATGCGCGCCCGGGCGCGCCTCATTGCCGCATATGCGTTGCACATCGGCTTGCCGGTACGGCGCATTCTCGATGCCGGCTGCGGCACGGGCGCCATGCGCAGCACCCTGCTGCGCCGCTTGCCACGGGCGATCTACGTGGGGCTCGAGACGAGCGAGTACCTCTGCCGGCGCTTCGGCTGGGAGCGGGGTTTGATTGAGGCGTATCAGGCGCCGGCGCCCTTCGACCTCGTCGTGTGCTACGACGTGCTGCAGTACCTCGACGACAAGCGCGCCGGCGCCGCGCTGGCCAATTTCGCGCGGCTGTGCCGTGGCGTCCTGTATTGCACGGTATTGACCCGTCAGGACTGGCTGCACAACTGCGATCGCAAGCGCACCGATGCGAACGTCTATCTGCGCGCGGGCGCGTGGTATCGCGCGCGCCTGCGGCGCGCCTTCCGCGAGATCGGCGCCGGCTTCTGGGTGCGACGCGGCGCGCCGCTTACGATATGGGAACTCGAGACGACCGGTCGCTAACGTGAGCAAGGAGAATGCAGATGTCGCAGTATTCCGCAAAGATCAGCTGGCACCGCGGCGCCGCCAGTTTTATTGACAATCAGTACAGCCGCGCCCACTCCTGGCTGTTTGACGGCGGCATCGAAGTGCCGGCATCCGCCTCGCCGCACGTCGTCCCCGTGCCCATGTCGCTCGAGGCCGCGGTCGATCCGGAGGAGGCGTTCGTCGCAGCGCTCGCGAGCTGCCACATGCTTTGGTTTCTGTCGCTCGCGGCGGCACAGCGCTTGTGCGTCGACCGCTATGTGGATGATGCCGTGGGCGTCCTTGGCAAGAACGCCGCGGGCAAGGTCGCGATGACCACGGTGACTCTGAGACCGCGGGTCGAGTTTTCCGGAGAGCAGCGACCGACGCGCGTGGCCTTCGAGGCCTTGCACCATAAAGCGCATGACAAATGTTTCCTCGCCAACTCGGTAACGAGTGAGGTGCGCTGCGAGCCCGCCTTCGAGTGAGCGGTGGCGGCTGCCTTCAAGGATCATTTCTCCCGCCTCGCGGCGACCTACGCGAGCTTTCGGCCGCGCTATCCGGCCGCGCTCTTTGATTACCTTGCGAAGTCCTGCCGGCGGCGCGAATTGGCCTGGGACTGCGCCTGCGGCAGCGCTCAGGCGACGCTTGATCTCGCGCAGCGCTTCGATGCCGTGCTCGCAACCGACGCGAGCGCCGCGCAGCTCGCAGCAGCGCCCGCGCATCCGAAGGTGCGCTATCGGGTGGCGCCGGCCGAAGCGAGCGGCCTTGCGGCGGCATCGGCGGACTTGGTGACCGTGGCGCAGGCCCTGCACTGGTTTGAGCTGGCGTCCTTCTACGCCGAGGTGGATCGCGTGCTCGTCCCGCGCGGTGTGCTCGCGGCTTGGACTTACGGCGTGCTGCACCTGGACGACGCGCGCATCGACCGGGTGATCCAGGAATTTTACGGTACTACGCTCAAGGTCTATTGGCCCCCTGAACGACAGCTCGTCGAAAGCGGCTATCGCACGTTGCCGTTTGTCTTTGCGGAGATGAAGCCGCCGAGGTTTGCGATGCGCGAAGACTGGACGCTGCCGCAGCTCATCGGCTACATCCGCAGCTGGTCGGCGACTGCGCGCTATTTCGAGCGCAATGCGCTGGATGCAGCGGCGGCGCTTCAGACAACCCTGGCGCCCGCATGGGGCGATCCGCAGGCGGCGCGGCGGATCAGCTGGCCGTTGAGCCTGCGGATCAGTATCAAGCCCTAGAGCGGTTTCGCTCGGCGTGATGCAACGCTATTCTCTCCACGATGAGCGTTGCGCCGATTGTTGAATTCAGCGGGCGGGTCGACTGCCGTCGCGATGGCCGCGCACCGCTCGGCCTCATTCTATCCGGACACACGGCGCATCATCCGCAGGAACTTGTGCGCTTGTCTTTTGCCGGCGCGGCACCCGCGGATCTTCCGCAAACTCTCGACGACGCGGCGGTCGCGCGCGTGAGCGAAGCAAGCTTCTGCATTACGAGCGGCGCGCGCTCCTGGATGATCAGCGCCCGCGCCGCGCACCTGCATCGGGAAGTCGCGCGCGAATTCTACCAGGCGCTGCCCGCGCATCCGGTGCGCTGGACGCAGCGTCTGTTCTGGCGGATCGTATTCGTTCTCGCGGCGAGCTCCGTCGGGCGCTGGCTCCTCGGAGCCCGTAGCCGCCGTTGACAGAAGATCTGGAGATCCCATGCAGCTGATGCCGTATGTCGTCACCTTCCTAGCCGGCGTGCTGCTCACGGTACAAGTGGGCCTCAACTCGACTCTGGGGCGTGCGGTTGGCAATGTGCGCTTCGCCATCCTCATGAACTTCCTCGTCGGCTCCGTGGGACTCCTCATCTACTTTGCCGCAGCGGGCGGCGGCTTGCCGAGCCGGAGCGGCCTCGCCGCCGCACCCGCGTGGGCGTGGTTCGGCGGCTTACTCGGCGCGTGCTATGTCGCCGTGGCGACGCTGGTCGGCCCGCGCATCGGCGCTGCGGCGCTCCTGGCGCTGACCGTGCTCGGGCAGCTGCTCGCCTCGCTGCTGGTCGATCAGTTCGGCTGGCTCGGCTTTCCATTGCAACCGATTTCGCTCACCAAGCTCGCTGGAGCCGCCTTGCTGCTCGGTGGCGTGGGGCTGATCGTGCGCTAGGCGCGCCGCAAAACCTGTCACGACCGAGAATCACCGACGGGCCGGGCAGATCGCTCCTCGGCAACAACCGCGTCGATGCACGCTGACATTCTGCGTGGCGTGATGCGAGTCCCGTGCGCGTGCTACGAGGTCGGCGAGCCCATCTCGATGACCGCTGTCGGGGCGATGGGCACGCGATGCGTGCCCAGCAAATTGGCATAGATCCCCGTTTGCGTGTGAAACGCCTGCGTCCAGGTGAACTGCCGCAGCACTCGTTCACGCGCCACTCGGCCGACGGCGGTGACATCGCGCTCGTAGAGCGCCACAATTGCTTCGGCCATGCTGCTGGCACTGCCCGGCTCGGCGAGCATCCCCACGGACGCATCGACGAGTTCGGGAATCGCGCTGGCGCGCGCGGCGACGACCGGAAGTCCGCAGGCCATCGCCTCGAGAATCACAAGACCGAATGTCTCCTTCGTTCCGGCATGCACCAGGGCATCGGCGGAGGCGAGCCACTGTGCCAGCTCGATGCTGTCGCGGCGGTACGGAATGAGCGAGATATTCGCCATGGGGCGCGCGGCGCGCTCCCCGCCGATCATCAGCAGATGGTACGGATGCCCGAGGCTTGCAAACGCCTGCAGCAGCACCGGCAGGTTCTTTTCCTGCGCGAAGCGTCCCGCATAGACGAGGACCCGGGTTTCTGCAGGCAGTCCGAGGCTGGCGCGCAGATCCAGGGTTGCGCGCGCGGGACAGAATATCTCCGTGTCCACGCCGAGCGGCTGATGCATGGTGTGGCGGACGCCGAGGACGTTTAGAAAGTCGCACATTGAGCGGCTCGGCGCGAACACCACATCGCAGCGCTCGTAGAACCAGCGCACGTAGTGGCCGAGCGTGCGCTCGCTCAGGCTGCCGATGCGCCGTCCGATGATCTGCGGCAAATTTGAATGATAGAAGGCGACGAGTGGAATGCCGCGACGCTGTGCGACGCGCCACGCACACCACGCCGAGTGGAAGGCGTCGCCCACCTCGATGAGGTCCGGCTCGAGCGCATCGAGCAGCGCCGCCCAGCGGCGCGTATTGAGCGGCAAACGGTAGTTGAAGGTGCCCGGCAGCGCGAAGCCCGGCACCGTACAGATTCCCCCGCGCTCCACGTATTCCGTGTCGCCGGGAACCACCATGGAGTGCTGCCACGACGTGTGGCTGCGAAGCCATGCGTGCTTGGCGGTGAGATAGCGCTTCACGCCGCCGCTCGTCGGCGAATAAAAGAGGGTCGTGTCGACGACGTGCATGCAGATTAGGCCTGTTCGCGCACCCTTTTTACGGGTGTCAGCAAGCTTCAGGCCCGCATTGCACCTTTTATGACGTGCGAGTGTCAAGCTCGCATGAGACGTGCCCACGGGCGCGGCGCGCAGCGCCTTGGTGATCGTCCGCTGCGCGCGTCAGGCGGCGCTGGAATGCTGCATGCCAGCGGCGCGCGCCGCTGCGATTGCCTGCATCACCTCGTGCGCGCTGCCTGCGCGCTCGCTACGCTCTTTCGCGAGCAGGCGGTTCACGAGCGCCTCGTGGCGCGCAAGGCTCGCCGGAAGTCGCGGCAAAGGCGCATTGACGTGCTGTTCCAGCACTTCGATGGCGGACTTGCCCGCGTACGGCTTCTTGCCCGTCAGGAGTTCGAAATAGATCACGCCCAGGCTGTAGAGGTCGGAGCGGGCGTCGAGTTGCTCGCCCAGAGCCTGCTCGGGGCTCATGTAGTAGGGCGAGCCGCGCAGCACACCGGTGCGCGTGCTCTTCAGAGCGCCGACCAATTGCCGTGCGAGGCCAAAGTCGATGAGCACTATCGAGTCGTCCGCGCGCAGCATCACGTTGGGTGGCTTCAAATCGCGGTGCACAATCCCCGCATCGTGCACGACGCGCAGCGCCGCGGCGATGTCTCCGACGTAACGCAGCGCATCCTCTTCGCTGACCGCTTGGCGCAGCCGCGCCTTGAGATCGCCGTGCGCGAAGTAATCCATCGCCAAATATTCATGCCCCTCGTGCCAGCCGTAGTCATGGATCTCGACGATTGCCGGATGGTGGAGCGCGGCGAGGGCGGCGCGCTCACGCGCCAACACCTGCGCCTCATCCGTGCCGTCGCCGCGAGTCTTGCTTACTTTCAGAGCGACATCGCGCTTGCGCTCGAGGCTCGTGGCGAGATACACCACGGCCTTCTCGGATTCACCGATGGTCTTCAGGATCCGGTAGCGCGGGATGAGATCGCGCAGCTCCGCGCCGCTGCTGGGCAGCGACGCAGAATTGGCGTCGTGCGGCTCGCCGCGCGCGCGCTTGGAGTGCGCGAGGCGCGCCAAGCTGCGTGCGACGCGCCGCTCGATGCGCCGCAGTGTCAGTCGCACAGCGGCATTCAGCCGCTGCGGCGTCAGCAGGCGCTTCGGCAGGTAGTCGAGCGCGCCCAACCGCAGTGCGCGCACTGCCGTGAGCTCGTCGCCGCCTTCCGCGATCACGATGACGCCGGGAAAGTCAGTGCGGCGGCGCAGCTGACGAAGGAAGTCGATGCCTTCGCCCGCCTGATCCTTGTCACTGGCGCCGAACGCGACAGACAGGATCAGAAGGTCATAGTCCCGATGCGTCACCGAGTCGCACTGCAGCAGCAATTCGCGCATATCGAGCAGCCGCGCGCTCGCATCCGGGCAGAGGACGCTCAAGTGCAGGCGCAGCCACTCGCCGTAGCGCAGGTCGCGTTCGACGATTAAGAGACGTGCCCGCATGCGCAACTCGCTTATTTGAGAGTAAAGCGGATGCGCAGCTGCGCACGCTGCGCGATGGGATGGCCGTCGCGTTCCACGGGCCGATAACGCCATTTGCGCACCGCCGCTATCGCGGCCTGATCAAACACGCTCTTGGGATCGGAGCCAACAACAGCGACGTGGGTGACCGCGCCGTCGGTCTCGACGTCAAATGCGAGATCCACCCAGCCGCTCATGCCATCGGAGCGCGCAATCAACGGGTATTCGGGCTCGACATAGCGCAGCCGCTCGAGGGTGCCGGCCATGACGACGGGACTGGCAGCCACGGCTTCGTTGACACGCGGCGATTCCTGTGGCGCCGGGCTCGGTGTCTCCGTTGCCGCGGCGGCAGAGGGCTGCGGCGCCGCGCGCTCGGGCGCAGGCGCAGGCGCGGGTTTGGCGAACGCTTCTTTCATGCGCGCGACGAGCTGCGCACCCTGCAGGTCGCGTGTCAGCGTGTCGACGGCATCGCGATCGACGCCGGCGTCCGCGGCGGCACTGATCGCGCGCGCAGCGTCATCCAGGTTTCCCGCGGTGAGTGCGCCGCGTGCGGTCTCGACCAGCTGCTGTTGGCGCGCGAGCTCGTCGGCTTGCTGCTGCTGCAGTTGCTGGCGCGCCTGCGCGCGAGTCGCCCGCTCGCGCTCGCGCGCGATCTGGGTGGCGAGGAACGAGAGGCGCGCGGAGTTCGGCGCGAGCGGCCGCACGGCGGCGGTCAGATGGTCGGCTTCGTCGATATGCTGTGCGAGCAGATCCTGCTCGGCGGCGGAGAGCACCTGGTCAACCACTTTGTCGAGGCCGGCGAGCGCCTGCGCATCGCCTGGATGCCGTTCGAGCGCCTGGCGGTAGAGGTCAGCCGCGCTATTGCCGGGCGGCAGCAGCCAGTCGCCGCGCGTGAGCGCCTCGCCCGCCCTCTCGAGGAGTTGTCCCAGAGCGGCATCCGCGGGTGTCTGGCGCGGCGGTGCGACCGCCGCCACCACCGCGAGGGGCGGCGGCGCTGCGACCGTGGCGGCCCCGCGCTGACCGAGCCGCCACCCGACGATACCCGCAATGACAGCGACCGTGAGCACCGCCAGGGCAAGTATGCCAAGGGGCGCGCGTCGCGGTGCGACCGGCTTGACCAGCCGCCTCACGGTGCTCATCGCTGCGGTGGTCTCTTGGGCGCCGCGGCGGCGCCATGCTGCATCGACAAAGAGCCGGATGCGCTGTTCCGATGCCGGCTTGTGCAGGAATCGATAGACGTCGCCGCTGCTCACCTGTGCGCTGAGTGCCGCCTGCTCGCCTGCGCCCCCGGCGACGATCAGCACGACCTCCGGGAACTGTGCTTTCAGGCGCTGGGTCAACTGCGCGATCGCGCTGACCGTTGCGGCCGTATCCAGCACGACGACGCCGGCGCCGTCTGACATGAGATGGGTAGCAAGCTCAACTTCCGCAGCGACGAAGACGAGCTCATGCTCCGCGGGCGCAACGGCGCGCACGGCCGCCACGAGTGTCGGGTCGTGCGTCAGCACCAACAGAGTCTCGCGCAGCAACGCGCCGAAGCGCGGCGCAGCCGTGTCGGCGGCAGGCACTTCGGTCGGCTCGAGCTCTATGGCGCTGTGCAGTGGAATTTGCAGCTCCTTGAGGCGCGCCTGCCAACCGGACGGTGGGCGGGTCCGCACCCTCTGTGACGATGCGGCAATTCCTCGGTGCTTGTCGCCACCGACAGGGTGATTCTGTGAAACTCGTCATCTTGCGGCGGCGGCCTATTTGAGCACACGCTTAACAAGGGCAATTGCCGGCTCTTCCGCGCGTTATGTCCAACGGGAGCAGACGCGCACGCAGATGAGAGGCTTGCGTGATTATTGGCGTTTTTTTGACCGTCCTCGCGCTCGTAGCGACGCTCGGCAGCGTTTTCGCGCCGCGCTTTTGGCTTGCGGACCTCGCAGTGCATTTTCGTCTGCAGTATGCGGCGCTGGCGCTCGCGGGCTGTTTGATTCTTGCCGCCACCGCGCATGAACGCTGGGCGGCGCTCGCTTTCCTGGTCGCGGCGATTCAGGCGCTGATCTGTGCGCCGCTCGTGAATTCACGCGCCCCGGCGGCGGCGGCGGCCGGTCCCGCGCCCTCCACGACGCTGCGCCTGGCGGCGGTCAATGTTTGGTACCGCAATCACGAGTTCCAGCGGGTCGTCGAGTTCATTCTTCGCGAGCGGCCCGACGCCGTGCTGCTCGCCGAAGTCACGGCGGAGTGGGAGCAGGCGCTCGCACCGTTGGGCGCGCACTATGCGCAGCGCTTCGCGACGCGTGGCACGCGCGGCACGCACGGCACGGGCCTTCTGCTCCTGTCGCGCTGGCCGATGCAGGCCGCCGTGCTGCCCGGCTTCTCGGATATCGAGCCCGCGGTGTCGGCGTCGCTCAGCATCAATGATCGTAGCGTGCAGCTCCTCTGCGTGCATACGAGCTGGCCCATCGGTCGCGAAAATTCTGCCGTGCGCGATCGGCAACTGGTACTCGTGGGCGACTTCGCGCGGCGCCAGACGCAGCCGCTCATTGTGCTGGGAGATTTGAATGTTTCGCCCTTCTCGCGGCATTTTCAGACGCTACTGGGCGCGGCCAATTTGAAATCTGCGGCGCAGGGATTTGGCTGGCAACCGACGTGGCCGACATTTCTCCCGCTCGCCGGCATCCAGATTGATCACGCGCTGACGGGCGCCGGAGTTTTGGTCACGAGTTTCCGGCGCGGCGCGCCGGTGGGCTCGGATCATCTGCCCATTGTCATCGATTGTGTTTTGTGAGGCGAAGATTCCGCCCAGCAGTTCGGCCGTTCGCGCGCCGCGAGGGATCTGTTTCGAGCAGATTCGCTAGATCAGCGAAGCTCAACGCATTTGGGTGCGCTCGATAGCGTCGTGAACGGAAAAACCAGCATCCCTCATCGAGGCTTCGTGTCCGATGCGCAGCACTGCGCGAAGGCCTGCGGCGCGATCCGGCAGCCAGACACTCACTCGTGCTCGAGGATGAACTTTGCGCCCTGATAGGAGACCACCACGCCCTCGGGCGTGATGCTCTCGACGCGTACCCCATCCGGAAGCGTCTCACCCTCATGCAGCCTGTGCATGTTGATGAGGACGAAACGCTCCTCGGGCTTTGCGGCATAGACGTGCAGGTCGACGCGCAGCGCGGGCAGATGCGCCTCCGGGCTTGACGCCGCATCGGCGTAGCTCTTCAAGCCGCTCTCGGTTCCGCTGCGTACGTGAGATCCGCCTTGATCCGGGTTCTGCTTTTCGGGCGCGACCGCGGGCGCGTAGTCGTCAGGATTGCGCGGCGCATCTTTGGCTTCGGCATCCGCTGATAGCACCGGTTCGGGCGGGATCGCCGCACTGCGGGTGGCAGGATGGGGCGGTGCCGTGGGAGCGGCGGTGGTCGTTGCCGGCGGTACCGCGCGAGTTGGCGCCGCCGCGGCCGGCGCCGCCGCGCTCGACGCGGCTGGGCCTGCGGGTGCGGCCGCCGCTGAAGTTGCCGCGGGTTCCGCTGGCGGGCGGTGCAGATACACCCAGGCGCCGACCGCGATATTGATGACGAGCAGCGCCGCCAGAGCGAGCGCCCAGTAGGGAAAGCGCGGCTTGGGCGGCGTTACTTTGACCTCAAACAAGGCCGGGCCCGACTGCCGCTGGCGGTCGCTTTCGGATTTCTTCAGAGCGTCGAGAATGAATGACATGCTCTAGCTGCCGTGCGTCGCGGCCATGCTCAAGAGCGGTGAATCCGGCCCCGCGACGGCGCTCGCGAGCACGATCTGAGTTTGGATACCGGCGATGCCGTCGACCGCGAGGCGGTGCTGGCGCTGAAAGTCCATCACGAGACGCGAGAGCTCGGCGTCGAACACGTCGCTCACGGACTGCCCGGCGGTGACCCCCTGCAGGCGCTCGAGACTCTGCCGCAGCCAGCGGACCTCGTCGCCGCGCATGCCCACCGACAGGGGCTTCACTTTCTGCGTGCCCGGTCGCCACAGCATCACGAAATCTCCGAACCAGTAGCGCGACAATTCGCCGATCCCTATTTCGTGCGTCTGACCGGCGAGATCGATGCGCGCATGCTCATCGTCGAGGCCCGCGAGCACGATTTGATGCTTGCTGCCCGCGTCATCATTCAGCAGCAGAATCACCGGGCGGTTGTAGACGCGCAGCTGCCCAAAAGAGCCGCGCTGCACGAGACACTCCAGGCCCTGCTGTGCCGCCTGCGTGCACGGATCCGTATCGCCCGCGACGTAGTGCGCGCCCCACAGGCCAAAGAGGCGCAGGAAGGCATCGTCCGTGCCCGTCGCGTCGTTGTGCTGCTTCAGAAGTGCCTGCAGAGAAGGCGCGACGGGCGGCGGGGGAGCGCTTGCGACGGCGGTTGCCGGAGCGGCTGGCGCCGCCTGAGGGGGAGCGGCGGCGACACGCGGCGCGGCCTCTTTGACGGCAGCTTTGGCTGACGCCGGCGTCGGGCCGGAGAGACGCCAGTCCGCGAGCGGCCACAGCCCCCACACGGTGGCCGCGAGTACCAGCGCTGCAGCGGCGGCGCCGAGCCAGGGCAGCCAGCGCGGCGCGAAGCGCCGGCCGAAAACCTCGCCCGCCGCGTGACGCACCAGGCCACTCGTGACGCGATGGCGGTCCTGCGTGTAGGCGCCGAGGAGTGCGCGATCGGCGACCACGTTGATGACGCGCGGCACGCCGCCCGAGAGGTGATAGAGCTCCGCGAGCGCCAGACTCGAAAAGATATCCGAGGTGGCGCCGGAAACGCGCAGGCGATGGCGCACGTACGCCCCGGTCTCCTCGGCCGACAGCGGATGCAGGTGGTAGCGACCGGTGACGCGCTGCGCGAGCTGGCGCAGCTCGTTGCGCGCCAGCAGGTCACGCAACTCCGGCTGGCCGATCAGGATGATCTGCAACAGCTTCTGGGTATTGGTCTCGAGATTGGTCAGCAGCCGCACCTGCTCGAGCACCTCTGGCGCGAGGTTCTGCGCTTCATCGACCACGAGCACGATGCGACGGCCATCGGCGTGCGCGCGCAGCAGATAGTGATTGAGGATATCGACCAGGTCTTTCCTGCTGTCGGTCGCCGCGTCCGGGACGCCGATGCCGAGCTCCTCGCAGATGGTCAGCAGAAACTCGGGGGCCGTCATGCGCGGATTGAGAATCAGCGCAATCTCGGCGTTCTTCGGCGTCTGTGCCAGAAGGGAGCGGATGATGGTCGTCTTGCCGGTGCCGACTTCGCCGGTGAGCTGCACGAAGCCGCCGGCCTCGTTGATGCCGTAGAGCAGGTGCGCGAGCGCCTCCGCGTGCCGCTCACTCAGGTAGAGGTAGCGCGGATCGGGCGTGATCGCGAACGGCTTTTCGTTGAGGCCGAAGAACGAGAGGTACATGAAACGATGCTACTCGATCGTGTTGCCGCGCCGCAGTGCCCGGCTGCCGAAGCGCGCCCGCGCCTCATCCAGGGCCGCATCCAGGCGGCCGGCACGGCGCGTCTCCTCGAACAGCCCCAGCTGTGAGGCAGGGGTCAGCTGAGTGAGGACCACCCCCAGCAGGCGAAGTTTCGCACCGCGGTTGGCGGCGAGCCAGCGGGTGAGCAATTCCGCGGCTACACCGGCCACTGCCCGTGCCTCGCAGGTTGGCGGCGCGATCGCCCGCTGCCGCGTGAAAGTGACGAAGTCCCCGCGGCGGATCTTCACCCCAATGCAGGAGGTCTGCAGCCCGCG
>DATHRI010000006.1:0-65311 GCA_035481795.1 Steroidobacteraceae bacterium
CTTGACGCGGCGGTCCAGATTGAACTGCTTGAAGCTGGGAAAACTGAAGCGGCTCACCATCAGTGCGCCGGCGAAAGCCGTGAGCGTCAAAGCCGCGATCAAGCCAATGAGCCCGGGCTGCGGGAAATGACTGGAGAACCAGACGAACGCAGCCACGATCGCCGCCGCGGAAGGGCTGGGCAGACCTTCGAAATAGCGCTTGTCGGCGGCCGCACGGGTATTGAACCGCGCCAACCGCATTCCAGCGGCAGCGGTGTAGAAAAAGCAGGCCAGCCACCCGAAACGGCCCCAGTAGTGGCCAAATTCGGCGATGCGCACCACGCCCCACTGGTAAGCGACGATCGCAGGTGCAATACCAAAAGAGACCATGTCGGCCAGGCTGTCGTATTCCTTGCCGAACGCGCTTTCCGTCTTGGTCAGCCGCGCCATGCGCCCGTCGAGGGTGTCGAAAATCATGGCCACGAAGATGGCTGCGCCGGCCGGCACGAAGTTCTTGTCGATCGCGGCGACGATGGCGTAGAAGCCCGAGAACATGCACCCCGTGGTGAGCAGATTCGGCAGCAGGTAGATACCCTTGCGGCGCGGCTTCAACTCCTCTTCGACTTCTGTCTCCATGGGCAGGCAGTTGCGCTCGTGACTGTGGTGGAAGCCGGCATCTTAGCAGGTGGGTGCTAATATCCCGTCCCCCATCTCTGACACGGACCTGAACGCAACCGATGAGGCTCTCGCACTACCCCATCAACACCCTCAAAGAAATTCCCGCCGAGGCGGAGTTGATCAGCCACCAGCTCATGCTGCGCGCGGGTCTCATCAGGCGCCTCGGCACCGGGCTGTATACGTGGCTGCCGATGGGCTTGCGCACCTTGAAGAAGGTCGAGGCGATCGTGCGCGAGGAGATGAACCGGGCGGGGGCGCTCGAGGTCCTCATGCCGATCATCCACCCCGCGGAGCTATGGCAGGAGTCGGGTCGCTGGGAGAAGATCGGGCCGGATCTGCTGCGCCTGAAGGACCGTCATCAGCGCGACTATTGCGTCGCTCCGACGCATGAGGAAGTCATCACGGACATTGCCCGCCGCGAGATCAAGAGCTATCGGCAGCTGCCGGTCAACTTCTATCAGATCCAGACCAAGTTCCGCGACGAGATCCGCCCGCGCTTCGGGGTCATGCGCGCGCGCGAGTTTCTGATGAAGGATGCCTATTCGTTCCATGTCGATGAGGCCTCGCTCGCCGAAGGCTACCGCGCCATGTTTGATGCCTATACGCGCATCTTCAAGCGCCTCGACCTCACGTTCCGCTGCGTGCAGGCCGACTCCGGCGCGATCGGCGGCAGTACGTCGCACGAGTTTCAGGTGCTGGCCGAGTCGGGAGAGGATGCCATCGCCTTCTCGGACGCAGACGACTACGCGGCTAACCTTGAGTTGGCGGTTGCCGTCGCTCCCGCGCGGGGCCGACCGGAGCCGGGGGCAAAACTGCAGATGCTTGCGACGCCCGGCGTGCGCACCATGGCGGACCTCACGCGCTTTCTCAACATCGAGCCCACGCGCGGTGTGAAGACGCTCATTGTCGAGGGCGACGACGGCACGCTCGTGGCGCTCGTGCTGCGCGGCGATCATGACCTGAATGCCCTGAAGGCGCAGAAGCTTCCCGGCATTGCCAGCCCGCTGCGCATGGCGAGCGCCGAGCGCATCCTGGCGCTCGCGGGCACCGAGCCCGGCTACATCGGCCCCGTCGGCTGGGCGCAGCGGCTGTACGCGGATCACAGCGCCCTCGCCCTTGCGGACTTCGTGTGCGGCGCCAATCAGAAGGACGCGCATTTCACCGGCGTCAACTGGGACCGCGACGTCAAGGGCGCGGTCGCCGCCGATTTGAGAAATGTCGTCGCGGGTGATCCCAGTCCCACCGGCCGCGGGACCCTGAAGATCGTCCGCGGCATCGAGGTCGGACACATCTTTCAGCTCGGGCAGCTGTACAGCGAGGCACTCAAGGCGACGGTGCTCGATGAGGGCGGCCACAGTGTGACGCCGTACATGGGTTGCTATGGAATTGGCGTGACGCGGATCGTGGCCGCCGCCATCGAACAGAACCACGATGAGCGCGGCATCATCTGGCCCGAACCGATCGCGCCCTTCCAGGTGGTCTTGGTGGCGCTCAATCTGCAGAAATCCGACCGTGTACGAGAAGTTTCCGAGCGGCTCTATGGCGAACTTTGCGCGTGCGGCGTCGAAGTGCTCTACGACGACCGCGATGCCCGCCCGGGAGTCAAATTCGCGGACGCGGAGCTGCTGGGAATTCCGCATCGCGTGGTTGTGGGCGAGCGCGGCCTCGAGGCCGGGCGCCTCGAGTACCGCGCGCGGCGCGCTCCTGCCAACGAAGATTTTGCGCTCCATGATGCGCTCGGCTTCATTCGCTCGCGTCTGCGCCGCTAGCGCTGCGCTCGCCGCCGCGCTTTGCACCGGCGTGGCGCATGCCGATCAGCAGCGCGATCCGGAATTGCGCGCCGTCATCGAGCGGGCGATCACGCAAGCCGAATGTTTCACCGATCGCTACGATTCGGCCGTCTGGTACAAGATGATGGAGCCCAAGCTGCGCAAACTCGTGCCGAGCGAGGCTGAGCGCATGGACATGCTCAGGGTCATCTATTGCGAAACGCACCGGACGGGCGAGACGCGCCTGCCCGCGGGTCTCGTCATGGGTTTGATGTCGGTCGAGAGCGGCTTCAACCGCTACGCCGTCTCGGCGGCAGGCGCCGTCGGCCTCATGCAGGTGATGCCCTTCTGGCCGGAGCGCCTGGGAATGCGCCGCTACGAGCTCACCCACATCGAGCCCAATATCCACATGGGCTGCGCGATCCTGCGCTTCTATTTGAAGTACGAACGCAATGATGTCGCGCGCGCGCTCGCGCGCTACAACGGCAGCGTCGGTCGCCGCGACTACCCGGACCGTGTCATCAGTCAATGGTCAAGGTGGAACGGCGCGGACGATCTCGGCGCGGCCAAGGACAACGCGGCCGCACCGGGCGCGGCCGGCAGTATGCGCACGACGCCCTCGCGGCGTGAGTCGGCCCCGCCTTCGTAGGTGCCGTCGGGCTTGCGCCGGATGCCATGCAGGCCTGAGCCTTCGGCGTGCCCGCTCGTCACTTCAATGCCGCGTGCGCGCAGTCCGGAGAGTACTTCGGGCGAAAAGCGGCCGAGCTCGCCCATGAAATCATTGCCGTGCGCGATCAGGTTCGGCAGCTCGATCGCCGCCTGCATGGACAGTCCCCAGGCGAGGATGCCGACCACGGCCTTGGCGTTGTAATCGAGGATCGCGGAGCCGCCCGGGGATCCCAGCGCCGCGATGAAATGGCCCTCGCGATCGACGACGATGACGGGCGCCATGGAGGAGCGCGGGCGTTTGCCGCCGTGTACGGCGTTGGCGACCGCGCCATGCTCATCCGTGGGCAGGTCTGAGAAGTCGGTGAGCTGATTGTTGAGGACGAAACCGCCAACGACCCGCCCCGAGCCGAAGACGGATTCCACGGTGGTGGTCATCGTGGCCACGTTGCCGGCGGAATCCACAACGACAAAGTGGCTCGTGCCGGCCGCTTCGCGCGTCGCATCAGGGGCGCGCAAGGCGGTGGCAATTGTCCCCGGCGGCGGCGCCGGCCCGGCGCGCTCGCCGATGAGCCGCGCGCGCTCGGCAAGGTAGCTCGGATCCAGCAGCCGCTCGACCGGCACGGCGATGAACGCCGGATCGGCGACGTAGCGGTCACGATCGGCATACATCAGACGGCTCGCCTGGGCAAACAGGAACCACGCCTGCGGATCGGCGGGTCCGCGCTGGGCGATGTCGGTGCGATCGAGCAGGCTGAGAAGCTGCAGCATGACCACGCCGCTCGAAGGCGGCGGCGGTACGCACACCGAGTACTCGCGGTACGGCCTGCAGAGCGGCGGCTCCCAATCGGCGCGGTACGCGGCCAGATCGGCGAGCGTCATCGTGCCGGGCAGCGGCTCTGCGTGCGTGCGCTTGACGATCGCGGCGGCGATGCTGCCGCTATAGAGTGCACGCGGGCCCTCCGCCCCGAGCCGCCGCAGCGTGGCGGCGTACTGGGGATTGCGGAACACGTCGCCTTCACGCAAAGCCGCGCCATCGGGCCGCGCAAAGAGCGCGCGCACCTCGCTCGTCGGTGAAAAAAAAGAATCTGGCGACAGGTATCCCGCGAGGCGCGCGCTCACTTTGAAGCCATCGCTGGCCGCACGGATCGCGGGGGCAAAGAGCTCGCGCCACGGACGCCGACCGAAGCGCTCGTGCACTGCGAAGAGCAGCGCCACGGCCCCCGGCACGCCGGTGGAGCGGCCGGTGCGCACCGCCTGCAGGTACGGCAGCGGCCTGCCCTGCGCATCGAGAAACATGTCGGCAGTCGCGCCGGCCGGCGCTTTCTCGCGGCCGTCGATCGCCGTGATCGCGCCGCTCTGCGCCTCGTAGTACAGCATGAAGCCGCCGCCGCCTACTCCGGAGCTTTGCGGCTCGACCAGCCCGAGCATCGTCTGGATGGCCACCGCAGCATCTGCGGCGCTTCCGCCTTGGCGCAGAATCTCAATGCCCGCATCGGCTGCGAGCGGATTGGCGGCGGCCACGATCGCCGCATTTTTTCGGACCGCCTGCGGCGCTCGCGCCCGCTGCTGTGCCTGCAGCACGGGCGGCGCCAGTAGCAGCGCCAGCGCCAGAGCACCCAGAAGCCGCGCTCCAAAGTTCAACATTCAGTTACTCCAAAAAACGCCGGCCGCGCGAAAGCCTACCCGGTCAGGAAGCCGCGCGGCAGAGCGGCCGGATCGCAGTGCTCCTCTGCTACCTCCACCGCCGTCACCTTCGATGCGGACGAGCCGATCCACAGCCAGTCCACAAATGCGCGCACGGCCTCATCATCGCCGCACGCCAGCACCTCGACGCGTCCGTCGGCGAGGTTGCGCGCGTAGCCGCGCACGCCGAGCTCGAGAGCGCGATGCGCGGCGGTGGCGCGATAGAAGACACCATGCACGCGGCCGGAGACCCAACATTTCTTGCAGTTCACGGCGGCTTCTGTATCACAGTCGAGGTACGGATTAGAATCCTACATGGCCGATATACTAGTGGTTTACTACTCGCGCAGCGGCTCGACGGCGGAGCTTGCGCGCCACGTATCCCGCGGCATCGAGAGCGTGCCGGGCGCCGCGGCCACGCTGCGCACGGTCGCGCCGGTCAGCGCGCAGAGCGAAGGCCCCGCAAAGCCCGTGCCCGAAACGGGCGCGCCGTACGCAACCCTCGATGAGCTGCGCCAGTGCGACGGCCTCATCCTCGGCAGTCCGACGCGTTTCGGCAACATGGCAGCGCCGCTGAAATATTTCCTGGATGGCACCTCGAGCCTGTGGGTGTCGGGCGCGCTTGCCGGCAAGCCCGCGGGCGTCTTCACCTCCACGCAGACCACTCATGGCGGCCAGGAGACGACGCTGGTGTCGATGATGCTGCCGCTCCTGCATCACGGCATGTTCCTGGTGGGCATTCCCTACACCGAGCGCGCCTTGAACGAGACGCGCGGCGGTGGCACGCCCTATGGCGCATCGCACGTGGCCCGCAGCGAGGACAGCACCGCGCTCAGCGAGGATGAGAAAACGCTCGCGCAGATTCTCGGGCGGCGCGTCGCGCAGCTCGCGCTCGCTCTCACTCCTGCAGCACGGAACGGATGAAGGGCACCGTGAGGCGGCGCTGGGCAACGATCGCCGCTTCATCGAGCGTGTCGAGCAAATGGTACAGAGTGCGCATGTCGCGCGGAAACCGGCGCTGCAGATAGCGCGCGGTCTCCTCCGGCAGATCCAGGCCGCGCAGCTGCGCGCGCAGCTTGAGCGCCTCGCGCTGCTCGGCCTCGTCGAGCGTGCGCAGCTGAAAGACCGCGCTCGCCGCGAACCGCGAGGCCAGATCCGGCAGCGCCCACGCAAGCAGCGCCGGCGGTGCGGACGCCGCCGCGATCAGTCGGCCGCCGCGCTCCTCGAGCGCGCAAAAAAGGCCAAACAATGCCCGCTCCCAGTCCATATCACCGGCGACGGCGTGCACGTCATCCAGCGACAGACACTCGATCTCGCGCAGGCCGTCGAGCACTGCGCTCCCGAGGGGCGCGAGCTCGGCAAGCGGCAGGTAGCCCGCGCGCCGTGACGTGCTCGCGGCGGCGCAGGCCGCCTGCAGAAGGTGTGTCTTGCCGGCGCCGGCCGGTCCGGCAAGCCAGGCGACGCCGCCGGATGCGCTGCTCGCCAGCGCACTCACATGCTCCGCCGCCTGTAGGTTAGGGCCCGCGAAAAAACTGGCAAATACGGCGCGATCTTGCAGCCTGACACCGAGGGGTAATTGGCGCATGGCGCGCGCGGCTCTCACTGCGCTTTGGGGGCGGCGCCCCGCAGGGTGCGCGCGAAATTCATCGCGTAGTTCACGCCCGAGAGCAGCGTGGTGACGACGGCAACGATCGCGAGCGTGGCGAGAAATCCCAGTGGCGGTCCGTAGCCTGCCGCATGGGTGATGACGCCCAGCAGATAGACGAGCTGCAGCAGCGTATTGATCTTGCTGAGGATGCTCGGCCGGCCCTGCAGCGGCCCGACCCAGATGCGCAGCGCGATCGCGCCCAGGATGATCATGAGATCGCGCGTGACCGCCGTCAGCGTGAGCCACCACGGCACAAGCCCGAGACTGGTCGCCATCACGAACACGCTGATGAGCAGGAGCTTATCGGCGAGCGGGTCCAGGATCTTGCCCAATTCCGAAGTCCAGCCGAAACGCTTGGCCAGAAAGCCGTCGAGGCCGTCGGACACCGCGGCCACCGCAAACAGCAGCAATGCGAAATCGTAATTCGCATTGGCGAGCGCTGCGATGATCGGCCAGATGAGCGCGATGCGCGCGAGGCAGATCAGATTTGGCAGGTGCCGCAAGGAGTGGCCCGCAGGTTTTAGGGGCGATAGGTATATTGCAGCCGGGTGGCCCCGGGTGCGGCCGCTACGAAGTGCCCCGAGGAAGCGAGTGCCCTGTCGAGGGCCGCGCTGCCGCCGCGCACGCGCACGCTGAAAGTCACCGTCGTGCCGCTCGCCTCGGCGACATTCACGCTGCGAACACCGGGCGCACCCTGCAGCAACCGTCCGACCTGCGCGTAGTCCGCCAGCGCCGCCACGCCATCGATCTCGACTTGCACGTCGGTCTCGGCCTGCGGCTCGGACACGTCCTGTACGCGCGCGAGCGCATCCACGGCAGCGTTCAGTCCGCCGGTGAGGCCGGCGCTCCAGTTCTCCGAGACAAAGCCCGTGTACAGCGTCCACTGCCATGCGCCGTTGGCTCCCCCCGTATCCGAACGGCCGATGAGTACGGCGTCGCCCCCCAGTTGCTGTGCTGCCCGTAACACCGCATCGCGGCCGAGCTCATTTCCCGCAGCATCCACGAGCGGCAGCGGCACGAGACTGATGGGCAGCCCGCGTGCTTCAGCGGCGGCATCCAGCTCGCGGCGCGCGCCGTCCGCCGCGGCCCCCGTCAGTGGCGGCGACAACACGATGAGAGTAAAGGGGCGGTTACTGTCCCAGATGCTGCGGCCCGCGGCCGTGATGGCCGAGGCGAGCGCGGCCGCATCGAACACCACGTGGGTCGCACCGTCCTGCGCGGTGCGCGAGGACTGCATGAAGTGCGCGGCATCGGCCACAAGGGCCGACAATGCAGGATCCCCAGCGGCTTCACTGCGGCCGGTCGCGCGCACCAGCACCCGCTTCATTGCATCCTGCAGCGCAGCGGCTGACGGCGGCCCCTTGATGTCGGTCTCATAGACTCGGACCGGTCGCCCCGCCCAGGCGTCGAGCGGCAGGAGCAGGCAAAAGAGCCACAGGAGTCTTGTCCAGAATTTCAGCGCGTGCACGTCTACAATAGTACACACCCCGCGCGCCACCCGGTGGCGCGACCTTAAGCTTGCTGCTTGCGTCCCCACATGAGCGAAGGCCCCGGCCTCAGTTATCGCGATTCCGGCGTCGACATCGACGCCGGCGACGCACTCGTCGAGCGCATCAAGCCGCTCGTCAAGCGCACGCAACGCCCCGAGGTGCTGGCCGGGATCGGCGGCTTTGGTGCCTTGGTGGAGATACCCGCCGGCTATCGCCGTCCGGTCCTGGTCGCGGGCACGGACGGGGTGGGAACGAAACTGCGGCTTGCCATTGATACGGGACGGCACGACACGATCGGCATTGACCTCGTTGCCATGTGCGCTAACGACGTCGTGGTGCAAGGCGCAGCGCCGCTTTTCTTCCTTGACTACTACGCCACCGGGAAACTGCAGGTTGATGTGGCCGAGGCGGTCATTCGCGGCATCGTCGAGGGCTGCGTGCTGGCAGGCGCCGCACTCGTCGGCGGCGAGACCGCGGAGATGCCGGGGATGTATCACGGCGAGGACTATGATCTGGCCGGCTTCTGCGTCGGGGTCGTGGAGAAAGAGGCGATCATCGATGGCAGCGGCATCCGCGCGGGGGATGCCGTCATCGGGCTCGCCTCCTCGGGTGCGCATGCGAATGGCTATTCACTGATCCGCAAGCTGATCGCGCACTCGCAGGCGAGCGCACGGACCCTGCTCGATGGCCGATCGCTTTTTGAGCGACTGCTGACACCGACACGGATTTATGTCAAGCCGCTGCTGCAACTGATGCGCGCGCAGCCGGTGCGCGGCCTGGCGCACATCACCGGCGGCGGCCTGACCGACAATGTGCCGCGGGTGCTTCCTGCGGGGTGCGAAGTGCGCCTCGAGCGGCGCCGCTGGCCTCATGATCCGCTCTTCGACTGGCTGCAGCGCACCGGCCGCATCGATCGCGCCGAGATGTACCGCACCTTCAATTGCGGCATCGGCATGGTCGTCATCCTGCCGGCCCCGAGTGCGGACGCGGCGATCGCACTCCTCAATGCGCAGGGCGAGACGGCCGTTCTCATCGGCGAGGTGCGGCACGGCAGTCGCGGCGTCGTGATCGACGAATGAGCGAGCTCGCCGCGCTGCCGCTCGCCATCTTGATCTCGGGGCGCGGCTCCAACATGGTTGCGATCGCGCAGGCCTGCGCCGCAGGGCGCATCGATGCCAGTGTCACGCAGGTGATCAGCGATCAGGCGGATGCGGCGGGGATTGCCCGCGCGCATGAGCTCGCGCTTGCGACAAGTATCATCGACCGTGCAGCGTTTGCCGACGCCATCGCCTTTGAGAGCGGCCTGCTGCGCGCACTCGCCGCGCAGCCGCACGAGCTCGTGGCGCTCGCCGGCTTCATGCGCATTCTCTCGCCCCAATTCGTCGCGCGCTATGCCGGCCGCATGCTGAATATTCATCCGTCGCTCCTGCCCCGCCATCGTGGTCTCAATACGCACCGGCGCGTGCTCGCGGCGCGTGAGACGCAGCACGGCGCGAGCGTGCATTTCGTCACCCCGGAACTTGACGCCGGACCCGTCGTCCTGCAATCAAGAATTTCCGTTCTGCCTGGTGACACCGAGAGAAGCCTGGCGGCGCGCGTGCAGGCGACCGAGCACGTCATCTACCCGAAAGCCATCGGCTGGATCGCGCAGCGACGACTCGTATGGCGGGCGAACCGGGTGTATTTCGACGGCGAGCCGCTCGATGCGCCGCTGGTGGAGGAGTTCAGGTCAACTTTAGACGCTGACGCGCAGCACGGCGCGCGCTCGGGAAGTCTGCGCGAGTGAACGCTATTTGGCGTCGTTGGCGATCAGCCACTTGACGAGATCGATCAGCTCACTCGCGCTTGAGACCGACGGCATGTTGACCCGATACCTGCGGTCGACGATGATGCTGGGCGTACTGTCGACCCGATAGGCGCGCACAAATTCGTCGGCGGCACGCACCTTGGCGTCGACCGCGGCGGACTGCGCCGTCACCAGGAACTTCTCGACGCTGACGCCCGTCAGACGGTTATAGACGCGCGCGGCATCCTCGAGGCTTGGCAGCGGCCGCTTCAGACGCTGGGAGAGGAGATCGAGTGTCGCGAGCTCGCCCGTCTTCCACACCGCATCAAATATCGCATCATGTGTCTGGTCGGCGATTTCGAGAACCTGCGCCGTGCAGTAGGCGCGCTGAAACATCGGCCAGTCTTCGGCGCGAAGAAACGCCGCGGGGATATAGTCGAACTGCGATTTGGCGGGCAGGTTGGCTTGCAGCTGCTTTGCTGTTGAATTGAATTGAGCGCAGAACGGACAGCCGTAGGAGAAGACTTCCGTGACTACCGGATGCCCGGCGGCCGCAGCGTCAGGCGGTATCGGCTCAATCCGGAAGTAGTGCTGGCCTTCGATCCAGGGCGCGGCGGCACCGACAGGCGCGGCTACGAGAAACAGCAGAATAGTTCCGAGGATTTCCTGACGCATAGACTGTCTGACTGCTCACCATGGCAAGAGCGAGTATGCCACACCGGCTCAAGTTGCCATTGACAACGCCCACTAGCGCCGTCTCGAATCCGCAAAGCGTCGCCTCTTCTTCCTGCTGCGCCGCTCCAGTGTACCGGCCGCTCGCACACTATTCAAAGACAGCAGGCCATCCAGAGTCACGAGCGAGGCGTCGGTCCGGCGCTGCGACTGGCAAACGCGCAGGCTCAAGCGGGCCATGCACATGAATTCAACTCCGCGCTGTGCCTCGCCGCCTCAACTTTGCACTTGCAGTGGGATATGCCACAGTTGCCAGTCAGGCATTGACGTCCGCCACATCGCAAAATGCCAGGGACTGTCAGGTTGGATGATGGAACACAGCAGTTCTGCCTATGACCGCAAATATCGCCGGCAGAACGCCGCGCTGCCCACAGTGCCCGAGCGCGCGCGGCGATTGCGCGTCGTCGTCCTGTTGTTGAGCGCCGCGGCGCTGATGAGCTCTGCCGTCGCGAACGCAGCGCCCGCTACGGACGCGCCCGGCGATTTCGTCGCGAAATTTGCAATCGAATGGAAGGGCATCACTGCCGGCTATTCGACGCTCGAGCTGACGCGCACGGCGCCGGGCAGCTATACCTATCGGTCGCGTAATGTGGCGCGCGGGATTTTCAAGCTCGCCTTTCCGGATGTGATCAGCCAGATGAGCACCTTCTCGATAGTCAACGGCGAAGTGCGCCCCATGACCTATCACGCGGACGACGGCGAACCGGAGTCGGCCAAGGCGGTGACGCTGCGATTTGATTGGCAGTCGCAGCGTGTGACCGGCATTGCCGAGAAGAAGCCTATCGACTTGCCTCTTCCAAGCGGCACCCAGGACTCGCTCTCGGTACAGATTGAACTCATGCGGGAGCTTGCGGTCGGCCGCTCGCCCCAGGGCTTCTGGCTCATCGATGACGACGAGGTCAAGGAATACAAGTACACGCGCGAAGGCGCCGAGACGCTCGACACGCCGCTCGGCAAACTCGAGGCCGTGAAGTACCGCAGCGAGCACGCCGGCTCGGTGCGTGTGACGCGGCTGTGGCTTGCGCCTGCCTTGGGGTACTTGCCGATCCGCGCGGAGCGCAGTCGCGCCGGCAAGATCGATTTCAGCCTCGTGATCCGCGAGCTGAAGACTTCTTAGTCAGGCCTTCGGCAGCGTGACGCCTTTCTGGCCCATGTATTTGCCGGCGCGATCCCGATACGAGATCGCGCATACCTCGTCGGACTCGAAGAACAGCATCTGCGCAACACCTTCATTCGCATAGATCTTCGCTGGCAACGGCGTCGTATTTGAAAACTCGAGCGTCACGTGGCCCTCCCACTCGGGCTCCAGGGGCGT
This sequence comes from Steroidobacteraceae bacterium, assembly GCA_035481795.1. GTDB lineage: Bacteria > Pseudomonadota > Gammaproteobacteria > Steroidobacterales > Steroidobacteraceae > PALSA-1196. The sequence continues at coordinate 11,750 of DATHRI010000006.1, forward strand.
CACGTTGCAGATGATCCCGCAGCGCGCATAGGAGCTTTTGCCGACGCACACGCACAGCACGTTTCGCGGAATGCGGAAGTACTCTACGGTGCGCGCGAGCGCAAAGGAGTTGGGCGGGATGATGCATACGTCGCCGGGAAAATCGACAAAGCTCTTTGGATCGAAGGCCTTCGGATCGACGATGGTGGAATTGATGTTGGTGAAGATCTTGAACTCCGGTGCGCAGCGGACGTCGTAGCCGTAGCTTGACGTGCCGTACGACATGATTTTCTGATGCTTTACATCGCGCACCTGTTCGGCCGCGAACGGCTCAATCATGCGTGCATCTCGCGCCATGCGCCGGATCCACTGATCGGACTTGATGCTCATCGATTCGCGCCCCTCTCTGGCGGCTCTAACTGTCTTCGACCACAATCTTCGGGAACACGGTGCTGCGATCGCGCACGCGCTGCGACAACGCCGCCGCAGTGCGGCGCGCCATCTGGAAATAGACTCTGGCGCGTGGCGAATCAGGCGCCGCGGCCACCGTCGGGCGGCCGGCGTCGGTTTCCTCGCGGATGTGCGCGTCGAGGGGCAGCTCGCCGAGAAGTCGCACGCCGTATTGCGCGGCCATCCGCGCGCCACCGCCCGCGCCGAAGACGTGCTCGACGTGTCCGCATTGCGAGCACACATGCACACTCATGTTCTCGACGATGCCGAGTACCGGCACCGACACCTTCTCGAACATCTTGAGGCCTTTCCTCGCATCGGCGAGGGCGATGTCCTGGGGAGTCGTGACGATCACGGCGCCGGCGACCGGCACGCGCTGCGACAGCGTCAGCTGGATGTCCCCGGTGCCGGGTGGCATGTCGACCACCAGGTAATCGAGGGCTCCCCAGTCCGTCTCGGAAAGAAGCTGCGTCAGCGCCTGCGTCACCATGGGGCCGCGCCATACCATCGGCTGCTCGGCATCCACCAGAAAGCCGATGGACATCGCCGCGACGCCGTGGCTTGCGAGGGGCTTCAGGCGCTTGCCGTCCGGGGAGCTCGGCCGCGCACCCTCGAGCCCCAGCATGAGCGGCTGGCTCGGGCCATAGATGTCCGCGTCGAGTATGCCGACCCGCGCGCCCTGCGCGGCCCAGGCGAGTGCGAGATTGACGGCCACCGTCGACTTGCCCACGCCGCCTTTTCCGGACGCCACCGCGACGATGTTCTTGATGTCCGAGAGGGGCTGCAGATGCCGCTGCACGGCGTGCGCGCGGATCTCCGCGCGCAGCTCAATCTGCACCGGTGCGTCGAACCCCTCGGTCCGCAGGTACGCCTGCAGAGCCGCTTCGAGCTCCGCCTGGTAGCCGCCCACGGGAAACCCCAGGGCAATCGCGGCCGCATACCCGCCGGCGCGGGCGCTCACCTCGCGCACCGCCGCCGCGCTGCCGAGAGATTCTCCTAGGTAGGGGTCTACATACAGCTCGAGGGCGGCGCGCAGGCGTGCAAGATTCGGATTGTCAGACATGTGAGCGCGTTGGCAGGCGGGGGGCGCGAATATGGCATAATCTTCGGGCGCTCGCTTTGCATGTGGCGCAGGCGTTTGCGCTCTATAGGTCCTGTCCTGATCCTGCAACCATGCCGTACTTACCCACAACTCGGACGGCTGGACGGGACTTGCGCGGGAATCTGTCCCAACGGAAAGGCTGAATGAGCTTTTTCACGAATATTCGTGCCGACCGCCTGGTCACCGAGATCCGCTCGTCCTCGAATCCTGCGAGCCCCGCCACACAAAGGGCGGTGGCCAAGCTAAAGTCCCTGGGCGCAGGGGCGATCGAACCCATTTTCGCAGCCCTGCCGGACGCGGACAAGAACGCGACCGTGGGGTTCGTCGAGGCCCTGAGCGCCCTCGTCAATCCGAAGACCTTTCCGGTCTTCCTCCGCGGACTGATCGAAGGCAGCCCGCGGGTGGTCGCCGGCATCTCCTGGGCCTTGACGAGCAGCCGCAACTACCCGCCGCACCTGCTCATCGATGCGCTGGGCACACCCGGGGTCTCGAAGCCGGCCGTGCTCGAAATTATCGCGGCCCAGAAGCAGCGCTTCAGCGTGCGCGACCTGTTGCAGGCCGCCTACGCCCAGGAAGCAAACGAGAAGGCAGCCCTGTTCCGCCTCGTCGGCGAAATTGCCGATCCGCACGCCGTCTCCGAGCTCATCGGCCGCCTGCATGGCAAGGATCCCATCTCGCGCGTCCATATCATCAACATCCTCGCGCGCTTCAACACGCGCGAAGTACAGACGGCGCTGCAGGGGCTGCTGAACGACCCGAACAAGCTGATTCGCGGAGCCGTGCTCTCCGCGCTGCAGCGCACCGAGGGCCCGATCGACGTCGAGCGCGTGTGCGCTCTGCTGCGCGATCCCGAGATCGACGTGCAGAACAAGGCGATCGACCTTGTCATCAAGGCGAACCACCCCGATACGATGCGCTATCTCATCAACATCCTGAAGGATGAGAACGAAAACGCGCGCCGCGCGGCGGTGGAGGTCCTGAATGAGGTCGGTACCGCCGCCTCCGTGAAGCACCTCTTGGCGGCCATCAAGGACAGCGACTGGTGGGTGCGCAGCCGCGCGGCGGATGCGCTCGGCAAGATCGGCGGGCCAAAGGTCATCGAGGCGGTGATCGAGCTGGTGCGCGACAAGGACGATGACATCCGCCGCGCCGCAATCGAGATCCTGAACCAGACGAAGGACGAGCGCGCTGTCGATGAGCTCATCCGCGCGACGCGCGACTCGGACTGGTGGGTGAGCGAACGCTCGATCGACGCGCTGGCGGAAATCGGCAGCAAGCGCGCGCTGCCGCGGCTGCAGGAGATGCTGCAGGCGGGCAACGCCAAGGCGCTGCCCGTCGTGGTGCGCGCCCTCGGCAAGATCGGCGATGCGAAGCTCGTCGATGCCCTGATGCCGCTCATGTCGCGTCCGGAGCGCGAGATCCGCATCGAGGCCATCCAGGCCCTGGGCAGGCTCGTCGATGAGAAGCGCGTCGACCAGCTGCGCGCCGAACTGCAGCACCAGGCCGCCGCCGCCGACCAGACCATGAGTCGCATGATCGCCGCAACGCTCGCCGAGCTCGACAAGCGCATGCTGACGACCAGTTTGACGCCGAGTCCGTCGCAGCTGCCGCCGACGCTGCGCGCCTCGCAGGGCGGGACGTCGCCATCGCCGTCGGAGGCTGCGCGCACGGTTCTCATTTCCGAGGCGGCCGTCGGGCAGGCGGTGAAGCAGGCCGAAGCCGCACGGCTGGATATCTCCACCCTGAAACCCGGAGACATCATCGAGGGACGCTACAAGTACATCGACAAGATCGGCCGCGGCGCCTTCGGCACGGTGCTGCTGATGGAGGACACGGTCGTCGATGAGCGGCTCATTCTGAAGTTCCTGAATCCGAACGTATCCGGGGACGAAGAGGTGATGAAGCGCTTCGTCCACGAGCTGCGCTACTCGCGCAAGATTACCCACAAGAACGTCATCCGCATCTATGACTTTCTCTATATCCAGGGCAACTACGCGATCTCCATGGAGTACTTCCCCTCGCACACCCTGGGAGCCGAGGTCGTCAACGAAAAGCCGATGGAGCTGAAGCGCGCCGTGGGCTTCGGCATCGACCTCGCCACCGGCATGACCGTGGCGCACCAGGTGGGCATCGTGCACCGCGATTTGAAGCCCGCCAACGTCCTCATCAACCAGGAGGGGCTGCTGAAGATCGTTGATTTCGGTGTCGCCGCCGCCCAGCGCGAGGGCGACACGCAGCTCACCAAGACCGGTTATGTGATCGGCTCGCCCAAATACATGGCGCCCGAGCAGATTCTCGGCAAGAAGGTCGATGCGCGTGCGGATATCTATGCCGTCGGCGTCATACTCTATGAGATGCTGACGGGCGTGCCGCCCTACTCCCGCGGTGACCACATGGCGGTGATGTATCAGCACGTACAGGGCAAGGCCCGCATAGCCAAGGAGGTCAATCCCGGGCTGCCGAGCTCGCTGAGCGACCTCATTATGAAGGCGATGGCCGTCGACAAGACCAAGCGTTTTCAGACCATGGAAGAGCTGCGCAACGCCCTCGAACGGCATATGTAGACCTTCGCCGGCACCGCCAGGCACTCTGTGCTTGCGAAACTTCGTGCGCTCGGTCAAATTTCCGCCCCTAACCGCTTGCTCCCGCCACCCGGGAAGGCTACACACCGTGGATATCTCAAAAAGGGGCGCACTGTGGCGCGTATCGACGCGTTCCTGAAGTTGGGCACGCAGCAGGGGTGCTCCGACATCCACCTGGCAGTCGGCGTGCCGCCGATGCTGCGCGTGCACGGCGATCTGCTGCCCATCAAGTTCCGCGAGCTGCGCCAGGCGGAGCTCGAGGGCTATATCGCCGAGGTTCTCACGCGCACGCAGTCGGATGTACTCGCCAAGGGCCATGACCTCGATTTCTCCTATGTATCAGGCGAAGGCGGCCGCTTCCGTGTCAACGTGTTCCGCAAGGAGACCGGCATCGGCGCAACCTTCCGCACGATTCCGACCGAGGTACCCACTCTCGAGAAACTCGCGCTGCCGCCCATCGTCACCAAGCTGTGCGACTATCATCAGGGCATGGTGCTCGTCACCGGCTCGACGGGAACGGGCAAGTCGACGACGCTCGCGGCGATGATCGATCACCTCAACACGACGCGGCGGCTCAATATCATCAGCCTCGAGGATCCGATCGAATTCGTTCATCGCAGCAAGCAAAGCCAGGTCATCCAGCGTGAGCTGAACACCCACATCCCAAGCTTCGCCGAAGGTGTGCGCGCGGCCATGCGCGAGGATCCGGACGTCATACTGGTCGGCGAGCTGCGCGATGCGGAGACCATCAGCATGGCGATGACGGCGGCCGAGACCGGGCATCTTGTGTTCGGCACGCTGCATACGACCGGCGCGGTCAAGACCATCGACCGCATCGTCGACGCGCTGCCCGTCGAAGAGCGCGAGCAGACGAAGAGCTTCCTTGCGCAGAGCCTGCTCGCCGTCGTGACGCAGATCCTGGTCAAGTCAGCCGATGCACGCGGCCGGCGCGCGCTGTGTGAAGTCATGGTGATGACCAAGGCGATCGCCAAGCTCATCCAGAGCGATCAGACGCACCAGATTCCCACGCAGTTGCAGACCGGGCGGGACTACGGCATGCAGATGCTCGATCAGGCGCTGCTCGCCGCCATTACCGCAAAGGAGATCGACCCCGACGATGCCTATGCCTATGCCACGGAAAAGCGCCTGTTCCAGAAATACGTGACGGACACGAGCCTCCTGCCGAAACTCGACGCCGCCGGGATGACGACCCGCATCGGCCCCGGCCCGACATCCGCCGCATCGTAGAAGGCAGCGCGCGTGGCGAGCATTGACTCCTTCCTCTGCGAGGTCATCGACAAGCGCGGCTCGGACCTGCACTTCATCGCGGGCGATCCGCCGCGCATCCGCCTGTTCGGCGACCTCAGCCCGCTGCGGCCGGACCGGCTGGAGGGGACCTTTGTCAAAGAGGCGCTCTACGAGATCATGCCCAAGGCGGCCCTCGACCGCTTCGAATCGAAAGACGGCGCCGATTTCGCCTACACGCTCGCCGACCGCGGACGCTTTCGCGTCAACATCATGCGCCAGCTGAATGGCGTGGGCGGCGTGTTCCGCGTCATCCCCTCGCAGGCGCTCACGATGGATGAGCTCAAGCTGCCACAGTCGGTGCGCGAGATGGCTCGGGCCACCAACGGGCTCATCCTGGTGACGGGCAAGACCGGCTCCGGAAAATCGACGACCCTCGCCTCGATGGTCGATGACATCAACACGCGCCTGAAGGGCCACATCCTTACGATCGAGGACCCGATCGAGTTTGTGCACCAGAGGAAGGGCTGCCTCATCAGCCAGCGCGAGATCGGCGTGCACAGTGCCAGCTTCGCCGACGCACTGCATTCGGCCCTGCGCGAGGACCCGGATGTGATCCTGGTGGGCGAATTGCGCGACCATGAAACCATGAGCATCGCCGTCACGGCGGCGGAAATGGGCATCCTCGTCATGGGCACGCTGCACACCAACGGCGCCGCGCAGACCGTCGACCGCCTGGTGAACGCGTTTCCGTCCGACAAGCAATCGCATGTGCGCACGATGCTCTCCACCTCGCTGCGCGGGGTCGTTTCACAACAGCTGCTGCAGCGCGCCGACAAGCAAGGCCGTGTGGCCGCGCTCGAAGTGCTGGTCAACACGCCCGCGGCGTCCAATCTCATCCGCCAGGGCAAGCTCGACCAGCTCGAGAACACCATGCAGGGAGGCGGTCAACTCGGCATGCGCACGATGGACAGCGCCATTCAGCAGCTCCTTGATCAGCGCCTGGTGACGGGCAAAGAGGCCTACAAGAAGGGCATCAACAAGGGCAAATTCGAGCCGGTAAAGGATCAGGGCTGACGCGCCGCCTGCGCTAGACTAGGGGGATGCCCCGCAAGATTTTTGTCACGACTGCGCTGCCGTACGCGAACGGACCGCTGCATATCGGTCACATCATGGAATACATCCAGGCCGACATCTGGGTGAGATTTCAGCGCATGCACGGCCACCAGGTGCACTTTATCGGCGCCGACGACGCCCACGGCGCGCCCATCATGCTGAAGGCGCAAGCCGCGGGGATCACCCCTCAGGAACTCGTCGCACGCATCTGCGCAGAGCGGCCAAGAGACCTGCAGGGCTTTCAGATCGCATTCGACAACTGGTACAGCACCGACTCTCCCGAAAACGTCGAATTATCGCAGGACGTCTACGCCCGTCTGCAGCACGCCGGGCTCATCTATTCGAAGCTCATCGAGCAGTTCTACGATCCGGTCAAGGGCATGTTCCTCGCCGACCGCTACGTCAAAGGCGAATGCCCGAACTGCCATGCGCCCGGTCAGTACGCCGATGCGTGCGAGGTATGCAGCATCGTCAACGCGCCGAGCGCTCTGATCAATCCGCATTCGACCTTGACGGGAGCGGTGCCGCAGCTGCGCACCTCCGATCATTTCTTCTTTAGGCTGTCCGCTCCGCAGTGCGTGGAGTTTCTGCGGCAGTGGCTGGATGCGCCCGGGCGCCTGCAGCCGCAGGTGACGAACAAGGCCAAGGAATGGCTCGACGGTGTCGGGGACAAGGCGCTCGGCGACTGGGACATCTCGCGCGATGCGCCCTACTTCGGCATACCGATCCCCGGCGCCCCGGGCAAATACTTCTACGTGTGGCTCGATGCGCCGATCGGCTACCTGGCGTCGCTCAAGAACTATTTCGACAGCGGCAAAGCCCGCGCGAACGGCGAGCCGCGCAGCTTCCGCGAATTCCTCGCCGCTCCCGATTCCGAGCAAATCCACTTCATCGGCAAGGACATCATCTACTTTCACACCCTGTTCTGGCCGGCGATGCTCAAATTCGCCGGCGCCCCCTACAAAGTCCCGAACCACGTGTACGTACACGGCTTCGTGACGGTCGCGGAAGAGAAGATGTCGAAGTCGCGCGGCACCGGCATCAGCCCGCTGCGCTATCTCGAGATCGGCATGAACCCGGAATGGCTGCGCTACTATTTTGCGGCCAAGCTCAACGGCAACGTCGAAGACCTCGACTTCAATCCCGAAGACTTCATGGCGCGGGTGAATAGCGATCTCGTCGGCAAGTACGTCAATATCGCAAGCCGCGCGGCGCATTTCATCACCCAGCAGTTTCACGGCGCACTGCAATACAGCGGCGCTACCGAGGCGTTGCGCAGAGAAGCCGACGCCACGGCGCAGCTGGTGCGCGCGGGCTACGAAGCCCGCGAAACCGGCAAGGCCATGCGTGACATCATGGCGATGGCGGATGGAATCAATCAGGCATTCGATGCCAGTAAACCCTGGGTGCTGGCAAAAGAGCCCGCGAATTCATCCCAGCTGCAGGATGTGTGTTCGCGCGCGCTGCATGGCTTCAAGGTTCTGAGCGTGCTGCTCGCCCCCGTGCTGCCCGCGCTGACACGCCGCGTGGCGCAGGACTTTTTTGAGCTTGGCCGACCGTTCGCGTGGGCGGATGCCGCAATCCTGCCGCGCCATATCAAGCCTTACACGCACCTGATGACCCGCGTCGATGCCAAACAGCTCGATGCGCTCTTCGACACCACCAAGGAATCCGCTACCGTGACCACTGCAGCCTCACCCACCCCCTCTGCGACTGCCGCTGCGCCGTCCGCTGCGGCGTCGCCGCCCGCCACCATTTCCATCGACGACTTCGCCAAGATCGACCTGCGCGTTGCGCGCATCGCGCATGCGGAGCATGTCGACGGCGCCGACAAGCTCCTGCGGCTCACGCTCGACATCGGCGCTCTCGGGACGCGCCAGGTCTTTGCGGGCATCAAATCCGCCTACGATCCGGCGACGCTGATCGGACGCATGACCGTGATGATTGCAAACCTGGCCGCGCGCAAGATGAAATTCGGCGTATCCGAGGGCATGGTGCTCGCGGCATCCGGCGACAAGCCGGGGATTTTTCTCCTCGCACCGGATGCGGGGGCTGAGCCCGGCATGAAGGTGAAATGACTGCCGACGATATCGACGCTCTGTTGCCGCAGACGCAATGCACGCGGTGCGGCTACGCCGGCTGCGCTCCCTATGCGCAGGCGATCGCAAGCGGTGAAGCCGAGATCAATCAGTGCCCCCCGGGAGGCGCGGCCACGATCGCGCGACTCGCGCGCGCGCTCGGCCGCGAGCCATTGCCGCTCAATCCTGCAAATGGTACCGAGGGCCCGACGCTGGTGGCACAGATCGACGAGGCGCGCTGCATCGGCTGCGTCAAGTGCCTCGCACCCTGCCCGGTCGATGCCATTATCGGCGCGCGTCAATTGACCCATACCGTCGTGGCCGCGCTCTGCACCGGATGCGAGCTGTGCGTCGCGCCCTGTCCGGTGGACTGCATCGTGATGCTGCCGCGCAGCGCGCTGTCTCATCTGAGCGCCGCGCCGGAGCCGGCGGATAATCGCGCACGCTTCGCGGCGCACAGCCAGCGGCTCATGCGCCGCGCGGCCGAGCAGACCGCGCTCATTGCGGCGAAGAAGCATGCAGCCGGCGCGCCGTAGAGCCATCTTCAGGCGTCTGCAGGCGGCCAATCCCAGGCCGACCACGGAACTGCTGCATAGCTCGGCGTTTGAGTTGCTGGTGGCGGTGATGCTCTCCGCCCACACCACCGACCGCAGCGTCAATGCCGCGACGCGCGAGCTCTTTGCGGTGGCCAATACTCCGCAAGGCATAGCGGCCCTCGGCATCGACGCGGTGCGGCCGTACCTCAAGAGCGTCGGCTTGTACAACATGAAGTCCAGGAATCTAGTCGCCCTCGCGCGCCAGCTGCTCGAGCTGCACGGCGGCAGGGTGCCCGGCGAGCGCACAGCGCTTGAGGCCCTGCCGGGTGTCGGACGCAAGACCGCCAATATCATTCTCAACATGGTGTTCGGCGAGGCGACCATTGGCGTTGACACGCACATCTTCCGAGTCGCCAATCGGACCGGCCTGGCACCGGGCAGGACGCCGCTTGCGGTCGAGGAGGCGCTGCTGGCGACGACACCGCAGGTGTATCGCAAAAACGCTCACCATTGGCTGCTGCTGCACGGCCGTTACGTGTGCCTTGCGCGTGTGCCCTTGTGTCCGCGCTGCATCCTCGCGGATTTGTGCGAGTACCCGCACAAGACCGCGCCGCGACCGGATGCACCTGCCGCCGGCCGGCGGCGCGCCGCTGCCACCGCGCGCCGCCGCATCGCAACGACCTGAGCCCGCACTGGGTGCACTGCAAATGTCGCAGCCACGAATTGAATGCGCCAGAGCCCGCACCTTCCGTTCGCGCGTAGCCGCGCCGTCGCCTAGAAAGGCTTGCCGGGAACCTCTTAGCCACTGCCTGCCCAGCCACCCGTATCGGCAGCCCTTGTTGCGCAGCAATATCCGTCCGCATTCCAAGCGCTGTGCACAGTACGCGACGCCAGCGCATGCACGCACGCAATGACAAGCCTATCATTCGACTACTGCAGCGTGCTGCGCGAGGCTTGAAAAAATGCAACGCTTGCGATGGATCGCGATGCTGACGCTGGGCCTGGCGACTGCGCCGTCCGCATTTTCCGCCTGCAAGATCGCGCAGATCGCCGAAATTCCGGTAAGGGTCGTTGGTAATCGCGTGCTCGTCGACGCGCAAATCAACGGCCAGAACGCGACCGTGATGGTCGACACGGGCGCGTCAATGACCTTTCTATGGCAGGACGAGGCAGCGCGTCTGGGACTTCCGGTGGAGTCCATCACGGGGCTGCGCCTGTTCGGAGTGGGCGGCGAGGCACGCGCCCTGGGAACCGTGCTGAAGAAATTTCAAATGGGCTCGTTTAGCGGCGACCAGTTACGCCTCGCCGTCGTGGGCACCAAAGAGGGGCGCCAGAGGCGTGAAGGCGCTTTGGTTCTGGGCGACGATTTTTTTTCGCATTTCACGACCGAGTTCGACCTGGCCCATAATGTGATCCGTTTGCTGCGGCCCGAGGGCTGTCAACCGGGCCAGTTGATCTATTGGGGTGGCAAGAGTTATTCATTGGCCGCACTGGAGCCGCTCATCCTCGGGCACGAGCGAATCCAAACACCCGTTCGGGTCGATGGCAAGCGCGCCAGGGCCATCTTGGACACGGGGGCAAGCACCTCGGTAGTCGCGCAGCAAACCGCCGCGGACGTTGGCGTGAATCCGGCGGCCGCTGTCCCGACGCAGGCCGTAGTCGGTCTCGCCTTCAAACCGCTAGAGAGCTGGATCGGAACATTTGCAACGTTTTCGATTGGCGACGAAGAGATGAGCAACGTGAAGTTGCGCATTGCCGATCTGTTCACCGCGGATACGACTCAGAAAATAGGCTCGCGCATCAGTCGCCCGATTGAAGACATGCCGGACATGCTGGTGGGCTGTGATTTCTTTCTATCCCATCGAATCCTGGTGTTAGCCAAAGAGCGCATGCTGTTGTTCACCTACAACGGCGGTCCAGTTTTTCAATCTGTAACCTCCAGCGCGCCGGCGCAGCAGAGTGCTCCAGCGCCGGCAACAACTCCTTAGCAAGCTATTCGTTCGCGCGTTTCCCGCCGGCTGCTGACCCATCTCAGCAGCGCCTCGCGGCACAATGGATGCTATCGTGAATTCACCGAGCAGCCGCAAATCGCAGCTTGCTCGCACCGGCAGTAGCGCACCAAGTGGGTGTGCGTTGCCGCCGTCGTCCGCTTGCGGGGGTCGTGATTCGCAAACCCGCCGGCCTTGCGGAATAATGCGCGCGTGCATAAAAAGCCACGATTTCCCTTGCTGGCGTTGATCGGCTGCATGGCAGTGCCGTGCGCCGTCAGCTTCGGGGTCGCTGTCCCGGCGCTCGCGGCGAGCGACGCCGCGCGCTCGGGCGCCGCGGCCGATTTCAAACGCCAATTCGGCGCTGGCTTTCTCGATCAGTACTGGCAGCTGCATCCGGACCAGGCCATCAGCGTCGGCTACTACAAGGTCGCAGACATGCTCCTCGTCCCAGACGCTAAGGCGCGCGCGGCAACACTGCGCTTCCTGCGGGCGTCGCTGTCACGATTGCAGAGAATTCCGCCGACTGGGCTCGATCCCGAAACACGCACCGACCGTGCCGTCCTAGAAAACCAACTCGAAGGGGAAATCTGGAACCTCACAGACTTTCGCAACTGGCAGTGGGACCCGTCCCGATACAATATTGCCGAACCGTTTGCTCTGCTTCTCAACACCGAATACGCACCGCTCGAGGTGCGCCTGCGCGCGGTGCTTGCGCGGCTCACCCACGTGCCGGCGTATTACGCAGCGGCCAAGGCGAGCATTAAGGATCCCACGCGCGAGCACACGCAACTTGCCATAGAGCAGAACAGCGGCGCACTCGAAACCTTCGGCCCGCAACTCGAGCAGCAGATTGCCGCCGCGAAACTGACCGCGGCGGAGCGCGCGCTATTCGCCCGACGCAGCGCCGCGGCGCGCGCCGCGATCAGCGACTATGTCGCTTGGCTGCAGGCCGAGGATCAGCAGCTCGCCGGCGGTAAGGCGCGATCCTTTAGGATCGGCCGCGATCTTTACGAGCCCAGGTTCGCATTCGTAATCGCCTCGGGAACGAGTGCCGCGGCACTCTACGAGCGAGCGCGCGCCGAAAAGGAGCGGCTCTTGACGCGCATGAATCTCCTGGCGGATGAACTGTGGCCCAAATACTTTCCTAATACTGCACGACCTGACGAGCGCTTCGATAAGATTGGCAGGCTCATCGATAAGATGTCCGAACAGCACATTGCGCGCACTGACCTCTTCAAAGAGATCTCACGGCTGATCCCCGAGCTTGAGCGATGGGTCGCCGATCACAAACTGCTGACCCTCGATCCCGCAAAGCCGCTGCAGGTGCGGATCACGCCTGCGTACAAACTGGGCGTCGCCGGCGCCAGCCTCGATGGGCCCGGTCCCTATGATCCCAGCGCCCGCAGCTACTTTAACGTCACGCCACTGGATGACTTGAGTGCCGCCCGCGCCGAAAGCTCGCTGCGCGAGTACAACCGCTGGATGCTGCCCGTGCTGGCGATTCATGAGGCCGTACCCGGCCACTACGCTCAGCTCCTCTACGCCAACAAGTCTGCGAGCCTCATCAAGAGCCTGTTCGCCAACGATGCCATGGTCGAGGGCTGGGCCGTCTACGGGGAGCGCATGATGCTCGAATCGGGCTACGGCAATGACACTGCCGAGCAGTGGCTCATGTACTCCAAATGGAACCTGCGCTCGGTCTGCAATACCGTCGTCGACTACGGCGTGCACGTGCTCGGCATGAGCGAGGCCGACGCCAAAGAACTCCTCACCCGCGAGGCTTTCCAGACCGACGAAGAGGTGCGGGAGAAATGGCATCGCGTCACGCTGACGAGCGTGCAGCTGACGAGCTACTTTGCCGGCTACTCGGCGATATATGACTTTCGCGAGCGCTTGAAGAAAGAACAGGGAGCGCAATTCGACCTGCAGCGCTTCCACGAGAAATTCCTGAGTTACGGCTCCGCCCCGGTCAAGGCGATCGAAGAGATGATGACGCCGAACGGCACTTGAGGCGTCGCAAACGATGCGCGGCGCGCCTATTTCCTCGGCGTGTAGAGATCGGTGAGCGTGCCTTCGAAAGCGTCGGCAGCGAAGGCAACGCTCTCCGACAGCGTCGGATGCGGGTGAATGGTCAGGCCAATGTCGGATGCGTCGGCGCCCATCTCGATGGCGAGCGCAATCTCGCTCACGAGTTCTCCGGCGTTGGTGCCGACTATGCCGCCCCCCAAAATGCGGTGAGTCTCCGGATCGAACAGCAGTTTCGTGAAGCCCTCGTCCCGGCCCAGCGACAAGGAGCGGCCGCTCGCGAGCCACGGGAAGACGCCTTTCTTGAAGGCCACGCGCTGTGCTTGCGCCTCGATCTCCGTCAGTCCCACCCAGGCGATCTCCGGATCCGTGTAGGCGACCGACGGGATGACGCGGGCATCAAATGAGGTTTTGTGGCCCGCCGCCACCTCGGCGGCGGCCTTCGCCTCGTGGCTCGCCTTGTGCGCGAGCAGCGGCGGCCGTGCGATGTCGCCCACGGCAAAGATGTGCGGCACGTTGGTGCGCAGTTGCTTGTCGACTGGAATGAAGCCGCGGTCGGATACTTCGACGCCAGCCGCAGCGGCGCCAATCAACGCGCCGTTCGGGACGCGCCCCACAGCGACGAGCGCACGGTCGAATACCTGCGGCGCGGGCGCCTTGTCCCCCGCGAACGTGACTCGCAGCCCCTCCGGCAGCGCCTCGATGCGCACCACCTGGGTGCCGGTCAGAATCTGCTCATAGCGTGCGCGAATGCGCTTCTCCAGAGGGCGCACGAGATCCGCGTCGCAGCCGGGCATGAGCTGCGGCAGAAGCTCGACGACGCTCACCCGGCTGCCCAGTGCACTGTATACGCAGGCCATCTCGAGTCCGATGATGCCGCCGCCGATGATGAGAAGCCTGCCGGCCAGTTGCGGCAGCTCGAGCGCGCCGGTTGAGTCCATGATGCGCGGATCATCCGGCAGCCCCGGCAGCCGCAGCGCCTCGGATCCGGCGGCGATGATGCACTGTTCGAAGCGGATGCGCGTGACGCCGCTCGCGCCGGTAACCTCGACCACGTGCGCACTGACAAACCGTCCGGTGCCCTGCAGGACGTCGACCTTGCGCTGCTTCGCCAGCACCTTAAGTCCGCCGGTCAGCTTCTTCACCACCGACGTCTTCCAGGCGCGCAGCTGCGGCAGATCAATGCTCGGCGCGCCGAAGGAGATGCCGTGTGCGCTCATCGCATCGGCGTCCTCGATGACCTTGGCGGCGTGCAGCAGAGCTTTGGACGGAATGCAGCCGACGTTGAGGCAGACTCCGCCGAGACTCTCCCAGCGTTCAACGAGAGTCGTCTGCAGCCCGAGATCCGCTGCCCGAAAGGCTGCCGTGTAGCCGGCCGGTCCTGACCCCAGCACCAGAAGTGCCGTAGTCCGATCGGCCGGCTCGTCGCGGCCGGCCGCCGCGGCGCTGCGCGGAGCGACCCCGGATGCGCGGTCGCTGCGGCTCGGCACAGCTGCCGCGGGCTGCGCTGCGGGGGTCTCGGCCAATGCAGCTGCGATGCTCGGCGCGCGGTCAGCGGACTCAAGGCGCGCGATCAGCGTTCCGGCGGAGACCTTATCGCCGCGCTTGACGAGTAACTCCAGCACCTTGCCCGCCGCGGCCGCCGGTACGTCCATGGAAGCCTTCTCGGTCTCCAACGTAATGAGCGGCGCATCGACCTCGATGGAATCGCCCGCCGCGACGAGCACGTCGATGACGGGGACATCCTTGAAGCCGCCCAGATCCGGAACGGCGAGATCGATGCGGCTCACGGCACGGCTTCGACAAGTCCGCGCGGCTCGGCGAGCCGCGCTGCGAGAAAGGTCGTGAAGCGCGCAGCGCTGGCGCCGTCGATCACGCGATGGTCATAGGAGAGCGATAGCGGCAGGAGCAAGCGCGGCACGAAGCCGCCGTCGCGGAATACGGGCTGCAGCGAGCTGCGTGACAGACCCAGGATCGCGACTTCGGGTGCGTTGATGATGGGCGTAAAGCTCGTGCCGCCGATGCCGCCCAGGCTTGAGATCGTGAAGGAGCCTCCCTGCATCTCCGCCGCCGTAAGCTTGCCCGCGCGCGCCTTGAGTGCCAGCTCGGCCACCTGTCGGGCGATCTCGTAGATATCGCGGTGCTCAACGTTGCGCAGCACCGGCACGAGAAGGCCGTGCTCCGTGTCGGCGGCAAAACCGATGTTGATGTATTTCTTTACGATCAGGTTCTCGCCCCGAGCATCGAGCGAGGCGTTGAAATGCGGAAACTCCTGCAATGCGCGCGCACAGGCGCGCACGACGAAGGCGAGAATCGAAAGCCTGATCCCTTCGCTCAGGGCCTTCTGCTTGAGCTTGATGCGCACGTCCTCAAGATCGGTGATGTCCGCGCTCTCAAACTGCGTGACATGCGGGATATTGACCCAGCTCGCGTGCAGACGCGGGCCGGAGATGCGCTGAATGCGCGACAGCGGCTTGGATTCGACGGGCCCGAACTGACTGAAGTCAACCGTCGGAACCGCCGGCCATGCTGCGCCGGCAGCGGCCGCCGCCGCACCGCTCAGCGCGCCTTTGACGAAAGCTTTGACATCCTCATGGCTGATGCGCGCTTTGGGGCCCGTGCCTTTCACTTGAGAAAGGTCTACTCCGAGCTCACGAGCCAGCTTGCGCACCGACGGACTCGCATGGGCCTTGGAAAATCCGAGCTCGTTGAATACCGGTTGCACGTTCGGATTGAGGGCGACCGGTGCGGCGCTGCGCGCAGGCTCGCTCGGCGCCGGCGGCGCGGGGGCGAGCGCGCTCGCCGGTGCCGCCGCGGGCGCGGCGACGGGCCTTGCAAGCGGCGGGGCAGGCGTCTTCGCGGTGGCCGCAGGCGCGTCGTCTTGCGCGCGCACCGTCGCGAGCAGATCTCCCGTAGAGACTTTGCTCGCCTTCGAGACATGGACCTTCTCGACGACGCCGGCGACGGTCGACGGCACATCCATCGCCGCCTTTTCGGTCTCGAGCGTGACGAGCGGCGCTTCGGCTTCGATGCTATCGCCCGGTTTGATGAGGACGTCGATGACGGTCACGTCCTTGAAGTCGCCCATGTCGGGCACGCGCACTTCGACTTCACGAGCCATGGGCGCAGCGCTCTGTCAGATCTTCCAGGGATCAGGGCTCGACGGGTCGATGCCGAGCTTGCTCATCGCGCCCTGCAGTGTCGCGCGGTCAATCTTGCCCTCGTCCGCGAGGCCCTTCAGCGCGGCGAGCACGATGAAATTGCGATCTACTTCGAAGTGCTTGCGCAGCGCCGCGCGCGAATCGGAGCGCCCATAGCCGTCGGTTCCCAAGGTGAGATAGCGCGGCCCCGCCCACTGGCGGATGAGATCCGGCACGGTGCGCATGTAGTCCGTGGCGGCGACGATCGAGCCCTCGCGATCCTGCAGGCACTGCTGCACATAGGGTGCGCGCGCAGCTTCCGCGGCGTGCAGCATGTTCCAGCGCTCACATTCGAGCGCCTCGCGCCGCAGCTCGCTGAAGCTCGTCACCGAGAAGACGTCAACGGGGACTTGATAATCGTTCTCCAGCACCGCGGCCGCCGCGAGACACTCGCGCAGAATCGTCCCGGATCCGAGGAGGGTCGCGCGCACGCGCCCGCGGCCGCCGATCTGCAGCAGATACATGCCCTTCAATATCCCCGCCTGCACGCCGGCCGGCATCGCCGGCTGCACGTAGTTCTCATTCATGCAGGTGATGTAGTAGAAGATGCTCTGCTGCTCCACGTACATGCGCCGCAGCCCGTCGTGAATGATCACCGCCAGCTCGTAGGCATACGCCGGGTCGTAGGCGACGCAGTTGGGCACCGTGGTCGCGACGAGCTGACTGTGGCCGTCCTGATGCTGCAGACCCTCGCCTGCCAGCGTCGTGCGGCCGGCGGTTGCGCCGACGAGAAAGCCGCGGGCCTGAATGTCGCCCGCGGCCCAGATGAAGTCGCCCACCCGCTGGAACCCGAACATCGAGTAGAAGATATAGAACGGCACCATGTTGATGCCGACAGTCGTATAGGCGTTACCGGCTGCGATCCACGAGCACAGCGATCCGGCTTCATTGATACCCTCCTCGAGCATCTGGCCCTTCTTGTCCTCGCGATAGGACATCAAGGTCTCCGAGTCCTGCGGTGTGTAGAGCTGGCCGACGGAGGAATAGATACCGATCTGGCGGAACAGACCCTCCATGCCGAAGGTGCGCGCCTCGTCGGGCACGATGGGCACGACGTTCTTGCCCATGTTCTTGTCTTTGAGCAGCACTCCGAGGATGCGCACCAAGGCCATGGTGGTGGAGATTTCCCGGTCGCCCGTGCCTTCGAGCATCGCCTCAAAGGCTTCCAGAGCCGGGATGGCGAGCGGCGCAGCCGCATGCAGCCGCACCGGCAGAGAGCCGCCGAGCGCGATACGCCGTTCGCGCAGATAGCGCATTTCCTCCGCATCCTCGGCCGGCTTGTAGAACGGCAGGCGCGTGATGTCCGCATCCGAGATCGGAATGTGAAAGCGGTCGCGAAAGGCAATGAGCGCCTCATCATCGAGCTTCTTCGCCTGATGAGTGCCCATGAGGCCCTCGCCCCCCTTGCCCAGGCCGAATCCCTTGACGGTCTTGGCCAATATGACGGTCGGCTGGCCGCGGTGGTTGGTCGCCGCCCAATAGGCCGCATAGACCTTGCGCGGATCATGGCCGCCGCGGTTCAGGTGCCAGATCTCCTCGTCCGACATATTGGCGACCATGGCTTTGAGCTCGGGGTACTTGCCGAAGAAGTGCTCGCGCGTGTAGGCACCGCCCTTGGCTTTGAAATTCTGATACTCGCCGTCGACGGATTCCTCCATCACGCGGCGCAGCAGCCCCTTGTGATCCTTCGCCAGCAGCGGATCCCAGCGCGAGCCCCACAGCACCTTCAATACGTTCCAGCCGGCGCCGAGGAACGCCGCTTCGAGCTCCTGGATGATCTTGCCGTTGCCGCGCACCGGTCCGTCGAGGCGCTGCAGATTGCAGTTGATGACGAAGATCAGGTTGTCGAGCTTCTCGCGCACCGGCATCGTGAGCGCGCCCATCGATTCCGGCTCGTCCATCTCGCCGTCGCCGAGAAAGCACCAGATCTTGCGATCCGAGGTCTTGGTGAGACCGCGATGCTCGAGATAGCGGATGAAGCGTGCCTGGAACATCGCCATCATCGCGCCGAGTCCCATCGACACCGTCGGAAACTGCCAGAAGTCCGGCATCAACCACGGGTGCGGATACGAGGACAATCCGTCGCCCTGCACTTCCTGGCGGAAATGCCGCAGTTGGTTCTCGGAGAGCCGCGACTCCAGATACGCGCGCGCGTAGATTCCGGGCGAGGAGTGTCCCTGGATGAACACGAGATCACCGGGATGACGCTCCGAGGGCGCGCGCCAGAAGTGGTTGAAGCCCACCTCGTAGAGGGTCGCAGAGGAGGCGTAGGTGGAGATGTGGCCGCCGTACTCGGCGGACTGGCGGTTCGCCTGTATCACCATCGCCATGGCGTTCCAGCGGATGTATGCCTCAAGGCGGCGCTCGAGCGCGCGATTGCCCGGATATTCGCGCTCGAGGCCCGTCGGAATGGTATTGACGTAGGCCGTGTTCGGCTTGAACGGCAGATAGGCGCCCGCGCGGCGCGTGTAATCGATGAGACGGTCGAGGAGGAAATGCGCGCGCTCCGCGCCCTGAGCCTTCAGCACCGAGTCGATGGACTCGAGCCACTCCTGCGTCTCAGCGGGGTCGAGATCTTCGGGCTTGGGCGATTCGGTCATCGGGTTAGAAAATTGCCGCGGCCCCGCTGTGATAGGATGCGCGAGCCAAGTCGCGAGAGAAATCGCATCGATCAGAAGGGATCAATGATCCGTTTTTCGCTCACGAGGGTCAAGCTGCGTGACGCGCGACGAGGGATCTGAAGCGTTGCATGCGCGTGCCGCCACACCGCCGCCTGCAGCGCGAGACGCCACGCATTGTTGCCCGCATGGCCGCGCGCGCGCCGGCCAAATAGCCCGCGCTCGCGGCCATGATGGCGCGGCATTGCCGACCGGCATGCCGGGCGGCATCTGCGCCGCATCATTGGCGCGGCATGCGCTACCAGCCTCTGCGCCGCGCACATGAAGAGCCTGACTCTGCGGCGTCCGGACGACTGGCATCTGCACCTGCGCGACGGAGCGGCACTGCAGGCGGTGGCACCTTTCACGGCAGCGCGCTTTGCCCGCGCCATCGCCATGCCAAACCTGTCACCGCCCATCACGACCACCGCACTGGCGCTCGCCTACCGGCAACGCATTCTCGATGCGCTGCCCGCGGACACGAAATTTGAGCCCCTGATGACGCTCTATCTCACCGAGCGCACCGACCCTGCGGAGATCGAGCGAGCTCAGGCGAGCGGCGTCGTGTGGGGCTGCAAGCTCTATCCGGCGGGCGCGACGACCCACTCGGCCGCTGGAGTTACGGACATCGGACGCATCGAAGCCGTGCTTGCGCGCATGAGTGAGCTCGACGTCGTCCTGCAGGTGCACGGCGAAGTGACCGACGCCGCGGTCGACGTCTTTGATCGCGAAGCGCGCTTCATCGAAACCGTGCTCGCGGGAGTCGTTGCGCGCTTTCCCACGCTGCGCATCGTGCTCGAGCACGTCAGCACCCGGGAGGGCGTACAGTTCGTGCAGGAGGCCCGCGCAGGCGTTGCCGCCACTATCACGCCGCAACATCTTCTGCTGAATCGCAATGCACTGCTGGCGGGCGCATTGCGCCCGCACCACTACTGCCTGCCGGTCCTGAAGAGCGAGGCCGACCGCGTGGCGCTCGTAGCTGCCGCAGTCAGCGGCAGCCCCAAATTTTTTCTCGGCACCGACAGCGCCCCGCATGCGCGCCTCGCGAAGGAGGCCGCCTGCGGCTGCGCCGGCATCTTCTCCGCCCACGCCGCGATCGAGCTGTACGCGGAAGTCTTCGAGGCCGCGGGCGCCCTGCAGCGCCTGCAGGGCTTCGCCTCCGAATACGGCGCCGATTTCTACGGCTTGCCGCGCAACGCCGAGAAGATCACTCTGTTGCGCGATCGCTGGCCGGTTCCGCATAGTCTTGCCTTCGGGCACGACGAGCTCATTCCCTTCCGGGCCGGCGGCGAGATCGACTGGCGCATCGCGCCGTGACGGAGTTGCGCATGGACATCGCATTGCAGGGCACGGCGCCGGCCGTCGCGAGCGACGCCATTCGAGCGCCGGGGGCGACGCTCATGGCGCGGCGCTTTCGCGGCTTCCTGCCCGTGGTCATCGACGTCGAGACCGGTGGATTCCACGCCACCACGGATGCGCTGCTCGAGATCGCGGCGGTGCTCATCGACATCACGGCAGACGGCACGTTGATGCGCGGCGCGACGCACAGCTTTCACGTGCTTCCGTACGAAGGTGCGCGCCTGGATCCCGCGGCGCTCGTCGTGAACGGCATCGATCCCTTCCATCCGCTGCGGCCGGCGCTGCCCGAACGCGACGCCTTGCAGAGGATATTTCGCGAAGTGCGCCACGCCCTGCACGCGCACGGCTGCACGCGCGCCATTCTCGTCGGCCACAACGCCGCTTTTGATCTGGGTTTTCTGAACGCTGTGGTGGTGCGGGCGGATTTGAAGCGCAATCCCTTCCACCCGTTCTCGTGCTTCGACACGGCGACGCTGGCGGGCGCCGCCCTCGGGCAGACGGTGCTGGCAAAGGCGGTCACCGTCGCAGGTTTCACCTGGGATGCAGGCTCCGCACACTCGGCGGCCTACGACGCCGAACGTACTGCGGATGTTTTCTGCTACGTGTGTAATCGTCTGCGCGAGAGCTTTGGCGAGGCTCATGCGCAGGCCTGCACGCGGGGGTGGCTCTAAGCGGCGGCGTGCGCCTCGTCGAGGAGTCTCTTCAGGTCGCCGCTGCGATACATCTCAAGCGCGATGTCGCAGCCGCCGACGAGTTCGCCGTTGACGTAGAGCTGCGGATAGGTCGGCCAGTTCGAATAGCGCTTCAGGCCCTCGCGCAGCTCCGGTTCCTCAAAGATATTCACGTGCTTGAACTCGGCGCCGCAGGCGCGCAGCGCCGCCACCGTCTGCGCCGAGAATCCACACTGCGGGAAATCGGGCGTACCCTTCATGAAGAGCACGACGGGGCTCGATGAGAGCTCCGCTTTGATGCGTTCGACGATGTCCATTTACCATTTACCTCGGTTGCGGGGGCTCTGTTGAACCCGCCTTAAGAGTGCGGCGCTCTTCCAGCACGGCGAGGAGTTGCCACTGCTCGGCGCTCGTCATCGACGTCCAGGATGCGATCTCCGCCACCGTGCGCAGGCAGCCTAAACACACCCCGGCCGCATCCAGGGTGCAGATCTTGGTACAGGGGGACTCGGGGCGCACCCGCGCATCTCGTGACACATTGAATTATGGGGGGTCCTCGCCTATTCTTCAAACCCGCAAAGGCTTTATCACAGTCAGAACAACAACTTGTGCGCCCGAGGCGGCGCCTGGGCCCAAGGGAGGCTTAACACCATGAATCCCCTCAATTCAGTCCGCGGCGCCATCACCACGGGCGTCGTCCTGGCGATCGTGATTATGATCATCGTCGCCGCGCTGGGCCTTACGCCGGGATCGTTCTATGAGCTTGGGCTGGCCCGCTGGCTGCACATCCTGAGCGCCATCACCTGGATCGGCCTCCTCTTCTACTTCAACCTCGTGCAAACCCCGGGTCTCGCGGCGGCGGCGGCCGACAAGGGCGGGCCGGGCGGGGCCGGTATTGCCAAGTACATCGCGCCGCGCGCGCTCCTGTGGTTTCGCTGGGGTGCAGTGGCGACCTGGGTCACCGGCGCCTGGTATCTCCTGCGCACTCTGAACTTCGCCAATGCGCTCACCCTGGGCCACGGCGGCAAGGATCAATACGGGCTCATCATCGGCATCGGCGCCTGGCTCGGCACGATCATGCTGTTCAATGTCTGGGTGTTCATCTGGCCAAACCAGAAGAAGATCCTCGGCATCGTGCCGGCGAGCGATGCGGAGAAGGCGGCGGCGCGCAAGACAGCAGCGATGGCCTCGCGCACCAACTTCGTTCTGTCCATTCCCGTGATCCTGTGCATGGGGTCGGCATTTCACGGCCTTCCTTTTTAGGGAGCGCAGGGCTCACCGATCCCGGCCCCATCGACGTCGGCGGGCAGGTCAAAGCCGCGCTTGCCGAAGATGTGGGCGCGGGCGACGTCACCGCGGCGCTCGTTCCTGCAGATCAGGAGGTGCGCGGAAAGGTCATCACGCGCGAGCAAGCCGTGATCTGCGGCACCGCCTGGGTCAACGAGACCTTTCGGCGCCTGGATTCCGCCGTCCACCTCACCTGGCACGTGCAGGACCGCGATGCGGTCAAGGCACGTGCGCTCCTCTTTGAGATCGAAGGGCCCGCGCGCGCGATCCTCACCGGCGAGCGCACGGCGCTCAACTTCCTGCAGACCTTGTCGGGCACGGCGACCGCTGCGCGCCGCTACGTCGAAGCGCTCTCCGGCACCGAGTGCATTCTTCTCGATACCCGCAAGACCTTGCCGGGCCTGCGCGCGGCGCAGAAATACGCGGTGCGCTGCGGCGGAGCGCACAACCACCGCATGGGTCTTTTCGACATGTTCCTGATCAAGGAAAACCACATCGCCGCGGCCGGCTCGCTCGCCGCGGCTGTCAGCGCCGCACGCGCGCAAAGCGCGGGATTGAAGGTTGAGGTTGAAGTCGAGTCGCTCGCGCAGCTGCAGCACGCCTTCGCGGCCGAGCCCGACATCATCATGCTCGATGATTTCTCCGACGCCGAGCTCGTGACAGCGGTGGCGCGCAATCGCGCGCGCGCCCAGCCCGTCAAACTCGAGGCCTCGGGTGGCGTGAATCTGCAGAACGTGCGCCGGATCGCGCAAACGGGCGTCGATTACGTCTCGATCGGCGCGCTCACCAAGCACGTGCACGCAATCGATCTGTCGCTGCGGCTCGAGTTCGCCGCTTAGGCGACGGCGGACTTCAGAACCCGCTGCGGCTGGGCGATGCCGTAGCCCTGGGCGTAGTCGATGCCGAGGCTCGTGAGCATCTGGATGATTTCCGCATTCTCCGCAAACTCGGCGATCGTCTGTTTGCCGGTCAGATGCCCGATCTCGTTGATGGAGCGCACCATCTCCCGATCGATGGGATCGCGCAAGATCTCGCGCACGAAGCTGCCGTCGATCTTCAGAAAATCCACGGGGAAGTGCTTCAGATAGCCGAATGAGGACAAGCCCGTGCCGAAGTCATCGAGCGCGAATTTGCAGCCGAGCTCCTTCAGCGCCTGGATGAAGCGGTTCGCCTGGGAGAAGCTCGCCACCGCCGCCGTCTCCGTGATCTCGAAGCAGATCTTCGAGGCGTCGAGCCCGCTCTTTTGGAACTGATCGATGACGAAGGGCAGGAACTTGTCGTCGCCGAAGCTTTGCCCCGAGAGATTGATGGAGCACATCGCCAGCTTCTCGCGCTCGTCCGCCTCGGAGACGAGCCAGCGGAAGGCGTTTTCGATGACCCAGCGGTCAATCGCCGGCGTGATGCCGTAGCGCTCGGCCGCCGCGATGAAATCGTTCGGCGAGACGATGCGCCCGCCCTCGTCGCGCATGCGCAGCAGGAGCTCGTAATGCGTGCCGACCTCGACCTTCTGCAGCGGCTGGATCAGCATGCGGAAGAGCTCGAAGCGCCCCTCCTCCAAGGCGGCGTTGATGCGCGCCGCCCACTGCATTTCGCGGCGCCGGCGCATAAGCTCGATGTCGTTCTCGGCAAAACTGTGCACGCGGTTGCGGCCGCCTTCCTTCGCCGCCTGGCAGGCGCTGTCGGCCGCCGAGAGGATGGAGGCGACGTCCTCGTTGTCGGCGGCGATCGGCACCACTCCAAGGCTGGCGCCGAGGCGAAACACCCTGTCCTCCCAGGTGAAGCGGTAATTGCGCACGGACTCGCGCAACGCCTCGGCGGTGCGCATCGCCTCATCGAGCGAGCAGCTCTCGAGCAAAATGCCGAACTCATCGCCCCCGAGGCGGGAGAGCGTATCGCGCCAGCGCACCTTGGCCTTCAGCAGCGCGCCCACCTGGCCGAGGAGCGCATCGCCGGCGCTGTGGCCGCAGGTGTCGTTGATGATCTTGAACTGGTCGATGTCGAGATAGCACAGCGCGTAGGAGGCCTCGCGCGCCTTCGCGCTCTTCAGCGCCCGCTCGAGGCGGCTCTCAAACTCCCGGCGGTTGACGAGACCGGTGAGCACATCGTGACTGGCGTGATAGGAGAGCCTGCGATTGAGCTCGCGCGATTCGCTCACGTCATGGAACACGAGCACGCCGCCGGCCACATGGCCCGCGCCGTCGCGGATGGGTGCCGCGGTGCTTTCCACGTAGAGCTCGTTGCCGTCGCGGCGGATGAGCAGCATCGGGCGCACCGACTTGATGGGGCGGATGCGCCGGATCGATACCGAGAGGGGATTCTCCAGAGGCTCGCAGGTCTCCTCGTGAAAGGCGCGGAAGATCTCCTCCACCGGGCGCCCCATGGCATCCTCGAGCCGCCAGCCGGTGAGCTCCTCGGCCACCGGATTAATGTAGTCGATGGTCGATTGCGCGTCGGTCGTGATGACGCCATCGCCGATCGACTGCAGCGTGATCTGCGCGCTCTCCTTCTCCCGAAAGAGCGCTTCCTCGTAAATCTTCCGCTCGGTGATGTCGAATTCCACGCCGACCAGGCGCAGCAGGCGCCCGTGTTTGTCGACGCGCGCCTTGGCGCGGCTGACGACCCAGCGCCACTCGCCGCTCTTGTGGCGCATGCGATGGGTGCTCTCGAAAGTGGGTACCTTGCCCGCCACGTGATCGCGGATCGCCGCCTGCACGCGCGACAGGTCATCGGGGTGCACGAGGCTGCGCCAGTCCGGAGAACCCTGCATGTCCTCGTCAGCGTAGCCCAGCATCGCCTTCCAGCGCGGCGAGAAATACACCTCGTTGCTCTCGACGTCGAAGTCCCACAGTCCGTCGTTCGCCGCCGACTGCGACAGCGTCGTGCGCTCCTCGAGCTTCGCAAGGCGCGACTCGATGCGCATGCGGTCAAGGCCGGTGGCGAGGCTCGTGCCGATGAGCTTCATCATCAATTGCAGATTGACGTCCCACGCGCCGCGCGGCAGCGAGTGCGCAAGCCCCAAGAGACCCGCGGGCTTGCCCTGCAGGCGAAAGGCCACCATCAGCATCGAGCCAATGCCGAGCGCAGCCAGGCGCTCCGCCTCCACCGTCTGCTCGCGCCGCGGCGCGCTCGTGTCGCGCAGTTCCGAGAGACGCAGATGATCGAGGCGCGACTTGAGCCAGGGGTAGTTCTCGAGACTCTCCCCCTCGAGCGCCTGCGGGCGGCATTGCGAGAAGGCGCTGCTCGCAACCTCGACGTCCTTCAGGGTGAGGTCTTCGGAGCTGATCACGGCGGCGAAGGCGCAATCGCTCGCAGTGGCCTCGCGCAGCAGCTCGAGGCCTCTCTTCATGCTCTCATCGACCGTCTCGCGGCGCAGGTTCTGAAAATCGACGGCAATTTTCGTGCAGGCGACGTCGAGGCCCACGACGGGCTTGGCCGATCGCCCATTCCACGCGTTCGGGGACAGAATATCGGAAGCGGTGAGATCCGCAGGCTTATCGAGCAGCGGGGTCGGGGTCGACATCCAGTGCGATCTCTGGCCAAACGGGGTTAGTAGTGTGGCAGCCTTCGCAGCAAGCGCATTCGACGCGAAGCACAGTTACCCACACCCGTTTTTAGTAGTTACAATCGATTCTCGCATACCCGTCGAGGAAAACAAGCTAAGGCGCTGTTCGCATTGGCTTAAACCCGCAGCGCTGACATAATCACCGTGCGCGCTCACGATTTTAGAACTGCGCGCGCGCGGCGGTACAAGCGCAGCAGCTCGCCTTCCATCTCGCCCTGCAGGCGCTCGAGGTGCGCGGCATCAACGACGCGGGGAACATAACGCGGCGGGCCGATGACGATCACGATGCGCGATCCGGGCCATGGCAGCACGAACTTGTCCCATTTGATGAGCGAGGCGCGCGAGGCGGCATAGGCGAGCGGCAGCATCGGCCGCCCGGACATCTGCGCCAGCAGTATGGCGCCCGGCTTGAACTTGAAGCGCGGGCCGCGCGGCCCGTCGGGCGTGATGACGGGGGAGATGTTCTCCTGCACCAGCGCGAGATAGTAATCGCGCAGCGCACGCGCCCCCGTGTGGGTCGAGGAGCCGCGGATCACGCGCCCGCCGACACGGCGCACCAGCAGGGCGCCAATCTCCCCGTCGACCGAGGGACTGATGAGCCAGCCCACGGCGAGACCGCGGGCGCGCTGCTCGAGGAGATATTTGGCGCAGAAGCCCTGATGCTGATGCCAGAAACAGGGCACGAGGGATGGCGCTTTTTGCAGGGCCGCCTGCAGGTGCTCGACGCCTTCGACCTTTACCACCCGGCACGTCGCCCACCACGCGCGCACGATGGCAAGCGCCACCGGCACGGCGAGCGCATATAAAAGCCGCCGGGCGGCCGTCATGCGGCGCCCCGAGCGCGTGAGCCTGCGATACAGCGAGTTGCGCAGGCCGCCGTCTGGTGCGGTGTCCGTCATAGAGAGTAGGCCAGTATAGTAAGCTAGCGGTCTTTGTTGCAGTTGCCCGCATGAGTGCAAGCTCGCTCGCACCGGAGCACCCGCCCGAGCCCGATCTGCAGTTCGACATCGGTTCCACCGAGGATTCTCTGGAGCGGATGTGCGAGCTTTTTCGCCGTTACGGCGATGTCTATCGAGTCTACGCGCCGGGCCGCAAGTCCTATACCTACGTCATCCACCATCCGGATGATGTGAAACGCGTGCTCGTCAGCAATCACAAGAACTACACCAAGGGCGTAGGCCTCGATCGCGTGAAAATCCTGCTCGGCAACGGCATCATGACCAGCGAGGGGGATTTCTGGCGCCGCCAGCGTTACATGATGCAGCCGATGTTTCACCGGCGTGTCATCACCGAGTTTGCCCGCATCATTGACGCCGCCAATGATCGGTTCATTGCACGCTGGGAAGCGCAGGCGGCGCGGGGCGAGAGCGTCAACGTCACGGACGACATGAGTGAGCTCACGCTCGATATCGTGCTGCGCGCGGTGTTTGGCCGCGACCTGGACCGCTTGAGTGCCGAGTCGGGCGGCAACCCCTTTGCGGTCGTCACCAAGGAGCCGGCGCGCAACCTGCAGTTTGCCTACAAATTCCGCTCGCTCGGCAAGCTCGTGGCGAGCCTCATGCGGCGGCGCGCCACGGAGAACGCAGAGCACGTCGATTTCCTCGCCATGCTCATGAGTGCGCGCGACAAGGAGAGCGGCGCGGCAATGAGCGAGCGCGAGCTCATTGATGAAGTCATGACGCTGGTCGTGGCCGGCCACGAGACGACCGCGAGCGCGCTCAACTGGACCTGGTATCTGCTGGCGCGGCATCCGCAAGCCGAAGCGCGCCTGCACGCCGAGATCGACGCCGCGCCCAGCGCCTCTTCCCCGAGTCTTTCGCAAATGGAGGCGCTGCCGTACACGCAGCAGGTTGTGAACGAGGCGCTGCGGCTCTATCCGCCGGGCTGGCTGCTGTCGCGCCGCGCGATCGGCGCCGACGTGCTCGGTGGATTCGCGGTTCCCGCCGGCACCGACGTGCTCCTGAGCCCCTACCTCCTGCACCGGCATCCGCGCTTCTGGCCCGACCCCGACACGTTCCGACCGGAACGCTTTGCGGCAGAGAATGAAGCCGAGCGCCCGCGCTTCGCCTACATGCCCTTCGCCGCCGGACCGCGCCATTGCATTGGGGAAACATTTGCGCTCTATGAGATGCTCATGCATCTTTATAAAGTCGCGCGCCGTTACCGCTTGACCTATCTGCCCACCGAGCCGGTCGAGCTCGAGGCGCAGATCAACCTGCGCACCAAGAATCCGCTCCACATGAGACTCGAACGCCGCTGATGTTGAACGCCACGACCCTGCCTGAGCTCATCGAGGCCAATCGCAAGGTTGCGCGCAGCATCACCTATCTCGAGGGCGACGGCGATGAAAGGAGCGTCGCCTTCGGCGAACTCTATGAGCGCGCGCTCGGCATCCTGCATCACCTGCAGCGCCTGGGCGCGCGGCGCGGCGACAAGCTGATCCTATTCCTCGGCAGCAACGAGCCGTTCATCGATGCCTTCTGGGCGGCGGTGCTGGGGGGCATCATTCCGGTGCCGGTGGCGCTCGGCATCAGCGACGAACACCGCCACAAGCTGTTGCGCATCGTAAGGAAGCTCGGCAGCCCCTACCTCTACACGGACAGAAAATCGCTCGAGCGCATCGCTGCATTTGCGGCGAGCGTTGGCGAGCAGAAGCTCTTTGCCGCGGTGCGCGCGCGCAGTTTTGTCGTTGATGAGCTCGACGACATCTCACGTGCCGGCACGATCGTCCGTGCGCAGCCGCAGGATGTCGCCTTCATCCAGTTCTCCTCGGGCTCAACCAGCGAGCCCAAGGGGGTCGTGCTCACTCATCACAACATCCTCTCGAACTGCCGCGGCTCGACCGAGCTGGCGCGCTTCACCCAGGATGACGTCAGCCTTTCGTGGATGCCGCTCACTCACGACATGGGTTTGATCGGCTTTCATGTCTTCATGTTCGCCAATCACGTCCACAGCCATTTGATGCCCACCGAGCTCTTCGTGCGCCGGCCGCTGCTGTGGCTCGCGTTCGCCGCGCGCAAACGCGCGACCATCCTGTGCTCGCCGAATTTCGGCTACCGGCACTACCTGAAAGTCCTGGGGGAGCGCTCGGTCGCGGACCTGGCTCTCGACCTGTCCGCCGTGCGGCTCATCTTCAACGGCGCGGAGCCGATCTCGGCGGAGCTCTGCGAGGAGTTCCTCGGCCGCCTGACACCCGCGAAACTACGGCGCGAGGCGATGTTCCCGGTGTACGGCCTCGCCGAGGCCTCGCTCGCGGTGAGCTTTCCTCCGGTCGGCGCTGCCGTGCAGTCGATCAGTCTGAATCGCCACCGCATGACGGTGGGCACGCAAGCGCAGCTCGTTGCACGCACCGATGCGGATGCCGTGGCACTCGTCAGCGTCGGCCGCGCCATTCCCTATTGTCGCCTGCGGGTGACGGGCGATGATGATGTGCCGCGGCCCGCGGGGCAGATCGGCCACATTCATATCGGTGGCGACAATGTGACGCAGGGCTACTACGAGAACCCTGAGGCCAATGCCGCAGCGTTCACCGCTGATGGCTGGCTGCGCACCGGGGACCTCGGTCTCATCCACGAGGGCACGCTCTATATCTCGGGGCGGGCGAAAGAGATCATCTTCGTCAACGGCCAGAACTACTATCCGCATGATCTGGAAGCGATCGCACAGCGTGCCGAAGGTCTCGATCTGGGCAAGGTTGTCGTCGCCGGCGCCCGCCGCCCCGGCGCCCAGACCGACGAGCTCGTGGTCTTCGCCCTGCATCGTGGCGAGCTTGCGGATTTCCTCGGCGTTGCCACCCAGGTTTCCAGACTGATCAATGAGCACACCGGACTCGAGGTCGCGCAGGTCGTGCCGGTCAAGCGCATCGCAAAGACGACGAGCGGCAAGATCCAGCGGCACCTGCTCGAGGAGAGCTACGTTGCGGGGGAATTTGACGCCGAGCTTGCCGAAGTTGCGCGGCTCCGCGAAGCGCGGCGCGGCCACGCGTCACACTCGCGCACGCAGATTGAGGAGAAGCTGCAGCTCATCTGCAACGCCGCGCTCGAGGGCAAGCGCGTCGGGATCGACGACAATCTCTTCGAGCTCGGCGCGAGCTCGCTCAAGCTGATTGAAATTCACGAGCAGATTGACCACGAATATCCGGATCAAATCGATCTGACGGAGATCTTCGACTTTCCGACGATCGCAGAGCTCGCGCGGCATTTGGAGAGCAAGCTTGAGCGCGCGCGGCCGGCGCAATTGGCGCCTGCGGGTTCCGCCGCTCTATAATGTTCGCGATGCTGCAGTCCTTATCTGCCCCTTTGAGCGCGGCCGACTGCGGGCGCAAGCTCGCGGAAATGGGCATTCGCCCCACCGTTCCGCGCGTGCGCATAGCGGCGATACTCCTTGCTGCACCGCAACATTTATCCGCCGAGCAGATCATCGCATCCCTGGCTGCGAGCGGTCGGCGCGTCTCAAAAGCGACGGTGTACAACACGCTCAAGATTTTCGCCTCCTCCGGTCTCATCCGTCAGCTCACGATCGATGACTCGCGCGCCTGGTATGACTCCAACACCGGCGCGCATTACCATTTTCATGACGCCGAAAGTGGCGCGCTCATCGATGTTCCCGTACCCGATGTCGAGTTCAGCCGACTGCCCTCTGCGCCCGAGGGCATGGAAGTCGACAGCATCGATCTCGTCATCCGGCTGCGCAAAAAACGGTAGAATTCCAGCTCTCACGCGCACGTGCCGGCTTAGCTCAGCTGGTAGAGCACATCATTCGTAATGATGGGGTCGCAGGTTCGATTCCTGCAGCCGGCACCAATAAAATCAGGCAATTAGACGCTCAACGGAAGTTACAAGTTGGCGGCTCAAAAGGTGGTAACGCCATCGTAACGCCAAACCGTGACGACTTGGGGTGGGCCTAGTGGAACGTTGACAGTGAGCGTAGATGCGCTATCCGCGGCGAGAACGACGCCGTCATTGATTTTGAGACTAATCGCTATAGTCACCACTGCCAATTCGCCACGTCAAGGATTCGAGGTTTAGTGCATCCGCGAGTGAGGCTCGCATTGCCCCCGATTCGTGCGCGGTGGGCGGAAGGTCCATCGTCACTCACTCATCTGATTTCTTGCGCCGCCGCTAAACTCCCATCGAATCGACACATCCGCCTCTCGAGCTCCGCACTGGCTACACCTTAGAGCGCGGAAGAGACGTCGGCCACGCAACCCCTTCAGTACCGCAGGGTCAACGTTGACCGCATGCCGGCAGCGATTGCACGTGACGCGTGCGACTTGGCGACCTTCGGGCATCGCGCCGAAGGGTAGAAGCGAGCCCGCTGCGCGTCCATGCAGTGGTCGGTTCGATGCGATACTGTATGTGTCGAATGCCCGTGAAGAAGAAACGCCGCAGAAGGCACACGCGATCGTTATTCAGCAGTAGCAAACGACAACTTTAAGATCACCACGCATGACTTCATCCGGGCAGCAGCGGCTGCCTGGGCGTCTCTGCGTTTGGCTCCATGTCCGACACGCGATTGACTCGGGCACGCAAAGGCGTAGCTTCCATCCAAGAACGAATTAATTTAATGCGATAGCTGCTACATCGGCTATCGGCCAACGGTGAGCGATGGGAACTTGTCGCACGATTATGTCAATAAAATCAGGCAACACGGACAGGGGTCACGCCATGAAAACTCTCAACAGGTCCGCCTTAGTCTTGATCACCGCGCTAGGTGCAATGGCTGAATCGGCTTACGGTACTCAACCGCCGGACGTGGTGACTAGCGATGGAGCTGGTAACACCGCGATGGGCACGAGCGCCCTCGCATTCTACAGCGGTGGGGTCGGCGCTAACACTGCCGCTGGTTTCGAAGCGCTCTATGTCAATACCACCGGCGCCGACAACGCCGCCTTCGGATTTACCGCGCTCGTGAACAACTCAACCGGGTCCAACAACACCGCCTTCGGAACAGGCGCGCTATCCTCCAATACGACCGGCCAGTACAACGCCGCTTCTGGGGACGAAGCGCTAGCTTCCAACACGACCGGTACGAACAATACGGCCTCTGGTTCCGGTGCGCTTAATTCCAACTCCATTGGATATTCCAACACCGCCTCTGGGTACGATGCGCTCTATACCAATTCGGCCGGTAATTACAACACTGCTTCTGGAGCCAACGCGCTCTACTACAACACGAGTGGCTACTACAACACGGCTTCAGGGGTTAATGCGCTCTACAACAATACGACCGGTACGTACAACGTCGCCGTTGGATCAAACACGCTCTACGACAACTCGACCGGGGCTGACAATACGGCATCCGGCGCGTACTCGCTCTACACCAATTCGACCGGTTCTAATAACACCGCCTACGGGTACAGCGCGCTCGAGCTCAATGAGGCTGGTAACTACAACACCGCCTCCGGATACAATGCGCTTTACAACAACACGACTGGCGACTACAACAGCGCCTCCGGGGCAAACGCGCTGTATAAGAATACGACGGGCACGCAAAACACTGCCTCGGGGTATCAAGCGCTATATGCCAACAAAACAGGCGGCGGCAACACGGCCTCAGGGCTCGATGCGCTCTATCACAACACGAGCGGCCACTACAACATTGCTGAAGGCTATAAAGCGGGCTTCAACCTAACAACCGGCAGTTACAACATCGACATCGGCAATAGCACGACGGGTGTGGCGGGGGAGAGCGGCGTCATACGCATCGGCACGCAGGTGCCTACGGCGCTCCAAACAAACACCTACATCGCCGGCATATACAACAATACCTCAGTGAGCGGCCTTACCGTGGTGGTTGACTCGAACGGGCAACTTGGCGCGGTGGCTTCCTCCGAACGCTTCAAGACCGCTATCACACCAATGGGCTCGAATACCGCGAAGCTAGAACAGCTGCGCCCCGTCACGTTTCACCTCAAGACCGATCCCAAGGGTGCTCTGCGATACGGGCTCATCGCCGAGGAAGTGGCGAAGGTGTATCCGGAGCTGGTGGTCCGCGATGAGAAGGGCCGGATCGACGGCGTGCGCTATGACGAGCTTGCGCCGATGCTGTTGAACGAGGTGCAGCAGCAGGCTGCGGAAATTCGCGCCCTCAAGCAGCAACAGAACACAGTCAGCGAAATGCAAAAGCAGTTGGTCGACGTGCGCGCGGCGTTACTGAAACTCCAGGCCAAAAATGAAATTGTGGCTCAGCGCTGAAATGTCATGGCCAGCGATATCGATGACGAACCCCCTCGCACTGGGCATGTTGGATGCATAGCTCGAACGATTCATAAGAGCCCAGGCGGTCGCGATTCAGTAGGAGAGAAGCGCAGGCACTAGATCGCGTCTTCAATCAGCTTCGCCTCGTGAGGCGAGCGTCAATCAGCTTTCGTTCTGCAGCCGCGCTGCACGATCACGCAAGCTTGTGCCGTGGCAGGTCGATAGTGAAAACGCACCCGGAGCCGGGTACGTCGCGCACCCTAAGCACTCCGTTGTTCGCAGTTATGCTGTGGCGACAAATGGTCAGCCCCAGTCCCAGGCCGGACTTATCGCCTCCGTTCTGCTTGAGCGGAGGAACCATCTTATCGGCGGCGCCCGGCGGAAGGCCGCCGCAGTGGTCCTCGACGTCAATCAGGATGCGATCTGCGCTTGCATACGCGTTCAGCAATACTTCGGTACGAGGCTGCGTA
The DNA here is from genome assembly GCA_035481795.1 of Steroidobacteraceae bacterium. GTDB lineage: Bacteria > Pseudomonadota > Gammaproteobacteria > Steroidobacterales > Steroidobacteraceae > PALSA-1196. Next base: position 45,259 of record DATHRI010000006.1, read on the forward strand.
AACTTAAACGCGTTCTGCAGCAAGATTGCGACCGCCGATAAAAGCATCTCCAAGTCCGCATCTACCGCAAGTCCTTTGTCTACGGGCGCGACGCTCAGCGTACATTCCCGCTCGCGTGCCTCGAGCGAGGCAATGGCCTCGGTTTGGGCCACGAAGTCGGAAAGGGACACCACTTTATGTGGCACCGGCAGTCCCGCGGTGATTCGAACATCGGCAAGGGACCGGTCGATAAGATTCCGCAATCCCAACAAGCACCTGTCCAGTACCGCACCCGTCGCCCCGGTTATTCCTACGTTGCCACATTTGATGGAGGCGACAGCGAGCGTTGCCGTATGCACGAGACTTCGCAACTCGTGGGCAAAGAAGCCCAGTCGATCGTTGAGCGCCAGAACGCGCTGATCCGGCGCCAAAGACTCTCGCTGGAAAGCGTATTCCGTGACGGCATCGGCGATGCCGTTGTCGAGACAGCGGTTTAGCGTTCGAAATTCCTCTACGTCGATGGGCGATCGCTTTTCCAGCGCCAGAGCGGTTATTGCCTGGCACAGATCGCCATAGTCGTGAACAACCTGGTCTACCGTATACCCGTGCTTTGATAGCTCGCGCCCGTGCAGCGTCGCGGTTGCGCCGATCTCCGAAGCACCTGGCGGACCCCCGCCGGCTGGCCCGGAAACCTTGCGACTTTGATTGTGCTCGGAAGTGTGTTCCACGCGGAGCGTTTTTATAAGCTGGTCAAGGAAGAGCGGTATTCCGTGTTCGAGCTCCCGCCCGGTTGCCTTCGGTGCGTGCCTTCGCGCGACCATCAACCTGCACCGGTCAATGAGCGCAACCCGGTTGGTGGTCAGGAATTCGTGAAGCATTCACCAGCGTACCCCGCGCCCTTGCCGCGTCTCTGTTCGGTGACGTACAAAACTCGCGACGCGCTGAGACGTGCGTCTCTTTTCGGTGACGGTGTACGGCGCGCAAGAAATTGCAACACGGCTTGGCGGCACAGCTCGGGCACTTCGGCATGCCACGCTAGATTGCGCAGTCTGCGCAGCAATCGTCGCAGTCATTTGCGCGCGCCGAACTTGTATTTCGTTCAACAGGATCGTCGCCGGTTCGTCATAGGGAGCTGCGTTGATTCGGCACGAAACAGGGGGTACATCCCGGCGCGGCGTACATTGTTTGATGTTCCATCATGCCGCGACGCGGCGCACCCACGCTGTTGTCGTGCCGCGATTCTCCTGTCCACACTTTGATGACGTGCTCCCAGCTCTATAAAAGGGCTCGGCAGTTGCAACGGCCTACCGTGCGGTGCAGCACGCGCAGCTGCATTATTTGACATAGCGCACCACAAACGGCGCATTTGCGCTGCAATAAGAAAAAACGCGCCCGCCACGTGAACATAATCACGGTCCGGGAATTGCATTAATGGCATAAGAGCCTCATTGCAGGGACTCATGGGAGAGTCAATTGAACCAGATGTTGATGCTCACCGCGCTGCTTTTGATGTCCGCATGTGCGCTCGGCCCGAAGTCGACTCTGGGTCCGGATGGCAAACCCGTCACGTTTATTGACGGCATGTCAGCCGCAGTCACGTACGACAAGGCTAGGAAGGCCTGCCCCAACGGCTATGCGATCGTGGAAGAGCCACAGGAAAAAGCCTTCATCGATTACGAGATGAAGGTGGAATGCAAGTAGAGCGCACGTCCTAAGGCGCGAGCGACGTGCGGCGCTCTCGAGAAAGCGGCAGCATTTCCCGCAATGACAGGTGCAGGCGCGCGGGGCTGCGGCCCGACCTCAACCCGCAACCCTACCTTCAGAAAAAAACGGCCCGCATTGGGCTGCTGGCCCCTGCGTTCCCCGGGGCGATTTGAAAGCAAGACTCGAAGTGCGCATATTGGGTGGCGCCGCTAAATTGCGCCCATCATGAATTGCCGTAAAGTCTCGCCTATGAACGTCAAGGACCCCCGTTGGGCGGCCGTCGTCGCCCGGGATCCCCGCGCCGATGGGAAATTCTTCTACTCCGTCAAAACGACCGGAGTCTACTGCCGGCCCTCATGCGCCTCGCGCCGTGCCAAGCCCGAGAATGTCGCGTTTCACGCGACGCAGGTGGCCGCCGAGCGCGCCGGCTTTCGTCCCTGCAAACGCTGCAAGCCCGACCAGGCGCCGCTCGCAGTCCAGCATGCAGCGCTGGTGGCAAAGATTTGCCGGCGGATTGAAGGTGCCGACGCGGCTCCCAGTCTTGCAGCTCTCGCGCGCGAGGCGCGCATGAGTCGGTATCACTTTCATCGTGTGTTCAAGGCGATCACCGGCCTCACGCCCAGGGCCTATGCGGCGGCGCAGCGCGCCGAGCGCGTGCGCCGCGAACTCGGCCGCAGTCGCACGGTGACGGAGGCGATCTTCGATGCCGGTTTCAATTCCGGCGGACGCTTCTACGCCACCGCGGACGAGGTGTTGGGCATGACGCCGACAGACTATCGTGCCGGCGGGGCCCGCACCGAGATCCGATTCGCCGTCGGCGAATGCTCCCTGGGATCGATCCTCGTCGCCAAGAGCGCCAAAGGCGTCTGCGCCATCCTCCTCGGCGATGATCCGGATGAGCTGGCGCGGGATCTGCAGGATCGGTTTCCGCGCGCGAACTTGATCGGTGGGGATGCGGAATTTGAGACGCTGGTGGCGAAGATCGTGGGCTTCGTCGAGGCGCCGGCAGTCGGGCTCGACCTGCCGCTCGATGTGCGCGGGACGGCCTTCCAACAGCGCGTCTGGCAGGCGTTGCGCAAGATTCCGCTCGGCTGCACCGCAAGCTACAGCGACATCGCGCGGCGCATCGGCGCACCGAAGTCGGTGCGGGCGGTGGCGCAGGCCTGCGCCGCCAATGCCATTGCTCTCGCCATTCCCTGTCATCGCGTGGTGCGCAACGATGGCATGCTGTCCGGATACCGCTGGGGGGTCGAGCGTAAACGCGCGCTCCTAGCGCGCGAGGCATGACCTTCGAACTCTTCAGCGAAGCTCCTGACGTCCACAGCGATCCCCAGCCGCTCGCGCCCGGAGCGGCGCTGTTGCGCGGCTTTGCGGCGCCCGGAGCGCGAGCGCTCCTGTGGGCCATCGAAGGCGTGACCCATCGCGCGCCGTTTCGGAACATGACGACGCGGGGCGGCTATCGCATGTCGGTGGCCATGACCAACTGCGGCGCGGCGGGATGGGTCAGCGATGAATGCGGCTACCGCTACGACGCGGTGGATCCCTTAACTGGCGCGCACTGGCCGGCGATGCCGGCCGCCTTCGCTGATCTCGCCGCGCGAGCGGCCGGTGCATGCGGATTTGTCGGCTTCGCGCCCGATGCCTGTCTCATCAACCGCTACGAGCCCGGTACGCGCCTGTCGATGCACCAGGACAAGAACGAGTGCGATCGGCACGCGCCGATTGTCTCCGTGTCCCTAGGATTGCCCGCCGTCTTCTTGTTCGGCGGCGCCCGCCGTGCCGAGCGTCCGCGTCGCGTGCCGCTGGCGCACGGTGATGTCGTCGTCTGGGGTGGGCCGGCGCGCCTCTTCTATCATGGCGTCATGCCGCTGAAGGACGGTGAACATGCAGCGCTCGGACGGCAGCGACTGAACCTCACCTTCAGGCGAGCGCTCTAATCGACTGCTCGGCGGGATCGACCGAGGCAGTGCCTACGGCTGCAGGTCCCTTCCCATGCACAAGGAGAGCTCGGATTTGACGTACTCACCAAAGCGCGGGACCGAGGCGAACCCGGCATGGCGATAGAGCGCGAGCGCGGCGAGCTGCCGGGGCCCGGTCTCCAGTACCAGGCGCCGCATGCCGAGCTGCCGGGCATGCTCTTCCAGCGCGGCCAGCATGAGCTTGGAGAAGCCGCGGCCGCGCGCCGCCGGGATGACATACATGCGCTTGATCTCGGCGGCCTGCGCATCGATGCACCGGATCGCACCGCAGGCCACGGATTGCGCGTCGACGTAGCCGACGAGAAACGCGCCCCTGGCGGCGCAGACTTCGTCGACATCGAGCCTGAAGTGGGTGGCCCCCGGCTCCGGGTACATGGCGCGCAACTCGGCATTCAGCGCCTCGATCAGGCGCTGCGCAGCTTGCGAATGCAGCTCTTCGCGGCGGATGGTGAGCGCGTCGGCCGGATGAGTTCGCTGCATTCAGCCTCGATCCTGGGGAGCTCTGGAGCGAGGATGATGGGATGGGGCGGACAAGGTTCGCAACCTCTGACCCTGGGTTCTCGCCGGCTGAGCGCACAGCCGGGGCGGACGACCGCCCCAATCGCTCATTCGGGCGCTTTTTAAGAGTCGCGCGACATCTTAAGGATTAGACTCTGCACCGCTGGACCAAGGGGTATCAGCCCAGGCCGGTAGAGGACAGATCATGGGAGCACAACTGGAACCCCAGGCACCGCTGGCAGACGCCGTGACTTGGATCGGACGCGATCCTGCGCCGAACGTCCTGCATCCGGTCGGCAATGAGCCGCCATCTCCGGGATCTCTCGCCTCCGGCCACGGACGCCGCAGGTGGGTGGTGGCTGTGGTCATCGCCGCCATTGCGGTCGCCGCTCTGTTCTGGGTGCGGCATGAAAGAAGCCTGAGCCCGGCGGCCAGCCGCGCAACCGAGAATTCCGTGCCCGTGGTGAGCGTGACCTCGCCGGGCAGTCGCGCCGTCACCGCGCGCATCAGCTTTACCGGTGCGCTTGCGGCGCGCTACGACATGCCCATCGGCTCGGACACGGACACCGGACGCATCAAGGAGATCGACGTCGAGGCCGGGGATCACGTGAAGCAGGGCCAGATCATGGCCAAGCTTGACGGCGCGGTGCTCCTGCCGCAGGTGAACCGGCTCGCCGCCTCGGTCGAGGAGTCCAAGGCGGAAGCGGCGCTCTCGGCCGCCCAGTACAAGCGCGCGCTCGGCGTGCAGGCCGCAGGCGCCTTGTCGGCGGAGGAAATCGAACACCGGCGGGCGACCTCGCTCACCGACGATGCGAAGGTGAAGGTGGCCATCGCCCAGCTCGCCGAGGCCCAAGCGCGGCTCGAGCGTACCGATGTGCGCGCACCCGCGGATGGGGTGGTGCTCACGCGCGCGGCCGAAGTGGGCCAGATCGCAAGCCCGGGCGGAACGCCGCTCTTTCGCCTCGCGCGCAATGGCGAGATTGAGATGCGCGGCCAGGTCGCTGAGCAGGACATGGCACGGCTGCGCATCGGCCAAAGCGCGAGGGTGTACATCACCAATGTCGCGAAGCCCTTCGAAGGCCGCGTGCGCCTCCTGGGCGCGGTGATCGATCCCATGACGCGTCTGGGCGAGATCAGGATCGCCCTCGGCTCTGATCCGGCACTGCGTCCGGGTGCGTTTGCGCGCGGCGAGGTGATCACCGATCACGATGCCCATCCGGTGCTGCCGCAGACCGCCGTGCTCGCCGACGCCAAAGGCTCGTACGTCTTCATCGTCAATGACAAGGATCTGGTGGAGCGCCGCACGGTCAGCGTGATCGACACGACCGCGGCGGGTGTCGTGATTGGCGCCGGGCTTAGCGGCGCCGAGCGCATCGTCACCACCGCCGCCGGCTTCCTGCGCGAGGGCGAGCATGTGAGCGCCGTGCCGCAGCGCGAGTCGAAGTCGTGAAGAACATTTCGGCCTGGGCGATTCGGCATCCGGTTCCGCCGTTGGTTCTCTTTGTCGTGCTGACTTTCATGGGCGTCGTCGCCTTCGTGCGCCTGCCCATCAACGAGAATCCCGACATCTCCTTTCCACTCGTCACGGTGACCGTGTCCGAGCCCGGCGCGGCGCCGACCGAGATCGACACGCAGATCGTGCAGAAGATCGAGGGCTCGGTCGCGAGCGTCGGCAATATCAAGCGCATCGTTTCGCTCTCGATGGAAGGCCAGGGCCTGACCAACGTCGAGTTCCAGATCGGCACGCCGGTCGATCGGGCGGTCGCGGATGTCCGCGACGCCGTCTCCAAGGTGCGCAGCCAGCTTCCGGAGGGGATCCAGGAACCGGTCGTGCAGAGAATCGACATCGACGGCGGCGCCATCGTGTATTTCGCGGTGAGCACCACCAGCATGACGCAGGAGGCGCTGTCCTGGTTCGTCGATAACACCATCACCAAGCGCCTGCTCGGCGTAGCCGGCGTGGCGCAGGTGCAGCGCGGCGGCGGCGTCGATCGCGAGATCCGCGTGGACCTGGATCCGCAGCGCATGCAGGCGCTCGGCATCACCGCGGTCGACGTCAATCGTCAACTCCGGCAGCTCAACATCGACGCGCCGGGCGGCCGCGCACAGTTGGGCGGCGGCGAGCAGTCGATCCGCGTGCTGGGCGGCGCGACCTCCGCGATGCAGCTTGGCGATACGCAGATCATGCTCTCCGGCGGGCGCTTCGCGCGTCTCTCCGATATGGCCGAGGTGCACGACGGCGTGGCCGAAGTGCGCACGATGTCGCGCTTCAACGGCCGCGAGGCGACCACCTTCGGCGTGCTGCGCGCGCGCGGCTCCTCGGATGTCACGGTGCTGAAAGGGGTGCAAAAGGAGCTCGCCAAAATCGCCAAGGACAGCCCGCAGGTGAAGGTGACGCAGATCTACACCTCGGTCGATGAAACCTACGACATGTTCGAGTCCTCGATCCTCGCGCTCATCGAGGGGTCGCTCCTGGCGGTGCTGGTGGTGTGGTTTTTTCTACGCGACTTGCGCGCCACGGCCATCTCGGCACTCGCGATACCGCTGTCGGCGATTCCGACCTTCGCCTTCATGCAGTGGATGGGGTTCACGCTCAATCAGATCAGCCTGCTCGCGCTGTCGCTCGTCGCCGGCGTACTGGTGGACGACGCCATCGTCGAGATCGAGAACATCGTGCGCCACATGCGCATGGGCAAGAGCGGCTTTCAGGCGGCGCTCGACGCGGCGGACGAGATCGGGCTCGCGGTCGTCGCCTGCTCGGCGACCATCATTGCGGTGTTCCTGCCGGTCTCCTTCATGGGCGGCATCACCGGACAGTATTTCATGCAGTTTGGGCTTACGGTTGCCGCCGCCGTGTTCTTCTCGCTGCTGGTCGCGCGTCTCATCACGCCGGTCATTGCCGCCTACTCGCTGCGCTCGGACAGCCTGAAGGTCCATCAGGACGGCCCGGTCATGACGCGCTATATCAAGACGCTGCACTGGTGCGTCCTCAATCGCTGGAAAACGCTGTTATTTGGCACTGGCTTCTTCGCACTTTCGATCCTCGCGTTCGGCATGCTGCCGACGACCTTCGTGCCGCCCGACAACGGCACGAACTCCGCGCTCAACATTGAGCTGCCGCCCGGCGTGCGCCTCGAGGACACGGCGGTGGTGTCCGCGCAGGCGGCCGCCATCCTGCGGCGCCAGCCCGAAGTCACGGACATCGTCGAGGCGGTCGGCGAGGGTGGCAGCTTCTCGGGCGAGGTGCGCAATGCCGTGCTCTATATATCGCTCGTGCCCCGCGAGAAGCGCAAGCTCACGCAGCGGCAATTTGAATCGAAGGTCATCACGGAGCTCAGGACGATTGCCGACGCACGCATCGACTTTCAGAACAACGGCGCCGGCGGCGGCGGCGGCCGCGACATTGGCCTGTATCTGACCGGCGATGACGGGCCCCTCGTGCAGAGGACGGCGCAGCAGATCATCACCGAAATGCGAACGCTGCACTCGTTACGCGATCCGCGTATCAACGGCGACCTGCCGCGCCCCGAGATCGTCATCCGGCCGCGGCTTGATCTGGCGGCGCAACTGGGCGTGACGGTGCAGAGCATCAGCCAGACGGTGCTCATCGCAACGCTCGGAGACATCCCGCAGAACGTGGCGAAGTTCTCGCTGGTGGACCGACAGATTCCCATCCGCGTCAGCCTCGTCGAGCATTCGCGCAATGATCTGGCGACGCTCGAGAACCTGCCCGTGCCGACTGCATCCGGGGCAACGGTGCCGTTGAAATCCGTGGCCGACCTCTCCTTCGGCGAGGGCCCGACCAAGGTGCGCCGCTACAACCAAAGCCGGCGCGTCTCGCTGGAGGCGGATTTGAATGGCGTCGAGCTCGGCACCGCGATGCAGCAGATCCGCGCCCTGCCCACGATGAAGAATCTGCCGAACGGCGTGCGTCTCGTCGAAGTGGGCGACGTCGAGGTGATGACCGAGCTCTTCACGAACTTCGCACTCGCCATGGCGACCGGCGTGCTCATGGTGTTCGCCGTGCTGGTGCTGCTGTTCGCACGCGTGTTCCAGCCGCTCACCATCCTGTCGGCGCTGCCGCTGTCGGTAGGCGGCGCGGCGGTTGCCCTGATGATCTGCCAAATGCCCGTGTCGCTGCCCGTCGTCATCGGCTTTCTCATGCTGATGGGCATTGTCGCGAAGAACTCCATTCTGCTCGTCGATTTTGCGATCGAGGAGATGCGCGCCGGAAAGGACCGGCTGACTTCCCTCATCGAGTCCGGACACAAGCGTGCGCGTCCCATCGTCATGACCACCGTGGCAATGATCGCGGGCATGTTGCCGGTCGTCATCGGACTGCATGGGGACAACTCGTTCCGAGCGCCCATGGCAATCGCCGTCATCGGCGGCCTCCTCACTTCGACGCTCCTCACGCTCGTGATCGTGCCGGCGGCATTCACGGTGGTCGACGACATCGAGCGCTGGATCGGACCGAAGTTCGCGGGCGCGCTCGCGGCGCGTCCGCCAAAGCCTCCCGCGCCAGTCAAGCCGCATACGGCCGCGTGAAATGCGGCGGCCGCTGTGGTGGCTGCGACTCGTGGCCGCACTGCCGCTGCGCACGCTCTATGGGCTCGCGGCCGTCATCGCCTGGGTGACTTTCCGCGTCAGGCCTTACCGGCAGGACGTGGTGCGCGAGAACCTGAGCATCGCGTTCCCCGAGGCGGACGAGGCGCAGCTGCGCGCGATCATGCGCCGCTATTACTCGGGATTCGCGCAGGTGCTGGTCGAAATCGTCAAGGCCGTAAGCTGGCCGGCGGCGAAGCTGCGCGAGCATGTTGAGATCGCCAACATCGGACTCATCCGCGAGCCGCTGCAGCAGGGCACGCCCGTCCTCATCGTGGCGGCTCATCAATGCAATTGGGAGTGGTTTCTCCTCGCCTTGTCCGCGGAGCTCGGCTTTCCGCTCGATGCCGCCTACAAGCCGCTGATCAATCCCTGGGCGGAACGCGAGATGCTGAAGCTGCGCACCCGCTTCGGCAGCCGCCTCGTAGCGGCCGATGCGCTGCTTCCGGACATCCTCAGGCGCCGCGATATCGTGCGCGCCATCTGCATGGTCGCCGACCAGGAGCCGACGAAGGCGGAGCACAAGCATTGGGTGCGCTTCTTGAACCGCGACAGCGCCTTCTTCGTGGGCGCGGAGGAGATTGCGCGCGTGACCCGCTATCCGGTCTTCTTCGCCGGCATGCGCCGCGTGGCGCGCGGCCGCTACCGCATGGAATTTTCAAGCCTCGCCGCGGCGGGCGAGACAACTGCCCCCGGCGAGCTCACGGAGCGTTATGCACAGCGGGTGGAGGCGCAGATCCGCGCATCGCCGCCGGATTGGCCGTGGTCCCACAAGCGCTGGCGCCTGAAGAGATCGCTGTACGGCAATCGCTAACGCCGCAGCTCGCGCGGCAGCGAAAAGTAGACGCGCTCCTCGCGACCCTGGACCTCGCGCGACACCTCGCCGCCCCAATCGCGCAGCTGCGCGATGACCTGCTGCACCTGAACCTCGGGTGCCGACGCGCCGGCGGTGACGCCGACCGCGCGCTTACCCACGAACCACTCATGGCGCATTTCCTCGGGCCCGTCGACGAGGTAGCCGGACACGCCGCTGCGCTCGGCAAGCTCGCGCAGGCGGTTGGAGTTGGAGCTGCTTCTCGAGCCCACCACCACCAGCACATCACACTCCTCGAGGAGCTTCTTCACGGCATCCTGCCGATTTTGAGTTGCGTAGCAGATATCCTCGTGCCGCGGAGTCGCAAGCTCTGTAAAGCGCGCGCGCAGGGCGGCCACGATCTGCGCCGTGTCGTCCACGGACAGCGTCGTCTGCGTGACGAAGGCGAGCCGCGCCGAATCGCGCACGACGAGCGTCGCGACGTCGGCAACGCGCTGCACGAGGTGCATGCGCCCGCCGAAGGAGGTGTCGAAACGCCCCATTGTTCCTTCCACCTCCGGATGGCCCGCATGGCCGATGAGGATGACATCCCGCCCTTCGCTCGCGTAGCGCTGTACTTCCATGTGCACTTTCGTGACCAGAGGACAGGTGGCGTCAAATACGGTGAGACCGCGGTTTGCGGCCGCCTCGACTACGGCGCGCGACACGCCGTGCGCCGAGAAGATCACATTGGAGCCGGCGGGGACCTGATCGAGTTCCTCGACGAAAACGGCTCCCAGGCTGCGCAGCCGCTCGACCACATGACGGTTGTGCACCACCTCGTGGCGCACATAAATCGGCGCGCCAAAGAGCTCGAGCGCGCGCTCCACGATGTCGATTGCGCGATCGACGCCGGCGCAGAAGCCACGGGGATTGGCAAGGAGAATCTGCATCAGGCTGCTCCGGCCGTGCGACGGCTGTCGAGTAACGCATCGAGCAGCAGCAACGCCGCGCCGACCGTGATGGATGAGTCGGCCAGGTTGAACGCCGGGAACTCGGCGTGGTGCCAGTGGGCGACGACGAAGTCGATGACGTGGCCGATGCGCAAGCGATCAATCATATTGCCAAGCGCGCCGGCGAGAATGAATGCCAGACTCAAACATAAGAGCCATTGCGCGGCACCCCTCAGGCGCCGCATCCAGATCAGGATAGTGGCGCTCACGATGAGCGCCAGCACCGTGAAGAACCACCGCTGCCATCCGGATGCCCCTTCGAGGAAGCTGAAGGCGGCGCCGCGGTTGTAACGCAGGCTGATATCGAGCACCGGCAGCACGTAGATGCTGCTGTAGAGCTTCACGTGATGCACGACCAGAAGCTTGCTGAACTGATCCAGGCCGATCACCGCGGCGGTGACCGGCAGCCAGCGCCAGCCGCTCGCCTCATTCACGCGAACACCCGCCGCTCGCCAGGGAGGCTGAGGTTCGTGACGCAGCGCTCGCACAGCTGCGGATGCTCCGAGTGCGATCCCACATCCGGTCGATGATGCCAGCAGCGCACGCATTTGGAGTATTGGGAGGGCGCCACTTCGATGCTGTCCTGCTGCGCCGCTGCGCCGTTGTGCAAGCGCGCCTCGGATGTAATGAGCAGGAAGCGCAGTTCCTCCCCGAGCGAGCTCACCTCCTCGTAGGCGGCGGGCGTGGCATACACATCCACCGCCGCATCGAGTGATGAGCCGATCGCGCCGCTGTCACGCAGCGCTTCGAGCTTGTGCATCACATTGGCGCGTAGCGCAATGAGCGCCGGCCAGTTGATGGCCGTTGCGGGCACCGCCGGAAGCGTGTGCCAGGTGCTCAGGAATACCGACTCCAGACGCACCCCCGGCAGTTGGCGCCAGATCTCCTCGGCGGTGAACGAGAGAATGGGTGCCAGCCAGCGCACGATACTCTCGGCGATGTGAAACATGGCCGTCTGCGCCGAGCGGCGCGCATGACCGGCCGCGGGAGTGGTATACAGACGGTCCTTCAGAATATCGAGGTAGAAGCCGCCCAGATCCACCACGCAGAAATTGTGGACCTTCTGGTAGATCAAATGAAAGGCGTAGCTCCGATAGGCCTCGATCACCTCATCCTGTAGTACGCGGGTGCGGGCGAGCGCGTAGGCGTCAAGCGCCACCATGTCCGCGGGCGCAACCGCGTGCTCCTGGGGATTGAAGCCTGCGAGGTTGCCCAGGAGAAAACGCACCGTGTTGCGCATGCGCCGGTAGGAGTCGGCCATGCGCTTCAGGATCTCATCCGACACGCTCATCTCGTTCGCGTAGTCGGTTGCCGCGACCCAGAGCCGCAGCACATCCGCACCGAGGTTCTGGATCACCTTTTGCGGCGCAATGACGTTGCCCAGGGATTTCGACATCTTGCGGCCCTTTTCATCCACGGCGAAGCCGTGGGTGAGCACGCCGCGATAGGGCGCGCGCTCGTAGATCGCCTCCGACATGAGGAGCGAGCTGTGAAACCAGCCGCGGTGCTGGTCGGACCCCTCGAGATACAGATCGACCGGGGAGGCGAGCTCCGGCCGCAGGGTGCCTACGCACTCAAAGGAGAGCCCGGAGTCGGCCCACACGTCCATGACGTCGATGACCTTCGCATAGTAGCCGGCGTCGGCGCCCAGGAACTCCTTGGTATCCAGCTCGAACCAGGCTTCCACTCCGCCGCGCTCGACGAGGTGCGCCGCCTGCTCGATGAGTTCCAGACTTCGCGGGTGGCGCTCGCCGCTGGCCTGATGAACGAACAGCGGGATGGGCACGCCCCAGGTTCGCTGCCGGGAAATGCACCAGTCGGGACGATTCTCGAGCATGCCGGTGATGCGCTGCTCGCCCCATGCGGGGGTCCAGGTGACGGATTTGACGTCGCGCAGCGCATGCGCGCGCAGCCTTTGCGCCTCCATGCTGATGAACCACTGCGGCGTCGCACGGAATATGAGCGGCGTCTTGTGGCGCCAGCAATGCGGATAGCTGTGCTTGTACGGCTCGTGCTTGAAGAGCCGGCCACGCTCCTCCAGGACGGCGATGACATGCGCGTTCGCATCCCAAACCGACTCACCGGCGAAGAGCGCAGTGCCGTGGACGAATCGACCGTCATCGCCCACGGGATTATTGACGGCGAGTCCGTAGCGCTGCGCGACGATCCAGTCATCGAGGCCGTGCGCGGGCGCAGTGTGGACGATGCCGGTTCCGGCATCGAGGGTGACGTGCTCCCCGAGGACTATCGGCACCACGCGATCGTAGAAGGGGTGATGAAAGCGAATGCCTTCCAGCACACGACCGTGGACGCTCATGACAGCGGCGCCCGTCGCCTCTGCCTGCGTAATGCCCTTTTGTGAATAGGCGTCCACGCGCGCGCGCAGGTCGCTCGCCAACAGCAAGCTGCCGCGGTTCGTCGTGACGAGCGAATAGAGAAACTCCGGATGGACGCTCAGCGCCTCGTTCGCGGGCAGTGTCCAGGGCGTTGTCGTCCAGATGACGGCGTAGACCGGACCCTCCGGAAGCGTGTCCAGGCCGAACGCCTGTCGCAGCTTGTCGCGATCCTCGTTCACCAACTCGAAGCCGACGTCGACGGCGGGCGAGATTTTCTCCTCGTATTCGACTTCCGCCTCGGCAAGCGCAGAGCGGCAGTTGAGGCACCAGTGAACCGGCTTCGCGCCGCGATACACATGACCGTTCTGCAACACTTTGCCAAAGGCGCGCAGCTGCTGCGCCTCGTACATCGGATCCATGGTGCGATAGGGATGCTCCCAGTCGCCCAACACGCCGAGCCGCTTGAAGTCGGTGCGTTGGCCCTGGATCTGCTGTTCCGCAAAGGCGCGGCAGGCGGCCCTGAATGCCGTGGCGTCGAGTTTTTGGCCGGGACGGCCCTCCTTTTTCTCGACCTGCAGCTCAATCGGCAGGCCGTGGCAATCCCAGCCCGGCACGTAGGGCGTGTCGTAGCCATCGAGAAAGCGCGATTTGACGACGATGTCCTTCAGGATCTTGTTGACGGCATGGCCGATGTGAATCACGCCATTGGCATAGGGCGGGCCGTCATGCAGAACAAAGCGCGGTCGGCCGCGCGCGACCTCGCGCTGCCGACGGTAGATTGCCAGCTCGTCCCAGTAAGCCAGCGTCATGGGCTCGCGCCGCGGCAGATCTGCCTTCATGGGAAATTCGGTGTGCGGCAGATTGATCGTGTGCTTGTAGTCCATCGCTCGAGTCAACACTCCAAAATGCGCCGCGCCTGGGCGGCATCCACATGCATCTGGCGGGTAAGCGCATCGAGATCCGCGAAGTGCTCTTCCTCGCGCAGCTTGGCGACGAACTCGATTTCGATCTCGCGGCCGTAGAGATCGCCCGCAAAATCGAACACGTGCGCCTCGAGAAGCGGCTCCGTGCCTCCCACCGTGGGGCGCGTACCGAGGCTAGCGACTCCGGGCAACGCCCCGAGACCCGCGCCGCGCACGCGCACCGCGAAGATGCCGCCGAGCGGCGTACGCTTGCGGTGCAGCTTCACATTGGCCGTTGCAAATCCCAACTCGCGTCCCCGATGACTCCCGTGCACCACACGCCCGATCATCGAATAGGGCCTGCCGAGCCAGCGCCGCGCGTGCTCGAGGTCGCCGCGTCCCAACGCCGCGCGCACACCACTGCTGCTCACGCGCTCGCCTGCCAGCATGACCGGCGGCACCACGTCCACTGAGAAGCCCAGGCGCTCACCACCCAGCGCAAGTGCCTCCGCATCCATCTCGCCGTTGCGGCCGAACTTGAAATCATGGCCGACGACCACGGTGGCCGCGTCCAGGTCGCGCGCCAGAAGCTGCGCGAAGTCCTCGCCGGGCAGCCGCCTGAGACCCTCGCCGAAGCGCAGCAGGAGGACATTATCAAGCCTGAGCTCCTTAAGCAGATGCCAGCGCTCGCGCCATGTCGTCAGGCGCGCCGGCGGCGATTGCGGCGCCAGGTACTCGCGCGGCATCGGCTCAAAGCTCACGAGCATCGTGGGGCGCTCGAGCTGCGCGGCGGCATCGCGCAGTCGGCCGATGAGCGCCTGATGCCCCAGATGCAATCCGTCGAACCCGCCCACCGTGACAGCACAGCCCCGGTGATGCGGGCGCAGGTTTGTGAGTCCTCGAATGAGCTCCATCGCCACCCTCGCACCGAAGCTGGCAAACTATACACAGGACTCTAAGGTCTGGGCATCGCCAGCGTTGACAAGGCACCCGAGGCTCCCCAGACTACCGCGCCCTTGAAACGGATGGACCACTGTGGCTAATACGAAGTCTGCGGAAAAGGCCGCGCGCCAGGCTGAGAAGCACCGTGCCCGCAACATTGCGCTGCGCTCGCGGATGCGCTCGGCATTGCGCCGGGTGATCGCGGCGATCGCGACGGGTAATAAAGAGAGTGCGCGGACGAGCTATCAGGAAGCCGTGCCGATGATTGATACGCTCGTGACGAAGAAGATCGTTCATCGCAACAAGGCGGCTCGGCACAAGAGCCGGCTCGCCGCGCGCATCCGGCAAATGCAGGCAAAAGCCTAAGCCGTCGCGCGCTCTTCACGAGCGCGCTCCTCGAGAAAGTTCATCACCGCGGCGCACAGCTCCCGCGTGCCCCGCCCGGTCGCGCCGGACACGAGGAATTGCGGCCCCCGGAATCGTAAGCGCCGCACGATCGAACGCGCGCGCTCCTCGGCCTCCGCGTCCGGCAGGAGATCGCGCTTGTTGATCACGAGCCAGCGCGGCTTCGAGGCGAGTTGCGGATCAAACTTTTTAAGCTCGCGCACGATGGCGCGCGCATCCTGCACCGGATCTGCCTGCGGATCGGGCGGCGCCAGATCCACCAGATGCAGCAGCAGGCGCGTGCGCTGCAGGTGCCGCAGGAACCGATGACCCAGACCCGCGCCTTCCGCCGCGCCTTCGATGAGCCCGGGGATGTCCGCCATGACGAAGCTGCGGTGCTCCCCCACCGACACGACGCCCAGATTCGGGTGCAGCGTCGTGAACGGATAGCCCGCAACCTTCGGCCGGGCGGCGGACACGGCGCGGATCAGGGTCGATTTTCCGGCGTTCGGTAGGCCTAGAAGACCGACGTCGGCGATGAGCTTAAGCTCAAGCTCAAGCGCGCGCCTCTCCCCCGGCAGCCCCGGGCCAAACTGCCTTGGCGAACGGTTGGTGCTCGATTTGAAGCGCGTGTTGCCCCAGCCGCCCTTGCCGCCGCGCGCCACGAGCAGCTCCTGGCCCTCGCGGGTGAGGTCGCCCAGGGCTTCCTGAGTCTCGAGCTCGCGCACGACTGTTCCGATCGGGACCGGCACATAGAGGTCCGCACCGCTTCGGCCGGTGCAGCCGTTGCCCGAGCCGTATTCACCGACTTCGGCCTTGAAGGTTCTCGCGATCCGAAAATCGGCGAGGGTGTTGATGCCGGGTGCCGCACGCAGGTAGACGCTGCCGCCGTGGCCACCGTCACCGCCATCGGGGCCGCCCAGGGGCACGAACTTCTCGCGCCTGAAGCTCGTGCTGCCGCGGCCACCGCGGCCAGCCTGCACGATCAATCGGGCTTCGTCGACGAATTTCATGGGCTTAAGACGAGAACCCCGGCTGAGCCGGGGTCGCGGAAGATCCGCCCGTATGAGCCAGCGCCCGTTCAGTTCGCCTCGGGCAGCACGCTGACGTACAGACGCTTGTCGGAACCGGACTTCTTGAATTGCACGCGTCCGCTGACCTTGGCGAAGAGAGTGTGGTCGACCCCCACACCGACGTTAGAACCCGCGCGCACGGGCGTGCCGCGCTGGCGAATGATGATATTGCCGGCCAAAACCTGCTCGCCGCCGAAGCGCTTAACCCCTAAGCGCTTGGAGTGCGAGTCGCGACCGTTGCGAGTGCTGCCGCCTGCTTTCTTGTGTGCCATTGCCAGATCCTCGGGTGAGCGGCGCCCTAGCCCGCGCTGATTCCGGTCACCTTGACTTCAGTAAACATCTGCCGGTGACCCTTTTGACGCAGATAGTGCTTGCGGCGCCGAAACTTGACGATCGATACCTTGCTACCCTTGCCATGGCGCAGAACCGTCGCGCTCACCTTGCCGCCCTTAAGATGCGGGACGCCGAGCTTCACGTCGGCGCCCTCGCCGACCAGGAGCACCTCGCCAAACTCAACCGTCGACCCGGGTTCGGCATCGAGCTTTTCAATCCGCAGGACACCGTCCTGGGTGACCCGATATTGCTTGCCGCCGGTGGCAATGACCGCGTACATGATGTGATCCTGGGGCTTAGGGTGGCGAGCGCCGCGAAAGGCCGCGCATTCTACTGACCGGCCAGGAGGGGGTCAAACCCGCCCCGGCCAGAACGCCCAGACTCCAGATACACTTCCCCACATGACCCTCGATGAAATCCGCGCCCTCATCCAAGGCGACCTCGACGCCGTCAACGCAGTCGTCCGAGCCCGCCTCAAGAGCACAGTAACTCTCGTCGATCAGGTCGCTGAACACATCATCACGGGCGGCGGCAAGCGGTTGCGTCCGCTGCTCGTCACTCTCACCGGCCGGGCCTGCGGCAAGAGCTCCGCGGCGCACATCGAGGCCGCAGCGTTCATTGAGTTCATCCATACGGCAACCCTGCTGCACGACGACGTCGTCGACGGCTCCTCCAAACGCCGCGGCCGTGCGACGGCGAATGAAGTCTTCGGCAATCAGGCGAGCGTGCTCGTGGGAGACTTTGTCTACAGCCGTGCCTTTCAGATGATGGCGGGGCTGCGCTCGCAACGGGTCATGGAGATTATGGCCAACGCGACCAATGTGATCGCCGAGGGCGAAGTGCTGCAGCTCATGAATGCACACGACCCTGAAACGAGCGAGCAGCGATACCTTGACGTGATCCATCGCAAGACCGCACGCCTTTTCGAGGCCGGCGCGGAGGTTGCAGCAGTTCTCTCGCAAAGTCCGCCCGAGATCCAGACCGCGCTCGCGCGTTATGGACGGCACCTGGGAACCGCCTACCAGCTCATGGACGATGTGCTCGATTACCGCTCAAATCCGTCTGCCCGCGGGAAGAACCTGGGTGACGACCTGGCCGAGGGAAAGCCGACTCTGCCGCTTATTCATGCGCTCAAGCACGGTGATGATTTACAGCGTGCGGCAATCAGACGCGCCATACACGCCGGCGGCCTCACCGAGCTTGAACCGGTCGTCGCGGCCATCGAAGCCACCGGAGGCCTCAACTACGCACAATGCGCTGCAGAAACTGAAAGTGCATTGGCGTTAGCTGCGCTCGAGGAGCTGCCCGCCTCTCCTTATAAAGAGGGGCTCACAAGCCTGGCGCGCTTTGCCGTCGAACACACCACTTGACCGGGCAGGAAAGCCATTGAAGCGCCAACGGTGGCGCGGGTACACTGCGCGGCCCCGGCGCCACGGCGGGGCGCCGCTTCAGGACGGCGCGAGTCTTTCCAGTTTCGGGGTGTAGCTCAGCCTGGTAGAGCGCTACGTTCGGGACGTATAGGTCGCAGGTTCAAATCCTGTCACCCCGACCATTGAATTTATTGGTTATTTTTCGCCCCACTCCCGCTGGGTGTCAGACTCGAATGCGCCCGGGTGTCATCCGGGGTGTCAGGTCGGCGCACGCGTGTCGCGTCCAACGTTGGCAGGTCGAACAGCAGCAACCCCGGTACGCCCTTGTCCGACGCACGCTACTCGAGGCTCGGTGCCCGGAGCTGCGTGATGCTTGCGATCCCCCATACGCCTCCTCTTGAAACTGCAATGGCCACTCCTAAATCTTGGACAGGCGGCCTTCCACATTGGGCTGCCGGTTACATTCATAAAGGAGGTAAGGCGATGTCTATTTCAAAGTACGAACCCTGGAACGTCATGTCGCATCTGCAGGGCGAGATTAATCGGATCTTCAGCAACGCGGATACCGCTAACGCTAGCAGCAGCGCTACCGCCGACTGGTCACCGCCGGTCGATATACATGAATACGCGGATCGCTTTGAAATATTTGTCGACGTGCCGGGCGTGGAGCCGAAAGCGGTCGAAATTACGCTCGACAACGGTGTGCTAACGCTTTCCGGCGAGCGCGCCATCGCGCAACGCGCGACCAGCGACGAACAACAGCTGTTGCGTCAACGCAGCGAGCGAAGCCAAGGGCGGTTTTATCGACGCTTCATTCTGCCCGAAACGGTCGATACAGAGCGCGTCAGCGCTAAGGGCCGAAACGGCGTTCTGGAGCTCAGCATCGCGAAGCAGGCAAAGGCACAGCCTCGTCGTATTACGGTTGGAGCTTAACGAGGCGAGGCAGGCAGCGGCCGGCTGCTGTCGGCCGCTGTCGAGTCTCAAAGATTGAGTAGCACAGGGGGACCGTGAGGATAAGGGAGGACTTTGGACTCCACGCTTTCCAATGGACGACCTCTAGGACAAAGGGGGCGTTAGGCATATGCGCATTCGCTGTACGTCGCGAGCGGCGGTTCGGGCTGCGATGGTCTGAGGCGCTCAGCTTGTTAATCCGACGGGCAAGATCCATCGCGCAGGGCAACTGATAGGCCGCGCGATTGCTTGACCTGAACGACTTAAAGGGTCTTCACCGCACGCAATGGTTGCGGATGTGCATGACACTGCATTACAATGCACTACATTATGGAATCGCAGCTCACAGTTCGCCTTCCAGCAGATCTCTCTGACGCACTCGCAAGGGCCAGCAGGAAGTCCGGGCGCAAAGTGTCGGAGATCGTGCGCGCCGCCTTGGGCGACTACTTGAATGCGCAGACAAAGTCCGGACCCCGGCCCGCAGAGCGAGTCAGGGGCCTCATCGGTTCACTGAATTCAGGCATTGCGGATCTTGCGGAGCAGCACCGCGCCTACATCATCGAGTCGTTGACGCGTGCGGAGTGAGCTGCTGCTCGATACCGGTGCTCTGGTCTCGCTGCTGGATCGCAGTCAGAACCGCTACCGCGAGTTCTCGGATTTTTTTAGAGCATGGTCCGGACAGGTCCTTACCAGTGAGGCGGTTCTTACCGAGGCGACGCATCTGTTAACCCGCGTTCCCGGAGGTGCGCTCGCGTGCCTCGACTTTGTGCTCTCCGGAGGTGCGCTATTGGTTCCGACGAGCACAGCTGCGCTTCGCCGCGGGCGTCAACTCATGCAGCAGTACGCCGACTGCCCCATGGATTTTGCGGATGCGACACTGGTCGTTCTCGCCGAAGACCTGGGAACGGACCTCGTGTTAACGACCGACCGGCGCGATTTTTCCGTGTATCGCATTGGCGGTCGGAAGCGCTTCAGAATTCCAATTTGACGATCTGTTCGGGACGTATAGGTCGCAGGTTCAAATCCTGCTGCCCCGATGTCCATTCCGGGGGTCCTATCCGAGGACATGGTAGTCAATTTATTCCGGAGACATCGGTAACAGCTTAGCACCGAAGGGATTGGGGGCACACTCGACGCGACCTGTCTCGTGATCGAAGAATCCCAAGTCGTAGTGCATAAAGCTGACCAACC
>DATHRI010000007.1:0-145745 GCA_035481795.1 Steroidobacteraceae bacterium
GGTTGGTCAGCTTTATGCACTACGACTTGGGATTCTTCGATCACGAGACAGGTCGCGTCGAGTGTGCCCCCAATCCCTTCGGTGCTAAGCTGTTACCGATGTCTCCGGAATAAATTGACTACCATGTCCTCGGATAGGACCACATAGGCGTGGTAGCGGGGGCAGGATTTGAACCTGCGACCTTCGGGTTATGAGCCCGACGAGCTGCCAGACTGCTCCACCCCGCACCGGAATCGCCGCGCATTCTAAGGCCGCATGAATTGCGGTGCAACGAGACGAGCGCAACACGCCACGGAAGCCATTGTTCTTAATGAAGAATGCGCGTGCAAAGATCCAACAGTGGCCCGGGAATGAGGCCGAGCACAAGTACGGCAGCCGCGTTCAGCGTGAGGAAGACGCGCGCTCTGGAAGCCCTCAAGGGCCTCGGAACCCCAGCGGCGGGCGCGTCAAAGTACATGAGCTTGACGATGCGCAGGTAGTAGAACGCGCCGACAACAGAGGCTGCTGCGGCAAAGACGACCAGCGCGCTGTGATGCGTAACCCAAAGCTCCTGGATGATGCGCAGCTTGGCCCAGAATCCAATGAAAGGGGGAACGCCAGCCGTTGAGAACATGAGCGCCATCATGATCACGGCCAATAACGGGTCGCGGGCATAAAGGCCCTTGTAGTCATCGAGGGAATCCGCCTCGAATCCGTGGTGGCTCGCCATGAGGATGACACCGAACGAGCCCAACGCAACCAGAATATAGACCAGCGTGTAAAAGAGCGCAGCGCCGAAACCGGCCGGCGTGCCGGCTATAAAACCCAAAAGAATGAAGCCGACGTTTGCAATGGTCGAATACGCGAGCATGCGCTTCAAGTTACTCTGCGCGATGGCGACCAGGTTGCCGACGATGAGAGTCAAGACCGCAAGCGGCACGAGCATCTGGGTCCATTCGACGGTGACACCTGCAAGCCCATGGGCCAGCAGCCGAAATGCGAGCGCGAAGTATGCAAGCTGTGGAGCGGTGCTGATGAACAGAGTCACGCTCGTCGGCGCGCCGTGATAAACGTCGGGCAGCCACATGTGAAACGGCACCGCGCCTAATTTGAAGGCGACGGCAACCACAATGAATACGAGGCCAAAGACGACGCCGAGACTCGCGTGGCCGGTGCTGATGTGCGCCGCAATGACATCCAGGTCGAGCGAGCCCGTCATTCCATAGACTATCGACATGCCGTAGAGCAGCGCGCCGGAGGCGATCGCGCTGAGCACGAAATACTTCATCGCGGCTTCCGCGGCGACCCCCGACTCGCGGTCAAACGCGATCAGCGCATATACCGACAGCGCCAGGAGCTCAACCCCCATGTACACGGTGATGAGGCTGTTCGCCGACACCAATACGAAGATGCCGAGGAGCGCCGTCAGGCACAACACATCGTACTCGCCGCGCATGATGTCGCGCTGATCAAGGTAGGCGCGCGAATAGACGAGCGTGACGGCGACGATGAGGAATCCGGCGACCTTTAATGCATAGCCCAGCTCATCGGCGACGTACAGGCCGTGAAACAGTGTAGTCGGCGCGCTCACGTGCGAAAAGAGAGCGGTTATGAGGGCGCCGAGCACAAGCACGATGAAAGTTAAAGAATCGGCAAGGCCGCGGCGTTTTTCCCCCGAGAAGGCCTCGATTAGGAGGACTGCGCACGCCGCCAGCACGAGATACATCTCGGGAGCGGCCGGTGCGACGCTGGCCCACGTCAGGGCAGGTTCGGACAGAGTGCTCATAACGGCAGCTTGGTCGCGATCGCCTGGTCCACCAGGTGGTGGATCGAGGCGCGCATGATGTCAAGGAGCGGCGCCGGCCAAACGCCCAGCGCCAGCACACTCACGGCGAGCATCGTGAGTACTATCAACTCGCGCCCGTCCAGATCCTTTAGGGCCGCTACGCCCGCATTCGCGATGGGACCAAAGATGACTCTTTTAACGAGCCAGAGCGTATAGGCTGCGCCCAATACCAGAGTCGTCCCCGCGAGGAGCGCGTACCAGAAGCTTGCCTTGAAGCTTGCGAGGATGACGAGGAATTCGCCGACGAAGCCTGAGGTTCCGGGCAGCCCCGAGTTCGCAAGACAAAAGAGCACCATGAAGCCGGCAAACCGCGGCATGGTATTGATGACGCCGCCGTAAGCGGCGATGTCGCGGCTGTGCAGGCGGTCGTACATCACGCCGACGCAGAGAAAAAGCGCCCCGGAGACGAGTCCGTGCGACACCATCTGCACCATGGCGCCATCGAGGCCCATGGCCGCGCCCTGCAGGCTGCCGGTATTGGTGACGATGTCATAGGCGATGAACGCGCCCAGCGTCACAAATCCCATGTGCGCGATCGAGGAGTAGGCGATCAGCTTCTTCATGTCCGTCTGCACGAGCGCGACGAAGCCGATATAGACGACTGCGACCAGCGAAAGCGCAATGATGAGCCAGTCGAGCTCGCGGCTCGCATCCGGCGTGATCGGCAGGCTGAAACGCAGGAAGCCGTACCCGCCCATCTTCAGCATGATGGCGGCGAGGATGACGGAGCCGCCGGTGGGCGCCTCGACATGGGCATCGGGCAGCCAGGTGTGCACCGGCCACATCGGCACCTTGACGGCGAAGGCGGCCAGGAATGCGAGAAAAATCCAGCGCTGCTCGAACAGCGTGAGGGGCAGCGCCTGAAACGCCGCGATCGCGTAATGACCGGATCTCACGTACAGGTAGATGAGCGCCACCAGCATCAGGACCGAGCCCAGGAATGTGTACAGAAAGAACTTGATCGTGGCGTAGACCCGCCTTGGGCCGCCCCAGATTCCGATGATGAGGAACATGGGGATGAGCATCGCCTCCCAGAAGAAATAGAAGAGCAGCGCATCCATGCTCGAGAAGACGCCGATCATGAGACCTTCCATGATGAGGAAGGCCGCGAAATACTGTGCGGGCCGTGTCTGAATGACGCTCCAGCCGGCGATCACGACGGGCACGGTGACGAAGGCCGTGAGCACCACGAGCGGCAGCGAGATCCCATCGAGCCCCAGCGCATAGTAGGCATCGAAGCGCCTGATCCACGGCAGGTGTTCGATGAACTGGAAGGCCGCGGTGCCGGTATCAAAGGTCGCGATGAGCGGCAGCGTGAGAATGAAAGTCAGAACCGCGGCCGCAAGCGCCACCCAACGCGCCGCGCTGATGCGCTGATCGCCGAAGATGAGCACGAGGATGCCCGCGCTGATGGGCAGCCACACGACGAGCGACAAGGCAGGAGCGTGCATCGCGGCGCTCATCTCATCTCATCTCGCCTTGTTTAAGAACCAGCCGAGAAGCACCGCCAGTCCAATGATCATCCAGAACGCATAGGAGTAGAGATAGCCGCTTTGCACGCGCCGCACGAGGCGCCCCGCTCGGCCGATGGTGGACGCGGTGCCGTCCACGAATCCGCCGTCGATCACCGCTTGATCTCCTCCGTGCCACAGGCCCCGCCCGAGGAGGAGCGCGCCGACGGCGATGATCTTCTCGTTGAACCAGTCAAAGTAGTATTTGTTGACGAGCACACCGCGCACGATGCTCCAGTGACGGGCCGTCGCCTCAGCAAGCTGCGGACGCTTCAGGAAGAAGAGCCAGGCGATGACGACGCCGGCAAGCGCCATCCAGAAGGTGGGTCCCGTGAGGGCATGCAGCGCGAAGGCGACGGGGCCGTGATAATCGCGGGCGAGCTCGTCCATGACCGCGTTCTTCTTGAGGACCCGGATCGAGTCGCCGAAATAGTTGCCGTAGAGCACGGTGCCAACCGTCATGAAGCCGATGACGACGGAGGGGATCGCGAGCGCAATCAGCGGCACCGTCACGACCGCAGGGCTCTCCTCGGGGTCCGCGTGGCTGCCCGCCTCCGGGTGTGCTGCATCCTCGTGCCCGTGCTCGTCCGTGTGACCCCCCTCATGGTGCGCCACCGCACGGAAACGCTCCGGCCCGTGGAAGGTCATGAAGAGCATGCGGAAGGTATAGAGCGCCGTGATGAAGACTCCGCCCAGTACGCAGTAATACGCGTAGCGCGCGCCCCAGCGCTGCGAGGCGCCGACCGCCTCGATGATGGTGTCCTTCGAGTAGAAGCCGGAGAAAAAAGGCGTGCCAATGAGCGCCAGCGCGCCGATCCACGCCGTCATCGCCGTGATGGGCATGTACTTCGCCAATCCGCCCATCCGGCGCATGTCCTGTTCGTGATGCATGCCGATGATCACCGAGCCGGCCGCGAGGAAGAGAAGCGCCTTGAAGAAGGCGTGGGTCATGAGATGAAAGATCGCCGCACTGTAGGCGGAAGCGCCCAGCGCCACGGTCATATAACCGAGCTGCGAGAGGGTCGAATAGGCGATGACGCGCTTGATGTCATTGTTGACGACCCCGAGCGCGCCCATGAAGAACGCTGTGGTCGCGCCGATGACGAGCACGAACGACAATGCGGTGTCGGAGTATTCAAACAGCGGCGACATGCGCGCGACCATGAAGATCCCCGCCGTCACCATGGTCGCGGCATGGATGAGCGCCGAGATCGGCGTCGGGCCTTCCATGGAGTCGGGCAGCCACACATGCAGCGGCACCTGCGCCGACTTGCCCATGGCGCCAATGAAGAGACAGATACAGATGAGCGTCAGCGCCGGTACGCTCATCGACGCCGACAGCGGCAGCAGTTGCGCCGCCATCTGCGGCGCGGCCGCGAAGGCCGCGTCATAGTGCAGGGAGCCGGTGTAGTAGAGCACTCCGGCGATGCCGAGAAGGAAGCCGAAGTCGCCGACGCGGTTGACGATGAATGCCTTGAGATTCGCCGCAATTGCGCTCGGGCGCGTGTACCAGAATCCGATCAGGAGATACGACACGACGCCGACCGCTTCCCAGCCGAAGAACAGCTGCATGAAGTTGTTCGCCATTACCAGCATGAGCATGGCGAAGGTGAAGAGCGCGATGTAGCTGAAAAACCGCTGATAGCCGGGATCGTCACGCATGTAGCCGACGGTGTAGACGTGCACACACAGCGACACGAAGGTGACGACCGCCATCATGAGCGCGCTCAAGCGATCGATAAGAAAGCCCACCTGCATGGGCACGCTGTCGCTCACGAGCCAGGTGTACACCGGGGCATCGAAAGAGGGCACGCCCTGCCAATAGATCTGCCACAGCACCCGCAGGCTCAAGATGCAGGAGAGCGCGACACCGCCGATGGCGACGCTCCCCGCGGCGCTGCGGCCGATGCGCTGACCCAGGAGTCCCGCGACGACGGCCGCGGCAAGCGGCAGCAGCACGATGGCGATCAGAACTTGCGGATTCATGCGCTCTCTCAGCCCTTCAGCGTGTCGAGATCTTCGACGTTGATGGTGCGGCGCTCGCGGAACAGCACGACCAGGATCGCAAGGCCGATGGCCGACTCGGCCGCGGCGACCGTGAGCACGAAGAATACGAAGACCTGGCCGCTGATATCGGCGAGGTAGCGCGAGAAGGCGATGAAGTTGAAGTTGGCGGCGAGCAACAGGAGCTCGACGCACATCAAGAGCAGGATGACGTTTTTGCGGTTGATGAATACCCCGGCGACCGCCAGCGCAAACAGGATCCCGGAGAGCGCGAGCAGGTGTGCCAGGGTGATCATGGCGCCTTACCGCTCATCGATTTGACAAGGCGCACGCGGTCGGCGCTCTGCACGTTGACCTGGCGGTTGATGTCCTGGCGCTTGGAGCTGGTGCGCCGCCGCATGGTGAGCGCGATCGCGGCCACGATGGCGACCAGCAGCACCATCGCTGCAAGTTCGAAGGCATAGGCGTACTGCGTATAGAGAACTTCTCCCAGCGCCTGCGTATTGCTGTAGGAGGCCGGCAGGGGGGCGGCGCCGCGCGTGATGTCGACGCCGAAGTGCCGCGCCGTGATCACACCCACGATTTCGACGATCACGGCGATGGCCGTGATCCAGCCGAGCCAGGCATAGCGGGTGAAGCCCTGGCGGTGCTCCTCGACCTTGATGTCGAGCATCATGACGACGAAGAGGAAGAGCACCATCACCGCGCCCACGTAGACGAGCACCAGCACGATGGCGAGAAATTCCACCTCGACGAGCAGCCAGATCGCCGCGCTCGTGACGAAGGCGAGGACCAGAAAGAGCGCCGCATGCACGGGGTTCTTGGCAACGATCACCGCCAGCGCCGCAGCGATGAGGATCGTCGCAAAGACGTAGAAGAGAATCTCGACCAGCATGCGTGCCTCCGCCTCTCGCGCCCTGTATCAGCGGTACGGCGCGTCGGCCGCCTTGTCCGCCGCAATCATGGTCTCGTAGCGATCGCCGACCGCGAGCAGCTTGTCCTTGTTCATGATGTTCTCGCCGCGGTTCTCCATGTGATACTCGTGGATGCGCGTCAGCACGATGGCATCGACCGGACAGGCCTCTTCGCAGAAGCCGCAGTAGATGCATTTGAAAAGATCGATATCGTAGCGTGTCGTGCGCCGCGTGCCATCCGGCGCGACATCCGAATCGATGGTGATGCACACGGCCGGGCATACCGCCTCGCAGAGCTTGCAGGCAATGCAGCGCTCCTCGCCGTTCGGATAACGCCGCAGCGCATGCAGGCCGCGGAAGCGCGGCGACTGCGGCGTCTTTTCCTCGGGATAATTGAGCGTGAATTTGCGGCTGAAGAGCGTGCGCCGCGTCAGCCACAGCCCTTTGGCGAGTTCGGGCAGCAGAAAGGTCTTGAAAAAGTTGAAGGCCATGGTGCGCGGCTCTTAGGTGGTGGCCCAGGGCCCCACGTGGTAACGGGACATGACCATTTCGACGCCGATCCAGACGAGCGTGATGGGAATCAGCACTTTCCAGCCAAGACGCATGATCTGATCGTAGCGGTAGCGCGGAAAGGTCGCGCGCAACCACAGGAAGAGAAACAGGAAGGCGAAGATCTTAAGCGCGAGCCAGAAGAAGCTCGGCGCCATGAGCAGTGCCGCGAGTGGGTTGTCGCCGGGCAGGTAACCGGCGAACGGACTCAGCCAGCCGCCGAAGAAGAACACCGACGTCAGCGCCGAAATCAGAATCATGTTCGCGTATTCGGCGAGAAAGAACAGTGCAAATGCGATGCCCGAGTACTCCACATGAAAGCCCGCGACGATCTCCGACTCGCCTTCGGCGACGTCGAAGGGCGCGCGGTTGGTCTCGGCGAGGCCGGAGATGAAATAGACGGCGAGGAGCGGCAGGAGCCAGAACCAGTTCCAGGCGAGCGGTCCGCCCTGCTGGGTGCGCACGATGGTGTCGAGGTTCAAGCTGCCGGAGACCATGAGAACACCGACGAGCGCGAATCCCATCGCGATCTCGTACGCAACCATCTGGGCGGCCGAGCGCATCGCGCCGAGGAACGCGTACTTCGAATTGGCGGCCCAGCCGGCGAGAATGATGCCGTAGACCCCGACGGAGGTCAGGGACAGGACGTAGAGAAGCCCCGCATTGATGTTGGCGACGACGAGCGTGGGCGACAGTGGAATCACGGCCCAGGTCGCAAAGGCCGGAATCAGCGCCAGCGCCGGCGCGAGCACAAAGAGCACCTTGTTTGCACGCGCCGGGATGATGACTTCTTTCAGGAGCAGCTTCACGACGTCGGCAAACGGCTGGCCGACGCCGGGCAGCAGGCCGAAGATGCGCACGCGGTTGGGGCCGCGGCGCAGCTGGATCCAGCCGATGACCTTGCGCTCCCAGAGCGTCAGGAGCGCGACGCTGATGATGAGCGTCACCGTGATGACAAGGATCCACGCCGTCGAGTGCGCATAGGCGGGAAGGTCGGACCACACGGTTGAGACTCCTGCGAACACGCTTGAGCGCCGCAGCTATTCGTAGACCGCGGCGGGCGCGCGGCCCTGGCGCGTGCGCTGCAGCGACGGCGCGCGGCGCACGAGCGCGTCCACCTGGTACATGGGAATGTCGACGACCGCAGCCCGTTGCGCGGCGCCGCCGGGCGCGAGGCGCCCCGCGTAGGCGGTCGCGAGCGGCGCAAGACACGCGCGCTGCACCTCGTCGCGCACCTCCTGCGCGCTTTGGTATTCAAAGTCCTTGAGCCCGAGCGCGTTGCCGAGCACGCGCAGCACCTTCCAGCCCGGCCGCGCCTCGCCGAGCGGTGTCGCTGCGCCGGCAAAGCTCTGCCAGCGGCCCTCGAAGTTGACATAGGTTCCGAACGTTTCTGCAAAGGTCCCCATCGGCAGGAGCACGTGCGCAAGCTCACGCAGCGATGCGCTCGCGAAGGCAGTGACGGCGATCACGCGCCGCGCGGCGGCGAGCGTGCGCAGGCATTCGCGATCGAGGGCATCCTCCGCGGGCTCGACCCCGAAGAGCACGTAGCTCGACAACGGGGTCTGCAGCATCTGCCAGGCAGAAAGCCCGGCGCCTGCGCACGCCCGCCCGCCCGCCTCGCGGTGCGGCACGGCGCCGGCGAGATAGGCGCCCGCGGCGTTTGCGCCCTCGGCCAGTACTCCGAAGGTGCCGCCGGTGAGGTCGGCGAGGGCGGACGCGAGCGCGCGCAGGTCGGCAAACGCCGGGTGGCGCAGTGCGAGCGCTCCCAGCCAGACGGCGCGGCGCGCGCCGCTGCGCAACGCCGTCGCGGCCGCCCGATGCCGCTCCTCGACTTTGGCCGCGTTCACCAGCGACGCCACGTGCGCCGGCGGCGGCTTGGAGCCAGCCAGGCACGCGGCGAGAATCGCGGCGAGCTCGCCGACCTGCAGCGCCGGCGTCGCCTCCAGATAGCTCGCGACCGGGAAGTGATAGTCAAAACGCGCGGGATTGATGAAGGCGATCTTTGCGCCGCGCAGCGCCGCCTTGCGCACCCGATGCGCGAGCATCGGCACTTCGCCGCGCAGATTGCAGCCGATGACGAGCAGCGCATCGAGGCGCTCCACCGCCGCGATTGACATGCCGAGGTTCGGATAAGCCGGGTCCGCGCTCTGGTCGCGGTTGTCGTGCTGCCGCAGGCGGTGATCGATGTTGTGCGAGCCCAGGCCGCGCGCGATCCGGTTCAGCAGATAGAGCTCTTCAAGAGTGCTCGAGGCGCTTGCGAGCACGCCCAGGCTCGCCGCCTGCGCGCGCAGATCGTCCGCCACCTGGTAGAGCGCCGTCTCCCAGTCGGTCGCCGTCCAGTCGCTGCCGCTTCTGATCATGGGCGTCAGCAGCCGATCCTCGCTGTAGACGCCCTCGTAGCTGAAGCGGTCGCGGTCGGGGATCCAGGTCTCATTAATCTCTTCGTTCTCGCGCGGCACGACGCGCATCAGCCTGCCGCGCAGGACGTGCCCGAAGAGATTGGTGCCGACGCCGTCGTGCGGCGACACCAGCGGCTGCGAGGCCATCTCCCAGGCGCGCGCTGTGAAGCGGTAGGGCTTCGAGACGAGCGCCCCCACCGGGCACAGGTCAATGATGTTCCCGGACATCTCGTGGTGCACCGTCTGCTCGATGGCGACGCGCACCTTCATGCCCTCGCCGCGGCCGATCATACCGAGCTCCTGGGCGCCGGCGATCTCCTCGGTGAAGCGCACGCAGCGCGTGCACTGGATGCAGCGCGTCATGTCGGTCGCGATGAGAGGCCCCAGATTCTCATCCGGCACGACGCGCTTTCTCTCATGGAAGCGCGAGACGTCGCGGCCGAACCCGACCGCCAGATCCTGCAGCTCGCACTCCCCGCCCTGATCGCAGATCGGGCAGTCGAGCGGATGATTGATGAGCAAGAATTCCATGGTGGCGCGCTGCGCGCCGATGGCGCGCGGCGAGCTGGTGAATATCTTCATGCCTTCGGCGACCGGGGTGGCGCACGCCGGCAGCGGCTTGGGCGCCTTCTCCACTTCCACGAGACACATGCGGCAGTTGGCTGCGATGCTGAGCTTGTCGTGGTAGCAGAAGCGCGGCACGTAGGCGCCGTGCGCATCGGTGACGCGGATGATCATCTCGCCCTTGCGCGCCTTCATGGCGACGCCGTTGACCTCAATGTTGACGAGCTCGTCAGCCATAGTTCACCCGCTCTGCGGCTTGCGCGCCCGCCGCGGCGACGACGCTGCGCCCGCCGTGGTCGATCATGTATTCGAATTCCTGCCGGAAGTGCTTCAGGAAGCTCTGCACCGGCCAGGCCGCGGCATCCCCGAGCGCGCAGATGGTGTGGCCTTCGATGCGATTGGCGACGTCGACGAGCAGATTGAGGTCCTCGCGGCGCGCGCTGCCCGCCAGCACGCGCAGCAGCAGGCGGTTCATCCAGCCCGTGCCCTCGCGGCAGGGCGTGCATTGCCCGCAGGACTCGGACATGTAGAAGCGCGAGATGCGCTCGAGGACGCGCACCATGCAGGTGGTCTCATCCATCACGATCACGGCCGCCGAGCCGATCGCGGAGCCGGCCGCCTTCAGAGAGTCATAATCCATGTTGATCTTCATCATGGTCTCACCCGGCACCACGGGCACCGAGGAGCCGCCGGGAATCACCGCCTTTAACTTGCGGCCGCCCAGCATGCCGCCGGCGAGGGCGAGCAGATCCTTGAAGGGGATGCCGAGCGGGACTTCGAAATTCCCGGCCCGCTCCACGTGGCCGGACACGGAGAAGATGACAGTGCCCCCCGAGTTCGCCGGCCCCAGGCTCGCAAACCAGGCCGCGCCCTTTCTGAGGATGGTCGGCACCGAGGCGAAGCTCTGGGTGTTGTTGATCGTGGTGGGCGCGCCGTAGAGGCCGAAGTTCGCGGGAAACGGCGGCTTGAAGCGCGGCTTGCCGGGCTTGCCCTCGAGAGAGTCCAGGAGCGCCGTCTCCTCGCCGCAGATATAGGCGCCCGCGCCGATAAAGGTGTGGATGTCGAAGTCGATGCCGGAGCCGCGAATATTCTTGCCGAGCAGGCCCGCGGCGTAGGCCTCGGCGAGCGCCGCCTCGAAGCGCGGCGCCGGCTCGCCGAGGAACTCGCCGCGAATATAGTTGTAGGCGACAGTGGAGTTGGTCGCATAGCCGCCGATGGCGAGGCCCTCGATGAGCGCATGCGGGTTGTAGCGCAGGATGTCCCGGTCGTGGCAGGTCCCGGGCTCGCTCTCATCCGAGTTGCACACCAGATACTTCTGCGCGGGCGAGTTGCGCGGCATGAAGCTCCACTTGGTGCCGGTCGGAAAGCCGGCGCCGCCGCGACCGCGCAGACCCGAAGCCTTCACCGTGTCGATGATCTGCTCCCGCGGCGGCTTCTCGCGCAGGATCTTCTCCCACGCCGCATAGCCGTCGATCTGCCGATAGGTGTCGATCTTCCACGGCTCCTGGTACTTCAGCGGCTCGAAGACCACGAGGTTCATCTGTTCCTGAGAGGGGCTCATTCGAGCTCATCCAGGATGTGATCGAGCGTCGCGGGGGTGAGATGCTCATGGAAAACATGGTCGACCATCATCATCGGGGCGCCCGTGCAGGCCGCGAGGCACTCCTCTTCCTGCTTCAGCAGGATGCGTCCGTCGGCAGTGGATTGTCCCAAACGGATGCCGAGCTTCTTTTCGGCATGCGCCACGAGCTCCTCGGCGCCGCGCAGCATGCAGGATATGTTGGTGCAGATGCTGACGTGGTGGCGGCCGCAGGGATGCAGCTCAAACATCGAATAGAAGCTTGCGACCTCATAGACCTGAATAGGCGGCAGCTGCAGATACGCGGCGACCGCATTCATGAGTTCGGGCGTGAGGTAGCCGTGATTCTGCTCCTGCGCGGCGCGCAGCGCCGCGATGGTCGCCGAGCGCTGCCGGCCCGGAGGGAATTTCGCGACCCAATGGTCGATTTCGGCGCGCGTCTGCTCATTGAGCGGCGCCGTGCCCGAAGTACTCAACGGTCGATCTCTCCGAAGACCAGATCCTGCGTGCCGATCACCGCGACCACGTCCGCGAGCATGTGGCCGCGCACCATTTCATCGAGCGCCGCCAGATGCGCGAATCCCGGTGCGCGGCATTTGACGCGATAGGGCTTGTTCGCGCCGTCCGAGACGAGATATACGCCGAATTCGCCCTTGGGCGCCTCGACTGCCGCGTAGGTGTCGCCGACGGGCACGCAGTAGCCTTCGGTGAAGAACTTGAAGTGATGGATGAGCGATTCCATGTCCTCCTTCATGCGCTCGCGCTCGGGAGCGCGGATCTTCTGATCCTCGACCATGACGGGGCCGGGATGCGCCTTCAGCCAGTCGATGCACTGGCGCACGATGCGGTTCGACTGGCGCATCTCTGCGATGCGCACCAGATAACGGTCGTAGCAGTCGCCGGTGGCGCCCACCGGCACATCGAAATCCATGCGCTCATAGACCTCGTACGGCTGTTTCTTGCGCAGGTCCCATTCGACGCCGGAGCCGCGCAGCATGGGACCCGAGAACCCGAGCTGCAGGGCGCGCTCCGGGGAGACGACGCCGATGTTCACGGTGCGCTGCTTCCAGATGCGGTTGTCGGTGAGGAGCGTTTCGTAGTCATCGACGGCCTTGGGGAAACGCCCGGTGAATTCCTCAATGAAATCCAACAGCGATCCTGAACGCGCCTCGTTCCTGCGCTCGACGTCCCTGTGCGAGCGCCACTTCGAATGCTTGTACTTCGGCATCGACGCGGGCAGATCCCGGTATACGCCGCCGGGACGGTAGTAGGTCGCGTGCATGCGCGTACCCGATACTGCCTCATAGACATCCATGAGGTCCTCGCGCTCCCTGAAGCACAGCAGAAACACGGTCATCGCGCCGATGTCGAGCCCGTGCGAGCCGAGCCACAGGAGGTGATTCAGGATGCGCGTGATCTCATCGAACATCACGCGGATGTATTGCGCGCGCTCGGGCGGCGCGACGCCGAGGAGCCGCTCGATCGCCAGCACGTAGGCGTGCTCGTTGCACATCATCGACACGTAGTCGAGGCGGTCCATGTAGCCGATCGACTGATTGAAGGGCTTCGATTCGGCGAGTTTCTCGGTGGCGCGATGCAGCAGGCCGATATGCGGATCGGCCTTCTGGATGACCTCGCCGTCCATTTCCAGCACCAGCCGCAGCACCCCATGCGCCGCCGGATGCTGGGGACCGAAGTTCATGGTGTAGTTGCGGATCTCGCGCATGGGCGCCTACTTCGCATCCTTGAGCGCAGGCTCGTAGCGATGGTCATCGCGGATGACCTTCGGTACCAGCACGCGCGGCTCGATGGTGACGGGCTGGTAGATGACGCGCTTCTTGTCGGCGTCGTAGCGCACCTCGACAGTGCCGCTCAAGGGGAAGTCCTTGCGGAACGGATGGCCGATGAAGCCGTAATCGGTCAGGATCCGCCGCAGATCCGGGTGGCCGCGAAAGAGGATGCCAAAGAGGTCGAAGGCCTCGCGCTCGAACCAGTTGGCCGAGGCCCACACGTCGGTAACCGAATCGACCACCGGCTCCTCATCGGTCGCGCACGGCACCCGCAGGCGCAGCCGCTGGTTGTGGGTGATCGAGAGCAGCTGATAGACGACGGCGAAACGCGCCTCGCCCGCGGGCAGGTGCGCACTGGGATGCGCGACGCGACCGCGGCTGAATCCCGAATGGGTCGCGGAGTTCGTCTGCCATTCGTCGCGGGCGAACTGCAGATAGTCGACCGCGGTCAGGTCCATCAGCATCTGAAAATCAAGATCCGGCGTGTCGCGCAGCACCCAGCACACGCTCTGCAGCTCCTGCGTCGCGACCTCGAAGGCGAGCTCCGAAGGCAGCGAGTGAATGCGCTGCACACGCCCCGCGACGTGCGCTTCGATGCTGCGCGCCAGCGCATCTGTTTGCTCGCTCACCGCGTGGATCTCATCGGGCGATCGTGCTCGTGCGCGCGATCTTTTTCTGCAGCTGCAGGATGCCGTAGACCAGCGCCTCGGCCGTGGGCGGGCAGCCCGGCACGTAGACATCGACGGGCACGATGCGATCGCAGCCGCGCACCACCGAATAGGAATAGTGATAGTAGCCGCCGCCATTCGCGCACGAGCCCATCGAGATGACCCAGCGCGGCTCGGGCATCTGGTCGTAGACGCGGCGCAGCGCGGGAGCCATCTTGTTGACGAGCGTGCCCGCGACGATCATCACGTCCGACTGCCGCGGGCTCGGCCGAAAGACGACGCCGAAGCGATCGAGGTCGTAGCGCGAAGCGCCCGCATGCATCATTTCCACCGCACAGCAGGCGAGCCCAAAGGTCATCGGCCACAGCGAGCCGGTGCGCGCCCAGTTGACGAGACTGTCGAGCTGGGTCGTGACGAAGCCACGCTGGGCAAAGTCATCCGCCGCGGACTCAGTCAGTCCCATTCGAGCGCGCCCTTCTTCCACTCATAGATGAATCCGACCACGAGGATCGCGAGAAAGATCCCCATGGCGAGTAGGCCGAAGAGGCCGATCCTGGCCAGCGCCACCGCCCAGGGAAACAGGAATGCGATCTCCAGATCAAAGACGATGAAGAGGATGGCGACCAGGTAGTAGCGCACATCGAACTTCATGCGCGTGTCTTCGAAGGCGTCGAAACCGCACTCGTAGGGCGTGCGCTTGGCGGCATCCTGCGGAGCGCGCGCCAGATAGCGGCCGAGGCCACTGCCAAGGCCAAGCAGAACGCCCGCCAGCACAGCGGCGATGACAAGGAAAATCAGGACGGGCAGATAATTCGCAAGCATGGTCGAAGATGCGATCTGCCCTGGGTGCGAAGGGGTGTCATTGTAACGAATCGAACCACAAGTTTGGTGCCGACGGTCGGATTCGAACCGACACAGCTTGCGCCGCTAGCCCCTCAAGCTAGTGTGTCTACCAGTTTCACCACGTCGGCTGGAGATCAGTGCGTGCCTGTGCCGGGCGGCGGCGCCGGCGGCGGCGGCGCGGGCAAGCGCTGGGCAGGCTGCGGTGCCGTCTGCGCCGCCTCATCGAGAATCGACTTGGGTTCCGCCGCCGTTTGCCGGCCCATGTACGCGAGCGCGAGGCTGTTGATCATGAAGATGGCCGCGAACACCGCGGTCGCACGCGACAGGGCGGTGCGCGCGCCGCGCGCCCCGAACACCGTACCCGAAGCGCCCGCCCCGAAGCCGGCACCCGCCTCGGCCCCTTTGCCCCGCTGCAGGAGCACGAGGGCAATAATCGCCACCGATGAGAACACCTGCACGATCGTCAGAATCATGTGCAACATTGAACTTCCACTTTAGTGCGTACGGGCAGCGCTCAAGATCGCGATGAACTCGTCCGCTTTCAACGACGCGCCGCCGATCAGTCCACCGTCGACGTCCGGCATCGCGAACAGCTCCGCCGCGTTGGCCGCCTTTACGCTGCCGCCGTAAAGAATACGTGTCAGGGGGGCGATTTTAGCATCCCGGGCGCCCAACTGCGCACGGATGAAGGCGTGCACCTCCTGCGCCTGCTCGGGGGTTGCATTGCGCCCGGTGCCGATCGCCCACACCGGCTCATAGGCAAGGACGGCGCTGGCGAGCGAGTCGACACTGGCAAGCTGCAGCACCGCCTCAAGCTGCCGCGCGACCACCTCCTGGGTGCGCTCGGCCTCGCGCTCCGCGAGCTGCTCGCCGACGCACAGAATGGGCACCAAACCCTTCGACTGCGCGGCGACGAACTTGCGCGCCACGGCCTGGTCACTCTCGCGATACAGCAGTCGCCGCTCCGAATGCCCGACGATGACATAAGAGCAGCCGACATCCTTCAGCATCGCGGCGGAGACTTCCCCGGTGAATGCGCCCTGCGCGTCCGCGCAGACGTTCTGCGCACCCAGCGCCATGGCCGAACCGCGCAGCAGCCGCGCGACATCCTGCAAATAAACGAGCGGCGGGCACACCACGCACAGCGCCGCCGGAGCCGCCGGGAAACGCGCAATCATCTCCTCGATGAGTCGCGCATTCTCGGCGCGCGAGCCGTGCATTTTCCAGTTTCCGACGACTAAGGGATGACGCATGACGCGATCTCGGACGGGGCGCCCGCGCACGGGGCGCGGGATCATAGCCTAGGCCGCGGCCAGGCGCACGACCTCCGCAAGCTCGGTGGCGAGAGCGCGCGTGACCTGCTCGTCGCGCCCCTCGACCATCACGCGAATGACCGGCTCCGTGCCGGAGGGACGCAGCACGACGCGCCCCTCGCCGCCCAGGCGCTTCTCAATCCGCGCCACAGCCGCCTGTACCGCCGCAATGCCCGTGGGGTCGACGCCGCGTGCCACCTTGACGTTCAAGAGCACCTGGGGAAAGCGCGTCATGCCGGCGGCGAGCTCGGCGAGCGAATGACCGGTCTGCTTCATGACGGCGAGCACCTGCAGTGCGCTCACCAGGCCATCGCCGGTGGTGGTCTTATCCAGGCACAGGATGTGGCCCGATGTCTCACCACCCAGGACGCCGCCCGCCTCCTTCAGCATCCCGAGGACGTGGCGATCGCCGACCTGCGCGCGGCGAAATTCGACGCCCGCCGCGCGCAGCGCCAGCTCGAGCCCGAAGTTGCTCATCACCGTCCCGACGACCGGACCCTTCAGCGTGTTGTCCAACTTGCGCGCGCGCGCGATCACGTAGAGTAGCTGGTCGCCATCGACGATGCGGCCGAGGTGGTCGACCATGACCAGGCGGTCGCCGTCACCATCGAGCGCCAGACCCACGTGCGCGCGCACCCCCGGCACCGTCATCTGCAGCAGGTCCGGCACGGTTGAGCCGCAACCGTCGTTGATGTTGCGGCCGTTCGGCGAGCAGCCGACCGGCACGATCTCCGCGCCCAGGTCCGCGAGCATCCGCGGCCCGACCTTGTAGGCGGCGCCATTGGCGCAATCGATGACGATCTTGAGGCCCGCCAGGTCCATCCCCGGCGGCAGGGTCGAGGTGCAGAACTCCTGATAGTAGGTGCGCGAGCGGTCGACACGCGTGGCGCGGCCGAGATTGCGCGAGGCGCGCGTCACCGGCCCCTGTTCAATCTCCAGCTCGATGCGCTCCTCCAGATCGTCGGACAGCTTCGCGCCCGTGGCGTCAAAGAATTTGATGCCGTTGTCATCGTAGAGATTGTGCGACGCGCTGATGACCGCGCCGAAATCGCACTCGAAGCGCCGTGTCATGTAGGCAACGCCGGGAGTGGGCAGCGGGCCGATCAGCATCGCGTTGACGCCGGCGGCAACGAAGCCCGCCTCGAGCGCGGACTCAAACATGTAGCCCGAGAGGCGTGTGTCCTTGCCGATGAGCACGGTGCCGCCCTCGGGCGCGAGCACGCGCGCCGCGGCGCTCGCCAGATTCAGCGCGAAGTCCACGGTCATCGGATGCTCGCCGACGCGGCCGCGCACGCCGTCGGTGCCGAAGTATTTACGTCCCAATTTGCTGTGCCTCCGTTTCCTGCGGGTCAGCGTCGTCAGTGACCGCCGCCACCGCCTGCAGCGCCTGCACCGTCGCGGCCACATCATGCGCGCGCACGATGCGCGCGCCCTGCCATACCGCCACGACGGCGAGCGCGACGCCGGCGGCGAGCCGATCGGCGTCGCGCGGCCCGAGAATGCGCCCCAGCAGCGACTTGCGCGACAGTCCGACAGCGACCGGCCAGTCGCCGCGCGTCAGCTCCCCGAGCTGCCGCAGCAGCTGCAGATTGTGCGCCTGTGTCTTGCCGAAGCCGAAGCCCGGATCGATAACGATGCGCTCGCGGGCATACCCGGCCGCCTCGCAAGAATGCGCGCGCGCGCCGAGGAATGCCTTGACCTCGCGCACGACGTCGACGTAGTGCGGCGCCTGCTGCATGGTGCGCGGTTCGCCCTGCATATGCATGAGGCACACCGCGCAGCCGCCATCGAGCGCCGCCTGCAGCGCGCCCGGCTCCTGCAGGGCCCGAACGTCGTTGATGAGCCCGGCGCCCGCACGGACGGCGGCGCGCATGACCTCAGGCTTCATGGTATCGATCGAGATGACGGCGGCGCAGCCGGCGAGCTGCTCGATCACGGGCATGACCCGGCGCAGCTCCTCATCGAGCGGCACCGCGGCCGCGCCGGGCCGCGTGGACTCGCCGCCGATGTCGATGATCGCCGCGCCCTCGTCCATCATGCGCAGCGCCTGCTCGCGCGCGGCCGCGGGCGCGAGGAAGCGTCCGCCATCGGAGAAGGAATCCGGCGTGACATTGAGCACGCCCATCACCACGGCGCGCGATAGATCGAGTCGCTTCGTCCCGCACTGCAGGAACGGGGCCAAACCCCTGCGCCTTGCGCGCCTTAAGCGGGGGAGCCGACCACGCTGCCGGGCTGACCGCCTTCGAGCGGCGTCTTCGGCGGCGTATTGGACAGGCTGTCGTCCCAATCACTCGGCGGCTTCGGCGGCCGACCTTCCATGATGTCCTTCAGCTGAGTCTCGTCGATGGTCTCGTATTTGACGAGCGCCGCGGCCATCGCGTGCAGCTTGTCGAGATTGCTGTCGAGAATCTCCTTGGCGCGCGTGTAGTTGATCTCGATGACGCGCCGCACTTCTTCGTCGATGGCGTGCGCGGTGCCGTCGGAGACCTGCTTGTGCTGCGTGACGCTGCGGCCGAGAAACACCTCGCCCGTCTCCTCCGTGTAGGTGAGCGGTCCGAGTTTGTCGGACAGGCCCCACTTCGTCACCATGTTGCGCGCAAGCTCGGTCGCGCGCTCGATATCGTTCGACGCGCCGGTCGTCACCTGCTCGGGCCCGAAGATGATCTCCTCAGCCACCCGGCCGCCGAAGAGCGTCGTGATGGCGCTGTCGATGCGGCGCTTGGAGAGGCTGTAGCGATCCTGCTCGGGCAAAAACTGCGTGACGCCGAGCGCGCGGCCGCGCGGAATGATCGTCACCTTGTAGACCGGATCATGCTCGGGCACGCTCATGCCGACAATGGCGTGGCCCGACTCGTGATAGGCCGTCATGCGCTTCTCGGCTTCCGTCATCACCATGGAGCGCCGCTCGGCGCCCATCATGATCTTGTCCTTGGCGCGCTCGAACTCATCCATGCTCACGGTGCGCTTGTTGGCGCGCGCCGCAAACAACGCGGCCTCGTTGACGAGGTTGGCGAGGTCGGCACCGGAGAATCCGGGCGTGCCGCGCGCAATCAGCGCCGGCTTCACATCATCCGCCAGCGGCACGCGCCGCATGTGCACGCGCA
Organism: Steroidobacteraceae bacterium; assembly: GCA_035481795.1. GTDB lineage: Bacteria > Pseudomonadota > Gammaproteobacteria > Steroidobacterales > Steroidobacteraceae > PALSA-1196. Next base: position 19,064 of record DATHRI010000007.1, read on the forward strand.
GAATCTGCTCGCGGCCGCGCACGTCGGGCAGCGGCACCACCACCTGGCGGTCAAAGCGGCCCGGCCGCAGCAGTGCCGGGTCGAGCACATCGGGGCGGTTGGTGGCGGCGATCACGATGATGCCTTCATTGCCCTCGAAGCCATCCATCTCCACGAGCAGCTGGTTCAGCGTCTGCTCGCGCTCGTCGTGGCCGCCGCCCAGGCCCGCACCGCGGTGGCGCCCGACGGCGTCAATTTCGTCGATGAAAATGATGCAGGGCGCATGCTTCTTGGCCTGCTCAAACATGTCGCGCACGCGCGAAGCGCCGACGCCGACGAACATTTCCACGAAGTCGGAGCCTGAAATCGTGAAGAACGGCACCTTCGCCTCGCCCGCGATCGCGCGCGCCAGCAGCGTCTTGCCGGTGCCGGGCGAGCCCACCATGAGAACGCCCTTGGGAATCTTGCCGCCGAGCTTCTGGAATTTGCCCGGGTCCTTCAGGAAGTCGACGATTTCGGAAACTTCCTGCTTGGCCTCTTCGACGCCCGCGACATCGGCAAAGGTCACGTTCACCTGATCCTCGCCCAGCAGGCGCGCGCGGCTCTTGCCAAAGGACATGGCGCCGCGTCCGCCGGAAGCCCCCTGCATCTGCCGCAGCATGTACACGAAGACCATGATGAGAAGGAGCGCCGGGGCAAGCTGCAGCAGAAGCTGAGCCACAAAATTGGGCTGTTTCGGCGGCCGCCCCTCGATCGCCACGTCCGACTTGGAGAGGGCGCCGATCAGCGCCGTGAAATCGGTCTCCGGGTTGTAGGTCTTGAACTCGGTCTTGTCCTTGCGCTTGCCGTAGATCATCTCGCCCTGCAGGACGACGGACTCGACGCGGTTCGCCTTCACGTCATTCAGGAAGGTCGAGTAACGCACCTCTTCGGGCTGTCCGACCGGCGGCATATAGCGGCTGAAGACCGCCAGCAGCACCAGCACGATCACCACCCACAGCAGGATATTTTTCGTCAAATCGTTCAAGAGGCCAACCTCGCGAGCAGCCCGGGGCGGCTGCACCTTGCAATCGAACCTACACCATCGCCAAGGCCTTCGCCAGCAGATACAGCTCAGAGCTGCGCGCGCGCGAAGCCTGCGGTTTCAGGAGCTTAACCGTCACAAACTGCGCTCGTGCGCCGCGCACCAGCGCCTCGAAGCCGGCACCCTGAAACACCTTGATCAGGGCGGTCCCGTCGCGCTTCAAGACGCGGCCCGCCAATTCCAGCGCCAGCTCGGACAGATGCATCGAGCGCGGCTGGTCGATGGCATCGACGCCGCTCAGGTTGGGCGCCATATCCGAAAGGAGCACGTCGATGCCGCGCTCCGGACATCGCGCGAGGACGGCCTCGAGGACCTGCGGCTCGCGAATGTCCCCCTGCACGAACTCGAGTCCCGGCAGCGGCGGCAGCTCCAGCAGGTCATTCGCGATGACCCGTCCCGCGCGGCCCACCCGCCGCAGGGCGTACTGGCTCCACGCCCCGGGCGCTGCGCCCAAGTCCACACAGACCTCGCCCGCACGCAGGAGTTTCTCGCGCCGGTCGATCTCTTCCAGCTTGAAGACCGCCCGCGATCGGAAGCCCTTGCTCTTCGCGCGCTGCACGAAGGGATCGGAGAAGTGCTCCTGCAGCCAACGGCCGCTGCTCTTGGAGCGGCCGCTCACTCGTAGCGCACCGCGATGATCTCGTAGGAGCGCCGGCCGGCCGGCGCCGCCACATCGACGATGTCGCCGGTCTCCTTCGCCACCAGCGCCCGCGCAATCGGCGAGGTGATCGAGATGCGCCCGGCGCGGATGTCCGCCTCATCCTCGCCCACGATCTGATAGACCACGCGGCTCGCATCACCCTGGTCTTCGAGCTCGACGGTGGCGCCAAAGACCACGCGGCCGCTCGCCGGCAGCGACTTGGGATCGATGATCTCGGCGTTGGCAAATTTCGCTTCGAGCTCGTTGATGCGGCCCTCGATGAAGCCCTGCTGCTCGCGCGCCGCATGGTATTCGGCGTTCTCCGACAGGTCGCCGTGCGCGCGCGCCTCCGCGATGGCGTGAATAATCTGCGGGCGCGCTTCGGACTTCAGGCGCTTCAACTCCGCGCGCAGAATCTCGGCACCGCGTGCGGTCATCGGCGTGCGTTTCATGCGGGCAATCCCTCCCGATGCAGGTCCTGCAGCCGGTTCACGTCCACTTCATCCAAATGGTCGAGTGCCTCGCAGGTGGCGACCGCCGCGGCGAGCGTCGTGTAATAGGTCACGCGGCGATGCACGGCCTCGCGCCGGATGGAGTTCGACTCGCGGATGGCCTGCTTGCCTTCGGTGGTGTTGACGATGAGGTCGATCTCGTCGTTCTTGATCATGTCGACGATGTGCGGGCGTCCCTCGCGCACCTTGTTGACGCGGCGGCAGGCGATGCCGGCCTCGCCGAGCGCGCGCGCGGTGCCGTCGGTGGCCACGAGCGTAAAGCCATGCTCGATGAGCCGCGCGCCCAGTTCCACCGCGCCCGGCTTGTCGCGCTCGCGCACGCTTAAGAGACACACGCCGCTGCGCGGCAGCGTCACGCCGGAGGCGGCCTGCGCCTTGGCATAGGCCTCGCCAAAGGTACGCCCCGTGCCCATGACCTCGCCGGTCGACTTCATTTCCGGTCCGAGGATGGGGTCGGCTTCCGGAAATTTGACGAACGGGAACACCGCCTCCTTGACACTGAAATAATTGGGAACGCGCTCATCGAGGAGGCCCATCTGCGCCAGCCTGCGCCCGGTCATGACGCGCGCGGCGACCTTCGCCAGCTGCACGCCCGTGGCCTTCGACACGAACGGCACGGTGCGCGAGGCGCGCGGATTGACCTCGAGGATGTGGATCACGCCGTTCTGAATCGCAAACTGGATGTTCATGAGGCCGACTACGCCCAAGGCGCGGGCGAGCTTGCGCGTCTGCTCGCGCAGCTGCAGCTGGACGTCCGCGCTCAGGCTGTTGGGCGGCAGAGAGCAGCCGGAGTCGCCCGAGTGTACGCCCGCCTGCTCGATGTGCTCCATGATGCCGCCGATGAACACCTGCTCGCCGTCGCACACGGCGTCGACGTCCACCTCGATGGCCACATCGAGGAAGCGGTCGAGGAGCACCGGACTGTCGTGCGAGACGCGCATGGCCATGCTCATGTAGGTGCGCAGGTCGTCCTCATTGAAGACCACCTCCATGGCGCGGCCGCCGAGCACGTAGGAGGGGCGCACCACCAGCGGAAAACCCACCTCGCGCGCCAACAGCACCGCCTGCTCTTCGGCGCGCGCGCTGGCATTGGCCGGCTGCTGCAGCCCGAGCTGCTTCACCAGGATCTGGAAGCGCTCGCGATCCTCCGCGACATCGATGGAATCGGGCGACGTGCCGATGATGGGCGCGCCCGCCGCCTCGAGCGGCCGTGACAGCTTGAGCGGGGTCTGCCCGCCGAACTGGACGATGACGCCTTCCGGCTTCTCCTTGTCCAGAATCTCCAGCACATCCTCCAGGGTGAGCGGCTCGAAATACAGTCGGTCGGAGATATCGTAGTCGGTGGACACGGTCTCCGGATTGCAGTTGACCATGATGGTCTCGAAGCCATCCTCGCGCAGCGCGAGCGCCGCGTGCACGCAGCAGTAGTCGAACTCGATCCCCTGGCCGATGCGGTTCGGCCCGCCGCCCAGGATCATGATCTTGCGGCGCTGCGTGGGGGCCGCCTCGCACTCCTCTTCGTACGTGGAGTACATATAAGCCGTCGCAGTGGAAAATTCCGCCGCACAGGTGTCGACGCGCTTGTAGACGGGGCGGATCCCTAAGTCGTGGCGCGTTTGCCGCACGGCCGCCTCGCTCTGCCCGGTCAGGCGCGCCAGACGGCTGTCGGAGAAGCCCTTGCGCTTCAGAGCCAGCAGCCGCGCGCCCGCGAGGCTCGCCGCACCGCCGGCGCGCACCGCGCCTTCCTCGGCGATGAGATCCTCGATCTGCGCCAGGAACCACGGATCGATGCGGCTGAGCTCGTAGACACGCTCAATCGGCCAACCGGCGCGGAAGGCATCGGCGCTATAGAGGATGCGATCCGCACCGGGGGAGCGCAGCTCGTATTCGAGCTTCGCGGCATTCTCCTCCGAGAGCGGCAGCGGCAGCATCTCGCCGAGCCCGTCGAGCCCGGTCTCGAGGCCGCGCAGCGCCTTCTGCAGGGATTCCTGAAAACTGCGCCCGATCGCCATCACCTCGCCGACGGATTTCATCTGCGTCGTCAGGCGGTCGTTCGCGGCCGGAAATTTCTCAAAGGTGAAGCGCGGAATCTTCGTCACGACGTAATCGATTGACGGCTCGAAGGCCGCCGGCGTCGCCCCGCCGGTGATGTCATTCTTCAACTCATCGAGCGTGTAGCCGACGGCGAGCTTCGCGGCGATCTTGGCGATCGGAAAACCGGTCGCCTTCGAGGCGAGCGCCGAGGAGCGTGACACGCGCGGGTTCATCTCGATGACGAGGAGCCGGCCATCATCGGGATTGACCGCAAACTGCACGTTCGAGCCGCCCGTCTCGACGCCGATCTTGCGCAGCACGGCGATCGATGCCTCGCGCATGCGCTGATATTCCTTGTCGGTCAGCGTCTGCGCGGGCGCCACCGTGATCGAGTCGCCGGTGTGCACGCCCATCGGATCCAGATTCTCGATGGAGCAGACGATGATGCAGTTGTCCATGCGGTCGCGCACCACCTCCATCTCGAACTCTTTCCAGCCGAGCACCGACTCCTCGAGCAGCACTTCGCAGGTCGGCGAGGCGTCGAGGCCGCGCGCCACCATGACTTCAAATTCCTCGCGGTTGTAGGCGATGCCGCCCCCGGAGCCCCCCAAGGTGAAGGACGGCCGGATGACGACCGGGTAGCCCACCTCGAGGACCGCGGCGAGGCCCTCCTCCAGAGTGCGCGCCAGGCGCGACTGCGGCACCTCGAGGCCGATGGCACGCATCGCATCGCGGAACAGCTCGCGGTCCTCGGCCATGTCGATGGCGGCGCGCGATGCGGCGATGAGCTCGACGCCGAATTTCTCGAGCACGCCCTCGCGCGCCAGGTCGAGCGCGGTGTTGAGCGCGGTCTGGCCGCCCATGGTGGGCAGCAGCGCATCGGGGCGCTCCTTCTCGATGATGCGGGCGACGGTGCGCCAGTTGACCGGTTCGATGTAGACGGCGTCGGCCATCTCCGGGTCGGTCATGATGGTCGCGGGATTGGAGTTCACGAGCACCACCCGGTAACCCTCTTCGCGCAGCGCCTTGCAGGCCTGCGCGCCGGAGTAGTCGAACTCGCAGGCCTGGCCGATGATGATCGGACCCGCGCCGATGATCAGAATGCTCTTGATGTCCGTGCGCTTAGGCATGGGCTTCCAGGAGCTTCTGCAGGCGTCGCAGCATGAGGTGATTGAAGCGCTCGAAGAGCATGCGCAGATCATGCGGGCCGGGGCTCGCCTCCGGGTGCCCCTGAAAGCCGAACGCGGGATGCTCATTGAAGGCGAGCCCCTGCAGGGAGCCGTCAAAGAGCGAGCGGTGCGTGGCGCGCACCGCCGGCGGCAGCGAGCCCTCGTCGACGGCGAAGCCGTGATTCTGGCTCGTGATGAACACGCGCCCGGAATCGAGCTCCTGCACCGGGTGATTGGCGCCGTGATGGCCGAACTTCATCTTCAGCGTGCGCCCGCCGGCCGCCAATCCCAGGATTTGATGTCCGAGGCAGATGCCAAACACCGGCAGATCGGTCTTGAGGAAATCCTGCACCGCGCGAACGGCGTAGTCGCACGGCTCCGGATCGCCCGGCCCGTTGGAGAGAAACACGCCGTCCGGCGCCAGCTCCAGTGCCTCCTCTGCACTCGTCTGCGCCGGCACCACCGTCACGCGGCAGCCATGGTCGGCGAGCAACCGCAGGATGTTGCGCTTGATGCCGAAGTCGTAGGCGACGACGTGCAGGCGCTGATGCGCGCGAATGGCGCCGCGCTCGGCGCCCTGCAGCACGCTGCCCTCGTTCCACTGGTAGGAGCGCCTGACGGACACCGCCTTCGCCAGGTCCATGCCCTTCAGACCCGGAAACTTGCCGGCCGCCTTGACCGCCGCGGCCTCATCGAGCTGCTCGCCCGTCATGATGCAGGCGGATTGCGCTCCCTTCTCGCGCACCGTGCGCGTCAACTTGCGCGTGTCGATTCCGGCGATCGCGACGACGCGGCCGCGCTGCAGGAACGTGCCGAGCGATTCAACCGCGCGCCAGTTGCTGGCCGCAACCGGCAGGTCGCGAATCACCAGACCCGCGGCGAAAATCTGTGGCGCCTCCAGATCCTCGGGCGTTGCGCCGGTGTTGCCGATATGCGGATAGGTGAGCGTGATGATCTGGCGCGCGTACGAGGGGTCGGTGAGAATTTCCTGATAGCCGGTCAGCGCGGTGTTGAAGACGACTTCGCCGGTGGTGTTGCCGCGGGCGCCGATGCAGTAGCCGCGGAAGATCGTGCCATCCGCCAGCGCCAGCACCGCGGGAACTGTAGTCATGGGCCGCGCCCAATATTGCGGAGGGGTGCAATTGTGGCCCGGATAGACAAAGCGGGAGGAGTTCTCATCGAACGTCCTCCCGCCTTGCACGGACTAACCCAACCGATTGCAGCGAAAGTTTACGGGCGCCCGGTGCGTGTGTCCACGGCGGGAACGGGTTTTTGCGTGCGGACTCCATGTTGTGCTGCCATGGCGGAAAGCGCCCTAACATCGCGTTTTGGCGAGCAAAATATCGCCCATGGTGTACCGCCCGGGTGGCTGGACCGTAAGCCATGCCGCCGCCCGCAGCGCGCCCCGAGCAAAAATCGTGCGATCGGTCGCCCGGTGCGTGAGGGTGAGCTCCTCCCCGTCGCCGGCAAAGAGCACGGTGTGCTCACCGACGAGATCGCCGCCGCGCACCACCGCGAAGCCAATTTCGCCGGTGCGGCGCGTGGCTCCGCCCCTGCGGTCCCAGACGGCCATGTCGGTCAGCTGGGCGCCGCGCCCTTGGGCGACTGCCGCTCCCAGGGCGAGCGCGGTTCCGGAGGGCGCATCCTTCTTGGTGCGGTGATGCGACTCAATGATTTCGGCGTCGAAGCTCGCCGGCAGCGCCGCCGCCGCGACGCGCGCGATCTCCACGAGCACCGTGGCGCCGAGGCTGGTGTTGGGCGATACCAGCAGTGCGATCTCGCGTGCGGCGCGCTCCAGAAGGTGCGACAGCGCCGGGCCCTGGCCGGTGGTGCCGAGCACGAGCGGCTTGTGCGCCTTGCGGCAGGCGGCGAGGTTCGCCTCCGTCGCCCGGGGATGGGAGAAATCGATGACGACGTCCGCCTGCACCAGGGCCGCGGCGAGATCACTCGTCACGGCCACATCGAGGCCGCGCACGCCCGCGAGCTCGCCGGCATCACGCCCCAGATGCGCACTGCCTTCCTGGGCCACGGCGCCGCTGATGAGAATATCGCTCGCGTCGCAGGCGACGCGGATGATCGCCTGGCCCATGCGGCCAGTCGCACCCACGAGCACCGCGCGAATCATGGGCGCGAGTCGCCCGAGAAGAAGCGCTTGACGCCCTCGAAGAACCCATGTGCACGCGGTGCGTGGCGGTGCGAATCGCCGCGCAGCGACTCTTCCAGCTGCCGGATGAGCTCGCGCTGCTCGGCGCCGAGCTTCACCGGCGTCTCGATCACCACGCGGCAGAACAGATCCCCCCGCGGCCCGCCGCGCACGGGCTTCACGCCCTTGTCCTTCAGACGAAAGACGCGTCCCGACTGCGTTTCCGCGGGCACCTTGATGGTCACCTCGCCCTCGAGTGTCGGCACCACGATCGTGCCGCCGAGTGCGGCGGTCGCGAAGCTCACCGGCACCTCGCAGCTCAAATGCTCGCCGTCGCGCTCGAATATGGCGTGCTCGCGCACCTGCACTTCAACATACAGGTCGCCCGCCGGCCCGCCATTCCTGCCGGCCTCGCCCTCGCCCGCCAGACGGATGCGATCGCCGGTGTCGACGCCCGGGGGTACTTTCACCGACAGCTTGCGGGCGCGCCGCACGCGGCCCTGGCCGAGACAGGTGTCGCAGGGATTGCGCACGATGGTGCCGCTGCCGCGGCAGCGCGGACAGGTCTGCTGCAGCTGAAAGAAGCCCTGCGACATGCGCACCTGGCCCGCGCCGCCGCAGGCGTCGCAGGTCGACGGGGTGCTGCCCTTGGCAGCTCCGGTGCCGTGGCAGGTCTCGCACTCCGAGAGCTTCGGCACCTCCAGCTCGACGCTCTTGCCGAACACCGCCTGATTCAGATCGAGCTCGAGCTCGTAGCGCAGATCCGCGCCACGATAGACCTGCGAGCGGCCGCCGCGCCGCGAGGCGCCAAAGATGTCGCCGAAGACATCGCCGAAGATATCGCCAAAGGCGTCGGTTGCGCCGGCGCGGCCGCCGCCGCGGGAGGCGGCTTCAAGGCCGGCGTGGCCGAACTGATCGTAGGCGGCGCGCTTGTGCGCATCGCTCAGGACCTCGCTCGCCTCCTTCGCCTCCTTGAACTTCTCTTCGGCGTCGCCGTCATGTGGATTGCGATCCGGATGAAACTTCATCGCCAGGCGACGATAGGCCTTCTTGATCTCCGCTTCGCTCGCGTTCTTCGGTACATCGAGTACCTTGTAATAGTCGCGCTTTGCCATGCCTACCCAGTCGGCGTTGCGTATTTTTTACGAGGCCTTGCGATCCTTGTCCTTCACTTCCTCGAATTCGGCGTCGACCACATCCTCGCGGCCCGCCGCACCCTTGGCGCCCGCGTTCTCGCCCGGTGCCGGTCCGCCGCCGCCTGCCGGCCCGCCCGCACTGCCGGCCGCGCCGCCCTGCGCGTCCGCATAGGCCCGCTGCGCAACGGCGGCCGAGGCCTGCGCCAGCGCCTCCGTCTTCTTCTCGATCACGGCCTTGTCCTCGCCCTTCAGGGCCGAACGCAGATCCGAAATGGCGGACTCGATCTTGGCGCGCTCGCCGCCGTCGACCTTCTCGCCCAGATCCTGCAGGGTCTTGCCCACCGAGTGAATGAGGGCGTCGGCCTTGTTGCGCGTATCGACGAGCTCGCGGAAGCGCTTGTCTTCCTCGGCGTGCGCCTCGGCGTCGCGCACCATGCGCTTGATCTCCTCTTCATTGAGCCCGCTCGAGGCCTTGATGATGATCTTCTGCTCCTTGCCGGTCGCCTTGTCCTTCGCCGAGACATTCAAGATGCCGTTGGCGTCGATGTCGAAGGCGACTTCCACCTGCGGCATGCCGCGCGGCGCCGGCGGGATATCGGTGAGGTCAAACTTGCCGAGCGACTTGTTGTCGCTCGAGCGATCGCGCTCGCCCTGCAGCACGTGAATGGTCACCGCCGTCTGATTGTCGTCCGCGGTGGAGAAGGTCTGCGACGCCTTGGTCGGGATCGTCGTGTTCTTCTCAATGAGCTTCGTCATGACGCCGCCCAGGGTCTCGATGCCGAGGGAAAGCGGCGTGACATCCAGGAGCAGCACGTCCTTCACTTCGCCGGCGAGCACGCCGCCTTGAATGGCCGCGCCCACCGCGACCGCCTCATCCGGATTCACGTCGCGCCGCGGCTCCTTGCCAAAGAAGTCCTTGACGTATTTCTGCACGAGCGGCATGCGGGTCTGACCGCCGACCAGAATCACCTCCGCGATCTGCTCGATCGAGACGCCCGCGTCCTTCATCGCCGTGCGACACGGGCCGATGGTCTTCTGCACCAGATCCTCAACGAGCGACTCGAGCTTCGCCCGCGTCAGCTTGATGTTCAGATGCTTGGGGCCGGCGGCATCGGCGGTGATGTACGGCAGGTTGACGTCGGTCTGCTGGCTCGAGGAGAGCTCGATCTTCGCCTTCTCGCCGGCTTCTTTCAGACGCTGCATGGCGAGCGGATCCTGGCGCACGTCGACGCCGGATTCCTTCTGGAACTGATCGGCGAGGAAATTGATGATGCGCAGATCGAAGTCCTCGCCGCCGAGGAAGGTATCGCCGTTGGTGGAGAGCACCTCGAATTGACGTTCGCCGTCGACGGCCGCGATCTCAATGAGGGACACGTCGAAAGTGCCGCCGCCGAGGTCATACACCGCGATCTTGCGATCGCCGCCCTGCTTGTCGAGCCCGTAGGCGAGCGCCGCCGCCGTCGGCTCGTTGATGATGCGCTTCACCTCGAGTCCGGCGATGCGGCCGGCGTCCTTGGTCGCCTGGCGCTGCGAGTCGTTGAAATAGGCCGGGACGGTGATGACGGCCTCGGTGACCGTCTCGCCGAGATAGTCCTCGGCCGTCTTCTTCATCTTCATGAGGACGCGCGCCGAGATCTCCGGCGGTGCCATTTTCTTGCCCTGCGCCTCAACCCAGGCATCGCCATTCTCGGCACGTACGATCTTGTACGGCACCATCTTGATGTCGCGCTGCACCACCTCGTCGTCGAACCGCCGCCCGATCAGGCGCTTGACGGCGAACAGGGTGTTGTGCGGATTGGTGACCGCCTGGCGCTTGGCCGACTGCCCGACCAGCACTTCATCGTCCTTGGTAAAGGCGACGATGGAGGGCGTGGTGCGATCGCCTTCGCTGTTTTCGATCACGCGCGGCTTGCCGCCTTCCATGATGGCCACACACGAATTCGTGGTGCCCAGGTCAATACCGATTGTCTTTGCCATAAGATGACTCCGAAATGTTTCGCTAGCCGCAGCTCGTGAGCACTTTTTTGGGGTGCGCGGGGCTGCAATTCAAGTTATTCCGTTGCGACGTTGCCTTCCTAGGGGGCCTTGGCGATGATGACGCGCGCCGGCCGCAAGAGCCGGCCGTTCAGCTCATAGCCGGGCTGCACGACCTTCAGGATCGAATTGGGTTCCGCGCTCGCGGAGGGCTGCGCCATCATGGCCTCGTGGCGCGAAGGATCAAAGGGCTCGCCCAGGGGGTCGAGCGTCTTCACCTCCTGCGCCTGCAGCGCCTTGTCGAGGAGCTGCAGCGTCGCCTCCTGGCCCGCGGCGAGACTGGCGCTGTCGGCACGCCCGGCGTTCTCCACCGCCAGCTGCAAACTGTCCTTCACCGGCAAGAGCTCGAGCACGAATTTCTCCAGGCCATAGCGATTCGCAGCCTCGATGTCGCGCTGCGCGCGCTTGCGCACATTGTCGAGCTCGGCGACGGCCCGCAGATACTGATCCCAATGGCTCTTCGCACGCTCCTCGGATTGCGCCAGTTCCTGCTGCACGCGCTCGAGCTCCACCAGTTCCTTGGCGGTTTCGGGCAGTACGGCCGTCGGCTCGGCATCTGGCGCGCGCATCAATAACTCCTGAAATTACAATATGCTACAGGTCTAATCTCAACGACAAATAAAGGCCTGCGAGATCATACACCCGTATCCAGGCCCGATTTTGGGCTCAACGCCGCGAATTCAAGGCTGCCCCCAGGAGCTTGGCGGTCATCTCGACGATGGGAATGACGCGCTCGTACGCCATGCGCGTGGGGCCGATGACGCCCAGCACCCCGACCACGGAATCGCCGCTGGCGTACGGGGCAGTGACCACACTGCAGTCGTCCAGGATCTGATAGCCCGACTCGTGGCCGATGAAGATCTGCACGCCCGCGGCGCCCAGGCTGTGATCGAGAAGATGCAGCACATCGCGCTGCTCGTTGAAGGCCTCGAAGAGGCGCCGCAGCTTCTCGACGCTCGAAAGCTCGGCGACCCCCATGAGGTTGGTCTCGCCCGCGATGACATATTCCAGGCGCTCCCTCTCGCCGTCGGCGAAGATGCGCTGCGCGACCGCGATCGCATCGAGCATGATCTGATTCATGCCCTCGTGCGTCTCGCGCAGCTGCCGCAGAAGCTCGCCCCGCAGCTCCGCGAGACTCCGCCCGCGCAGCTGGGCGTTGAGATAGTTCGAGGCGCGCTTGAGCTCCTCGGCGCTGTAGTGGCGCTCGAGCTGGATGATGCGGTTCTGCACTTCCCGGTCATCGAACACCAGCACCACGAGCACGCGGTTCTCGGAGAGCGCGACGAACTCGATCTGCGTGGTGGTCGCGACCGGCGAGCGCGGCAGCGTCACCACCCCTGCCAGATGCGTGACGCTCGACAGCAGCTGCGAGGCGGCCGCGACCAGCGCCTTGTTGCTGTCGTGCGAGCCATCAAGCTGCCGGCGGATCTCGATGAGCGCTGCGCCGTCGAGCGGCTGCACCTGCAGCAGCGTGTCAACAAAAAAGCGATAGCCCTTGTCGGTCGGGATCCTGCCGGCGGAGGTGTGCGGAGAAGTGACGAAGCCCCACTCCTCCAGATCCGCCATGACATTGCGGACGGTCGCCGAACTTAACTGCAGGCCCGAGTCCCGCGACAACACCCGCGAGCCGACCGGCTGGCCGTCGCGGATGTAGTTCTCAATGAGCGCCCGCAGCAGCTGTTGGGCGCGGTCACTCAGCGCATCGTCCCGGGCATCGTTCACCATGTGCGATAGAAGCTAACGAGGCGCGTGGCGAGCGTCAAGCAAGGCCTTGCGGCGATGTCGATTCGTCGATTGGCCGCCCTCGGCGGGCGTGTTACAAAGACGCGCCCGCGTGAGCTTGCGCGGCCAACACAGGATCCCGGATGGCATTTCCCGTTCGCGCGTGCGCGCTCATCGGCCGCTTTACGGACCCCCAGGTCGCCGAGCCCCTGAGCGTGCTCGTGCCGCACCTGGCGGCGCGCCAGATCACGGTGCTGGTGGGCCCGGAGACCCCGCTGCCGGCGGCCATGCCCGGCATCGTGCGCGTGCCGAGCCATGAGCTCGTGGCGCGCGCCGACCTCGTCATCGCCATTGGCGGCGACGGCACGCTCCTCTATGCCGCAGGCCTCGTCGCGCGCCACGACGTGCCGCTCCTCGGTATCAACCGCGGGCGCCTGGGCTTTTTGACCGACGTCATGCCGGCGCAGCTCGTCGCAGAAGTGGACGCGGCGCTGCAGGGCCGGCTCATGCAGGATCAGCGCCCGCTCCTGGCCGCGCGGCTCGAGAGAGCGGGCGGCGTCATCGCCGAGGCGCTGGCCCTGAACGATGTCGTGCTGCAGAGGCTCGCGACGGGGCGCATGGTGGATGTCGAGTCGCACATCGACGGACGCTTTGTCAACACGCACGCGGGCGACGGCGTCGTCATCGCCAGCGCCACAGGCTCGACCGGCTACGCCCTCTCCTGCGGCGGTCCGATCGTCGAGCCGCATCTCGACGTCTTCGTCGTGGCGCCGATCTGCCCGCATACGCTCTCGAACCGTCCCATCGTCGTCTCCGCGCACGTCACCATCGGGATTCAGCTCCTCGACCGGCACGACACGCGCGCACAAGTGGTGTGCGACGGCGTGGTGCTCGGCGAGATCACTCCCGGTGACCGCCTGAGCGTCAAACAGGCGAGCGAGCACGTCACGCTGCTGCATCCCGTCGGCCACGACTACTATCGTCTGCTGCGCTCCAAGCTGCATTGGGGCCACGGCAGCCACGATCACTCGCGCTAGGCCTATGCTGACCTCGCTGCAGATCCGCGACTTCGCCATCATCGACCACGTCGAAATCGAATGGCGACCGGGCCTCACGGTGCTCACCGGTGAGACGGGCGCCGGCAAATCCATCGTGGTCGATGCGCTGCAGCTCCTCGCCGGCGGCCGCGCCGGCGCCGAGGTCGTGCGTCACGGCGCGGAGCGGGCGGATGTCTCGGCCACCTTCGATGTGGTGCAGGCGCCGCGCGAGCTCAAACGCTGGCTCGAAGAACAATCGATCAGCTGCGAGGCGGAGCTCGCCATTCGCCGCGTCGTCGCCAGCGACGGCCGCTCGCGGGCCTACTTGAACGGCCAGGCCGCGCCGGTGCAGCTGCTGCGCGAGGTCGGCCACATACTCATCGACATTCACGGTCAGCATGAATTCCAGTCGCTGGTGCGCGCGAGCGCGCAGCGCGAGCTCCTCGATGGCTTCGGCCGGCTCGAGTCGCTGACCGCCCAGGTCGGGATCGCGCAACGCGTGTGGATCGAGATCATGAATCGCACCCTCGCACTGGAGGGCCGGGCGCAGATGCGCGACTCGCGCCTCGAGCTCCTGCGGCATCATGCGGGCGAGCTCAGTGCCTTGCAGCTGGGGCCGAACGAGTTCGAGGAGCTGACGCAGGAGCGGGCGCGCCTCGCCAACCACGGCCGCCTCGCGCAGGGCGCGCAGGCCGCGCTCCTGCAGCTCTTCGAAGAGGACGCCGGCAGCGCCCATGCCGGCGTGAGCCGCGCACTGCAGACGCTGAAGAGCCTGGCGTCGCTCGATGCCCAGCTCGCCGCCACCGCGACCCTGGTGGAAGAGGCGGGCATCCAGATTCGCGAGGCCGCCCGCGACCTGCAGCGTTATCTGGACAGCCTCGATGTGGACACGGGGCGGCAGGATCAGGTGGAAGGGCGCCTCGCCGCGATCGAGGAGCTCGCGCGCAAGCATCGGATGACGCCGCGCGAGCTGCCCGAGCGGGGACGCCAGCTCGCCGAGGAACTCCTCGCGCTCGAACGCGCCGACACCGATCTTGCGAGTCTGAAAAAGGATCAGGCTGCGGCGCTCGAAAGTTACCGCACGCTCGCGCAGCAGCTCTCCGCGCGGCGCGCGACCGCCGCGCGGCAGCTCGCCAAGGACATCACGCTGCGCATGCAGGCGCTCGGCATGACGGGCGGCCGCTTTCAGATTGAGATCACGCCGCTGACCGACGCCGAGCCGGCCATGCACGGCATCGACCAGATTGAGTTTCGCGTCACCGCCAATCCGGGGCAGCCGTTGCGGCCGCTCGCCAAGGTGGCCTCGGGCGGGGAGCTCTCACGGCTGTCGTTGGCCGTGCAGGTATCGTGCGCCGCGCGCGATGCGCGCTGCATGATTTTCGATGAGGTCGACGCCGGTATCGGCGGCGCCGTGGCCGAGATCGTCGGCCGGGAGCTGCGCGCGCTCGGCGAGCGCGGCCAGGTGATCTGCGTCACCCATCTGCCGCAGGTGGCCTCCCAGGGCCATCAGCATCTGCGCGTGACCAAGCTGAGCGACGGCCGCACCACCCGTACGAGTCTCGCACTGCTCTCACCGGCCGAGCGCGTCGATGAGCTCGCGCGCATGCTGGGGGGCGTGGAAGTGACGGCCAAGGCGCGCGAACACGCCGGCGAGATGCTGCGCGCCGCAGCACCGGCAGCGCCCGCGACCGGCACCGGTGCCACGGCGAAACGGCGCAGCTAGCTTCAGGTCGGTTTTTTACGGTACGGACAGGGCGTGCGCCGGCAGTGTCCATAGAGAATGAGCGAATGCTCACGGATCTCGAAGCCCAGGCGCCGCGCGACCGCCGTCTGCCGCGCCTCGATGCCCTCTTCGGTGAACTCCTCCACGCGCCCGCAATCCAGGCACACGATGTGATCGTGGTGCGTGCCCTCGTTCAGCTCGAAGACCGCCATGCCGTCCTCGAAATGATGCCGCGTCACCAGGCTCGCGGCCTCGAACTGGGTGAGCACCCGATAGACGGTCGCAAGCCCGATGTCCTCGTTTGATTCGAGGAGGCTGCGGTAAATATCCTCCGCCGAGAGGTGACGGGTGCTGCTGCGCTCCAGTATCTCTAGAATCTTCAGGCGCGGCAGCGTCACCTTGAGGCCCGCCTTGCGAAGATCCTTGCCTTCCATTCGCAACTCTCCACCGGCGCGCCCCGCAGCGAAGGGGGTCCGGCCCGCCGTGTATGATAAGAGGCGCATTATCCTCCATTGGACTCTCATGCGCCTATCGCAAGCCTGCCGAATGCCCCTGCGCCCGCGAAATTTCGCAAGCGCGCTCCTCCTGCTGTGCCTGATGCAGAGCGGCTGCGTCTACCGCATGACGATTCAGCAGGGCAATTTCCTCGAGCCGCGACTGGTGGACAAGCTCGAGATCGGCATGACGCGTGCCCAGGTGCGCTACCTCCTCGGCACGCCGATGGTACCGAATACCTTTGACACCGATCGCTGGGATTACCTCTACTACCTGAAGAAGGGGCGCATCCATGCGCCCGTGCGCCACCGGCTGACGGTGTATTTCGCAGCCGACAAGGTGGCGCGCGTCGAGAAAGAAGGCGCGGACGTCGCCCCGAAATCCGAACCGCCGCCGCGCGCCTAGGCGTCTTACGAGCGGCGCGCCGCCCGGCGCGACTGTCTGACGCGCGCGCGCCGTGCCTCGCGCGGATCGCGCGGCAAAGCGCGGTAGAGCTCGATCCGATCGCCCTCCGCCGGGACGTCCGTGCGCGCGCGCAGCTCACCGAAGATTCCGACCGGCGCGCTCTCCCACGGCACATCCACCGACGGCGCCTGCAGGCGCGCCGCCGCGAGCGCATCCTGGATGCTCGCGCCCACGGCAATCTCCACGCTCCATACGTGCTGCTGCTCGCTCGTTGCGAAGGCGACGCGGCAGCGCTTTACGGTTCGGTTCATGGATCCGTGCTGCGCGCCCGCGCGACGAACGCATCCACCAGGGCGCCCACCGTCTGCGCGAAGAGCGGTTCGAGGATGACGGCCGACACCGGATTCGCGAAGGCGAAACGCATGCTGAGGCTCACCTGACAGCCCGCATCGGCGAGTGGCGTCAGCAGCCACTCGCCCGCGAGCACCCGAAACGGCCCGCGCACCAGGTTCATCGTCACGCGCCGATCGGGCTCGAGCTCATTGCGGGTGGTGAACTGCGCGCGCAGCGCGCCGCGGCGCACGCCCAAGGTGGCGATGACCTCCTGCGCGGAGCGCGCTTCGATGCGGGCGAAGGTGCACCCCGGTACAAACTCCGGATAGCGCTCGATGTCGCTGATGAGCGCGAAGAGCCGCGCCGCTGGCCGCGCGATCAGCGCCGAACGCTTGAAGTCCCGCATCGCCCGATTCTCGCGAAGTGCCCGCAGCCTCACAACTGCGCGCAAAAGGTACAATCGCGCACGCCATCGACGCGCCATTCATGAACCAGGCCGCCCCCGCACCCCGACTCATCGCCGAGAACCGCAAAGCGCGTTTCGATTACTTCATCGAAGAGCGCTACGAGGCGGGGCTCGCGCTGCAGGGCTGGGAGGTCAAAGCCATGCGCGCGGGGCGCGCGCAGCTGGCCGAAGCCTACGTGTACCTGCGCGCGGGCGAGGCGTTCCTCATCGGTGCGCACCTCTCACCGCTGGGCTCGACTTCAACGCACGTGACGGCCGACCCGGTGCGCACCCGCAAGCTCCTCCTGAAAAGGAGCGAGCTGCAGTCGCTCATCGGCTCGGTCGAGCGGCGCGGCTACACACTGGTGCCGCTCGAACTGTACTGGAAGGCCGGGCGGGCCAAGCTTGCGCTCGGCCTTGCCAAGGGCAAGAAACAGCACGACAAGCGCGCGGTCGAAAAGGAGCGCGACTGGCAGCGCGACAAGGCCCGCATCCTGCGCGGGCGTTAGGTCAACTTGCCGCCAAGAAATGCGTCGCAGCGAGCGGCTCCTTAACCTAAGGCGTGCAGGGCCGCCCGCGTACCGAAACATGGCGCAGCGCGCGCGGTCTGGGCTATGCTGGTCGTGACCTTTGGGGGCGACCGGATTCGACGTGGGTCGCGAAACTTCAGTGGCGTTTCCGAGGTGCAGTGGTCCTCGTTAAACCCTTCTGCAAACTTATAGTTGCCAACGACAGTAACTACGCCTTAGCTGCCTAAACGCAGCTAACCTCTGACCGCCTCGGGCCTATACGAACGAATCAGGGGTCGCGCTTATAGGATCGAAAGCCGGTGTGCGACGGGCCGGTTTTTTAAGAGTCACCGTCTGCTGGCGTTGCGTCTTCCCTGCTGCTCGGGTAGCGCTGCGTGAGAATCAAAGAGACAGCTACGTACGTAGATGCTGAAGCGTAGGGCTTGCGGACGGGGGTTCGATCAAGGGTCGCGTCGGCCCGTGAGGGCCGGATGAAAACGGAGCTCACATCGGTGAAACCTGACGGCGCCATCATTTGACGGCGGCATGGCAACGCCGAGGGGTAGGAAGAGGGCCAACTTCAGGCCTGCCCTGTAGAGACTCATAGGCTCGCCGAGGATGCCCGCGGTTCGGGGCGAGTACTAGGATCCGGTTCGGGAAGAGCGTTTCCGCCGGATAATACGCTCCGCATGCTCGTCAGAGGGCTGGCGAGGATGAAGGCATAGTCCAGGCCGCGGCGAAAGCTGCGGAGATACTGTCCCCCCGCCTCCACCATCTGTCGTTTCCCGGCCCGCGAGGGCCGGGACTCGCGGATGCATTACTTGTTAAACCCGTGAGTTGTCCCGGCTGACCCATCCGCGCGCCGTTCTGTTGGCTTGCGCGGCAGCGCGCCAATCGGGAAGCGTTTGAGAATCGGTTCTGTGCCATTCGCACGCGAAGCGGCCGCCCAAATTTTCACTTGGCGGCTCGTTGCCCATCAAGCGACAACAAGGTTCCGTAGAGCTCGGGCCGGCGATCGCGGAACACAAACCAGTTATTGCGCAGCTGCGCAAGTGCGGTGAGATCAAAGGTCGCGGTCAGCACGGCGTCGCCCTCCTCAGGCGCCTCGGCGACCAGGCCGCCCGTGGCATCGGCGATGAACGAGGAGCCGTAGAAGCGAATGTAGAGACCCGCGGGATTCTGCAGCGAGCGCTCCAGGCCATAGCGATTCGCGGCAATCAGCGGCACGAGATTGGCCGCGGCCTGCCCCTGCTGCGCCCGCTGCCAGTGCGCGCGCGAATTCAGCGGCAGCGCGGGCGGCGGCTCGCTGCCGATGGCGGTCGGAAAGAACAAGAGCTCCGCGCCTAGCAGGGCCATCACGCGCGCGGATTCCGGAAACCACTGGTCCCAGCAGATCCCGACGCCGATGCGCGCGAAGCGCGTGCTCCAAACTTTGAAGCCCGTGTCGCCGGGGCTGAAGTAGTTCTTCTCCTGATAGCCGGGGCCGTTCGGGATATGCGCCTTGCGATAGACGCCGAGCACCGTGCCGTCCGCATCCACGATCGCGACCGAATTGAAGAACGCACGCCCGGCGGCCTCGAAGAAACTCACCGGCAGCACGACCTTCAATTCGCGCGCCAGCGCGCGAAAGTGCTGAACCGCGCGGCTGGCATCGACGGAGCGCGCAAGCTCCAGATGACGCACGTCCTGCTCGATGCAGAAGTACGGCGTCTCAAAGAGCTCCGGCAGCAGGATGATCTGCGCACCGGCGCGCGCGGCCGTGCGCACGGCCTTCTCGGCCTTGGCGATGTTGCTGTCGACGTTCCAGTCGCAGGAGAACTGCAGAGCGGCGACCTTGACCGGTCGCGGCTCTGCGCGAAAATGCTCAGGCTCCAAGGGCACCCCCGGGGCGACGTCAGTGCAGTAGGCGCTTGTCCTCCGATGCGGCAAGCCCCGGGAAGAGTGCCTGATCGAGCGCCTGCACGTAAGTGGCCACTTCCGCCGGGCCGGGAACGAGAATACGCCCGTTGATCAAGAGATTCGGTGTGGCCATGACGCCCAGGCCCTGGAGGCGCTTCTCCTCCGCGTCGACCTGCTCGGCGCCGGCGTGCGGGTCATCGAACGCCGTGAGGGTTGCGGCGGTGAGACCGCGCGCACGAGCGACCTCGGTGAGCACCGCGTGGTCGCCGATGTCCTGGCCGCTTTCAAAAAACGCGCTGAAGAGCGCATCGACGAGGGCCCCGTGGGCGCCCTCGGTCTCGGCGAGCTTCACCAGGCGGTGTGCCTCGCGGGTATCGGGCACGCGGACCAGGCGCGCAAAGTCAAAGCGGATGCCGAGCTCACGCCCGGCCTGCGCCAGGGTCTCATGCGCCAAGTCAACGCTTACGCCAGCGGGCAGGCGCGTCGCCAGGTGATCCCGCCAGGCGGCGGATGCGGGCGGCACCTCGGCCTTGATCCGCAGTCCGTGCCAGCGCAGCGCCGGCGTGGGCAGGCCGTACAGGCTGTCGAGAGCCCGTTCGAGCTTGCGCTTGCCGAGGTAGGACCAGGGGCAGGCGAAGTCCGCGATTAAGTCGAATTCGAGCGGTGGCCGTAGGGCGCTCGGGGTTGCCAGTTGCGTGTCCATGGCGTGTATCTGGAGCGACGAGCCGTAAATATCAAGCAGTGGACGCGTGGGCCTGCGGCCCGCGGTACGTGAGTCCCATTTGCTCGCTGATACGCATCGCGGTCTCGAGCGCCCGCAGGCCCGCCGCCCCGCTGACGACGGGCTGCGCTCCGGTGCGCACGCACACAAGGAAGGAGTCGATCTCCTCCCTCAGGGCATCCCCCGGGTCGAAGCTGCGCTCGTCGATGATGACCGGCAGTTGCCCGGGCGCGGGCGGCCCGGGACGCTTGCGGATGACGGTCAGGATCTTCTGCTGCAGATCGATCGACAGATACGTCTCATCCTCGAACACCCGCAGCTTGCGCTCGGTCTTCAGACTGACGCGGCTCGCGGTCGCATTGGCGACGCAGCCGTTCTCGAAGCGGATGCGCGCATTGGCGATGTCAATCTCGTCGGAGAATACCGGCGCGCCGATCGCATCGATGGCGGCGACCGGCACTCCGACGATGGTCTGTACGATGTCGATGTCGTGGATCATGAGATCGAGGACCACGTTCACGTCCGTGCCGCGTTCCCGGTAGGGCGCGAGACGATGGCATTCGATGAAGCGCGGCGCCTTCAAATAAGGCTCCGCCGCACGGATCGCGGCATTGAAGCGCTCCAGGTGTCCCACTTGCAGCACCCGCGCGTGCGTGCGCGCCAGCTCAATCAGCTGCCGTGCCTCGGCGGGCGTCTCGGTGATCGGCTTTTCGACCAGCACGTGGGTCCGCGCGGCAAGAAAATCGCGCGCAATGGCGCAGTGCGTGGGCGTCGGCGTCACGACGCTCACGACATCGACGCGCCCGAGGAGCTCCCGGTGATCCGCGAGCACCGCGCAGGGGAATTCACGCTGCGCCGCGGCGCGCGCCGCCGGGTCGGCGTCCACCACCGCCACGAGCTCGCATGATTCGGCCTGCGCGTACTTCTGGGCGTGGAAGCGCCCGAGATAGCCGACGCCGATCACCGCAGCTCTGATTTTCTCCATGGCGGCGCTATTATGCCCGGCCGCACGCAAGGAGCTCTTTCATTGGAATCCGCCGCGCCCGACTCCGACCTGCCCGACCCCGACGAGCCCGACGGCCGCGCGCACCTGCGCCGCGAGCTGGTGATTTTCGGTATCGCCTGTCTGGCCGGCTTCCTGATCGCGCCGCTCCTCATCTGGACGGCAGGGCACTCGGCGCTCGGACCGTACAACCCCGGCGGCCCGGGCAGGCTCCTGGCGGATTTTATGACAGGCCTCGCTCACGGTTCGCCGATCTACTGGGCGGTGGCTCTGGGGCCCTACGCGCTCATTCTGCTGGCGCGTTTACTGTATTCGACCGCGCGGGCGCGCCGCTGAGCCGCCCGGCGCACGCCCCGGGGGCCCGGGCGCGGGGAACCGGCGCTGCGCTGCGCGGCTCTAACCGGAAGCCTCTATACTCACGGCCAGTACAGCCACACGGCAAGCCCGAGGAGCGCGATCAGTGCGAGGTGACTGGCAAAGCGCCAGCGCCGCTCGCGCAGCTCCCCGTAGAAGCTCGCGGCGGAGGCCGCAGAGATTAATGTGAAGACAGCGATGCCGCGCGCGAGCGGCACGCGCTCGGGCGCGAAGCGCGCGGCGCTGTCGGACAGGAAGAGGAAAACGACCCAGGTCAGGATGAGGCCGACGGCGAGCGAGACTGCCGAGCCCATCACGATTCCGAGCAGTACTGCGAGTGGGCGCATGAGACTTGGGTGCAAGATGATTCGGCCGTGGCGCCGCACGCGCACTTGATGGTGCGCAGCGGCCGCTCTAGCCTTGCAAGAACAGCAGTGTACTGAAAATTGGCGGGTGACATACGTGATGCGAAAACCCCTGCGGCGCTTTTCTCCCTGGATTGCCGCGATCGTCTTGACCGCGACGGCGCTCGCCGTGGTGAGCGCGACGCCCGCTCCGGCGGCGAGCACGCTCCTGCCCCCGGGGTCCGTCGCACCCACCGACAATCAGCGCGCCGTTGCCCGTAAGGTCGGAGCGATTCTCGAGCAGTATCACTACCGTCACGCGACCATCGACGGACACTTCTCAAGTCAGGTCTACGATCGCTACCTCGACTTTCTCGACGGCCAGAGGAGCTACTTCCTCGCGAGCGACGTCGCCGAGTTCGAGCCCTGGCGCATGCGTTTCGACGACATGATCCACACCGGCGAGATCGATCCCGCCTACCTCATCTTCGCGCGCTTCCAGGAGAGAAATCGCCAGCGCATCCGCTATGCGCTCAGCCTCCTGAAGAGCGAGCCCGACTGGACCGTGAACGAGTCATTTCAGTTCGATCGCCTGCACACGCCCTGGCAGGCGAGCGAAGCGGACATGAACGAGCTGTGGCGCAAGCGCGTGAAGAACGACGCCTTGTCGCTGATGCTGACCGACAAGAGCTGGCCCGAGACCGCCGAGATCCTGCGCAAGCGCTACGAGCGCGTCCTGAAGCGCGTCGATCAGATCAAGTCTGAGGACGTGTTTGAGAACCTGATGAACGCCTACGCGCGCACGTTTGATCCGCACTCGAGCTACTTCTCGCCCAACAATTCCGAGGAATACCGCATCCAGATGAGCCTCAACTACGAGGGCATCGGTGCATCCCTGCAGCTCGTCGATGACTACGTGACGATCATGAATCTGATCCAGGGAGGACCGGCGGCGGTGGCGGGCACTCTGGCGACCAACGATCGCATCACCGGCGTCAGCCAGAGCCACGACGGCGCGGTGGTCGACGTCATCGGCTGGCGACTCGATGATGTGGTGCAGCTGATCCGCGGCAAGGCGGGCACGACGGTGCGCCTGCAGGTGCTGCCCGCGGGCGCGCCGCCCGGATCCGCGGAGAAGAGCCTCGAATTCGTGCGCAATAAGGTCACGCTCGAAGCCCAGGCGGCGCACAAGGAAGTGCGCACCATCAATCGCGACGGCCGCGCCCTCAAAGTAGGCGTCGTCACCGTGCCGGGCTTCTATCAGGACATCGCCGCGCAAAGCGCCGGCGATGAGGCCTACCGCAGCACGACGCGCGACGTGCGCCGCCTGCTGGGCGAGCTCAAGGCCGAGCACGTCGACGGCTTGGTTCTCGATCTGCGCAACAACGGCGGCGGCTATCTGCCGGAGGCGACCGCGCTCACGGGCCTCTTCATCAAACACGGCCCGGTCGTGCAGCTGCGCGATACCACCGGCCGCCTCGAAGTCCTCGATGACCCGGAGCCCGCGAGCGACTACGACGGGCCTCTCGCCGTGCTCGTCGACCGCTTCAGCGCATCAGCTTCGGAGATCTTTGCCGCGGCAATCCAGGACTATCACCGCGGCATCATTCTCGGCCAGCGCACCTTCGGCAAGGGCACGGTGCAGAATCTCGTGCCGCTCGATCGCTGGTCGTCGCGCCCCGTGAACGGCCAGCTCACCGTCACCATCGGCAAGTTCTATCGCATCACGGGCGAGAGCACGCAGCACCGCGGCGTCGAGCCCGACGTCGAGCTGCCCTCACCCATCGACATGAAGGAAGTGGGCGAGAGCGCGCTTGATTCGGCGCTGCCCTGGGATCGCATCGCCGGCGTGCCGTTCCACACCGAGGGGCAAGCGAGCACGCCCATCCCCGCGCTCGTCAGCGACGAGGACACGCGTGCGCAGCACGACCCGGACTACCGCTGGCTCGTGGCCGACATCGCCGCCATCGACAACATTCGCGAGCAGCATACGGTGTCACTCAATCTGAATGCACGCCGCGAGGAGCGCACGCGCGAGGACCATGATCGCCTGGCGCGCGAGAACGAAAGGCGCGCGGCGAAGGGCCAGCCGCCGTTGAAGAGTGTCGCGGAGCTCGAGAAGTCCGACGCGCCCGACGTCGTGCTGGCGCAGGCCGCGGAGATCATGGCTGACATGGTGACGGGTGTGCGCACTGTTCCGGCGCCGCCGCCGCCGCCCGGCCGTGAGACCGCGCGCCGCGGCTAGCGCAAGAGCACTCTGAACAGATCCCAGGTGTCCTCGGCGAGGACATTGGGCAGCGGCGCCGCGGCCGCCGCGGCCGCCGCGGCCGCTGCGGCCGGCGCATCCGCTTCTGCCACTGCGAGCGACTCGCTGGTCGGCACCGTTTCGTTCGCATTCCTGAAGCGCGCGCGCTTGCGCAGCCGCTCGCCGCGCTCTTTGACCTCCTGCGCGACGTTGGTGCGCGCCTGCATGAGCGCGCTGGCGCGTTCGATTTGCGCCATCAGCGCTTCGCAATCGGCGCGCGCGCCGTAGTCGTCGGTGATCTCGCGGTGCGCGGTGGCCTCGCGCGCGCGCGCCACGAGCGGCGTCGTGCGCAGACGCACGCACAGCACTTCGGCATAGGCGATCGCGGTCAGGTTGACGGTGCGCCGTGCCTCGACCGATAGTCCGGGAAATTCCGGCTGCGCTTCCTGCTCGACCGCGGTCGCCACCTCGCGCGCCGCGTCCATGGCGAGATCCGCCACCGCCACGGTCGCGCGCGCCGCATCGCGCTGCCGCGCGAGCGCACGCCGCTTGAAGTAGTGCCAGAATTTAGTGAGACGCGCGTATGCCGCATCCAGCTGCGCCAAGCGCTCGCGGGCCGCCGCGACCGCGCTCTGCGCGGCATTCAGGCGCGCCTCGACCTCCTGGCGGCGCGCGAACTGGCGGCGATTGTGCTCGGCGAGATGCGCGCGCCGCTCGCGCTCTTCGAGCTGCCGGGCGAGCTCCGCGACGAACTGCTCGATGAGTTCCCGCCCCAGTTGCCACAGCCGCCGCAGCTGATAGAACACGAGTGCCGGATAGCCGCTCTCCGCAAGCCCGAGCCTGGTTTCGAGCACCCCCAGCATCTCCTGGGTGCGCACGGTCGCGCCTTCCTGCTGTTTGATGCGATCTTTGAGACGGTAGATCTCATCCTGCAGCGCGGCGTAGGCTTTCTTCAGCTCGGCGCGGTTGCGAAACAGCGCGAGCACGCGGTGATCCTCGGGATCTTCCGCGTCGCGGCGTCCGTTGAGCTTGAGAAGCCCGAGCTGTCGCAATGCCTTCATGAGAAATGCGGTCACCACCGCCACGAATCCTCAGGAGGGCGAAGCAGTCCTCGCGCCCGCGGAGAAACGGTGGCCGCGCTCCACGCAGTATTCCAGCCACTTATTTAACATCAGATTGCGCGCCCAGCGCTGATCCAGTTCACGCTCCGCGCGGCTGCGCAGCGCCTTCAGGAGCGGATGCGGGTGCGCGGCCGCCCAGCCCTGCGCCTCCACCAAATGCGCATCGTGATAGATGCGAATGCGCATGTCCGGGTACTCCAGGGGCTCGGTTGGATGCGACAGAAGATAGGTCAAATTGACGGTGGTGGTGTAGGGGCAGCGTTCGGTGACATTGAGAACGAGATCACAGTCTGCCGCCACGCTCGAGCGGTGGCGGCCGCTGAGCGCGCGCAGATTCGCAACCAGCCAGCCGAAGCGCACGTAGTTGCTCTCGTAGAGGCCCATTAACGCCACAAAACTGCGCGGGCGGGCGCGCCACGAGACGAGTGTGAGCGTGTCGTCGAACATGCACCCGACTATATCGCAGCGCGCTCGCGGCGCAAGTCTGTTAGTCGGGGTTTTATCGCACTTTGAAGTTTATTGAATCTTATGGTCGCAGACGCCGCTCGATGCCGGTATTATTGAGGATGCGACTCGCGAGCTCCTCGATCGAGCACTCCGTAGTATCGAGTGAAGGAATCGCATAGCGCGCAAACAGCGCTTCGGCCGCGCGGATCTCATACTGCACTTGTTGCCGCGACGCATAGCGGCTTTCCGGACGGCGCTCGCCGCGGATCTGCTGCAGACGCTCGGCTTTAATCGTGAGCGCATAGAGTTTTTGCCGATAGGAGTTGACGCGCGCCGGCAGCGTGCCCGCCTCCAGATCATCCTCGGTGAGCGGATAGTTTGCCGTGTAGATGCCGTACTGCAGCGCCATGTACAGGCACGTCGGTGTCTTGCCGGAGCGCGACACTCCGAGCAAAATCACATCCGCGCGCGCATAATCAGCGCCGTTGCCATCGTCGTGCGTGAGCGCGAAGTTCGTCGCATTGATGCGCGTCGTGTAGTTCGCGAGGTCCGCCATGCCGTGCGCGCGGCCCGCGCGGTGCGTGGAGCGGGTCGCCAGCTCATCTTCGA
Organism: Steroidobacteraceae bacterium; assembly: GCA_035481795.1. Classification (GTDB taxonomy): domain Bacteria; phylum Pseudomonadota; class Gammaproteobacteria; order Steroidobacterales; family Steroidobacteraceae; genus PALSA-1196. The sequence goes on from DATHRI010000007.1 coordinate 45,207, forward strand.
GGGGGCCGACGAAGGCTGCAAAGAAATCGAGAAACAGCGCGCGGCTGCCGAGCACGATGTTGCGCACGTCATCCTGCACGAGCGTGCTGAAGACGATCGGACGTATGCCCTCCTCGTCGGCCGCGCGATTGATCCGCCGCACCGCATCCTCCGCCTTGTCAACGCTCGACACAAATGGCAAAGTCACGGTGCGAAATTCCAGGCCCTCGAATTGCGTCAAGAGACTGTGGCCCATCGTCTCTGCTGTAACACCCGTCTGGTCCGATAGGAAAAAAACCGTCCGGCGGCTCATGACATCGAGTCCTGTTTGCTGGCGCGCGTGAGCGCGGTTTTCGAGGAGTCCGCTTGAACGCCTACGTCATCCCATTTGAACATCTGACGATGCGCGACGTCGAGACGGTCGGCGGCAAAAACGCCTCCCTCGGCGAGATGATCGGCCAGCTTGCCGGTGTCGGCGTGCACGTGCCGGGCGGCTTCGCCACCACCGCCCAGGCCTATCGCGACTTCCTCGTCCAGGGCGGACTTGCCGCGCGCATCAAGGAGCTGCTCGCCGGACTCGATGTCGACGATGTGGCCCAGCTCGCCGCGACCGCCATGCAGATCAGACAGGCGATCATGGCGACGCCCTTCCCCGCGGCACTCGAGGCTGCGGTCGTGAGCGCGCTTGCGAGCATGAGCGCAGGCGCAGAAATTGCCGTCGCGGTGCGCTCCTCGGCGACCGCCGAGGATCTGCCCGAGGCGTCCTTCGCCGGTCAGCAAGAGACATTCCTCAACGTACGCGGCGCAGCCGCCGTGCTGCGGGCGATGCACGAGGTGTTCGCGTCGCTCTTCAATGATCGCGCCATCTCCTACCGCGTGCATCAGGGATTCGATCATGCGGCCGTCGCACTGTCGGCGGGCGTGCAGCACATGGTGCGCAGTGATCTCGGCGCAAGCGGCGTCATGTTTACGCTCGATACGGACTCGGGCTTCCGCGACGTCGTCTTCATCACTGCATCTTACGGCCTCGGCGAGACCGTCGTGCAAGGGGCGGTGAACCCGGACGAGTTCTACGTCTACAAGCCGGCGCTGCGCGCCGGCAAACACGCCATCATTCGCAAGAACCTCGGCGGCAAGGCCATCAAGATGATCTACGGCGAAAAGGGCGCGCAGCGCGTGGCCACCGTCGCAGTCGCGGCGGCGCAGCGCGCGCGCTTCTCGCTGCACGACGCCGACATCCTGACACTCGCACGGCAGGCCCTCGTCATCGAGGAGCACTACGGGCGGCCAATGGACATCGAGTGGGGCAAGGACGGCACGAGCGGCGAGATCTTCATCCTGCAGGCGCGACCCGAGACCGTCCAGAGCAGAAGCGGCCGCACCATTCAGCGCTTTGCGCTGAAGCGCCGCTCGACGATTCTCGCCACCGGCCGCAGCATCGGGCAGAGGATCGGCGCGGGACCGGCGCGCGTGGTGCGCAACGCCTCCGAGATGGCGCGCGTGCAGACCGGCGATGTGCTGGTCGCCGACATGACCGACCCGGACTGGGAACCGGTGATGAAGCGCGCCGCCGCCATCGTCACCAATCGCGGCGGGCGCACCTGCCATGCGGCCATCATCGCGCGCGAGCTCGGCGTCGCGGCGGTGGTCGGCTGTGGAGATGCGACCGAGCGCGTGCGCGAGAGCCAGGAAGTCACCGTTTCGTGCGCCGAGGGCGAGACGGGCTACGTCTATGAGGGGCTGCTCGATTTCGAGCGCAAACAGATTGAGCTCGACGCGCTGCCGAAGATCCCCGTCAACATCATGATGAACGTCGGCAATCCCGACCGCGCCTTCGACTTCGCGGGCATTCCGCACCGCGGCGTCGGACTCGCGCGCCTCGAATTCATCATCAACCGCATGATCGGCGTGCACCCGCGCGCGCTCCTCGAGTTCGATCGGCTCGACGGCGAGCTGCAGGAGCAGATCCGCGTGCAGATGGCGGGCTACGCGGATCCGGTCGGCTTCTACGTCGAAAAGCTCGCCGAGGGAATTGCGCAGATCGCCGCCGCCTTCGCGCCGCAGCCGGTCATCGTGCGACTTTCCGATTTCAAATCCAACGAATACGCCAATCTCATCGGCGGCCGCGCCTATGAGCCGAGCGAAGAGAATCCGATGCTCGGTTTCCGCGGCGCAGCGCGCTACGTGGACGAGGCGTTCCGGCCGTGCTTCGAGCTCGAGTGCCGTGCGCTGCTGCGCGTGCGCGAGGACATGGGCCTGCGCAATGTCCAGGTCATGGTGCCCTTCGTGCGCACGGTGAAGGAGGCGCGGCAGGTGACGGAGCTGCTGGCGACGAACGGCCTGCAGCGCGGCAGGGATGGCTTGAAGATCATCATGATGTGCGAGCTGCCGACCAACGCGCTCCTGGCGGAGGAGTATCTGGAGTATTTCGACGGCATGTCGATCGGCTCCAACGACATGACGCAGTTGACACTCGGACTTGACCGCGACTCCTCGATCGTCGCAAAACTCTTCGATGAGCGCGATCCGGCGGTGAAGGTGCTACTGAAGATGGCGATCGGCACCTGCAAGCGTCTGGGAAAATACGTCGGCATCTGCGGCCAGGGGCCCTCCGACCACCCGGAGCTCGCGCGCTGGCTCGTCGAGCAGGGGATTGACAGCCTGTCTTTGAATCCCGATTCGGTGGTTGAGACGTGGATGTTTCTCGCCACCCCCGCCAACACGCCGCCGCAACCTTGACGCTCAGCCGCCGGCGTAGGCGGCGGCGAAGAGCTGCGCGCGATAGTGTTTGAGCTCGCGGATGGATTCGAGGATGTCCGCCTGCGCCAGATGTGCGCCCTCCTTCGCGAAGCTCTCCGCGACGCGCGGCGCCCAGCGGCGTGCCAGCTCTTTCAGGGTGCTGACGTCCAGATTGCGGTAGTGAAAGAAGCGCTCGAGCGCGGGCATGGTGCGTGCCAGAAAGCGCCGGTCCTGGCAGATGCTGTTGCCGCACATCGGCGAGGCGCCGGGCGACACCCACGGGGCGAGAAACTCGAGGGTGCGCGCCTCGGCCTCACCCACCGAGACGGTGCTCGCGCGCACGCGCGCGAGCAGTCCCGAGGAGCCGTGCTGATTCTGGTTCCACTCGTCCATGCCGGCGAGCACCGACTCCGGCTGGTGAATGGCGAACACGGGCCCGGTGGCGAGAATATCGAGCTCCTTGTCGGTCACCACGGTGGCGATCTCGATGATGGCATCGCTCTCCGGCTTCAATCCCGTCATCTCCAGATCGATCCATATGAGATTGTCGCTCCTTTGCATGCGCGCGCCGTCCGCCATCAGCCGAAGGCGCGGCGGCCCGAGAGCGCATGCGCCAGCGTGCCGCCGTCGACGTACTCCAGCTCGCCGCCGATCGGCACGCCGTGCGCGATGCGACTCGCCCGCACGCCGAAGGAGCCGGCGACCTCGCTCAAGAAATGCGCCGTCGCTTCGCCCTCGACGGTGGGATTGGTGGCGAGAATAAGCTCGCGCACGCCGCCCTCGGCGAGTATCGCGCCGAGCTCGCGCACGCCGAGTTCCTCGGGTCCGATGCGATCGAGCGGCGACAGATGCCCCATGAGCACAAAGTAGCGGCCCTTGTAGCTGCCCGACTGCTCGATGGCGACCACATCGGAGGGCGACTCGACGACGCATAAGAGTGTCGCATCGCGCTCCGCCGCGGTGCAGATCGAGCAGTGCGTCGCTTCGGTCAGCATGCGGCAGCGGGCGCAGCGCACCACGGTTGCGAGCGCCGCGCTCAGCGCCTCCGCCAGCGCGCTCGCGCCGCTGCGCCCTTCCTGCAGCAGATAAAACGCCATGCGCTGCGCGCTCTTGGGTCCGACCCCGGGCAGCACCTTGAGCGCCTCGATGAGCTGCGTGAGTTGTGGCGAATGCCGCATGGTCAAAACGGCAGCTTCATTCCCGGCGGCAACTGCATGCCCGCCATGGCTCCGGCCATCTTCTCCTGCACGCGCACTTCGACGCGATGTACCGCATCGTTCACCGCCGCGGCAATCAGATCCTCGAGAAGTTCGCGATCGTCGCTCGCGACGCCGGGCTCGATCTGCACCTTCTTCACCTCATGGCGTCCGCTCATCGTCACCTTCACCATGCCGCCGCCCGACTCGCCGACGACCTCGATGCTCGCCACTTCCGCCTGCGCCTTCTCAACGTTTTCCTTGATCGCCTGCGCCTGCTTCATCAGATTGCCCATATTGCCACGCATGCACTCATCCTCCTCTGGCTTATTTGATCGGCCGCACCGAATCGGGCAGCAGCGTCGCGCCAAAGCGCTCGCGCAGCGCCTGCACGCCCGGATCGGACTCGAGGGATTCGCGCGCGGCCGCGACCTGCGCGAGCGAGGCGTGCTCGTCCGCACGCGCCGGCGTCAGCACATCGGGCGCGCTCGTCTCGAACTCCAGGCGCACAGTCTCGCCAAAATAACGCGACAGCGCCTGCGCGAGCTTCTCCTGCAGCGCGGGCGTGCTGACGAACGGGCGCGCCGGATCAAGCGCCAAACGTACGACACCGCCCTCGCGCCCGAGGAGCACGCAATGGCTCGCGAGCTGGCGCGCAGCGCCGGACAGGTCGAGCTGATTGAGGACCGCGCTCCAGGGCTGCACCGCGCCGCCGTCCGGCACGGACGCGAGCGGCGCGGCAGCGCCTGCCTCGAACGGCGGCGGCGAAGCGGCGGCTGGCATTCCGGCCCGCGCCTGCCCCGCAGCCGCGGGCCTAAATGCCAGCATGCGCAGCAGCGTCATCTCAAAGCCGGTGCGCGGGTCGGGCGCGAGCGCAAGATCGCGCCGCCCGAGAATGGCGGTCTGATAGAAGAGCTGCACATCCTCGCGCGACAGACTCTGTGCGAGCCGCGTGAGCAGCTCCGGTGCATAGAGCTCATCGCCCGAGTAATCCGCGATCGACTGCTTCAGGGCAATGCGCGCCAGGAGCGCGGCAAGCTCATCCAGCACCTGTGCATAGTCCGGGGCGAACTCATCGAGCGCACGCGCCGCGCTCATGAGCGCGCCGGCATCGAACGCCGCCAGCTGCTCGGCGAGCCCCACCACCTGATCACGCGCAATCGTGCCCAGCATGGCGCGCGCTTCGCTCTCGCCCGCGCGTCCGGCGCCGAAGGCGAGCAATTGATCAAGCAGCGACAGCGCGTCACGCACGCTGCCGTCGGCCGCCTGCGCCAGGAGCCGCACGGCCGCCGCCTCGAAGGCAATGCCTTCGGCTTCGAGGATGTGGCGCAGGCGCTCGGCAATCAGCTCCACCGGCAGACGCTTCAGATTGAACTGCAGGCAGCGCGACAGCACCGTCACCGGCAGCTTCTGCGGGTCGGTCGTCGCGAGCAGGAACTTCACGTGCGGCGGCGGCTCCTCGAGGGTCTTCAGCAGCGCGTTGAACGAGTGGCTCGAGAGCATGTGCACCTCATCGATGAGGTACACCTTGAAGCGCCCGCGCGTCGGTGCGTACTGCACATTGTCGAGGAGATCGCGCGTATCATCGACCTTGGTGCGCGAAGCCGCATCCACTTCCAGCAGATCGACGAATCGGCCGGCGTCGATCTCGCGGCAGGCGGCGCATTCACCGCAGGGCTCGGCGCTGACGCCTTTCTCGCAGTTCAGGCACTTGGCAAGAATCCGTGCGATGGTCGTCTTGCCGACGCCGCGCGTGCCGCTGAACAGGAACGCATGATGCACGCGGCCGCTCGTCAACGAGTTGACGAGCGCGCGCCGCACGTGCTCCTGCCCCACGAGCTCGGAAAAGCGTTTTGGGCGCCATTTGCGCGCCAATGCCAAGTAACTCATAGTTCCCGTCGGCGCATCCGCGCCGCTCATGACGTGTAGGCCCGCCTGCCGGGGCGGGCGGCGCGGCTACCGCGCCCTCCTCCGCTGGAGGCGGCTCGCACCAGCCTTGAGCTCCGGCACCCGACATTGCCGCTGCCGCTGCTCCCTTCCGGGCCTGACGGGGTTCACGACTAGTCGTCGCGGAGAGACCGATGCGAGCCACCATGGAACCCGCGTAAACGCCCTGTAATGGCCCCGTGCAGCCTCAGCGTGGCGGAGAGGGTGGGATTCGAACCCACGAACACCCGTTAAGATGTTACTGGAATTCCAGTCCAGCGCCTTCGACCGCTCGGCCACCTCTCCCCGTCACCAAAGTATAAGTGCTTACGCCTGCGGCGGCTTCACGACCTTGGGCACCACAAACGACGGCGGCGTATCGAGGCACGGATCCTTGCGCGTGCGCGGCGGCGGCGGCGGCTCGTTGAGGTCCGGAATCCGGAGCGCGGCGCGCGTATCCGGTGCGCTCAAGCCGACCGGCGTCTTCAGCGGTGCGATGCTGCGCGCGTTCGCATAGGGCTGCGGGTCATTGCAGGTATTGTTTTGGCGCCCATGGCGATGGAAAAAACACCCGCCGAGCGCGAGCAGCGCGAGCGCGGCGAAGAGGCGTGGCAGCCAAACCGATTTCATGAAGACTCCCGTCAAAACACAATCCCCGCCGCGCGCGCACTGGCGCCGACCGCCGCATGATACGTGGTCGCGAGCTCCGTGAGCGGCAGGCGGATCGCGGGGCCGATGAGTCCCATGCGCGCGAGCAACCACTTGGCCGGAATCGGATTCGCCTCGGCGAAGAGGTCGCGGTGCAGGCCGAATAGCGGCGCATCGAGCTTCTCGGCCGCTGCACGTGCGCCGCTCGCCGCGGCGGCGGCGAGCCGCGCCATGGCGCGCGGCGCCACGTTCGCGGTCACGGAGATGACCCCGCGGGCCCCCCCCAGGATCGCCTCGCGCGCGGTCGCATCATCGCCGCTCAGGACCGCGAAGCCGGGCCCGCAGAGCTCGAGGAGCTCGCGCACCCGCGCCATCTGCGGCACGGCTTCTTTGATGCCGACGATGGGAGAAAGTTGCGCCAGCCGTGCGACCGTCGCCGGCAGCAAGTCGACCGCCGTGCGTGCGGGCACGTTGTAGGGCACGAGCGGTACGCGCGCCGCCTGCGCCACCGCCGCAAAATGCCGATACAGGCCCTCCTGAGTCGGGCGGTTGTACGCCGGCGTGACCACCAGAAGGGCAGCGATCGGCAGTTCGGAGAGGCGCTTGGCGCGCTCCACCGTCGCCGCCGTGCTGCTGGTGCCGACGCCGGCGATGACGGGAATGCGCTCTGCGAGCTGCTCGCAGGCGCGCGCGGTGAGTTCGAAAATCTCCGCATCCGCAAGAGTTGCGGACTCACCGGTCGTGCCGCCGACCACCACGCCGCTCGTGCCGTTCTCGAGATGGAAATCCAGCAGCCGCGACCACGCCGCGAAATCGAGCGAGCCGTCGGGCCGCATAGGGGTGACAATGGCGACCAGACTGCCGGAAAACATTCTAGAAACCCACCAGCCGCGCAGCGCGAGCGCGCGATGTTACGAGCCGGTGCTCAACCTAAGCAAGCTTGGTCGCGCCCAGCCTGCGCACCCGCTAAACTCCGCGCTCAAAGCAAAGGACTGACGCCCGTAGACACGATGAAGCAACACCTTGCCGTATCCGCGATCGGCAGCGATCGCACGGGGATGGTCCATGATCTCACCCGGCTCGTGAGCGAGTGCGGGGGCAACATCAGCGAAAGCCGCATGGCGGGCCTCGGATCGGAGTTTGCCATGCTGCTGCTGATCTCGGGCAACTGGCATGCGCTGGCGAAGCTCGAAACGGAACTGAAGCGTCTCGCCGACAGCAGCGGCCTCATCCTGCATCTGAAGCGCACCGAGCCGCGCTCGGCGCGCACCGACATGCTGCCCTACTCGATCGACGTCGTCTGTCTCGATCAAAGCGGCATCGTGTCGGGCCTGTCCGGCTTCTTCTCCAGCCGCAGCATCGACATCGCGGAGGTTTCCACGCGCAGCTACCCGGCGGCGCACACCGGCGCGCCGATGTTTTCGGTGCAGATGATCGTCAACGTTCCAAGCCGCATTCACGTTGCGCACCTGCGCGAGGAGTTCATGGAATTCTGCGATTCCCTGAACCTGGATGCCATATTGGAGCCGGTAAAATCTTGAAGCTCGGCGGCCGGGTCGCGGACTTCTCGCTCGCCTCGACGGGCGGCAGCCGCTTCCGGCTCAAGGACATGGCGGGCGAAAAGCTCGTGATTTACTTCTATTCCAAAGACATGACCGCCGGCTGCACGCGCGAATCGCAGGACTTTCGCGCTCTGCACGCGGCCTTTCGCAAAGCCGGCACCCGCATCGTCGGCGTGTCGCGCGAGGGCGTCGACTCGCACGAGAAGTTCAAGGCGCGCGAGAGGCTCCCCTATGAGCTCCTCGCCGATGAGGACTCGGAGGCCTGCAAGCTCTTCGACGTCATCCACGGGAAGAGCCTGTACGGCCGCAAGTACCGCGGCATTGTGCGCAGTACCTTTCTTCTGGATGGCGCGGGCGTGTTGCGCCGCGAATGGCGCAACGTCAAGGTGGCGGCGCATGCGGAGGAAGTGCTTGAAGCGGCGCAGTCTATCTGAGCCCGGCCCGGCCGCGGCCGGCAGCGAGATCGCGCACGCGGCGCCGGCGCGCGCCCTGCGCCGCCTGTTCGTGCTCGACACCAACGTGCTCATGCATGATCCGACGGCGATTTTTCGCTTCGAAGAGCACGACGTCTATTTGCCCATGGTGGTGCTCGAAGAGCTCGACGCGCACAAGAAGGGCCTCTCCGAGGCCTCGCGCAACGTGCGCCAGATCAGCCGCTTCCTCGATGACATGATTCGCGGCGCGACCAAGGAGCGCATCGATCGCGGCCTGCCGCTGCCCGCATCGGACGCAGGCAATCACGGCCGCAAGATGGCGAGCGGCCGGCTTTTTTTCCAGACGCGTCAGCTCGAGAGCGCCTTGCCGGCGAGCCTGCCCGGGCAGAGCACGGACAACGCGATCCTGTCGCAGACGCTGGCGCTCGTGAGCGAGAACCCGGATGCGCGCGTGATCCTCGTCTCCAAGGACATCAATCTGCGCATCAAGGCCGCCGTGCTCGGCATTCACGCGGAGGATTATTACAGCGACAAGACCCTCGAAGACGCCGACATCCTGTATACCGGCGTCACCGCGCTGCCGGGGAATTTCTGGGAGCAGCATGGGGAGAACATGCGCTCCTGGAAGGAGGCGGAGCGCACGTTCTACGAGCTCACGGGCCCGGCGGTGCGCACCTGGCAGCCCAATCAGTGCGTCTACGAGGCCAGTCCCGAGGGGATCGAGGCCATCGTGCGCCGCGTGGCCGGCGACACCGCCACTCTCGAGCTCATGCGCGACTACCGCAGCGCGCGCAACAGCGTCTGGGGCATCAGCGCCCGCAACCGCGAGCAGAACTTTGCCCTGAATCTGCTCATGGATCCGGAGGTGGATTTCGTGACCGTGCTCGGGCCCGCCGGTACCGGCAAGACCCTCCTCGCCCTCGCCGCCGGCCTCATGCAGACCCTCGAGACCAATCGCTTCGCCGAGATCATCATGACGCGGGTGACCATCCCCCTGGGCGAGGACATCGGCTTCCTGCCCGGCACCGAGGAGGAGAAAATGGAGCCGTGGATGGGCGCGCTCATGGACAATCTCGAGGTGCTCACCCAAAGCCAGGAAGGCGGCACCTGGGGGCGCGCGGCGACCAACGATCTGCTGCGCAACCGCATCAAGATCCGTTCCCTGAACTTCATGCGCGGGCGCACCTTCCTCAACCGCTACATCATTCTCGATGAGGCGCAGAACCTCACGCCGAAGCAGATGAAGGCCGTGGTGACCCGCGCCGGCCCCGGCGCCAAGCTCGCCTGCCTCGGCAACATCGCCCAGATCGACACGCCGTATCTGTCGGAAATGACCTCGGGGCTCACCTATGTGGTGAACCGCTTCCGCGGCTGGACCCATTCCGGGCACATCACGCTCGTGCGGGGCGAGCGCTCGCGCCTCGCCGAGTACGCATCGGATATCCTCTAGCGCCGGGGCGGCGAAACTCCGCCGTCGCCGACGGGTCCAAGCCCCAAGTTCCGCGCCCGCAAGGAAATGATGCGAGTCCTGGCAAAGCTTTTCCCCGCCGCAATCGCCGCAAGCTTGAGCGTGACCACTGGTGTCGTCTGCGCCCAGAACGAGCTGCCCGATATCGGCAACCCGGCAGCCGCCACCATTTCGGTGGACGAGGAGCGCCAGATCGGGGAGATGATCACCAAGCAGCTGCGTGATCAGGGCAAGATCATCGACGATCCGGAGGTCGATGAGTACGTGCAGTCGCTCGGCTCACGCCTGGCATCGCAGGCCTCCGACCCCGCGACGCGGCAGTTCCGGTACTTCGTTGTCAACGAGCCCGGGATCAACGCCTTCGCCATTTTCGGCGGCTTCATCTTCTGCAATTACGGCACCATCCTGGCCAGCGGCAATGAGTCCGAGCTCGCGAGCGTCCTCGCGCACGAGACCGCGCACGTCACGCAGCGCCATCTGGCGCGCATGATCAACGCGCAGAGCCATCAGGGACTGGAGCAGGCGGCCACCATCTTGGGCGCCATCCTGATCGGCGTGCTGGCCGGTGGCAACGGCAGCGCCATGGAGGGCGCGATTGCGGCGGCCCAGGGCGCGGTCATTCAGCAGCAGATCAACTTCACGCGCGCGCAGGAATATGAGGCGGATCGCGTGGGCATCGGCTTTCTCGCAGCCGCGGGCTTCGACCCGCAGGCCATGGCGAACTTCTTCGAGCAGATGTCGCGCCAGGAGGGGCTGAACGGCGCCTGGGTGCCCGAGATGCTGCGCGACCACCCGGTCACCAGCAATCGCGTCGCCGAGGCGCGCGCCCGCGCCGCACAGTATGAGCGCCGCAAGCCCGTCCAATCGGTCGGCTACTCCCTGATCAAGGAACGGCTGCGCGTGATCACCACCTCGCGCGAGCAGCTCATTCAGCTCTCGAGCAACATCGCCACGGAGCACGAGCCCGGATTGGACAAGAATTATGGGCAGGCGTTGACGCTGATGGCCATCGGCCGCCCGGCCGCGGCCGTCGCCGTTCTCGAGCCGCTGGTTGCGCATCACGAGGGCAATACGCTGCTGCATGCCGCGCTCGGGCAGGCGCAGATCCAGGCCAAGGAGACCAAAGCGGGCCTCGCTACCTTTGAGAATGCGCTGGAACTTTTTCCGCGCAATGTGCCCTTGAGCATCCGCTACGCGGAATCGCTGATGTCCACCGGACGCGCACACGATGCGCACATCCTGCTCCTGGATCTCTTCAACAACATCGAGCCCACCCCGCCGCAGATCCGACTCACCGCCATGGCGGCCAGCGCCGCCGGCGATGCAGGCGATGCGTACTACTACATGAGCGAATACGACATCGCGAACGGCGACCTCACCTTGTCGGTGCAGCAGCTGCAGCTCGCCTTGACAGCGCCCAACCTGACGGTCGTGCAGAAGGAGCGCTACCAGGCGCGCCTCGATGAGATCCGTGATTTCCTCGCCACGGCGCGCATGCAGCGCACCAGCAATCATTAACCGCCGTCGCCGCCGCAGCGCCGGGGGCCGCGCAGCCGGGGCTGCTACACTACGCGCCCCGCCCACGACCGCGTCAAAACCCGCATGAGTCCACCCGCCCGCGTCAGAATCGCAGCTCTTGTTCTCGGCCTGAGCTGTCTTACCCTCCTCGGCTGCGCGTCGCAGAGCACGTTGAAACGCGATCCGCGTGATCCGCTGGAACGCGTCAATCGCGCAACCTACGCCTTCAATGACACGCTCGACCGGGCCATTACCAAGCCCATCGCGCGCACCTATCGCAAGGTGACGCCGCATTTCGTGCAGACGGGCGTCTCCAACTTCATGGACAACTTTCACTACCCCATCGTGATCGCGAACGACCTGTTGCAAGCGAAATTCAAGCCGGCGCTGTCGGATACGGGGCGGTTTCTGCTGAATATCACCGCCGGCGTGGGCGGACTTTTCGATCCGGCAAGCGCCGCGGGGCTGGATAAGAATGACGAGGATTTCGGGCTCACCCTGGGCCACTGGGGCGTGCATGCGGGGCCGTATCTGGTGCTGCCCATCCTCGGGCCTTCCACCTTCCGCGACGGCTTCGGCAAACTTGCGGATGCCTTCGCCGATCCGACCAATTACATCAGCAACACTCTGCTGCGCTACAGCCTCGATGGCGTCTACCTGCTCGACAAGCGTGCGCGCCTCCTCGATGTGGAAGGCGCGCTCGATAATGCCTATGACCGCTATGCCGTGCTGCGCAGCGTCTACCTGCAGCACCGCCAGTACCGGATCACCGGAGGTGCGGACACCGAGGACGTCCCGGAGGATGAGCCGCCGCCCGATCCCGAGGCCAAATAGCCCGACGGCGCATGTCCGACCTGTCCTCGTTCCTGATCACGCAGAAATGGCCGGCCCGGCATCCGGAGCGGATCCAGCTGTATTCGCTGCCGACCCCGAACGGCGTCAAGGTCGCGGTGATGCTCGAGGAGACCGGCCTTGCGTACGAACCGCATCGCGTGCGCTTCGAGGCCCATGAGCAGCTGTCGCCGGAATTTCTCTCGCTCAGCCCCAACAACAAGATCCCGGCCATTATCGATCCCCATGGCCCGGGCGGGGTGCCGTTGCCGTTGTTCGAGTCCGGCGCGATTCTCATTTACCTCGCCGAGAAGTCGGGCGAGTTCCTGCCGAGCGATGCGGCGCAGCGCTATCTCACCCTCCAATGGCTGATGTTTCAGATGGGAGGCATCGGTCCGATGTTCGGGCAGCTGGGCTTCTTCAACAAATTTGCCGGCAAGGATTACGCGGACAAACGCCCGCGCGATCATTACGCGGCTGAATGCGCACGTCTGCTCGGCGTCCTCAACCGTCAGCTCGCCGAGCGCGCCTGGATCATGGGCGACACCTACACGATCGCGGACATCGCAACCTTCCCCTGGGTACGGAATCTGATCGGTTACTACGAAGCGGCGGAGCTGGTCGGCATCGCCGACTTTCCGCACGTGACGCGGGTGCTCGCGGCATTCCTGTCGCGGCCCGCCGTCGCGCGCGGCCTGCAGATCCCCGCCGAGACTGCCCACTAGGCGCGCCGGGCGCGCGTTTTTTTGGCAGTCGAAGAAGTGGGCGCCGGCGCGCTCATGAGGCGCGCCAGGCCAGCGAGACTTACTGTCCCGTCGTGTCTTTCAACTGGAAGCCGAGCATGCCGTGCGGCGTGATGCCGACGAGCAGCTCGCGATTGGAGCCCTCAGGCATGCGCACGAAGGGCAGTCCGTCATGGGCCATCACTTTGGCGCGACGCTTCCACTCCGGATCCTCGTCGAACTTGATGGCGATGGCATGTCCCTGGATCTCATGGGCCGCGCCCGCTGGGGGTGAATGACTGGTGGCGAGCGCCTCGTAGAGCCTGCCCCGGGTGGAGTTCGGCTGCGTCGCGCGTAAGGCCGTTTCGAACGCTGCCCGGCAGCCGGCGCTGCGCGCGACGCCGACACACAGATCCATGTGCGGCTGGAGCGCCGTCCGCACCTTGTCGGCGGCGCTCGCCTGCATCTGCAACTGAGCGAGCGTGCCGGCCTGGGCACTCATCATCAAGGCGGCCAGCAGCAGCGCCATGACCGCGGCAGCGCCGTGGCGGTGGGGGGTGGCGGAGATTGTCCCATGGGCTCGCATGGGCGAAATACTGAGGCCGCCGCCCGGCAGGGTCAGTCGGCGGTCCCCAACGAATGGAGGTCGCGCGGGCCTTTACGGTTGTCGGAGTCGTCCGACGCTGCGGCTCGTTATGCTGTAACCCTTTGACTTAAAAAGGATTCAACATCACTGATGTGCGCGACGGCGCGTATCGGAGCGGGCAGATCGGTAAAATGGATAGCTCGACCTTGGCGTTGGGCGAGCGCGAGCCAGTCCAGGAGTACGGCAAGGCCGGCGCTGTCGGAGGCCGTGACGGCGCCGCAGTTCACCTCGAGAGGTCCGCCGCTGCCGGCGAGCAGCTGCGCGCCGGCCGTCCGCGCGCGCCGTGCGGTGGCGAAGGTCAGCGCGCCACGCACCTGAACCCGGCCCGACCCGAGATCCACCACCTCCACCCCCGCGCGCGCGCTCTCGGGCACGGCGTCAGCTCTTGCTCGCGGGCTTGCCGCCCTTTTCCATCCGGTTGATGACCTCGTCGAGGCCTTTCTGATCGATCTCCTCGCCAAAGTCTTCGCGGAAACTCTTCACGTAGCTGATGCCATCGATGACGACATCCCAGGCCTTCCAGCCGTCAGGCCCGCGACGCATGCTGTAATTGACCGGCACGGTGGTGCCGTTGTCGCGCTTCACTTCGGTGCGCACGGTGGTGCGATCCGGATCCGCGCCCAGTTTCGTCGGAAACACCTTCAGCCGGTCGCCCGTGAAGTCAATGAGCGACCTGCCGTAGTTGGCGATCATCGAGTGGTAGAACGCGGTGATGAAGCGCTGGCGCTGCTCCGGCGTGGCGGCGCGCCAATGCGCCCCGAGCACCAGGCGCGCCGCGTACTCGGTATCAAAATGCGGCAGCAAGTCCTTCTCGACGAGCGCCTCGATCTTCGACGGATCCTTGCGGTAGGCGTCGCGGTTCGCATCGAGCTCCTTCAGCATGGCCTGCGCCGCATTGTTGAGAATCTGCGACGGGTCAGACGAATTCGCATCCTCTGCACCGGCAACGCCGGCAGCAAGCATCAGCATTCCGATAGCGACTGTCAGAAATTTCACTTCTTCGCCTCCTTATCCTCATCTTTGTCCCGACCCTTGCTCGCGAAACCGGCAAAGAACTTGTTGAGCAGGCTCTCGAGCACAATCGCCGACTGGGTCTGGTCTATTTGACTGCCATTCTTCAGGTAGGTTTCCGAGCCTCCGGGGCTGATCCCGATATATTTGCCGCCGAGGAGACCCTGGGTTTGGATGCTCGCGAAGCTGTCGTCGGGAATCTGATTGAACTGCGGATCCAGATGCATGGTCACGACCGCCTTGTAGTCGCTGGGATCGAAGCGGATGAGCTGCACGACGCCGACACGCACGCCGGCCATGGTCACCGGCGACCCCGACTTGAGATCCCCGACATTCTCGAAGCGCGCGCTCACGACGTAACCCTTCTTGAAGCCGGTAAGCTTCAGCCCATTGGCGGGCAGCTGCGTGGTGAGAAACAAGAGCGCCGCAAATCCCAGCAGCACAAAAAGTCCGGTTCCGATCTCGAGCGCTCGAGTATTGTCACGCATGAAAGTTCCTCTCAAATAAAGCAGGCGGTCAGCACGTAGTCGAGCAGCAGAATGAGCACCGACGAGGCCACAACGGTGCGCGTCGTCGCCAATCCCACCCCGGCAGCGGTCGGCTCTGCATGATAGCCCTCATACACCGCGATCAGACTGCAGGCGATGCCGAAAACTGCGCTCTTGACCACGCCCTCCATCACATCCTTCAGTCCCACCGCGTTTTGCATCTGCGACCAGAACGAGCCGCGATCCACCCCCATGAGCTGCACGCCGACGAGCTGCCCGCCAAACAGACCGATGATGCTGAATACCGTGGCGAGCAGCGGCATCGCAATCACGCCGCCCAGGAAGCGTGGCGCCGCGACATAGCGCATCGGATCGACCGCCATCATCTCCATCGCCGTCAGCTGGTCGGTGGCGCGCATGAGGCCGATCTCGGAGGTGAGCGAAGTGCCTGCGCGACCGGCGAACAGCAGCGCGGTGATGACCGGACTCAGCTCCTTCAAGAGTGCGAGCGCGGTGGCGGTACCGAGCGCGTCCTCGGAGCCAAAGCGCTGCAGCAGATCAAAACCCTGCAGCGCGAGCACCATACCGACGAACAGCCCCGAGAGCATGATGATGACCAGGGAGCGCGCGCCCGCATTATAGATCTGACTGACGACCAGGCGCGGCCGTGCGAGTGCCGGCACGCATTGCGCAAGCAGGCGATAGAAGAACACGGCAACCGCGCCCAGCTTGCGCACGCTGCGCGCGAGGTGCGCGTCGGGCAGCGCCGCGCTCATGGATCTTCCACGCTCAACAGCGCCTGCAGGTAATCAGGCGCCGGGTAGTGAAACGGTACGGGTCCCTCGGCGCTGCCCTCCATGAACTGCCGCACGACGGCGAGCGAACTGTCGCGCAGCTCCTGCGGTGTGCCGGCGGCGACCACCCGGCCACCGGAGAGCAGATAACTGTCGTGCGCGATCATCGCAAGCTCCGGAACATCGTGCGACACGACTACGCTCGTGATGCCGAGCGCCTCGTTCATCTGGCGGATGAGGCGCACGATCATGCCGCGCGAAATGGGGTCGAGGCCGACGAAGGGCTCGTCGTAGATCAAGAGCTCCGGGTCCATGACAATGGCGCGCGCCAGCGCGACACGCCGCGCCATGCCGCCGGAGAGCTCCGCCGGCGCAAGATCCGCTGCGCCGCGCAAACCCACCGCCTGCAGCTTGGTCAGCACCAGCGTGCGCAGCAAGGGCTCCGGCAGATCGGTGTGCTCGCGCAGTGGAAAGGCGACATTCTCAAAGACGTCCAGATCGGTCAGCAGCGCGCCATTCTGAAAGAGCATCCCCATGCGCTTGCGCATGGCAAAGACTTCGGCCGCCGTGAGCGTGGCCAAATCCCGGCCCCAGACCCGCAGCTGGCCGCGATCGGGCGGAATTTGCGCCGTCATCAGCCGCAGCAGCGTCGTCTTGCCCGTGCCGCTCGGCCCCATGATTCCGGTGATGCGCCCGCGGCGCACCGTCAGGTCGAGCCCATCGAAGACGATGCGCCCGTCGATGGAGTAGCTCACGCCGCGCACGTCGATCAGCACCTCGGCGCGGGACGCATCCGCAGCCGGCCCGGGATTGTCGGGGCCCGTCACGCCGTGGCCGCGCAGTGCCCCATCAGGCCGCCTGGTCTTCCATCGCGGGGGCGTAGCCGCCCGTGGTCGCAAGCCCGTTCAGCTTCGCGCGGCGCAGCAGTTCCTTCTGCGCCGCGGCGACGTTCGCGCTCGCGCCACCCCAGGCCGTCAGCGCCGTGTCCTGCAGCGCGCGGCCGTAGCTGAAAGTCAGTGGCCAGGGCAGCGGCCCAAGCTGATTCATCAATGACAGGTGCTGCGTGGCCTCGGTCGGCGACTGGCCGCCGGACAGAAATGCGATGCCGGCGACCGCCGGCGGCACGTGGCGCTTGAGGCAGCGCACGGTGGCCTGCGCCACCTGCTCGGGGGTCGCGCGGCCCGTCGCCTTCTTGCCCGAAATCACCATGTTGGGCTTGAGGACCATGCCCTCGAAGTCGATGCGATGCTGGAAAAGCTGGCCGAATACCGTCTGCAATACCGCCTCGGTGACTTCCTCGCAGCGCTCGAGCGAATGCGCCCCGTCCATCAGCACCTCCGGCTCGACGATCGGAACGATGTCCTGCTCCTGGCACAGTGCCGCGTAGCGGGCGAGCGCATGCGCGTTCGCCTTGATTGCAAAGGCGCTGGGGATGCCCGCGCCGATGTCGATGACGGCGCGCCATTTGGCAAAGCGCGCGCCGAACTTGCGGTACTCGATGAGGCGCTCGCGCAGGCCGTCCAGGCCCTCGGTGATCGTCTCGCCGGGAAACTGTGCGAGCGGCTTGGCGCCGGTGTCGACCTTGATGCCGGGAACGATGCCGTTCTTCTCCAGATAGGCGGCAAATCCCACACCGTCGCGCGTCTTCTGGCGCAGGGTCTCGTCGTAGAGGATCACTCCGCTGATCCAGGCGGCGGCGCCCGGCGCCGTGAACAGCATCTCGCGGTAGGAGCGCCGGTGCTCTTCGGTGGATTCCAGCTTGATGCCCGCGAAGCGCTTGGTGATGGTGGTCGTGCTCTCGTCCGCCGCCAGGATGCCCTTGTTCTTCACCATCATGGCGCGCGCTATGCGTGCGAGTTCCCCGCGATTCATCGTCCGCCCTCCGGAGTAAAGCCGGAAAGAATACCAAATCGCGCACCCCGGAAGCCCCCCGGCACCGATAACTTCCTCATTTGACTTGGTGCGGCGTGTAATTAGTACTAAAATGGTCCTAATCTCGATAAGCGCGAGCGTGAGCTCGAGCTTGCACCTTCAACCGGAGCCCCGCATGCTACGTATCAGCCGACTGACGGACTACGCGACGGTCATTCTGGGCCTCCTCGCGGCCGAGCCCGGACGCCTGCACACCGCGACCGCGGTCGCCACCCGCACCCGCATCGGGGCGCCCACGGCGAGCAAGCTCCTGAAGCAGCTGCACCGCGCGGGGCTCGTGACCTCCAGCCGCGGACTGCATGGGGGCTATCAGCTCGCGCGGCCGGCCCATGAGATCAGTGCAGCCGCCATTCTGGATGCGCTCGAAGGGCCTCTGGCGCTCACCGACTGCGCCGCCGGCCACGGCCATTGCGGCATCGAGGAAACCTGCCGGGTGGGGCGCGGCTGGCAGCGTCTGAACCTGGCGATCCGCCGCGCGCTCGCCGACGTCACTCTGGCGCAGCTTGCCGGCCTCGAAGCTGCGAGCGCCCCCGTCGGCCCGCGCGAGCTCAAGGATTTGGAGTTCAAACGACCATGAGCCAGAGCAGCAGCGAGCTTGCGGCGCTCCTCGAGCGCGGCTATCAGCACGGCTTCGTCACCGATATCGAATCGGATACCGTGCCGCCCGGGCTCGACGAGGACGTCGTGCGTCTGATCTCGCGCAAGAAAGGTGAGCCCGAATTCCTGACCGCGTGGCGCCTGAAGGCGCTGCGCCATTGGCTGACGATGCGTGAGCCGCACTGGGCGCATGTGAAGTTCGCGCCGATCAACTATCAGGGCATCTCCTATTATTCGGCGCCCCGGGCCAAGAAGGACGGGCCGAAGAGCCTCGCGGAGGTGGACCCCAAGCTCCTCGAAACCTACGCGAAGCTCGGCGTGCCGTTGCACGAGCGCGCGCGCCTGGCGGGCGTGGCGGTCGATGCGGTGTTCGACAGCGTCTCCGTAGCGACTACTTTCAAAGAGCGTCTCGCCGCCGCGGGCGTCATTTTCTGCCCGTTCTCGGAGGCGGTGCGCACGCATCCGCATCTCATCGAGCAGTACCTCGGCACGGTCGTCCCGTACACCGACAACTTCTACGCCGCGCTGAATTCCGCAGTGTTCTCGGACGGCTCCTTCGTATACGTGCCGAAGGGCGTGCGCTCACCGATGGAGCTCTCCACCTACTTTCGCATCAATGCACTCAACACCGGCCAGTTCGAGCGCACGCTCATCATCGCGGACGAAGGCTCGTACGTAAGCTACCTCGAGGGCTGCTCGGCGCCGATGCGCGACGAGAATCAGCTGCACGCCGCGGTCGTCGAGCTCATCACCCTCGACGACGCCTATATCAAGTACTCCACGGTGCAGAACTGGTATCCGGGCGATGCAAATGGCGTCGGCGGCATCTACAACTTCGTCACCAAGCGCGGCGAGTGCCGCGGCAAAAACTCGCACATCTCCTGGACCCAGGTCGAGACCGGCTCCGCCATCACCTGGAAGTACCCGAGCTGCGTGCTGCGCGGCGCGGGCTCGATCGGCGAGTTCTACTCAGTCGCCACCGTCAACCACCATCAGCAGGCCGACACCGGCACCAAGATGATCCACATCGGGCCCGACACGCGCAGCACCATCGTCTCCAAAGGCATCTCCGCCGGGCATGGGCAAAACACCTACCGGGGCCTGGTGAAGATTCTCCCCAGTGCCCATGGCGCGCGTAATTTCACGCAGTGCGACTCGCTTTTGATGGGCGCGTCCTGCGGCGCCCACACCTTTCCGTACATCGAGGCCAAGAACCCGACGGCGACGGTGGAGCACGAGGCCAGCACTTCGAAGATCAGCGACGACCAGCTCTTCTACTGCCTGCAGCGCGGCATCAGCACCGAAGACGCGGTCAACATGATTGTCAGCGGCTTCTGCAAATCGGTTTTCAAGGAGCTGCCGATGGAGTTCGCCGTGGAAGCCCAGAATCTTCTCGCCGTGAGCCTGGAAGGGGCAGTCGGATGAGTGCGCTTTTGACAATCGACAATCTCAAGGTCGCGGTCGGCGACAAGCCGGTCCTGAACGGCGTGAGCCTCGAAGTGGGCCTCGGCGAAGTGCATGCCATCATGGGGCCGAACGGCTCCGGCAAAAGCACTCTCGCGCACGTGCTCGCGGGGCGGCCGGGCTATACGTTGAGCTCCGGCAGCGTCACTTTTGAGGGCCGCGACCTCTTGAGCCTCGCGCCCGAGGAGCGCGCCCGCGCCGGTGTCTTTCTCGGCTTCCAATATCCGGTCGAAATCCCCGGCGTCAACAATGTGTATCTGCTGAAGGCGGCCTTCAATGCCCTGCGCAAGCATCGCGGCCTCCCGGAGGTCGATGCCTTCGAGTTCCTGGGCCTGGTGCGCGCGAAGATGAAGTTCATGCGCATGGATGAGAGCTTTCTCGGCCGCGCCGTGAACGAGGGCTTCTCGGGCGGCGAGAAGAAGCGCAACGAGATCCTGCAGATGCTGATTCTCGAGCCGAAGCTGGCGATTCTCGATGAGACTGACTCGGGCCTGGACATCGACGCCCTGAAGATCGTCGCGCAAGGCGTCAACAGCCTGCGCGGCGCCGAGCGCTCGATCCTCCTCGTCACTCACTACCAGCGCATGCTCGATTACATCGTCCCCGACTTCGTGCACGTGCTCGTCAATGGTCGCATCGCCAAGAGCGGCGATCGCACGCTGGCGCTTGAACTGGAACGCCGCGGCTACGAGTGGGTGAGCGACGAGGCTGCCTGAAGATCCTGCAATGAGCACCGCACTCGCTACACGCATTGCCGAAGAGTACGCCGCCGCAGCGGCCGAGCTGCCGGCGCGCGTCGTGAGCGCCGCGCGCCGCGAGCTCGCCGTCCAGGCGCTCTGCACGCACGGACTGCCGGGGATGCGCGACGAGAACTGGAAGTACGCCAATCTGCGCGCGCTCGAGCGCGTGCGCTTCGCACCGCCGGGCGCGGCCGCGCCCGCAAATCGGCTGTCCACGGCGGCGCTGCCGGTGGCCATCGCGGGCTACGACCGCCAAACCTTCGTCGACGGCGTATTCGCTCCCGAGCTCTCCGGTGCAGTGCGGCATAAGACGCAGGACGGCGCCGCGGCGCGCGAGTGCGGGCACCCCGGTGACGCGCGCTTCGCCCTCTTGAATGACGCCTTCGCCGCCGACGCGGCGCAGATCCGCACGGTGCACGAGGAGCGCCCGCGCTGCATTGAAGTCCTGTTCGTCGCGCACAGCGAAGCCACGCGCGCCGCCTCCTATCCGCGTCTCGACGTCAAAGTTTCCGCCGGCACGCGCCTCAATCTCATCGAGCGCCATGTGAGCATCGGCAGCGACGCCAACTTCGTCAACACCGCCATTGAGATCGACATCGCCAAGGGCGCGAGCGTGACGCATTTTCGCGTTCAGCAGATGGGCGCGCGCGCAACCTGGATCGACACGCTGACCGCGACGGTCGGCTCCGACGCAAGCTATCAGCAGCATCTTGTGCAGCTGGGAGCGCTCGCCGCGCGCTCCACCTGCCATGTGCGGCTCGCCGGCGCCGGCGCCGCGACGCGGCTGCATGCGCTCGCCGCCGCCGCCGGCCAGCAAACGCATGATGCCTATGTGCTCATCGAGCATGCCTGCGCGCACACGCGGAGCGAGCAGATCTTCCGCGGCATCGCCGCCGGCCGGGCGCGCGTCGCCTTCAACGGCAAAGTCAACGTCTGCGCGGGCGCGCCCGGCACGGACTCGCGCCAGTCGCTGCGCGGCCTGCTCGCCGGCCCCGAGGCGGAGATTGATCTGCGCCCGCAGCTGCAGATCCATACCGACGACGTGCGCTGCAGCCACGGCGCCACCGCCGGCAAGCTCGATGAGTCGGTGCTCTTCTATCTGCTCTCGCGCGGGCTCGACCCGGACACTGCGCAGCAGCTTCTGAAGTGGGCGTTCCTCGCCGACGTCGTCGCGAAGATCGACATCCCTGACCTCAAGAGCAGCATCGAGCGCGCGCTCGCGGGTCGCATCGAGGTCGCGGAAGATCTGAAGGAGCTCCTATGAATGTCGCAGCCGCCGCCAAGCCGCTCGCCGCGCAGCCCCTCGACGCCGAGAGCGTGCGCCGCGATTTCCCCATTCTCGCGCGCAGCATCAATGGCAAACCACTCGTGTACCTCGACAGCGGCGCATCCGCGCAGCAGCCGCTGCCGGTGATGCGCGCCGTCGAGCGCTACGAGACCCACTCGCATGCCAACGTGCATCGCGGCGTGCATACCTTGAGCCAGGAGGCGACCGATGCTTTCGAAGGCGCGCGCGACCGCGTGCGGCGTTTCATCAACGCCGCCTCGGTGCGCGAGGTGGTCTTCGTGCGCGGCACCACCGAAGCGATCAATCTCGTGGCGCAAGCCTATGTGCGGCCGCGCTTCGGTCGCGGAGATGAAATTCTCATTTCCGCTCTGGAGCACCACGCCAACATTGTTCCCTGGCAGCTCGTATGCGAGCAGACCGGCTGCACCCTCAAGGTGGCGCCGATCGATCGCAAGGGCGAAGTCATATTCGATGCCTTCGTTGAGCTGCTGTCTGCGCGCACGCGGATCGTTGCCATCGCGCACGTGTCGAATGCGCTCGGCACCGTGCTGCCCGTCAAACGCATGATCGCCGCTGCCCATGAGCACGGCGCTCGCGTCCTTGTCGACGGGGCGCAGGCGGTGCCGCACGCGCGCGTCGACGTGCGCGCGCTCGATGCCGACTTCTATGCGTTCTCGAGCCACAAGCTCTACGGACCCACCGGCATAGGGATCCTCTACGCGCGCGAGGCGCTGCTCGAATCGATGCCGCCGTGGCAGGGGGGCGGCGACATGATCCGCAGCGTCACATTCGCGAAGAGCACCTATAACGATCTGCCCTGGAAGTTTGAAGCGGGCACGCCCCACATCTCCGGTGCCGTCGGGCTCGCCGCAGCCATCGACTATGTCGAGGCGCTGGGCCTTGATGCCATCGCGGCACACGAGCAGCGGCTGCTGCAGCTGGCAACGGCGGAGCTTGCGGCCATCCGTGGCGTGCAGATCATCGGCACCGCCGCCCACAAGTCCGCCATCATCTCCTTCACCATGGCGGGCGTGCATCCGCACGATATCGGCACGATTCTCGATCACGAAGGCATCGCCATCCGCACCGGGCATCATTGCGCCATGCCGGTGATGGACTTCTTCGGCGTGCCCGCCACCGCGCGCGCCTCGTTCGGCTGCTACAGCACGGCCGAGGATGTGGCAAGGCTCGTCGCCGCGGTGGAGCGTGTCCGCGAGGTCTTTGCCTGATGGATCTCAAGGACCTCTACCGCGACGTGATCCTCGATCACAATCGCAAGCCCAGGAACTTTGGGCGCCTGGAGCCCGCCGATGCCAGGGCGGAAGGCTATAACCCGCTGTGCGGTGACCGCCTGTCGGTATTCGTACGCCTGGACGGCGATCGCATCGCCGATCTGCGCTTCGAGGGCAAGGGCTGCGCCATCTCGACAGCCTCCGCATCGCTCATGACCGAGGCCGTCAAGGGCAAGAGCCGCGCGGCGGTGGAGGAGATCTATCAGCGCGTGCATACGTTGCTGACGCAGCAGAATGCGCCGCCGTCCCAGGATCTGGGCAAGCTTGCGGCGCTCTCCGGAGTGCGCGAATTTCCGGCGCGCGTCAAATGCGCAAGTCTCTGCTGGCATACCTTGAATGCCGCACTCGGCGACGGCGCCACCGTGACGACGGAATAAGCCGATGCGCGGACACGAAAATCAGCCCTTCGTCGTCAATCGCGAGGTGCGCGCCGTGATCGTCCCGGCGGGCGTGGAGGTCAAATTGCGGCCCGGCCAGGCAGGCTATATCACGCAGGCGCTGGGCGGCAGCTTCACCGTCTACGTGGATGGCAACCTGCTGCGCGTCGCCGGCGAGGACGCCGATGCCATTGGCCAGGACGTGGTCAAGCCTCCGGAGCTGCCGCCGAATGCCACCGGGGAGGACGTGCGCAAGCTCGCCTGGGATCAAATGCGCACCTGCTACGATCCGGAGATCCCCATCAACATTGTCGATCTGGGCCTCGTCTACGATTGCGACGTGACCCAGAATGAGGACGGCACGCGCACGATCGATGTGAAGATGACGCTGACCGCACCCGGCTGCGGCATGGGCGAAGTGCTGGTCGAGGATGTGCGCGAGAAGATCGAGCGCATCCCCACCGTGAAACAGGCACGCGTCGAGCTGACCTTCGATCCCCCATGGAGTCAGAGCATGATGTCCGAAGCCGCACGCCTGCAGACCGGGATGTACTGACGCGTCATGTCCGGGCAGTGGGTTGATGTCGGTGCGGCGCAGGAGGTGACCGATACGCATTCGCTCTCGGTCGAGCTCGACGAGGTCGCGCTCATCGTCGCGCGCTGCGGCGCCGACCTCTATGCAGTCGAGAACCGCTGCACCCACGACGGCGAATCCCTGGCGGGCGCCGCGATCGAAGCCTGCGAGATCATCTGCCCGCGCCACGGCGCGCGCTTCTGTCTGAAGTCGGGCGCCGCACTGACGCCGCCCGCGTACGAGCCGCTGCGCACGTTCAAGGTTCGCGTCGCCGCAGGGCGCATCCTGCTGCAGCTTCCCACATGAAGCGGCTGACTCTGGTGCGCCACGCGCACGCAAAGGTGCAAGCGCCACCGGTGACGGACTTTGAGCGCCCGTTGAGCCGCCGCGGCAAGGCCGAAGCCAAGGCGACTGCGCTCAAGCTCCTCGAGGAAGGGCTGCTGCCCGATCTGCTGATCACAAGTCCGGCCAGGCGCACGTTGCAAACCGCAGAAATCCTGATGCGCGAGCTGCAAATTCCAGAGCGCCAATTGCGCCGCGATGAGCTCTTGTACCTTGCCGCGCCCGAGGCGATCCTGCAGGTGATCCACACGACCGGGCCGCGCATCGAGCATCTGATGATCGTCGGCCACAATCCGGGCGTCTCAACGCTCGCCCAGGCACTGGCGCCGCAGGCAAGGCTCGGCGAGTTCGCAACCGCCGCAGCCTGCACCATGGACTTCGACGTGCGCGCCTGGCCCGGCGTCAGTGTGGGCTCCGCCCAGAACGCCGAGCGCAAGGCCGGCGCAGCGCGCCTGTTTGGACTGCTGCGGTAAGCGCACGCCGCGGTTGCGCCGATTGACTCAAGCGATCTGCTCGCGGCGCGGTGCCCTGCCAAGACGCCTCGGGTGCGGCTCGGGCAGGAGCGCAAAGATCCTCTTACCGTGACTCGGAGTGCGCAGCGGTGCATCGCGCGCTGCCATCGCCTTGGCGCTACACTTCCCCGCGCGAACCGCGCTCGAGCTGCTGATTGCCCGCATGGCCCGCCATATTGGTATTGTTGCTTGCTCCGCCGAGGGTGCGGCGCTTTGCTATCGCACCATCTGCGTGGAAGGCGCGCAGCTTCTGGGCGGCCACGATCATCCCGAGGTGTCGATGCATTCGCACTCGTTGGGCGAGTACATGCGCTGCATCTATCGCGGCGACTGGCACGGCGTCGGCGGGCTGATGCTGGCTTCGGCAAAGAAACTCGCGCGGATGGGAGCGGATTTCATCATCTGCCCTGACAACACCATTCACCAAGCGCTCGCCTACGTCGAGCCGCATTCACCCGTGCCTTGGCTGCACATTGCCGGGGTCGTTGCGGCGCGCGCGCGCGAGTGCGGCTTCCAACGCGTCGGATTGATCGGGACTCGTTATCTCGTCGCAAGCGAGGTCTATCCGGAGAAGCTGGCGGCGCTCGGGATCGAGTACGTGCGCCCGAGCAGCGCCGAATGCGCCGAGATCAATCGCATCATCATGGATGAGCTGGTTCGCGGGCGCCTCAGCGCCGAGGCGATCGTTTATTTTCAGCAGGTCATCGAACGGCTGAAGAGCGCGGGCTGCGACGCGGTGGTGCTCGGCTGCACCGAAATCCCACTGCTCATGAATGACGCGAATTCTGCGCTGCCGACACTCGATTCCACGCGCTTGCTCGCGCGTGCCGCTCTGCGGCATGCGCTGCAGCCCGCGAATTCCCGCGCGTAAGCAGCGCCCCTCTCACGTGCGTGCTACGGTTTGCCGGTGACAGCACAGCTGCGTGATAGGGGCCTGGTGCGCGCGGTGGGCCTCTGGGGCCTCACGGCAAGCATCGTCAACATCATCGTCGGCGCAGGAATTTTTGCCGTGCCAGCCGCGCTCGCCGCGAGCGTCGGGCCATATGCGCCGCTCGCCTTTGTGGCCTGCGCAGCCGCCATTGGCGCGGTTGCGATTTGCTTTGCCGAGGGCGGCAGCCGCATACCTACGAGCGGTGGGGTCTACGGCTGCATCGAAGCTGCCTATGGGCCGCTGGTCGGTTACATCGCCGGTACGCTGCTGTGGATCAGCGACGCATTCGCCTGCGGCGGCGTCGCCGCGGCGCTCGCCGACTTGGCAGTCAGCCTCGTCGCACCGCAAGGGCGCGCGCCAGCGCACGCGCTGGTGATTATCGGTGCCATCGGCGGCATCGCCTGGGTCAACATCGGTGGAGTCGCGCGCGGCGTGCGTTTTGTGAACGTGGCGACCCTGCTGAAGCTCGTGCCACTCGCGGTATTCGTCATCGCCGGCACGACTGCCATCCATAGTTCGAATTATCTGCCGACGGCAGCACCGACCACGGCGGGCCTCGGTCGCGCCCTGATCCTCGCGATGTTTGCACTTACTGGGATGGAGGCGTCGCTGATCGCCAGCGGCGAGGTCGCGCAACCGGCGCGCACCATTCCGCGTGCGCTGGCATTGGCGATTCTCATTGTTACTTTGTTGTATGTCGCCATACAGGCGATCGCGCAAGGGGTCCTCGGCGCCTCTTTGGCACAATCCACGGTGCCACTCGCGGATGCCATGGCGCAGATCAGCCCGACGCTGCGCGCGCTGATGCTGGTCGGCGCTGGCGCATCGATGTTCGGCTGGCTCGGCAGCGACCTGCTCGGCAGCCCGCGGATGTTGTTCGCTTTCGCGCGCGATGGTCGCCTGCCGCGCGTATTGGGGCGTGTCGATCCCCGCACTCACGCTCCGCACGTGGCAATCCTGGCGTACGCCATCCTCGCGATCACCCTTGCCCTCACTGGAACGTTTGCGGAGCTCGCGGTGCTCGCAACGCTTGCCGTTGCGGTTGTCTACGGCGCCGGGTGTGCGGCCGCGTGGCGCCTTGCGCGCCGCGATGTGGCGCTCGCCGGCGCGCCATTGAATTTTCGCTGGCTGCGCGCCGCGATGCTGGTCGGCATCGGCAGCATGGCGGTTCTGATTGCGCTCGCATCACGCGAGGAGATCGTCGGCCTGGCGATCGCGATCGCGGGCAGCGTCCTCGCCTTCTGGCTGTCGAAGCAGCGATTGCCGGCTCAAGGATAAGGGCCGCTCGCAACTTTCGAGCGGCGTTGCGCACCGCTACGCAGCGGTGCCAGAGCCAACACGGCCGACACCCGTGCAACGTGCGCCGCGCCGACGTCCCTAGCACTCCGGAACGTTGACCGCGAGACCACCTTCCGAGGTCTCCTTGTAGATGGTCGACATATCGGCTCCCGTCTGGCGCATTGTCGCGATCACCTGGTCCAATGAGACCTTGTGCGTACCATCGCCGCGGGTCGAAAGGCGCGCGGCATTGATTGCCTTGACCGCGCCCATGGCGTTTCTTTCGATGCACGGGATCTGCACCAGTCCGGCGACCGGGTCGCAGGTGAGCCCCAGATTGTGTTCCATGCCGATCTCGGCGGCATTCTCGACCTGCGCGGATGTCCCATGGAGCGCTGCCACTAGGCCCGCCGCCGCCATCGAGCAGGCGACGCCGACTTCTCCCTGACAGCCCATCTCCGCACCCGAGATGGAGGCGTTTTTCTTGTAGAGCATGCCGATGGCCCCCGCCGTCAGGAGAAATCGGATCACGCCATCCTCATTGGCACCGGGCTCAAAGCGCCGGTAGAAATGCAGTACCGCAGGCACGATGCCCGCCGCGCCGTTGGTTGGCGCGGTCACCACGCGGCCGCCGGCCGCGTTCTCCTCGTTGACCGCGAGCGCCCACGCATTCACCCAGTCCATGACGTCCAGTGGATTTGCGGCGCCGCGGCTCTCGGTGAGCATGCGATGGAGCTTCGGCGCGCGGCGCCGTACCTTCAACACGCCGGGAAGCATTCCCGTCTGTCGAAATCCGCGCTCGACGCAGGCTTGCATCACGCTCCACAGCCGCAGGAGTCCGGCACGCACTTCCTGCTCTGTCCTCCAGGTACGCTCATTCGCCATCACGAGCTCAAAGATCTCAAGTCCCTGTTCGCGGGAGCGCAGCAGGAGTTCGTCGCCGGAGTCAAACGGATGAGGCGCGGCGGGCAGACCGGTTGGCGCCGCGGCCACCTCGTCGCCGCGCAGAATAAACCCGCCGCCGATCGAGAAATAGTCCTCCTCACGCAGCACCTTGCGATCCGCGCCGAGTGCGCTGAAGCGCATCCCGTTCGAGTGTCGCTCCAGGCGCTCGTGCCGCATGAACAGCAGCTGCATGGGCTCATCGAAGGGTATTTCATGTTCGCCCAGAAGGCTGATGCGACCCGTTGCGCGGATGCGCGCCACGGCGGGCTCCATCTGCTCAGGATCTACGGTCTCAGCGTCGGCGCCCTCGAGGCCCAGGAGGATAGCGCGGTCCGTGCCGTGGCCGACGCCCGTGAGGGCGAGCGATCCGTACAGGCGCACGGCAATCTCGCGCGTCGCCGCCAACAGGCCGTCGCGCTTGAGTCCCGACACAAACTCGTGCGCCGCGCGCATCGGCCCCATCGTATGCGAGCTCGACGGGCCGATGCCGATTTTGAAGATATCAAAGACGCTCAATGTCATCAGAGAAAATCCATTCATGCATCCGCGAGTGACAGCAGGCTCGCATTGCCCCCCACGGCCGCGGTATTGGTACTGATCGTCTGCTCCGTGGCAAAGCGCGTCAGGTAATGCGGCCCGCCGGCCTTGGGTCCGGTACCCGAAAGACCGCAGCCGCCAAAGGGCTGCACGCCTACGACCGCGCCGATCATATTCCGATTGACATAGATATTCCCGATTCGCGCCCGGGACGCGATGCGCTCCGCGACGGCATCGATGCGCGTGTGAATGCCGAGGGTGAGCCCATAGCCCATTGCATTTAGCTGCTCGACGACGTGATCGAGCTCGCTCGCGCGATAGGTCAGAATGTGCACAATGGGTCCAAATACCTCGCGTTCCAGTGCGGCAAGCCCGGGCACGGCAACCGCCAGAGGCGCGAAAAACCTGCCGCGGCCGACGTGCGCGCCCAGCTGCGCCCGGTGGTGCCACAGACCACTCGCCGTCACTTGTGCCGCATAGGTCTCGAGCATCGTGAGCGCTTCACGATCGATGACCGGCCCCACATCTGTCGCAAGCCACGCGGGATTTCCCACGCGCAGCTCGTCCATGTATCCGGCCAGAAGCTCCTTGACGCGCGGCGCGACCTCCTCCTGCAGGATGAGCGCCCGCAACGCGGAGCAGCGCTGGCCGGCGCTGTTGAAGCCGGAAGCCGCCGCATCGAGTACGACCTGCTCGGGCAACGCCGAGCTGTCGACGAGCATTGCGTTGATACCGCCGGTCTCGGCAATGAAAGTTGCAATCGCGCCCGGGCGGGCGGCAAGGCTGCGCTCGATGAGCCGCCCCGTCGCGGTTGAGCCGGTGAAGACGACGCCCGCCACGCGCGGATCGCGCGTGAGTGCGGCGCCGACCGTGCCGCCCTCCCCCGGCAGAAACTGCAGCACTTCGACCGGTACGCCCGCCTCGTGCAGGAATTGCACGGCGAGCGCCGCAGTGAGTGGCGTTTGCTCGGCCGGCTTGGCGATGACGGCGTTGCCCGCCGCGAGCGCCGCGCTCACCTGTCCGGTGAAGATTGCGAGCGGAAAATTCCACGGGCTGATGCAGGCAAACACGCCACGCCCCCGCAGCCGCAGCGCATTCTTCTCGCCCGTAGGACCCGGCAACAGCGTCTCGGCAGCAAACAGGCGGCGCGACTGCTGTGCGTAGTAGCGCAGGAAGTCGACCGCCTCGCGCACTTCCGCGACACCGTCGGGCAGGGTCTTGCCCGCTTCGAGCACGCAGCGCGCGATGAGCTCTTCGCGGCGCGTCTCGAAGATTTCGGCCGCCCGCTCGAGAATTGCGGCGCGCTCGGCGGCATCGCGCGCCTCCCACGCGGCGGCGGCGGCGCCTGCGCCGGTGAGCGCGCGCTCGACATCGGCAGAGGAGGCCTGCACGACCGTCCCGAGCTGCTGCGATTCATCCGCTGGATTGACGAGCTGCAGCCCTTTTCCCGTGCCCGCCTTGCCATTGACCAGCGTCGCCGCGCGCCAGGGCGCGGCGGCAGCGGCCTCGCAGGCTCTCTTCAGCCGTTCAAGTTCCGCCGCGTCGGCGAAATTGACGCCCAGGGAATTCAGCCGTTCACCGCCGTAGAGCTGTCGCGGTAGCGCGATGCGCGGATGGGAGACCTGCGCCAGGCGGTCAACCTCGGC
The DNA here is from genome assembly GCA_035481795.1 of Steroidobacteraceae bacterium. Taxonomy (GTDB): domain Bacteria; phylum Pseudomonadota; class Gammaproteobacteria; order Steroidobacterales; family Steroidobacteraceae; genus PALSA-1196. The sequence continues at coordinate 75,624 of DATHRI010000007.1, forward strand.
GATGGGATCCGCGACCACGTCTGCCGCCGGCAGCCGCTCATCGACTACGCGATTGACAAAGGACGTATTGGCGCCGTTCTCGAGGAGCCTGCGGACGAGGTAGGGCAACAGATCCTCATGTGCTCCCACCGGGGCATACACGCGGCACGGATAGCCGCCGGCATCGGCGGCAATGACCTGTGAATACAGCTCCTCGCCCATGCCGTGCAGTCGCTGGAATTCGAATGCGCCGCGGCGATCGCGGAAGAGTTCCGTGATGTACGCAACGGTATGCGCGTTGTGAGTGGCGAACTGCGGGTAGATCACGTCGGTAGCCGTCGCGAGAAGTCGCGCGCAGGCGAGGTACGACACGTCGGTGTTTGCCTTGCGCGTGAACACGGGGTAGCCGGCAAGGCCGCGCTCCTGCGCGCGCTTGATCTCGCTGTCCCAATACGCACCCTTGACCAGACGCACGGTGAGGCTGCGGCCGAGCGCGCGCGCGCGTTCGATGAGCCATTCGAGAAGCGCCGGCGTGCGCTTTTGATACGCCTGCACGGCAAGCCCAAAGCCGCTGTAGTTCGCGAGCTCCTTGCTTGCGAGCAGCGCTTCGATCAGAAGAAGCGAGAGCTCCAGCCGCTCGGCCTCCTCGGCATCGATGGTGACGCCGATACCCGCATCGCGCGCCAGTTTGACGAGCGCGAGCAATTGCGGCGCGAGCTCCGCGACAACGCGCTGGCGCTGCGCGAACTCGTAACGCGGATGCAGCGCCGAGAGCTTGATGGAAATGCTGTGCCGCGCGGACATCGCGGTCCCGGGCCGAACCGCGCGGCCGACCGCGACAATCGCCGCCCGATATTTCTCAAAGTAGCGCGCGGCGTCGGCCGGCGTCAGCGCCGCCTCGCCCAGCATGTCGAAGGAATAGCGGTACGCGCGCTCCGTCGTCCCGGTGGTGCGCTCCAGCGCCTCTTCGATGGTCCGGCCCATGACGAACTGATGGCCGAGGATGCGCATGGCCTGGCGCAACGCCGCGCGCGCCACGGGCTCGCTGATGCGACTCGCGAGCCGCGCAAACCAGCCCCCCACCGAACTCGCCGCCGTGCGATCCACATCGACCATGCTCCCGGTCAGCATCAGCCCCCAGGTCGATGCATTGACGAACAGCGACTCGCTGTCCCCCAGATGCTCCCCCCAGTCGCCGGCGGCGATCTTGTCGGCAATCAGCCGATCCGCCGTGTGCGCGTCCGGAATGCGCAGCAGCGCCTCTGCGAGGCACATCAGAATCACGCCCTCGGGCGATGCGAGGTGGTATTCGCGCAGAAAGGCATCGAGCCCGGAGCCCGACGGCCGGGCTGCGCGCACCGCCTGCACCAGCGCCAGCCCGCGCGCCTGTACCGCGGCCGCGTCCGCCGCGGCAAGCCGCGCGCGCTCGGCGAGCGCGCGCACGATGGGCTCCTCCGGCGCGAGAAATGCCGAATTGATCACGCTGCCGACCGTGGAGGTGGGTGCAACGTCGTCCGGCACGACGAAGCGCACCGCGCGAGAAGGTGAAGAGTGCATGCTGCGAGTATAATTCATGCGATGAATGCCTCGATTCTGGAGCGCCTGCGCAGCGATCTCGCCGAGCTGCGCGCGGCCGGCCTTTACAAAGGCGAGCGCGTGCTGGGCAGCCCGCAGGGCGGGGTCATCCGCACCGGCGAGCACGACGTCATCAATCTCTGCGCCAATAACTACCTCGGGCTCGCCAATCATGCGGCGGTGCGCGAGGCGGCGCACCGCGCCATCGACGCCAAGGGCTATGGCATGGCGTCAGTGCGTTTCATCTGCGGCACCCAGGGCGTGCACAAACAGCTCGAGGAGCGCCTCAGCCGTTTTCTCGGCACTGAGGACGCGATCCTGTATTCCTCCTGCTTCGACGCCAATGGCGGTCTCTTCGAGACTCTCCTCGATGAGCGCGACGCCGTCATCTCCGACACGCTCAACCACGCGAGCATCATCGACGGCATCCGCCTGTGCAAAGCCCAGCGCTACCGCTACGCGAACAGCGACATGGCGGAGCTCGAGAGCCGGCTGCAGGAGGCAAAGGGCGCGCGCACGCGCCTGATCGCGACCGACGGCGTATTTTCAATGGATGGCTACATCGCAAATCTCGCCGCGATCTGCGCTCTCGCTGAGCGCTACGACGCGCTCGTCATGGTCGATGACTCGCATGCCACGGGCTTCATGGGGGCGACGGGGCGCGGCACCCCCGAGCACTGCGGCGTCGCCGAGCGCATCGATATCTACACCGGGACGTTCGGCAAGGCGCTCGGCGGAGGCTGCGGGGGCTACGTCGCCGCACGGCGCGAGATCGTCGAATGGCTGCGGCAGCGTTCCCGCCCCTATCTCTTCTCGAACAGCATTCCACCGCTGGTCGCGGCCGTGAGCCTGCGCGTGCTCGATCTTCTGGATGACACTTCGGAACTGCGCACGCGGCTGTTCGACAATGCGCGCTACTTCCGCGCCGGACTCGAGCGCGCCGGCTTTGAACTGAAGCCCGGCGAGCATCCGATCATTCCCGTCATGCTGGGGGATGCGGCGCTCGCCAGCCGCATGGCGGAGCGCTTGCTCGAGCACGGCGTGTACGTCATTGGCTTCTCCTTTCCGGTGGTGCCGAAGGGTGCAGCACGCATCCGCACGCAGATGTCCGCGGCGCTCACGCAGGCTCAGCTCGATGTCGCGCTCAAGGCTTTCGCGAGCGTCGGCCAGGAACTGGGGGTCATTGAGAAGGAGCGCAGACGCGGATGAAAGCGCTGGTCAAGAAGGAACGTCGGCCCGGAATCTGGCTCGATGAGATCGCCGAGCCCAAAGTCGGCCCAAACGATGTGCTCATCAAGATCGCCAAGACCGCCATCTGCGGCACCGACATGCACATCTATAAATGGGATAGCTGGGCGCAAAAGACGATCCCTGTGCCGATGGCGATCGGGCATGAGTACTACGGCCACATCGTCGAGATTGGCTCCGAGGTGGCGGGATTTAAGGCCGGCGATCGAGTCTCCGGAGAAGGGCATATCACCTGCGGCTATTGCCGCAATTGCCGTGCGGGGCGGCGCCACCTGTGCCGCAATACGGTCGGGGTCGGCGTCAACCGTCCCGGCGCCTTTGCCGAGTATCTTGCGATTCCGGCGGGCAATGCGTTCAAGCTGTCCGCGGCCATTTCGGACGACGTCGCCTCGATCCTCGACCCCTTTGGCAATGCCACCCATACCGCGCTCGCCTTCAACATGGTCGGCGAGGATGTGCTCATCACGGGCGCGGGCCCCATCGGCATCATGGCCGTCGCCATCGCCCGCTTCGTGGGCGCGCGCCACGTCGTCATCACCGACGTCAATGACTATCGTCTGGGGCTCGCACGGAAAATGGGCGCATCGCGCGCGATCAACGTGACGCGCGAGTCGCTCGATCAGACGATGAAGGATCTTGACATGCAGGAGGGCTTCGACGTGGGGCTCGAGATGTCCGGCAACGCTGCGGCGCTGCGCGAGCTGCTGCGCACCATGCACCATGGCGGCAGCGTCGCGATACTCGGCATTCCCCCGGAGGACACGGCCATCGACTGGAACGAGGTGATTTTCAAGGGGCTGACGCTGAAGGGCATCTACGGCCGCGAGATGTTTGAGACCTGGTACAAGATGTCGAGCCTGCTGCAGAGTGGACTGTCACTCGCGCCTATAATTACGCACCACTATGGGATAGCCGACTACCTGCAGGGATTTGAGACCATGGGGTCGGGCCAATCGGGCAAAGTCATTCTCGATTGGGCAGCCTGATGCGGACTCGTCGCCGCGCTGCCGGTGCGCATCACTTACTCGCGACGTCATCGCGGCAATCGCCTGAATTTAGTCATTAAAGCCCTCCCCTAATCTGCCCTGCCGCGGAGGTGTGCGTGAGGCAAGCGACCTTTATCCTCAAGGTGCCAAGCAGCGCCCCCGGACTGATCGAAATTACTGATCCCATTCGCGCCTGGGTTGAAGCACAATCGGTAACGACAGGGTTACTGACGCTCTTCTGCCGCCACACTTCAGCGTCGCTTCTCATTCAGGAAAATGCCGCTCCCGAGGTGCGCGCGGACCTCGAAACATTCTTTCAAAAACTCGCTCCTGAAGAACCCGGCCGCTACGCACACGATAACGAAGGCCCTGATGACATGCCGGCCCACCTGCGCTCAGCGCTCACCCAGGTGCAGCTTTCGATTCCAATCCTTGCGGGCAGGCTGGTACTCGGAACCTGGCAGGGGATATACCTCTTCGAGCATCGGCGCCGACCGCAAGAGCGACAGGTCGCGCTGCACCTGTTAGGCACGTAGCTGCAGCCAATACGCCGGCGCAAGCGGCAGAACGACAGCCATGAGTGGATTCCGGTCTGCTACGGACGTCGCGCGGGACGCTACGTCTGCTTGGTGAAGACTACAGTACAGGGCCGGCCTTCGACCCTGTGGCCGCTGCCTGCGGTGTCGGAGAATTTGGCGTCAATGTCATAGCCGTATTCTGTCCGGCCGGCCGCTGCCCAACGGCATACGGCGCAGCGCCAACCCGACCCCTGGCATAAATGCTGGCCGAACCATCGGCAGAAATCCTGCCGTCGAGCTGCAGCCAGCCCGGCTGCTCCTTCGTGCCCTTTTCACCATGCAAGACGCTATTGTTGACGATCGAATTGAATTCGAAGGAATAGCCGAGCGCGCCATTCGAATTTCCGCAGGACAGTCTGGTGTCCCAAATTCCGTCAAAACGGCTTGCGAGGCCGTCCCCGCGGGCAACGCCCAGCAGGTCGGGGACCAGGCATAGGCTTATCGCGACGAGACTCTTCACGACGCCGTTCTTTGTGCAGCGGGTGCACGCTTCGCGGAATATTGCAAAGAGCCGCATGAGCAAATCCAATTCCGACCGAACCGCTGACCGAGCTTAACGCGACGACCGCGCCGGTCCATCGGCAATCCGCACGGCCAACTGGGACGAGGCCTACGGGACGCCGCAGAAGCAGTAGGCGTACAGCCGGTCCCGTGCGGTGAAGTGACTGAGGCGCTCGACTTCGCGCGCCAGTGGATCAAGCTCGGTGAGGACGTGCGCCAGCGCGCGTGCGTTGCCGTCGGCGCTGAACAGGAGCCGCGCAACACTACCCTTGAGCTGCATGGCCAGCTGTTCCGCCCAGGTCAACTCCGGCTCGATGAAGTGCACATCGTAGGTCGTGAGCTTCGCGCGCCGCGCCGCCGCTTTGACCGCATCGTCAAATGAGCCCAGCTCATCGACGAGCCCGAGGCGTTTGCCGTCGACGCCTGCCCAGACACGGCCCTGACCGATCTCGTCCACCTGATCGCGCGTCTTCTTGCGGCCACTGGCGACGCGCTTGATGAATTCTTCGTAGCCGCGCTCAACCGTCGACTGCAGCAGCGCGCGGGCGGGCGCACCGAGCGGACGGTCGAGGCGCAATTGACCGGAGAGCGGCGTCGTGCCGACGCCATCGACATTGACACCGACCTTGGCGAGGGTGCGCGGCACAGTGGGAATAATCGCAAAGATGCCGATGGAACCGGTCACTGTCGCGGGACTTGCCCAGATCTCATCCGCGGGTGCGGAGATGTAGTAGCCGCCGGAGGCTGCGTAATTGGCCATCGATACGATGAGCGGCTTGCCGGCGGCTTTGAGCGCTTTGAGCTCTTGGTAGATCTGCTCGGAGGCGTTCACGCTGCCGCCGGGACTGTCGACGCGCAGCACCACCGCGCGCACGTTGTCATCCATGCGCGCCGTTCTGATCAAGCGCGCCGTGGACTCCCCGCCGATCGTACCGGGGGGCTGGTCGCCGTCGAGGATTTCCCCTTCGGCTACGATGACACCGATTCGGTGGCCGCGCCCCGCCGTGATTTTCTTCTGCGCATGGAGGATGCGCGCGTAGTCCTGGTCGGAGACCGAATGGAAGGATCCATCCGACTCGTCTTCGCCGACCATGGCGATGAGCTCGTGTTCGACCTCGAGCCGCGTCTTGACACCGGTGACCAGGCCCGCCTTGAGCGCAACCTGCGGAGCGTCGCCGTCGGCCGCCGGAATGCTTTTCGGCAGGTCCGTCACGTAGGTCGCGACCGCGTCCGCCGGAAGCTTGCGCGCCTTGGTGGTCGCGGCCTGGTAGCTCGTCCACAGCGCACTCAAATAGCCCAGCGCGTTCTGGCGCGCATCCTCCGACATGTCGTTGCGCGTGAAGACCTCCACCGCGCTTTTGAAGGCGCCGACGCGGAACACGTTGATGTCGACGCCGAGCTTGTCGAGCGCGTCTTTGAAGAACATGCGATAGCCGTCATAGCCGTCAATGAGCACGAAGCCCATGGGGTCGACGTAGATCTCATCCGCCTGCGCCGCGATGTAGTACGGCGCCTGCAGGTAGCTCGTCGCGACGGCGATGACCTTCTTGCCGCTCGCGCGGAATTCGCGGATGGCGCGTGCCAGCTCCTCAAGCGTCGGCTGGCCGCCGCCCTCAAAATGCTCCAGATCGAGCACCAGCACGGGAATGCGCTTGTCTTTGGCCGCCGCGCGGATGCTGTCGGTGAGGTCCCACAGGAGGGTCTCGGCGCGCTCCTTGCCGCGCGCCTCCTCGAGGGCTCTTTGCAGGGGATCGCCGGAGAGCTGCTCGACGAGGCGCCCTTCCGGGGCCACGACGAGCGCCGCCCGCTGCGGGACGCTTGGGATCGAGCCGTGCAGTGCGACCAGCACCACGCCGAAGATAAAGAACAGCAGAAGCAAATGCAGCACCCGGCGCAGGCCGTCGAGAAACTGCCATACGCCGTGCCCGATATTGCGAAGCGACGCCATCAACCCAACGCTCAGATTTTCTCTTCGATGCGCGCCGCCTTGCCGGAAAGTGCGCGCAGGTAGTAGAGCTTGGCGCGGCGTACGCTGCCGCGGCGCTTGACGACGACATCGCTGATCGACGGGCTGTGGGACTGGAAGACGCGCTCGACGCCCTCACCGTGCGAGATCTTGCGCACCGTAAATGAGGAGTTGAGGCCGCGATTGCTCTTGGCGATCACGACGCCCTCGTACGCCTGTACGCGCTCGCGGTCGCCCTCGACCACCTTCACCTGCACGACCACCGTGTCGCCCGGATTGAAATCCGGAAGCTTTCTCGTCATGCGACGACTTTCGATGTCCTGAACGATCTTACTCATAACTCACCTTTCCTCCGCCGGCTCGCCGGCCTTGCGGGCAGCGAGCAATTTATGGAGGGCTTCCCCGGCCTCGGCCGTCAGCTCCTCCTTCGCGATCAGATCCGGGCGGCGCAGCCATGTGCGGGCCACCGCCTGCGCGAGCCGCCAGCGCCGGATGTCAGCGTGATCACCGGACAATAGCACTTGCGGCACCGCCAGGCCCTCGAAAACCTCGGGCCGCGTGTAGTGCGGCCAGTCCAGAAGACCCGCCGCAAAGGAGTCCTCCGCGCTGGAGCGCTCATCGCCGAGAACACCCGGCATGAGGCGCGCCACCGCGTCGATCACCACGAGCGCGGGCAGCTCGCCACCCGAGAGCACGTAATCGCCGATCGACAGGTCCCGATCGACGCCGAGGGCAATCACCCGCTCATCAAGCCCCTCGTAGCGGCCCGCGATGAGCAAAAATCCCGGCAGGGCGGCGAGCTCGCGCGCCTTCGCCGCCGTGAAAAGCTCGCCCTGCGCCGACAGGCAAATCCGCGGGCTGCCGGCGGGCAGGCGCGCATGCGCCGCCCGGATCGCAGCCACCATGGGCTCGGGCTTCAACACCATGCCCGGACCCCCACCGTAGGGCCGGTCATCCACCGTGCGGTGCGCATTGGCCGTATGCGCACGCGGATCCTCCGTACCGACTCGCAAGAGCCCGCGCTCGGCGGCGCGACCGAGCACGCCGAAAGCGAGCGCGCCACGGACCATGTCCGGAAACAGCGTGACGATCTCAATGTGCACGCGCGCGCTCCTAGTCGGAGTCGACCGGCCAATCAACGACGATGCGACCCGCCGCCAAATCCACGGCCCACAGATATTCAGGCGTCGCCGGCACCCAGTGCTCTGCAGAGGCCCCCTGCCGGATCACCATCGTGGCGCCGTTCGCGGCCTCGACAAAGTGCGCGAGCACGCCCAAGTCCACACCCTCGCGGTTGCTCACCGCCAGTCCCACGAGATCCGCGCGGTAGTACTCGCGCCTGCGCGTGGGCGGCAGCTCGCCGCGCGCCACCTCAATCACCGCGCCGACGAGCTCCTGCGCCGCCGGTCGATCCTCAATGCCCTCCAGATGCACCACGAGCTCGCGCCCCTGCGAGCGCCCTTCCGTTACGACGTGGGTCGAGCGCGCGCCGCGGGAGCTGCGCAGCGTCCACTTGCGGTAATCGAGCAGCGCCTCGAGCGGGTCGGTAAAGGATTCCACGTGCAGCCAGCCTTTGACGCCGAATGGCCTGCGAATTCGCCCGAGCTCGACCCACTGCACGAAGCCGCCGCTCGCGCCGGACGCGTCAGGTGCTGGGGCTCGCCTGCTTGCGGTAGGACGCGACGAGCGCGCGCACGCGATCGGACTGCTGCGCGCCCTGGCTCAGCCAGTAATCGATGCGCGGCAGGTCAAGCTTAAGCTTTGGCTCACTGCGGCGCGCGATCGGGTTGAAGAACCCGACGTGCTCGAGGCTGAGACCGCCCTGGCGCTTGCGGCTGTCCGTCACCACCAAATGATAAAAGGGCTGATTCCGTGCTCCGCGCCGCGTCAGACGAATCGTTACCATGATGAGATCGGCCGCCCAAAAAAGAGCGCGGATTCTACGCAAAAGCGGCCGCCTGCGCAAAACGGCCCTCGCGGGCGTTAAGACAGGCGCCCCTTAAATGAACCCATCAGCCGCTGCAAGTGGCCGCCTTTCAGGCTCTTCATCATCCGCTGCATATCCTGAAACTGCTTCAGCAGCCGATTGACGTCCTGCACCTGCACCCCCGCGCCGCCCGCGATGCGCCGCCGCCGCGATCCGTCGATGACAGCGGGCTGGCGCCGCTCGCGCTGCGTCATGGAATTGATGATGGCGATCTGGCGGCGCACTTCCCGATCACCCTGGTCCGCCGACACCGCCCGGCGTCCGGCCGCCGCCGGCAACTTATCGAGGAGCGAGCCCATGCCACCGAGCTTCTGCACCTGCTCGAGCTGAGTCTTGAGGTCCGCAAGATCAAAGCCCTTGCCGCGCGCCACCTTTTGGGCGAGCCGCGTCGCCTCCTCGGTGCTCACCTCGCGCTGCACCTGCTCCACCAGGCTCACGACATCGCCCATGCCGAGGATGCGCGAGGCCATGCGCTCCGGATCAAAGGGCTCGAGGGCCTCGGTCTTCTCACCCACGCCAAGGAAGATGATGGGTTTGCCCGTGACCTCGCGCACCGACAGTGCGGCACCCCCGCGCGCATCGCCGTCGGCCTTGGTGAGCACGATACCGGTCAAATCCAGCGCCGCGGCGAAGGCGCGCGCGGCATGCAGGGCGTCCTGCCCGGCCATCGCATCGATGACGAAGAGGCGCTCGCTGGCACCCACAAGCGCATCGATCTGCCGCACCTCGGCCATCAGCGCCTCATCCACGTGCAGCCGTCCGGCGGTGTCGACGATGAGGATGTCGAAGACGCCGCGACGCGCCTCATCGAGGGCGGCGCGTGCAATCTCGGCAGGGGCATGCGCCGGCGGCGCGCGGAAGAACTGCGCACCCACCTGCCCGGCCAGGCGCTCGAGCTGCAGGATTGCCGCCGGTCGCGAGAGGTCGGTGCTCGTCAGCAGTACGCGCTTGCGCTCCCGCTCGATGAGCCAGCGCGCCAGCTTCGCCGCCGTCGTGGTCTTGCCCGCGCCCTGCAATCCCGCGAGCAGCACCACGATGGGCGGCTGCGCGCGCAGGCTGAAGCCGGCGCGCGCTCCGCCCATGAGCGCCACCATCTCGCGGTGCAGGATGCCGATGAAGGCCTGGCCGGGGGTGAGGCTGGCGCTCACTTCTGCACCGACGGCCTTCACCTTGACGGCATCAATGAAGGTCTTGATGACCGGCAGCGCCACATCTGCCTCGAGCAGCGCCACGCGCACCTCGCGCAACGCCTCGGCGATGTTGTCCTCGGTGATGCGGCCGCGGCCGCGCAGCTTCTCGATGGTGCGCGTCAGCCGAGCCGAAAGGTTTTCGAACATGCGAGCAATTATATCCGTAGCGGCAGCCCTTTCGGGCCACGAGGATGCGTGCAATGCGCGAGAATATCCGTCGCCGCAGCCACCTCCCGGGGGTCTTGCCTTGAACGGTTCTCCGACGCTGAATCTACTTCTCGGCCTCGCGGCCCTGCTCCTCGTCATCGCCTTCTCCTCGGGCACCGAGGTCGCGATGCTGTCCGTCAACCGCTACCGCATCCGACACCGCGCCCACACCGGTCAGGGCACCGCCAAGCTCCTCGACCGGCTGCTGCAAAAGCCCGACGATTGGCTGGGAGCGAATCTGGTCATCCTGGCGGCGGCAAGCGTATTCGCCTCCTCGATCGCGACACTGCTCGCCCAGAGGAGCGGCAATGCCTACGCCGTCCCGGCGACGAGCGCCGCGCTCACCGTCATCGTGATCGTCTTCTGCGAGCTTGCGCCGAAGATCTACGCAGCGACGCATCCGGAGTGGGTGGCCCTGCGCTCCGCGCACATCTACCGCGCGCTCGTGCTACTCGCACGGCCGCTCCTGTGGATCACCAATCAGCTCGCGTACGGCCTGCTGCGCGTGTTCGGCGTCGTCAAGGCGTCGCGCAGCAGCCAGAATTTGAGTACGGAAGAATTGCGGACCGTAGTCGCGGAAGCCGGACCGATGATCCCGGCGCGGCATCGGCAGATGCTGCTCTCGATCCTGGATCTGGGGCAGCTCACGGTGAACGACATCATGGTGCCGCGCCAGGAGATCGCGGGCATCGACGTGCAGGACAGCTGGGAAGACCTGCTCGACCAGCTGCGCCAGACGCCGCACACCCGGCTCCCCGTGTACGACGGCGAGCTCGACAACATCGTCGGCATCCTGCACATGAAGCGCGTTGCCCAGGAACTCGCCCGCGGCACACTGACGCGCGAGCGGCTCGTGGAGATCGCCCGCAACCGCGAGCCGTATTTCGTGCCCGAGGGCACCTCGCTCGCCGTGCAGCTCACGCACTTTCAACGCAACCGGCGCCGCCTTGCCTTTGTCGTCAACGAGTACGGCGACATCGAGGGCTTCGTGACGCTGGAAGACATTCTCGAGGAGATCGTCGGCGAGTTCACCACCGACCCTGCGACCGTCATTCACAAAGACATTCACGTGGAGCGCGCGGGTGTGTTCATCATCAATGCCAGCGCCACGGTGCGCGCTCTCAACCGTGCGCTGCAATGGCAGCTGCCGACCAGCGGGCCGAAGACCGTGAACGGGCTTCTCCTCGAGCAGCTCGAGACGATCCCCGATCCGGGAACCGCGCTCAAAGTGGGCCGCTATCAGTTCGAGGTTCTGCAGATCGCGGACAATGCGATCAAGACCGTGCGTGTGTTTGCCCCGGACTGAGGCTCTGCGGGTCCGCGCGCAACGCAAAGGCCGCGGCCAGCGCCTCGCCGATCCGGCCCGCCACGTGCACTTCCAGCCCCGCAAGGGGTTTGCGCGGCGCGTTGTCGTGCGCCACCAGCGCCTGCGTGAACCCCTGCTTGTGCGCCTCGCGCAGGCGCTCCTCGCCGTACGCAACCGGCCGCAGCTCACCGGTGAGCCCGAGTTCACCAAAGGCGACGAGCGAGCGCGGCAGCGGCCGATCGTTCAGGCTCGACGCCAGCGCCAGCATCAGCGGCAGATCCCACGCCGTCTCCTCGATTTGGATACCGCCCACCACGTTGGCAAACACGTCGTGCTCCTGCAGCGACACGCCCGCATGGCGACTGAGGACGGCGAGCAGCATGGCCACTCGGTTGGCATCAAGCCCCTGCGCGACGCAGCGGGGCGCGCCAAACCGCATCCAATCGACGAGGCCCTGAAGCTCGATCAGCAGCGGCCGCCCGCCGTCGCGCGTCACGGTGACGATGCTGCCGGGTGATACCTGCGGCGCGCGCGCGAGAAAAATGGCGGCCGGGTTCTTCACCTCTTGCAATCCGGTCTCGCTCATGGCGAAGAAGCCCAGCTCATGCGCCGCACCGAAACGGTTCTTGGTTGCGCGCACCAGGCGATAGCGGCTGCCGGCCTCGCTTTCAAAGTACAGGACCGTGTCAACGAGATGCTCGAGCAGGCGCGGCCCGGCGATTGCGCCCTCCTTGGTCACGTGCCCGATGATGACGACGGCGGTGCCGCTCGCCTTGGCGAAGCGCACGAGTCGCGCGGTGCACTCGCGCAGCTGCGTCACGGCCCCGGCGAGCGCCGCGGACTCCCCGAGCTGCACGGTCTGGATCGAGTCGACGACGAGGAGCGCAACTCTCCCATCCACGGCGAGCGCGAGCACCTGTTCCAAATCGCTCTCATTCACAAGGGTAAGATCCCGCGCCATGAGGCCGAGGCGACGCGCGCGCATACCCACTTGGGCGACAGACTCCTCGCCGCTTGCGTACAGGACGGGGCGCGTCTGCGCGACATGCGCTGTCACCTGCAGCAGCAATGTCGACTTGCCGATGCCGGGGTCGCCTCCGAGGAGCACCACGGATCCGGCGACGAGACCGCCGCCCAAAACGCGATCGAGCTCATCCTGGCCCGTCATGAGGCGCGCGGCTGGCGCGTCCAGCGTCCCGGCGAGACTCTGCGGCGCCGCGGCGACCGCCCGCCCGGCGGCTGCGCTGGCGGGGCTCACGGTGCGCTTCTCGAGCGAGTTCCAGGCCGCGCACTGCGGGCACTGGCCCTGCCACTTGAGGCTTTCGGCCCCGCAGGCGCTGCACGCGAAAACACTGGTGGCACGGACCATGGGCTGCGCTTTAGTGACGGGAGCGGTGCGCTCGTTGTTCAACTTGGCTAGGATTCGCCGCGGGGAGACGCTGAATGACGGGTTTGTGACTAGCTGCTCGGACTACCTTGAAGGCAATGCTAGCTTATGCCGGCCCGAACTGGGGCGGGCAAGCGGGCGCGGGCCAACCGTTGTGTCGATGTCGATTACAGATTGCATGGGCGGGAATCCACGGGGCGCAGGTCGCAGGCTGACCCGCCCTGTGACGTGCTTCACACCGCCGTGGCGCCGAGGCATGGCATGACCTTGAAAGGCAAGCTGCGCTGTGTCGGCGTGACCGACACGGGCAAGGTGCGCGAGCACAACGAGGATACGATTGCCTTCGATGCGGATATCGGTCTGCTGGTGCTCGCCGACGGCATGGGCGGCTACAACGCCGGAGAGGTCGCGAGCGGCATCGCCGTCAAAACCATCCTGAATCTCGTGCGCGAGTCGGTTGACCGGCAGGATCTGCGCACCCTCGACCGCGAGTCGGGCATGTCGCGGCCCAGCATCATCCTGCGCGACGCCATTCACCGGGCGAACAAGATCATCTACCAGACCGCGCGCACCCAGCCCAACTGCGAGGGCATGGGCACCACCGTCGTATCGATGCTGTTCTTCGACAACCGCGCCTCGATCGCGCACGTCGGCGACTCGCGGCTGTATCGTCTCAGGAGCGACAAGTTCGAACAGGTGACGATGGATCACTCGCTGCTGCAGGAACTGGTCGATCGCGGCTTTTACTCCGCCGAGGAGGCGCAGCGCGCCGCCAACAAGAACTATGTCACCCGCGCGCTCGGCGTCGAGCCGAACGTGGATGTCGAAGTGCAGGAAGTACCGGTCCAAAAGGGCGATTTCTACGCACTCTGCTCGGACGGGCTTTCCGACATGGTGGAAGATGATGACATTCACTTAACGCTCACCACCTTTGGTGCTAATCTAGATACGGTCGCTAAACAATTGATTCAACTGGCTAATGACAATGGTGGGCGGGATAACATCTCGGTCGTCATGGCAAACGTTTTAGATGCGTTCCCGGCGCGCCGGGGAATTGTCGACAAGATCCTGGGCTGGTTCGGCTGACGCGAGGTCTCACATGGCAAGGTTGGTCTTAAGCCTGGATAGCCAGGTCATGGCTGAATACAACATGACCAAGGAGCGCTACACCATTGGGCGGCTTCCGGATAACGACGTGCGCATCGACAATCCGGCGGTGAGCGGCCACCACTCGCTCATCATCAACATCCTCAATGACTCTTTTCTTGAGGATCTGAACAGCACCAACGGCACCTACGTCAACGGCAAGCTCATTAAAAAGCATGCCCTGCAGCACGGCGACGTGGTCACCGTCGGGCACCACCAACTGCGCTTTGTGGAAGACGACGAGCAGCAGGATGAATTCGAGAAGACGATGGTGATCCAGCCCTCGGCGCGACCCGTTGAACGGCTGCGCACCGCCGCCGAGGCGGCCGACCACGCCTCGCCGGGAGTCTCCGCGACCGCCAAGGCGCGGGCGCTTGCCGACGGCGCGAGCCTGGTAAAGAACGCCAAGCTGCAGGTGCTCTCCGGTGCCTTCGCCGGTCGGGAATTGGAGCTCAACAAAGCGCTCACGACGCTCGGCCGACCCGGCGTGCAGGTGGCCGCCATCACGCGCCGCGCGGATGGCTACTTCATCGTGCACGTCGACAGCGGCAAGGAGAGCGACTTCCCGCTGGTCAACGGCTCCGCCATCGGCGCACAGGCCACGCGCCTCGCCGACAACGACGTCATTCAGCTCGCCGGCGTCAAGATGGGGTTCTTCGAAAGCTAGCGCGATTGAGATTCGCGCCCAAGGCGCCACCCGAACCTGCAGCCGCTCGCTGCAGAGCGGCGAGTGGTCAGCGGAATTCCCGTGGCACACGCTGCCTGACGCCGCAGAGCAGCTCATAGGGAATCGTGCCGGCATGCACTGAAACTTCCTCCACGCGAAGGCCCGCGCCCCACAATACCCCGCGAGAGCCCACGTGCACGTCCGCGACCTCGTCGATATTGACGGCAATCATGTCCATCGAAACATGCCCGACGAGCGCAGCGCGCCGCCCGTCGATGAGTACCGGCGCACCATTGGCAAGGCTGCGCGGCAGGCAGTCGCCGTAGCCGCCCGCAAGTATGGCAATGGTCGTGTCGCGCTCGGCGCGCCAGGCCGCGCCGTAGCCTACTCCCTCGCCGCGCGCTACGCGCCGCGTGGCAAGGACCGTAGTCTCGAGCGTCATGACCGGCTGCAAGCTAAATCGTGCGCCGCTGTCCTGCGCAAAGGGTGATACGCCGTAGAGCGCAATTCCGGGGCGGATCCAGTCGCCGTGCGCATCCGGCCACCCGAGAATTCCGGCCGAGTTGCCCATGCTCGTGGCAAATGTCATCCCGCGCGTCAGCGCCTTGAAGCGCGCAACTTGCGCCGCGGTGGCGCCGTCTTCCAGCTCATCCGCGCGCGCCAGGTGCGTCAGAAGGCGTATCTCACGGGGCAGCCTCGGCAGCCGCTGCAGCCGTTCGAGTGCCGCGGGAAAGTCTTCGCTGCGAAACCCCAGGCGATTCATGCCGGTATCGATCTTGAGCCACAGCACGAACTGATGCGCGGCCCGCGACTCTTCCAACAGCTCGATCTGGCGTGCGTCGTGCACGACGAGATCGAGCCCATGATGCGCGGCCTCTGCCAACTCCTCGCGCGCGAACACGCCTTCAAGCAGCACGATCGGCTGCACGATGCCCGCCGTGCGCAGCTGAATACCCTCATCGAGCCGCGCTACGCCGAAGGCATCTGCCTCATTGAGGGCAAGCGCGGTCTGCGTCAGCCCGTGCCCATAGGCATTCGCCTTAACGACCGCGACTACGCGTGCCGCCGGTGCAAAACGGCGCAGCACCCGCAGGTTCGAGCGTAAGGCGTCGGTGTCGATGACGGCCCGGATGAGCCGGCTCACTTCAATACGCCCTCGGCGTAGGAGTCGGGGCTGTAGCTGCGAAAGCGGCTGTATTCGCCTTGAAAGGTCAGCTGAAAATTCGCGGTGGCGCCGTTTCTGTGCTTGGCGAGATCAATTTCGGCGACGCCCTTCTTCGTCGTGTTCTTGTCGTACACCTCCTCGCGATAGATGAGGAGGATCATGTCGGCGTCCTGCTCGAGTGAGCCGCTCTCGCGCAGATCCGACATCACCGGGCGCTTGTGCTCGCGCTGCTCGACGCCACGGTTGAGCTGCGAGAGTGCGATGACGGGACAGGCAAGCTCCTTGGCGAGCGCCTTCAGGCCGCGGGAGATCTCCGCAATCTCGGTCGCACGATTCTCCTTCGTTCCGGGCACGTGCATGAGCTGCAGATAGTCGACGACGATGAGATGCAAGCCATGCTCGCGCTTGATGCGGCGCGCCCGCGCGCGCAGATCGGTCGGTGTCAGGGCTGGCGTCTCGTCAATAAAGATGCGCGCCTGGGACAACTGACCCGTGGCGCTTGTCAAACGCACCCAGTCTTCATCGGCGATGCGGCCGCTCCTGATGGCATTCAGCGGCACGTTGCCTACGGAGGACAACATGCGGGTCAGGAGCTGGTCGGAAGGCATTTCCATGCTGAAGACCACGACCGAAGCTTGCGTCGTGCGGTCGAGCGCCGCGTTCTCCGCCATGTTGACGGCGAGCGTGGTCTTGCCCATCGACGGGCGGCCGGCAACGATCACGAGATCCCCTGGACGCAGCCCGCCGGTCACCTTGTCAAAGTCGTGAAAGCCCGTCGCGAGCCCCCGCAGCGAGTCCGGATTGGCATGCCAGGAGTCGATCTGGTCAATGAGCGCCGGCAGTAGCGTCTTCGCCGACTGCGCGCCGTCGCGGCTCCTGGTGCCTTCCTCGGCGATCTCAAAGACGCGCTGCTCGGCGCGGTCGACGAGCTCGCTCGCCGTCAGTCCTTCATCGCTGAAGACCGAGGCGGCGATCTCGGTGCCCGCGCGAATGAGCTTGCGCAGCAGCGCGCGCTCGCGGACGATTTCGGCATACGCGCGCACGTTGGCGGCCGTGGGCGTATCGCGCACCAGAGTGCCGAGATAAGCGAGTCCGCCGACATCCTCCAAGAGGCCCGTGCGCTGCAGCTGCTCGGCGACTGTAACGGCATCGCAGGGCTGGCCGGTGCCGGCGAGGCTGCCGATGGAGTCAAAGATCAGCCGATGGTCGGGGCGGTAGAAGTCGCCGCTGCGCACGACGTCGGCGACATTCTCCCAGGCCACCGGATCCAACAGCAGACCGCCGAGCAGTGCCTGCTCGGCTTCAACTGAGTGCGGGGGGGTGCGAAGCTCCTCAAGCGTTCCGGATTCGCGACGCGCATTGGCGGGAACGGCCACTGCAATCTCGCGCGCGCTGCGGAGCAAGCCTTGCGGCTACTCCTCCGCAACGATGACGACGGTGACCGGCGCGTCGACGTCGGCGTGCAGGTGCACGTGCACAACATGTTCACCCAGCATGCGCAGCGGCCCGCCCGGCAGGCGCACCTCGCTGCGGGCGATCGCCATGCCCGCGCGGGTGGCGGCTTCGGCGATGTCCGCCGTGCCGATGGAACCGAAGAGCTTGCCCTCGGTGCCGGCCTTGGCCGCAATGGTGAGTCGATAATCCGTAAGCGCCGCGGCCCGCTCGCTTGCCGAGTGCAGTTCCTCGCCGGCAATCTTTTCAAGCTCCGCGCGCCGCAGCTCAAACTTTTCGATATTGGCGGCGGTGGCAAGCGTCGCCTTGCCCTGCGGCAGCAGAAAATTACGGCCAAAGCCGGATTTGACCTTCACCCGATCGCCGATGTTGCCGAGATTGGCGACCTTCTGCAGCAGGATGAGTTCCATGCTTCAGCCCGTCAGTGCTGATCGGTGTACGGCAGCAGCGCGAGGAAGCGCGCGCGCTTGATCGCGACGGCGAGCTGCCGCTGGTAGAAGGACTTCGTCCCCGTGATGCGGCTCGGCACAATCTTGCCGGTCTCGGTGACGTAGCCCTTCAAGGTCGCGAGGTCCTTGTAATCAATCGACTTCACGCCCTCGGCGGTGAAGCGGCAGAATTTCTTGCGCCGCGAAAAGCGGCTTGGGGTGCTGGTTTTCATGATCGGGTGAACGTAGCTGGGCGCTCATCGGCTGCGCCGCCGTCTTCGGCCTCGACCGCCGCGGGCTCATCGCGCAGGCGGTCGCGCCGCCTGCCGCCGCCGTCCTCGTCATCCGCGCCGAGTCCCTCATCGCGCGGACGGTCGCGCCGGCCACCGGCTTCCTCTTCCTCGGCCTTCGCCATGTGGGAGGGCTCAATAATCGCCGCATCGACGCTGGTGACGAGATGCCGCAGCACGGCGTCGCTGAAACGAAACGCGCCCGTCAGTTCATCAACGATTTTCTGGTCGCACTCGATGTTCATCAGAACGTAGTGCGCTTTGTGCACCTTGGCGATCGGATAGGCAAGCTGGCGCCGCCCCCAGTCTTCCAGGCGATGCACGTGTCCATTGCCGGCTGCGATCATCCCCTTGTAGCGGTCGATCATCGCCGGAACCTGCTCGCTCTGGTCGGGGTGCACCAGAAACACGATTTCATAATGCCTCATGGATCTACCTTATGGTTTAGCAGCCGCTTGTCCGCGAGGATGCGTCAATGCAGCAAGGAGATCTCGGCCTTGGGGCCCGTGCCCACCGCCGTGCCCCTGCGGATCAGGGGCCGCGCAGAATACTGAAAAGCCCTGCGAACCGCAATATTAAGGTGTCGGGTATGCCGGCGCGGCGCGGCCAGGCGCAGTCTCGACCGAGCTCGCGCCGCGCTGGCGCACGGCCTCG
Organism: Steroidobacteraceae bacterium; assembly: GCA_035481795.1. Lineage (GTDB taxonomy): Bacteria > Pseudomonadota > Gammaproteobacteria > Steroidobacterales > Steroidobacteraceae > PALSA-1196. The sequence continues at coordinate 94,336 of DATHRI010000007.1, forward strand.
TAGAGAAGCATCCCGGCCGCCACCGACACATTCAGGCTCTCGACCGCCCCGAGCTGCGGCAGGCGCACCAAATAGTCGCAGTTCGCGCGCGTCAGCCGGCGCAATCCGCCCCCCTCGCCGCCGAGGACAAGCACTGTGCCCGCGGTGAGATCCACATCCTGGGCACGCGCCTGTGCCTGCAAGTCGGCGCCGACAATCCAGAGTCCGGCATGCTTCAAGAGCGCAAGGCAGCGCACGAGGTTGGTAACGGTAACCACCGGCGTCGTCTCGGCGGCCCCGGCGGCAACCTTCTTTACCGCCGCAGTCAGCTGCGCGGCGCGATCCTTCGGGACGACGAGCGCGAGCGCGGCGCAAGCGTCCGCGGTGCGCAGGCACGCTCCCAAGTTATGCGGGTCCTGCACGCCGTCAAGCGCCAGCACCAGCGGGCGGATCGCGCCGCCGAGTGCCGCCAGGAGATCGTCCTCGCTCCACGGCGCAAGGCCGGCGATCTCGGCCATCACGCCCTGATGCACGGCGTCCCGCAGCGACTCAAACTCGCGCGGCTGTACGCGCTCGGCCGCAAGGCCGTGGCGGCTCGCAAGCTCAACGAGCTCGCGGATGCGCGGATCGTCGCGCCCGGCGGCAAGCCGCAGGCGCAAGACGCGCTCCGGGCGCCGCAACAGGAGCGCGCGCACGGCGTGCACACCATAGACCGTCTCGACGCCTGGCTTCACGCCTCGACGAGCTCCAGATCAATGAGACCCTCGATCGGATTGACTGCGGTGACGACGACTCTAATCGGGGCTCCGGCACGCAGCCGCCGGCCGTGTCCCCGCCCGCGCCAGCCGTGACCGTCGCTTTCCATTTCGTACACGTCGTCCGTCAGGCGATCGACATGCAGGAGTCCATCGACCGCGACCTCGAGAATCTGCACGAAACAGCCAAAATCCACCACCGTCGTAATGAGTCCGTGGAAGGTTTGGCCGATACGCTCGCGCAAGTAGGTGCACTTTAAAAAGCTCGACACATAGCGGTCAGCCTCGTCCGCGCGCTTCTCGAGCTTGGAAGTGCTCTCGCCCAGAGCTCCCAGCTCCGACGTCTCGTAGCGCACCGCCGCGCCGCCCGCGACTGCGCCGAGCGCCTTCAGTGTGCGGTGGACGACGAGATCGGGGTAGCGTCTGATCGGTGACGTAAAGTGCGCGTAGTGCTCCAGAGCAAGGCCGAAATGGCCAATGTTCGTCGGCTGATACAGCGCCTGCGGCAGTGAGCGGATGATAAGCGACTCGACGAACGGCCGCTCGGGCGAGCGACCGAGGCGATGCGTGATGGCCTGCAGGTCGCGCGGCGCCACCGTTTTTGGAATCTGCGCCCCGATGCCGAGCGCGGTGAGCGTCGCATGCAGGCGCTCGAGCTTCTGCTCCTCGGGCTGTCCGTGGACCCGGTACAGGGTGGGCGTGCGCGTGCGCGCAAGCTCGCTCGCCACGGCCACATTGGCCATGATCATGCATTCTTCGACGAGCCGATGCGCATCGTTCCGGGCGACGAGATCAATTGCCGTTACGTGTTCGGAGTCGATGCGGAAGCGCGCTTCGGGCGCATCGAAATCCAGTGCGCCGCGCCGGGCGCGCGCTCTGTGCAGAAGCTTATAGACGTCAACGAGGACTCGCAGGCGCTCGCGGAGCGTCCCCAATTGCGCGCACGCCGCAGGCTGTGCTTCGAACAGGGCCTTGAATGCCAGCGTGTAGGTGAGTCGCGCCGCCGAGCGCATCACCGCCTGATAAAAGCGCGCGCCTTTCAACGCGCCGTGCCGATTGATGAGCATGTCAGCCACGAAGCACAGCCGGTCTACTTTGGGCGCGAGCGAGCACAGATGATCGGACAGCGGCGTCGGCAGCATGGGCACGACGCGCGTCGGAAAATAGACAGAAGTCCCGCGCGCGCGCGCTTCGGTGTCGAGCGCCGTCCCGGGTCGCACGTAGTAGCTGACGTCGGCAATCGCGACGATGAGACGAAACCCCTCCGCGTGCGCTTCCGCATAGACCGCATCGTCAAAGTCCTTGGCGTCCTCGCCGTCAATGGTCACGAGCGGCAGGTCGCGCAGATCGATCCGTGATCCCGCCTCCTGCGCATCCACACGGTCGCCGTGGGCATGCGCCTCGCGCAATGCAGCCGGCGTGAACGAGTTTGGCAAGTCAAAACGTGCGATTGCGGCCTCGGTGCCGAGCTCCACTGGGCGAGCCGGATCGAGGCGCTTTTCAACCACTGCCTGCGCAGGCGCGGTGGAGCTGGCGTAGCGGTGGATGCGCGCGATGACCCAGTCGCCGTTACGGGCACCGGCAAGGTCAGTCGCAGCCACGCTGCAACGCAGCTGCAGGCGCCGGTCCGCAGCGCTCACCCAGGCGCCGCGACCCTCCTGCTCGATCGTGCCCAGAAATGCCGTGACCCCGCGGTCGAGCACCGCCTGCACTTCCCCCGTCCAGCGTCCGCCGCCGTCGCCGGCCACACGCACGCGTACGCGGTCGCCATGCAATAGGCCGCGCATTTGTGGTGGCGGCAGGAAAATGTCCTCGTTGAGGCCCAGCACTCGCAGGAAGCCGAAGCCACCGCGGTTCGCGCTGACTGTGCCTTCGACGATCTGGCCGTCGAGCGAGTTTTTGCCCCTCCTTGCCGGTCCGCCGGAGCGTTTTGCCCCGCGCGCCGACGCTGCTTTCTTGGCCGCAGCCGGCGCGCGGTCGCGGCGGCCATATTTGCCCCGTCGTGGCGTCAATTGACAGCCCTCAAACCCATGCGTACATTTCGGCGCCTTCCTTGCTTCCGGCTCACCGCCCAGGTGGCGGAATTGGTAGACGCACTAGTTTCAGGTACTAGCGGGTAACACCGTGGAGGTTCGAGTCCTCTCCTGGGCATTTTTTTCAATGTCTTACGATACATTATTAATGTAATTTCTTGACGCTGATTTTGTCTGGCGAGTAACGAATCGCCGAGCTTTATTCTACGCACGCTTCTGAAGCGGCGCGTGCCAATCGCTTCAACTACCCAGGCGACTCTACTTTCACGTCGCGAACCGAGCGAGATAAGAAATCGGTTCATGCCGATGCATGGCCTGGGATCGAGCTTTGCGCCGGCTGCGAGTGCCGCAGCTCAAGACTTCACCAGCTACGGCTTCGCATCGCACGCGTTCATCGATCGCGGCGTCGCTCATGCCGCGTTCGGCTTGTGCAAGGCGTAGCGCGGCGGATCAGCAGGCATTCAAGTCGCACACGGGCCACCCCCGATTGCGCAATCGCGTAGCCGGGGTCGCGCCTCATATTGTCCTAAGTGCCTGCGAGGACGTTCTGAGATAGATAGCCCGATAGCAACCGTTTGCGACCATCAACTTCGGGTCAACTTAAGCCATTGGCTGGTTGCAAAAACTCACGCGAAACCTTGTACTGCTGCCTCGGCCCTGCCCCCGGGCGCTGGTGATTGCATGCACTAGATCTGTGTATTACAATGTAATACATGGCCACCATCACCCTTCGATTGCCCGATGCTCTGGACCACGCGCTCGAGCGTCAAAGTAATGCTGCTGGCGTCTCCAAGAGCGACCTAGCACGCGAAGCGCTGCGCAGATTTCTCACCGTATCGGAGTTTCAGCGTTTGCGCGCGAGGCTCGTCCGTCGCGCTCAGGCCCAGGGCGTTCACATGGACGAAGATGTCTTCCGCTTGCTCGACCGGAAGTGAGGATCGTTCTGGACTCCTCCGCACTGATCGCCGCCGCGATCAGTCGAGCCGGCGTGTGCGCCGAATTGCTCGAGGATGTGCTCACGCACCATGAACTCGTGATCTCGGACTTCATCACGCACGAACTCCGCCGCAAACTTCGCGACAAGTTTAATTTCCCGGAGAGTGAGGTCCGCCAGCTGCAGCGCTTTTTGGGCAAGGTGGCGACGGCGGTGGTCCCCGCGGACCTGTCGATGGATGTCTGCCGCGATCCGGCCGACATTCCAGTTCTCGGTACTGCCGTCGCCGGCAACGCATCGATCCTAGTCACAGTGGACAAGAACCTCCTTACGATCCGCGAGTTTCAAGGCATTGCAATCATCAAACCGGGCGAATTCTGGCGACAGACCACGGGCTGATTCGTGCCCCGGCAGCCGGTCGCCGCGACGCGCGGCAGTTCCGCGAACTGCAGGCCAATCCGTCAGCTGGCGGGCCATGACCGGGCACTGGTGGCGCTTAAATGGCTGCCCGGAAGCGGCCGCCCGCGGCTTTAGGTAGGCTATACGCATAGCCACGAAGAGCATAAGTGTCCAACACCGTGCAACGCGAGAATCCCCGGACACCTGCTCAGGGTGCAACGACGGCGATTGATGCCGCTCACATATTCGTCAGCCATGCCTCGCATGGATACGTCCATTGCGGTTGAGGTATGCAATGCGCTAGAGCGCCAGGGGCGACGCTGCTGGATCGCTCACCGAGACGTGGTGCCAGGGGAGTTGTATGCCGATGCCATCGTGCGAGCCATTGATGCCGCAAGCGCCGTGTTGCTGTTGTTGTCGCAACCTGCAGCTTCGTCGCCGCACGTGCTCAGGGAGATTGAGCGTGCCACTTCGAAACGACGGCCGGTATTGACGTTACGGATCGACCTTGCGTCGATGCCACCCGCGCTCGAGTACTTTCTCAATGCCTCGCACTGGCTCGACGCGAGCGCTTCGGGCGTCCCCACCATTCTGCCAACGCTGGTCGACGCGGTGAACCGCCTAGGCGATCCTGCCTCCAGTACATTCAAGGCGCCGAACGCACCACGACCACAGGCTTCAGGTCCGGCATCAGTTGGTGTGGGTTCGGTGGCCCGCGCGAAATCCATCGCGGTGCTGCCATTTGCCAACATGAGTTCGGAGCCTGATCAGGAATTCTTCTCCGACGGGTTGGCCGAAGAGATCATTAACCTGTTGACGCATACTCCCGGCCTGAAGGTGATGCGCGCACATCAGCCTTCGCCTTTCGGGGCAAGGAACAGGATATTCGTGGCATTGCGGATGCGCTCGGAGTGACTCATGTGCTCGCGGGCAGCGTGCGCCGGGCGGGCAATCGCCTGCGCATCACCGGGCAGTTGATTCATGCCGCTGATGGGACGCACCTGTGGTCGGAGCGGTACGACCGGCAAATGAGCGACATTTTTGCGATCCAGGACGAGATATCGACGGCAATCGTTGGAGCCCTGAGGATAAAGCTCTCGGATGGGACTGGCTCAAGTCGATATACACCGAACCTTGCAGCCTATGAGGCCTACCTGAAGGCCAGGCATCTTGCACAAAAGGTCACGCCGGAGTCGCTGGAGCTGGCACGGCAAAGTTACGAACAGGCGATTCAACTTGACGCCGCTTTTGCCCTCGCTCATATCGGACTCGGATACCATTGGATATCCGTCATGATTTTCGGTCGCTGTTCCGCGCATGAGGTAGTGCCGGCGGCGCGCGCCGCAGCCCACAAAGCCCTGCAAATCGATCCCACACTTCCGGAAGCCCATGCGTTGCTGGGTCTGCTGGCAGCGATGTATGACTTTGACTGGGAGGCCGCTGAGCGCCACTTCGGCTTTCCGATGGCGAAGAGCGTAGGCTTTGTGTCTTCCGACCGAGTTACAGCTGGTTCCAGTTCCTGTGCGGCCATGTGGAGCAGGCGATCGCGTTCGCCCGTCGCGGGATCGAGGAGGACCCGCTTGATGTATGGCCCCGGATGAACCTGCAGGCCTATTTGCAGTCGGCGGGCCACCCGTCTGAAGCCCTCGAGCAACTGCAGAAGGTGCTTGAAATAGACGAGCACCAAGTGGTCGCCATGGTGGCCATGTCCATGATCTACGCCGACCGGGGCGATCTCGCACAGGCGCTGACGGTTGCGCGGCGGGCACATGCGCTCGCCCCATGGTATCTGGATGCGGTTGCGGTGCTTGCGGCGCTGCTACGGCGCAGCGGAGAGGGTGGGGCAGCGATGCCGCTGGAGCGGCTGCTGGATGCGGCACAGAGGATCGGCGATGCCCCGGCGCACGCGATCTTTCATCTGCTCTGCGGCCATGTGGATCAGGGGGCCGATTGGGCAGTAAAGGCCCTCGAAGAGCGTGACCTGTCGATTTCGATCTATCTCCGCTTCGTCGTGAGTAAAGACCTCAAAGCGAGCCCGCGCTGGCCGCAGATCGCGAAGCAGTTGAACCTGGAGGGATAGGTTCGTCGCCAGCCGGACGATCAGCGATCCGTGGCCAGAAAGCAGTCGGTCACGATGGGCCGATCCGGATCAACACCGGCCTAACACGTCAATGACGGCAGACAATCATCGTACTCTGGGAGCCAGTGATTGCGGGTGGTACGCCGCTTCGCGTGACGACATCAGAAAGTTGGTGAAAACAATCCCAGAGTGACAAGCCGGCTCATGCGAGCCCAAGCGATGCCAAGCGATGCCACCGCAGCGCGCGATTGAGATGAGTAACTTTCCGGGCATTCTTCCTAAGCGATGTTTGCTACGAAGGCCGCGGCGAATCCCGCCGCTACTTGGTGACCGTGCCGCTCCGGCTCTGCTTCCAATCACAGAATCGGCGGTCGGCAATCCCAAAGCTCATTCTTGCAACGTGATATCTACTCCACAAATCGCCGCACGAAGCGCAGCGCTGTATCGGCAACCTCACGCCAGCCGCTGTCGACGGTAAGGGCGTGCCCGCGGTTGGCAATCTCAATGAATTCCGTCACGCCGATATTACGCTGTTGCTCTCTGAACGACGCCCGGGCGATTGCCGTAGGAACCGTGTGATCATTCTCGCCTGAGATAACTAGGAGCGGCCCCCGCCGTGGATTTTCGATTTCGACCTTGTCTTCGGTCCAAGGATTGAGGTTCGCGGCGGCGGCTTGGAACAGGGGGGCGCCTGAGGCCGGGACAGCGAAGGTCTCGTACAGCTCCTTAGCCTCCTTCTCGCTCACCGCATTGGCAAAGCCAAATCGAAACTGATCGAAGGTGAGTGGGACGGCGCGATTGCGATTGGCCGGATTTCCCAGAACCGGCCACGCCGACTTGAGTGATGAAAATGGAAGCGGCAGCACGCCGCGAAATGGAGCCGGATCGATGGCAACCGTCGTCGCGCCAAGTCCGCGTCCGGCGAGAATCTGCACGAGCAGGCCCCCGAAGGAATGACCGATGAGGGCGGGCTTTTTCGACAGCCCGGCGATTATTCGTTCCAAATAGTCGGCAACGGCGCCAATTGTCTTGCGGGCAAAAAGGTCCGGGTGTGCGTTCGCTTCCGCAACCGTGTCTGGGTCATCCGGCCAACCCGGCGTTAGCGCTGTGTAGCCAGCCTCTTCGAACAGCTTTGCCCACCGATCCCAGCTACTTGGCAGCAGCCAAAGGCCGTGGACAAAAACAACCGGCTGGCGGTTCGTCCTGTTCGCGCGCTCGATCTGCTGCGTTTCGTGTTCCGTAATCGTTCTCGCGATGGTCGTCCCGCTTGTTTGCCCGTTCACGTTGAGTTCTCCTGTTGCAGGAAGCAGTCCTGACAGCAAACAACGCCGGTGATTCCAATCCTGAGGGGTGCGCTTTGCCGGTCTTTCAAATAAGTAGCCATAACCATTCCTCGAGTAGCTCGCGGATGCGTCTGGAACGCAGAAGCCGGCCACTCTCTAAGGTTGGCGACTCCCGCTCACAAGCTCCAGCAAAGCTGGTGTCACTTGAGGTAGACGGTGTCGGTCGGCCCGTGTCCGGTAATGTAAACGATTACTCGATCTGCCTTGGTTTCCGCAAAATGTGCAATACCACCCGGTTCGGTGTAGAAACTTCCGGCCGGCAGAGCCTTTTCGGCCCCAGCGCCCGCGAGTGGGCCGTAACCGAAATACCACACGCCGGAGACCACGATGGCGGTGCGATCGTCGCGGTGGGTATGAGCCTGGATCTTGGTGTTTGCCGGAACGCTCAGGCGGATTGTGTAAGGACCGTCCTGGGTTGAGTCCCCTGACATCACGGTGGTACGAATTCCGGCGACCCCCGAAGTGCCTGCGCCTGAATCGTGCGCCGGCATCGCGTCGACCTCACTCGGCGTGAGGCGCAGCTGGGGCGAGAACAGGGGCGCGGCATAGGCCACCGTGAACAGTAGACCCAGTGAAAGTGTGGCGATGCGCGCGCTCATTTGGCCAGGAATTCCGTGACGATCTTGACCGTTGCCTGCGGATTCTCTTCCATGATCCAGTGACCGGAGTGAGGAACGATTCCGCTGCTGACATGATCCGCGACAAACCGCAACTCATCTGCCATCCCGGTGCCGAAAGACTTCTCCCCTCCTACGCCAAGCACGGGCATCGTCAGCTTCCCTCCTTGAGCCAACAGCGCCTTGTTGTCGGTGGCGTCTTGGGAAAACGCGCCGAACTGCTCAAAAGCGTCGTGCATGGCATGCGGTTTCGCGTAAAGCGCGGCATAGTGATCGCGCGTTTGCGTATCAATAGCTTTCGGATCCGCCGATAGCTCGTTGTAGAAGCGGTCGAGATAAATACGCTCCCGTCCCCGCACCAATCGCTCTTCGTCGGGACCGCGGAAGTTGAAGTGCCACAACAAAGGGCTGCGCAGAATGCTGTCCCAATTACCAATGCCGGGTAACGGCGCATCGATGACGACCCATCGCGCAATGCGCTGCGGAAATTGGGCCGCCAGCGCGTAGCCCACCATATTGCCGATGTCGTGGGTCACGAGATCGGCCCTTTTCACCTGCAGCGCGTCCATTACCCCGGCGATGTCCAGAGCCTGATTCTTCTTGGTGTAGCCGGAATCAGGATGCGCCGACAAACCCATGCCGCGAAGGTCAGGCACGATGACGGTGTGGTCCCTTACCAATACGGTTGCCAGCGGGGCCCACATATCCCCCGTATCCCCAAAACCGTGCAGCAGGATGACCGCCGGCCCTCGGCCGCCGACACGCACAAAAAGACTGGTGCCGTTGGTTGCTACCATCTGCGTATGAAAAGTGACTGGAAATGCTTCGATACGCGCCAAGGCTGGCGTGGTGAGGAAAGCGGCAGCCGCGAGGGCCACCAGATGCCTAAACATGAACCCTCCAATACTCAGCGGTTACCGGTCTGTCGTGCTAGGCACTGTAGTTTCCAAATGGAGTTCGCGATAGCTGATAATCAGCCGATCCAAATTTCGGAAAAAACGAACAATGCTTAAGCTTGAATCCATCGCGGCATTCTCTGCTATCGCGGAGGCCGGCTCTATTACGGGTGGCGCGCGGCGTTTAGCGTTATCGAAGTCGGTTGTCAGCGAGCGCCTCACGGAGCTAGAGCGCGTCCTGGGTACCAAACTCGTGCGCCGAACAACGCGTAGTCTGTCGTTGACCGATGACGGCAACACATTCCATGAACGCGCCAAACAAATACTGCGAAACGTAGAAAGCGCTGCCTCTGAGCTCACTGAGCGACGCGGTACCCTCACCGGCCCTCTACGCATCTCTGCGCCCGTGAGTTTCGGAACCCTGCACCTCGGGCAGGCATTGTTCGGCTTTCTCGCGAGGTATCCTGGAATTGAGCTCACATTGGAACTCGATGACCGATTCGTGGATATCCACGGTGAGGGCTACGACGCCATCGTGCGTCACGGTCCGGTGGACGATGACCGGATCATCGTGAAGCGCCTCTCTGCGAGCAGACGCGTGCTAGTGGCATCCCCCGACTATCTGAAGCGCTTCGGCAATCCCACTTCGCTTCAAGATCTCGGGCAACACCGCGGCATCATGTATGGAAATCGTGGCGCTGCGGACTGGCGCTTTCGGGTGGGCCGCAAATGGGTGATTGCGCGACCGCAGGTGGCCCTACGTGTCAACAATGGGGTGCTCATGCGCGATGCAGCCGTTGCAGGGCTGGGGATTGCCTTGCTAGCGACTTTTTTGCTCGAGACCCCGCTAAGAAAGCAAACGCTCAAAGTTCTGGATATCGGAGCTGAGGCAGAAGGAGCAACGATCTACTTTGCTTACCCCGAACACCTCCGCTCGTCCGGGAAAATTCGGGAACTGAGTGCCTGGCTGCGGCAGTCCGTTGGCGAGCCCGCCTATTGGGACACCGACTCGAACCGCAGTAGTCCGCGAAGCTAATTCGCGCGTAGACGCCTGGCCTAAATGCGCGGAAATGGAACTCGTGCATTGCCCGGGACGAGGCGCAGACCCGAAGTGCCGTGCAAGACTGAGTAGCCCATTGCGATCGCTAGGGAAGGCATGGGGCTCCCTGATATCCCTCGACGCGATGGTCGGCAGCGAGGACTGAACGATGCGCCCACGCAAGCCCGCGGCATATCAACGAAGCCCACCCCAGCAACCAGTTCGCGCACGCTTCCGAAGTGCCGCGTGCCAATCGCTTCAATCGCCCAAGCGACTCCCTTCTACGCTCGCGATCCGAGCACGATCAGAAACGCCTAATTCCGGGATTGGGGAATACCGTGAGCTTGTGGTCGGGGATTTGCCTTCGGCCAGCTTTGGCTGCCGCCGTGCTCAAAATTCCAGCTATCCCCTGATGAGTCTGGGTGGAACGTCGCTGACCGGTCCGATTGCGGTCACTCATTGCCTAATTCACGTATCGAGTCGATGGGCGGTGGATTAGGCGAGGTCGACCGCGAGACGTTTGTGATCGACGAACCGCGTTTATGAGGGACCAAGGTTCGCTGGAGGCGGTATGGCAAAGGAGTCGCTAGCTCGGTGATGAGCCGTCGGCGAGTACAGAAGCTCGGTGCGCAGAGTGCACTTGCATGGTCGCACCAAGCTTGGCGTCGCTGGCGTTGGGGGACTCACACGGTCCGGACATCACCCGCGAGGTGGTGCACGAGGTGCCGCACGACATCGCGTGCATCGTCCTCCGCGCCGAAGATGAACGTCGACTTGCGACGCCGTAACACAGGCAATCCCATCGCGTAGACACCGGGGACACCCAAGACAACGCCACCGTCGTGGCGTAGCTCACCCCCGCGATCGACGACCGGCAGTTCGAGCCAGCGATAGTCGGGACGAAATCCTGTGGCCCAGATGATCGAGCGGATCTCGCCGCTGCGCAGGTCGAGTGACAGCCGTGGCGATGCCGGCGCGTGGGTCGGCTCGAAACGCTCTGCTGGGTCAACCTCGGCGTCGGGCGCGTTGGTGCAGCCCCAAGCGTCGAACGTATCGAGCAACCGGCTCATCTTTAGGTCGGCAAGCGCGAATTGATTGGCAAGCCCTCCCGAGAAGAGCGCGCGGCCGTCACGAATAGCGCCCAGCCGGCCGACGATCTCGACTCCCGCAGCTCGCAGAACGTTCAGGTCGAGAGTCGCGTGCTCGACTGTGCCCACCAGCTGTGGCGATGGCAACCTCCGGGCACGCTCGAGATCGTCGATCTCATCGTAACGCTGGCTCCAGACACCAGAGGCGTCCATCCACCAGAGCACATCCCGGCCACGGTAGTTCCGCGGCAACCGCACGTGCTCTCCGACCGACAGTGTCACCGGGCGGCCCGAGCGCTGGATCTCGTCAGCGAGCTGCACGCCCGTCGCCGAGGCGCCCACGACGAGTACGCCGCCCGGCGGTAGCCGCTCCGGATTGCGATAGTCGAATGCCGTGAAGCATTCGATGTGCTGCGGCACTGCTTGGCGCACCTGCGGCACCCTCGGGATGTTTGCGGGGCCGCTCGCCAGCACCACGCTGCGGCAGCGGATCGCGCCGCGGTCGGTCGCGACGCGATAGCCGCCATTGATTCGCCTGATGGAGGTGACGGTTGTGTGGGTGCGCACGGGCGCGGAGCTCGCCGCAGCAAACCCGGCGATGTGCGCAACCACCTCGGGCATCGTCATGAAACCGTCGGGATCGGCGCCGTTGTATGGATAACCTGGCAGCCGACTTTGCCAGTTGGGCGTCAACAGGCGCAGCGAATCCCAACGCTCGCGCCGCCAGGAGTTCGCCACCTCACCGCGCTCGAGCACGATGTGATCGATCGAGTGCTCGGTGAGAACACGACTAGTCGCAAGCCCGGTGTGCCCGCCGCCGACGACGACCGTGGTGATGTTTTCGATGGCGAGCCCGTCGCGGGCGACGCAGTCCCGCTAGACGACCTCGACGGTTACGTTGGTCGGATTGGTCACGATGTCGTATACGGCGGAGCGCTTTTGGGATTGCGCCACGAGCGCCTCGATGTCTTTCTTCGACGCGTCGGCGTCTATATGGAAAGTGACCTTGATGTCGTCGTAGCCATTGCGCACGGTGCTGTCGATGCCGAGGATGCCATAAAGATTCATCTTGCCCTCGAGTTTTGCCTCCACGGAGCGCAGCTGTATGCCGCGATTCTGCGCCACCGCAGCGACTCCAGCCGTCAAGCAGCTCGCAAGACCGACGAGCACCAGCTCGACCGGCGTCGCACCGAGGTCCTCGGAGGCGAAAATCTCCGGATGATCGGTCTCGAAGGAGAACTCGGTCTTGTGCGACTGCTCCTCCCCGAGCCCACGAAATCCACTTACCGTCGAGCGGGCATGAGTACCGTTCTGCCACTTGCAGGCTGCGCGCCAGGTGAACTCGGCGGCCGCGGGGGCGTTCCTCAGCGCCTCCCTTGCGTCAAGGAGCGCTTGGACGTTGACACCATTATTGACACTGAGCTGCGCCATGTTTCTGCCTCCTGGATAACTTGGGAACGTCGTGCCGACAGCTTGCGCGCGTGCAGAGCGCGACGCTACGCTCCGGTGGCAAAGGGTACAACCGGCGTTGACCGAACACTATGACTTATCGGTTATAAGCTGGTGCGCTGCGGCAATTGGAGACAGCAAAGCAGAAGAAGCCCTATGATCGCGCAGTCCATCGCGCCAGGAGAGCCGCGTCTGTGGAAGCTTCACGCCGTTTCGGCTTCGAGACTCGTCAGGTTCATGCCGGTCAGCGTCCGGACCCGAATACTGGTGCGCGTGCGGTACCGATTTTTCAGACCACCAGCTACGTCTTCGAAGATCCAGAAGCGGCAGCCGCCTATTTCAACCTCCAGGAGTACGGCAACACCTACTCGAGGATCGTAAACCCGACGGTGGCTGTGTTCGAGGAGCGCATCGCGAGTCTGGAGGGTGGATGCGGCGCGGTAGCATTCGCAAGCGGGTTGGCCGCGCAGGCCGCAGCGCTCTTTACGCTGCTCGCACCGGGCGACCACGTCGTGTCGTCAGCGGCGTTGTACGGCGGAACAGTTAATCAGTTCAAGCACCTGCTGCGCAAGCTGAATGTGGAGCTGACATGGGTCGATCCCGACGCCCTCGGTGCCTGGAGGGCCGCGGTTCGCAACAACACCAAGGCGTTTTTCGGGGAGACGATCGGCAACCCCGGCGGTAACGTGCTCGATATCGAGGCAATCGCGGCCGTTGCGCACGAGCACGGGGTGCCGCTTCTCGTCGACAACACGTTCGCGACACCGTATCTGTGCCGTCCGATCGAGTGGGGCGCCGACATCGTGCTGCACTCGGCAACCAAATACATCGGAGGCCACGGCACGAGCATCGGCGGCGTGGTCGTGGATTCGGGCCAGTTCAATTGGTCGAACGGCCGGTTCCCGGTTATCGCCGAGCCCTCTCCCGCCTATCACGGACTGCAGTTCCACGAGACCTTCGGCACGTACGGCTACCTGATGAAGCTGCGCGCCGAGACCCTGCGGGATCTGGGTGCTTGCATGGGGCCCTTCAATGCGTTCCTCTTCCTGCAGGGACTAGAGACCTTGTCGCTGCGTATGTCGCGTCACGTCGAGAACGCCATCGCGATCTCCGACTACCTCGAGTCGCACGAGCTCGCGTCGAACGTAACGTATCCCGGCTTGCGCACCAGCCGATACCGTCCTCTCGCGGACAAGTACCTGCCGCATGGCGCGGGCTCAGTGTTGTCGTTCGATATCCGGGGCGGCCGAGACGCCGGACAGGACTTCATTCGTGGCCTCACCCTGTGGTCGCACCTCGCGAACGTCGGCGACGCGAAGAGCCTCGTCATTCATCCGGCGAGCACGACGCACCGACAGCTCGACGAGCAGGAGCTCAGAGCGGCCGGTGTTGGCCCGGGGACGATCCGACTGTCGGTCGGCATCGAAGACGCCGAAGATCTGATCTGGGACCTCGAGCAGGGCTTCGCTCGCGCCCGTGCGCCCGGATCCCTGGAGGGCGTTCGATGAACACATTCGACCTCGGGCGTTATCAGGACCCGTTGACCATCCAGCGCGTGCTGCTGGCCGCAAAGACCATTGCGATCGTGGGGTTATCGGGCAACCCGCTGCGTGCCAGTTACTTCGTCGGGTTCTACTTACAGCGACACGGATATCGCGTGATTCCGGTGAATCCGCGCGAGTCGGAGATCCTCGGCGAGCGGAGCTTCGCAAGTCTGCGGGAGGTGCCGGTTGCCGTCGATGTCGTCAACGTCTTCCGCGCACCGATGGCCCTGCCTGGGATCGCGACAGAAGCCGTGGCGATCGGCGCCAAGTGCCTGTGGTGCCAATTCACGGTGATTAACGAGGAAGGCGCGCGCATCGCGGAGGAAGGCGGCCTTTCAGTCGTCATGGATCGCTGCATCAAGGTCGAGCATGCCCGCTACGCGGGACGAATGCACTGGCTTGGCTTCAACACTCAGCGAATCACCTCTGTTCGCAGTGGCCTGCAGTAGAGCACCACGTGGGTGTCGAGCAAAAATCTCACGGCTCGATTGGGCCCCCGAAGAGCTCCTGCCGCTATTACTTGTAGAGCGGTTTGTCAAAGTCCTTGGCGACAGATGGGAATTTCGCCGCGAATTAGGTCGTGGGTAACCTTGCGGGTAACTGACGAGGCCGCATTGTATGAAATCCCATTAGATCAGGAAGTTACGCGTCAGATTCGAGTCCTCTCCTGGGCATTCGTCGTTTTTTATACTTAATAATCAATAACTTATATCGTTGCAACTGGGACTCCAAGTCTTTCGTGCCGCCGGGCGCAGTGTACGTGAGCCGCTGCGCGAGAGAGCGATTGTAAAGCGATCCGATTGCTCGCGTTGCGGAGCACTTGCGAGCCGCTGAGGCGGCGCCTCTTTATCTACGCATTGACACGATGGGGAGACCTTTACTCCGGCCGCATCAAAGAGAAGCAATGGATCCCTGGTCTCTACGGACGCGTTTCGACCATGAGCTGTTAGGCAGATCTTTCTTGTACGGGTCGAGCGTCGCAAATCGGCCAGTTCCGACACGATTCCTTCAGTCCCTCGAAAATCGTTCCAATGTCCGCTATGTAGAGAATCGAGGGTTCTGCTCGAGTGGCTGGAGTTGGCCGCACCGCCGCTTAGCTCGGAAACTTCAACTCCCGCTCAATCGCCTGGAAGCGCGGCTCTTTGCGCAAGGGGTCCAGGAGCGGGTCGGTCTTTACGTATATCAGACCCGGGTCACGCAGCCGCAGCGCCGTCTCGAGCCATACGAGCGCCTTCGCCCGATTACCCCACTGCGCATAGATCGTGGCGTACTGGTACGCCGAGGCATCGCCATTTGCTGCCTTCAGTTTCGAAAGCACAGCTTCTGCATCGGGGTGCCGGCCGAGCTTGTCATAGGTCACCGCGAGGCACTGTTGACTCTCCCAGTAGTCCGGCTTCGTCTCGCATGAAGCGCGCGCGCGCTGCAAATCCCCGAGTTCGTAATAGGCGAGCCCGCGATCCGCGTAGGTCGCCTTGTAGTCAGGGTCAATATTGATGGCTTTTGCGAAAGCTGCAACTGCCTCCTCATAGCGGCGGGCTGCATGCAGCGCCCGGCCCAGCAGGGAATGGCTCAGGAGACCGAGCGGGTCGAGCACGACGGCGCGGCGGGCAGCCGCAAGACCCGCATCGAAGTGCCCCATGTAGACTGCAAATGCACCGCTATCTCGCACAACCTGGGCATTGCCCGGCGCGAGCGCCAGGGCGCGCTCGTAGGCTTCACTCGCGTGCCTGAAGTCGAGCGTGCTTTCCGAAACGAACGCCAATGCGAGGTGAGCCTGGGCCAGGTCCGGCGCGAGCGCGAGCGCTTGGCGCGCATCCGCTTGCGCCTTGTCATTGCCTTCACGCACCGCCTCTGGGGTCTCGGCCTCCCCGGCGGCAGTGGAAAGGGCGATCGATCGGGCTGCGAACGCGAGCGCATAGTGCGGATCCAAGCGGATTGCTTCCGTGTACGCGGCAATCGCGGCTGGGAGGTCTTTGGCGTCGCGACTCGAGCGATACGCCTTAGCCCCGCGCAGATACGCGTCGAAGGCAGCCGGATTGCGCGTCCCGCCGAGCTCGACTCTGGCTGCGACATCGCCGAGTAGCGTGGCTTTCAGGGCGCTGGCTACCGCGGTGGCAATCTCGGTCTGCAGGTTCAGCACATCGCCTAAGTCCCGGTCATAGGTCTTCGACCACAGGTGAAAGCCCGTGACGGCATTGATCAGCTGCGCAGTGATGCGGATGGTGTTTGCCGAGCGCCGCACGCTGCCTTCGAGGACTGCGCCCACGTTCAGTTTGCGCGCGATCGTGCCGATGTCAGTGTCTTTGCCCTTGAACGAGAACGCCGAGGTGCGGGCGGCGACCTGGAGCTCATTGACCTCAGTGAGGGAATTGAGCAGCTCCTCCGTGAGCCCGTCCGAGAAATACTCCCGCTCCTTATCCCCGCTCATGTTGACGAACGGCAGCACGGCGATCGAGTGCGGCGGCGGGTTGAAGGCGATGGGGGCCGCGCCTGCGTGGGCGGCCGTCTCTGGCGTCGCGTGTTTGGGGATCCAGAACTCATTGGCGAGGAAGTACGCCAGCGCCGCGACGACGCCGACGGCAACGATCGCGAGCAGGACCGGCTTTGACCTCCGGGATGCGCGGACCGGCTCCGTTATTGCCACCGTAGCACCCGACACTGCGCTCATCGGCGACAGCTCCGGCGACAGCAGGCGCCGTATCCGTTCAACGAAGGCAGGAGGTGTCTCGTCTCCCGGCAGGCGCGTCCACTGCACCGCCCGGAAGGCGTCCGGGACAAAGGCCTCCTGATCGCGCGTACCGTCAACGACGACCGGTACCAGGAAGGGCTTCTGCTGGGCCATGTGATGGGTGCGTTCGATTGCGAGATTCCACTCGTGCCGAAAATAGCCCTCGAGACGCTCCTGGGTGTGCTGCGAGACAATCGGAATAAAGAGCGCGCAATCGTGGATCTCGTGCCGGATCTTCTGATCCCACGCGTCCCCGCCGCGCAGCTCGCTCTGATCGAAAAAGACCTCGATGCCGGCGGCACGCAGTGCCGCGCAAATCTTCTGGGCCGCCTGCGCATCCTGCGAGGCGTAGCTCAGAAATACCGCGTGCGAGGGTTCAGTCACCGGCGGGCCCCCAGACAGATCGCGGGAGGTCTTCTCATCGCCTCCGTAGCCGGCAGCTTAGCTCAAGCGGCTAAGTTTGGCCGAGCCGGCTCACCGGCTGAGGGGCAACCGGTGACGACGGAGCTAACGGGCGAATCACCGGACCGCGTCGGGTCAATTGCCGCTGGTGGGTGCTGCGTGTCCCTCCCGGCACCATCGCTCCTCTGTTGGCGGTGGTAGGCAGTCGGAGGTTACGCTTGCGAGTTGACTCGAACGACCCGGGCTGGGTGCGCACGTCCCTGCGCGCAGCCCTTTCGCAATCGCTATTGCTTGTCGAAGACAAGCGTCTCGTCGCCCGTGGCGCCGCTGAGCTGCACACCTGTGTTTTGTACCGTGAGCGTTTTGCCGTCTGCCGATACGACACGATGGACGTGGCCAACGACCTTGCCCTCCTTCTTGAGATCGAAGTCCCAAGTGTTTGCGTCGATCTTCTTGCCGAGCGTCGTATCCGCGGGCCCGCCCGGTCCCTGCTTTTCCTCTTTACCGTCGCGGTACTGCGCGCGCATCGACTTTTGCTTGCCATCTGCGCCTGTCAGCTTCTGGTCGAGCGTGTACAGGCCTTTGGCTTCGGTGTAGACACGGGTGCCGGCGGTCAGCTCTGAGCCCGCATTGAACTTCGATTTCGCGACATTGAGCTTCCAGGTGCCCACGACCGGGTCTGCCGCGAATGCCGGGCTGGCGAAGAACACTCCTGCGAGCACGATGAGTGAGAGTATCTTTTTCACGTTGTCCCCCTTGAGTGATTGCAGCTCTTAACTTTTTTAGCGATCCGCTCCGGTGCCACTCCGAGCGAGCGTTGGAGGATGCACGTCAGCGTTCCTAAGATCAAGGAAGAGCGTGTGGCCTGCCGGCGTCGATGCCGCAATGCGGTAGGCGCCGCAATCGGTACTAAAGTGAAGGCACCTCATGTCGACAGCCGCTGCGATCATCTGCCTCGATCACATAGATCAGCGACCCAGCTGAGCACACGTGGTATCAATTCAACCCGCCCCAGCATAAAGATTGCATGGGCAACTTTGCGGGTAAAGTGAAAGTTACCGATTAACTCTTTGAGTTGGCTGGTGAATTTTTCCCGCTGAACGATCGTTTACGTTTCTTTTTAATTTCTATTTGCTTGCGGAAGCAAAGATATGGTGTTAACGCGCGATGAACTCGTAGCCCGTTTGACAAGGGCGGGCGAACTTGCCTCCGGCCTCCTAAATAGCGGGATCCAGAACACGCGCCCCCCGACGGCGCATTTTGCGCCGCCGGGGCCGAATTTTCCTAAGGGCGCGTCATCCGTGCCCGTACGATCTGCGGAAAATTTCTACTTGAACATCGCGTTGGCGCGCGAGAGATCATCGCGATGCGGCGCGAAGTCGACCATCGATGTGAAAGCCGCGCCAGCCAGCGGATCTTTCGCCACGGCAGCATTCAGCGCCGCATTCACCTTGTCGAGACCTGCTGCATCGGGCGTGAGGTAGAACACGAAGAACCAGTTGGGATCCTGCGTGTGAATCGCCTCTTCCGCAACCTGGTACGCCACGACGGCGCCGTCATTCATGAGCTTCTCGAAAAACGGCACGAACAACGCCTTGCTCAACGTCGAGACCGCGTCGTTGGGTGCATCCGCCTTCAATTTGTAGTACGCCGCATGGTCGTAGCCATTCTTCAAAGGACCGCTCTTGTAGTTGTAGAAGCGACTGACATAGAGCCCGTCCCAGTGCGCGGTTGCGCTCGCGAAAGTCGCATTGGTTGCCGAGCCGTTCTTGTAGAACTCCTCAAGGAGGTTCAGCACGCCGGCCTCGGATGTCGCGCACCACCAGCCATAGTGCGTCGCGCCATGTTCGGTATGAACCAAGGCCTCCCCATTGCCGGCCGCGATGATCGTGCCCTTCGCAAGCGCGGCATCGATGATTTTCTGCGAGGTCGCGTTGTTCTTTTCCATGTCCGCCCATTTCGAGCGCGGCAGCACCCAGTTTGACACGTAGGTGTAGATCCGCGGCTTCTCTTTGACTTCGCTCGACTGCGCGCTCGCAGGCGTTGTCGCAAAACCCAACGCGCCTGCGAGGCACGCGCCCGCCAGTACTCTGACCAGTATCGTATTCATGTCGTCTCCCCGATCGTTTGCTTAGAAGGTGTTGGTGTGGGGTCGGTGAGCACACGTGAATGGGTGGCCCGAGAGCAGCCCAAGGCGCGATGTCTTCTTCCCCCGAGCACAGGAAGATACGCCCCGAAGCTAAGGGTTGGCATTAAGATTCAATTAAGTTCGTGCTGCGGCGAAGCACGCTGGCCGCGCACTAACCCGATGCAGCGCAATCCTGGATGTCCGCGCCAGTGCGGCCGTGGGCACAACGGATAGTGCATGCGCGCATTTAGCGCGCCAATTCTCAAGGATGCGGCGATCCAGCGTCCTTCGATAGCGGTGAATGACTCCAAATGTTACGGATGGATGTTGCAAACGAAATGTGACGTAGGCTGAAATGACCGACCGGCAGGTTGCCGCCAAGATACGCGAGTATTTCTCCGCTGCCTGATTGAAAGGCTGGTAACTGCAACTGTCGGCTAGGAAATCGCGGACTGCGAACGACTCGTAAAGCATCGGTCCGAAACAAGCGGGCCTCGACGACTATCAATCTCTCCCGGCTCACATAACTGGCGTTTCTTTCGCTGGAGTGCAGCCACTGCGCGCGCCTTTCGTGCGAGTCTCGATGCCGCGCTCGAGGCGCGAGCCCGTCCAATTCTTGGTTTACTCAGGTGG
Organism: Steroidobacteraceae bacterium; assembly: GCA_035481795.1. GTDB lineage: Bacteria > Pseudomonadota > Gammaproteobacteria > Steroidobacterales > Steroidobacteraceae > PALSA-1196. The sequence goes on from DATHRI010000007.1 coordinate 114,383, forward strand.
TGAGCAGTCACGCGAGTAAATACGAATGCCCGTCACGTAATGACTGTTTTGACCTTGCGTGGATGCTTGAATCCTTGAAGAATGCTCCAGAATCACTTGATTCAACATACAGCAGCCCTCGTCGCAATCGCCAGCCGACGCTGCGACTTTAGCCGTGAGTTCAGACCTCCGACTGGGTGTGCGTTAGCAAAAGGAACCGGTCATGACAGAAGAACACACCATCGACCAAGGCGCCGTCACCCGCAAGCTCAAAGTTCTGGCGCAGAAGATGCCGCTAAGGATTCTCGTCGTTGACGACGATGAACTTGAGCGCGAGCTGATTGCGGACCGGCTCAAGGCACACGACTTCGAAGTCGCGTGCGCAGCCAATGGCGAAGAAGCGCTCGCCCTTCTCGAAGGGCAGTCCATCCCTGTAATATTGGTCGATTGGGCGATGCCGATCATGAACGGTATCGAACTCACGGAGCAGTTGCGAAGCCGGGGCACAGACGATTCTTGCATCATCATGCTCACCTCCCGCGACCGCACACTCGACTACGAGGCAGCCTACCGTGCTGGCGTCGACGATTATCTAACCAAGAAAGTGCATGACACGGAACTGCTGGCACGCATTCACGCTGGCTTAAACACTTTTGCCCTGCGGCGCTCGCTGAAGGACGCCCGCGCTGCACTTGCGGATGCTCTGGCGAGTCAGGCGCACGCAGCTTAGTCGGACCATGGGTCGGTGCTTTTCCCGACATCGTGAAAGTGTGATGCGCTGCCAGTACCTATGTGCGCGAACGAACTGACGCTACTGGCAACTGCGCCCACTCTCATTGCAATGCTTTCGAAGCGCTCCGCTGCGCGGCGGCCATATTCGCACGCGGGCTTTAAGGAGTCGCTGGCGAAGAGCTGTGGATGTCCGCTGCTTCAACTCGTCCCGCGACAATAAATCATCTAACGCACTCGCTGTAGGAGCCGATTGGCGATGCACCAGTGCGACTGCCCGGAACTGGCACAGTTGCAATGCAGGAGAGCATGAGTCAAATGGAACCCGACCTCGGCACTACCACGCAGGTTCTGAAGCTTCCGTTTGCAGTTCCGCCCCGGGTATTGCTTGTCGATGACGACGAGCTCGCATTGGCAGCGCTGCAGAGTCTCGTAACGGCTGCGGGTCTTGAGGTCGCTACAGCGCTCAGCGGTGCCGCGGCATTGACGTCTCTGCAGGAGACTTTTGCACCAATAGTCATAATGGATCTGAAAATGCCCGACATGGATGGTCTCGCGGTATGCCGCACCATCCGCCAGCGAACATGGCCAGGCTATGTCTATATCGTACTTCTGACAATACAAGACGCTGAAGACGACGTTCTTGCGGGTCTTGATGCCGGGGCCGACGACTATATGAGCAAGCGGATGTCATCCGCGCACCTGTTGGCACGGCTGCGCATCGCGCAACGCATTTTAGCACTGGAACAGTCACTCAAAGACGCCTTGGCGGAAAAGCGCCGTCTGACAATGACCGACCCATTGACCGGTGCGCCGAATCGGCGCTACTTCAAGCGACGTCTGAGCCGGGAGCTCGAACGCATGCGCCGCTTTGGAGGCGAGCTATGTCTGATGTCCCTCGACATCGACCGTTTCAAACAGATCAATGATCGCTACGGACATTCTTCAGGCGACGCGGTGTTGCAGGAGTTCGTGCGGCGCATGGGCCAGTGTTTGCCGCGCAACACCGACTGGTGCGCGCGGATGGGCGGGGAGGAATTTGTGGTGGTCCTTGAAGGGACTAATCTCGTAGGTGCAAAGAAGGTAGCCGAACGGCTTCTCGAAGCCATGGCGGCCCCACCGATGCGAACGCAAGCGGGCATGATCGATGTGACGGTCAGCATTGGAGTGAGTGGGCTGGAGGCCGCCGCAGATCACAAGGAATTAAGCGTCGAGTCGCTCATGCGTGTCGCAGACGGACGTCTTTACCAGAGCAAAGAGAACGGTCGGAACCGCGTTACCTTGTCCTAACTGAGCACAAAAACGCGACCGGCCGGAAATGGAAAATGAAAGGAGGCGCAGATGAACGCGACGGAATTGCGAACAGTACTGTATATCGACGACGAGCCGCATATTCGAGAGATCGTGCAAATTGCGCTCGGCCTCTCAAATGAACTCAAGGTCCACACCGGCGAATCGGGCGCTCAGGCGCTCGAGCTTGCCCGCGAGCTGCAACCGGATGTACTGCTGCTTGACGTGATGATGCCAGGCCTCGATGGACCCGCAACCCTGAGCAGGATGCGTGCTGATCCCGCGATTGCTCACATACCGGTCATCTTCGTAACCGCCAAAGCCATGCCGCGCGAAGTTGCGCTGTTTCGCAAAATGGGTGCCATCGGCATCATCGCCAAGCCTTTTGATCCGATGCAGCTCACCAAACAGCTGCGTTCCCTGTGGGAAGGACATACCGCCAAAGCGCCGCCTCTCGATGAGCGCATGGATAAACGAATCCTACAGCGCGAGGTGACGCAGCTTGGGAGAAGATTTTTGGAGCGCACGAGAGGTGAGGCGATCACACTGCATTCGCTGGTGGAGCACGCCCATAACGGCGATCCACTCGTCATCGATCAAATCGAGCACCTGGCGCATAAAATTCGCGGCAGTGGATCAATGTTCGGGTACGCGGCAGTGAGCGCTTGCGCCGGCGATCTCGAGTGCCTTGTCGAGGGAGTGAGATTGCGTCAGGAGTCAGCCGGCGCCGCCATCGAACCGCAAGTCCTGCAAGATTTAATCGTCTGCACCCAGCGGCTCTCGCAAGCAGTCGAAGCGGCGGAATCGACTTAGGGTTCAAACATCCGGCCGCTCCACAAGTGAGAGAATTGTATGCACGATGTGCGCCTCTGATACGCGCGATTTGACGAGCGTAGCGGCGACTCGCTGCTGCACATCACGTGCGACTTCAGAGGCAGAGAGAATTACAACCGGCAGCGGCTGGGAGACGAGGCTCGGCAGCCTCTCGAGCAAGCTGAGGCCCGTGCCGTCCGGCAAGCCCATATCGAGCACCAGCAACGAGAAGTTCTCCTCGCGCAGCAGCGCTTCCGCTGCTCGCAGTGTGCAGGCAAGCACGACTTCGGCGTTGCCGGCCAGCGCCATCTCGAGCACATGGCTCAGATCCTCGTCGTCTTCCACGTGCAATATGCGGGGAGTGGCCGTGCGCTCCTGCAACGCTTCGGCTTTGTCCGTAAAAATCGGTGCCCGAAAGGTCTGCGTATCCGACTGCGTGACGGCTGGCGCCAGTTGCAGCGTTTGACCCGCTTGCGGCAATTCGAAATAGAAAGTCGTGCCTTGACCTGTGATGCTGGTAAATCCGATCGTGCCGCCCATCGCCTCCAATAGCTGTCGCGTGATGCTTAATCCCAGACCCGTGCCCTCAAAGTGACGGGACGTGGAAGAGTCGGCCTGCGCGAATTTCTCGAATACATGCTGCCGAAATTCCTCAGGAATGCCTGTGCCGCGATCCTCGATTTCGATCCGCACGTGAGTGCCGCGTGCAATCGTGCGCACTTGGACGGTGCTACCTGCGGGGGAGAACTTGGCGGCGTTCGACAACAGATTCGCCATCACCTGCATCAAGCGGTCCGGATCGGCCGCCACTTCCATACTTGCTGGCGTGTCTTCGAGCACAAATTGCACCTGGTACTTCACGCCATAGGCCTGGTTGACTGCTAACGCTTGTTGCAAAAACGCCATCACGCGCACGCTTTCGGTCCGCATCTCCAAGCCGCCGGACTTGATCTTCTCGACGTCGAGAATGTCATTAATGATGCGCACCAGCCGCTCGCTGTTCTGATGCGCAATCTTCACCATCGTCGCTGCCTTCTCCGGCAACATTCCAAGAACGCCCGCGTCGATAAGCCCTAAGGCGCCGCGAATCGAGGTTAGTGGCGTTCGCAGCTCGTGACTCACCGTGGAGATGAAGTCGTCCCGAAGCTGCAGCTGCAATTTTCGGACCTGGTCCGTCTCGACTTCCATGCGCTTTCGCTCGATGGCATACCGCAGAGATCGAAGAAGCGCCTGGGCCTGGATTTGGCCCTTAATGAGGTAGTCTTGTGCGCCCTCATGCAACGCCTCTGTAGCGACTGCTTCATCGTCGAGACCCGTGAGTACAACCAGTGGAATGCGCGGCGCGACCGCGTGCATCTCGCGCACCGCCGCTATTCCCATCGCGTCAGGCAATCCGAGATCGAGCAGCACAATGTTTGCGACCTTCGTCGACAGATGGGTGAGTGCGTCCTTCATACATCCGTGATGCGTTAACTCCAGCTTGACCGAGCTTGACTCCCTGAGCATTTCCTGCAACAACCGGGCATCTCCCGGATTGTCCTCGATCAAGAGCACTTGAATTGGCTGGGCGCTCATTTGGCCGTGGTTCGTGGCAACTTGACCTTCGTCAGCCAGAAGTCGTTAATGCTCTTGACGAGGTCCTCAAACGCTTCCAAGAGCACGGGTTTCGTCAGGTAGCAGTTTGCATGGAGTTGATAGCTCCTTACGATGTCCGCTTCCGCACTGGAGGTAGTCAGAATGACCGTCGGGATCAATTTAAGGCTGGCATCCTTCTTGATGTGAGCGAGAAGCTCGCGGCCATCCATTTTCGGGAGGTTCAGATCGAGCAGGATCAGATCCGGACGCGGAGCAGCGGCGTGGGCGCCGGCACGCCTTAGAAAGGCCAAGGCCTCTACGCCGTCACTCGCTACATGCAATTTGATAGTAGTGTCGGCTTCGCGGAAAGCTTCCTGCGTCAGCCGGATATCGCCGGGATTGTCCTCGACCAAGAGGACTTCGATAGGCTTACCGCCTTCGCCAATGATTTTCAAGATGTGATTTCCCCTGCTGCCAATGCAAATCGGAAGGTAGAACCCTGTCCGAGTTGCGACTCAACCGAGATTCGGCCGCCGTGTCGTTCGACAATCCTCTTGCAGATAGCCAATCCTATGCCGGTACCGGCGAACTCTCCCCGCTTGTGCAGCCGCTGAAACATGCCAAAGATACGTTCGAAGTATTGCGGCTCGATTCCGAGCCCATTGTCCTGAACGGAAAATGTCCATTTTTTCCCACCATTGCGAGCGGCGGCAATCTGCACCCGCGGAGTTCCCGGACTCTGATACTTGATAGCGTTGCCTATCAGGTTCTGAAATAGTTGAATCAGCTGAATCTTGTCCGCCATGACGCTCGGCAGGGGATCGTGCGTTACGACAGCGCCGCTATCCTTAATGACGTCGCGCAGGTTCTGCAGTGCCTGCCCCAATGCGTCTTCACTGGAGATATCGCGCAGGTTTCCCGCTTTTGACCCCACTCGCGAGTAGGCGAGCACGTCCTGGATCAATCGCTGCATGCGGCTGACCCCGTCCACGGCGTACGCGATGAACTCATCGGCGTCGGAGTCGAGCCTTCCCTTATAGCGTCTCGCAAGCAGCTGCGTGTAGCTCGCGACCATGCGTAAGGGCTCCTGCAAGTCATGCGAGGCAATGTTGGCAAATTGCTCAAGATCTTCATTCGAGCGATTGAGGTAGAAAACATCAGCTTCGGCTTTCTTGCGCACGCTGATGTCGCGGATTGCGGCGGTCACCAGCATGCCTTCGGCGCTTTCCAGCGGGCTCAACATGAGCTCGAGTGGAAACTCGCTGCCATCCTTGCGCCGCCCGGAAAGCTCAATGCCAGTGCCGATCTGCTGCGCCAGCGCCTCGGCGGCACTTCGGGCATCATCAGCGATCAGCCGTTCCGCGAATCCCTTGGGAATGATGTTCTTCACCTGCTGGCCCAAGAGCTCATCGCGGCGGTATCCAAATTGCTTTTCCGCCTGCACATTCAGCAGCACGATGTCGCCTGCCTGGTTCACGACCACCATCGCATCCGGAGCGGCTTCCAGGAGCCCCCGGTAGCGGCTCTCCATCTGCACCATATGCTTCTCGGCTGTCTTGCGCACGCTGATGTCGCGGATTGCGGCGGTCACCAGGATGCCTTCGGCGCTTTCCAGCGGGCTCAACATGAGCTCGAGTGGAAACTCGCTGCCATCCTTGCGCCGCCCGGAAAGCTCAATGCCAGTGCCGATCTGCTGCGCCAGCGCATCTTCGGCGGATCGCAGGCCGTCTGCCACGAGACGCTCGGCAAATCCTTTGGGAATGATGTTCTTCACCTGCTGGCCCAAGAGCTCATCGCGGCGGTATCCAAATTGCTTCTCTGCCTGCACATTCAACAGCACGATGTCGCCTGCCTGATTCACGACCACCATCGCATCCGGAGCGGCTTCCATGAGCCCTCGATACTTCGCCTCTGACTCCTTCCTCTCGCTCAGATCGCGTGTGACCTCAGAAAATCCCCGCAGCATTCCGGCTGCGTCGCGCAGTGCCGTGAAGGTGACGCGCGCCAGAAATTCTGAGCCGTCTTTGCGCACGCGCAGGCTCTGTTCTTCGTGCCGACCGCTCTCGACCGTAATCCGGAGGACCTCAGCCGGCCTACCCCGCGCAATGTCTTCTGGTGGAAAAAAGCGGGAGAAGTTCTGACCGACGATCTCTTCGGCGCGGTAACCCTTGATGCGTTCAGCGCCGACACTCCATGTCATGACCTGTCCGTGCGGATCTAGCATGAGGATCGCGTAGTCCTGTACTTCGGACACGAGCATCCGATATTTCTCTTCGCTTTCCCGCAGTGCCTTCGCTGCGAGTGCTCGTGTCAAGTTGTCGCGAAGAATGCTCCAGCCTGCGGCAGCCGTAATCAACAAGCCGAGGATCGTCCCGAGAAGCAACACCGTCTTGGTCTCGCCGAATTTGTATTTGGCGTCTGCATCGCGTTGCACCAGCAATCCGAGCTCCTCGTCCTCCAGCTTGCGCGCCTCCGCCTGAAAGGCATCCGAGACCAGCTCGCCGCGCCCCGTTTGAGCCATTGTTGCTGCTTCCACGCCCTGGGTACGGCGCAGGCCAATAACCATTTCAGCCAATTGGATCCGTTGGGCAATCAGTGCTTCGAGGCCTTGAAGCGCGCGCTGTTGTTTGGGGTTATCCTCCGTCAGGCGCCGAACTGTTCGCACGGACAGTGTTGCGCGTGCGAGACTTGCGCGGTAGGACTCGACGTAAGATTCATCGCCAGTCAGTACATATCCGCGGCTACTCGACTCAACGCCCTTGAAAGCGAGCCGCACCTTCTGCAGGTTCTCCAGAACCTCGTGGGTGTGTTGCACCCATCGGGTGCTATCACTGAATACGCCTATGCTGTAATAGGAGAACGCTCCTACAACGAGTAAGGCGACAATGGCAGCCCCGAAGGCGAGCTGCACCTTGCGATTTAGCACGGTGTAGATCTTCACTGCGCACCACTCCAGCGGGCGCGGATCGAAAAGTGTCCGCGCTGAGCCGTTCCTTGAGGATCTTCGGAAGGACGTTAGTCACCACGCGATCAGAAAACCGGATCCGTCAGGGGATCGACAGGTTATCTCGGATACTGCCAGCATCTACTAGTTTGAAGCCGCGGTATGTCCGGTGGGTCACAGCCTGAAAACTAAGGCAACAGATCCGATCAAAAAATGCACCACGTGCCAGAGTGTGCTGCCGTCTTACGTCCACGTGCGGTGCCCGCAGCGATCGAGCGCGTCTTCTAAATCATGATGGCCGGCGACGCTCAGTATGTGACCCAAGTCCCAATTGACGAATGAGTTAGGTTCGCTACGTTAGCTACCGCACCGTGCGGCGCACGCTAATCTTGCTACTACAGTCGCCGAGGTTTGAATGCATGGCGACATGATGTCTCAACAAATCATACTCCTGATCCAGGAAGATTCCGCGGATGCCACGGCTGTGCAGGAGGCGCTGAGTAACTCAATCGATGGATTCTTCAAAGTCGAATGGATCAGAGGGTGTATCGAGGGTCTGCAACGACTGGCAGCGGAAGGAAACCAAAGGGGAGATCGAATAGCAGCAATTTTGGTCGACCTCTTTCTGACAGACAGTCACGGGATCGAGACATTCGATAAGCTCTTTCACGCCGCGCCGCAGATACCGATCCTCGTCCTCACAAGCTCGCAGGATGAGGATATTGCCAAACTGGCAGTCCAGCGTGGCGCGCAGGATTATCTCCTAAAGGCGCGCCTCGACAGTTACCTCTTGCCGAAGGCCTTAAACAGCATGATTGGGCGGGCGGCCAACGCCGAGGCGTTGTTCGAAGAAAAGGAACGCGCCCAAGTAACACTCGACTCTATCGGCGACGCGGTCATGAGCACTGACATTTGGGGCCAGGTTACCTACCTCAATGTGGTGGCGGAAAGTCTGACCGGCTGGTCGCGCGAGGATGCGGCAGGCCACGCTTTTGAGGAAGTGTTCCGCATTATCGATGCCGGAACCCGCGAGCCCTTGCAGAACCCTATGACGTTTGCGATTCAGGAAAACCGGACCGTAGGCTTGACGCCGAATTGCATCCTGATCCGACGGGACGGCCATGAAGCCGCAGTCGAAGATTCAGCGGCACCCATTCACGATCGTCGCGGACGTGTAACCGGCGCTGTGATGGTTTTTCATGATGTGAGCGCTGCGCGGTCGCTGTCGCTTAGGATGTCTTATCTCGCCCAGCACGACAGTCTCACCGATTTACCCAATAGAACGCTATTGAATGACCGCCTGGCGCAGGTAATTGCTCTAGCCTACCGTAACCAGCACAAGTTCGCGCTGCTGTTTCTGGATGTGGACCGTTTCAAACATATCAACGACTCTCTAGGCCACGCCGTCGGCGACCGCCTGCTGCAGTCGGTGGCGCAGCGTCTAGTAGCGTGCGTTCGTAGCTCAGACACCGTGAGCCGTCAAGGGGGCGATGAATTCGTCGTCCTGCTATCGGAGATGAAGCACGCAAAGGATGCCGCCATCATCGCGGATAAGATTCTGTTGGCACTCGCTACACCTCACAACATCGATGAGCATGAGCTGCACGTTACTGTGAGCATCGGCATCGTTACGTACCCTGCTGATGCGACCGAGGCGGAGACGTTGATGAAGAACGCGGACTTTGCGATGTACCACGCCAAGGAAGCCGGGCGCAATAACTATCAATTCTTCAAGCCAGACATGAACCTTCGTGCAGTCGAGCGACAATCCCTCGAGACCGGGCTGCGCCATGCTTTAGAGCGAGAGGAGTTTGTGTTGCATTATCAGCCCAAAATAGATTTGCAGAACGGATCCATAATCGGAGTCGAGGCGCTCATCCGCTGGCGCCATCCCCAGCGCGGTCTCGTGTCCCCAGCGCAGTTCGTACCCGTAGCGGAAGAATGTGGCTTCATAGTACCCATCGGCCGGTGGGTATTGCGCGAAGCCTGCCGGCAAGCCCGGATGTGGCAGGACTGGGGTCTGCCCGCGCTACGCATCGCAATTAATATCTCTCCGGTCGAATTACGCGCCAAGGATTTCGTCGCCGGAGTGCGCGGTATTCTGGCGAAGACCGGGCTTGAAGCGCGCTATCTGGAACTCGAACTTACCGAAACTTTTCTAATGCAGGACTCGAGATCAACCGTTGCTGTCCTCAAAGACCTCAAAGACATCGGCGTGCATCTCGCCCTCGACGACTTTGGTACTGGCTACTCAAGCTTGAGCTACGTGAAACGTTTTCCAATCGACACCCTGAAAATCGATCAGTCATTTGTCCGCGATATTGCTACCGATGCGGACGACGCGAGTATCGTCAGCGCTGTGATTAGCATGGGAAAGAGCCTCCATATGCGCGTTGTTGCAGAGGGAATCGAAACACAAGGGCAGCTCGAATTTCTACAAAAGCACAGCTGCCCGTTTGGGCAGGGCTACTTGTTCAGTCCACCACTGGGAGCTTGGGAATTCGCCCAATTACTGGGACACAGCAAAAGAACCGTAGCCGAGACCACTGTTGCGCAATTAAGCAGTCTCGGTGAAGAACGGCCGTCTTGGCGCGTCGGCCAAAAGGCGTGATGCCCAATCCAATGCATCAGTTTCGGGACGCCCCCCCGCCGCACACAACCGACAAGAGCGATCGCCGGTACCCAAGGGTAAATCCATCAAGAATTCCTGATGGGTAACTAATAACATGGCTCCCCCCTGCTCCTACGGCATTAGATGCACCAGAATGAGGAATGCAGATCACTGAATAACGGAGAGCGGAAGTCACCGAATTCTCGCTGCCGCCGCAATACAGGTCTCCTGTATGAGGCGCTAATCCGCGAACGAGCGCGCACTCATTGGAATCGTGCCAAACCGGCCCGTTGGTGTGTTGCCGCACGCCGGTGCGCGCTCAAGTCACTGTACCGGATCAGTGAGTCGTGCGTAGAGGCAGGAGGCGGTCGGTTTCCCTCTTCACCGCGCTGTAGCACTCGCAGGAAAGTTGCTCCAGTCGCGGCCGGTCGAGCACCGTAATCATCCCACGACTGTACGTAATCACGCCAAGCCTCTGGAGTTTGCCGGCGGCGTCGGTAACTCCCTCGCGGCGCACGCCGAGCATGTCGGCGATGAGCTCCTGAGTCATCATTAATTTGTTGCTCGGCAGCCGATCGAGCGACAGGAGCAGCCAGCGGGCCAGTTGCTGGTCGACCGTATGATGCCGGTTACAGACCGCCGTTTGAGCCATCTGCGTGATCAGGGCCTGCGTGTAGCGCAGCAGAATATGCATGGTCTCGCCCTGGCGTTCGAATTCCTGCTTTAGCCGCCGACCGCTCAGCCGATATGCAGCACCGGCACTTTGCACGATTGCGCGACTCGTCGTCGTCTCTCCACCCATGAAAAGCGAAACCCCAATTACGCCGTCATTGCCCACCACGCAGATTTCCGCAGACGCACCGTTCTCGAGCACGTACAGAAGCGAAACAATAGAGTCGGTCGGAAAATAGATATGACGCAACATGTCGCCGGCCTCGTAGACAACCGCGCCCAGCGGCAGCGTGACGAGCTTCAGATGCGGGAAGAGGCGTTCGCGCTCGGCCGGCGGTAACGCGTCCAGAATATGATTCTGCTGTGGGAAAACTATCCCTGGCAATGGCTGGCCCTCAATGGCGTACCCTGCTTTTGTAAGACTACACCCTCAGAGGCACTTGCGCTATGTCCGCTTCCGCGCATAGCGTCCATCGCCAATGCCGCGACAGAGGCTACGCCACATTAAAAAAGCCCGTTCGCACCGCAGTGCGAACGGGCTCAAGCTGAATCCGCAGATGAGCCCTCGCTTCCAAAGAACCTTAGGAGCGTAGCAGGGCGCGGGGAGTGTACGGATTCAGATTTCTGACCATAACCTTGAACGCTTGCTGGGCAATACACCTCCTTTTCCCGTAGCACCAAGAACTACTATGACTGCGCGTTGACGTCCTGTCTTCGATTGAGTCAACTATCCGTACAGTGGGTTTACCGGGCATAGAAGGCGTTTTCCGTGCGCTATCGAACACACACGCACCCTGAACAGCGCAAAATGAGACACAAGTCCGGATTTCTATGTTCGACAGCGTACAGACGGGGCGCGTAAACGCTGATTCAATACAGTAGGCGAGGTGTTGGCACACAGAAGGATCTAATGTCTCAAAACATCCTGCTGATCGAGGACGATTTGTCGTACGCCACCGCTATTCGCGAGGCGCTCATCCGCTCGAACCATGGCGCCTTTCAAGTCGAGTGGGTTAGACATTGCATAGAGGGACTCGAGCGGCTGGTAAAGACGGGAAGGCAGGAGCAAAGCCGGCCGGATGGCATCGCGGCAGTGTTGGCCAACCTCTTTCTCGCCGACAGCCACGGAATTGGCACTTTCGATCGACTCTTCTGCGCGGCTCCCGAGGTTCCGATCCTCGTTCTGAGCGCTACGCAGGATGAGGAGACCGCCAAATTGGCCGTTCAGCATGGCGCGCAGGACTATCTGCTGAAAGCCAAGTTCGACGGCGACTCGTTCCCGAAGGTGCTCGCAAGCATTGTCGAGCGCGCGGCGAGTGCGGAGGCGCTATTCGAGGCAAAAGAGCACGCACAAATGCTGCTCAATTCCATTGGCGACGGTGTCATGAGCATCGACGTCTGGGGCCACGTCACCTATCTGAATGCGGTTGCCGAAACCTTAACCGGGTGGTCTCGGGCGGAGGCAGCGGGTCGGCCGCTTGCGGAGGTCTTCCGAATCATTGATGCCACGAGCCGTGAAGTTGCGCAGAATTCGATGCTCCTCGCAATGCGGCAAGACAAGACAGTTGGTCTCACCCCTAACCGCGTCCTTGTACGGCGCGACGGTGTTGAAGCTGCGATCGAGGACTCCGCTTCACCCATCCATGACCGAAACGGACATGTGACAGGGGCCGTCATGGTGTTTCACGATGTGAGCGTGGCCCGTGCGCTGACGGCCAGGATGTCCTATCTCGCCCAACACGATAGCCTCACCGCTCTACCCAACAGGATGTTGCTGACGGATCGGTTGACGCAGATGATGTCGCTGGCGCAGCGCCATCAACAGAAAATCGCTGTGCTATACGTCGACCTGGATTGCTTCAAGCACATCAACGACTCGCTGGGACATGGGATAGGCGACCGCGTCCTGCAGTCGGTAGCGCAGCGATTGCTCAGCAGCGTACGCAGCTCCGACACCATCAGCCGCTATGGAGGCGATGAATTCGTGATTCTCCTCGCAGACGCGGTGCACGCGCAGGATGCGCTCGTGAGCGTCGACAAAATACTGCTCGCGCTCGCCGCGCCGCATCGCGTCGAACAGCACGATCTCAGCATCACGGCGAGCATCGGCATCGCTATTTATCCCGATGACGGCACCGACGCCGCGACGCTGATAAAGCACGCGGACTTTGCCATGCTGCACGCCAAGGACAGCGGCCGCAACAGCTACCAATTCTTCAAGCCCGAGATGAATAAGCGCGCGGTCGCGCGGCAATCCCTTGAGACCGATCTGCGTCACGCCTTAGAACGGCAGCAATTTCTGTTGCATTATCAACCTAAGATGAATCTCGAATCGGGCGCGGTCGTGGGTGTCGAGGCGCTCATTCGCTGGCGACATCCGCAGCGCGGACTGGTGGCGCCGGGGTATTTCATACCGGCAGCCGAAGAATCCGGCTGCATCGTGCCAATCAGCCGTTGGGTTTTGCGCGAAGGCTGCCGGCAAGCCCGCGCCTGGCACGACGCCGGCCTGCCTGCGATCTGTATCGCGATCAATACCTCTGCGATTGAATTGCGCTCTAAAGATTTCGTGACGGCAGTGCGCGCAATTCTTACTGAGACCGGACTTGAGCCGCGCTATTTGGAGATTGAGCTCACTGAAGCCTTCCTGATGCAGGATCCGAAATCCACCACCGCCGTGCTGCAGGAACTCAAAGACGTTGGCGTGCAACTCACGCTCGATGACTTCGGGACCGGTTTCTCGAGTTTGAGCTACCTCAAGCGCTTCCCAATCGACACCCTAAAAATTGATCAGTCGTTCGTGCGTGATCTTATGACCGACGCCGATGACGCCAGCATCGTAAGAGCGGTGATAAGTATGGGGCAGAGTCTACACAAACAGGTGGTCGCCGAAGGCGTGGAAACACGCGAGCAGCTTGAGTTCCTTCGCGCGCACGCCTGCCCTGAGGGGCAAGGCTTCTATTTCAGTCATCCGGTGACCGCCGGGGAGCTCGGTCCATTGTTGGGGCGCAATGTTGTGGAACCGCGCTCACAACAAGTGTATTAATCTGGAGCCTACCTGAGCGCAGCAGCGTGCCCAGGAATCTGAGAGCGCGCCGGCCGTTGGGGAGCGGGAGCGCAATCGGGCCATTCGCGGGTTCCGGGCGCGTGCTTCACCGAAGACTATTGATGCGATGCAACTGCGCTCACCATACGCATTCTCGTGGATCCGCGTGCTCTAGACCCCGGGCAACTGCACGGAGTAGCATGCGACCGATTCAACAGCGCGGAGATGTCCATGGCAAGCGAACCACAAGATCTTTCCCGACGCGATTTTTTCCGGCGCGCCACGACCTATGCCATTGGAGCTGCTGCGATCGTCCAGGCTGTGCAGCCGAAGATCGCGACGGCACAGGCAAAAGTGGCTCAGAGCTCAGTCTCGTATCAAGACAAGCCGAAGGGTACGCAGCGCTGCGATGGTTGCACCCTTTTCCAGGCGCCAAAATCCTGCAAAGTCGTTGACGGGGAAATTAGCCCACAGGGCTGGTGCTCACTCTTTGCAGCGAAGACCTAAGGCCGCGAGCCATGCCCGTGGCCCCAGTAGGCGCCCACCCTGAAGATGGTGCGCCTCCGAACTTCGCCTAGAGACTACCTAGCCGATTGCGGGCACCTAGCTTTTGATTTGGCCGCGCACGTCAGCTCAGCTGACCTCCGAGGCGGGCGCAGTCGCGGTTGGTTGCGCTGCGCATTTGTCGTCGCCGAGTCCTGCGTCTACTAGATCTAACAGCTACTTGAATTTCCTCGTCATATTCTCGAGGGCCGCCATGACATCTGCCCCGGCTTTGTCCATGTGCGCCTTCAGTTGCTCCCAAGCGCGTTCGTTAGCGTTTTTCAGATTGTAGAAATTCTCCCATGCTTGGGATTGCTTGGCGCGCAGGTCCTCGAGATTTTTTTTATACTGGCTCTTGGCATGCGCCTCGATCTGCTCGGCGCCCGCTCTGAAGCGCTCCGTTTGCTCCTTCCATTCGTTCAGGTTTTTTTCCATCAGCGCCTGATAGTGTTCCCGGGTTTCCATGGCATTCCTCCTACAGTTGTATCGTGCGCATCTCGCCGCTCGGCCATCTCCTGATCGGGCATCTGCGCAGCGCCCAAGTGCCTGCAACGTACGCCTCGATGGGCATTTGACTCACATATAAACGCCGCCGTTGACGTTGATCTGCTGCCCGGTAATGTAATCGCCATCGGCCGCCAAGAAAAGCACGGCCTTGGCGATCTCCTCGGGCTTGCCGAAGCGGCCGAGTGGTATACGGCCGAGGATCTGCTTCTGCACCGGCTCTGGAACTTTCGACAACATGTCGGTCAGGGTGAAGCCCGGTGCGAGCGAATTCACAGTGATGTTGTGCCGCGCGACTTCCATCGCGGCGGTCCGGGAAAAGGCGATGATGCCGCCTTTGCTGGCAGCGTAATTGGCCTGCCCGAAATTACCGGCCTGGCCGACGAACGAGCTGATATTGATGATTCGCCCATAGTTCTGCTCGATCATCAACGGCATGACCGCCGTCACACCGAAATAACACGCGTTCAGGTTCGTGTGGATCACCTCAAGCCATTCATTATCGGTCATCTTACGCAGCGTTTTATCGCGCGTGATGCCGGCATTGTTGACAAGAATATCGAGTCGCCCCCAAGCGCTCCGAATCTTTTGCACCAAGTCAGTCCACGTTGAGCGCTCACTGACGTCGCCTTGGAGCAGTAGGGTCTTTGAGCCGCGCGCGCGTAGCTCCTCTTCCAGCGCCTGCGCTTCAGTCCCGCCGGAGCGGTAGTTGATGGCTATCGAAGCCCCTTCCGCGGCGAACATCGTCGCGATCGCGCGGCCAATACCGCGAGATGCGCCTGTCACGAGCGCATATTGCCCGCTCAATCTACCCATGTGATTACCCCTGTGGAATTTGTATCGAGGAGCGCAGCTTCGTTAATCAAAGCAGTTTTGCAGCGCCGACGAATTGTGGTTATAGGATGTGTCCGAAAGTCCGCGCCACCCCTAAAGTGTTGTGCTTTCGCAGAGACCTTGGTCCGGCGCGCTCGCACGACGCTGCATGTGGCAGCCTGGGCTGCGTGCCGACGCTACGAAACACTCACAAGCCTACACCAAATCGGGCGCCATCGGCGGCGCGTCGCGCCGCGTATCGGGCGCAAAGCCGCAAAGCCGACGACCGGCTAATGCCCCGAGCGGCTCTTCAGCGCTCCACCGCGAGTGCGACGCCCATGCCACCGCCGATGCACAGACTAGCCAAGCCCTTGTGTGCGTTCCGCCGGACCATCTCGTGCAGCAGTGTCACCAGGATGCGGCAGCCCGAAGCGCCGATGGGGTGACCGATGGCGATGGCGCCACCATTGACGTTTATTTTCGAGGTGTCCCATCCCATCTCGTTGTTGACCGCAATGGCCTGGGCGGCAAAGGCCTCGTTCACTTCTATGAGATCCAAATCCGAAGCAGCCCAACCGGCCTTTCTCAGGCACAACTGACTCGCCGGCACCGGTCCCATGCCCATAAACTTCGGATCCACACCCGCAGACGCATAGGACTTGATCCGCGCCAGAGGCTTGAGACCCAACTCGTTCGCTTTCCGGGCCGACATCACGAGCACCACGGCTGCGCCGTCATTGATGCCTGAGGCGTTCCCGGCCGTAACCGTGCCGTCCTTAGTGAAAACCGGTTTGAGCTCCGCGAGTGATTCTGCGGTGATGCCGTGGCGGATGAATTCATCGGTCTCAAATACAATTGAGCCTTTCTTGGAGACGATCTCGATCGCGGCGATCTCCGCCTTGAATCTGCCAGCCTTTTGCGCCGCCTCGGCCTTCTGCTGCGAGGCCGCCGCGAAGTCATCTTGCGCACGGCGCGAAATCTGGTATTTCGTCGCCACATTTTCGGCCGTGACGCCCATGTGGTACTGGTTGTAGACGTCCCAAAGCCCGTCGACAATCATGCTGTCGATGAGCTTCACATCGCCCATCCGGAATCCATCGCGCGAGCCCGGCAGAACATGAGGTGCCGCGCTCATGTTCTCTTGTCCACCAGCGATCACGATCTCCGCATCGCCACACTTGATGGCCTGTGCGGCCAGGTGTGTCGCCTTGAGGCCGCTGCCGCAGACTTTGCCGATCGTCATTGCCGGCACCATATCCGGGATACCCGCACGGATCAGTGCCTGACGGGCAGGATTCTGCCCACAGCCGGCGGTGAGCGCCTGGCCGAGGATCACTTCCGATATCTGTTCGGGCCTAACGCCGGAGGCGACAAGCAATGCCCGAATGACTTGTCCACCCAGATCGGCGGCCGGAACCTTGGCAATCGATCCGCCGAATTTCCCCACTGCGCTCCGCAGTGCGGCGGTGATGACTACGTCATTCATTCTAACGCCTCGTCCCAGAGTTCGGAAAACCGCGGGAATAGGCGCCCGCTTTCGCCTACGCGTTTGAGCGCCTCCGCAGCTTCTTTGATGCTAGCCCACCAGAGGCAAACCTGTCCAAACCCGCGATGGCTCGAGGAGCCAGTAACGCACTGCATCATTTGCGGCCGAAGCTGTGGAAATGATGGGTGAACGGTACGGCGCAGCATTGACAATGCACTGGTCTTGATCATCAGTGCAGATTTCGGAGGTATAACTCCAGCGCACAAAGTTCGCGGAGCGCACAGCTCGCCGAATGGCGAGCGGCAATTCGGACGGGCGAAGCGCGCGACTGTTCACTTGCGAAAAATCATACGGAGTACTATGCAGGCGCAGGCATGTGTTGCGATCGGCCTCGCAAGTAAGTGACAGTGAGCACGAAAATAATCCGCCCTGCGGCGTTCGGTGGCCTAGATAGGATCTCATCCTATAGGCGCCCCTAGAGCAGGCTTATGCGAGTAACCCTATGAATCAGAATATATATCGAGTTCCTGAGAGCTTCGCTGCCGCTGCCCAATTCGATCGCGGCGATTACGATCGCATGTACGCGGAGTCTATCGAGGATCCTGAGCACTTCTGGACTCGCATCGCTCGCCGCATTGAATGGATTCGTCGGTTCCGACAGGTCAGAGACGTGAGCTATGCAGAGGGGGATTTTCGCATCCGCTGGTTTGTCGACGGAAAGCTCAACGTCTCCAGCAATTGCCTGGACCGCCACTTGGAGATGCGCGCCGATAAGATCGCGATCATCTGGGAGGGCGATGACCCCAACGAAACCGAATCCATCAGTTACCGCGAGCTACACGAACGTGTCTGTCAATGCGCGAACGCATTGAAGTCCCTGGGCGTCGTAGCGGGAGATCGCGTCACCATTTACTTGCCAATGATCCCCGAGATCGCCATTGCGATGCTCGCATGCGCACGCATCGGCGCCGTTCATTCGGTCGTGTTCGGCGGCTTCTCTTCCGAGGCATTGGGCGGTCGTATTGCGGACTGTGATTCTACGCTGGTCATCACCGCCGACGAAGGCGTCCGCGGCGGCAAGCGCGTCCCGTTGAAGGCCAATGTCGACGGCGCCCTTAGCATCAAGGGCACGGCTTGCGTCAAGCACGTTCTGGTCGTTCGGCGCACGGGTGCGCCGGTAGCAATGTACACGCCGCGTGACCGCTGGTATGACGACGTCGTGCTGCAGCAGGCGAAGTCGTGCGCACCGGCGGTGATGGACGCAGAAGATCCCCTTTTCATCCTCTACACTTCCGGTTCGACTGGCAAGCCCAAGGGCGTGTTGCACACGAGCGGCGGCTACCTCGTGTATGCCGCGTTCACGCATCAAGCGGTATTTGATCTGCGCGAAGATGATGTCTACTGGGCGACTGCCGATATCGGCTGGGTCACGGGCCACACGTACATCGTCTACGGGCCGCTCGCAAATGGCGCGACCACGGTCATGTTTGAGGGAGTGCCGAACTATCCAGACGCACGCCGACTCTGGCAGATTGTCGATAAGCACGGCGTGACGATTCTGTATTCTTCGCCTACAGCAATTCGCTCGCTGATGCGTGAAGGCGAGGCGCCCGTCAAAGCCAGCTCCCGCAAGAGCCTGCGTCTGCTGGGCTCGGTCGGCGAGCCGATCAATCCAGAGGCGTGGGAGTGGTACCACCGCGTCGTGGGCGATGATCGCTGTCCGATTGTCGACACGTGGTGGCAGACCGAGACCGGTGGGATTCTGATCAGCCCGTTGCCTGGCGCGATGGACCTGAAGCCCGGTTCTGCCACTTTGCCGTTCTTCGGTGTGCGGCCGGCCATCGTCGACAATGAAGGTCGGATTCTCGACGGCGCCTGCGAGGGCAATCTCGTATTACTTGACAGCTGGCCCGGACAGATGCGCACGGTGCACGGCGACCATCAGCGCTTCATCGACACGTACTTTAAGGCCTTTCCCGGAATGTACTTCACCGGTGATGGTGCGCGCCGCGATACGGACGGTTACTACTGGATCACAGGGCGTGTGGACGACGTGCTCAATGTCGCCGGTCACCGCTTAGGCACGGCGGAAATTGAAAGCGCCATGAGCGCACATCCTCAGGTGGCCGAATCAGCCGCCGTGGGATTCCCGCACGACATCAAAGGCCAAGGTATCTATGTCTACGTAACCTTGATCGCCGGTGCCGAGCCCAGCGAGCGCCTGCGCGCAGAATTGCGTGACTGGGTGCGCAAGGAGATTAGCCCGATCGCAACTCCCGATGTCATCCAATGGGCGCCGGGGCTGCCGAAGACACGGTCCGGCAAGATCATGCGGCGGATTCTGCGCAAGATCGCCGCCAATGAGCACGATCAGCTCGGCGATATATCAACGCTTGCGGATCCCAGCGTGGTCGAGCAGCTAGTCAAGGAGCGGGCGCACCGCCGATGAATTCACGGTCCGTGATTTAGACGCTTTGCTGGGCGAGATCGGCGCGGCTCGCTTCTATAGGAGCACTTCCCGGTTTGCGTATTGGTAGCATGCGCAGCTCATTGTTGACGCGGCGTC
The DNA here is from genome assembly GCA_035481795.1 of Steroidobacteraceae bacterium. GTDB lineage: Bacteria > Pseudomonadota > Gammaproteobacteria > Steroidobacterales > Steroidobacteraceae > PALSA-1196. The sequence continues at coordinate 133,951 of DATHRI010000007.1, forward strand.
CGGGCGTGCTGGGAGATTTTTCTTAGACGGGCAGGAAGGCTGCGATTTTTATCCCGCCGCTACTTGTTCAGCTATCAGGAGCGGCTGAATCGGGAAAATCAGGGGCGTGCGCCACGTACAGTAGGCCTGTATTCATGCGTCTCCACGTCGCGCTTCTTAGAATCACAATTCGGCGACCTACCGTATCATTCATGATTCGCGCTCACCGAGCCATGCAGCGATCTTTGTGGGCACATCTTGCTGCGCACGCGCGCTCACATACATCCCAATATGTCCCACGTCGACTGCCAGTGCCGTGTAGTCCGCACTGCCGACGAGGCGTGCGAGTGGCACGCTGGCGCTCGGCGGCACCAGATGATCTTTGCTGGCGTATATATTGAGCACGGGTTGAGTGATTCGGCTCAGTTCGACGCGTCGTCCGCCGAGAGTGACGCTGCCGGTGACAAGACCATTTTCTTGATAGAACCATTGCAGAAACTGGCGCAGTGCTGCCGCCGCCTGGTCGGGGCTGTCGAAGATCCAGCGCTCCATGCGCATGAAATTCTCGAGCTGCCGCTGATCGTCGCCTGCTTGCACGATGTCCACGTATTTCTGCTGTGTCAGGCGAAACGGCATCAGCGACAAATAGATGCTGTTTAAGCTCTCGCCGGAGAGATTGCCTCCCTGCGCCAGCAGGTCGAGATCCAGTGCTTGCACCCATTTTGACAGCAAGTTCTCCGGTGTTTTGAAATCGACCGGTGTCACCATCGTGATCAGGTTTTTAATGCGCTCAGGGTAGAGCGCGGCGTAGCAAAGGCTGAAGGTGCCACCTTGACATACGCCCAGCAGATTGACGCCCGCGATCTGGTGAGTATCGATGATGTGCTGAACGCAGTGATGCAGATAGCCGTTAATGTAGTCGTCAAGATCGGTGAATCGATCCGCCCCGTCTGGATAGCCCCAATCGATGAGGTAGACGTCGAGCCCGGCTTCGAGAAAGCGCCGGATCAGCGACCGATCGATCTGCAGATCCATCATGTAAGGACGGTTGACGAGCGCATAGCAAATCAAGACAGGCGTGATGCCGGCCGGCTTGGTGAGGGGCTCATAGCGGTACAGGGCGACCTTATCTTCGCCCCACACGCGCTGCTTAGCGGAACATCCGGGCCGTGCGTTCGCAGCGCCTCCAATCGCCGCCAGCGTAGCGCTCAAGCGGCGCCCGAAGTCGAGGATCTCAGACGAAAGTGCCTGCGGATCGGGTAGCGAACTGTTCATTTCGCAATCCGTGGGCGGCGCCGCATCGGGCGTTTTTTGCTCTGCTTTGGCGACGCCGGGGCCTGTGCGCGCAGGTGCGCTCGCAACAGCTTCACTTGCCGATGAAGTGAATTGACTTCGGCGCGCGTCGGCACGTCAAACTGCTTTGCCCACGCTTCAAGCTCGCGTTGTTGCTCGGCGCGCACGGCATTCGAGCTGTTCGCTAAATCGGCGATGAGCTGCCCGTACTCGGGACTGTGCGCGACGCTGCCGTACACTTCTTCGGCGCATTCAATCCACAGATCGTAAATGGCCTTAATGCTGCCCATGGAGCGGGCCGGCGTGCCGCCCTCGGCGGCACTTAGGCGCGCGCTGAATTTCTTCGTCGTCTCGGCGCCGATATGAATCCACTGCCGAGCGAGCTTCGCCTGCACTTCCTGATAGTTCGCAAGCAGACGGGTAAATCTTTGCCACGCTTCCTGCCGCTCACGCGTCAATCCGAGCGCGGCGAACTCGGGCGGTGAAGCGGTGGATCCCAAGCCCGGCGCAGAGGAGCCCAGGCCAAGCATCAGCGTTTGCCACCATTGTTGAGGATCCGGGGGGCTGCGAAAGTTCGGCAGCTGTCCGAACCGCGCTCCGAGCTCTTCAAACCAAGTGTTCATGATGGCCGCAAACGACCGGGCGCGGCCTGCTGGGTCCGCCGCGTTGGCATCGCTCTGCGCTAGCGCGCGCCCGAGGCCGAGGTATTGTTCCCAGGCGTTGCTGAATTCGCGCATGAAAGGTGGCGCGCCGCCTTCCGCGGTTGCGGCGCGCTTGAGCCACCAATCAAACATCCCCGATACGTCGGCCGGACCGGAGCTCTGCTTCAGCCAGCGTTGTAACAGCTCTTGCTGCATCTGAAGCAGGGTCCCGGGCCCGGGATCCGTCTGGGAGCTGTTATCAGCCATCGACCCTCCTTCGCGTATGCGGCGCAAGACAAAGATGTATCTCGACGCAGAACCGCTTGTTCCAGTGATTCACAGGGATTATGCAATATCATGATTTACAGGATAAAAACGCCCTGCACCGGCACGTCGTCTTATGTTGCCCGGTGCTGCAGGCAGTTGTGCGGCGCATACAAACAAGATTACGATAGCCCTCATGATACTCCCCGCCCATGCGTTCTCGCACGGCTTCACCCCGAGTGTGGGGCGGGCCCCCGTGGCCATTTCCCGGACGGGTCCCCGCTCTTGAGCGACGTACGCATCATCAAAAAGTACGCGAATCGGCGGTTGTATGACGCGACGGCCAGTCGTCACGTCACCTTAGACGACCTGCGAAAGCTCATCGTCGGCGGTGAAAAGATCAAAGTGGTCGATGACAAATCGGGAGAAGATCTCACCCGGGCGACCCTGCTGCAGATCATCGCGGAACAGGAACAATTCGCAACGCCGGTGCTCAGCACGGAACTGATGGAAACCGTAATCCGCTTCTACGGTAATCCCGTACAGGAACTGCTGACTCGCTATCTCGAGCAGAGCGTCGGTAATGTGCTCCGGCAACAACAGACGCTACAGGCGCAAATGGCCAAAGCGCTCGAGGCGCCGATGGCGCCGATCACAGATCTCGCGCGCCAGAACATGGCCCTGTGGTCGACGATGCAAGCCTCGATGTTATCGGCCATGGGGATACCGGCGCCGAATGAGACCGCAAAGAGCGCCTCTGACTCGACCGACAAGAAAGACAAACCGTAAATGGGGCACCGCTGGCAAGCGCCGCGCGGCACTGCTTGCGCGCCATCTCCGCCCATTCATGGAGAGCTGCAAGGACCTTATTAGATATGCAAGTGCAATCGAAGACCGTCGCAATCACAGGCGCGGGCCGCGGCATTGGACGCGCGCTAGCCCGTCAATTTGCCGAGCGGGGCGCAAACATGGCACTGCTCGATGTGAATGCCGCGGACCTTGATGAGACTCGTACACTATGTCAGGCACACGGTATTGAAGCGCGCTGCTATCGCGCCGACGTAGCCGCAGAGGACCAGGTGATCGCCGTCATGGAGGCGATCGTGCACGACTTCGGACGCTTTGACGTGATTGTCAATAATGCGGGGATCGTCGACGACGCATTGCTGATCCAGGTCAGGAACGGTGTCGTATCGGACAGGATGAGTCTCAGTAAGTGGCAAGCCGTCGTTAACGTGAATCTCACCGGCGTATTCCTCTGCGCCCGCGAGGCCGCGGCGCACATGGTGAAACTCGGACAAGGTGGCGTCATCGTCAATATCTCGAGCATCTCGCGGCATGGCAATGTAGGGCAGACAAACTATACGGCGACGAAAGCGGGCGTGGCGGCGATGACCGTGGTGTGGGCAAAAGAACTCGCGCGGTATGGCATCCGCGCCGGGGCGATCGCACCGGGATTCACCGACACGGAGATCCTGGCGCAAATGCGGCCCGAGGTGCTGCAGAAGGTTATCGCGCCGGTCCCACTGCGGCGCCTGGGCGCGCCGGCCGAGATCGCGCACGCGGCGCTGTTCATTGTGGAAAATGAATTTTTCACGGGGCGCTGTATCGATCTGGACGGTGGACTGCGGCTGTAGGCGCGCCGCGCAGAGGTGCCCTGCGTGTGCTTTCTCCCTCCCCGAACCTCTTGCGCCGCGTTACAATTGCGTGATCGTGCGTTACTGAATCTCTACATAGTCTAAATATAATTTATATCTATCAACTACTTATAGAGTTCTAGTTACACCGCTAACCGCTCTTCCGATTTATCTTGCAGTGCATACAAAATGATGTATACTGCACGTGCGGATTGACCGCCAACGTTATTTTAAGGAGAGCCCCATGACAGACCGTACTTTTGATGTGAATACCTGGTTCGAGAGCTACCGGAACGCGTTCGCCCCGGTGCTGCGCGCACAGCAGGAAGCTCTGAAGAGCGTAGAGCGCCTCGCGCACTATCAGTTCGGAGTTGCTGGTGACTATCTCGACTGGTCGCTCGCGCAGACCAAGGCTGCCGTCGCCGCAAAGTCCGCCGCCGAACTTGTTGGGCAGCACACCGACATCAATGGCCGCTTAAGCGAGCAGCTCAAGAAGCGCGCGCAGGAATTCGCCGCCATCGCGACGGAGACCCAGGGCGTAGTGAACCAGTGGCTCGGTGAGGCGAGTGCCAAGGTCGCCGAGGCTGCCAAGAAGGCCGCCTGATCTGCGATCGCTCCACGGGGCTCAGAACAGGGGCGGCATTGGCCGCCCCTTTTTGTGTGCGCCCATGCACGCGCTAAGCCTCAGCACCGAACACGAGCGCTCACATTCCGATGAACCCGCCATCTTTGCCCGGCTCGGCTGACAGCACGGCAGTCGCCGACATGACATCACCGCAGCGGCAACTGCGGCGCGAGCTCCGCGCGCAGCTTGCGGTGGTCACGGGGGGAATCGCTCCCGATGACTTCATCGCGGCTTGGTGGGACTGGTATCTGAATATCCTGAAGCGTCCGCAGAAACCCTCTGCGCTCGCTGTCGCTGCGCTGCAGGGCGCGCTCGATACGTGGCAATTCGCCCTGCAGGCGGCTGCCGGGGCACCGGTTGCTCCGTCACCGCCTGATGATCCGCGCTTCGCGGGCGAACCTTGGAGTGTATGGCCCTTCAACATGTACACGCGGGGCTATAAGAACTGGGCTTCGTGGTGGCAACAGGCTCTCACTCATGTTCCTGGCATGGCCGACAAGAATGCCAAACTCATGAGCTTCATGGGCGGACAACTCCTCGACGCCGCATCGCCGTCCAACTACCTGTGGACGAATCCCGAGCTGCTGGAGACGACTCGTGCCGAGTCCGGCCAGAATCTGGTCCGCGGCTTCAAACACTGGGCCGATGACCTGCAGCGCATGCTCAAACGCGGCAGCCCGGCAGAGTCCGAGCATTTCAAGGTCGGTGTGGATGTGGCCGTGACGCCCGGCAAAGTGGTGTTCCGCAATAGGCTGATCGAACTCATTCAATACGCGCCACAAACTCCGACCGTCTATGCCGAACCCATTCTGATCACGCCGGCATGGATTATGAAGTACTACATTCTTGACCTGTCGCCGGCCAACTCACTGGTCGCGTACCTCGTCGCCCAGGGTCATACCGTATTCATGATTTCCTGGAAGAATCCCAACGAAGCCGACCGCGACCTCGGCATGGACGATTACCTGGAACTGGGGATGCGAGCCGCGCTCGCCGCGGTGAGCGCCATCGTGCCAGAGCGCCGCATCCACGCGGTGGGCTACTGTATTGGCGGGACGCTCCTGGCGATTGGCGCCGCGGCGCTCGCCCGCGACAACGATCAGCGGATTGCGAGCGTCACCACGTTCGCCGCACAGACGGATTTTAGCGAGCCCGGTGAGCTGTCGCTGTTCATCAGTCCGAGCCAGCTTGAGATGCTTGAGGCCGTTATGCACAAGCAAGGCGTCCTCGACAGCGACAAAATGGCGGCCTCATTCATGATGCTGCGTTCGCGTGACCTGCTGTGGACGCCCGCGATCAACAAGTATCTGCGCGGAAAACTCGACACTTCAAGTGATCTGATGGCATGGAATGCCGACGGTACACGCATGCCCTGGCGTATGCACACTGAGTACCTCCACCGGCTTTTTCTGCACAATGAGTTGGCGCGGGGTCAATTCCCCGTGGCTGGCCAACCGATCAATCTCGCAGCGATCACATTGCCTGTGTTTGTCGTCGGCACTGAGACCGATCACGTCGCGCCGTGGCGTTCCGTATACAAGACGCGCGCACTCACCCGCTCCTCAGACTATACGTTCCTGCTAACCAGTGGCGGGCACAATGCCGGTATCGTGAGCGGACCGACCCATGCCCGACGCCGTCATCGATTGCTAACCTGGAATGATTCGGCCACGATGATGAGCCCAGAGCAGTGGCTGGAGAAGGCGGAAATGCGTGCAGGTTCATGGTGGCCGAGCTGGCTGCAGTGGCTGCGCGAGCATTCGGCACAGGATCAGGTTTCGCCGCCGGCACTGGGCATGGCCGAACGGGGCTATGGGGTCCTGGGCGACGCCCCGGGAGACTACGTTCGCGAGAAGTGAAGCATCGGCTAGTTCATGCACTCGTCGGCCTGGCCCACACGAATTTTCTGATACCCCGCGCATTCTCCCGGTCGCACAACCTGGCGACGCGGCGTTCCCCGGCACAAATCTCGCCCCACCGCCGCATGCTGAGATCACGATTCGCCAGCTAAGCCGCGTTTCGTCAGCTAAGGCCCAATTCGCCCTCTTTGCCCGGCGCAGCTTGCTTGCAGGAGCGCACGATCACCGAAGTTGATTCAGGCGCAAGGGTGCTATCAGACTGCTGTGCCGCTTTCCAGCAGCCAGCAGCCGTCTGTGCGGTAGAGTACATATAAGACATCCCCGCTCTGCTACATTCGGCCGGCTCGCCGACGTGCTTGGGGAGGGCGAAAGCGACAGCCGGTTGCTGCAGTGGATACAATATAAGGTGTTGTTTCACGCGCGGCCTCTACGTAGTTCTACGAATCCGCGCGCGTGCGCCGCGCCGCAGAATGTCTTCGGCCTATCTAGGAAGCAGAACTATGAACCGGATGGCACCAAAATGTACTTCATACAAGCGGCTCGCCGCGCATGCGGCAGTGATCGCGATTTGTCTGTATGTCTCCGCGGCACGGGCGGTTCCAAGTTTCGCACGCCAGACGGGAATGGCCTGCGCCGCCTGCCACACGGTATTTCCCGAGCTGACGCCCTTCGGCCGCGAGTTCAAGCTCAATGGTTATGTGATCGACAATCTGAAGCAGATCAAGGGCGTCACGATGGAGCGACGCGAGACCATGTCGCTCAACTCTCTGCCACCCCTGTCGGTCATGCTGCAGGTCTCCTACACCCATACCGCAGTCGCCCTGCCGGACAGCGCCGTCAGCGGGGCGCTTGCAAAGGACGGTGAGGTGCTCTTTCCGCAGCAGGCGAGCTTTTTCTACGCTGGCAAGATCGCCGACAACCTCGGCGCCTTTATGCAGCTCACCTACAACGGCGCCGCAGACCACTTTGGCTTCGACAACACAGATGTCCGCTACGCACGCTACCTGAGTCTTGAAGGAGAGGGGCAGGACAGCGGTTCTGCAGGCGCCGCGCTCAGCAAGCACAGTCTGCTGTACGGATTTACGCTCAACAACAATCCAACCGTTCAGGACCCATGGAATACGACTCCTGCATGGGGCTTCCCGTACTCCGGCAGCAGTGTCGCGCCGTCGCCCAATGCATCAGCCAAGATCGACAGCGGCGGCGGCGGCATCGGTCAGAATGCCGCCGGCCTCGGTGCCTACATATGGCTTGATCATGCGCTCTATGCCGAGCTCAGTGCCTACTCCGCCGCAAAAACCGGCGGCGCGCATCCGCTCGACAGTACCCAGGGAGCAGTCATGCACGGGCTCGCGCCGTACTGGCGGCTCGGTTATGAATCCCGCTGGGAACGGCATTCCCTTTTCGTCGGCACCTACGGCATCGTAGCCGGTATCCACCCCGGCAATGGCCTGGCGCTACGCGGCCCCGTTGACCGCTACACCGACACGGCCGGCGACGTCCAATATCAGTTCATCGGCGACCAGCATTTGCTCACAGTGCTGGCAACCTATATCCATGAGAATCAGCGGCTCGACTCGAGCTTCGCCAATGGGTTGGCGTCGAATGCCACCGACACCTTAAATACGTCCAAGGCAACCGTCGAATACAGCTACCAGCGGATGATTGGGGGCGCGCTGGGAGCGTTCTCCACCACAGGAAGCGCAGATGCACTGCTCTATCCGAGCGGAGGTGTGTCGGGCCACTCAGACGGTAGTCCAGCGAGCCGCGGCTATATCGCCGAAGTCAACTTCCTACCGTGGCTCAACACGAAGCTGCAGCTGCAATACGTGGGCTATTCGAAGTTCAATGGCGCGGTGTCCAACTACTCCGGTATCGAGCGCAACGCGTCGGGCAACAATACTCTGTACCTTCTCCTCTGGGTCAATTACTAGAGTGACAACGCCCATGCAAACATTCGCACGCCTAGGCATGACACTGGCGGCCTGCGCTCTATCGGGCGCTGCCGCGCGCGCCGCCGACATTGCTCCCGAAGTTGCGCGCTCCGCTCAGCAGCTCGCCGCGACTACCTGTGCAAACTGCCACGGGGCCGGCGGCCGCAGCACGGCGCCGACCTTCCCGAACCTTGCTGCGCAAACAGCGCCCTACCTGCAAGCGCAGCTGCATGCGTTCCGAGATCAGACGCGAGCGGATCCCGACGCCCTCGCCTACATGTGGGGCATGGCCTCGCAGCTCAGCGATCAGACGATCGAAGCCATCTCTGCGTACTACGCTGCACAGCCAGCCCCAAAGGCGAAGGCCGGCGACGCCAAGCTCATGGCCCAGGGCAAGCTGATCTTTGAAGAAGGCGTCGCCGCTCAGGGGATTCCCGCGTGCGCAACCTGTCACGGCCCGCAGGCGCGTGGCAATGCCATCTTCCCGCGTCTCGCCGGCCAGCATGCCGACTATCTGGTGAAGCAGATGCTCGTCATTCAGAGCGCGCTGCGCGCCGCGCCCGTCATGCACGGCGTGATCAAGGACCTCCCGCAGGTGCAGATGCGCGCGGTAGCTATCTATCTCGAGTCGCTGGGTTCCTGAGCGGCAAGTATTGGGCGATCGAGCCGCTGCTGCCGGTCGCGGCGCATTGCAGTTGATGCCCCCCATCGGCAGCGCCGGGTGAATCGCGCCTGCAAAGGGCGCAATGCGGGTCGCGGTGGAGCACTCATCGCGGGCGCCGAACGCGCTCATCAAGACGGTCGTCCTTGATTCCAGCGGGTTCGAGGTGCCCCATCACTTCGGTCTCTTTGGAAAAGAGCTCGGCGACGGCTCGCTCGGCCGCGTCAACCATGTCATGACCCTCATGCACGGAGACATGGCCATCCACCTCCAGGTGAAATTCCACGAAAACGCGGTCGCCCGCATCACGAGTTCGAAGATCGTGCACACCACGAATGCCAGCACAGGCGACGGCGGCCGCTTTGATGCGCTCGCGCTCCGCTTGCGGCAATTCCGCATCCAGAAGCTGGCCAGAGGCAGTCGCTGCGACACGCCGGGCGTTCGCAATCATGCAGAAGGCGATAACGAGCGCAGCAATTGAATCAACGCGCTCCCATCCGGTCGCGCGCGCCAGCGTCAACGCGATCAGCACGGCGCCGTTCAGAAATGCATCCATGAGGTAGTGTGCCCGGTCCGCAGCAATCGCTGTGGAGCCTGTGCGACGCACGACCCAGCTTTGCATCGCTGCGAGAAGGCTCGCAATCGCAAGCCCTCCCGCTGCGATCCACATGCCCAACGTGATGTCCGTGAGCTGCTGTGGATACAGCAAGCGCCAAAAGGACTGGGCTGCAAGCACTGCGGCGGTGCCGCTGAGTAGAATGGCCTGCGCAAATGCCGCCAGCGCCTCGCCCTTACCGTGACCAAATCGATGCTCCAGATCGGCGGGGTGCTGTGCGAAGCGAACCCCAAAAAACGTAGCCGTTGCTGCCAATGCATCGACCACAGCATCCGCCGCTGACGTCAGCAGCGCTACAGAATCTGTCGCCATCCAGCCCCAGAGCTTTGCAACAATCAGTACGATTGCCGCGCCGAGCACGATACCGCTTGCCAGGCGGCGCAGGAATGCATCCGAATGGTTCTTCATCTTAGGCCGGACCGTCTCGTGCGCGCCGAACGCGCTTCACATGGATCAACGCAGACTCCCCTGCAGCGATCGAATGTCGCGATAGCGACTTGGAATATCATCCCGTTCGGCCGCCACGCGCAGGTCGCGCAGCTTCTCCAGGGACCGTATCAACACCTCGAGCGGAGGTCCGCTGGCGGTGATGTGCGCGAGGCGCGAGACCGGCAGCTTTTGCGAAGGCGTTTCGATGAAGCGCTTCACGAGTTGATTATGGTGTTGCAGCGCCGCCTCGCCGTGTGCCTTGCACACCTCGAGAAACATCCGCGTATTTCGCTGAAACCACGGCCGCGTCTGCGACGCGGGCAGCTCTCCCAGCAATGAATCCATCAGGCTCTGACGGCGCATGCAATCGCGCAGCCGCGCCTGGTCCTCGGGCATCATGAAGAGGAATTTGTCGACGAGCAGTTGTGAGTAGGAGATGTTATTTGCATTGCACAAGCCCAGCAGGAGATCGATCTCGTTGATGCCGCAAAAGTCCCCCGCGTTGGCGCCGCGATATTCGTGCAGACCCACGCGATACGGCTTGTAGTAGGGTCGCACGCTGAAGAAAAAGCGGTCGGTGTCCAGTTCTCGGAACAGAATCTCGTTCCACTTGGCCACATCCAGCAGCGCATTCCGCGCATCGGCAAGCAGATCGTAGGCGACCGGGTGTGAAACTCCCAAGGGCAGAATCCGCACCAGTGCATCCGCCGCGCGCTTGTACGCGAAGATGCCGCGGGTGTTGTAGTCTATGAACAGAAACTCATCGCGCAGCGACGTAAAGCTCTTGTACTTGCCTTGTTTGGCCAAGTTGTGTGTGGCGAGATGACTCGTGGCAAAGCGCGGCGTGACGCCGATTGATGCGCCGAGATGCAGGGCGAGGCCCGAGGCCTCGGTCAGCGGTGACATCGACTCTCGCGACGGCTCCGTGATGTCGTGGCGGCGGCATGCCGCCATATAAAGCCCGACATTGCCGAGCAGGTCGAAGGCCGAATCGAAGCCTTCGTCCGTATTGCCTTCCTTGAGTAGCTGCAAAATAAAACTGCGACCGCCTTCGACAAGCGGTTTCTTGATCGCGTCTCCGACGTTTTCTACCGCAGATCGATCGCTCTGCGCGAAGTAGATCTCTTCCAAGGCCGTGTTCATTTCGACGAATTCGCCACGAATCCACCTGTCGAAATTCTCTGTGTTTGCCGTCATCGTCGCCGCCTCAGGGCTGTGCTGCACTTACCCGAATTGCCGTCCTTTACAACCACTCGAAGAGCTCAAGTTCTCGAATCATCCAACGGCCGCCCGCCATCGAATACAAGCAGCAGGGCGAATTATGCGCTGTAGCGATGCATTCAGCGCTCTCAGTGCGCCACTACCGTCCGGCGACGCGACATCGAAAGCGCCGCGACCAGTGCGATGATGGCGATTCCATAGCCCGAAACCACCGTCAACGCGATTGCTGACCCCAGGGCGCCTTCGGAGCCAAATACATGCTCACTGGCGACAGCAACGGCAGTCGGGCCAAGACCCGCACCGAGTGCCACATTCAGGAAAAAACTGATCGCCATGGCGAGCCCGCGCGAGCGATTCGGCACCACGTCTAAGATTGCTGAGAAGCCGCAGGCGGTGACAATTCCGGACAACGCGAAATAAAGCGGCACGGCAAGCAGCACGACGAGGAAATTTCCAGCATTTATCAACAATGACACTGGCAGTATCACGGCTCCGGAGCATAGGCAAACACCAAGCTTGCCGGCCCAACCGTGCCGCGCGCCGAAGTGATCGGCCATCCAACCGCCAATCAACACTCCGCCGCCGAAGCCCGCGGTCAACAACAGGCCAAGCTCCATGCCGACTTGCGCGGCATTC
>DATHRI010000008.1:0-3058 GCA_035481795.1 Steroidobacteraceae bacterium
CGACTGGAAGCCGAGCGAGCCCAACGATGCGTTGAGCCGCGGACCCTGGTGGGAAATTTACCGCGACGATGCGTTGAACCAGCTCGAAGTCCGAATCGATATCTCCAATCAAAACGTGAAGGCCGCCGCCGCCGCGTACGACCAAGCGCGCGCGTTGGTGGCACAGGCGCGCGCCGGCTTCTGGCCGACCGTGGCCGGCAGCGTCTCGCGCGAGCGCAGCGCCTCGGGCACACCCGGCACCATCATCAACGGCGCGGGCATGCCGGTCACTACCGGCTCACGGGCTCACATCACCGATAGTGCCGGACTGTCGGCCAATTGGGACTTGGACATCTGGGGGAAGATTCGCCGCACCACGGAGGGCAACCGTGCCTCGGCCCAGTCGAGTGCGGCGGCGCTCGCCGCGGCACGCCTCTCCGCCCAGGCCGACCTCGCGACCGACTATTTCGAGCTGCGCGCGCAGGATCAGTTGCAAAAATTGCTCGACGACACGGTGGAGGCGGAAACTCTGTCCCTGAAAATCGCGGAGAGCCGTTACCGCTTCGGCGTGGCTGCGCGGGCCGACGTCGTGAGCGCGCAGGCGCAGCTGCTCTCGAGCCAGGCGCAGCAAGTCAACGCCAAGATCCAGCGCGGAATTCTCGAGCACGCGATCGCAGTACTGATCGGTCAGCAGCCGGCATCCTTTTCCCTGAGCTCCTCCGCCATGCGAACCGACGTGCCGACGGTGCCCGCCGGTATTCCATCCACCTTGCTCGAGAGGCGTCCGGATATCGCCGAGGCGGAACGCAAGGTAGCCGCCGCGAATGCGCAGATCGGCGTCGCGACGGCGGCCTACTTTCCGGACCTTACCTTGAGCGGCTCGGACGACTACAGTGGCAGCTCCATGAGCAAGCTGATCCGCGCTTCGAACCGCGTCTGGTCGTTTGGACCCTCGCTCGCGGAAACCCTGTTCGACGGCGGTCTGCGGCGCGCGCAGGTGGCACAGGCCCGTGCCGCGTATGAAGGGACCGTCGATACCTACCGGCAAACCGTTCTCGCCGGTTTTCAGCAGGTCGAGGATGAGCTCGTGACCCTGCGCGTATTGGAACAGCAGGCAGTCATCGAGGAGCAGGCGGTTGCCGCCGCCCGGGAGGCCGAGAAGCTCACGCTCAATCAGTACAAGGCGGGTACAGTGCCCTACAGCAGCGTGATTACGGCGCAGACCACCCGCCTCAGCGCCGAACAGACGGCGCTCACGGTACTATCGAGCCGACTGCAGGCCAGCATCGCACTGATCGAAGCCGTGGGCGGGGGATGGAGCGCGTCGCAGTTGCCTCTGCCGTAGCCCTACGGGAAGGGCCGGACCGGCTCGTTCGCGATTTTACAATAACACCCCCGCGCGCGCGTGCAGACGTCAAATTTTTGGAAATCAATCGCGGCAACCGCACGTTTTCAGCGGAATCTGCGGGGTCCGTTACATAAGGGGGCATCAAGTTAGGCAAGAATTCACCGACTGAAGATGTAGAGCAATCCTTTTATCTTCGGAGCAGGTGTGCCATGACTATGTCCTCGACGGCTGCGCCGGTTCCGTACCGTGCACGCACGCGCTGCGCTATGTTAATAGCGCTGGCGCTGCCCATGCTGTCGGGCGCAGCCGGCGAATCCCCGCCGGGGGCCGCCGCCACGACCTTGAGCCGCCTGCCGCCGAGTTGGCGCGACGACCGCGGCGAGACGCTGCAGCTACAAGCCCTGCGCGGCGCACGCATCTTCGTGGCGATGGCCTACACCTCCTGCCACCGCATCTGCCCCATGACGATCGCGCGCCTCGAAGAATTGCAGCGTGATCTCGATGACCGCGGGATGAGCGCCGAATTCCTGGTGGTCAGCTACGACCCGGACAACGATGACTCGCTCGCCTGGCGGCGGTATCGGACCAAACACGGTCTACTGCGCAACAATTGGCATTTTCTGAGCGGCACTGCGGCTGACACGGAGCGGCTGGCGCGGGTACTGGGGTTCGAGTTTTGGCGCGACGGCGAGCACGTCATGCATGACTATCGGATCGTGGCGCTGGACCGCGACGGCGCACAGCGCGGCATCATCGACTCCGTTCACCGCGACTGGCGCAATTTGCTATGACACCGTGCGTGGGTAAATACGCGATTCGGTCTTAGAACGCGTATGCAGCGCATTTTAACAATCTGGATGTTATCGCTGCTGATGGCAGGCGTTTGTTCATCCGCCGCGGGCGACGGCCTATTTGTCGTCTGCCACGCAGGGGTTGCGCTGGCGGCCGCGGAAGTGCGCGATGTATTTCTGGGCGACATGCAGTTCTTCAACACCGTGCGATTGGTGCCGGTCGACAATATCGAGGCGGAATCCGATTTCCTCGACAAAGTGCTGCGCATGAGCGCGGGCAGATATGCGACGACCTGGGCCAAGAAGTCGTTTCGCGACGGCATCAACCCGCCGACGGCCCTGGCGAACGATGCCACAGTTTTGGAATTCATCAAACGCACCTCGGGCGGCTGCGGATATCTGGCAGTCGCACCGCCCGAGAGCGTCACTGTGATAGCGAAATATTGAGCCGCAACGTCATGAAACGCGCCACCGACAAGCTGATCGCACTGCAATTCCTCGCCGTCGTGCTGCCGATCGCCGTGGTATTGCTGGTGCAAATGGCCGCCGATGCGAGGCGTGCTGCGCGCCTCGAGCATTCCCGCCCGCTGCGAATATTGGCGAGCGAAGCGCGTGCAAACTACAAGACCTTCACCAACGGTGCGGCGGACGCGGTCGATACGGGCAGCTTGGGCGCGCAGTCCGTCAAGGCCTTGCAGACGGCGGCGGCGCGGCTGACTGAGCTCGCCGATCACGGCGAGGCCGCCGTCGTCGGCGAGGCCGAGTCGGTCGTGAAGGACCTCGCGGTCACCCTCTCGAAGGGCGCGACCTTGAGCACGCTGATCTCGCTGCGGCCGCGCATCATTCAAAGCGACACGCTCACCAAGGCGGTCGACGACGAATTCGAGAGACGGGACGAGTTCGTGGTCAAGGACGCCATCGCCTCCGCGGTGTATCAGAA
>DATHRI010000009.1:0-2965 GCA_035481795.1 Steroidobacteraceae bacterium
AACGGGAATATGCTGGTGCTTCCCACCGGACAAATTCTGTTCACGGACCTTACCAACGACGTCGAGATCTACACGCCCACCATCACAGAACGCGATGAGGAGAATCAACGGCATATTGCGCCGGTGATTTTTAGCGCTCCCCGAGAGGTCAAGCGGGGAGGCTCATATGAAATCTCCGGGATCCGCTTCAACGGAGTCACTCAGGGAGCTGCCTTCGGTGACGACGAGCAGATGGCGACCAATTTCCCGATCGTGCGGATCACAAACCTGATGACTTCTCATGTTTTCTACGGTCGCACGCACGATCACAGCAGCATGGCGGTAGCATCACATGCAGAAGTTTCTACGCACGTCGACGTGTCGACCGAGCAGGAGCCGGGTCCCAGCATCCTGCAGGTCGTTGCGAACGGGATTGCGTCGGAGCCCGTTTTTGTGATCGTCAGGTAGCAAACCGAGCCACAGCGCATTTGACATGCACTATTCCCGCCTCTGCGCCGTGCTGATCGACTGCCGGACGTCCGACTTGGCCGGGGCCGCCCGCTTCTGGGGCGAGGCGCTGGGTCGCCCCGTGGATTCCAACCATGCGGGCAGCCGCGGCAATTACCTCATGCTGCAGACCCCGCCTGACGAGCCCATCGTGCAGATTCAGCGCGTGGATCACGAGAGCCGGGTCCATATAGACATTGAGACCGACGATATCGCTGCCGAAGTCGCGCGCTTGGCGAAGCTCGGTGCCAAGGTGGTGGACCGACTCGAACGCTGGGTGGTGATGGAGGCGCCGACCGGTCAGCGCTTCTGTGTCGTAAGGATACAGCGCCCTGGTTTCCCTAAGAATGCCAACCGCTGGGACTAACTCAGCCATTCGCAATATAGGTCCCGAACGACCGTCCGAATTCCGCGGCGCGTTAAACTTTCTCTCCACGTCTCGGCACTCACTCACGAGACTTTCTTTTCACATCATGAGAATACGATGCGTCAACGCCTCCTCGCACGCTACCAGCTCGTCCGGTCAAACCTCTAGCATGACGATGCTCTCGAAAACGCTCGCACGCCTCAGCGTGACACTTGCTGTCTGCGCCGTGTCGAGCGGCGCTGCGCAAGCCGCCGGCGATTCCCCCGAGCTCGGCCGCTCGGCTCACCAGCTCGCTGAAACCACCTGCGCAAATTGTCATGGCGTGAGCGGCCGCAGCATCTCGCCGGCGTTTCCGAATCTTGCGGCGCAGACCGTTCCGTACCTGCAGGCGCAACTGCACGCGTTTCGCGATCAAACGAGAGCCGACCCCGACGCGCTCTCGTTCATGTGGGGCATGGCATCGCAGCTTAGCGACGCGACGATCGAGGCCATCTCGGCCTATTATGCCGCGCAGGCACCGTCGCGTGCCAAGAGCGGCGATCCAAAGCTCGTGGCCCGCGGCAGGCAGATCTTTGAGGAAGGTGTCGCTTCGCAGGGGATTCCGGCCTGCACCGCCTGTCACGGCCCAGAGGCGCGCGGCAACGATGGTTTCCCGCGACTCGCTGGGCAGCATGCCGACTATCTGGTAAAGCAGGCGCTCGTCATTCAGCGTGGCTTGCGCGCCGCACCGGTCATGCACGACGTGATCAAGGATCTTTCTCAAGATCAGATGCGCGCGGTCGCCACGTATCTCGAATCGCTCAGCCCCTGAGTTCTCGCAGCAGGTCCTACGCCGCCCACTCGCGCCATGCGCGCATCAGCGGAAAGTAGAGTCCGAGGCGCACCGGCTCGGGGCCCAGTCTTTTGACCAGCGTGGCATAGCGCTGCAGCTGGGAGCGATAGCGTTCGACCTCTTGGTCGAGGAATTCTTCGACGCCGCCGCCGCTGTGTTGGCTCGTCTTGTAATCGATGATCCAGCGCACTCCCTGCTCGTCGATGAAACTACGGTCAATGACCACGCGCGCGACTTCGCCGCGCAGCGTTCCCGAACCGCCGCCCTGCAATCGGCCTGACAAAGCGTGTTCGCGCAGTGCTTCGCGGGCGTTCTGCAAAATCCAGCGCCCGCGCGAATCGCGGTGCACCGCGATCAGCGCATCGACCACCCGGCCGACAGCGCCTTGCAAGCGGTCGGCCGGTACGCCGTGCAGTGCCAGCCAACGCCTGAAGTGCGGCTCCCGTGCGCGAATGCGCTGCTCGTCGGCGCTCGCCGCATCCATCGCCTGAAGCTCGGCGTGCACCAGGATGCCGACGCGGCGCGCCGTCTCCCCGGCCCAGTCGAAAACCGGTGTCTCCACGCGCATCCCCGGCGGCAGCGACATGGCATCGGTGGTGGCAGGGCCGCCGTGGAGACTGGGCACCCAATTCCGCGGCACTCGGGATAGGGGTCCGCCGCGCGGCACGTACGCCGCCTGACTGTGCGGCGCCTGGACGGGTACGGTGAGCGCAAATTCCGCACCGACGACGGGCCACAGCACGGCAAGCAAACTACCCGCGCGCGGCCGCGCGGCGCGGTGCAGCGTGCCGCCCTCTTCCGCTGGTGCCGCGGAGGCGTCCGCACCGACCATCACCGCCGTCAATCGCAGCTGCCATTTCGCGCGGGTACATGCCACGTACAGCAGACGCTGCGCCTCGAGAGCGGCCGCATCGCGCAGCTGATGGCGCAGAAATTCGAACAATCGGTCGCGCTCGGCACCGACGGCCGGGCGCGCCGCCATCACCATGCCGTCGCGGGCGCTGCGTGCGAACTGATGCGAGACCAACAATTGATCGCGGCCGCGCGGCACGTGGCGATCGAGCGCCGGCACCACGACCATGTCGAATTCCAGTCCCTTGGCCTTGTGAATGGTCATGATTTCCACATTGCTGGATACGCCGTGATCGGCGTACAGGTCAGCGAAGCTGCCCGGCAATTCCGCAGCATCGGGCAGACCGCGCTGTTCCAGCTCGCGCAGCCGCGCGAACGCGGCGCCCGCGAGCTCGAGGTCCTGCGGCGCAGCGGCGCAGCTCGCGCCG
>DATHRI010000010.1:0-63265 GCA_035481795.1 Steroidobacteraceae bacterium
CGTAGCGATCGGTGCCGCGCTCAATGCGCAGCTCCACCGGGCCGATGGCCCCCCCGGGGGTCGCGGCGACCTCGGCGAGGAATGCCCGCAGCCGCTCGGCATCCTCGCCACCCCAGAGGTCGAGCAGGTTCTTCCCGGCGATCTCCTCTGGCTTCAGACCCAGCGTGCGTTCGGAAGCCGGGGATGCGAAGCGCAGCGCGCCGTCTGCAGCGACGATCATGATGACGTCGGAGGCGTTCGCGATCAAAGAAGCATAACGCTCCTCGACCATTCGGGCTGCGCGCCGCTCGCGGGTCAATGCATCCTCACGCAGCACCAGCGCCTGGCGCACCATGACGAGCAATGTGAGACCGAAGACGATAATGGTCATCACCGTCGCCGGGCCGCCGATGTCGCCACGTGTGAAGTACACGAGCACGAGGAACGCGGTCAGCATCGCCGCGTACGGTAGCGACTGCGCTAGGGAATCCGATCCGACGAGTGCGGCCCCGCCTGGGCTCGCGCGCATCTGCTCACGCCCAGCCGCTGCCAGCGGCACGTAGCAGGCGCTGTACAGCACGTCCTGAAAAGCGCCCGGCAGATAGTGACCGGTGATCTTCGCAATCGACCACAGGATGTCACCGAGAAACATCGTCGCAAATCCGACCAAGAGCAACAGTGAGACGCGCCGGCCGGCGCGGTTGCCAACACCCGTCAGGAGTAGCACGCCCATCGTGAGCAGCAAAATGCAGTCGAGCGCCAAATAAATTTGCGTCAGCGCATTCTTGATCACGTCGGTCTCGGTACCGGAGGCGGCCGGGCGAATGACCAGGAACCAAAAGAATGCACCGAAGCCGCTCACGAGAATCGCAGCGTCGAGTGCGAGCTGAGCCCAGTGTACTTTCACGGCCGCTGCCCGGATCAGAAACGCCACCGCCGGAAAAAGGGCGAAATAAAACGCGACGTAGAAAATGTCGGCGATTCCCGGGAAGGGATCGCGGCCGTGCAGCCAGTAACTCACGCCAATGGTGTCGGCTACAAAGTACAGGCCGAGCGCAACCGCCAGGTACCACCACGCCGTCCGCGACGCGCCTGGCGCCAAACGGCGCGCGACCGCCACTGCGACGATCACCGCGATGAGAGAGGCTGGAAAACGGGCTAGCAGGCCGACGTAACGTCTGACCCGCTCGCCGCCAAATCCCGCCTGCATCCAGACCGAACAGCTGGCGACGTAGATCACGAGCCCGATCAGAAGCCTGTTGGCCCAGCCGGGTGCTGCTTTGGAGCGATCGCCCCGCTCAAGCCCTACTGTAGTGGCCACCTGACCCACCTGACCCACCTGATACACCTATCGTGGTTCCTCCGCATGGCTGAACATACGGATTCAGCGTGACTCGGCCCGGCCGGCATGTCGCATAATTGAGCTTTCACGGTGCGCCTGACAAGCAAGAAGAATACGCGTTGCGATGCAGGTCTCGTTCGCACTCAGGCAACGGTGGCGATCCGGGCCCCTGATCTGCAGCGGGCGATTCACCCCGACGCATGGATGGCCTGTTCCGATTGACGGCCGCCAAGCGCTCTCTGGGCTTTCCGGGAGCCGGCGGTCTCGACAGTCACGTAGGGGGTCGAGCTTGGACAATCGGCACGCTTGCGTCACACGCGCGTGCAGCTCCATGAAAATAAAACAGCGTCCTGCGGGTTCGTGGCCAGCACTTTTTTGATGCCGCCAACGGTCAACTACCCTCGTCTGCAGCAAGCAGAGCCGCGCCCTTTTCGGCGACCATGATGGTCGGCGCGTTGGTGTTGCCGGAGGTCACGGTGGGGAATATCGAAGCATCAATGACCCGCAGAGCTTCGACGCCGTACACCCGCAAGGTCGCATCGACCACTGCCGTCGCGGGATCCGGCCCCATACGGCAGGTGCTCACCGGATGGAATACAGTGCCCGCGCGTTCGCGAAAGTCCTGCAGCAGCTGTGCGTCCGATTGCTGGTCACTTCCAGGCAGCATCTCCGACTCGACGTATTGCACAAGCGGCGCCGTGCCCGCAATCGTGCGCAACAAGCGGGCACCGGCGATGGCTGCGGCCACATCCTGGTCGGTTGAAAGAGAGTTCGGCTGAATGAGCGGAGCCTCGAAGGGATTCGCCGAGCGGATCTCGACGTAGCCGCGACTCGTCGGGCGGCAGGCATTGAACGACAATATAAAGGCGGAGAAGGGATCAGGCTGAAGAAGCCGCCGCTCCCGGCCCTGCGCCGTATAGCTGACGGGATTGAAGTACAACTGCAGATTCGGCCGCGAGCGCGCGGCATCGCCTTTGACGAAGCCGCCCGCCTGATTGACGCTCATGGCGAGCGGCCCGCGGCGGCTGACGAGGTAACGCAGGGCAATTTTGAGCTTGCCCGAGAGCGGCACAAAAACATCATTGAGCGTCGGCACTCTCGAGCGGTAGAAATGCGAAACCGCCACGTGATCCTGAAGATTGCGGCCGACGGCGGGGCTCTCGGCGACCACTGCAATACCGTGGCGCGCCAGCACCGCCCCGTCGCCGACGCCGGAGAGCTGCAGAAGCTGCGGCGAGTTGATGGCGCCGCCGCACAGAATCACCGCCCTCCGGGCCTGCGCCGCCAGCGTGCGCTCGCCGTGGCGATAGGTGACTCCGACCGCGCGGCGCTGTTCAAAGCGGATGCGCAGCACCTGCGCGCGCAGGCGCAGGGTGAGATTCGCACGCGACATGGCCGGGTGCAGGTAGCTGCCGGCGGTCGATGCGCGCCGGCCACGCTGGGTCGTGATCTGATAGATGCCGACGCCCTCGCCCTGCGCGCCATTGAAATCCTGCGCCGCTAACCCGAGGGCGCGGCAGGTGTCGAGAAACTTCTGGCAGAGCGGGTGCACGTCTTCCGACACGTCGCTGATGTGGATGAGCGGCGCGCCGCGCGGCGCCGCGCTCTGCCCGCGCTCCTCGAAGCGTTGAAAGACCGGCAGCACGTCGTCAAAGCCCCAGCCGGGATTCCCGAGCGCGCGCCAATCATCGAAGTCAGCAGGCAGGCCGCGATAGTAGACCATGGCATTGATGGATCCGGAGCCACCCAGCACCTTGCCGCGTGGCCAGAACAATCGCCGTGCCGCGAGCCCGGGATCAGGCTCGGCCTCGTACATCCAGTTGACCTGCGGATTATTGAAGGTGCGCCCATAGCCGATCGGCAGCTGTACCCAGAAGCGCCGATCCGAGCCGCCCGCTTCAAGGAGCAGCACTTTGTGCCGGCCGCTCGCCGACAGACGGTTGGCAACCACGCAGCCGGCCGTACCGGCTCCGACGATGATGTAATCGAAAGCGTCCACGCAAGGCTTTCTCAGGCCCTTCGCCGCCCGTCAGAGCGGGCGCCCCAGCATTTCGAGCTGCAGCGGCGTATCCGTATAGGGGTGATCCTTGATGAAGGCCTCATCCAACTCCACCCCCAGTCCGGGCTCGGTCGGCGGGATGACGAAGCCGTCCTGCCACTGAACCGGCTTCTTCAGGATGTCGGCGTGAAATCCGTCCCAGCGCTCGATGCCTTCCAGAATGAGGAAATTCGGGCTGCAGGTGGCGAGGTGAATGTTGGCCGCGCCCGCTACCGGGCCGCAGTAGAGGTGCGGCGCAATCTGCACGTGGCGCACCTCCGCCATGCCGGCGATCTTCTTCGCCTCGAGAATCCCGCCCACGCGGCCGAGATTCATCTGCAGAATCGCCGCGGCGCCGACATCGAGCAGGCGCGCGAAGTCGTACTTGGTCGTGAGGCGCTCGCCGGTGGCAATCGGAATGCGCGTGGCGCGCGCGACTCGCGCCATCTCTTCCGGGGCATCCGGTGGCACAGGTTCCTCGAACCACAGCGGATCATAGGGCTCGAGCCGTCGCGCCAGCCGGATCGCGCCGGCAGCCGTCATCTGTCCATGGGTGCCGAACAGGAGATCCGCCCGAGTGCCCACGGCCTCGCGCATCTGCCGCATGAAGCGCTCGCAGCGCTCGAGGTCGACGAGCGCCAACTGGCGACCGTCGAAGGCACTGTACGGTCCCGCCGGGTCAAATTTGAGCGCCGTGAAACCCTGGGCGAGGTATTCGGCGGCGCGTTCCGCCGCGAGATCCGGATCGAGATAGACGTCGGAGCGGTCGCCCGCCCGCGCATAGAGATAGGTGTAGGAGCGCAGCCGCTCGCGCACCCGGCCGCCCAGGAGATTGTATACGGGCTGGCCCGCCTCCTTGCCGATGATGTCCCAGCAGGCCATCTCGAGGGCGCTCAACACGCCCATCAGCGTCAGATCCGGATGCTGGGTAAAGCCGGCAGAGTAGACCCGCCGCCACATCGACTCGATGTCGTGTGGGTCGTGGTTGCTTAAGTAGCGCTCGAAGACATCCTCGATCATGCGCGCCACGAGATGCGGGTCGAACGGCACGCCGTAGGCCTCGCCCACGCCTTCCACGCGGTCGTCGGTGATCAATTTGACGAACACGAAGTAGCGACTGCCGTTGTGCGGCGGCGGATTGCCGACGACGAAGGTCTCGATGTCGGTGAGCTTCATGAAGGGCGATCCTCGCTAAGTGAGCGCAGTTAAGGCTTGCAAGCGGCGTTAAGCAGCAGGCGGAGCCGACGCCGCGGCGACTCGCGATCTGCCGCGCATCAAGGTAAGCGCCAGCAGCGCCGATGCCAGCATGAGAAACAGGCTGACGGCGTTCAACACCGGCGTCGCCCCTTCACGCATGCGCCCGTACATCATAACGGTCAGCGGCGGGTCCGCGCCGACCAGCATCAACGTGGTGTTGAAATTCTCGAAGGACATGAGGAAGGAGATGGCCGCCGACCCTATGAGCGCCGGCCGCAGATACGGAAAGGTGATGGTGCGCAGTACTGCAGCGTGCGAGGCCCCGAGATTAAGCGCGGCCTCTTCGAGCGTGCGGTCGAATTGTTTCAGCCGCGCACTGACCATCAACGTCGCGATGGTCGCGATGTAGGAGAACTGACCGAGCACCACCAGGGGCAGACCGGGCCGCAGAAAATCCAGATCGACATCGAATAGCGCCAGCACCAGATCCGCGATGCGGCTCGACAGCGACAGGATGGAAATGCCCAGAATGACGCCGGGAATCACGAGCGGCGTCAGCATGAGCACCGACAGCGCCTCCTTGCCCGGGAAGCGGTAGCGCTCCATCAGAAAGGCATTGGCCGTGCCGACCGCCACCGACAGCGCCGTCACCCAGCATGCGACCACGACGCTGGTCCAGATGCTGCCGAGCAGCGCTGCATCATGAAACAGCCCGACTCTGCCCGAAGTCTCGTTGCCCGTGAACCAGTCGAGGGTAAAGCCGCGCCACGGCGGCGCCGGATAAGGCGCGTCGTTGAAGGCGAAGACCGCGACGATGGTGAGCGGCAAAAACAAAAAGATCAGGAAGGCGGCGACGTACAGCCCTGTGGCAGTGCGCAACCCAGCCGAGCGTGGCAGGGAGGCGATCATGAGCGCCGCATCACATCGACGAAGCGCTGGCCGCTCACGCGCAGACCGAGCGCAACCATCGCGGTCGAGAGCCCGAGCAACAGGAAGCCGAAAGCCGCGCCCTGCTCCCAATTGAATCGCACAATGAACTGCGTGTAGATGAGTTCGGTGAACCACTGCGAATTCTTGCCACCGAGCAGTGTCGGCGTCAGATAGTTGCCGAGCGTGAGCATGAAGACGACGATGCAGCCGGCAGTGATCCCGGGCGCGGCATGCGGAATGACGATCTTGCGCAGGATGGCCGCGCCGCTGGCGCCGAGATCATAGGCCGCCTCGATGAGCGAGTTGTCGAGGCTCTCGAGGCTGCTGACGAGCGGCACGACCATGAAGAGGAGCGAGGTATACACCAGCCCGGTGAGAATGGTGGCATTGTGATACAGCAGCTCGACCGGCTGCGCGGTGAGGCCGAGCCGCACCAAAAAGAGCGGCAACACGCCCGACTGGCGCAGCAGGATGAGCCAGCCCAGCGCCCGCACCGTCTCGCTCACCCAGAACGGGATCAGGCAGACCACGAAAAGCAGCGCACTCGCCCTGCCCTGCGCCACCTTGGTGATCACCCAAGCGATCGGAAAGGCGATGACCAGCGTCAGGGCCGTCGCCACCGTGGACAGTACCGCGGTACGCACGAAGATGTGCCAGTACAGCGGTTCGCTGAAAAATGTGGCGTACTGCATCAGACTCGGCTGGTAGTGACGTGGCGCGCTGCGCGCGCGCAGTGACAGCAGCGCAAGATCGATATGGGGCACGACGATGAGCAGCAATAGCCAGAGCAGCGCCGGCGCGAGCAGCAGCGCCAGCATGAGCCGTCGCTGCCAGATCCGCTGAGCGAGCGCGTCGTCCATGCTAGGCCCGTGCGGCATCCCCGGGGGCAAAGCACAGCGCCCGCCGCGGGTCGAAACTGAAGAACACGCGCTCGCCGACTTTGAGATCCGCAAACCGTCCCGTCTGCGGCAGCGCGACCCGAAATTCGAAACGGCTCGTCTCCTCGCCGAGCAGCACCGCGGAGTTGGCCCCGTCAAAGAGCAAGCTCTGCACAACCCCCGCATAGTGGACCTGGTCGTGTGGCAGCAGCGCGGCATCGCGCTCGAGGGTCGCGATCTCGGGCCGCACGAACGCCTCGACCGCCGCGCCGACGGACAGGGCGCCGCGCCTGCGCGCGCGCACGCGCCAGCCTGCGGCGGTCGCGACCTCCGCGAACTCGCCGTCGATGCCGGTCAGACGACCGATGATGCGGTTATTGGCGCCGACGAAGCCGGCTACGAAGGCCGTTGCCGGCTCGTAGTAGAGCTCCTGCGGCGTGCCCCGCTGCTCGAAACGTCCGCGGTTCATGACGGCCACATGATCCGACAGCACCAACGCCTCGGACTGGTCGTGCGTGATATAGACGAAGGTGGTGCCGAACGCCGCCTGCAGCTGTTTCAATTCAATCTTCATGTGCTCGCGCAGCTTCAGATCGAGCGCGCCGAGCGGCTCATCGAGAAGCAGCAGCGTCGGCTCGAGCACTAGGCTGCGGGCGATGGCGACCCGCTGGCGCTGCCCGCCCGAGAGCTCATCGACGCGCTTGTGCGCGGCGCCTGCGAGGCCGACCCGCTCGAGCATCGCCTCCGCGCGCCGAGCGCGCTCGAGCCGGGCCACGCCGCGGCGCGCCAGACCAAAGGCGACGTTCTCGCCCACGGACATCATGGGGAACAGTGCCAGCTGCTGGAAGACCATGTTGACGGGGCGTCGATTCGGCGCAACGCCCTGCATGCTCTGGCCGCCGATGCGGATAGCACCGCTGTCCGGCGCAATGAAGCCCGCGATCATGCGCAACAGTGTCGTCTTGCCGCAGCCCGAGGGGCCGAGAATGGAAAAAAAGCTGCCGCGCTCAACCGTAAAGGACAGCTCCGCGACCGCGCGATGATCGGCAAAGCGCTTCACCAGCGCGTCGACGGCAAGATCCGGGGGACTCACTCGGCGGCCTTGATGCGATCGAGGATGCGCCCCTCGAGCTCCTCGAGGCCCCACGGAATGGCCGGATACCACTTGATATTCTTGAACGCGCCTCCGGGGAAGCTCGCGTTGTACTGGGCGCGCATTCTCGGATCGACCAGCGCCTCAGTGCCGCGCGCGGCGGTCCAATTGCCGACGCTACGGGTGATGCGTGCCGCCACATCCGGCCGCATGGTGAAATTGATCCACGCGTACGCCGCCGCCTCGTTACGGCCCTTGGCCGGCAGCGCGAAGCTATCGAGGTAGCCGAGCGCGCCGGATCGCGGTACAACGAACTGGATGTCCGGGTTTTCGCGATTGAGCGTCCAGCCACCCGTATCCCACATCATCGCGGCGACGAGCTCTCCGGAGCGTATGCCGTTCAGGAGCTGGTCCTTGTTGTCAAAGAAGAAGCGCACGTTGGCCTTGCAGGCCGAGAGAGTTCGGCCGACCTCTTCCATCAGTGCCGCGTAGGCGACGGGATTGCTGTAGAGCGCGAAGGGATCATGGCCGGTGGCAAAGGCAAATGCCATGAGCGTGGGCCGGCGCAAGCGGATCGAGGTCTTGTCCTTGAGATCCGCTCGACACAGGTCCGAATAGTCGTTTACCTGTGCCAGCTTGGTGTTGACGACGAGCCCCTCAGCCCCCCAGAGGTACGGCAGTCCGTAAAGCTTGCCGTCGATCGTGGCGTTGCTGCGGATGATCGCCAGCATGTCGGGTCGAAATTGCTCGACCTTGACGCGGCTCATGTCGAACGGTCTGTAGATGCCAAATTCCCTCTGCACGCCCGTGATCCGGTCCTGCGAGGGCTGCGCCAGGTCGTAACCCGCCCCGCCGGTGGCGCGCAGCTTTGAAATCATCTCCTCGTTGTTGGACAGGGTGAGGAGTACCTGGATCCCGGTTTCCTTCTTGAAAAGCGCGATCACATCCGCCGGCGCGTAGTCGGCCCAGGTGATCAGACGCAGCTTTGAATCATCCGCCGAGGTCGTGCAGGCGAGAACGCTCGCCAGCATCAATAATCCGGCCAGCAGCGTCCTCAGCCGGCGCTGAATGACTGCGCTCCCCCGCGCTGCGCCAGGAAAGTCAACGCGCGGCGGCAAGCGCCCGCTCCTGATCCTCCTGCAACGTGCGCGCACAGGAGAAGTAGTGATACGCCGACCAGAATCCAGTGGGCGCCAGGCAGAGCAGCGCCCAGCGCAGCGAGGTGGCATTGGCGATATGGCCCGGCGCAAAGAGGTCGCTCAGGAAACCAATCAACTGCGGCGCGATGACGAGATTGCCGACGTTGGCCACCAGGAGGGTTGCCGCGCAGAACTGTGCGCGCATGCGCGGCGGCGCCAAGTTATTCAGCAGGCCAAAACACGGACCGATATAGAAGTAGATCGAGGGGATGAAGATCCACAGCATCGCTTTTACGAGCGCGAGCGAGTGGGTTGAGAAAATGATGATCGACGGCACGGTGGCGAGCGCGATGCCGCCGCCGAGCAGCCACACGACGCGCCGCGGATCGGTCATCGACTCACGTCCGAGGAGCCAGCCGGTGAATACGGTGGCGCCGGTGCCGGCGATGAGGTGAATGGGTCCGGTAATGCTGCCGGCGTGGCCGGGGCTGAGCCCGTAATTGCGCATGAGAAAGGCCGGCGTCCACCATGTGAGGCCCCAGCCCCACAGCGCCGTGAGGGCGCTCGCCAGGATGAGATGCATGGCGGAGCGCTGTTGAAAGAGAAACCGCATCGTTTGCAGCAATGAGGCCTTGGCACCGCAACCTGCCGCATCGAGCTGTCCGCGGCGCGGCTCACGCACAGTGAGGTACACCATGGCACCAAAAATGATCCCGGGCACGCCAAGCGCCAGGAACACGGCGCGCCAGCCGTACGCGTCGGCGATGCGGCCCGCCAGATCAGCGCCCACCCAGGCACCAATCGGCGCCCCCAGCGAAAACACGGTCAGCGCCATTGGCCGCCGCCCGCACGGGAAATAATCGGAAATGATGGAGCTTGCGGCCGGCGTGCCGCCGGCCTCGCCGATGCCGACGCCCACGCGCGCCGAGAGCAGCTGCCAGTAACTCGCGGCCATGCCGCACAACATCGTCATGCCGGACCACGCGATCAGCGACACCGCGATGAGATTGCGGCGGTTCAGGCGATCGGCGAGCAGCGATAACGGGATGCCAAAGGACACGTAGAAGAGCGCGAGCGACACGCCGGTGAGAAAGGCAACGCCCGAGTCGGTGAGATGCAGCTCGAGCCGGATCGGCTCGAGCACGGTCGAGATGACATAGCGGTCTGCTATGCTTAGGGTATAGACCATGCACATCGCGAGCAGCACGTACCAGCGCAGGAATGCCGACGCGCTCGCTTGCGCCGGCACCGTCTCCAGTACGGCCACTTTAACCGTCATACGTGGTTCGTCACCCTTCTAAAGCCCAGGCCGCGAGTGCCTGCACGCGTGGGCGCGGCAGCCGCAGGTGCAGCGACCCGCGGCTCGCAAAGCCCGTGACGCCCCGACGGATCATGCCATGAGGCTCACCGCTCGGATACGCGGGTATGCGACTACGGCTGCCAACGCGGCATGGCCGGGCCGCGGATGGGCAAGGAGATCCCTGTGAATCACGCGGGCAAGAGGATCGACAATCCCAATATCGGCTTCATCGGCTTGGGCAACGTCGGCGCAAAGCTCGCGGGCAGTCTCGCGCGTCACGGCATGCGCCTCAGCGTGCGGGACCTGAACCCGGATCTTGAGGCCGCCTTCGTGCAGCAGGGGGCGACGCGAGCCGGATCGCCCCGGGAAATGGCCGAAAGCGCCGATGTCATCATCACCTGTCTGCCCTCGCCCGCCGCGTGCGCGCAGGTGATGGAGCAGGCGGACGGCATACTGGCGGGCTTGCGGGCCGGCACGGTGTGGCTTGAGATGAGCACGACCGACGCGGCTGAAGTGCGGCGCCTGGGGGCGCTCGTCGCAGCGCGCGGCGCGACGGCCATGGACTGCCCCGTCTCCGGCGGCTGCCATCGCGCCGCGACCGGGAACATTGCGATCTTCGCCGGCGGCAGCCGCGCGGCATTCGATCGTGTGCTGCCGATTCTATCGATCCTCGGGCGTCGCATCCTGCACACCGGACCGCTCGGATCGGCGTCCATCCTCAAGGTCGTCACCAACTATCTGTGCACCGTGCACCTCGCGGCGCTTGCCGAGGCGCTGTCCGTCGCCAAGGTGGCGGGCATGGATATGAACACCACTTACGAGGCGATCCGGATTTCCTCGGGCAACTCATTCGTTCATGAAACCGAGTCGCAAGTGATCCTGAACGGCAGCCGCGATATCAGTTTCACCATGGACCTGGTCATCAAGGACGTGGGGCTCTTTGACACGCTCGCGCAGAATCTGCATGTGCCGGTTGAGGTCTCGCCCCTCGTCCTTGAGATTTTCAAGGACGGCGCACGGCGCTACGGCGCACGCGAGCTCTCGCCTAACATCATCCGGCGCCTGGAGGAGGCCTGCGGGATTCGGGTGCTGGGTGAGGGATTTCCGGCGCAGCTGGTGGATGACGAACCCGAGGCTCCCGGCTACGAAGTGCGGCCGAGGTCAGGCACGACGCCGCGGCCGTCGGATGTATAGAATGGATCGGCGTGGACGCGACCGAGCTGTTATGAGAATTAACATTAATATTTGATTATAAATACTTGTTGTTGAATACTTTATAGACCTACTTTTCTACACCGTACGCGGCCCATGGGTGTTGAGGATTCGCTCGCTGGTGCGCGCGCCGCGCAGGCTATCTATCAAAAGGCAAATTGATGCACACCTTCCATCGCCATCGGCGCAGCGCCACGCATGCTCGCGTGACTCGCAGCCTCCTCTTCGGCCTGCTCGGTTGCGCCGTCCTCGTCTGCCGCGCCGAAGCGCCCTTCAGTTTTGCGACAACGCCCGGCACGCTGCCCAAGGACATCACTCCCGCAGCCTATCGTCTGGACCTTGCGCCGGATCTCGCAGCGCTCAGATTCACCGCTCGAGAGGAAATCGACATCGATGTGAGCCAAGCCTCCGACGCCATTACCGTCAATGCCGTGGACCTGACAATCGGAAAAGCCGCCCTCAGCGGCAAGGAGAGCGTGTCCGCGCAGATCACGATCGACGCGCCGCGGCAGACCGTGACGTTCCGTTTTGCGCAGGCGCTCGCCAAAGGCCGACACACGCTGGCCATCGACTACTCGGGCCGGATTGCGGCAACGCCTGCGGGACTCTATTACAACGACTACGCCACCGCCGCCGGCACCGCGCGCATGCTGGTCACGCAGTTTGAAGCGATCGATGCGCGGCGCATGTTTCCCGGCTGGGACGAGCCAGCATTCAAGGCAACCTTCCAGGTGTCGGTCGAGCTGCCGGCCGATCTCGCCGTGGTGTCGAACACGCCGGTGGCGAGTACCGAACCGGCCGGCAAAAATGCCGCGGGCGTGACATTGAAGAAGACCGTGTTCATGAGAACGCCGCGCATGTCAACCTATCTCCTGGTGCTCTGCGCCGGCCCCTTGCAGCGCATTCACGACGCCTCCACCGGCACGGACATCGGGGTCTGGGCCGTCGCCGGCAAGGCCGAGCAAGGCCGCGAGGCCCTGCAGGGCGCGGTGCGGCTCCTCGCCTACTACAACCAGTATTTTGGATTGCGCTACCCGCTGCCGAAGCTCGATCACATCGCCGTGCCGGGAAACTACGGCGGTGGCGCGATGGAGAACTGGGGCGGCATCACCTACATTGACAGCGTGCTCCTCATGAACCCGGCGTCGTCCTCCGAAAGCACGCGCCAGGCCATTTTTGCAGTGGTGGCGCACGAGATGGCGCATCAGTGGTCTGGGGATCTCGTCACCATGGCGTGGTGGAACGATCTGTGGCTGAACGAAGGCTTTGCCTCCTGGATGGGCGCAAAGGCCACCGATGCGCTGAATCCCGACTGGCTCATCTTGTTGCGCGAGCACGCGTCCAAGGAAGGTGCCATGAGCGCGGATGCGCGCTCCACCACGCATCCGATCCAGATGCCGATCGCCGACGAGAGCGAGATCGCAACCGCCTTCGACGCCATCAGCTACAACAAAGGCGAAGCCTTCCTGCGCATGCTCGAGGCGTATCTCGGCGAGGATACGTTTCGCGAGGGCATGCGCCGCTACATGAAAGCGCATGCCTATTCGAACGCCACGACGGCGGACCTGTGGGCCGAACTCGGCGCGGCCTCCGGAAAACCCGTCGCCGACATCGCGGCGCGGTTCACTGAACAACCCGGAGTGCCTCTCATCCGCGTCGCGGTCGCGTGTCAGAGCGGCGCCACGGTCGCGACGCTGCATCAGGAGCGCTTCACGATTCACGACCCGAGGGCGGCCCCTCTCACCTGGAATGTGCCGGTCGAGATCGGCGTCATCGGCGACGCGCACGCGTCCACGACGCTTCTGGCCAGTGGCAACGCGACGACGGCCCGCTTTGACGGTTGCGGCAAACCCGTCAAGGCCAATCTCGGCGACGCGGGCTACTACCGCGTCGAGTACGACGCCGCCGCGTTGCAGGCGCTGACGGCCGCATTCGCAACGCTAGCCCCGGCTGACCGCGTCAATCTCCTCGCCGATGAGTGGGCGCTCACCGTCGCCGGTCGCGCTCACGTCGCGGAGTACTTGGGCCTGACCCGCAAGCTCCGAGATGAATCCACGCTCGTCGTCTGGAGCGATGTGATTGCACGACTTTATGAGATCGACGCGTTGACGCGCCGGTCTGCGCTGCAAGCGGCGTTTCGCCGCTACGCCTTGCAGCTTCTGCGCCCGCTCTTCAGCCGCACCGGCTGGGACGCTCAGCCGGGCGAGAGCAATCAGACCGCTCTGCTGCGCGCAGCCGTGATCAGTGCGCTCGGCCAGTTCGGTGATGCGAGTGTCATAGCCGAGAGCCGGCGCCGGTTTAGCACCTTCGTCGCCGATCCGAGCGCGCTTGCGCCGAATCTGCGCTCTGCCGTCATCGAAATCGTCGGCCGCTACGCCGATCAGGCGACCTTCGAGCAGTTGCATGCACTCGGCAAGGCGGCATCGGGCACCGAGGACAAACTGCGCTATTTCTATGCGCTCGCTGCCGCACAGAATGCGGCGTTCATCGCGCAGAATATCAACATTGCGCTTACCGACGAGATAGCCAATGGCCGCGTCAACCGGTTTTTGATCCAGCTCGCTCATCAGTCGAGCGACCCGGACCTCGTCTGGAAGGCGGTACTCGCCGCGCGCGCGCCGATCCTTGCGAAACTGCCCGCCGGGCGACGCAGCGATCTGCTGCCGGCGATTGCCGCGGAATCGATGAATCCTGCCGTCGCGAGCGGGCTCCTGGCGCTGCCGGAGGCGCAGGCTTCCAAGGGCGCACGCTATCAGGCCGCAAAAGCCGCAGAGCGCATCGAGGAGCGCTCGGAATTCAAAAAGAAGCTGTTGCCGGCGCTGGCGCTATGGCTGCGCAATCCCAGCACCTAAGGTTTGCAAGCGAGCGCAGGGCGTAACGCGCTCGAGGCAAAGCGCCTGCGAGCGCGTGCGATTCATCGCAGGTCATCGCGATGAGGCCGCCCGTCAGCTTCCGCAGGCCCTCTCACAACGATCAAACTCGACCTGCAGGGTCGTGTGGCGGATGCCGAACTTATTGCGCAGCTCATCGACGATCGAGTTCCTGAACACATCGTCGTGCGGGCTCACGGTGGGTGCGACCAGGTGCACCGTCAGGGCCGCTTCGCTGGTGCTCATGCCCCACACGTGCAGGTCATGGACCTCCGCAACGCCGCTGCAGGATGCAAGGTATGCGTGCACTTCATGCAGATCGATGCGTCGTGGCACTGCGTCCATCGACAGATGCAGCGCATCGCGCAGCAGCCCCCAGGTCGCGCCCAGAATGACGGTGACGACGACGAGGCTCACCGCAGGATCGACCCAGGTCCAGCCGGTGCGCAAAATAACAAATCCCGACAGCACCACTCCGGCCGACACCACCGCATCGCCCACCATGTGGACGAACGCGCTGCGGATGTTCAGATCATGCGCATGCGAGGCGGCGCCGAGAAGCCAGGCGCTGACGCCGCTGATGAGCATGCCCACTGCGGCGACGGTCATGACGATGGCGCCGCCGACCGCCTGCGGCTCGAGCAACCGCTGCACCGCTTCCCACGCGATCGCGCCGCTCGTGAAAAGGAGGAGCACGGCATTGCCTAAGGCTGCGAGCACGGAGGCACGGCGCATGCCGTAGGTGAACCTGCCGGTCGCGGGACGCACGGCGAGTATCGCCGCCACCAGGGTCGCCGCCAGCCCGAGGACGTCGCTTAAGTTATGGCCGGCATCGGCGATCAGCGCGACGGAGTTGGCGATGAAGCCGTACGCGAGCTCGACGCCCACAAAGACCAAGTTCAGTGCAACGGCGAACGCCAGCCTGCCCTGCAGGGACGCAGGCGCCGCGTGGTCATGCGTGTGATTATGCCCGTGGCCCTGCGAATGGCCGTGGCCTTGCGCCTGCAGCGCGGCTCGATGCTCGTTTGTCGGGGCGATCTTCAAGACGGGTGATTATACGGACGCCGGCGAAGGTGCGTCAGCTTGCGACGAACAGCACCGATCGGTTGCCCGACTCCAGGACCGCCGCGGCGACCTCGCCGAATGACAGCGTCGCTCCGGGTCGCCGGCTCACGCCCATGACGATGAGATTGTGTCTGCCGCGATGCGCCTGCTCGAAAATGGCTTTGGCAGGACTCGCGTGGGCCCTGACGGCGGTGCGCACGCGCACGTCGTACTGGTCCGCGATCTTGACAATGTCCTTCAACACCGCCTCCTGCTCGCGTCGCCGTGCGCCCAGTATGGCCAATGTCCCGCCGCGCATGGATTGGGTGGCGACATACAGCACGGTCAGCGGCCGACGCGTTGCGCGCGCGAGCGCGATCGCCACTTCAGCGCCGTGGCGCGAGACGGCGCTGCCGGTGATGGGCGCGAGAACATTCAGGTTCGCGCACGACGCATCGTGCGCATGCACGCCCAGAGCGAGGGCCACTGCGACTGGGCCTTCGAAAGCGGCCGCGATGCGCGAGACCTCATCGTCGAATCCGCCCGCGGCGCCGCGCACCGGATCCCTGCCAATCATGAGGAGGTCGTAGCCGCGACTCGCCTCGTGCGCGACGGCCTCGGCCGAGAGCGCTTTTTGTGAACGCGTCGTGACATCGACGGCGGGCGGCCGCGGCTCTGCCGTACCGCGGGCAGAGGGCCGTCCGGCGGCGGCGGCGCCCTTCAGAACCTGTTCCGCGCGCCGCGTCGAGAACTCGAGATCCTCCTGCAGCATGGTCACAGGCATGCCGCGCGTGCCGGCGATGAGCCCTGCGAGCCGCGCCGCGAACGTGCCCGTGACGCTGTCGTCGACCGCGACCAGGAGCCGCTCGAGCCCGGGGACAAATCCGCGGCTCTCGAACTCCTCCTTCTCCAGACGTTCTTTCTCCGCGGACGACAGCGGCACGCGGTTCAATGTCCAGCGCAGCGTCGGCGGCATGATCATGGTCGTGATCATCGCCATGGTGACGATCAGGGTATAGAGATTCTGCGTGAGCACGCCCATCGACAGACCGATGGAGGCGACGATGACCTCGGTCGCGCCGCGCGCATTCATCGCGCAGCCGAGCGCGAGCGCTTCGCGCCGCGTGAGGCCACCCCAGTAGGCGCCCGCAAAGGCGCCGGAGAATTTGCCGACGCTCGCGATCAGAATGAGCCCCCCTGCCAGCAGCAGGAAATCCGGATGGCGCAAGATCGTGAGGTCAGCCGTCAATCCCGCCATTCCGAAAAACACCGGCATGAAGAGCGCGCTCGTGAGGCCGCCCAGCTGCACACCGATTTCGCGTGTCAGGATGGGCGACTCCCCGATCAGTATGCCGGCGACGAAGGCACCGAGGACCGTATGCACGCCAATGAGCTGCGTCGTAATCGCCATGAACGCCATGAGCAGCAGAATCAAAGTCACGACCGCGGCATCGCTGACGAAGTGATCGTTCGTCCAGCGGATCAGGGCAAAGACCGCGCGCCGCCCGAGTGTGAAGCTCACGACGAGAAACAGCATTGTGCCGAGGACGCTGGCGCCGACGGAATTCAAATCCACCCGGCCGCGGGCCGCGAGGCTCAGCGTCACGGCGATGATGATCCAACCGACCGTGTCATCAATGATGGCGGTGGCGAGAATGATCTGCCCCAGATTGCGGCGCGCGAAATTCATCTCGCGCACGACCACGGCGACCACCTTCACGGAGGAGATGGAAAGGGCCGTGCCCAGGAAGAGCGCCGTGATCAGGCGGTACTGCGGTTGCGGCAGGAGCGCGGACGGCAGCGACTCGCCCAGCATGAAGCCGCAGACAAAGGGCAGCGCGATGCCGCTCACGGATGTGGACAGCGCCGCACGCCGGATGCGCTTGATGAGACTGAAATCAGTCTCCATTCCCGCCAGCAACAGGAGCATGAGAATGCCCAGCTGCGCGATCGCATTGATCATGCTCATCTGATGCGCATTGGGGGGGAACAGCGCGTGTTGCGCGGCAGGCCATACGAGACCGAGGAAGGACGGTCCGAGAAGGACACCGCCCAGCAGCTGCCCGATGACCGCCGGCTGCCCGAATCGCTGCATGATTTCGCCCAGCAGGCGCCCGACGAGGATGAGGACCGCGACCTGTACGAGCAGGAGGAAATCGGAGGAGTCGGGGGTGGTGCCGGCCGCTGCGAGCGCAGCGGCCGGGAAGGCTGCGGCAAGCCCTGCCGTCGACCGCGCCCCTAGGCGCACAGCAGGCTGGCCGGGGCCACCAAAGCTATGCTTACGCTCGCGCTAAACCAGAAGTGTCTCAGCCTTGAACGCTGCAATTTCTGCAAGGACAGTGCAATCTTTGCAACTACGACTTGCTGCGGACCAGCGTCGCTGCGTCCACATCCATCGCGCCGTGGTGGCTGGCCTGGCCGCCTTTACGTCCCGCTTCGGCAGCAAGACTCGGGTTCTGCGAGAAGCTGCGCTTCTCATCCGGAACGCTCTGCCCGCCCTTGCGACCCGCCTGCGCCGCGAGCTCACGATTCTGCGAGAAGCTGCGCTTTGCACCCGGAACGCTTTGGCCACCCTTGCGGCCGGCCTCGGCTGCGAGCCTGCGATTTTGCGAAAAGCTGCGCTTCTCGTCGGGCACGGCCCGGCCGCCCATGCTGGCGATCTGCCGTTGCCGCTCCTGTTTCATCGATGCGAACCCGCGATTGGAAGTTCGCCCGTCCTGCGTCCGTTCTTGCGTCATGTGATCTCTCCTCAGCGTGCTACACGTTGCGCTTGCCCAAGGGGCCCGTCAACAAATCCTACAGTCGGGTCCCCTACAGCAAGACCTATGCCGCACTGCAAGGCGAGCGGAAAATGAGCTGCGGAAGCGGCGTTAGGGCGTGACACGATCGATCACGAGGTTGGCGAGACCGTCCCGCCCGACGACATAGGAAATCTCTCCGTACGGATCGCCGGGTGCGCCCGTCGCCTGACCCGAGCGCGCAATTCGGGCGATCACCTGCACGGTGTCACCCGCGGCGAAGCGCCGCTCGGTGAGCATGGCATCGGCCGGTGTCAGCTCGACTCGCTGCGGAAAGCGGCCCTCGAGGCGCTTGACCGCCAGCGGCGGCCCGGGTCGGCGCGGATCGCGCACGATGACAAAAAGCGGGTCGACGTCCCGGCCGCGCGCACCGATTGCGGGCGTCAGCACCACATTGAGGCTCACGTGCGCGGCATCGGTAGCGGCCGGTGCAGTCGACGAGGTTCCGGGTGTCGCCGCGCTCGACGGCGCGGCTTGCGAGGCCAGCTCGTGATCGATGGACGCGATCTCCTGCTCGAGGATCGGCCGCACGTTCGCCGGCGGATCCAGCGCGAGCAGCTGTTCGAAGCGCGCGCGGGCGAGCGGCAGCGCGCCGCGACGCACAGCGGACGCAGCGCCGTAGAAAAGGGCCTTGCCGGAATGGGGCTCCAAGATGATGGCGCGCTCGATGAGCCGCCCCGCCCGCCCATCGAGCTCGGCCGGATCGCCCAGCGCGAGAGCTTCCGCGAGGCCGACCAGGGCGTCGACGTTTTTCCCGCCCGCGAGCCGATCCGCCCGCTCGTAGGCGCGCACGGCGAGGGGCAGCTGCTGCAGCACCACGTACGAGTGACCCAGCATCAACCAGCCCTGCACGTCGTCCGGATGTTGCTCGAGCCGTCGCGCGAGCCGTGCCACCATGTTCTGCGGCAGATTAGCGCCGGCCGTCTCGCTCCACGACCAGTTGCTCCACGTCACATAGCAGGCTGCGGCGCCGATGAGAATCACGAGGGCGGCGCCCAGCGCCGCCTTCGGCGCCGGTGGACGCGGATCCGCACCGCCTTTGATGAGCGGCACGACAATGAGCGCAGCGGCAGCGACGGCGAGCACGATGGCGAGCAGGATGAATGCCGCCATCAGGCGAGCCCGTCGTCATTCAGGACGTCAGGGTCGGAGCCTGCGAGCTTACCCCGCTGCCGCACGACGCGTACGGCGACGATGAGGCCAATAAGAAGAAAGAGCGGCGGCGCGAGCCACAGCCACGCGTTGCGCGCGGAGAAGCGCGGCCGAAACAGGATGAACTCGCCATAGCGCGATACCATGTAGTTGCGCACGTCTTCATCCGTCTTGCCCGCGAGCACCATGGTGCGCACCTCGCGGCGCAGGTCCGACGCGAGGCCCACGGGAGAGTCTGCAATAGACTCGTTCTGGCACTGCATGCAGCGCAACTCATGCGTGAGCTCAAGATAACGCGCCTCGAGTGCCGGATCGTCAATGAAAGTCGGATCGATGCCGTAGGCGAGCGTCACGCCGCCCATCGCGAACGCGATTGCGATCCACAGCGCCGCCCGGCGCATCAGAATCCCACGCCCGCGGGTCGCGGCAGCCGCGGCAGAAACTCCCGCGTCCAGGACTCGCGCGTCAGCGGGCCCACGAGCTTGTAGACGACGACGCCCTGCGCATTCACGAGAAAGGTCTCGGGCGCGCCGTACACGCCCCAATCGATTGCGGTACGTCCATCGTGGTCGAGGGCGACCGCCTGGTAGGGATTACCGAGCTGTGCGAGCCATTCGAGGGCGCGGTCATCTTCGTCCTTCCAGTCCAGTCCGATGATGGGAATGACGCCTGAATGTGCGACATCAACCAGCATCGCGTGCTCGGCGCGGCATTCCACGCACCAGGTTCCCCAGACGTTGAGGAGGTACCAGCGGCCTCTGAGGTCCTCAGATCTCACCCGGTGCTGCGCGTCGGTGAGACTGGGCAGGGCGAACCCGGGTGCTGCGCGCCCCACAAGCGGCGAGACGATGAGGCTCTTGTCCGGCGAATGCCGGATGCTGATGGCGAGCACGACCACCAGCAGCGCAAAGAGCGCGAGCGGCAGCGCGAAGCGATTCAACCGGCGGCTTCCTTCGCACCCTCGGCCGCCGCGGCTGCGGCGCTGCGCGCGGCGAGGTGGTATCTCCGGTCGCTGCCGGCCACCGCGCCGCCGATCGCCATGACGAGTGCCGCGAGCCACACGAGGCTGATGAGAGGGCGCACTTGGATGCGCACACTCCAGCGGCCCGCGCCGAGATCATCGCCGAGCGCGATCAGGAGATTGGTGGCGCGATTCATCTGGATGGCGGCCTCGGTGGTCACCGTGCCCTGCACCCAGTAGCGGCGCTTCTCGGGATAGAGCGTGCCGAGCGCCGTGGCGTGGCGCGTCACGACGACACTGCCGCGGACGCCGTCGTAGTTCGGCCCCTCCATCTGGGCCACGCCGCCGAAGCGAAATTCGTAGCCGCCGACGGATGCGGCCTCGCCGCGAGCGAGGGCCACGTCATGCTCCTCGGTGAATGACTGCACCACGGTAATGCCGATCACGAATAAGCCGACGCCGATGTGCGCGATCGCCATGCCCAGCACGGCGCGCGGCACGCTGAGCTTGCGCCGCCAGCGGTCGAGGGGATCGAGGAGCGAGGAGAGAATGATCCACGGACCCAGCGTCAGTCCGACGAGCGTCAAGACCTTCGCCTGGGCAAATACGCCAAAGGACACGGCGAGCGATAGCACCAGAGCCACCGCCAGCGTGACCCCGATGGCACGCTCGCTCTCGCGCAGCCGGCCCTTCTTCCACTTCGCATGCAGTCCGACGGGTAGCAGCGCCAGCAGCGGCAGCACCGGCATCAGAAACGTGGGATTAAAGTACGGCGTACCCACCGATAGCGTCGGCAGGCCGAGCGCATCGGCAATCAAAGGCGCCATCGTGCCGCCGAACACGATCGCCGCGGCGATCACGAGCAGGATATTGTTGAACAACAAAAACGATTCACGTGCACCGAGCTCAAAGCCCGCCGAGGAGCGCAGCAGCGGCGCGCGCCACGCATACAGTGCCAGTGATCCGCCGATCATGACGACGAGAAAAGCCAAAATGAAAATCCCACGCATGGGATCTGCGGCGAAGGAATGCACGGACACGAGGACCCCGGAGCGCACCAGGAAGGTGCCGAGGAGGCTCAGTGAAAAGGTGAGAATCGCCAGCAACAGAGTCCAGCTCTTGAAGAGCCCGCGCTTGTCCGTCACGGCGAGGGAATGCACCAGTGCCGTGCCCACCAGCCACGGCATGAAGGAGGCGTTCTCCACCGGGTCCCAGAACCAGAACCCGCCCCAGCCGAGTTCGTAATAGGCCCACCAGCTGCCGAGCGCAATACCCACGGTGAGGAATGCCCAGGCCGATGTCGTCCACGGCCGAGTCCAACGCGCCCACGCCTGATCGAGCCGTCCTTCGAGCATGGCTGCACACGCGAACGCAAAGGCGACCGCAAAGCCCACGTAGCCGGTGTACAGAATCGGCGGATGAATGGCGAGCGCCGGGTCCTGCAGTATCGGATTCAGGTCGCGGCCATCCGGTGCCGCCGGGATCAAGCGCAGAAATGGATTTGAGGTGGCGAGCGTAAAGAGAAGAAACCCGAAGCTCACGACACCGAGCACACCGAGCACCCGCGCGCTAAAGCGTGCCGGCAGGCGCGCGGTGCCCGCGGCCACCGCCAGCGTCCAGCCGGCGAGCAGAAATATCCACAGCAGCAGCGATCCCTCATGCGCGCCCCACAACGCGGTGACGCGATAGAAAAGCGGCAGAGCGGAGTTTGAGTTCTCCGCGACATAGCGCACGGAGAAGTCGTGCGAGACGAACGCCGTCACGAGGCAGGCGACGGCGGTGGCCACCATGACAAATTGTCCGGCGACGGCGGGCGCCACCGCTGCGAGCCAGCGATCGCGCCGCAGGTGGGCGCCGGCGATGCCAAAGAAGGCCTGCAGCCCGGCCAACAGCAGCGCCAGAATCAACGCAAAGTGCCCGAGCTCCGGCAGCATCAGGAGCCCGTCCGCGCGCTACCGCCTGCGGCGGCCGCCTCTTTCTTCAGCGCGCGCGCGACCTCCGGCGGCATGTATTTCTCGTCGTGCTTGGCGAGCACCTCGTCCGCAACGAACACGCCGTTGGCGCCGACGCGGCCGTGGGCTACCACCCCCTGCCCCTCGCGGAACAGATCCGGCAGTACCCCCGTATAGCGCACCGGCAGCTCATGGCGGAAATCCGTCACGACGAAGTCGACTTCGAGGCTGCCTGGCGCGCGGTGCACACTGCCCTTCTCGACCATGCCACCCAGGCGAAAGCGCTCGCCCCGCGGCGCCTCGCCCGAGGCCACCTGCGAGGGGTCGAAGAAAAACATCACATTTGCGCGCAGCGCCCGCAATGTGAGTCCTCCGGCGATGCCGACTCCGGCGACAATTCCGAGCAC
The DNA here is from genome assembly GCA_035481795.1 of Steroidobacteraceae bacterium. Lineage (GTDB taxonomy): Bacteria > Pseudomonadota > Gammaproteobacteria > Steroidobacterales > Steroidobacteraceae > PALSA-1196. Next base: position 22,293 of record DATHRI010000010.1, read on the forward strand.
CAGGCTCAAGCGGCGCTGGCGCGGGGTCACGGTGCACTCCGCGCCAGCATGCGGCGGCGCGCCTCTTCGCATGCCCGCGCCAATGAGCGCCGTGCCCAGATGACATTGCAGAGCACGACGGCCAGGGTGAGCGCGTAGGACGGCCAGACGAAGGCCGCGTAGCCGCCCATGTGCAGAAACTCACTCATCCGGCCAAAGCCTCGCGTATCCAGCTCGCCGTGCGCTCGCGCTTGAGGATCTCGCCACGCAGGCGCACGAGGAGCAGGTAGACAAAAAAGACCGTAAAGCCCGCCAGCATGGTCAGCAACGGCACGAGCATCGCGGCGGGCATTTCGGGTTTGCCCAGCTTCATCACAGACGGCGCCTGGTGCAGAGAGTTCCACCAGACGACGGAATAATGAATGATCGGGACGTTCACCACTCCCACCACGGCCAACAGTGCGCTCGCGCGATCCGCGCGCTGCAAATCATCGATCGCGGAACGCAGCGCCATATAGCCCAGAAACAAAAAAAGCAGGACGAGTTCGGACACCAGACGCGGATCCCACTCCCAGTAGGTCCCCCACATCTTCCGGCCCCAGAGCGAGCCCGTCGCCAGTGCGGCAAAAGTGAACGATGCACCAATCGTAGCGCAGCTCGCCGCAACCGCGTGCGCGACCTTCATGCGCCAGACGAGTCCGACGGCCGCGGCGCTCGCCATGGTCACATAGACCATGAGCGACATCCAGGCACTGGGCGCGTGCACGTAGATGATCCGAAAATCATCGCCCTGCTGGTAGTCCGGCGGGGCGAGCACGAGACCCCCGTAGAGACCGGCAAGAATGACGATCGCCGCGGCCCATCCAAACCACGGCGTCAACCGCGCCGCCAATGCATACACATGGGGGGGTGAGGCGAGCCGATGAAACCACGTCCAGACCATTGATCCTCGCTACTCCAAACTGATGCGCACCGCCGCCGCGGCGGCGAGAGGCGCCAGGGTCACGCCCAGCACGGCCATGGCACTCAGAAGATAGAGCGGCGCGGCAAAATTTGCGCCGTGGATCGCCAAATCCGTGGCCTGCGCCCCGAAGATGAGCGCCGGCAGCGCGAGCGGCAGCGTCAAAAGCGTGAGCAGCACCCCGCTTCTTCGGACTCCGAGGGTGAGCGCGGCGCCAATCGCGCCAATCAGACTTAATACCAGCGTACCGAGCGCGATGGGCACGATGATCCCTGGCAGCGCCGCGTACGGGACACCCAACGAGACGCCCGCCAGCGGTGCCATCAGCGCCAGTGGCACGCCGGTCAAGAGCCAATGCGCCGTGGTCTTGGCGAACACGAGCCAGGTGAGCGACTGGCCGGACAATGCATATTGTTCGAGCGTACCGTCGTGGGCGTCGTCGCGAAACAGAAACTCGAGCGCCAGCAGCGAGGCGAGGAGCGCCGCAACCCAGAGCACTCCGGAGGCGATCTCGCGCAGGCGCGCAAGCTCCGGCGAGATCGCTAAGGGGAACAGCGTCGTGATGATGGCGAAGAATGCCAGCGGCTGCACAAACTGGCCCCGTTTGCGCACGGCGAGCCGTAGATCGCGCGCCAGGATGAGTCGCGCCGCTTGCAGTGCCGAGGTGTTCACGCGAGAGCGAGCTCGAGTCTTCGCGGCTCGGGACCGCTCACCGCGAGGTTCTGATGCACAGCGGCAATGACGACTCCTCCCGATGCCAGCTGCGCGTCGATGAGGCTTCCGACGAGGCGCTGACCGTCACCATCAAGATTCGTGGCGGGCTCATCGAGCAGCCACAGCGGTACGGCACAAAGAATGACTCCGGCCAGCGCCACGCGCCTTTTTTGCCCGGCCGAGAGAGTCCGCACCGGCTGTTCGCTCCAAGCGCCGGCGCCGACACGATCGAGGGCCGCCGTGACATCCCTTCGCTGCAGCGGGCGACGCATGCCAATCCAGTAGTGCAGATTCTCGCGTGCGGTGAGATCGGGCTTCAGCGGCGGCTCGTGGCCGAGGTAAACCATGCGTGCGTGAAAGGCCGGCAGGTCCTCCTGTACATCGCGCCCCGCCCACAGCACGCGCCCGTCCTCCAGATGCATCAGGCCGCACAAGGTTCGCAGCAAGCTCGTCTTGCCACTGCCATTCGATCCAGTCACGTGCAACATCTCGCCCGCGTCGATTGCGAGGTCAATGCCGTCGAGGACGTGGCGCTCGCCTCGCCACAGTTGCAGGCGCTCGGCCTGAATGCTTGCGCGGAACATGGCCCCCACCGGTCGCAATGGTTCGCGGAGTCTCGCAAATTCAGCCGCTTAGCGCCATCGGCTAAAGTGTCTTCAGCCTGCGTCATGGCAACGTTCTTCTGTAGAATCGCGGGTGGCGCTTCCCGCCCGGGTGGCGAAATTGGTAGACGCAAGGGACTTAAGTCAATTGAGCACCCAGTTCGGAAACGTCTGGTGTGAATGGAGTCAAATTCGGAGAACCAGTCCACGCGAAGGTGACTGCAACCCCGAGCTAAGCCGAGCCGCTTGAGTGGCGCGGAAAGTGTAGAGACTTGACGGCTCCTGCCTAAATCGCGCGCGGCGACAGGGCAAAGGTAAAGTCCAGACTCCAAATGCACGCATGCGTGCAGCAGCGAAAGCTGTAGCGAGTACGAAAATCCCTTGGGGGAAACCCCATGCCGGTTCGATTCCGGCCCCGGGCATTCTCAGGTACTTCTGGGATAGTGGTCAGCACCGCAAACTGCTTGCGATACGCCGCAAATTACAGGCTCAAACGCATGTTGCAGTGCGTCGTGCAGCACACCACTTTTCCCCTGCATCCCTCAAGGTAACCAACGAGACGCATCACTTCCGCCCTGTGCCCTTCAAAGGCGTCAAAGGTGGCGGGCGTGAATGAGTGATTTGAGTGTTTTGATAGAATTGATTGTAGGCCGTCAACTATAGGAGTGTCAGGTATCGTGAACAAACAGCAGACAACGCCGCAGGACTTCGGCACCGCCAATGTGGCACAAGCGCGCGGCGTTTCCGAAGCCACCGTCCGCAGGCGCGCCGATGCAGGCATCTGGCCGTGTCGTCTCGATGATTAGAGCCGTCGCCGCTTCGCGCCGGACGTGCTGAAAGGCGGGCGCGGCAAAGCGTAATTCCTTTTATTTTTACCGCCCGTCCGCGGGTCGTTCAATTGGTCCCAAATGGATCCAAGAAAAAGGCCCGTCCACCGAAGTCAGCAGCGGCGTGCACGGGCCTAGGATCAACGATGAAAAGCCGACGGATGTTGCGGACGATTCGTCGAATCGCGACGGCACCCGAGCCGGCGCGGTTGGGACGCCCGGCGTCCGGGCCGCTTGGGATTGGGTTCGGTCTCAGCGGCATCACCAGCCAGCGTACGAAAAAGCCTACTGGCAAAATCTAGCCGCGCGGGTCTACGGCCCAAGATCAATCCGTCAACGTTGGGCGACGAGTTCGTCCTTGGGCGCAGTCTGCTGCGCGCAAACTTGCATGGCTACAGCCGACGGTCGACATCCAAAGGTTCGCTAGGTAGAGTTTAAATTGGAACTCCGGCACGCTGGAGCCTCTTGTGTCGATCCGCCCAATCAAGCGACTCATCACCTCACAGCCAACGATTGAAGGTGCTGGTGTTCACTTGCGCCGCGCATTCGGCTTTCACAACACAGCCGATTTTGACCCATTTCTCCTGCTTGACGATTTTCGCAATGACGTTGCGGAGGATTACTTAGCGGGCTTTCCATGGCATCCCCATCGCGGCATTGAGACGATCACCTATGTTCTCGCCGGAACCGTCGAGCACGGCGACAGCATCGGCAACCGCGGGGCCATCGCAGCCGGCGACATCCAGTGGATGACCGCCGGTTCCGGGATCATTCATCAGGAAATGCCCAAAGGTGACCCGGAGGGACGGATGCATGGCTTCCAGTTATGGGCAAACCTCCCCGCGTCGCTCAAAATGACGAAGCCGCGTTACCAGGAGGTAAAAGCGGTGGAAATTCCGGAAATCACCGACGACGATGGGACCCGTGCTCGCGTCGTCTGCGGCACTTTCTGGGGAAAGAAGGGCCCGATTGTTGGCATCGCGGCCGACCCAGTCTACATTGACGTATCAGTACCTCCCGGCAGACGAAAGACGCTGCCAGTCGAGATGACGCGCCACGCGTTTGCGTACGTCTTTGCGGGCTCGGGGAAGTTCGACAACGCCTCTGGTCCGCTTGCCGCACCGACCGAATCGGTCGGTTGGCTCGACACCGCACCTCCGAAAGAAGCTGGCGATCGCTCACTTGTGCTCTTCGACAGCGGCGACGAGGTCGTTGTGCAGGCTGGAGCCGACGGAATACGCTTCCTCCTCGTCTCCGGTAAGCCTCTTCAGGAGCCGGTCGCGTGGTACGGGCCGATCGTGATGAATACCCAGGAGCAACTGCGCGAAGCGTTCAACGAGCTGCAGAAAGGAACGTTTCTCAAGTTGGAGCAGCGGCCATAATCGAAATATGGGTTTCGCGTGGCCGGAACGCTCCCCGTGAAGCGGGAGCTTGTCTCCCGATTCTTATCCTCTCTACTCTTTGGGTGCCCTGCTCTCTCTAATTGGTTTCCCAGCCAAGCGTCAAACGCAATGTCATCGGCGTGGCACACCTCTACCGATGGAGAGTGAACAAGCATTTCGTGAAATGCGGGAAAACTCAATTTAAAGGAATACGGTTTTCAGGCGCTAGTCGCGGGAATTGCCATGACGAAAGTCAGATGCAAATGGGCAGAGTCTCACGAGCTTCTTATCCCCTACCACGACAAAGAATGGGGTGTGCCGGTACATGATGACCGCCTTCTTTTTGAGATGCTAAATCTTGAAGGCGCGCAAGCAGGCTTGAGCTGGCTCACGATTCTGAAAAAACGCGCTAATTACCGCATGGCCTTTGATGGCTTCAATGCCAGAGCGATCCGCAAATACACCGCTGCAAAAAAGGCTTCTCTACTAAGAAACGAGGGCATCGTACGAAATCGCCTCAAAATCAATGCTGTGGTTGACAACGCAAAGGCGTTCCTCGAAGTTCAAAGCGAGTTCGGAAGTTTTGATGAATATATTTGGCAGTTCGTGTCCGGGGATCCTTTGATCGGGGCAAAGAGGAAAAATGCGGTCACGATCAGTGAACTCATGAGCAGTGAGCTAAAAAAGCGAGGCTTCCGATTTGTCGGGCCCACAATTTGCTACGCCTTCATGCAAGCCGTTGGAATGGTGAATGATCATTCACCCAGCTGCTTCCGCGCAAAATGAGTCAACGTAGATAGAGCGACGCACGAGGCTCGTCCGTCAGAGAAAACCCACGTGGGCACGCGCGCAGACTGCCCGGGGCATTAATGATCAGTTCGAGCGTCTCCCAAGCCAGAACCTCATCAATGTGCTCAGCGGGGCCACCAGTTGACGTGCGGTGCCGAGAACACGACCCGTGACGTTGATCGCCTCGTCTTCTGGAGGGCGCGCGACCTGTAATTGCGCCGTCTTCGATACGGCCTGGAACAAGTTTTCGGGCCGGCGCGGTTGTTGTGGGATCTGAGCGTCGGCGACGGCCGAGAATCGGACGCAGAACAAGATCCGGGAATAAAACCCTCTGATCCGCAGTCCCCTCTCCTGAACCCCCATCAAGGAGACGGCCATGTCGGATGATAAATTGCTCCAATCGCGCCGCAGTGCGCTGAAATGCATGGCCTATGGCGGGGCCGGCACCCTTTTCGTCTTAGCGGGCGGCGTCTTTACGCCGGTCGATCTCGCCATGGCGGGCGACTACAAATGGGGCGGCGCTAAATTAGGAAAACCGCTGTTCGTACAGATCAGCGACACTCACATCGGATTCAACAAGGACGCAAATCCCGACGTTAACGGGACCCTCACGCAGAGCATCGATCTCGTGAACGGGATGACCGAGCAGCCTGCACTCATCATCCACACGGGCGATATCACTCATCTGTCAAAGCCCGCTGAGTTTGACCTCGCGCAGCAGATGTTCTCCCGCCTACGCACGACGGAGATGCACACGGTGCCGGGCGAGCATGACACCACCGATCCAACCGTCACGGAATACTTCAATCGCTTCGGCAAAGCTTCTGACAACAAGGGTTATTACAGCTTTGATCACGCCGGAGTGCACTTCGTCGCGCTCATCAATGTCTTGCAGTTCAAGCCCGGCGGCCTTGGCACGTTGGGTCCCGAGCAGCTCGCCTGGCTGGCGGCCGACCTGAAGGGACGCTCGGCGAGCACGCCCGTCGTGGTCTTTGCCCACATGCCGCTGTGGAGCATCTATGAGCCGTGGGGCTGGGGTACCGGTGATGCGGACCAGCTCATGACCCATTTGCGCCGATTCGGTTCGGTCACCGTGTTGAACGGTCACATACATCAGATCGTGCAAAAGGTGGAAGGCAACATAACCTTTCACACGGCGCGCTCGACGGCCTATCCGCAGCCAACGGCCGGCGACGGCCCAGGCCCCAGCCCCCTCAAGGTACCCGCGGATCAGTTGCCCAAGATGCTCGGCATCACCAGCGTCTCGGTCGTGAAGCACCCCCATTCGCTGGCACTCAGCGACACGACAATCGCCTAACAGGCCCTCGCCAGATTGAACAAGGAGACTCCTCGCATGACTCTGGGCCGATATCGATCGTTGCTGGCTGTCAGCGTAACGCTGCTGTGCGCGGTCGCGACCTTCAGCTCCTCGACCGCAGCAACCCAGGACCCCCCGCGGATTGTGGTCAAGGATTTTATGTTTGCGCCGAATTCACTAACGGTCAAGGCCGGGGTGACCGTGACCTGGACCAACATGGACGACGAACCGCACACGGTAGTCAGCGACACAGGAATGTTCCGCTCGGGCGCCATGGATACGAACGAGAGCTTCACCTTCAAATTTGATAAGCCCGGAACGTATCGTTTCACCTGCTCGATTCATCCGCGCATGGTCGGCACGATTGTCGTTGAATAATTCCCATGATCGGCATAGCGAAAGCGGGCATTGTCGTTGCCGGCACCCTCGCGGTGCTGGCGGTCGGCGCCGCCATGTTCATTGGCTCGGGAATTTACAACATCGCCGCCGACGATCATCACACGAAGATCGTGCTGGCAATTATCGAGCAACTGCGGGAGCGCTCCATCGCGGTGCGCGCCCGCACGATTGCCGTTCCGAATCTTGAGGACCCTAAGAGAGTTGCGCAAGGTGCTGAACACTACGCGGCGCTGTGCGTCGGCTGTCATCTGGCGCCTGGGGTGACAAAGTCCGACATTCGCCCCGGCCTCTACCCGCATCCGCCAAATCTCGCGCAACAAGACACCGATGATGCCCAGAGAGCCTTCTGGACGATCAAACATGGCATCAAGATGAGCGCGATGCCCGCGTGGGGCAAGAGCCTCGATGATGCAGCGATCTGGGATCTCGTCGCCTTCGTTCAAAAGATGCCGGCGTTGACTCCTGAAGCGTATCAGCAGATGTCGGCTTCTGCCGCCAAATAATCTCTGCAGCGCGTTAAACCATTTTTCCATATCCCGGTACTAACTCCGCAAATCATTTTTCAACGTCACTAGAGATCATCCATGAAATCGCATCGTATTATTACAGCTCGCGTGCCAACTTCGTTTGCCGTTGGTGTTTGCGCCCTCTCGCTCGCCGCGTGTGGCGGTGGGGGCGGCAGCAGCAGCAGCAGTCAGATGGCTCAGCAAACGCCGACCGGATTCACCGATACCGCCTTGGTGTCGAATAACGTCGGGGTCGTCGCGACGGCGACCACAATTGACGCCAACCTGTCGAATCCCTGGGGCTTAGCAACTGCGCCCGGCTTGCCATTCTGGATCGCAGACAACAACAGCAACCTAACTACCCTTTATAGTGGCACCGGCGCAATTCAGACGAAGGCAGTCACAGGCTCAAACGACGTCGGAATCGCCATCCCCGCCTCCGCAGGCGGTGTGCCCGCCAATCCCAACGGCGAGGTCTACAACGGCAATAGCGGCTTCCTCATTGATACGAGCAAAGGTCAAGAGACGGCGATGTTCATCTTTGACGGCGAGGGCGGAACCATTGCCGCCTGGGCAGTTGACAGCGGCGCAACCGCAGTCACGGCATACGACGACGGGTTGGTCAACGGCGCCAATCACGCCGTGTACAAGGGCCTGGCGCTGGGCACTGTAAATGGCGCGAGTTTCCTCTACGCGACCGACTTGCATAACAACAAAATAGACGTATTCGATACCCATTTCAGCAAACCCGCCGGTATGCAGGGAAGGTTTATTGATCCGAACATCCCAACCGGCTTTGTGCCGTTCGGCATCGCGGTGTTGAGCAGCGAGTTGTACGTCACCTACGCCATGCGGGATACGGCATTACATGACGAAGTCACAGGTGCGGGCTTCGGATACGTAGACAAATTCGACTTCAACGGTAACTTCATAAGCCGCTTTGCATCGGCAGGCGCGCTCAATGCTCCCTGGGGGATTGCAGTTGCACCTGCCGGATTCGGCTCCCTTGAAGGGGATCTGTTGATCGGGAATTTTGGCGACGGGACGATAAATATTTTCTCTCCCGATGGCACCTCCATGGGCCCGCTAACGGTAGTCAATGGTGGCGCGCTGGCCATCCCGGGCCTGTGGTCGCTAGCATTTGGTGACGGTGACTCTGATAAGCCCCTCACCACGCTGTTCTACACCGCTGGATTCGCCAATCAGACGGACGGAGTCTTTGGCAGCATCGCGACGACGAGCACGACCACCACTGTTCAAAATCCCTACTGAATCGGCAAGGAGCCTCCACCTGGCGACGCGATGCCCCGTGCAAGAACGGGGCATCGCAAGACGCCTGACACGCAACTACTGGCGTGACAACGCCTATGAAGACGCTCGCATTTTTCAGCATCACTCTCGCGGCCTGCGTTCTGTCGTGCGGCGCTGCGCGAGCCGCCGACGTTTCCTCCGAGCTCGCGCGCTCGGCGCATCAGCTGGCTGAAACCACCTGTGCCAACTGTCATGGGGTCAGCGGCCGCAGCACCTCGCCGATGTTTCCGAATCTTGCCGCGCAGACCGCCCCATATCTGCAAGCCCAACTACACGCGTTTCGCGATCAAACGAGAGCTGACCCCGACGCGCTGACGTACATGTGGGGTATGGCATCGCAGCTTAGCGATGCAACGATCGAGGCCCTCTCCACCTACTATGCCGCGCAGGCACCATCGCGGGCCAAGACGGGCGATGCAACGCTTATAGCGCGCGGCAAGCAGATCTTTGAAGAAGGCGTCACTTCGCAGGGCACTCCGGCCTGCGCGACCTGTCACGGTTCGCAGGCGCTCGGCAACAATATCTTCCCGCGGCTCGCCGGGCAGCACGCCGACTATCTCATAAAGCAGGCGCTCGTCATTCAGAGGGATTTGCGTGCCGCGCCGGTGATGCACGAGGTGATCAAGGACCTCTCTCCGGAGCAGATGCGCGCGGTCGCCACGTACGTCGAATCCCTGAGCCCCTGAGCCGCGCGCGCAAAAGGAAACGTCAACGGTCTACCCGTCTCCAGCTAGACAAGGAGCCCCTGCCCCGCGTTGTCGAAGTGAACCTACAGGCGGATCGTCACTGCCTTGGTACTGAGATAGTTGTCCAATACCGCCTCCCCCATTTCACGCCCCCAACCGGACTGCTTATAGCCACCGAACGGTAGTGCCGCATCGAAAATGTTATAGCAGTTGATCCAAACGGAGCCCGCTTTGAGTTGCGCAGCCAGGGTGTGCGCCTTACTGACGTCGCGCGTCCAGATACCGGCAGCGAGCCCGTAAATACTGTCATTTGCTGCCCGGACCAGATCTTCATCCATATCCGTGAAGGGCATTACGGTCACGACTGGCCCGAAGATTTCCTCCTGGACGATCTTCATGTTGGGCTTGGTATCGACGAACACGGTCGGCTCGACGAAGTACCCGGATCCCTCCCGCGCCTTGCCGCCGGCGATCGCCCGAGCGCCTTCCGCCTTGCCCGCCTCCAGATACCCGCAGACCCGGTTGCGCTGCGTCTCGGAGACCATGGGGCCCATCTCCGTCGCGGGGTCGAGTCCCGGGCCGAGCTTGATCGCTTTCGCGTGCGCCGCCACCCCTTCCACGACCTGATCGAAGATGCCCCTTTGCACGTACAGTCGCGAGCCTGCGCAGCAGCACTGGCCGTGGTTGAAGAAAATGGCGCTCGCGGCACCGGGAATCGCAACATCCAGGTCAGCATCCTTAAGAATGATATTCGGGGATTTGCCTCCAAGTTCGAGAGACACATGCTTCAAGTCGCGGGCCGCTGCCTTGACGATGAGCTTGCCGACCTCGGTCGATCCTGTGAACGCCACCTTGTCCACCCCCGGATGACCGGCCAAGGCCGCGCCCGCCGTCTCGCCAAAGCCCGTGATGATATTCACTACTCCCGGGGGCAGCCCGGCCTCCAGCATGATCTCACCCAAACGCAGTCCCGAGAGCGGAGTCTCCTCGGCGACTTTGAGGACGACCGTGCAGCCCGTGGCGATCGCTGGCGCCAGTTTCCACGCGGCCATGAGCAGCGGAAAATTCCAGGGAATGATCTGCCCGACGACACCGATCGGCTCGGGCCGGGTGTACGAGTGATATTGCACGCCGGGCGTGTAGAGGACCGAGAGCGGAATCGTCTTACCCTCAATCTTGGTGCACCAGCCCGCCATGTATTGAAAAATGTCCGCGGCGAGCGGGACGTCGGCAGCTTTGGCGATCGTCATCGGCTTGCCGTTGTCGAGTGACTCCAGTTCGGCGAGCTCGTCTTGATACTTCGAGATCAGCTCACCAATACGCCAGATGATCTTGCCCCGCTCCGATGGACTCAGGGTCGCCCAGGGTGAGGATTCAAACGCACGTCGCGCGGCCTGGACCGCAGCGTCCACGTCCGCCTTATCGCCTTCAGCAACGCGGGCGATCACGTCGCCTGTTGCCGGGTTCGTGACCTCGAAGGTTTTGCCGGAAGCAGCGGCGACCCATTTGCCGTTGATGAGGAGTTTCTTCGGAGAAGACAGAAACTGCGTCACTGGATTTGATGTCGGGATTTCCTTGAGAACTGCGTTCATCTCATGCCTCCTGATAATGGACTGCACTCGCTCTATCGGGCTGCGCTGTGCTGCGCTCGGGTCTTAGCGTTAGCCAACCCACGCCTTAGAACGTAGTCGCGAAGGTCCGATTAGGACCCATACTGCGCGCTGAGGCTGAGATCTACAATGACAGTCACGCGGAGACTGGTGCGCAGGTTTGCCGCTCTGCCAGACCGTAGGGGTCACTCACGCTGCAGAAGGCGTGCCGCGTGCCGCTCAAAGCACAACGAATGCATCGGATGCAGACAACCATCGCCCCGGTTCGCGCACTTGTTTACGAAAGCGATGTCGCCCAGCTTGAGACTGAGGCTGCCGACAATGCTGCGCCGCAGCACCGCGGGAGTCGGCGCTGTATCGCGCGCTTCGTCCGCACGGTCAGCGCTGTAAACCCGCCACATGAAGTCTGGGTAAAATCTGGGGCAACAGTGCCAAATGCGTTAAAAACGCATTTGGTTTCAGTTACTTAAGCCGCCTGTTCGATACTGTTCCCTGAACTTCATACACGATATCATTATCTTACATAGTTTTTATAATCCATTTTAGAGAAACGTCGGCAGGTATTTTGATCCGCTGCTTGACCGATTCATCCTTATGCCGCTGCCGACTTCTCTCGATACAGCCAAGCGACGATCATCCCAAGAATCACCGTCAGAACGCCGTCGAAGATGATCTGCTTGATCACGACCGCCGCTGGCATGGGCTGGACGACGAAGTAGATCAAGTAGGTCGGCACGATGGTCAGCATTGCGACGGCGACGCCAAAGCGCACGCCCTGCTCCATCCACGGCTTGCGCTCGACGCCGCGCGCATAGATCCACACGAATGCGCCGGATAGGATCACATGCGCCAGTATCATCAGCGGAAAGTATTTCTGCTGATCACCCTCCGGGCGGAAGAGCTGGGTCAACTGCATGTAATCGGAATGTAACAGTAGGCCGTGGACAACGAAGCTGCCGATGAACCACGCGACGAACAGCACGGCCCAGCTGATAAGGAATTTCTTGTTCATAGTTTCCCCTTTTATTGCGAAGCCCCGCGCGTGCAGAATACGCCAGTGCCGCCGGCGCGCAACCTCAAGGCCTTACGCAGGTCGATAGCCCATCAATGGCCAATGGATCCTCCCAAGCGGCTCCGAGTGGCGTGCCGGGGTGGCGTCTACTGAAGGCGTAGAATGATTTCGCGAGGACGAATCATGCTCAAGGTAGCGGCTGTAAACGGGATCGCATTCGGACTGTGTGCCGGCTGCGTCAGCACTCCGGTGCTGAAAATGACGTACCACTCCGATCCTGAAGGCGCGACCCTTTACGAGGGCGGGCGATTATTGGGCTTCACGCCGGTAACGCTGACCTATCCAGATGGTCGTACCGCATTTGCCCGCAATGAATGTCTGCCCCTCAATTCGATGCATGTGCGGTGGGCCAGTGGCGTCGTGGCAAGCAATACTAGCCTGCAGGCATGTCCTGCAAGGGGATTCGTTCAGGCCTACATGTTCGTTCGACCGCCGGATGCTCCCGGCGCGGATATTGACGCCCACTATGCCCTGCGGCTTTTGCAAAACGGCGAGCTGCGGCAGAAAGCCAACTCGCAAGATGCAACCGTCGTCGCTGAATCCATTCGGTCGCAGAATGGCGAGTAAGCGTGTGGAGTCAATCCTTCAATCACCACGGCAGTGAATAGGTCTTGGTGTTGCAGAAGCTCTTCATGGCCTCTTGTACGCCTTCTTTGTAGCCGAGACCTGAGTCCTTGATGCCTCCGAATGGCGTCACCTCCAGGCGGTAGCCCGGGACCTCGCGCACGTTGACGCTGCCGACATGCAGCTCCTGAATGAAGCGGGTGATCAGGTCGAGGCGGTTGGTGCACAGCGACGATGACAGTCCGTACGCCGTCCCATTTGAGATACGGATCGCCTCCTCCACGGTCTTGAAGCGGATGACGGGCGAGACTGGGCCAAATGTCTCCTGGCGCACGACGGTCATCTGCGGCGAGACCCGGTCCACGACGGTCGGCGAGTACAGTGCGCCGCGGCGAACGTTGCCGATCAGGAGCCTCGCGCCGTCCGTCACGGCCTCGTGCACGAGCGCCTCGAATCGCTGCGCCGACGGCTCGTCAATTACCGTGCCCATATCCATCGTCGGATCGAATGGATCGCCGTACTTGACGCCGCGAGTCCTCTCAACGAGCAGCTCGACGAAGCGCTCCGCCACGCTCTCCTGGACGAGAATGCGCTTGACGGCGGTGCATCGCTGGCCGGAGTTCTTATAAGAGCCGCTCGCCGCCAGAGTGGCCGCCTCCTCCAGATCCGCATCCTCGAGCACGATGAGGGGATCATTCCCGCCGAGTTCCAGCACCTGGCGCTTATAAACGGCTTTGCCGGCGATGTACTTGCCGACCGCCACACCACCGGTGAAGGTGACGAGGTCAACATCCGCACTTTGCAGCAGCTCGTCAGCGATCTCGGCGGGATCGCCCGTCAAGACGGAGAGCATTTCAGGCGGCAGGCCCGCCTCATAGAGAATGTCCGCAAGCGCAAACGCGCTCAGCGGTGTCTTCTCGCTCGGCTTGAGCACGACACGGTTGTTGGTCGCGACCGCTGGAGCGAGCTTGTGGGCTACCTGGTTCAGAGGATGGTTGAAGGGCGTGATCGCGGTAATCGCACCGAGCAGCGGTTCCCGCAAGGTGTAAACCTTGCGGCGCTTCCCGTGTGCGGTGAGATCACACGAAAACACTTCGCTGTCGTCGACCAGGGTCTGATTGGCCGCAAATAGCAGGACATCCGTGGCGCGGCCGACCTCGTGCTGCGAGTCCTTCAGACACAGGCCCGATTCGAGGGTGATCAGGCGTGCCAGCGCATCGCGCCTTGCAGCAATAATTGCAGCTGCTGCCATCAGGATCTTGTAGCGCTCGTGGCGCGTGAGTGTGGAGCGAAAGCTCCGCGCAATCTGCAGCGCGCGTTTGACATCCGCCAGGTTAGCCTTGGGAACGGTACCCACCAGTTGACCGCTGTAGGGGTGACGAACCTCGATGACCCGGTCACGCGATACTTTCTCGCCTGCGATGCGCAGCGCCTCGCGAATCAGCTCGCGCGGTACGGAAGGGGCGGCGCTCGCCGACATCCGGCCCTCCTACGCCGCCCGCGTGGCGAGGTTCAGCCCCAGATCGAATGCGTCGAAGTTGCGCCAGCGGCGCGCGGCGGGCTGTTTACCGACGAGGCGATTGACGATCAGCGGTACCTTCTGCTCCGACGTGCCGCCGTGCGAGCGCAGCGGCACGTCAAGCCCCGACAGGTCGTGTCGGTCGCGGCTGATGCCAATGACCGTGTCTGCCTGTGACACGACCACGAGGTCGCCGATCCGCTCCGGCGGCAGTTCAAAGCGCACGGCGGCCTCAGCCCGCGTCAATACCAGCTCGATTCCGGGAAGCGCTGCGATCCGCTGGGCCACGCCCGCCTGACCGTCAGCCGCGGAAAGGTACACGAGTGCGAAGGAGCCGAGCGCGCCGTGATGGACAACGTACGGGTCGGTGATCGGCAGGATTACCCGCGCCTGATTCTTTCCAAGCCAACCATCTATAGCCTCCTGCAGGTAAATGACATTGGGCTGGCCATCGCCACGGTGCTTGGCATTCATGCCGTGATCGGCAGTGAGCACAATCGTCGCCCCCAATGCGTCGAGTCGAGCGATATTCCGGTCGATCATCGCGTAGAAATCATTCGCCATCGATGTCCCCGGGGCAGCTTTGTGCTGAACGTAGTCGGTCGTGGACAGATACACCAGATCGGGTCGTTCGCGCTCCATAAGCTTCACACCTGCCACGAAGACAAACTCCGAGAGCTCAGCGCTGTACACGGAGGGCAGTGGCAGGCCGACGAGATCAAGCACGTTCTCGATGCCGTGTTCGCTCAAGGTCACCTGGTCCGCCTTTTCAGAGGAGAAGCAAATACCCTTCAGGCCGTGACCCAGGAGCTTGCGCAGCTTGTCCTTCGCCGTGATCACGGCCACATTCGCACCGGCTTCAGAAAATGCCGCGAGGATGGTGCCGGCGCGCAGATAGCGCGGATCATTCATCATGACTTCTTCGCGACGCTCGGGGTCGAAGAAGTAGTTGCCGCAAATGCCATGCACGGACGGTGGCACACCGGTCACGATGGACAGATTGTTGGGGTTGGTGAAGCTCGGCATGACGCAGTCGGCCATGAAGCAGGTCCCGGCGCCGTCGAGCAGGCGGCCGAGATAGGGCGCAGAACCGGCGGTGACGGCGGCAGTGATGTACTCGAACTGACAGCCGTCGACGCACACGACAACCAGAGGGCGATTCATCCAATGGTAGCTTCGGGCATTTACAGTAATCTCGGCTGGCAAGTTCTCCGCTCCTCTGGGATCCCCGGTCCTAGCGGACCGCAGCTTCGCAAGTTTCATTGTGCGCCACAATCCGCGTGCTTCACAGGAGAGGCCCGCGATCCGTGAAGATCAGCGCTGCTCCGATTTATCGTCGATGCAACCTGAAGACCAATGACGGTAACCGTCGGGGCGGCATCCGCCCTGACGACGGGCCACGAGGCGTGCACTGTTTCGCTTAGCGGGTCCTCGCCTTGATTCGCCGGCAGCCTGCGCAGCCACCGATGCCTTAATTCGCGCGCGGCAGAACCTGGGCCTGAAGCCAATTCCTGATCTCGAGGAGCCGCACGGCCTCGTCTTGCATCGCCGGCCCGAGTCCGTGCTTCCACAGCAGGGCTGCGTCGGATGGAGTCGTCTGCAGCGCGCGCAGCTCGGTTGCGAACGCGGCAAGCGCCTGCTCGTCACGAAACATGCCCTCGCGGACCAGCGTGCTGCCGTAGCGTTCGGCCGCGGCGGCAATGTCGAGGTAGTCGTACTCGGGGTGATACTGCACGCCCCAGAAGGTCCCGCGCCCGTGCGTAAAGGCGGCGGCCTGCAGGCCCATCTCATTGGCAGCGAGGATGACGGCGTTTGACGGAAGCGTGGCGATCTCGTCGCGATGGACGGTCGGCGCCTCGAAAGCGGCGGGCTTGCCGGCGAAGAGCCGATGCGCCCTGCCCGCCTCGGTGAGCACAATGCGCCGCCCAAAGCCAAACTCTCGGCCGCGCGCGTTCGCGCGAACCTCACCGCCTGCCGCCGTGACTGCGACCTGCAGCCCCCAGCAGCTGCCGAAGAACGGCACGCCGGCCGCGAACACCGCCTTGGCGAGTTCGATCTGGCGCATCACCGGCGCGCCACCGTTATAGATGTTGAGCGCCGAGCCGGTCATTGTCACGCCGTCGTAGTCGGCAACGCCGACACCGGAGGCAAAGGCCGGCTCGGCGTCCGCGGCGAGCACGATGTCAATGCGCAGCGCAGGGTCGATGCGGCGCAGGACGCGCGCATACCCGGTTCCCGAGTCATAGCCGAGCGCGGCCGCCTGACGCGCGCGGATCTGCGCAACGTTGCCGTCAATAACCAGAATCCGCGCGCCCGTCACGCGGCGCTGCCCACGGCCTCGAGCTTGCCGTCCACTGCGGCCCGGAAGATGCGTTCCAGGCTCACCGCATCGACTGCAATCGGATTGCCGCCGGCCGATGGATCGATCGCCGCCTCGCGGCCGATAATCCCGGCCTTGTCTGCGCTCACGCCAATCTCAGCGAGTGAGTGCGGGATGCCGAGCTCGCGGCGCAGTTCCAGCACCCAGCCGAGGAGGCCTTTAACACCGCGCGTGGGCAGGTCGAGCACACGCGCGATGACGTCCGCCTTGTCGGCGATCGCGCTGCGGTTGAATGCGATGACGTACGGGAGAATGACCGCGTTGGTCAGCCCGTGATGGGTGTTGAACCAGGAGCCCACCGGATGCGCGATCGCGTGCACCGCGCCCAGGCCCTTTTGGAACGCCGTGGCGCCCATCGATGCGGCGGCCAGCATCTGCGCCCGCGCCTCGATATCCGTGCCGTCGGCGCAGGCGCGTGGCAGGTAGCGGTGAATGATGCGCATGCCCTCGAGAGCCACGCCGTCGGCGAGCGGATGAAACCCCGGCGCGCAAAACGCCTCGAAGCAGTGGACGAACGCGTCCATGCCGGTCGCGGCCGTTGCCGCGCGCGGCAGCCCGACGGTGAGCTCCGGATCCGATATGACAACGCGCGGCATCATCTGCGGGTGGAAGATGATCTTCTTCTGGTGCGTTTCCTCATTGAGGATGACCCCCGCCCGGCCCACTTCCGAACCGGTGCCGGCGGTGGTCGGCACGGCGACAACCGGCGCGATGCCGGCCGGATCCGCCCGCGTCCACCAGTCGCCGACGTCCTCAAAGTCCCACAAGGGCCGCGCCTGGCCGGACATGAACGCGACCACCTTACCGGCGTCGAGCGCGGAGCCTCCACCGAAGGCGACGACGCCGTCGTGGCGGCCCGCGCGATAGGCCACAAGGCCGGCCTCAACATGGCGGTTGGCGGGGTTGCCGCTGACGGCGCCGAAGAGTGCCGCACCACCCTTGAGCGTCGCAAGGGCGCTGCGGATCATCGGCGTCCCCATCAGTCCTTCGTCGGTCACGAGCAGTGCTCTGGTAATGCCGGCGCGCGCACACGCGGCCGGCAGTTCGGCGATCCGGCCCGGACCGGCCCAGATCGTCGTCGGATAATTCCAGTTGCCGCGCAGGACTTCGCTCATAGCGTGACTCTGAAGTGATAGGACTTCGGTCGTGTGAGCTGCTCAAAGCCGACGCGCGACAGCGTGCAGCCGCGTCCGGAATTCTTGATGCCCGTCCAGGCGAGCGCGGGATCGAGGTAGTCGCAGCGGTTGAGAAAAACTGTGCCGGTCTCGAGCGCATCTCCCAGCACCTCGGCGCGCACTTCGTCCGCCGAAAATATTGCGGCCGTGAGGCCGAACTCGCTGTCGTTCATGAGTCGTACGGCTTCCTCGTCCGAGGCCACCTTCATGATGCCCACTGCCGGGCCGAAGGTCTCCGCTCGCATGATGGGCATCGAGTGATCGACGCCGACCAGCACCTGCGGCGCCAAGTACGGCGTCCCGGGAGCCGACGCCGCGAACAACGTCTCGTCGATCAGCGGCCGCGCGCCGCGCGCGACCGCATCGCTCACCTGGGCGCGAACTGCGTCGGCAGCGGCCGTGCGCACGAGCGGCCCGATCGTCGTATCCGGATCGAGCGGGGTTCCCAGCCGGTACCGCTGGGTGAGCGCGACGACCCCTGCCAGGAACTCTTCATAGCGCGGGGCGGCGACATAGATGCGCTTGATGCCGCAGCAGGATTGGCCGGCGTTGAAGAACGCACCGTCGGTCAAGGTCTCGACCGCGTGCGCAAGATTAGCATCGGCGCGCACATAGGCCGGATCTTTGCCACCGAGTTCCAGGCCCGCCGTCGCAAAACCCGCGGCCGTCGCCGCGACGACGGCCCTGCCGCCCGCCACCGAACCGGTAAAGCAGACGCTGGCAACGCGCGCATCGGCCATCAACCGGGCGGTGTCCTCGTGCGAGAGGTGCAGGTACTGAAAAACCCCCGCGGGAACACCGGCCGCGGCGAACGCCTCACTGAAGCGCTCGGCACAGAGCGGCGTCTGGTGTGAATGCTTAAGGACCACGGCGTTGCCGGCAAGCAAGGCCGGCAGCACAGCATTGACGGCCGTCAGGTAGGGATAATTCCACGGGGCGACGACCACGACGATGCCGAGGGGCACGCGCTTGACCTGGCGCCTGAAGCCCGACTTCTCACCGGGGTCGATGGGCGCCAGCGCCGTCGCCGCGATCTCGATCATGTAGCGCGCACGCTCCTCGAAGCCGCGAACCTCGCCCGGCGTATGTCGAATCGGGCGCCCCATCTGCCAGGTAATCTCGGTGGCGATGTCAGCGGCCTTGGCGGTGAATGCGTCGAGCGCTCGCGCGAGGGTCTCGCAGCGGCGCTCGAGCGGCAGTCGAGCCCACTCAACCTGCGCGCGCGCGGCGCTGTCGAGCGCCTGGTTGATGCCTTGCGCTGTTGCGAGCGGCCGTTCGACGTAAATTCGGCCGTCGATGGGGCTCACCGTTCTGAGCGAGTTGATCATGCGTCGGTTCAAATGATTTCGAAATAGCGGGCGAGTTCCCAGTCGGTGATCGCTTTGCGGAACTCGCGTTCCTCCCACTGCCGGGTTGCCGCATAGTGCTCGACGAATGCATCGCCAAAGAGCTCGCGGGCGGCCTTCGAGGCGCTGAGGCGCTCAGCGGCCTCGTAGAGCGTCGCGGGGAGGCGCCGATGGGCCGGAGACTCTCGGTCGTAGGCGTTTCCCACGATGGGCGGATCGGGTTCGATGCGGTGCTCGATGCCCCAGAGTCCGGAGCCGATCGCGGCCGCGAGCGCGATGTAGGGATTGATGTCGGCAGCGGCGATGCGGTACTCGATCCGCTGGCTCGAGGGGCCGCCGCGGATCACGCGCAGCGCCGTCGTGCGGTTCTCGACGCCCCAGTTCGCCGATGTCGGCGCCCAGAATCCGGGGACTAGCCGCGAGTAGCTGTTCACCGTACAGGCAATCATCGCCAGCAGCTCAGGCATTAGCGCCTGCTGGCCGCCGAGGAACCAGCGCATCGGGTCTGACATGTCGTGCGGCTTCGACGGATCGTGAAACACGCTCTCGCCGCCCATCTTTTGCACAGAGATATGCAGGTGGCCACTCTGACCCGGAACGCTATTCGACCACTTGGCCATGAAAGTGGCCATAAGCCCGTGGCGCTGTGCCAGCACTTTGGCAAAAGTCTTGAAGAGCGCCGCGCGGTCGGCCGCTTCGAGCGCCTCGCAATAAGTGAGCGCGGCCTCGAGCACACCCGGACCCGTTTCCGTATGCAGGCCCTCGATGGGAAAGCGCATGGCTTCGCCCAGATCCAGCAGCTTTTGGTATAGCTCCGAGTGCACAGAGTTGCGCAGCACCGAATAGCCGAACGAGCCCGGAGTCATGCTCTTCAGGTGCCGGTAGCCTTTCTCGCGCACCGACTCCGGCGTCTCGGCAAACATGAAGAATTCGAATTCGGCGGCGGCGCTGACCCCGAAGCCCATGCGAGCGGCACGCTCGAGCACGCGGCGCAACGTGCCGCGCGGGCAGACCGCCTCGGCGCGACCCGCGAACTCGCCGAGGAACAGCGCCGTTTTCGGCTCAAACGGGATCTCGCGCCGTGTCGCCGGCAGCACCCGCACAGTGGCATCGGGATACGCGGTGTGCCATCCGGTGAACGTCACGTTGTCGTAAAGCTGGTCGTTTAAGTCCCAGCCCAGGACGACGTCGCAGAACCCGAGATCCTTGTGTAAAGCGGACAGAAACTTGTCCCGGCTCAAGTACTTGCCGCGCATTATTCCATCAGAATCGAACACGCCGATCTTGACGTGTTCGATGCCGCGGTCCGTCACGAACTCGCGGGAGGCGGTGATTTCGTCGCGGCGAACTGTGGCGGCCTGCTCTGCGGGCGGATCTTGCATGCGTTATTCCCCAATGAAGCAAAGAAAGGTTGCCGCCCGCCGGCGAATTGCGCAATAAGCGCAAGCGAAACTGAACGATTCATCTTATGCCGTCGGGGTCGCGCCACGACGTGATTCCACTTGCGGACCGTGCCCTCATGGTGCTGAGTGATTTGGGACCGCCAGGACCATTACGAATGCTTCCGCAAGTAAGCCGTATGTGCATTCAGAACTGCAGGCCAACCTCAAGACCGGGTTCTAATAACCTCTGAGTGGCTTTGGAGCATCGGCTCGCTTTCCTGGGAACTAGTATAAAGGCCAGCAGGCCGGCAGAAGCGTTGCAGTTGGGGGCGAGAGAAACGCCCGCACCGGGCGCTCCTGCAATTCGTACGCACGCCGCAACGCCCTGCCGCTTCATTGCCGATTCCTTCAGGATCCTAGAGTGAAATACATTCCCCCGCCTTCGGACG
The DNA here is from genome assembly GCA_035481795.1 of Steroidobacteraceae bacterium. Classification (GTDB taxonomy): domain Bacteria; phylum Pseudomonadota; class Gammaproteobacteria; order Steroidobacterales; family Steroidobacteraceae; genus PALSA-1196. The sequence continues at coordinate 43,264 of DATHRI010000010.1, forward strand.
CGCTGCGCCGCAGCCTGAAGCGGCGGCACCTGACGATGATTTCTCTCGGCGGTGTCATCGGCGCCGGTCTCTTCGTGGGTAGCGGCGTGCTCATCAAAGCGACCGGGCCCGCGGCGGTCGTCTCTTTCGTGATTACGGGCCTGCTCGTCGTGTTGGTCATGCGCATGCTCGGCGAAATGGCGGTCGCGTTGCCTGCGGTGGGGTCGTTTTACGAATACGCCCGACTCGCCTGGACTGACCGGCCGCGGGTGGGTGAACTCGCCGGCTTTCTGACGGGTTGGATGTACTGGTATTTCTGGGTCATCGTCGTGGCACTGGAAGCGATCGCCGGCGCGGGACTCGTTCGCTTTTGGTTACCCAACGAACCGGCGTGGCTGATCAGCTTGGCGCTGCTGGTATTACTGACGATGACCAATCTGACGTCGGTGAGGTCATTCGGCGAGTTCGAGTTCTGGCTTGCGTCGATCAAGGTTGCGGCGATCGTCGCCTTCCTGATGTCCGCCGGCGCCTACGTGCTCGGCCTGTGGCCCGGAGTGGCGCCGAGCATTGCTAACCTCACGGCGCACGGCGGCTTCGCGCCGAATGGCCTGCTTCCAATCATGACCGGCGCGGTGGCGGCTACGGGTTTTTACTTCGGAGCCGAGATCGTCACGATTGCCGCGGCGGAAGCGGCCGAGCCTGCGAAAGCGGTTGCCAAGGCCACAAGCTCAATTGTCACGCGCGTCCTTTTCTTCTATGTGGGCTCGATCCTCCTGGTGGTGTGCCTGGTGCCGTGGAATTCCGCAGGCATCGCCACGCCCTACGTGAGCGCCCTGAACGCAATGGGCGTTCCGGCCGCGGCGCAGATCATGAACGCGGTGATTCTCATCGCCGTACTGTCAGCCCTGAATTCGGGGTTGTACACCTCGTCGCGCATGCTGTTCGCTCTCACCCGACGCGGGGATGCTCCCGAGGGTCTCGCCAAGCTCAGCCGCAACGGCGTGCCGGCTCGCGCTATTCTGCTCGCAACGCTGTTCGGTTATGGCACGGTGATCATGTCGTACGTCTCACCGGACACGGTATTCGCTTTTCTCGTCAATTCGTACGGAACGGTGGCGATTTTCGTCTACGTGTTAATCGCCGTGTCGCAACTGCGGCTGCGGGCACGATTCGAAAAGGAGGATCCCGCGCGTCTGCGGTTACGAATGTGGGCGTTTCCGTACCTCACGTATCTCGCGATCGCGGGCATGCTCGGCATCGTGCTGGCGATGGCCTTCATTCCCGAGCAGCGCACGCCGCTCATATTCGGCGTCATCAGTCTCGCCATCCTGCTGCTGCTCTTTTGTGCACGCATGCGCTTTGGTCGTAAGCCGGAGATAACGTAACTCGCAGGCAAAGCCCTGCAAAACGAGATTGCTGTGGCCAGAGCCGCCGCTTGAATAAAGCGCGCTGCGCCCCATGAGCACCATGCCCCTTCCGCGATTAGAAGGGCCGATCGCCGATGACGGTTGCGCGGTGCATGATACGGCGCTGCGGCAGATAGTCGGCGACGGCGTAGTGGTGCGTGATGCGGTTATCCCAGAACGCGACGTCGTCCACGTTCCAGTGCCAGCGCAGGGTGAATTCGGGTCTCGCCGCATGCGCAAACAGGAAGGCCAGAAGCGCATCGCTCTCGCGCGCGCTGAGTTCGTTGATTCGGGTGGTGAATCCCTCATTGACGAACAGCGTCTTCCTTTTGGAGACCGGATGCGTGCGCACCACCGGATGCGTGACTGGTGGATGCTTCGCCACGGCACGCTCATAGCGCTCCTTGTAGGCGGGATCCGCGCTCCAGCGGCCTGCCGGGAAGGACTTGACCACCGAGTGCTCGGCAGTCAGGTTTTCCAGGAACCGCTGCAGCGGCGCAGAAAGGGCTTCGTAGGCGGCCAGATTGCTCGACCAAAGCGTGTCCCCGCCTGCGCTCGGGAGCTGTTTGGCGGCGAGGATGCCCGCCAACGGCGGTGTGGGGCTGAAGGTGACGTCGGTGTGCCAGTTGTCGTTGTCGGGTAAGAATCCCTCGTGCGTGTCGATCACCATGATCTCAGGCAGCTCAGGCAGCACTGGATAGATTGGATGAATGTGCAGCTCACCGAAACGTTGCGCAAAGCGGTACTGTTGCTGGGGAGTAAGCGGTTGCCGACGGAAAAACAGGATCTGGTGTTCGACGAGCAGTTCGCCGAGACGGTCGATGCAGAGCTGCGGTAGTTCATCGGCGAGGTTGATACCCTCGACTATGGCCCCGAGGGCCGGGGTCAGGCGGGAAACCGTGATGCTCATGCAGATCGCTTGGCTCGGGGGGTAGTCCGTCATGACCATGCTCCGAGCTGTCATCATGACACGCCGCCGCGCCATTGTGCGACTCGTCATCGCCAGCCGTCTCAAGCCGATATATTCGATGTAGGCTCACCGCGGGCACCAAAACCGATACGCCGTTGACGCAGGCAGCGCGGCTCTTTTATTGGACGTATGCGGAAGCTGCGGTGCCAACGCGCGGGTTGGGTCGGCGACTGTAGCCAGAGGGCGAAGCGGATGAAGATCGCCAAACTTGAAACATTCAGCAACGAATTCGTCTGTTTTGTGCGGCTGACCACCGACAGCGGTGAAGTCGGATGGGGCCAGACGTCCACCTACAATGCCGATATCACGGCAGCGATATTCCATCGTCAAGTGGCTCCCTGGGCGCTGGGCGCCGATGCACTGGAAATCGACGCGCTCGTGAGCCTAATCGAGGAACGCGAGCACAAGTTTCCGGGCAGCTATCGCTGCCGCGCCATTGCCGGACTCGATACGGCCCTGTGGGATCTACGCGGCAAGCTCGAGGGTAAGCCCGTCGTGGCGCTTCTCGGCGGCGCACCCAAACGCTTGCGCGCCTACGCATCCTCGATGCGGCGCGATATCGCGCCGGACAAGGAAGCCCAGCGCCTGGTGCGGCTGCGCGACGAACGCGGTTTCGACGCTTTCAAGTGGCGTATTGGGGCCGAGTGCGGTCACGATGTCGATGAATGGCCCGGGCGTACCGAGGCCATAATTCCCGAGGTCGCGCGCGCACTGGGCGGCGGAGTGGCAAAGCTCGTTGACGCGAACAGCGGATTTTCGCCGCGGCGCGCCATCGAGGTCGGCCGGCGTCTGGAAGCTGAGGGCATCACGCACTTCGAGGAGCCCTGCCCCTATTGGCAGCTCGAGGAGACCCAACAGGTGGCCGATGCGCTCGACATCGATGTCACAGGCGGCGAGCAGGACTGGGATTTGGCCACCTGGGCGCGAATGATCGATATGCGGGCGGTCGATGTGGTGCAGCCCGACGTGATGTACATGGGCGGTCTGGCGCGTACGCTGCGCGTCGCGCGGATGGCAGCCGACGCGGTGTTGCCTTGCACGCCGCACAGCGCAAACCTATCGCTGGTCACGATCTGCACCATGCATCTACTCGGCGCGATACCTAATGCCGGAAAGTACCTCGAGCTCTCGATTGAGGGAGCCGACTATTACCCGTGGCAAAGGAATCTGTTTTGCGGCGATCCCTTTGCGGTTCGCGACGGCCAAGTCACGATCCCGTCCGAGCCCGGTTGGGGCGTCGACGTCAACCCGCAGTGGCTTGAAGCAGCCACCCATCGGTTGAGCGGGCTTTAGATGTCGCGGCAATGATCTCGCGACACCGAACCCATGCGGCCTAGTCCCTTGCGTCGCCCCACACCGTCGTTCTGGGCGAACGGGTTGGCCTGCGCGCCGCCAATCCCACGCGCGAACTATCGACCGTCTTGGTCGGCGATCTGTGCCGTCATCCCTTCGATGTAACAAGCTCGCGAAGCCCTTGTTTCTTCGGCGTCCCCGGCCCGAACTGAACGGGCGAGCGCACCTTAGGAGGGCGGTGCGCCTCTAGAATGACCCAGCAACCCTCCTAGCGCGCCTTGCCGCAGCGAACCCATCTCAATCCGTGCGTCATTGGGCCGTGTAGCGACGCGCTCCGCTTCTCATCCGGCGTGCGCGGCGCATCACCATGGATCGCTCACGCGTGCCGCCGCAGCCGGCTGTGTCCGCAGGTGCGGCGGTTCTTGCCGCAGTGCAGCCACCGCAGCTCCCAGTTATCGGCGACATCTTGGCGGCTTGACGTTGAACGTGCAGAATTACTCTCGGGGTGGGCAATCCGGTGCCTGTCATTTTTCTGTAACCTGCAGCTTCTAACATTTTTATAAGGCCGTATTGCAGAAAGATGGCATGAGGGGGACGTCCTGTCGCAACTCGTACGACGGGCGCGTGCAAGTTTCGGGCGCGGATCAAGAATCCAACTACGAGCGGAGTTCGAAGCTCAGCAATAACAACGGGATACACAAACGCGCGCGTTTGTATGGGGAGACTTTCTTGAAGCTCAATCACAAGATCACGTGCGCGGTTGCGGCCGCGCTTAGCGCACACAGTGCAGCCACCTACGCGGCAGACGCCGATACATCAGCCGCAGCAGCCCCTACGGGTATCGAGGAGGTCATCGTCACCGCCCAGCGCCGCAACGAGTCGGCGCAGAATGTTCCCATCACGATCCAGGCGCTCACCGGCGCGCAGCTCGCCGAGCTCAACGTCACGACGATCGAGGACGTGCTGAAGTACCTGCCCAACGTGACGTTTGGCACGAACGGCCCCGGTTCCGGCAACATTTTCATGCGCGGCCTGAGCGCCGGATTTGCCGGCAACCAATCGAGCGCCACCATCGCGCCGTTCCCCAACGTCGCGACCTATTTGGATGACCAGTCCGTGACGTTCCCGGCCCGCAACCTGGACGTCTACTACGTGGACATGGAGCGGGTGGAAGTACTCGAAGGTCCACAGGGCACGCTCTTCGGAGGGGGTGCCGAGGCGGGCGCGGTCCGCTACATCACGAACAAACCGAAACTCAACGTGACGGAAGGCAACGTCGAGGCGAGCTATGGCGTGACCGCCGGAGGAGACCCGAACAAGGCCCTCAATGCAACCCTCAACCTGCCGCTCATCCAAGATACGTTGGCGATCCGCGCCGTGATCTATGACGATCGGCGTGGCGGTTACATTGACAACGTGCCGAGCCTATTCACGCGCATGAATACCGATCCGGGCGATCACTACTTTAACAATCCAGTGCACGGCCTGTGTCCCAACGGCCTGCCGCCGGGACCGAGCGGGGGATGCGTCCCAGCCAACAACCAGAACGCCAATAACTACATGCTGGCGGAGTATGCCTCGAACCCGGTCGAGTACGGCGGCTTTCGCCTGTCCGCTCTTTATCAGATCAACGATGATTGGAACGTGCTGATCGCGCAGAGCTACCAGGACATGGAAGCCGATGGCGAGTTCACCCAGTTCCCGATCGGTTCGGATGGTCAGTCTCTCGGACCCTGGCAGGACAACTCATTTGCCCCCGCATATGACAAGGACAAGTTCGAGAACACCGCCTGGACGATCAACGGCAAGATCGGGGTGTTGAAGGCCGTCTACACCGGAGCCTATCTGATTCGCAACATTGACCAGACGAACGACTACACCAACTACGCGCGCAGCAACGGAGGCTACTACTACTCGTGCACGGGCGGTCCCGCCGGCGACGGAGCGCTCGGAGCCGGAACACCGCCGGTGTGTTATTCGCCTGTCACTTCCTGGCACGACACGGTGCGCAATACCCATCAGAGCCACGAGTTTCGCCTGAGTACGCCGGACGACTGGCGCACGCGCGGCATCGTCGGCGTCTACTGGGAAGATTTTCAGATCGCCGACGTGATGAACTTCCTCTACAAGACGGTCCCATCCTGCAACCCGGCAAACCTCAAAATAGCTCTCGCGGGCGGGCCGCCGTGCGTGTCCAACGTCGAAACGGCGCCCGGCTCGACGGCGACGGACCCCGGAATACGCAACGACAACGTGGCCTTTGGCGAGGATGCGCAGCGCGGCTACAAACAGACCGCCGTGTTCGCCTCAGTCGACTATGACCTGATCCCGAAAGTGCTCACGGCGACCGCCGGCACCCGCTGGTACCACTACTCGGAGTTTGAGACGGGATCCCAGTACGGCACCAGCACCGGCTGCGTCAATATCCCGAACGGCTGCGCCGCGGACGACCACAACATCAACGCCGAGAACCTGAACGTGACGTATAGCGGCTTTAGGAGCCGCGCGAACCTGACCTGGCACATTACACCCGACATGATGGTGTACTACACGTGGTCGCAGGGATTCCGTCCCGGCGGGTTCAATCGCACGCGGGGGCTTGAGGCCCCGATCTCGGACGGCGGCGTCAAGCAGTACGACAAGCCGCAGGGCTACGCGCCCGACGAGCTGGTCAATAACGAATTCGGCTGGAAAACCGAATTCCTGGACCATCGCATCCTGCTTAATGGGTCCTTGTATTACATGAACTGGAACAACGTGCAGATGGAGTTCTATAACCCTCCGGTGCTCGGCAATACAACCTTTGCCGTCAATGGTCCGGATTTCAGGATCAAGGGCCTGGAGCTGCAGCTGGTGGCAAGAGTCACTGACCACCTCACCGTGTTCGGATCGGGTTCCTGGAACAGCGCTGAACAGACCAATTCGCCGTGTCTTATGGTCACGAACCCGGCGCTGGCGGGCACGGCCAGCTACGGCCAGTGCATCACCGAGTCATTTCAGAAGGGCATCGGAGTCGAACCGCTGGTGAACCCGTTCGGTGCGGTGGGCACCCGTCCGGCATTCTCGCCGACTGTTGAATTCAACTTGCGGGTGCGCTACGACTGGGAATTCAACTCCTACAAGGCCTGGGCGATGGTGGGGGCCAATCACGTGGGGGATATGTCCAACCAGCCGGCAACCTACACGGCTGGCAGCACGGAGCCCATTCCCGAGACGACCTTCCTTCGATACGATCAACCCGGCTACACCACGTACGATGCATCGCTCGGAGCGACGAAGGATAACTGGACCGTACAGCTCTACGGGGACAACTTGTCCAACTCCGACGCGAGTCTGTTCACTTCATCCGCGCAGTTCATCAAGTCGGAAGTGCCGCTGCGTCCGCGGGTGCTGGGCGTCAAGATCGACTTCAAGTTCTAAAAAAACGCAAAAGCAGTGATCAGCGGCAGCACGCCTTCGGCGTGCTGCATTAGAATCCGGGGCGGGCAGCGATGCCCGCCTCTTTTTCTGCAGCTTCAATGGACTCGACCGCCCTCAAGCCGACCCCCTCGCCGATTGAGCTGGAAGTTCACCGGATACGCGCGCTCCTAAAAAACCGCCAGTTTGCGGAGAGCCTGCGAGCAGCCGAGGCGCTGGCAGTCGAGGTGCCGGAGAACCGCGATGTGCTCTATCTGATTGCGGTCAGCTTGCGACACTTGCACAAGATCCCCGAGGCACTCGCAACGCTCGAGCGGCTCGAGCAATATCATCCGGCCTTCAGCCGTCTATATCAGGAGCGCGGCCACTGTTACGTGGTGATGCGGGATGCGCCGCGGGCAATCGACGCGTTTCTGCGCGGGGTGAATATCAATCCGGCACTGCCCGCGAGCTGGGGCATGCTCGAGCGTCTCTACCGCATGGCGGGCCAAATTGAGAATGCCGCCACGGCCGCCGCGCACGTCGCCACGTTGCAGAACTTGCCGCCGGAGGTCGTTCAGGCCACTGGCCTATTTTCCGAAGGCCTGCTGACTCCGGCGGAAAACATCATCCGCGCGTACCTGCTCAAGCAGGGCCACCACATCGAGGCGATGCGCTTACTCGCACGAATCGGCTTCAAACGCGAAGTGTTCGACGATGCGGAGCTGCTGCTCGAGAGCGTACTTGAGGTCGCACCCGAGTACCGGGCGGCCCGCCACGACTACGCCCTGGTACTGGTCGCACGGCACAAGTACGCGCGGGCGCGCGAGGAGCTCGAGAAGCTTTTGCAGCTCGAGCCTAAAAACAGACAGTATCTGATGCTCTACGCGAACGCCTGTGCAGGGCTCGGGGAACATGAGCGGGCGCTGCCGGTGTACCGGGAATTTCTCCGCGACACCCCGCAGGATGCTGATCTGCACCTGTCGATCGCTCATTGCCTGAAGACCCTCGGTCGCCCACAGGAAGCGATCGAAGCCTACCGCGCCTCTGCGGCCGCCCGTTCGAATTTCGGGGATGCGTACTGGAGTCTCGCCAATCTTAAGACCTACCGCTTTGCGGACGAGGAGATTGTGCGCATGCGCAGCGAGGAGAGCGCACCGAGAACGCAGCTCGAGGATCGCTATCATCTGTGCTTCGCGCTTGGCAAGGCGTTCGAGGATCGGGGCGAGTACCAGGAGTCCTTTCGCTATTACGCGCGCGGCAACGCTCTGAAAAAGGCCGAAAGCCGCTACCGCCCGCAGACCCTCGAGCTCAATACGTGCAAACAGATTGAAGTGTGCACGCGCGAGTTCTTCGCGCAGCGCGCGGGCCTCGGGGCTGAAAGCGCCGAGCCTATTTTCATCGTTGGACTGCCGCGCGCCGGATCGACGCTCGTTGACCAGATTCTCGCATCGCATTCGCGAGTGGAAGGCACTCAGGAGCTGGCGGAAATTCCGCGCATGGTGCTCGAACTGCAGGGGCGCGACCCGGACTTGGACAATCCGCGCTACCCGGGTGTGCTGGCGGACCTGACGCCCGCTGACTTCCTCCGGCTCGGGGAGAAATATTTGCGCGATACGCGCGTGTTTCGCACCGATAAGCCACACTTCATCGACAAGATGCCAAATAACTTCCGGCATCTGGGGCTCATCCACCTCATTTTGCCGAACGCCAAGATCATCGATGCGCGCCGCGAGCCGATGGCCTGCTGCTTCAGTAATCTGAAACAACTGTTTGCAACCGGTCAGGAGTTTAGCTACAGCGTCGAGGATATCGCGCGCTACTACCGCACGTACCTCGAGTTGATGCGCCACTGGGAGAAGGTGCTCCCGGGACGCATACTGCGCGTCATGCATGAGGACCTCGTCGATGACCTCGAAGGCAACGTGCGACAAATTCTAGAGTTCTGCAGCCTCGAATTCGAGCCGGCCTGCGTTGAGTTTTACAAGACCGAGCGCAGCATACGCACCGCAAGCTCGGAGCAGGTTCGCCAGCCAATTTTCCGCGCAGGCCTCGACCAGTGGAAGAACTATGGAGAGTGGCTGTGCCCGCTCAAGGATGCGCTGGGCGATGCACTCGTGCGCTACCGAGACTAGGAGCCTGGGGGCGCACGCCTGCGGGCGATGCGCCCGCCGCTCATGGTCAACGGCGTGGAGTCAGTTCCATGAGGCTTCGTAGCGGCCCGACGAATTTCTCGTAATTGCGCCAGCGCCCGCGCGATGATTTGCTGATTGGCTGACGCACCTGCCATCTGCTGGTGGTGACCACGGTGCGGTCCGTGCGATGGAAATCGAGGCAACGTGAATCCCAGGGCAGACCGATAAATTCAAGCATTTTTCGGCTCCAGACCTCCTGTTCATCGATCAGCGCTTCATACGGCATATCCAGCATTGCGCTCTCCGGCAGGATGGCCCGCCAATGCTGCATGACGCGCAAGTACTCCGTGTAGTAGTGCGCAAGATCCTCCAGATCGTTGGCGTAGGGATAGGCGGTCGCAAAATATTGGAAATATACGGAAAGACAGGTATCGATCGGGTTGCGCCGCACGTGGATAATGCGCGCGTTTGGCAGCGCTGCGTGTATTAATCCCAGAAAAAGGAAATTTGTGGGCATCTTGTCGACCACCCGCAGCGCGTCGGTCGACGTACGCTCCAGTAGCTGCAGGTAGTCGCTCGCCAACTCGCGCAGCGTGCTCGCGCCGCACTCGCCGCTTAGCAGAGAAGCCTCGTAGCGGGCCGTCGCGGCATTCCAGAACGTCAGTTCTCCGGCACCAAAGACCGCCGGGTGCGACGCCAGGATCTGCTCGACGAGCGTTGTGCCGGAGCGCGGCATGCCGACGATCAATACCGGACGCGTCGAGGCGTTCGCGTCGCTTCGCGCCCGTGCCAGCCATTTCTGATCAAAGCGACAGATGATGCGGTCGACGAGCCGCGTCTGGCGCTGTCGGTCGTACCCGCTGCGACAGCGCTTGCTCAGTTCGTTTGCGCGTTGATAACTTCCGAAAGCCTGCTCGAAGTCCCCCACATCGTCGAAGTACTTTCCGAGCGCGTAGCGCAGATTAATCTCCTGGCGCGGCCGCAGATGCTGGGCGAGAATGCCTTGCACGGTTGTCAACCAGGGCGCCTCACTGTCGCGCATCTTGTGGCAGCGGCCGATGCCGGCCCAGCCGTCCGGGGAATTCGGTTCAATCGCGGTGGCCCGCTTGAATAGTTCTTCCGCCCGGGCAAATTGGCCGCGGTCAGCATGCAGTTCGGCTAGAACGATATGTATCGCCGCAGATTCCGGCGCGACTTCAAGCGCTTTGCGGCAGACGATCTCGGCTTCATCGGGGAGGCCTCGAAGCCGCAGCAGGATGCCTTGGCTCGCATACGCCTCGGCGTAATCGGGTCTGAGAATGAGGGCTCGTTGATAGCTTGTCGCCGCCGCATCCAGTTGCCCAAGCTCGTGCAGTGCGTTACCTAAGTTGCAGTGCACCTCGGCAGAATCGGGGCTGAATTCGAGGGCGTTGCGGTAGCTGGCTACCGCCGCATCAAACTGCCCGAGCTCGCGCAGCACATTGCCCAAATTGCCGTGCGCTTCGGCGTAGTTGGGCTTGATCTGCAGCGCGCGGCAGTAGCTCGCCACGGCCGCGTCGAGCTGTCCGAGCTCGCGCAGCACATTGCCCAAGTTATTGTGCGCCTCGCTCAATTCGGGCTCGCTTGCGAGTGCGCGGCGATAGCTGGCCACGGCCGCGTCGAGCTGTCCGAGCTCGCGCAGCGCGTTGCCCAAGTTCCCATGCGCTTCGGCGCAGTCGGGGTTGATCTGCAGCGCGCGGCGGTAACTCGCCACCGCTTCATCGCGCAGCCCGAGCTCGCGCAGCACAGTGCCCAAATCATCGTACGCCTCGGCAAAATCGGGCATGATCGCAACGGCGCGGCGGTAGCTCGCCGCTGCATCAGCAAACTGCCCTTGGTCTTGCAGCGCATTGCCGAAGCTGCGGTGCGTATCGGCATCATCGGGCAACAGTTGCGCCGCCTTGCGCAATGCTGGCAGCGCGTCTTTGCCTTGCATCAGCAGGGACACCCCCAATGCCTTCCAGGCGACACCGACATTTGGCTGTCGCTCAATCAGCGCGCGCGCGCGATTTTCGCTTTGCGCGTAGTGCCCGCCATTGATCATGGTGAGCAGCTGACGAATTTCACCGGGCGAGGGGTTTTGCGGCGCAGGGAGGTTGCGCATGGCCGAGTCGCCGCCGCTACGCAAATCTGGCGCTGTGAATCCTGTAGATCGACTTTGCCCGCAGCATTTCTTGTACTTTCTGCCGCTGCCGCAAGGGCATGAAACGTTTCGTCCCGGCCTCACACCCGCCCGCCTCGCCTCCGGTTGTGCTTTCCTTCGTGTCTGGGCTGCGGCCCGACAGGCCGATAATTTACTACGACTGTACCAGGGCGGGTGCGGCATATTTCACGACGGCCAAGCCGACCACATGCTACTCGCCGATGGGTGAGTGGAACGATAACTCCAGCAATACGCATCAGAGCGCATGAGCACCCCAGGCGACTACCGGATACGCGCCCTCATCGGTACCCGTCGTACTTCACGGCGAGGCCCTATTTATCACGAAGGACCATGCGAATCGATGCGGCGTCGATTGCCGCTGCCAGTCCCGCGGACAAAGCTCCGAACGCCCCGTGTTCATCGTCGGCATGCCTAGATCGGGCACCCCACTGACGGCGCCAATTCTCGCCGCCCGCCCACCCTCTTCGGTGCGGGGAGTTGGCTTACTGACAGACCGCGCTCAGTGCCTATGAGACGGCCGGAACCGGGCGGATGGTCCACATAATCGACCGCTTCGGTCCGCCTGGGGCGGCAATCCCCGCGCGCAGCAATCGTCACGGAATACGCTTAAGGGGGTGCACCTGCAGTCCCTTCGCACGCGCCGCAGCCGTGAAATGCCCCCTGCATCGAGAACCCGGATGCGACATCGGGGTACTCACGATCGCGGAGATGCGTGGTCTTCAAGGGGACGGAGCATGAACAAGCATAAGCCACTTTGTCAGAGCATAGCCCGACGAGTCATTTACATGGCCGTCGTCGTGATGATAGCCGCCTGCGGCGGTGGCTACGGCGGCGGTTCCAGCATGCCACCGGCGACGGTGACAGTGTCTGTGAAGCCCACCTCGATTACGCTCGGCCAGAGCGCGACCGTAACATGGTCAACAAACGGCTCCACGTGCACCGCGAGCGGGGCCTGGAGCGGTACCAAGAGCGCAAGTGGCACCGAGACATTCACTCCGACGGCGGTCGGCACCTACACTTATACATTAGTGTGCTCCGGGGGCGCGTACGGCGGCAGTACCAGTCAATCGGCGACGCTTACGGTCACTGCCGCGATGGCAGCCATGGTCGCGAAAATGAAGGCGGCCATGATGGGCGGTGTTAACTCCACCGCCGACGCAGACGACGTTCTGATCGCCGATCAGTTCAACAACCGCGTGCTCGAGATCCAACGCAGCACACATAAGGTGGTCTGGCAATTCGGCGACGGCTCAGACAAGCCCGGACCGCACAGCATTGTCGGCGTCAACGACGCGGAGCGCTTTGGTCCCTTCACGCTGCTTTCCGGGACCGGAACCCCGGCCAGTAATCCACCTCTTCCTGGGTGCTCGGATCCGATCAACGGCTGCCCCGACAATCGAGTATTCATTGTCGACGAGAATGGCGAGATTATTTGGCAGTATGGTCAGGCAGGCCTGGCTGGCGCCGACTATGATCAGCTCAATACTCCCGTGCATGCGCTGTTCATGTCGGGATTCCCCCGGCAACCCCGAAATTTCTACATCATGATCACCGATCAGGGGAACCAGAGGGTCATCGTCGTGAACCTGGAGCACGAGATTGTCTGGCAGTACGGACTCACCGGTGTCGCCGGTATGGGTCCAAACCAGCTCAGTAATCCCAACAGCGCCGAATTGCTCGAGAACGGCCACATTCTGATTGCCGATGAAAGCAACAACCGCGTTATCGAGGTGACGACCGACCACCAGGTCGTGAAGAAATTCACCGCCGGAGGAACGCTGAACGGCGCAGCCTTTGCCAGCCGCCTGCCTGACGGCAACACGTTAATTACCGATTCGAACAACAATCGGGCCGTAGAGGTCAACCCCAGCGATGTCGTGGTCTGGCAATACGTGACCAATACCCAGTCGGGCAGTAACCCGAATCCCTTGCCGACCCGCGCAATTCGCCTCGCCAACGGCGACACGCTGATCAGCGATCAGTTCAACAATCGCGTCATGGAGGTTACGCACGGCAAGCAGATTGTCTTTCAACAAGGGAAACTGAACGTTGCGGGCAGCGGCTTCAATCAGCTCAATGGTCCGTACGATGCGAAGGCGATCGGGGATTTTACGGGTCTCACGCCGCCGTTTGATTTGGACGGTGATGCAGACGATCGCTGAAGACAATCCTGCGAGGACCCCGGGTGTGCCGGGGTCCTCCCGCGCCCGCGCGTAAAATCGCCACGGGCGGCGCCCAATACGACATGCTGCTCCGCGCTACGATCGGCACAACTTCAGAACCTCCAGGCGGCAGCGACGATTGGACTTCGGCAGTCGAGCGGGGCTGGGCAGCATGTGCGCTGCCCAGCCTCTTCGCCATTCGTCGCCGGACGCCTGCTCAGTGCCACCGTCACGGCGACACGACCACCTTCACCTTGGCGGACGCCGTCCCGCCTTCACTGTCCGTCACGATTACACTGGCAATGTCGGTCGCCGCGGACGTGTAGGTGTGATTGACCGCGGGCTTACTCTGCGTCACCTGTGCGGAGCCGTCACCGAAGTTGAAAGTGTACTTCGTAATCTTGCCGCCGCTGTTCGGATCATGTGACGCCCCGGCTCTGAAGGTGACGGTCAGAGGCGCGGGTCCGCTGTTCGGCGTCGCAGTGATCTTGGCCGTCGGCGGCTGGTTCGGCGCCTGCACGGTAATTGTGGCGTTGGGCGATGTGCCCGTACCTCCGCCGCTGTCGGAAACCGCGGCGTTGGCCTGATACGTGCCAGCGATCGAGTAGCTGTGCTGCACCGTCGGCGTACTCTGCGTCACCGCCGCGCTGCCATCACCAAAGTTGAATGTATATTGATTGATCTGCCCACCGTTGAGCGGCGGATGCGAGGCTGACGCATCCAACGTCACGGCAAGCGGTGCAGTTCCGCTCGCGGGCATTGCACTCAGGAGCGCCGTCACCGGCGCCGCCGGGTTGCAGGCGGCGTTGCCCACCAGGGTGTACGTTCCACTCGGGCTTGAGTCCATGGTTTCAAGCAAGCCCGCGCCTGCTCCTGCGAGGAGTTGGGTGACGCCGTGAACGCTTGAGAGCTGCGCGCCCGCGCCGGGCGGAGTGCCCTGCGTGCCGGGTTTGACATTGGGGAATGTCCCGGTGGGCGGCAGGATCAGGTTCGCGGGCATTATCCAGGTAATGGTGTTGGTGCTCAGGTTATAGCTGCCGCTGATTGGCGTGAAGGACGTATCCGCGTTGCCGCCCGTGCCACTCGGTGTCGTCACGCCGTAGACGAACTCCGGCGCGGCGGGCGTCCCCGAGGGGGCGACCGTGTCCATGTCGACGAAGTACACCTGCCCCTGGTAGCTGAAATACACTTTCCAAAACGTGTTGGCCGGCAGCGCCGGCAATGCCGAGAGATTGCCCAAGGTCAGAGTAATCGTGAGAGTCTCAGGCGCCGTTGCGGCCGGGTACGGCTCCGCCATCGAGACCCCTCTCACATCGTCCTCTTCATTGGCCGGAGCACCCACCTGAGTACCCGCCGGCTGCGACACCACCAGCGTGCCCGGCACGCTGCAGGGTGACAGCGCGCTGCCGCCGCTCTGACCAATCACCGCGCTGACGGCAGTCACGTCAAAAGAGCCCAGACCGGTTGTGAAGTCCCAGCCCGGTGTCGCCGCATAGAGGCCGTTGCTGCCGACGGTCACATCCGTCATGCCGCCGATGGCGGAGAACGGCGCTCCCGGGGTTGAAAGCGCGTACAGGGGCGGCCCGGCAAAGCCGAGGACGTTGTTGTGTGCATTTTCAATGCGAGCCCAGGCACCGAGCGACAGGGGCGAAGCCAGGCTTGTTCCGCCGTTGGTGGTGTCACCGCCGCCGCTCACGAAGCCCGCCGGCGACACTAAAAAGTCCGCGTCCATGGCGACATCCGGCAGACCCTTTCCTGCCCCGACCGCGGAGGTTCCCGCGGTGACCGGCACGAACGATGACTGCCAGCCGCCCGAGTGCTCCCACAGCGAGAAGCCGCCGCCGCCCGCGTCCCAAGCGGTGGTCTGGATGACGTTGAAACTGGAATCCACCAGGATGGTGGTTCCGCCGGCACCCATGACATACGTATCCGAGGCGGGAAATTCCACGGCCGCCGGCACGCCCGACAGTGGCACGCCGTTGGTATCGCCGACGATGCCGCAGGCTGCACCGGAGTCGCCGGTCGAGGCGAACACCGTCTGGCCTTGCACGGCCGCTTGGCGAAAGATCTGGTCATAGAGAGGCATGGCGCCCGAGGCGTACTCGAGCGATTCACATCCGCCGAACGAGGCGCTGCCCGCCTGGGCCAGATCCTGAGTCACAAACGCGTTGAACCCCGGAATGAGGTCGACATCGTTGAGCGAATCGGCGTCGTACACAATGAGCTGCTTGACGGCGCCGGCCATGCCGGTGGACTCCTGAGTGTCCATGTCAAATTCGACAGCGCCGCTGGTATCGGTGCTGCCGAGACCCACCGGCACAATCTGCACGGGTACCTGCGGCAGGCTGTTCTCGCTTTCGAACTGCCGCAGATCGTTCGGCGCGCTGGGATTGGCGGGATCCGGCAGGATGCCCGCAAGATTGCCCTCGGCGAAGATGGCGATGGTGGTGTTCGACGCCGCCGGCACCGCGCCGACGTCATAGACCTTCCAAAAATCCTGCGGTGTGAACGTGACCGGATTGGCCGGAGTCGTCAGTGCCGACACGGCGGCAGGTCGCTCAGCCGCGGGCCAACGTCCCAATGACGTGTGCAGGGTGTCGATGTTCTGTAAGCCCACCACCGACAGCACAACCCCGCCGAGGCTGGCGGGCACTTCGGCCGTTTGAGTGTTGGCGTATACCGTACGCGTGGGCGCGCCGTTCGGGCCAGAAATCTGGTACTGCCACAGGCCCGTATTAAACGCCGCCTCGATCGCCGCCGCCGTGCCGCTCGCGACGACATACATGTGATTGGACGGCGTGGCGATGCTCGTAAGGCCCATGCGCTTCAAATACGACTCGACCGCTTGCACCTGCGCAGCGCTCGGCGCATAGGTCTGAGAGAACTGATTCGGCTTCAGAAATTTTCGGTAGGCCGGATTGCCGGGCGTGTTGATGGCGAGAATGGCGCTGTTGAGTGCCGCCTCATTCCGCAGCTGCAACCCCACCATGATGCGCAGCGGGGTTGACCCGGGCAACGGTCCGAGTACCTGCACGGGTATGGTGAAGTTCGCCTGGGTGATCCCCTGAGTAGCGGTCGCAGCCCAGCCGTCATCGGCCCGCGCTTCAGGCAGGCCACAAATCAAGAGCACGAATAGGATCACTACGCCCGGCCATTCGAGGCGGGCTGACTTTAGATAAGTAACCACAAGACCTCCCTACGTTATTCTGAATACAGCGATCCGAGACAACTGCCTGGGGCGCGGAGCCTCGGATCAATTGCGCGTGTGGAGCAACTTATGTGCCTGGTGAGGCCAGCCCTCGCCAGGAACGCGCCGATGAACCTCCTATTCAGATCTGCTGCGCTGCAGCGAGCCGGATCCTAAAATCTTCAGTGCGCATCAAGCGGCGGCGGCTCGAATGCGCCTTCGACGACCTGAACGAAATGGCCGTTGCGTGCAGTCGAGCGATACGCGCGGGTTCTCGCTTCGGAACTTGACATACTTTTGAGAATGCACACCGCATCGCGCCGCTCGCAGTGCTCAGTGGACTCGCAGCGTGGCGCGGTGGCGCAGCGTCCGTCCCGGAATCTCGAGCAGACGCCCGGCGCGACGCTCAAGTGCGTGGATGCCTCATCAGTATTCGCGGGCTGCGTGACCTGCGGCTGCGGATTCGTGGGGAGGGCCGTCCGCAAGCCTTCGCACAAGACGAGACGGACGCCCGGAGTTGGCAAGACTTCCCGCCATAATCGCCACGAATGGGTCCACCATCGTGGCAGGGAACAGGAGCGCGTTGCAATTTCTGCTCGGTGGCGACGTGGTGCTGCCACCTCGCACCGCCGGTCATCCGTTGGCGCGCAACACCCGGGTTTGGATGTGACCAATGAGACCAGCGCGGTCGTGAGCGAGCCGTACGGCGGCCTACGCTCCGACCGGCGCCGCCTGCTCGGCCACCCAGACCTGGTCACGTCCCTCCTTCTTGGCGCGATAGAGGGCCTGATCCGCCGCCTTGAGCAGATCGGCCGGCTTGGTCCCGTTGGCTGGATAAACCGCGACGCCGAAGGAGGCTGTCGGCGCCGGCAGCGCTTGTCCCAGATGCGTAAGATTCGTATCACGGATGGCGGATCGCATCTCTTCGGCACGCTCGCGGGCAATTTCCAAACTCGTATCCGGCAGTACCACAGCAAGTTCCTCGCCACCGTAGCGACAGGCAATGTCGGACGGGCGTGTACATTTCGTGATGGCGCGCGCCAGGGCGCTCAATACAAAGTCGCCGGCGTCGTGACCGTACTTGTTGTTGAAGTGCTTGAATCCGTCGATGTCGATCATCACGACCGACACGGGCTTGCCACTGCGCTCGGCGCGATGCAGCTCGCGGGTCATGGCGTCTTCGAGGTAGCGCCGGTTGTACAGACCGGTCAAGCCGTCGCGCAGCGCCAGCTCGCGCAGCGCATCGCGCAATTTGAGATTTGCCAGTGCGGGTCCGACGCGATCGGTCATCGCACGCAGGCGCTGTTCGGCGTCACGGGCGGGGCGCATGGTGCGCGGGTTAACCTCAACTGCGATATGCAATAGGCCGAGAACCTGTCCCTGTCCCTGGACCGGCATGCAGACGTAGCTGTGGATATTCTCCTGCGCATGACGACAGCGGATGGTTCGCGTCCGTGGCACAAAATGTGGACTTCCCAGTCGCAGCGCCCAGCAATCGTCGGGCGTCAGCGTTGCATCGCGCGCATGCGTAGGCCCCCAGGAGGTTACATGCTCGAGCAGGTCGCGCGACTCGCGGTAAATGAAAAGCGAACCCGATGAGTCTGGAAAGAGCTGCGCGCCGGTCTCGCGAACGATTGCGTAAGCCTCGCTGCGCTGCGAGCACGACTGCAGCAGCTCAGCCATGCGCGACAGCGCCTCACCGTCACGATGAAATGATTCGAGCTGGCGGACAGTGGCGGCCAGCGCGCGGTTGTTGCGGCGCATTGCAGCGTCTGCTTTGCGGCGCGCCGCGACCTCTCGGGTTAGGTTGCGGTTGGCTTCCCGGATGGCCGCGAGGCGGGCATGCAGCGTCGCCTGCGCGGCGCGCAACGCTTCTTCGGTTTGATGCAATCCCGTGACGTCGCGCGCAACGGTGATCTCGCCAACCAGTTTGTGCTGGTCGTCGAACAATGGCGTTGTCTTAAGTGCAACTCGAAGGACTTCGCCGCTCTTCTTGCGGCGCTCGGTCAAAAAGGAAGTCGGAACTCCGGCACGAATGCGGGTGAGAATGCGGTTGTATTCGACCTCGGAGAGATCGGCACAGTGAAGTTTGCGCATCGGCTGCCCCACAGCTTCCTGCGCGCTAAAGCCATACATCGAGCTCGCTTCCCGATTCCAGAAAGTGACGACGGCATTCATATCCTTGACGATGACCGCCTCGCCGGTGTGCTCCAGCACCTGCGCAAGATCATGGGCGTACGGCACCGACTGCTCGTCTTCGGAGCTGCGACTGATTTCCGGCTTCACGATCCGCATCGACGACTGCCCTGCATCTAGTGTGCGCCCGGCCTGGGGGCCAGGGTTAGACGACTTACCCGCAGCTGCAAGACTATGGGGTGAGAGAAACGCACACGCGATTGGAGGGCACAAATTCGCATGTCGGTACACGTTCGCGCCTGCTGCACGCGGTTTTTTTTCGGCAACTGCGACCTGGGGCGCGCTTTTCCTGACATTATGAATAATGGAACGCGGGCCGCCGGACGGCTGAGGGGCACGGTGCCGCCGACTCCGCGGCTGCGATCTTGAGGCCACGCCGTCGGCGGCAAAGCGAATTTCGCAGCCTGGAACTCTAGAACGCGATGACAGGAATCCCCTGATGCCGGCCCGCAGTCTGGCCATTGCCGACCTCGCAGCCGCCTACCGTGAGGGTCGCACGACGCCGCAGCAGATCGTACGCGCCGCCTATGAGCGCGTTGCGGCTGCCCGCAACCGCGGCATTTGGATTTCGCTCCTGCCCTTGGAGCGCGCACTCGAACAGGCCGAAGCGCTCGGTGCCTGCGATCCGACCGCGCAGCCCCTGTACGGCATTCCGTTCGCAGTGAAGGACAACATGGATCTTGCCGGATTGCCGACAACGGCCGCATGCCCGGCGTTCGCATATTCCCCGCAGGAGTCCGCATTCGTCGTCAGCCGCTTGATCAAAGCCGGAGCGATCCCCATCGGCAAGACCAATCTCGACCAGTTCGCGACGGGCCTCGTGGGGACCCGTTCCCCCTACGGCGCATGCCATAACAGCTTCGATCCCGAGTTTATCAGCGGAGGCTCGAGTGCCGGATCAGCGGTCGCCGTCGCAACGGGCCTTGTCAGCTTCGCACTCGGTACGGACACGGCGGGATCGGGACGGGTGCCTGCGGCCTTCAACAATCTGGTGGGTATGAAGCCGAGCTGCGGGCGCCTGAGCATTCGCGGCATAGTCCCGGCGTGTCGTACCCTCGATGCCGTCGCGATTCTCGCGCTGACCGCCGAGGATGCC
>DATHRI010000011.1:0-2924 GCA_035481795.1 Steroidobacteraceae bacterium
GCGGCCCTGCTCCTCACCGAGCTTGCCCTGCTGCTCGCCCAGCGCGCCCTGCCGCTCGCCAAGCTTGGCCTGCTGCATGCCCAGTTCGGCCATTAGCGCCCCAACCCGGCCCTGAATCTCGCCCAGTCGGGACTGCAACTCCGCCAGCGCTTTCTGATCGATCTGCGGAGCCAAGTGCTCCAGGTCCATCTGCCGCATCGCGCGTTCCAGCTCCGCCAGGTCGCGCTTGAAGTCGGGCGTTTCCACCTTGGCCGCCAGCTGCTCGGCGCGCAGGATTTTTTGCTGTTTCCCCATTTCTGCCTGCTGTCTGCCCAGCTCCTGCTGCATTCGGCCTAGCTCCTCCATCGGCGCGAGCAATCTTCGTGCATTTTCGATTGTTTGAGGGTCCTGGATGATGTAGGTCTTGCCGTCATGCTGGTAGTAGATGTAGTCACCAGCGATGTGCGGCAACCCGCGGCCGGAGTCGAAACTGACGCGCGCATCGCCGATGCGAATGGCGAGAATCCCATCGTCATGTGCCCGGACAGACACGCCGCCGCTCGAGACATCGGTGGCTGTCTTCGCATCGATGTGTACGCGCGGCGGCGCAGTGGGAGATGCGGGAGCCGGGGGAGCAAGCGGAACCGCGGGAGCCGGTGGCGCGGCGGGAGCCGTCGGTGCCGAAGGAGCCGACGCGGCGGTGGGGGTACCCGCAGCCGAAACCGCATCGGGCGACGCCGCGCTCACCCTCACCATCGAGGTAGAGGCCATCATGGCGAGCAATACCGCGCCGCCGGCTACGAAAGCTTGGCGCGGCTGGGCGCCGAAGGATTTCTCGAATCCTCGATCGTCCAATAGCCGCTCGATCCGAGGAGTGAGGCTGTTGGTGCGCGCCATCGCAACCGCGGCAACCGGCCATGGCCCACGCGTGGCGAACGCCAGCAGGATTTCCGCATAGGACGCTCGGCTCCGCGCCTGCTCGACGGCCGCGCCGTCGCTCAATGCTTCGCCAAGCTCTGAGAGCTGCCGCTTGAGCCACCAGCTAAAGGGATTGAACCAGAACAGCGCGCAGTGCAATCCAGCGACTACGTGCACGTAAAAGTCTCGCTGCCGCACGTGCGCGCATTCGTGTGTGAGGACGACGCGCAAGGTCGGCTCATCCCAGGTTGAGTAGCTCGTCGGAAGCAGCACGGTCGAGGCAATCGTCACCGGGGTGGAAATTCGCGGACTGACACGAATATCCGCTTGTGGGGCGAATCGAAGTGTGGTGCGCCGCGCCTGCTCGCGCAAGCGTAAAGCGAAGCCGACGCCCAAACCAAGCCGGATCAGCAACAGTGCAGTGACCATGCAGTAAACGACGATTGCTGCGTACGATGCCGCGAGCGCAATGCTGGGACGCGTCGTCTGCAGCGGGCGTGCGCTCTGCAGAGAGCCAGCGGCGGCCTCGCGATCGCGCAACTTCGCCGTGGCGGTTGGCAATGTCGTCGTGTCGGAGTTCTGCGCCTCCGGGGTCGGGACCGGCTGCGACAGGGCTGCGGCGGAAAATTGCGGCAGCAGCCGCGGCCCAATCTGCCAGCTGACCAGCGCCGGCATCAGCAGCGCACCGGCGAGGGCAATCAGCCATGCCGTCCGTTGCGCTCGTAGCTGCTGGACGCGCAGCAGGCGCAATGCGGCCAAAATGATCGCGCCCATGATCAGGGAGCGCAGTGCGGCCTCGGCCAGTATATGTGTGCTCATGATTTCTTCCCCTTTTTCGCAGCGGCGATACGCTGCGCCAAGCGCTGCAGTTCTTTGCGATCGAGAACGGCTGAATCCACCATCCCGGCGAGCAGTGTCTCGACGGAGCCGGCGCAGAACCAATCGACGATGCGTTGCACGGCACGCCCAGCCACCGCCTGCCGCGATGTCGCCGGCCGATACAGGAAGGTGCGGTTCTCGATGGCGTGTGCGACATAGCCCTTCGCCTCGAGACGGCGCAGCACCGTGCGGATCGTGGATTCCTTGAGCGGGCGATTTTGCCGCGCCAGTTGTTCGCGCACCTGCTCGGCGTTTTGCACGCCGTGCTCCCAGATGAGCTCCAGGACCGCTCGTTCCAGCTCGCCCAATTCGGCAGGATCGTGACTCAGCGTAGTGTTACTCGTCATAGTGTTACCGACTGTAACACACACCACCCTGGTGTAGGCAAGCATTTTCTTGCAATGACGGTTTTACTCAAGTTTGATCGCGGTGCAGCCGCATGAGACGGCGCCGCTCGCGCTTGTCCGGCCGCGCCTCCGGCCGCGGCCGCGAGATGTTCGCCAGCCTTTGCTGTTCGCGCAGTTTCGCGCGGCGCTGCGCGCTCGCGGCAGTCTCGAGATAATGCGAAACCGCTTCGGCTGCCGGACCACGCCGCTGCGGAAGGCCCAGGACTTCGAATTCGGCGACCATCCCCTGCAGCGACAGACTCAGACGATCGCCTATGCGCACGCGGTGCGCGGGCTTAACCCGTTCCGCATTCAAATGGACTTTGCCGCCATTGATGGCCGCGGTCGCGAGACTGCGCGTTTTGAAGAACCGCGCGTGCCACAGCCATTTGTCCAAACGATGGCCATCGCTTTTCTCGCTTGACATATCGATGCGCCTATACCTAAAAGAGCCGCCCGGGAAGTCGCTATAATAGCGCCATGCATGGCAAGGAATTGCGCGAGCGGCTGCGCCGAGATACCGAGGCACTCGAGGCCGCAGGACTGTTGAAGCGCGAGCGCATCATCGGTTCGGCGCAAGGCCCGGTGATCGCGCTTGCCGACGGCCGCGAGATGATCAACCTGTGCGCCAACAACTACCTGGGATTGGCCAACCACCCGGCAGTCGTCGAGGCGGCACATCAGGGCCTCACGCGCTACGGCTACGGTGTCGCCTCGGTGCGTTTCATTTGCGGTACGCAATCCGTGCACCGCGAGCTTGAG
>DATHRI010000012.1:0-331846 GCA_035481795.1 Steroidobacteraceae bacterium
CGGCAACGGCATCCTCTGGGTACTCGATACCAGCGCCAACGGCACTAACAGCAACGGCCCGCCGATTGCGCCCACCGGACCGGAGGTGCTGCGCGCCTACGATGCGACCAATCTTGCGACGACGCTCTACAGCAGCTCAGCGCTCGCCAGCGACACGGCCGGCAATGCGGTGAAGTACATGACGCCGGTGGTCGCCAACGGCAAGGTCTATGTTGCCGGCGATGGCACACTGACGGTTTACGGGCTGCTGCACTGACCGCACTGATTCTGGACTCTCTATTCTTCACGATACGCGGTCATGACGCACCGCGCCCCCGCTGCCGAGATCGCCCCTGGCACACCAGTGGACAGTGACGCACGGCCCTACCGGCGAGCGAGCCAGGCCCCGCTTGCTGTCTGGATCCCGCGTGGATTCTCGATGCGGCACTCGCGTCCCCCGCCACCGCCCGCGGCCAGCACATAGGCGACGGCACCATCGGCAGTGGCGGCGACGTAATTATTGCGGCAAACAACGCCGGACGCGTCGGCAGCCACTGACACGGCCTGCGTCTGGGTCGTCTCGGCCTTGCCGTCCATGTCCATGCTGTAGCCAAAACGATTGCCCTCAATCACGCAGCTTCGAGTCGTCCCAACGTACAATCCCGGAGCCTTGCCCGCGGCCCCGCTGCCTGCGATGACGCAATTGGCGATAAGACCCGTGGCCAGCCGCGGCGGCGTGTGGATCGTGACGCCCTGGCCGATCTGGATTCCGAAGTTTGCGCTATCGAAAATCTTGACGCTGTCGATGACAAACTTGGTGCACTCCTGAGTTGTAACGATGCCGCGCGCGAACCCACTCAGGGTCCCATTGCGGATTTGCGCCTCTGCGGCCGAGGTCACGATTCCGTAATTCTTGGCCGCGCCACTGAGCGAGAATCGATCGAGCACAAAATCAATCAAGTCAGACTGTTGATCCGCACCGAGACGCAGAGGATTGTCATGGGCCGGTGGATTGTCTAGGTAGGAGCCCGAGATCTTGCTGGCGCCTACGACCGCGACGCCCGCGTTCTGAATCAATTCGCCGACGAAATTGCGCAGTACGAAACTCGGCCGTCTGGCGCGATCTCCGGACGGGAGCCAGGCCCGAAAGTAGAGAGCTTCGCCCGTCCCAATCAGACAACCATGGCCGACATCGCTGACGCGCAAACCGTCAATGACGATATCGTACGCACCGCTTGCACCGAATGCCGCGTTGATTACGTTCGTAACGCTGAGGTTCGTGCCTCGGAAGTTTCTCGCGTGTGAGCTATGGCGCTCGATCTCCTTGGGTTCATTCGTCGCCCACCCGAACTCGTAGTAGATGCCTTCGGACAGTTGCTTCTGCCCGTCGATCGAGACGTTGTCGATGACCACGCCGTCGAAGCCGCCAAGCATGAAGATTCCGCGCGCGCTCCCGCCAGTCGCGCTGCCGCGTATGTGCAAATTACGAATCGTAATGCCGCCCATTGGCGCCGAAAGTAGGCTGTCATAAAGATTGGGAAACAAGGCGGTATCCGCTCCGCGCCCGCCGAACGCCAGTGCGTTGCCCGTGTTGTAGCCGCCTTTGAATACGTAACTGGTCGTGATATTTCCGTTCTCGATCGTGAAATCACGAATCGCGTGGATAAAACCGCTTGCGGAGTCGTGTGCGACACCTGTCTTTGCGAAGCTGAGAGTCGAGTTCATGAGATCCAGGTGGATTCCGTCATGGAACGCAATGAGATCATCGAAGTAATAGACGTCGGATCCCGTAGTGTTCGGAAAGACCAGCCTGCCCGTGAACGCGCCCGCCGGATTCACCAGCGCCTTGAGCTTCGTGGTATTCGTGGATGCCGCAGCGGCGACATTCGGCGCGATGCCGTAGCGACGCACATCATCAGGCGGGAAAGAGTATCCCGCCTCGGTAGGAGCGGCGCCATCGGGGGCCTGGATCAATACGCCACCCTTCTTTGCAGCGAAGATGCGTCCCAGCGGCAGAAGCGCGCCGGCAAGCACCGCGCCGATTTTGCCAACGAATTTTCGGCGCGAGCGCCCGTTCAACAAGATTTCCTTCGTCTCGACGTTGTACATGAAGCGTCTCCAGATGCTCACTCTCAAACGAGAGAGCCTACTCCACCGTCACATCGGCCACGACAATCGTCCGACCAATTCTCCGGTAGAGAATCGGTAGACTCTCAGCTAGGAAGAACTGGCTTACCTCTGCAGAAACACGACCAAAGCGCTTTTCTCAGGTAACCCTAACTCACTGACGGAGCGTAAGAAACCCCGCAGGAATGGTTGGGACAAATAGCCACCCGGATTCTTTGCCAGATACTGCTGGTGATAGTCTTCGGTGAAGGGGATTTAGCGCGGAAATCACCGGGTTATGGCGGCGCTGGCCCGCGACCGGTCGACTTTCGGTAGACCTCGACGCCACCCAACTCGTAGACCAATCGCTGGTTGCCAGTATCCTACCTTGGTAGTATAAGGGTAGGATGAAAACAAAGACATCTCTTACCCTTTCCGAGGACCTCATCGCCAGGATCGACAAGCTGGCCGGTTCGAAGGTCTCCCGCTCTTCGTACATCGAACAGATCCTGAGGGACTTTGTGGACGGACGTGCTCAGGCTCGGAAGGATGCCCGAGAGATCGCTGCAATCAACCGTCATGCGGCTCAGCTCAACGCTGAGATGAGCGATGCACTTTCCTTTCAGGCCAATTCGGCGGATGAATGAGGCGGGGCGAGTTATACCGGGTACGCCGACCTCCCGGTGATCCAAAGCCGGCGCGTGTCTTCGTCGTCGTGAGCCGGCAGCCACTGATCGACTCGAATTACTCCACGGTTATCTGCGCCCCGGTGTTCACGCAACGGTACGACCTGCCAACGCAAGTCGCCGTGAGCACGGCCGAAGGACTCAAGCACGAAAGCGCAATCCAATGCGATGGGCTGATGAGCCTCGAGAAATCGAGACTGACAGACTTTGTCGGCGAATTGGCGCCCAACAAGCTGCGCGAACTCGACAATGCCCTGATCGTCGCCCTTGGGGTTCCGACTGGCGCGCGACCGCCGGCCTGACGATCAATCCAGGTCTCGAAAAACCTATGATACGCATAATCTTGACTTTCTTAACGGTAAGTCTCTTAGCAGCCTCCTCCGCAATGGCCGCACCTTGCATCGCCGCCAAGGACAGCTGCACGGCATGGATCCACGTCGGCTCAGGCCCTGACCGAGTGATGGTCTATCGCACTGTCCCACTCGAGACCCGAAACGAAGCGATCAGTCGTGCTTTGATCGTCATGCACGGAGCGCCACGGAACGCCGACAACTACTTTCGAAGTGCGACCGCCGCTGGGTTCCTCGCCGGTGCGCTAGATGACACAGTGATCATTTCACCGCGTTTTGCTTCGAATAGCAGCGAGGGGTGCCACGACAAACTGGAAGCGAACGAGATCAATTGGTCATGCGACGGCTGGCGTATGGGCGGCGAGGCAAACGGCAATAGCACCCTCAGCTCCTATGACGTAATCGATTGCATATTGGCGCTTCTGTCCCGTCGAGATGTATTTCCCAACCTGCGACACATAGTACTGGCTGGTCATTCGGCGGGCGGCGTGTTCGTGCAACTGTATTCAATAACCAATCAGGTGCACGAGAAGTTGCCATTTGCACTCAGCTACGTCGTGTCGAACCCGTCAAGCTACGCATATTTCGATACGACACGCCCGCGAGAAACCGACTATGCAACCAGCGCCAGGGCACCCGGATTCGTACCGGATCCTCCAGCAGATAACGCCAGCGCAGCCGAGGGCTCGCCGTATCCGGTCTTCGATGACGCAAAGAACTGCACGCGCTTCAACGACTGGCCGTACGGCTTGGACAATCGCTTTGGCTACTCCCTTCGAATATCGGCCGAGCAAATCGTTGCTCAATCGAAGGCACGCGCGACAATCTACCTGCTCGGTCAACTAGACATCTTGCCAATACCGAGCTTTGCCAAATCGTGTCCCGCCATGGCCGAGGGTCCTAGCCGTCTCGCCCGCGGCCAAGCCTATTTCAATTATGTCCGCGAAAAGTTGGGGGCCAACCACTCACTTACCGTGGTTCCCCTCTGCGGCCACAATGATCGTTGCATGTTCACGGCTGACGTTAGCTTGCCCATTCTATTTCCGAAGTAACTGCGCGGGAGTCTTCACGCCTGAGATATGGGCCCGGCGCTGCCGGCGCCGCGACGAGTCAGCGGGGGTTGATGTGATCTCACGGACTGCGAGGTACTACGGCGTTCTACACCCCGGCCAAGACCGCAGCACTACTTGCAAGGCGGGTTGCAGTCGCGGGCCTTTAGCCCGCGGACTTTCCTGGCCCGAAACCACCGGTAGACTTCCGGTAGACGTCGACATCGATATCGATATCAGCGGGCGTTTTCCTGCAGAAATACGTGGCTCTACGACGCAGTGTGCTGGTAACCCTCTGGTTCCACGACAGAACCCTCGGTTAACCAACTATCACGCCTTCTCCCCCACCGGTAACTCCGCGGATTTGAAGCTGACCCCGCACGAGTGATCCGGGCAATACCCACCCGGATTCTTCGCCAGGTACTGCTGGTGATAGTCCTCTGCGTAATAGAACTGAGGCGCATCCAGAATCTCAGTCGTGATTTCGCCTTTTCCCGCGGCTTTTAATCGCGTCTGATAGATCCGCTTCGACTCTTCTGCGGCGTCGCGCTGTTCCGCGTTCAATACGTAGATTGCTGAGCGATACTGCGTGCCGACGTCATTGCCCTGGCGCATGCCTTGCGTGGGATCGTGCGATTCCCAGAAGACTTGCAAAAGGGTTTCATAGGAAACGACCGAGGGGTCGTAGAGCACACGCACGACTTCAGTGTGACCGGTCAAGCCCGAGCACACTTCTTCGTAAGTCGGATTGGGCGTGTACCCGCCTGCGTAACCCACCGCGGTGGAGAATACCCCGGGCAACTTCCAGAAGAGCTTCTCCGCTCCCCAAAAGCATCCAAGCCCGAACTCTGCCTCGGCAAGCCCGGCCGGAAAGGGTGCCACGATGCGCCGGCCGCTCACAAAATGAGTCTGCGCAACGGCGAGCGGTACGCTTCTTCCCGGGAGCGCGTCCCGTGCAGACGGCATTTCCGCTTTCTTACGAAACAGAGCCATGTACTTCACCGTAAAGTAATGACGGAATTAGAGTGTGGGGACCTTAAACGGGCAACTCAAGCCTCCAGTTCTGTAGATTTTGCAAGTTGGCCTCTTCCGAGCTATAACCATGCGGTTCCGGACGCGGATTTACGTCGCGCGGGAGCAGCACGGATGGCGCGCGTTTACAGCTTTTCTCTTCGGTGCGTCAGTATTGGCGTGGCGCTCGTCTTGTCATGCCCATGCGCCACGGAGGCCGCCGAGCCCGCAGCGGCGAGCGGTATGGTCCTCGGCGGCGGTAACGTGCAACTTGCCGAGGGGTCGCTCGCTTTGCAGGAAGGCCGGATCGGGGATGGTATTCGACTGACGCTGCAGGGGTTGAAGGATGCGACCGACCCGCGCGAGGCTGCCGTCGGGCACTCGAACCTGTGCGGCGGCTATGCATTAGTGCACGATTGGGCACAAGCGCTCAAGGAGTGCAATAAGGCCATCGAGCTCGACCACACGAACTGGCAGCCTTTCAATAACCGCGCAGCGGTGTATGCAGGTCTCGGTCAGTACGACCTTGCATTGGCAGATGTGCGAGCAGGGCTTGAGCTCGATCCGCAATCGAGCACCCTGCAGAAGAGTCTGGCTGTGGTGCAGCACAACCAAAAGGTAATCAAGAAGCACGATCCGTCGATTTTGCGTTCCTGAGTAATAGAGTATGTACATGGGTATCAGCCAGCCACAGAACCTGCGCGCACCGCCCAATGAAAGATTGCAACCGTTCGGCGTACGGGTCAGCCTTCCGGTGGGTGATCCCATGCGCAAGCTTCTGGGCGCGCAGTGGCATCGGCTTCACTGGTATGCAACGCCGGACGAGCGTGATGCCGCGATCGTAGACATGAGTCGACGCCACGAGTACTCGCGAGCGACCGATGCACCTTCGCTTGTCTTTGAGAAAGTGGAAAAGCTCTCGGAGAGTCGCGGCCTGTAGCAGCTCTAGAAGGTGCGCCCGAGAAACAGGTAGAAATTCGTCGTGCCGCCGTCGCCAAGGCCGGTGCCGATGTATATCGGGCCTATCAGGGTATCGAGCCCCAGGAACAAGCTCGCATCCTTGTGCGCGGATCCGAAGCTTGCGTCCCCGCGATGCTGCCAGATGTTACCGATTTCGAATGAAGTGCCTATATAGGCAGGCACGTCAAGAAAACCGGGGCCACCGCGCCCAATCTGTCGATAAAAGAGCACCCGCGCAATGCCATAGTTCGGGCCGATAAGCGAGTCCTGCTTGAGGCCCGAGAGATTGAGAAACCCTCCCAACGTAAAGAGCTTGCGGACATCGGTCGTTGAGCCGTCGAGGGTGGTGCCGGCCGAGGCCCAAAATACCGCGGTCTGCCGACCAAAGCTGCGCGCGGCCAAATAATTGACGGCGAGCCGGTCCTCGTCTGCATCCGACCCCAAACCCGTTCGGTCACCGCGCCACTCGAACGAGGACTGTTGTCCGTCGCGCGGAAAATTCACATTGTCGAGAGTGTCGTAGGACAACCGCAGAAAGAATTCCTTCTCATCAAAAGCGCCGGTGGTCAGTGTCGATGCGCCGCCGGTAGTCGCCGGCGGCTCGCCGATGACCAAGCTAGAATTGCCGACATCACGCACCAAGCCGGCACGAATTTCGCCCCAGTTGCTAAAGTCCCTGCCGAAATCCATGCCATACTCAAACGTGCGCACGCGATATTCAGCGATGCGGCGCTGGTCCTGAAAGAGATAGAGATCCTGTGCTTCGATCTGCGTGTGCGGCGCGAGGAAGTACGGTGATGTCTGCGAAAACGGCAGCCATACCTCGCTTGCGGCCCTCGACGTTTCCCCGACCTGCAGGTCCGATACCCACTCGCCGCCCGCCTGCGTGATTTCCGACTGGATAAAGCGCGCGGCGGCGTTGTAGTACGAGTTACCGGCGAAGTCATCCTGCAAGTTGAGGCCGAAGCGCACGTAGGTGGGGCCCCACGAGTTGCGCCGCGCGGTAAGCGCCAGACCGTATTGGCCGTCATCGTCCTGCACGACCTGGTAGTCGATCCCCTCGAAATTCTCTCCTCCATAGAAAGCGGTCACGCGCTTTGCCAGCTCGCGTGGATCAGCCGGCGCGCCAATCTGATCGTCGAAGAGTTTATGGAGCGCCGCCGCATAACGCTCCGACCCGGCCTCGACACGCACGAACTCGATGCGCGGCGGTGTTTGGCGCGCCTCGGCGCGCCGCTGTGCATAGCGCGCGAAGGACGTAGAATCGATTGCAAGCGCCAGCAACTCCTTCTGCGCCGCGAGCGCCGCCTGTTCGCCAGCCTCGACGGCCTTCGCGACGATACCGAAGTCGAAAGGCGAAAACTCACCGAGAATCGGATCAACGCGCACGTCGCTCTTCGACAGACTTTCGAGCTGCCGCTGTTCATTGCGTCTGATCAGGATCGCAAGCATTTGATTTGAAATCACCGGAACGCTGGTGAGTTTGTCACGCGTGACGAGCGGCGTGCTCACGTCCACCACGATAAGGATGTCGACTCCCATGGCGCGCGCCACGTCGATTGGCAGGTTCTCAGCAAGACCGCCATCGACCAGCAGGCGGCCATTGCGCTCAACCGGGGCAAACACTCCCGGCGCCGACAAGCTCGCGCGCATAGCGCTCGCGAGGTCGCCGTCGTGCATGACCACGGAATCGCCGGTTTCCAGGTCGGTTGCGACGGCGCGGAAGCGCGTCGGCAGCGCGTCGAAGTCCGTGATCTCGGCGATCGGCAAGGTAAGACGCCGCAGAATCTGGCTGAGTTTCTGACCCTGAATGAGACCCTTGGGGAGCTGGAAGTGGCGGCTACGCAAGCCGAGCGGAAAATTAACAAGAAAGTTCTCCTCTTCCTCCTTCCTTCTAAAGGTGAGATCGGTACGCGTCGGCCGATCGCGAAATGCATCCTGCCAATTCACCGAAGTCATGATGGTTTCGATTTCACGTGCCGAGAAGCCGCTTGCATACAGGCCGCCGACGACCGCACCCATGCTGGTGCCCGCAATCGCATCGACGGGAACATGCAGATCGTCGAGGACCTTTAGGACGCCGATGTGTGCTGCGCCGCGAGCGCCGCCGCCAGATAGCACCAGTCCAATGCGCGGCCGCGGCGCAGCTGCCTGCGGCGGCGCATGCTCGGCGGGGCTGTGCTGGGCAAGTGCGGGACTCCAGGTCGCAAGACATGCGAATGCCAATAAGACGTCGCAGATCCTGAATCGGGGCCGAGCCAGCCGGGATGGATTCACGGTGCAAGAATAGCAGCACCGCGCGCGCGCGGCGTCTTCGATAGCCGATAATGAAGCCATGCCCCCACCATTCGTACGCCATCGCGGATGATGAGGACAGTCGGCGTCGTCGAACTCGTGAAAGCCGCGGGCGTTGCGCTGATGGGCCTATGGGCACGGCCGGCTGGAGCTACCACGGGGAGGGTGAGGGCGGACCCGCTTCTGTGGAGATCGCCTGCGCCGCCCAGTAAGCTTGCGGGCTTTCCCGGCTCGTGAGGCTCGCATGCCCTGGCTCCTCATCCTCTCGATCGCGATTCAGGTTTTGCTCATCATCCATTGCATCAAGACGGGGCGAAACCAGATCTGGATATGGGTACTCGCCCTGTTGTCCTTTCCCGGCGCGATTGCCTACGTGGCGGTGGAGGTCATTCCGGATTTATTTCGCAGTCGCACGGCGCAACGCACGGCGCGCGGGGTCAAAAAAGCCCTCGATCCCCATGCGGATCTGCGCCGCTACGAAAGCGAAGCCCGAGTGGCCGGCAATGTCGCGAGCCGACAGCGCTATGCCGAGGCGCTCACGCGTGCCGGGCGCTATGACGAAGCGATTAGTGAACACCGGGCGAACCTCAATGGCCTGTATGAACATGACCCGGACCTGATGTTAGGGCTCGCGCGCGCGCAATTCGGCAAAGGCGATGCGGCCGCCGCGCGCGCAACTCTCGATGATCTCATCCGTTTGAATCCGGACTTCAAGTCTCCAGAGGGACACCTGCTCTATGCGCGCGCCCTGGAAGGCGAAGGCAACAAATCCAAAGCGCTCGAGGAATACCGCGTGGTCGCTCCGAGCTTTCCGGGTGCGGAGGCGACGGCGCGGTTCGTGCAGCTGTTGGCGGCCGAGGGGCGGCGCGATGAGGCGCGCAAGATTGCGCGCGAGCTCTTAGAGCAGGCGCGCATTGCGCCGGCGCACTACCGCCGCGCGCAGAAGGAATGGCTCGACGTTGCGCAGCGCGTAGCCCAGGGTTAGTCGCGCGCGGCACGCGATCACCGCGACGACTGCGAGCAGTGTCAGAGCGTCGGTCGCGCCTCCGCCGCTCGACGGCGGCGCCGTGACGGTAACCTGTGCCGAAGCACTTTGTGTCTTGACGGCTACCGATTCCGCCGTAACCGTCACGGTTAGCGTTGCGGGCACCGTCACGGGCGGAGTATAGACGCCAGCCGTCGAAATCGTGCCAATCGCCGGGTTGCCACCGCTCAGTTTGTTCACCTGCCAGGTCACCGCCGTATTGGTCGTATTGGTGACGGTTGCCTTAAATGCCTGCGTGCCCACGCCAACTTGCAGGGTCGCGCTGCTCGGCGACACCACGACGGCGACCGGCGAGGCGACGGCAACCGCGCCCAGACAGGCGTGTACACCGGCGCTCGATGGCGCGGCCGTCGTCACTGCAGTCGCGGAGATCGTGACGGTGGCGACGTCAGTGCGCTTCGGCACCGAATCGTCCAGTACCGTCAGCGTCACGGTAAACGAGCCACTTGCCGGCGCCGTGACGGTTGTAGCCGCCGCGTTGGCGTTCGACACCGGATGATTCGCGGGATCGCTGCTTACCCATTGGAAGCCCGTGATGGTGTGATTACACGCGGCAGCGCTGCCTGCGCCCTGCAGAACTACATTTCCGCCGGCCATGACGGCGGCGGGCACGGCGACGGCGGCGATGGGCCGCAGCGCTGCGGCCACGGCCGCGGGGGCATTGGCCATACCAGCCCCGCAGGTCATGTCGTCCAAGGTGCAAATGCATTCCGCGTTCTGCACATCCGCCGAGCCTGCCGGAACGTGACAGGATGGTGGTGGCGGCGAGCTTGTATTATCGAGAGACATCTGCGGGAAAGGCCGCGTCCCCTCCTTCAAACGCCTAATGAGCTCGCTCGAATTGAGATTGCCGTTCACCGCCAGCATCAATGCAGCAATTCCCGACACAATCGGTGCAGAGAAACTTGTGCCGAGATTTACATTCGTCTGATCGGTGTAACCATTCGTCGTAGGCGTCGTGGTACCCAGGTTATAGGTGGTATCGAGCGTGTAGAGGCAAGCGGCGCCCGCCACGGTGGTCGCGCAATTTCCGGCGGGCGCACCGAGGGCGATCTGGGGCCCAAGATTGCTGTAGCCGACCTTCGTACCGGCTTGGCGCAACCCGGCAACCGCTGCTACACCCGGGCAATTCGCCGGAGCGGACACG
This sequence comes from Steroidobacteraceae bacterium, assembly GCA_035481795.1. GTDB lineage: Bacteria > Pseudomonadota > Gammaproteobacteria > Steroidobacterales > Steroidobacteraceae > PALSA-1196. The sequence continues at coordinate 10,629 of DATHRI010000012.1, forward strand.
GGCCCGCCGTCATTGCCTGCGGAGACGACGATAAGCACGCCAAGCTGCGTCAGCTGCTCAATGATGTCCTGATAGCTCGCCGGACAGCTGCCCGCCGCTCCGATGCTTAGGTTCTCAATTTTGGCCGGATTCGGATTGTCCGGCACGCCGTCAACGTGGATGCCGGCCGCCCACGCCATCGCGGCCTCAATGTCCGAATCGTTGCCGCCGCATTTGCCGAGAGCGCGCACTGGCAGGATCCAGCTGCTCCATGTGAGGCCGGCGACGCCGATTGCGTTGTCGGTGATGGCGCCAAGAATGCCAACCACGCGCGTGCCGTGCCACGAGCTGTCAGCCACCGTGCAACCCTTGAATTCCGGGGTATTCGTGTCCGCCATGGTCACCCAATCGCCCGGATCAGAAGCATCCGGATCCCGCCCATCGCCATCGTTGGCGATCTCCGGGTCCGATATGAAGTCGTAGCCTGGCAGTAGCCGGCCACCGTCTCCCGCGCCCGCCCGCAGCAGGTCCGGGTGATCGAAGCGCACGCCCGTGTCGATATCGGCGATCACAATTCCGTTGCTGCCTGTTGTCACATCCCAAGCCGTCTCCGCATCGACCGCGCTCGGTGTCGTGCTGGCGTTCTGCAGATACCACTGATCGAGATACAGCGGATCGTTCGGCACGGCGTGGATGTAGCGGCGCTGATCGGGTTCCGCAAAGACGACCTCTGGATCGGCGCGCAGCCGCGCGAGTGTCGCGGCCAGCGACTCACCGGCGAAGGCAGGCAGCACGCGCATCGCGTGCAGGGCGCCGGCGATCCGGCGCGACTCCACCAGGCCGAGACTTGCGCGCTTTGCAATCACAGCAACCGGATCTGCGGACGAAGCCTGCGCGCGACTTGTTGGTCCGGGTGCGCGCAACTTTATGATAACGCCCTGCACGGCGGTTTCGGCCGCTGGCACCGAATGTGCTCTCACGGGGTTCAGCTCTGCCGCTGCGACCAATGTATTCGCAAGCATCGCGAGGCTGAGGGACATTAACAAGCACGCAACATGCATGCGACGGTGGGCCCGCAAAACCGTGAGTGGAGACCGCGAGAATACCTGAACTTGATGTCGCGGGCCGCTTTCGGCCGCGGCCGATCGCTCGCGGCATAACCGGCGCGAAACGGGAATGAGCTGTCGCTTAGGAAGTAGGCGGAGAAACGGGGACTTGCTGCGTAATGCAGTGGATGTTACCGCCGCCGAGCAGGATCTCCCGCGTGGCGATTCCTACTACGCGGCGCCGCGGGAAAAGTCGCTTTAAGAGTGCTGCCGCGGCCCGATCGCGGCGTCGATCAAGGAGCGGCATGACAATGCCACCGTTGGCAGCGTAGAAGTTGACATAGCTCGCCGCCAGCCGTTGCCCGGCGCGGCGCGGCGCGCTGCCGGGGCGGACCCGCACGCCGCATGCCTCGCGTGCGGTCATCGCCAGCGGTCCCGGCATCGGGATTTTGTGCACCTTGAACCTCTGGCCACGGTCATCACGCGCATCATGCAGTCGCTCCCAGGCATCATGCGAGATTGCGTGCTGCGGATCGCGTCGGTTGTCGGTCCACGTGAGGCACACGACGCCGGGCCGGACGAAGCAGGCGAGCTCATCGATATGACCGTCGGTCTCGTCGTTGAACACGCCCTTGCCGAGCCAGACAATCGTGCGCACGCCCAAGTAGGTGCGCAAGTACGCCTCGATCTGCGCGCGCCGCAGCGTCGGATTGCGGTTGGCGTTGAGAAGACACTCTTCGGTGACGAGCGCCGTGCCGGCGCCGTCAACATGGAGGGCGCCGCCTTCGTTGATGAGCGGCGCGCGATAGCGATCACGGCCTTCGATCTCGAGGACTTTGAGCGCAACTAGCTCGTCCTGATCCCAGGGCGAATACAGGCCTCCCTGCAACCCTCCCCAGGCATTGAAGTGCCAATGCACACCGCGCACTGCGTCGCGTGGATGCACGACGAACGTAGGCCCGACATCGCGCATCCAGCAGTCATCATGCGACATTTCGACGATACGTACCGCTTCAGGCAGTGCGCGTCGGGCCGACTCAAAGTAGGCCGGGGATACGCCCATAGTGACCGGCTCGAAACGCGCGATTGCAGCGGCAACCCGGCAAAAGGCCTGCTGTGCCGGTGCGGCGGCGCTGCGCCAGTTGTCGGTTCGCTCCGGCCATAGCATCCAACAACCGCTGTGCCGTTCGAATTCCGCCGGCATCCGATATCCATCGGCTGCGGGGGTGGTCGCGAGGGTGCGAGTCATGGCTGCGTATTCTAGCCAAGCCCGCGACGGAAACCGCGTGTTAGCATTCGCGCCCAGCTGGCGACTCCTGCGTCAGCGGGGATTGCGCACGGGGTGAAGCATGTCTACTGCCACGGCAACGAAGATTACCGCGCCCGTGGGCGGCGCCAAAATGACCCTAAGCAAGGGACGCCTTGTAGTACCGGACAACCCGATCGTGCCCTTCATCGAAGGCGACGGCACCGGGCCGGACATCTGGCGGGCGAGCGTGCGTGTCCTGGATGCCGCGGTTACGAAAGCCTACGGCAGCCTGCGCAAGATCCATTGGATGGAAGTTTATGCCGGGGAGAAGTCCAATAGGCTCCTGCATACCTGGTTGCCGGATGAGACCGTTACGGCGTGCCGCGACTATCTTGTTTCAATCAAGGGCCCCCTGACGACCCCGATCGGCGGCGGCATCCGTTCACTCAATGTGGCGCTGCGCCAGCTTCTTGATCTGTATGTATGTCTGCGTCCCGTTCGCTGGTACAAGGGCGTGCCTTCGCCAGTAAAGAATCCGCAGAAGGTGGACATGGTGATCTTCCGCGAGAACACTGAGGACATCTACGTCGGGATTGAGTTCGAAGCGGGAACGGACGAGAACAAGAAGTTCCTTGAGCTCTTCAAGCAGGCCTTCCCGAAGGCATATGCAAAAATACGCTTTCCGGAGACCTCCGGTATCGGCATCAAGCCCGTCTCCAAGGAGGGCTCCGAAAGGCTGATTCGCTCAGCGATCCAGTACGCCATCGCTAATAAGAGAAAAAGCGTAACGCTGGTGCACAAGGGCAACATTCAGAAGTTTACCGAAGGAGCGTTTCGCAACTGGGGCTATCAGCTCGCCGAGCGCGAGTTCGCGGCGCAAACCTACACCTGGGAGCAGTGGGAACGCACGAAGGCTGTCAAGGGTGAGAAGGCCGCCAATAATGAAATGGATGCGGCTAGGAGCGCTGGCCGCGTCCTTCTCAAAGACGCCATTGCCGACATCACTCTCCAACAGGTCCTCACGCGACCTGAGGAGTTCGATGTCATCGCAACCCTCAATCTGAATGGAGATTACATCTCTGACGCACTCGCAGCTCAAGTGGGTGGCATCGGCATTGCACCGGGCGGCAATATAAACTACATGACCGGACATGCCATATTCGAGGCCACCCACGGCACGGCGCCCAAGTACGCAAATCTCGATAAGGTAAACCCCGGCTCGCTCATTCTCTCCGGTGAGATGATGTTTCGCTATATGGGTTGGGTGGAAGCGGCCGACGCCATCATCACCGCCATGGACCGCACCATTGGCGAGAAGATCGTGACATATGACTTTGCGCGTCAGATGGAAGGCGCGCGGGAAGTCTCGACCAGTGCTTTTGGAGATGCCTTGATCCGCAATCTTTGAAAGGGCTGTGACGATGGCAGCCGAGGAGGAGCCGTCTAGCGATCCTGCCAAGGATTGCGCGCGCTACATTGCACAGGCGTTCGCCGACTACAACGCCGAGTTTCGCGCGATCACCCGCCGCGCACCGGTGCGCTTCGATGCCCGCGACTGGAAGGCGAGCCAGCGTGACGCCGTCGAGCGCATAGAACTGTACGATCGCCGCGTCGATCGGAGCATTGACGAGCTACGCGCCAAGCTTAAGGAGCATGCTTTGGATCGACGCGCGTGGACGCAAATCCGTCAGCAGTTCGAGATCGCGATCGCCGCTCTGCCGGATGGTGAATTCACCAAGACATTTTTCAGCTCTATCACCCGCCGGCTCTTCGGGACAGTTGGCGTCGACCCCGACATCGAGTTCGTCGCGAAGGATCTTGATCCGCTTGCCGGCATCGGCGCCGTCACGGGCACGAAAACCTACGTCAATCGCGGCTCGCTCAATCTGCTTTTCGAGGACTTGCTCGGCGAGTTACGGTTGCGATCATCCTGGAGGGACTTCGACAGGAGCGTCGCACACCTTGCTGCCGATGTCAGCACTCATCTGCACAGCCTTGGCGGACAGCGCACAGTACAGAAAGTCGAGGTCATCGTTCCGGTGTTCTATCAGCTTACACGCGCCTACCTCGTCGGCCGCATCACTGGCCGTGGGCTACTCCTGCCGCTCGTCATTGCGCTCAAGAATACCGACGCGGGCATTCTGATCGATGCGGTCATGCTCTCTGAAGACCAGGTTAGCATTGTGTTCAGCTACACGCGCTCCTATTTCCACGTGGATCTTGACCGCGTCGCAGAAGCCGTGGTGTTCCTAAAGTCCGTGCTGCCCCGCAAGCCAGCGGGCGAGCTCTTCACCGTGCTCGGCCGTGCCAAGCAAGGCAAGACAGAACGCTACCGTGAACTCATGCGGCACTTGGAAAACGCGACTGACCGTTTCGTGCACGCTCCGGGCGAGCGTGGTCTCGTCATGCTTTGCTTTACGCTGCCGTCATTTGACGTGGTATTCAAGATCATCCGCGACCGTTTTGCCTATCCGAAAAATATTTTGCGCGAGGAAGTCATCGCGAAGTATCAGCTCGTCTTCAAGCACGATCGTGCTGGACGTCTGGTCGACGCGCAGGAATTCAAGCGGCTGCGTTTCCCCAAGGCCCGATTCGCCCCCGAGCTCCTCGCGGAACTCGCCGCCGAGACCGCCAACACCGTGCACCCCGAAGGTGACAATTTGATCTTCAATCACCTCTACATCGAGCGACGCACGACGCCGCTCGACTTATTTCTGCGTACGGCCAGTGCCCCCGCAGCCGAACTTGCCGTGCTCGACTACGGTCAGTGCATTCGCGACCTCGCCTATACCAACATCTTTGCTGGCGACCTGTTATTCAAGAATTTCGGAGTTACACGCCACGGTCGCGTGATCTTCTACGACTACGACGAGCTATGCCAGGTCACTGACTGCCATTTCCGCGACCTGCCGCAGGCGATCCATCCGGAGGATGAGATGCGCGACGAAGCATGGTTCTACGTCGCCGAGAATGACGTGTTCCCGGAGACTTTCATCAATTTCCTGGCCTTCGATGATGCTCAGCACGCGGCCTTTATGCGTGTGCATGGCGAGATTCTGGGCGCCGAGTTCTGGCGGCACGTGCAGCATCGCTTGCAGGAGGGCGAGTTGCTTGAGGTACTTCCCTATCAGCCGCACCGCGCGCGCACCGCGTCGAGCGCCTGAAGGACGTCCGCGACCAAATCTTCCTCGTCCTCGAGCCCAATGGACAAGCGTACCGTGCCTTCCGTGACCGCGGAGGCGCGCAACTGCTCGGCCGATAGGTCCCGTCCGCCCATCATCTGAGGTGCGACGACTAGGGATTCGGTCGAGCCCAGGCTAGACGTCAAGGCAAAGAGCTTGAGGCTCTCGGCGAAACAACCACCGGCGGCAAGACCGCCTTTCAAATCCGCGCTCACGATCGAGCCGAATTCACGCATCTGTGAAGCAGCGAGCGCATGTTGCGGATGCCCGGGTAGACCCGGGTAGTGCACGCGCGCCACCGCCGGGTGAGACGCAAGAAGCTCTGCGATGCGCAGGGCCCGCGCGCACTGCGCAGAGTAGCGAACGAAATATGTCTTGAGTCCACGCTGAATCAGAAATGCCGCGTGCGGATCCAATGCGACGCCAAAAGCGCCGAAGTCGGTGCGTAACAGCCGCATGAGCTCGGTGCGCGCAATGGCTGCGCCGCCCATGACATCGCCGGCGCCCGAGGCGTACTTTGTCAGGCTGTGGACGAAGACATCAACATCGTATTCACCGTGTTGATGAAAGCCGGCGAAAGTGTTGTCCATTACGCTGAGCGCCCCATGCGCCTTGGCAAGACGTGTAATTGCTGCTATATCCGCGATCTTGGTGACTGGATTTGTCGGGCTTTCAAAGTAAACCAGCCGTGTGGGCCGGGACGCGAGTGTGTGTTCGATACCGGCAAGATCCTCGATGGACAGCATCGTATGCGAAACGCCAAAGCGGCTGAGCAGGCGACGGATGACGTAGCGGGTCGGATTGTAGGTCTCGATGAAACACAGCACGTGATCGCCCTGTTTCGTGAGCGCGAGCAGTGTGTGAGCGACCGCGCCGAGACCGGTACCCGTCGTGACGCAATCGTCACGCCCCTGTAGCTCAGCGAGCGTCAACTCGAGCTGGCGCGAAGTCGGGTTCGACGTTCGCATGTAAAAAAAACCGGCGCGCTCGCCGCGCAGAAAGCGGGTCGTCTGCTCGAGATTATCGAATTCGAACTTGACGTTCTGATAGATCGGTGCCCCCACCGGATGATTGTCCGCCGGCAGCTCGACCTTGGGTGGGTGGTTGACAAGCGTGGGTTTCTTCATTTGCCACTGAGCCTCTGTGCAAAGGCGCGCAGACGGGCTGCACCTGCGTCGAGCGTTGCATCGCGTTTTGCAACGCACAGACGTACCACGGACAACCTTGGCGCGATCGCATAGAACGGCGATAGCGGAATTGTCGCGACACCCGCTTCAGTGAGCAGACGCTCCGCGAAGCTCTGATCGTCGCGACTGTCGAGCGCGCTGAAATCGAGCAGCTGGAAATAGGTGCCTGCGGCAGCGGGGAGCGTAAATCCACTGCCGGCGAGCGCACCCCGCATACGATCACGCTTGGCTTGAAAAAAGCCCGACAGGTTCTGCCAGACTTCGGGTGCCTGCAGAAGATACGCCGCTATGGCATGCTGCAGCGGATGCGCAATACTGAAGGTGTTGAATTGGTGGACCTTGCGCAGTTCGCGCGTAAGTTCGGCGGGTGCAATGCAGTAGCCCACCCGAATGCCGGTCGCATGCAGCGTCTTGCCGAAGGAGAATACCGCGAAGCTTCGGGCTCGCAGCTCGGTGTGCGCGAGCACCGAACAATGCGCGCGACCGTCGAACACGACGTGTTCGTAGACCTCATCCGAGAGCACCAGTATATCCCGACCGTCGATCACGGCGGCGAGCGCGTCCAGATCCGCCGCGGACGTCACGGTGCACGCGGGATTGTGCGGGCTATTTATGATCACGAGCCGAGTGCGCGGCGTTATCGCCGCCCGCACCCTATCCCAGTCGTAGCGAAAATCCGGCAGCTGCAACGGCAACCGCACCACACGCCCACCCGCAAGCCTGACGGCGGGATCATAGGAGTCGTAGGACGGATCGAAAAGAATCACCTCATCTGCCGATCCGACCGTTGCCTGAATGACAGAGTAGAGCGCCTCGGTAGCGCCGAGCGTAATCGTGATCTGCGTTTCCGGATCCGTGGCAACCCCGTAACAAGTAGCAATCTTGTGCGCAATCTGTGCTCGCAATTCTGCGCTGCCCTCCATCGGCGCGTATTGATTGTGGCCGCTCGCCATCGCCGCCGCCACGAGTTGCGTGATGCGCGGATCGATATCGTAGTCAGGAAATCCCTGTCCTAGGTTGAGAGCGCCCAATTCACGCGCGCGCCGCGACATAACCGTGAATATCGTCGTGCCGATATCGGGCAGCTTACTGATGATGGGCACGCGTTTCGGCCGCAGCTATTAGGAAGCGGCACGCCGCAGCCGGCCGCACGTGCAGCCGTGATGCACGCCAGCGCGCGGCTTATGTCGAAGCCTCGCAGCCAGGTCGACGACTCCTGCCCTTATTGAACTTCTACCCACGTCCACTCCAGGCACTCATGAGTGCCATGACGTCTATTAAGATCCGGCGCTCGCGAGCTGTGACTCACGCTCACGCCGCTTGGTCACCGCGTGCATCCATGCGCTACTGATCACAATGCCCAACGCGACTACCAGCACCATGAGGGTGGCGAGTGCATTTACATCCGGACTCACACCCAGGCGAACCTTTGAGAAGATCACCATCGGCAGTGTTGTTGAGGCGGGCCCTGCGACAAACTGTGAGACTACGACGTCGTCCCATGAAATTGTGAACGCCAGCAGCCACCCGGAAATAATGGCGGGCAAAATGAGCGGCAGTGTGATGCGGAAGAATACTGTCGTGGGGCGCGCACCCAGATCCATCGCCGCCTCTTCCAGTGATTCATCGAAACCCGCAAGTCGCGACTGTACCACCACAGCCACGTAAGACATCGTAAAGGTGATGTGCGCCAATATGATCGTGAGCATGCCTCGCCCTCGCGGCCAGCCTATCAGCTGCTCGAGTGCGACAAACAACAACAGCAGTGACAAACCGGTAATCACTTCCGGCATCACAAGGGGTGCGGTCGTCATCGCCGACAATAGCGTGCGGCCGCGGAATGGGCCGAAGCGCGCCAAAACGAATCCGACGAGTGTTCCGAGCACCACCGCGCCGCTCGCGGCGCTGGCGGCGACACGAATCGAGAGCCATGCCGCTCGCAGGACCGGCCCGTTCGACAGCAACGCCACATACCATTTGAGAGTGGGTGAGTGCGCGGCGTCCCACACTGTCACCAAACGCGAATTATTGAAGGAGAAGACCACCATCGAAAGAATGGGTACGTACAAGAATGCAAGCCCAATGACCAGTCCCGTACGCGCGAAATAGCCGCTCTTCACGGCCGCGCCTCCAGCTCGGTCTTCTGTACACGCTGAAAGAGCATGATCGGCACAACCAAAAGGACGAGAATCAGAATCGCCACCGCACTGGCCACCGGCCAGTCGCGGTTGGCGAAAAACTCATCCGACAGAACGCGCCCAATCATGAGCTGGTCCGTGCGCCCCAGCAGCGACGGAATCACGTACTCGCCGACGGCCGGAATGAACACTAGCAGGCAACCCGCCATGATCCCGGGCATCGACAGGGGAAGAGTAACCCGCAAAAACGCCCGCCAGGGCCGCGCGCCCAGATCCGCGGCTGCCTCGAGCAGTGTCGTATCATGCTTTTCAAGATTGGCATAAAGCGGCAGGATCATAAACGGCAGGTAGGAATAGACGATGCCGATGTATACGGCGAAGTCAGTCTGCATTAACGTTAGTGGCTCGTGGATAACTTCAAGCGAAAGCAGTGTATTGTTGATCACGCCATTACTCTTCAGCAGCCCGATCCAGGCGTAGACACGCAACAGGAATGAGGTCCAGAAAGGCAGAATGATGAGCATCAACAGCAGGTTTTTCCAAGCGGCGGTGGAGCGTGCGATTGCATAGGCCATTGGATAGCCAATCAGGAGACACCATAGCGTCGAAACTGCCGCCACCTTAATTGAGTACAGATATGCGCTCGCATACAGTCGATCCGTAAATAGAAATCGGTAGTTCGCAAAATATAGCTTGATCCCCACGATCACGCCGTCGCGCCACTCGATGAGCGGCGCATAAGGCGGCATCGCCATGCGCGTCTCGGAAAAGGAAATCTTGAATACTATAATGAAGGGAATAAGGAACAATACGCTCAGCCACAGATAAGGAACGGCCACCACGAACCGCCTGCCTGGATGTTTGCGCAGCGCTTGCAACCACGGCTCCTAACGAGTGAGAACCACCGGACTTGAAGCGTGCCAGGAAAGAAATACGCTCTCCTCCGCGGTAAACCGATCTTCGGCGCGGCGCACGACGTTTGGCAGGGTGACGCGCACGAGCTTTCCGGTATCGAGCGCTACGATATAGATTGACGTGTCGCCCATATAGGCAATTTCCTTCACTTTGCCGTGCGCGACATTCTCGCTGCCGGCGGGCCGGGTGCGGTCGATGCCAATTTTCTCCGGGCGAATGGCAACTGCAACGGTCACATCCGGTGCCGAACTGATGCCGTGATCGACGTAAACCACCGCGCCGAGCTCCTCCGAACGTATGCGCACATGATCTGCTTCGTCCTCGACGAGGCGGCCCTCAAAGAGGTTGACGGCGCCCACGAAATCGGCAACAAATTTCGTTTGTGGATACTCATAGATATCGAGCGGAGTGCCAATCTGCACGATCTGGCCATGATTCATCACGCCAATCCGCGAGGCTAGGGTCATCGCTTCTCCCTGGTCGTGAGTCACGACGATGAATGTGACTCCCAGTCGCTTCTGGATGGCCAGAAGTTCGAACTGGGTATGCTCGCGCAGCTTCCGATCGAGCGCACCGAGTGGCTCGTCAAGCAGCAGCAGCTTGGGGCGCTTTACAAGCGCGCGCGCAAGGGCTACACGCTGCTTCTGGCCTCCTGAGAGCTGATGTGGTTTGCGTGAGACAAATGCAGTCATCTTTACGATGTCGAGGATCTGCGCGACACGCTCGGCAATCTCGGCGCGAGAGAGTTTCTCCTGTTCGAGCCCGAACGCCACATTCTTTTCGACGCTCATGTGCGGAAACAACGCGTAGGATTGAAACATCATATTGACTGGCCGATCACAGGGGGCAATGCCCGACATGTCCTGCCCATCGATGTACAGACGGCCAGCCGTCGGCATTTCAAATCCCGCTAACATTCGTAGCAGCGTTGTTTTCCCCGAACCGGATCCTCCAAGCAGGCAGAAAATCTCACCGCGGTAAATATCGAGTGAGACATTGTCAACGGCCGGCGCTTCGCCAAAGGTCTTAGTGACACCTTCAATGCGCACGTAGGCCTCAGGCACGGCTACTGGCTCGTCTTGAACCGCGTCCATGTGCGCGTCAGCAGGCGCGTGTAACCGACCGGCTGAGCGAGATTCGGTACGAGCTTTGCCATGACGTCGGGGGGCGGGTAGATGTTGGGATCATTTTTCACGCTGTCGGACAACATTGGCCGCGATGCGGGGATACTATTCGCGTATCTAATCAGGTTCGAATTGCGCGCCGCGACCGCGGGTTGCAGAAGATAGTTGATAAGCGTTAGGGCATTTTGCGGATGTGGCGCGTCGGCGGGGATTGCGAGCATGTCGAAAAAAATGATTCCGCCTTCGCGCGGTAGACTGTATTTGATCTCGATGCCCTTGCCTGCTTCGCGCGCTCGATCCCGCGCCTGCAGCACATCGCCACCCCAACCAAGCGCGAGGCAAGTCTCACCGTTGGCCAGATCCTCGATATAGCGTTCGGTTTCCACGTAACGCAAGTACGGTCGGATAGACAACAGCACCTTCTCAGCCTGCGCGAGATCATCGGGCGACAGACTATTGGCGTTCTTGCCGAGGAAAATCAGCACGGTGCTCACGACTTCCGAAGGCGCATCGAAAACCGACACGCCGCAGTCCTTGAACTTTGAGATGACTGCGGGGTCATACAGCATTCGCCAGCTATCGAGCGGCGCATCGGGCATTCGCTCATGAATTTTTGCAACGTTGTAGCCGAGCCCCGAAGTTCCCCAAAGATAATTGACCCCGTACTGATTGCCCGGATCGTGCAGCGCGATCCGCCTGAGAATATCTGGATCCACGTTCTTGAGATTCGGAATCTGTGACTTGTCGAGCTTCTGGAACACCCCCGCCTGTATCTGACGCTCAAGGAAATTCGCCGTTGGCACGACGAGGTCGTAGCCGGTGTTCCCGGCTAGGAGTTTGGTTTCGAGTACTTCGTTAGAGTCGAATACGTCGTAATTGACTTTGATGCCCGTTTGCGCCTCGAAATCCTTCAATGCGCCTGGATCAATGTAGTCCGACCAGTTGTAGATATTGACGACCTTCTCGGTGCTAGGGTCGGCCGCTGTGGGTTTTCCGGCCGCGGCGCCGCCGGCCGCCGTCCGGCCGCCGCACGCTGCAAGCACCACGAGCAGCGACGCCGCAAGTGAGACAATGCGGACAGCGCCTATCATACGTTGAGCAGCAGGTGCTCCCGCTCCCAGGAGCTGATCACCTGCAGGAAGACCTCATACTCGGCCTCTTTGACGATGGAGAATGCGGCAATAAATGCCTCGCCGAGCAAGCCAACGAGCTCCTCGCTTTCGCGCAGTCGCCGTAGCGCCTCATCCAGCGATCGCGGCAAGCCGAAAGGCAAATCGTGTGCACTCCCAGTGATCGGATCAGTCGGCTGAAGGCCTTCGACCATCCCCAGGTACCCGCACGCAAGTGAAGTCGCTATAGCGATGTACGGATTCGCATCCGCGCCGCTGACGCGATTTTCTACCCGGCGTGCCTCCGCATTTGACATCGGTACGCGCAGGCCAGCAGTGCGATTGTCATAGCCCCAATGCACATTGATCGGAGCCGACAGGTACGGTGTCAAGCGCCTATAAGAGTTAACATTGGCGCATAGAAGCGCCATCGCGGCCGGCAGATACTTCTGCAGTCCCGCGATGTGCGAGAAGAATAGTTGCGAGGGCGTGCCGTCAGCATTGCTGAAGACGTTTTTGCGCGTCTTCAGATCGACGATGCTCTGATGAATGTGCATGGCGCTGCCCGGCTCCTTGGCGTGGGGCTTGGCCATGAACGTCGCGTACATCTTGTGTCGCAGTGCCGCTTCGCGCGCTGTGCGCTTGAAGAGAAATGCCTGATCGGCGAGGTCCAGCGGATGTCCATGGATGAGATTGATCTCCATTTGCGCCGGGCCGTCCTCGTGGATCAGCGTGTCAATCTCGATATCCTGATCTTCGCAGAACTGGTAGATGTCATCGAACAGCGGATCAAATTCGTTGACGGCTGCAATACTGTAGGACTGGCGGCCGGGTTCAGCTCTGCCTGATCTGCCTATAGGCGGCTTTAGCGGATAATCGGCGTCGATATTCGGTTCGATAAGATAGAATTCGAGCTCCGGCGCCACCACGGGCTCCCAGCCTCGCTGCGCATACAGCTCCAGGACATTGCGTAACACGTGGCGCGGCGCCATGGTCACGCGGCGCCCGTCGGAATAGAAACAGTCGTGAATCACTTGTGCGGTGGGCTCAGCCGCCCAGGGCACCCGGCGCACGGTCTTCGGATCGGCCTTGAGGACGATGTCGATTTCCGCCGGACTCATCGCATCGCCGGTATTCGGAGGATAGTCACCCGTCACGGTCTGCAGGAAGATGCTTTCCGGCAGACGCATACCTTCGTCGTCGGCGAATTTGGCGGCCGGCATGATCTTGCCGCGCGCAATGCCCGCCATGTCCGGAATGATCGCCTCAACCTCGGAGATGCCATGATCACGGAAAAACTGTTGAATTTCACTCACCATAAACCAAACCTTCTATTTATGCTGCGCCCGCTCCCGACTCGCCGCGCCGAAAGCTGCGAATATCGCACGCGAAAATGAATCGCTCATCACCTGCCACTCCGGATGCCATTGCACTGCCAATGCAAAACGCGGGGCATCTTTGACGCGAAACGCTTCGATAACACCATCTGGCGCCCGTGCCTCGACAATCAAATCCGGCGCCAGACGATCTACTCCCTGTGAATGCAGCGAGTTGACCTTTACCTGCGTTACACCCGCGAGCTGTGATAGCAGCCCGCCCGGTTCGAGTGTTACATCGTGCGCCGGGCCGTATTGCACCGCCAGCGGCTGTTCGTCGTCGTCGCGGTGGTCCAACAGTCCCGGAATTTCATGCAGACGTTGAGTAAGGGTGCCGCCCATGGCAACGTTGACTTCCTGAAAGCCACGGCATATGCCGAACACTGGCACGCCTGCGCCGAGCGCGCACCGGATGAGTGGCAATGTCGTTGAATCGCGTGCCGCATCATGAAGAGTGCCGGGAATACTCGGACTACCATTGTATCGATACGGTTCCACATTTGACGGACTGCCCGTGAAGAGGATACCGTCGAGATGCACGAGCAGCTCGTCGAACCCCAGGCTTTCTCCCAGCGCCGGAATCAACAACGGAATCGCGTTCGCCGCCTCCACCACCGCGCGTACATACTTATCCCCAACCGCGTGAAACGGATGTGGGCCGATCATGCGCTGATCGGCGGGTATTCCGATGACTGGACGATTGGATTGCATGATGATGGCGAGCGGCGTCTATCTTACCCTAATGTCTTGAACAGCCTCCAGCCGACCGGGGTCACACCGATCATGAGCCTCGAACCCGTAGTCGACTCCTATTATGGTGCAACGGCGCATCCGGCCGAGCGCTGGCCGGCGCTTGCGGGAACAGTTGACTGCGATGTGTGTGTTGTGGGGGGCGGCATTGCCGGTTGCTCGGTCGCCTTGCATCTCGCCGAACGCGGGTATCGGGTCGTGCTCGTCGAAGAACAACGGATTGCTTGGGGGGCCTCTGGCAGGAACGGTGGGCAGGCAATATTCGGTGTCGCGGCGGGACAGGCCAGCATCGAAAAATTGCTAGACCCAAGTGCTGCGCGCGCCGTTTGGGATGTGTCGATCGCAGGACTTGCCCTCATCAAAGAGCGTATTGCCAAGTATTCCATCGACTGTGATTGGGTAAATGGACATATGCAAGTAGCACTAAAGTCGCGTCACGAGCGCGAGCTTCACGCGGACCTTGCAATGCTGCGTGATTATGGCTATCAGAGCGCCCGCTACATGCCGTGTGAAGAAGTTCGCTCGCTTCTCGCGACGCGCCGTTACACGGGCGCGCTCTTTGACTCGGCCAGCGGGCACTTGCACCCGCTCAACTATACGCGCGGCCTCGCGGCTGCTGCGGCGCGACGCAGCGTCCGCATATTTGAAGGCACGCGCGCAATCAGTTTTGCGCCTGCACGGCAGCTCGAAGTACACACGCCCAATGGTCAAGTGCGCTGTCAATATCTTGCTCTGTGCGGCAACACCTACCTACAAGACCTTGCGCCAGCGCTGGCAAAGAAAATTATGGCGGTGGCGACCTATATCATCGCTACCGAGCCACTCGGCGCGGACCGCGCTAACGGATTGATCGCAAACAACGCGGCGGTCAGTGACATGAATTGGGTGCTCGACTACTTCCGGCTCTCGGCCGATCGGCGCCTGCTATTCGGGGGACGCGTAAGTTACTCGGCGCGCGCGCCATCCGCGATTCCCGCGGCAACCCGGGCGCGCATGTTGACGGTATTTCCACAGCTCGCTGACACGCCCATCGCGTATCAATGGGGCGGCTTCGTGGACATCACCATGAGCCGTGCTCCGCACTTCGGGCGCTTGGCACCAAATATCTATTTCCTGCAGGGGTTTTCGGGTCACGGCGTTGCACTCGCAGGCATAGCCGGGAAGCTGGTCGCAGAAGCGATTGCGGGAACCGCTGAGCGCTTCGACGTGTTCGCCAAAATCCGGCACCACGACTTCCCGGGCGGGACCCGATTGCGACGCCCCGCGCTGATGCTGGCGATGCTCTATTACCGCCTGCGCGACCTCCTCTAGGCGATGGCAGTCAATATGCCCTGCAGAATGCGCAGCGGCGAAGGAGGGCATCCCGGTACTGCGACATTCACTGCAAGGACATTTGATACGCGGCCGCAGCTCGCGTAACTTTCTCCAAAGATGCCGCCGGTACAACCGCAATCGCCGACGGCAACTACAATCTTCGGATCGGGCATCGCCTCATAAGTGCGCAGCAACGCCGCACGCATATTGGTCGCGACGGGCCCGGTAACAAGCAGGAGGTCCGCATGCCGCGGGCTCGCGACGAACTTGATCCCGAGCCCTTCGATGTTATAGATCGGATTGTTGAGCGCATGGATTTCCAGCTCACAGCCATTGCAGGAGCCGGCATCCACATGCCGAATGCACAATGCGCGCCCCAGGAGCGCGCGAATCCGCTCCTGCAGAATCGCCTGCACGCACAGTTGCGGATCAGCGGGCGGAGCGGACTCGGTCACAATACCCGCCACGACGATACTTCTGATGGTCTTCAGCATGACAGCCCTAGAGATCGTGTCCGCTGTAGGACAAATTGAACGACTTATTGATTAACGGGAAATCCGGGACGATGTTGCCGATGATCGCATGTTCGAGCGCCGGCCAGTTCTGCCAAGAAGGGTCGTGCGGATGGCATCGGCTGATCGCACCGCCAGCGGCCGCTTCGAGGGCGAGAAAGATCGGTCCTCGCCAACCTTCGACCAAGCCGATTCCAAATGTGCCCTGAGCTGGTGCTGGGCATTCCTTTCGATAGGCAGAGGAAGGCAGGGCCTGCAAAATGTGGATACCAAGACGACAGGATTCCTGCAGTTCATCGAAACGCACGGCGACTCGGGCGGCGACGTCACCTGCACTGCGCGTGACCCTCCTTGGCGCAAGCTCGGTGTACGGCGCACATGGAAAGTCGATCCGTACGTCGAGCGCCCGCGCACTCGCCCGTCCCGCAAACCCAATAAGTCCGAGGTGCGCGGCAAGCTCGGGCGACACGCGACCCGTATCGAGAAAGCGATCACGCACACCGCCGTGTTCGTCGTAGATTTCGCGCAGATTTTGCACTTCCGGGGCGAGCTGCCCCAGGAAGCTACCCAGCTCCTGCGCGGCCGAGTCCGCTAGGTCCGCGCGCACGCCACCCGGCACCACAATATCAAAGAGATAGCGCTGGCCAAAGGCGGACTGGTTCGTGCGCAATAGGCGCTCCTTAAGACGCGAGAATTGCACGAGGCCGAATGCGAATCCAGCGTCATTTCCCAGAGCACCCAAGTCGCCAAGATGGTTGGCAATACGCTCGAGCTCCAGACACAATGCTCGTAGGTAAGCGGCACGCGTTGGCACTTCCAAGCCGACCATCCCTTCGAGCGCCTGACAGTAGGCCCACGCGTACGCAACAGCGCAATCGCCCGAGACTCTTGCCGCGAGCCGATGACCCTCGAGAATCGGAAGATCCGTAAAGCGCCGCTCGATGCCCTTGTGTACGTAGCCCAGGCGCTCTTCGAGACGCAGAACTTTCTCGCCGACAATCGAAAAGCGGAAATGCCCTGGTTCTATGATCCCCGCGTGCACAGGTCCAATCGGAATTTCATGCACGCCGTCTCCGTCCACTTGCACGAAACGGTACATGTCCGGGCTTGGCGTCCCAGCCGCACCGCCTGGGGTATCACGCAACGGAAATTGTGTCTCGGGTGAAGTTGTATGGCGCAGCCACGCGCGCCCATCCGGGTCTGTGGATCTCAGTCCCCATAGTTCGTACATCGCGCGCTGCATCCGCGAAGCGGCTGGAAAGGAAGCTTCGATTCCCGGGTAGGACACATCACAGCTCGGGATGGGCAGCTCCAACATCAGAGCCACGCCTTCTCCTAGGAACGCGGCCCGAATGAGAAACCCCTCAGCACTCGCTGCCCGTGCCGCCCACAGCGCAAGCAACTGCGCGTCCGCGCGTGCAAGGCCCTCTGCGGCCCGCGCCCAGGACTGCGCGTCCACGTTGACGCGGCGCATGCCTGGAACCTGTGTAAACGGCGTTCCGACATCCCACCACGACCGCAGGGTCACCTAGAATCCTCCAATAAGACGCGCGGCCTCGCGATACCAGTGCGCAAGATACGGTGGGATGTAGACGCCGAGAGCAAGCACTATCGCCAGGTGCGCGAATGCCGGCAGCAGGGCCGGACCGTGCGTCGAATGTTGCAGCGAAGCCTCGCCGAATACCATTGGCTGTACGCGGCGAAAAATTGCCGCGAATGCGATACCAAGAGCTGCGACCAGAACGGCAGTCGCCCAAGGCTGTGCTTTCATTGCCGTCGACAAAATCAGAAACTCGCTCGCAAAAACTCCAAACGGCGGCAGCCCAAGGATCGCAAGCGTGCCGAGCATGAGTCCCCAGCCGACTGTGGGACTGATACTCAAGAGCCCGCGTATGTTGTCCATGACTTGCGAGCCCGCCTTTTGGGCGGCATGACCGACCACAAAGAAGATCGCCGACTTAGTCAGCGAATGCACTGTCATATGCAGCAGCGCTGCAAAATTCGCGATCGGCCCGCCCATGCCGAATGCGAAACTAATAATACCCATATGTTCGATGGAGGAGTAGGCGAAGAGGCGCTTGATGTCACGCTGGCGCCAGAGAAATAGTGCCGCGAGTCCGACCGATAACAGCCCGAACCCCATGAGCATCTGCGACGGCAAAGACGAGCGCAGCGAGCCCTCAACGAGTATCTTGCAGCGCAACACTGCATATAAGGCAACGTTCAGCAGCAGTCCCGAGAGCACAGCTGAGATGGGAGTCGGGCCTTCCGCATGTGCATCCGGCAGCCAGTTGTGCAGCGGTGCGAGCCCGACCTTGGTACCGTAGCCGACCAGCAAAAAGACAAACGCGAGACTCAAGACGGTAGGTTCAAGCTCGCCTTTCACCTCGTTGAGGTGCGTCCATAAAAGCGCGGTCACCCCCTCACCTCCTAGCACTCGTTCCGCCGCGAAATACAACAGCACTGTTCCAAAAAACGCCTGGGCAATCCCCACACTGCACAGAATGAAGTACTTCCACCCTGCTTCGAGGCTCGCGGGGGTGCGATACAGCGTCACCAGCAGGACGGTGGAGATCGTTGCAGCCTCCATCGCTACCCACAGCAGGCCCATGTTGTTGGTCGTCAGCGCAAGCAACATGGTGAAAGTAAACAGTTGATACATGCTGTGATAGAGCCGCAGCCGCCTGACGCTTAACCGTCCGCGCTCAAGCTCGCCACGCATATACGGGCGCGAAAAGAGCGCGGTCGTGCAGCTTACAAAAGCTGTGAGGGTAACGAGAAACGCATTAAGGGGATCGACGAAGAACTGTTCGTGCGCCATCACGAATCTGGCTTCGGTAATCACTCGCGCTGTGACCGCACACGCCGCTGCGAGAGTCGCAATGCTAAAGAGCGCATTTACTTCAGCCGCGCGGCGCGCGTCAATCACCCCCAGAACGAAGGCGCCAACTAGTGGGAGCGCCAGCAGTAACGCGAGCTCCATCCTATTATTGCTCCTTTAGCGACTCAAAGTGATGAAGGTCGAGGCTTTCGAAGCGCTCGCGAATCTGAAAGAAAAACACGCCGAGCATCAGCATCGCCACCAGAACATCCAGTGCGACTCCAAACTCCACTACCATCGGCATGCCATAGGTCGCACTCATCGCCGCAAAAAAGAGACCATTCTCCATCGACAGGAAACCGACGATCTGCGACATGGCCTTCTTGCGCGTAATCATCGTAAGAAAGGC
The DNA here is from genome assembly GCA_035481795.1 of Steroidobacteraceae bacterium. Taxonomy (GTDB): domain Bacteria; phylum Pseudomonadota; class Gammaproteobacteria; order Steroidobacterales; family Steroidobacteraceae; genus PALSA-1196. The sequence continues at coordinate 29,740 of DATHRI010000012.1, forward strand.
CAGGAGCGTGACGGCGACGGCGACACCGATGGTGCTCTTCGTCGATGTGGTCGCGAGAATGGAGATCGGCTGCGCCAACCCAAACGCGAAAATCACGATCAGGAGGCCCAGTAGCATTGTGCCGCCGATATTGCTCATCGGCTCAGTATCCCAATAGACGTCAAGGCGGCGAATCAGACGGCGTAGGAGCCAGGGGAGAAACAGGACCTTGAGGGCAAGGGTAAGTAGTGCCGAGATGTATAGATGCGATTTGCCGGTCCGCCACGCAACCAGAAGTGTGACGACGCACAGTACCGCTCCCTGCAATGCGAGCAGATCAACCAGAGTAACGATCCGCCGCTGCGACAGCATTGCAAATGCGAGCAGTAACAACAGCGCTGCGCACACATTGAGCAGCTGCAGATCCCAAGGAAGCTGCGCCATGCTCCTACGCTCCGAGCAGCAAATGCACAAGGAGCCCGAGAACGGCGAATAGAAATGCGGTTGCGAGAAACTCCGGCGCCCGAAAGACGCGCAGTTTTGCGGACACTGTCTCGATAAGAGCAAGACCGCCGCCGGCAACCATGAGCTTCAGACCGAGGACGGGGAGCGCGACCAATAGAGCGCTTGGCGCCGTCGCACCGGCCGCAATTCCCCAGGGCACAAACAGCGCAAAGCCGATGCACGCATAGTTGAAGAGCTTGAGTGCAGCTGCCCATTCCATGAGGGCCAAGTGGCGCGCCGAATATTCGAGCAGCATTGCCTCGTGGATCATCGTGAGTTCAAGGTGAGTGGCCGGATTATCGACCGGAATGCGTGCGTTTTCGGCGAGTAGCACCATCGTGAACGCCACTGCCGTGAATGCCAGGCTCGGATATAAACCGATAGCCTCGGTTGTCAAATGTTCAGAAATAGCCGGCAATGAAGTAGTCGCCGAGATCAGGGAGGCGACAAAGATCACCATCAAGAGCGCAGGCTCGGCGAGAAAGCCCACCATCATCTCCCGCCGCGCGCCGAGCGTACCAAAGGCTGTGCCGATGTCCATCGCCGCGAGTGCCATGAAAACCCGTGCAGTCGCGAGTAGCCCTACCAGCGCGATCGCATCGGCGGCGACTGTGAACGGCAGCCGTGTGCCCATTGACGGAATGATTGCTGCTGCCAGCGTCATGGCTGCGAAAACGATGTAGGGCGCGCTGCGAAAAAGTGCCGACGCATTGGTCGCGATGACGGCATCCTTGTTAAAGAGTTTGTGGATGATGCGATAAGGTTGCAGGACGCTGGGTGGACGACGGTTCTGCAGCCATGCTCGACATTGATTGATCCACCCCAGGAAGAGCGGTGCAGCCGCGACAGCAACTACGATCTCGAGGCATTGGGTTAGGAGCTCCGTGACGGTCATGCGAGCACCACTCCCAAGAGCACCAGCAATGTGACGAAGCCATATAAAAGATACGTCGTCACGCGCCCCTGTTGCAGCCAAGCGACCGAGTTGGCGGCCCCGCGCACGAGACCCACAAGGGGCTCATACAGTGCGTACCAGATGGGGTCGGTCACGACCACTCGATACCTCGGAGCTCGATCGAACGGCGACGGCAGCTCGCGGTGTATGCGAAAGAAAGGCTGAAACACATGCCGGATGGGCTGACCAAACCCCTCCGCAGTATCTTGCATGCGCGCATCGAGATGCCCAAAGCCGCAGTCCCAGGGGACGCTGAACCGAACACGCCCGTGATAGAACAGGCGCACACCCAGCACGGTCAGCAACACGATGGCGAGTAGCCCGATGAAAAGGCCAATCGCGCCATACGAAGCGCGGCCCTGTGCCAGCGGCGCGAGCAGCCACCACCGCTGCGCATGTTCACCGAGCCCGGTTCCGACAAGCAGGGCCGACACCGCGTTCAGGCGTGCGATAACTTGCACTGGCAGCAAGCCCAAGAGTACGCAGCCGGCGGCTAGCCAGATGAGACCAACGCGCTCGAGCCATCCACAGTCGCGGGCGCGTTCGAGGCTGCTCTCACGCGGGGCGCCAAGGAAGATCACGCCGTAGAACTTCACCATGACGTATGCCGCGAGTGCGGCGCTTAGAGCAACCACGGCCGCGCCGAGCGGAAGCAGCATATTTATGAAGGCGCGCGGAATCTGCTCAGTGAACAGAAACGCCTGCAGTAGCAGCCATTCGGAAACGAAGCCGTTCAACGGCGGCAGGCTGGAAATTGCAAGCACGCCGATCAGCGTCAACCAGGCGGTCCAGGGCATATAGCGCATGAGGCCACCTAACTTGCCAAGGTTGCGCTGGCCGGTGGCGTGCAGTACGGCACCGGTGCCGAGGAACAACAGGCTCTTCATGAGCGCATGGTTTAGACAATGGTACAGCGCTGCGATCACGGCAAGCGCTGCGAGCGATCCCATCCCTAGGCCGGCGAACACGAGAGCGAGCCCGACGCCGGTGCAGACGATGCCAATGTTTTCGATTGAGGAATAGGCGAGCAGCCGTTTCATGTCGGTCTGCGCGGCGGCAAATACCACGCCATAAAGGGCACTGAAGAGTCCGACACCGAGCGCGATCAGTCCCCACCACCACAGTGGCTCGCCGATAAGGTCAAAGCTCACACGCAAAATCCCGTAGAGAGCCGTCTTCAACATCACGCCGCTCATGAGCGCCGACACTGGCGAGGGCGCCGCCGGGTGGGCTTCAGGCAGCCAGACGTGCAGCGGTACCAGCCCTGCCTTCGCGCCAAAGCCAAAAAAGGCCAAGAGAAATGCCAAAGTCGCCCACTGTGTGCTTACGTGCGCCGCACGCATCGCATCGAACGTCATCTCCCAATGTCCACCCTCCAGCACACCGAAGCACAGCAAAATTCCGAGCGCTCCCAGATGAGCGATGAGTAGATACAGGAAGCCGGCGCGACGGATCTCAGCGATGCGGTGCTGGGTCGTGACAAGAAAATACGAGGCTAGCGCCATCACTTCCCAAGCGAACATGAAGGCATAGGCGTCGTCCGCTATCAACACGAAGCCCATGCTCGCGACGAACACGTGATATTGCAAACACAGAAGTCCGGGAGCCGTGCCCTCTCCCGCACGAAAATAACCGGCGCCAAATACAGATATTCCAACCGAAGCCACACTCAATAGCAGCAGAAAAACTGCCGACAGTGCATCAAGGCGCGCATGAAACGGCAGGTCCGGGAGACCGATCTCCAGTACCGCGTGTTCTGCAGGGGCGTTGATCGCGCAAAAGCTGACGACCACTAATCCCAGACCACAGAGCGCGCCCGCCAGAAACAGCGCACGACCGGCGAATTTGACGCTGTGCGGTCGCGCAAGCCCGGCAATTCCAATGACGGTCCAGCTCGTAAGCAAGGCGAGGCAGATTGTCAGCCGCGACATCCCCATCATGATGGGCGCAGCTCGAAACAGCGGTGTATCTTTGGATTGCGCTCGAAGTCGACCGGCAATGTCTGCGCCGACACGTCCAGTACCGTAAAGCGTTCGTGCAATGTCTCATCGAGCTTGAAACGCCGTGCATTGGTCGAAAAGACCAGCAAGCCGTCTCGGGCCATTATTGGCACGCACGCATCTGCGAGGGCCGCGTGGTCACGTCGAATATCCAGCACACTTTGCATGCGCTTCGAATTTGAAAACGTGGGCGGGTCGAGAAACACCAAGTCGAATCTCTCGCGCTTTTGGCGCGCAGCCGCCAGCCACTCCCGGCAGTCCGCATGTACCTGCACGTGCCCGAGACCCTCAAGTCCGTTTACCGCCAGATTGCGCCTCGCCCACTCAAGATACGTGCGGGAGAGATCAACCGAGGTGCTCGAGTGCGCACGCGCGGCAGCCGCATACACGGTCGCTGCTCCGGTATATGCAAACAGATTCAAGAAACGCTTGCCGCCAGCGGCTGCACGCAAGCGTCCGCGCATCAAGCGGTGGTCAAGAAACAAACCCGTATCGAGGTAATTATCGAAATTGACGCGGAACTTCAGGCCGCTCTCCGCGACCACATGGAAGGTCGATTGCTCATCGAGCTTGCCGTACTGCTCGCCGCGGGGCGTCCTGCGGCGCAGGCGCACGCGGATGCGCTCGGGCGGAACACCGCAAACTTCGGTCAAAACGGACAGGGCTTCGCCCCGCCGGCGGCGCGCAGCCTGTGCATCGACTGTTGTCGGAGCTGCATACTCCTGCACGTAGAGCCAAGCGAGGCCATCGGGAAGGGTTTGATATAGATCGATCGCAAACGAGTATTCGGGCATGTCGGCGTCGTATACCCGAAAACACGACACTTGGGCGGCGTCCGCCCAAGCGCGCAGCCGCTTGAGGTTCTTTGCGAGCCGGTTAGCGAACATCTGCGCCCCGGCGCTGTTACGTAGGCTCGCATCAACTTCAGCGCCGGCGCCGCGCCGGGTTCCCGACCTGATGCTCTGCGAATCTATATGCAGCCTCAGTAATCGGCATTCGATTGCGCCATTCCAAATAACATGGGTACGATGCGCACGGATGCCGAGCTCCAATCCCGATTGGGGATCCGCCACCAGCACTGCCGCCTGCCACCCCAAAAATCGCTCGCGCAGAATGTCCCCAAGCTCACGAGAAATGTTGCGGGTCGCCGCGCGGTCGGTGAGGCGCACGCCATAAGGCGGATTGGAGCACAGCAAGCCTGCTGCGGTGGGACCAATGGGCCGCATGGGTGCGGCCTCCGCCAAGACGGCGTGCGCAAATTGCACTAGCCCGCCGACGCCGGCATGGTTTGCGTTGGCGCCGGCACTGCGCACGGCGGCAGCGTCCTTGTCCTGGCCGCGGATGAGAATCCCCTTGGGATCACGGGCGCGGCTGCGCAGGTTCGCCTCCGCAAGCAGCTTTGCCCACAGGTCCCGATCATGCTGGCGCCAACCGAGGAAGCCGAAGTATGTGCGAATCAGTCCCGGCGCAATATCCGCCGCGATCATCGCTGCTTCGATCACCAACGTGCCCGAGCCGCACATGGGATCCAAAAACTCGGCGCCGCCTGCGGCGAGTTGCGGCCATCCCGCGCGCAGCAATATGCCCGCCGCCAGGTTCTCCTTCAGCGGCGCAGCACCCGCCTCGCCACGATATCCTCGCCGGTGCAGGCTCTCTCCCGAGAGATCGAGCGCCACGGTGATCGCGGCTCCGTGCGCATGCGCGTGCACGCGCACGCTGGGTCGTTCGGTCGAAATGTCCGGCCGATAGCCCGCCCGCGCCCGCAACTCATCGCAGATAGCATCCTTGAGCTTTAAGGCTGCGAAGTGGGTATGTACGAGCGCAGGATGCTGGCCCGTAAAATCGCACGCAAGGGTGGAGCCTGGGGCGACATGCATGGACCAGTCTATGTGTCTGGCGGCCGAGTAGAACTCATCAGCATCGAGCGCTTGAAACCTGGCGAGCTCAAGAAATACGCGGTTGGCGGTGCGGGACCAGAGACAGGCGCGATACGCCGTCTCGACAGTGCCGCAGAAGCTCACGCCGGTGGAGTGTTCGCGAACCTCGGTTGCTCCGAGCGCACGGAGCTCGCGAGCCAACAGTTCGCCGAGACCGCGTGGTGAGCTGGCGCGAAATTGCATCATACAGGCCTAGGAACTCGCAGCGATGCTAGTGCTCATGATCTCATACCGGACGCTATGTTTCGTGGGCACTCACAAGGCGCTTTTACGGCTGTCCTCGCTCATTCGTATCAAAAATCGGCGCACTGCGGGCTCCGCATCCTCTTCACTCATGAGACGCTGCTCCACGAGCATCTGTGCCATGTCCCGGATAGTGCGCCGACCGTCGATGAGCGCCATTAGGAAGGCGTGAATGCGGGTCGCAACCGCCTGCACTTTGAAATCCTCCAACTGCGGCACTGGAAGATCGCTCAAGACGAGCCATGCGGGCAATGTTCCCTCGAGCGGCCGCGGAGGCGCTCCGCCCACCTTGCACGCGCACCAGGTGACGACCGTCTCGAGGCGCGCATGGCGGCTGCCTGGCGCGCACATGTACGGAATGCTCTGCTCGTCGATTGCGGGTTGCGCGAAGCCAGCGCGCTTAACCTCTTCGAGTGTCTCTTCGAAGGACAAACGCTGCGCGCGTGTGCCCTGAGCAAATGCCAGTGAGCCGAAATTTATCCAGGAACCGCCCGGTCGCAGGAGCGAATTAACCCGCGCCGCGAAGCTCGCGAAATCCTCGCTCACAATATCGATCAACCATGGTGTCACGACTGTATCGAAAGCTTCGTCCGCAAAGGGTGCGCGCAAGGCATCCGCCGCCACAATGTGAAAGCCGCTACGCACGGGTTGTGGCGCGACGAGGCTGCGCAATACCGCATGATCGGCGATCCGCCGTGGTGCAATGGGAAATTCGTAGAGCTCGAGTTTTGCGCCACGCGTCACGTCGCGCGCCACGAAAAGAAGCAGTGGATTAAAATCGACTGCAACCATGAGCTGCGGCGCACATTGCATGTGCACATCGTAAGCAAGGCGTCCCGAACCTGCCCCGAGTACAAGGGTTTTGCCCCAGCGCATATCGTGTCCTACTACGGAGCGGATCCGTGCGACTGTTGCTGCGTTCTCGGCATTGCCCCAGGCCCAGTCGCGGTGCAGGTTGACATAGTAGTTAGTCAGCCCCTGATCGCTTGGCAGCCGGGTGCGCAGAGCAAGATGCGTTTCATAGCCGGTGTGAGTGGCAGTAGCAAGATCAAGCGGTGCCAACAATCTGCTGAGTCGGCGAGCATGGTCTTCATACGCCGTGGCGAGGAGTTCCAGCCGCTCTCTTGTCAGTGCGGTAAGATCGCCCGCCAGCTCCGCCCGCAGAATTCGCACCTCGCGATCGACAGACAGCAGAAGGAACTGCAGGCGGCCCCGCCACTGGGCAAGCATGTTCTGCGGTTCAGCAAAGAGCCATGGAATCTCACCCAACATTGGATAGCCGGCATTACAGCCGACACAAATCCACCCTGCGCGCTGCAGCGACAAGCTGGCCCGCGTGCACCGCGGACAACACAGGACCGCCGCCAAATCCGCTTGATCCGCCACCCTGCCCTCCCCAGTGCTAATACGTGCAGCGATGCTGCCGGGGCTGAAGGTCGCGGTCAACATATCGGCTTTCGTAGCCACGATGGGCTCGAAAGCGGGTACCCCAGTAACTCTTCACGGGCCGTATGCGCGTAAGCCGCGAAGGGTGCAAGGGTGCGCGCGTGTGGTACTCGGAATGGCTGGCCTTGAGATCCAGGAACAAAGGGATCTTTAATCCAGCCGGTCGAGGACGACGCGTATGAGATTGACAGTTACGGGAGATATTTCCGTTGGCGGTTAATTGGCGCATCAATGGAGATTCCCTGACTATGAACTCAGAGCGCGTTAGAATTCTCTCATGTATCGCAGTCGCAGATCGCGCGATCGTTTGTAATCCGCTGCGGCGCCAGATGCGATAACAACGGGTGACCACATGCCTCGTACCGTGACTTTGGCTGTTGTTCTTCCGGCATCTGCCGCGCGCCTGTACCACACGTATTTGAACCCCAAGGAGCACGCGGCTATTACAGGGGCGCCAGTCAAGATCGCCGCACGTGCTGGTGCTCGGTTCGAAGCATTCGGCGGCGCCCTTTCGGGTACCATTCTACAGGTGATTCCGAATCGCCTGATCGTGCAGTCTTGGCGCTCCTCTCAGTTCGCCAAGCGAGATCTAGATTCGACCCTTGTGCTGTCCTTCTGGGCTGACGGCAACGGGGCCCGCATTGAGCTGACGCACGTCAACATCGCCGATTCTGACTTTGCCGGTGTCTCGGAAGGCTGGTCCAAGTACTATTGGATGCCGTGGCGCGCCTATCTGCAGCGGAATTAGGGCGGAGTCTTTGCAGTGCAGGCCTATTTGCCTGATGGTTCCCGCGGCGCGGATCCTTCGTGACAACCAAGACCCCGAGTACTGACGAGCTCGAGCCGATCGAGACCGCAAGCCGCGATGAGCTGCTTGCACTGCAATTGCACCGACTCAAATGGTCGCTCCGCTACGTCTATGACAACGTGTCGCATTACCAGCATCGATGCGATGCGTTAGGCGTACACCCCGCTCAGCTGCGCGACATTGATGATCTTTCCGGATTTCCATTCACCACCAAGCAAGACCTGCGGGACCATTACCCGTTTGGCATGTTCGCCGTGCCGCAAGAGAAAATCGCGCGACTGCATGCCTCGAGCGGTACGACCGGCAAGCCAACAGTCGTTGGCTATACGTCGCAGGATATTGAGATCTGGGCAAAACTCGTCGCCCGCTCCATTCGAGCGGCAGGCGGGCGCGCTGGCGATATGGTACAGATCGCCTATGGTTACGGATTATTCACCGGCGGCCTAGGTGCGCACTACGGGGCCGAGCGCCTCGGCTGCACTGTCATTCCGATCTCCGGAGGCCATACCGAAAAGCAGGTACAGCTTATTCGCGATCTCAAGCCTGACATCATCATGGTGACTCCATCGTACCTTCTGGTCATAGCAGAGGAATTCAGACGACAAGGCCTTGACGCGCGTGCCACGTCGCTACGGATTGGCATACTAGGAGCCGAGCCTTGGGGTGAGGCCATGCGCACACAAATTGAATCAGTGATGCAGATCGATGCGCTCGATATCTACGGGCTTTCGGAGGTCATGGGGCCGGGTGTCGCGTGCGAGTGCATCGAAAGCAAGGATGGCTCGGTAATTTGGGAGGACCATTTCTATCCCGAGATCATTGATCCCCATACCGCGTCGGTGCTGCCCGACGGCGAGTTGGGCGAACTCGTGCTCACTTCGCTCACGAAGGAGGCGTTACCACTCATCCGCTATCGCACTCGCGATCTCACGCGCCTCCTTGCCCCGACGGCGCGCTCGATGCGGCGCATTCAAAGGATCGGCGGTCGCTCGGACGACATGCTGATTATACGCGGTGTAAACGTCTTCCCCAGTCAGTTTGAAGATCTTATTCTGCAAATTAGGCTCTTTGCGCCACACTATCAACTTGTAATTGATCGTGCCGGAAACCTTGATACGCTCACCGTGCATGTCGAAGTTGCCGCCGGAGTCGACCAGAGCGGATGCTACGCAGCTGCCGCCGCGCTTGCGCGCCTCGTCAAAGACTATGTCGGCATCAACGTCGAGGTGAAAGCGGGTCCGCACGGTTCGATAATGCGTTCCGTGGGCAAGGCTCAACACGTGATCGATAAACGCAAGTGCGAGTAGTTCCGTGAGCGACACTCGAATCATCAGCAACGGCCAAGCGGCTCAGGATCTGGCACAGGCCACTGCTGACTTCCTGTTGTCACGCGATTTGATGTCACGCGCTCTTGGGATGAAGATCGTGCAGGTCGGCCCCGGCCGCGCAAGCCTGACGATGCTGGTGCGTGCGGACATGGTGAATGGGCACGGTTCATGCCACGGCGGTGTTCTATTTACCCTCGCTGACAGCGCGTTTGCGTTCGCCTGCAATACCTACAATGCTGTTACGGTCGCCGCCGGCGCTACGATCGATTTTCTGTCACCGGCAAGGAACGGTGACGAACTCACGGCCGTGGCGCACGAAGTTTGGCGCTCCCGCCGCAGCGGCGTGTATGATGTTGCCGTCTTGAATCAAAAACAAGAATGTATCGCGCTGTTCCGCGGCCGCTCTCACGAACTTGGCGGGAAACTCATCAGCGATTAATGAGCGATGCCGGTGCGCGCGGTTACTTCGACCGGTACGATCTTCTCATCGCCGATCACGTGAATCTCCCGATCCTGGATGAAACACTGAATCTGCATACCGTTCCGAGCCAAAGCCGCAAGCGCCTGAGTATCCGCCGCTGCCAGGTCAACTACTTTCAAGTTATTCGATCGCGCTGCAGTAGCGGCACTTTTCTCCCACCAAACGCGTGCGCTTTGCCCGCTGTACGTATAGATCACGACCTGGCGCGCACGACCGCAAGCCTGACGTATCTGCTGCTCATCGGGCTGTCCGACGGCGACCCAAAGATCGATGTCGCCGGTCAGGCCTTTGCGCCATAGATCCGGCTCATTAAATGCCAATCCTCTGGCGAACTGCAGTGCCTCGTGCGCGTGCAGCGCAAACGCCAGAAGTCGTACCATTAAACGCTCATCGGTCTCCGAGGGATGTCGCGCCAATGTGAGTGAGTGCGCTCGAAAGTAATTACGATCCATGTCGTTCACCTGCAGTTGCGCTTTGAATATGGTCGATTTGGCAGCCATGAATTCGTCCAGGTGAGTTAAATAACGGCCATAAAGAACGATCTGACTGCAGCATCCCGGCCATGTGAAACAGGTGCACCCGTATCCGCCCCATCGCAGATCTCGTAGGTAAAGCGCACGGCAAGGGATAATAAGTCAGTAAAAGACTGATCCGAGCGTCAATGGGTGCTCAAAAAGACCTCTCAAGCGATTGTCATGCGGCAGGCTCATCGGATCTCTACAATGCGCCTCCAGCCTTACGACCGCAAAAGGATGCTGATGACCCTGCTAAGCACATGAAGACCCCATCGGCGCTGCAGCCTTTGATCGACGATGGAATCATCGACGAGGTCATTCGCTCTCTCAAGAGCGGCAAGGAGGCTACGGTTTACATCGTCCGCTCCGGAACAGAGCATCGCTGCGCGAAAGTCTATCGCGACATGGCCCAGCGCAGCTTTCAGCAACGATCACAGTATCAGGAGGGACGCAAAGTTCGCAGCAGCCGCCAGACGCGCGCCATCGGCAAAAAAACACGCTTCGGCCGCAAGTCAGAGGAAAGCGCCTGGAAGAATGCCGAAGTAACCGCCTTGTATCAGCTTACAAGCGCGGGCGTACGTGTTCCTCGGCCGTACGGGTACTTCAATGGCGTTCTAATTATGGAGCTCATAACCGACGGCACGGGACATTCAGCGCCACGCCTCGGCGAGGTGGAACTCAGCGCCCAACGAGCGTGCGAGTATCACGAGTTCTTGGTTCACCAGATTGTTCGAATGCTGTGTGCTGGCGTCATTCATGGCGACCTTTCGGAGTACAACGTGCTCGTTGGCCGTGAAGGCCCCGTCATTATTGACCTACCACAAGCGGTCAACGCGTCGGGAAACAACAGCGCGCTCCTGTTACTGGAGCGAGATGTAAATAATATTAGGGCCGCACTCGGTCGCTACGCACCCAAGCTTCTGGACACCCGTTTTGCGGAGGAGATATGGGCCTTGTTTGAAAAGGGCGAACTCTCCCCTGACAGCAAACTCACGGGCCACTTCTTGCGCAATGAGGCCACGGCGGACCTCCGTGGTGTCGTTACGGCGATTGATGATGCACGCGACGAGGCCCTGCGCAGGCAACGGGGCCGCGAGGAGCTGAGTGCCCGCGGTGGGAATTAGCGGCGGCCACGACAAGATTGAGAAACATGGAACGAGGCGCGCTCGTTATATTAGCTCTGACCTGTCTAGTGAGCCTTGCCGGCCTATTTGTTGCACCTCAGCTGATCCGGGGCGCTCTGTTCCGACCCTACTGGCTCGTGCGTCGCGCGGAATACGCAAGACTCGTAACCTCCGGCTTTGTGCACGCCGATGTCGGCCATCTGCTTTTTAATGCGATCACGTTTTATTCGTTTGCGTTTGTGCTCGAGCGCTACATAGGCACCATAAAGTTCCTAGGACTTTATTTTGCGGGCCTGTTGCTGAGTAATGTGGGCACCTATATCAAACATCGCAGCGATCCCAAATACTGCAGCCTTGGAGCGTCGGGTGCAATACTTGCGGTGTTGTTCGCGTCGATTATTTACTTTCCGGGCCAGCACCTTTTCATCATTCCTATCCCGCTGCCGATTCCGGCGCCGTTATTTGCTCTCGGATATCTCGCCTACAGCTACTACTCGGCTCGGCGGTCTCGGGACCACATCAACCATGATGCACACCTAGGCGGTGCACTCACCGGGCTCGTGTTTGTCGGTGTTACCGATCCGGATGCGTATCGCACCTTGCTAACCGCGGCATTCGGTTGACTTCGATACACCAGGTGCACGTCTAGCGCTCCGTTGCGCTCGTAGCGATTAGAAAAACGCTGACGATCGCCAGCGCGATGCCAAGCAGCTTGCGCAAGTTCGGCGCTTCGTGCAGAAACACCATGCCGAGGATCGCCCCGCCCACGATGAACATGCCGTATATCGGCGCCACCACACTGGCCGGCCCCAGCGACAGCGCACGAAACAACGATACGACGGCCACTGTTAGCGCAATGCCAGTAGCATAGGCCCATAGTGCACTCGGGCTGGCAAAATCTCGGCCGACCAGGGCCCGCGCATCTCCCCGCAGCATTGTGATGCTTAGCGCGCTCGCGCTCACGATTATAGTTGCGATGGCGAGCACCAAGAAGCTTGAAAAGCGTCCGTTCCGAGTGGCGAGCTTCACAAGTAAAGTAACCAGTGAATAACCAATCATTCCGAGAAACGCCCAGGCGATGTAGTTCATAAGATTTTTTGCAAGATATCATCTAATCTGATTATCAGAAAAACAATTCCACTCTAGCGCCTCCGGTAGCTGCAGGCGCGTACTACCTCTGACTCGCTGTACGCGGTGCTTTTTACCAGAACCGTACCCTGCCCGTGTCCACGTGCACGAAGTCTGACGCTGCATAAAAGCCTACGCCGCCACGATGCAAAGCAATGGCAATATCCCGCAAATTTTCGGTCGGAAACGCCGTCAGGCGTACGTCGATGGCACGCCCTTCCATGTGCAGGCTGTGCTCCGCCACGGCCGTTGATTGACGTCGCAGCGCCGCATTGGTTTGCGGAGACCGATATCCCGAAATGACTTCAAAAGGTCCGGCGCGTTTCGCCTTGGCCTGCATATCGAAAAGAATATCGAGCAGAGCCGGATCAATCGAATGTTCTTCATTATTGCGAAAGTCCCGCAGCAGATGCTTGACGCGCTCGAGACTCGGTGCAAGGTAGTTGCCGCCCTGAAAATAGATTGTCGACAAGCTCTCGCCTGTATGGGTATGTACAAAGGATAACGATCGCCGGTCCGGTGGCGTGTTCTCGGCTCCGACTAATGGTGCAAGCACGAGTGCGGCGAGCCCACAGAAGAGGCGGCGGCGATCGAGCTGGCTCGCCCCGTACGATACTTTGAAGTTAGTGATAGCGGCGTGCCCGTAGCTGACCTAGCGCAGGTACGATGCCCCGTTCACGTCCAGAACGGCGCCAGTCAGACTGACAGGTGCATCTAGTAGGCAGTATGTGACAACGTTCGCCACTTCCTCGGGCGTGGCGACGCGCCCGAGAGGCTGATCCGCCAAAACAGTCGGGTCGTGCACATGCGCGGCGACTCGTTCTGTGGCGACCCAGCCGGGGGCAACAACGAATACCTGCACGCCCTGAGCTGCGAATGCTCTTGCGAATGATTGGCCGAACGCATTGAGCGCGGCCTTCGAGGCAGCGTATGCGGGTGCAGTTGGCTCGCCGCGGAACGCGCCGCGCGAGGATATATTGACTATCCTTCCGATTCCCCGCTGCGCCATAGTTCTGGCAGCTAGAAAAGACAATCGTGCCGGGCCAAGAAAATTAGTGGCTAAGGTGCGCTGCACGATCTCGCTCCATGTCTGATAATCCGCGACCGTCGCAGGCGGGTGCTCTGTATAAATCCCCGCATTATTAACAACGGCGTCCACCCTACCAAATACCCGCATGACTTCGCGCCAGAATGGCTCGATTGCCGCACCATCACTTAAGTCAGCGCTGAAGAGCGCGTGGTCCGCTCCTGTTAGCGCCCGCCGGGTCGTCTCCGCCGCGCCAAGGTCGGAGTAGTAATGCAGCGCAAGTCGCACCCCACGCTCTGCAAGCGTAACCGCGATCGCTCGGCCAATCCCGCCCGATGCTCCGGTTACCAGTACTTGCTTCATGCTTTAGGCTGCCATGTCCGCTTCCGTGTAACAAGCGATCCCGCGCCCGCCGATGGGCGTCCTGTAATCAGCAAGATCAAATGGGCGCAGGGTGCCTCGGGCAGACAATTCGCCTTCCGCGAATTGCGGTATATTCTGCTCGTACGCCGTGGAGCAACAACATCGATCGCCTAGCCCACAATACCTGCGCCGTAGTACGTAGCTTAAACCTCGATTTGCCGTCCGATCTCCACGACGTTTTCTGACGGCAAGTTAAAGCGATCGACAGCCTTGACCGCATTGCGGTACAGAAAGCCAAACAGTGCTACCCGCCAACGCGGCATAAGTGATTTGATGGGGTTGCGTACAATCTGATCGCGCGCGCCAAAGTAGACGGCGTTGCCGAGATCAAAGCCCGGATCAAGTTCCGGTATGTCCTTTAGCACCGCACACAGATCCGGTATTTCAGTGTAGCCAAAGCGGATGGTGATGTGCCAGATGCCGGCGCAAAGCTTTTCGCTGCTGCAGCGCGCCGCGCGAGCGACGCGAGGTACGTCTTCAAACATGACCGTCAACGTGACCACAAAACAGTGAAGCGAACCCATATGCTTAACGTGGTCTATCAGCAAATACGGCACCTGCCGCGTGGTCCTGGTCAAAAATACAGCAGTGCCTGGCACGCGCGGGACACGATCTTTTTGCAGGTCTGCCAAAAACGAATCCGGCGTCTCAGGTTTCTGATCGAGCCTGGCATGCATGGAGTTGATGCCGGAGCGCCAAGTGATCATGACAAAAAAGATTGCCACCCCTAATGTCAACGGCAGCCAACCGCCATCGGCGATCTTCAGAAGATTGGCGCTAAAAAAACCGATGTCGACAATCAGAAATACACCGGCGACCAAAATTGCCACGGCAATGGGCCAGCGCCAGATCCTGTGCATGGCAGTAAACAGTAAGCATGTCGTCAGCAGCATAGTTGTCGATACGGCGGTACCGTACGCCCCGGCGAGCCTGTTGGAACTTTCAAAGGCCATCGTAATTCCCGCGGTCGCAATCATCATCAGCCAATTCACCACTGGTACATAAATTTGGCCATACACTTGATCAGATGTTTGCCGAATGTTGACTCCGGGCAGCCACCCAAGCTGCATGGCCTGCCGTGTCATTGAAAATGAGCCGGTAATAATCGCCTGACTTGCAATTATTGTGGCGACAGTTGCGAGCGCCACCAGTGGGTAGATCGCCCAAGTCGGAGCGAGTTCAAAGAAAGGATTTCCGCTGGGTGCACGGTTATCGGTCAAAAGGGCCGTTTGACCCGCATAATTTAAAAGTAGCGCCGGAAGAACGATCGAATACCAGGACGATTTGATGGGGCCTTTGCCAAGATGTCCCATGTCGGCATACAGCGCCTCTGCGCCAGTGATACAAAGAAATACGCCACCCAGGACGAGGAACCCGACTCCGCCACTGTGAGCAAGAAAGCCGATTGCGTATCGCGGATCAAGGGCAGCTAGCACGTGCGGATTGTGCGTAATGCCAGCCAACCCAAGAGCTGCAATCACGATAAACCACAGCAGCATGATAGGACCGAAGGCGCTGCCAATCTTCTCCGTGCCGAATCTCTGCGCAGCAAACAGGGCGAGCAAAATGGCGACGGCCATGGGCATAACAAAGGGTTTGAGAGCAGTCGTCACCACATTTACGCCTTCCAGAGCGCTTAGTACGGAAATTGCGGGTGTTATTACGCCGTCGCCATAAATCAGCGCGGCACCAAGCAGACCCATCGCGGTCATGAGCGTCGCACCGCCGCCCAGATTGTTCGCGCCTACCAGGGACATCAACGCCAATATGCCGCCCTCTCCATGGTTGTCGGCGCGCATGACAAATACGCAATACTTGATGGACACGGTGATGAAGAGTGTCCAGATGATCAGCGAAAGCACTCCTAGAGCACTCGCCTGCGTGACGTGACCGCCGAGCGCTTGCAGAACAGTCTGCAAGGTATAGAGCGGACTCGTACCGAGATCGCCGTAGACGATCCCTAGCGCAGTTAACGCCGCCCCGGACGCCGCCGAGCGCCGATTGCATGACGCCGTCGTGGGCGCAGCGTCTGGCATAAGAAGTACCTTTCAGAAAGCGAGGGTGGCGGGGCGTGTCCTCGATAATATCGAAATCCTGAAGTTCGGGGCAGCCGCGGATGACCGCGGGTTCGATATCGGTGCTCAATGCACGACGGGAGGACGGCCTCCAAGAGGCTTATTAAGGATATCCAGGCACGTAGGACGGTGCCTACGAGAACTCAAGCCGACAGCTGATACCCACAACGCGCGCAGAAGTGCACGATATTGTTGTGAGATCGATAGCGGATGTCCACCTCACATGGGGCCGCATTGAAAGCGGCCCCACCTTTATGTGCTGTGAATAATGGCTGTTGCTGGCGTTAATGCGCTGTTAAAGGAGCTTGATGAACCATTGTTAATGATCCCACCAGCTGCACCTAATTCATTAACGCGCATCCTTAGCAATGAGAGATCGATGCTCAAAGTGGAGGATAGGTCATGAATCAGACAAATCGGCGCGCAGTTTCAGTGTTACAGATCCTTATCCCGTCATGGGTCCTATGGTGGGCGTCCGCGAATGCAACCGACTTCCCGGGCTCTGTACCGGTCACTGCGGCCCACCATGACCACTCTCTTGTAAGCGCGCCCCGAAAACCCCTAGATCTAAGAGCCCCGCCGCTGCTGCAAGTGATGTCACACAGCGAGCTCCTTGACGCCATAGGCACGACCTCTGACCAAGAGGAGTCGGTCGAAATCGTGGCCGAACCGCAGTTGCTGCCGATGAGCTCCGATGCCGATGCGCCCTTGGGGATAGTCGACGCAGTCCATTGGTCGATCGACCATCCGTCGCAGACATGGCGCGTACTGCTCCCGGCGACCTCCGCTCCGTAAACCGGACCCATGGACGGGCCGAAGCGCGCACATTCGCGCTCAGAAGCGCAGTGACAGGCAACTCAAGCCGCCGTCCATCTTTTTGAATTCGGACATCGGCAGGGTCGCGACCCGGTAGCCTCGTGAGGTAATGGCAGCGAAAAGTCTCGGGTATCCCGCAGCGATCATGATGTAGTCGTTCACGCGAATGCAATTAGCGGCGTAGGCCTCCGCGGGCGACACTGTAATGACCTCATACCGCTCCAGCGCCGGCCTAAGTGACACGTCGGGGCTGGCCACGAAAACTCCATCGCCCAAATAGGACAAGCCACTCTTCAGGTGCAGCAGCTCCTTGCTGCTACGTATGTCGACGATGACTGATTTGTGGCCCAGTTCTCTCAGGAGTGCCGTAAGTTGCCTCGCGCCCTCTGTGTTGGTACGCCCAGAAAGGCCAATTAAGAAGTCACCATCGACCTCGCAGACATCGCCCCCGTCCAGCGTTCCTGGTGCTTCGATCTCATAGACTATTTCATAGTATTTGCCTAATGGTATAGCCGCCGCCGCGGTTTCTGCCACACGACTCTTCGCTCCGGGTCGTGCGATGATGGCCGCACGTGAAGTTAGAACCGCAGTGTCTTCGATGAACGTGCTGTCCGGGTAGCGGAGGTCTGCGGCAAGCTTGGTAATCCGGAGGCCGCAACCACGAAGTGTCTCACAATATTGATCGTGCTGCGTGATGGCAACGGCGACGTCTGGTTGGCCGCCCCCGATTATGCTCGAGATGCCCATTGCGAAATTTGTACCGGGAGGTTTCACGATTGCCCGAGTAAACTGCACAAACGCACTCCTATGAGCGTGATCCATCATAACCGCGAGGAACACCTAGCGCTCACGCGAGATCGCCCAGCGACGTCATTGCATGTCGGAGCACACTCATCTAAACCAGGCGATCCCAGTTTAATCGCTCGCAACTCGAAGCGCGTGGCGTAGGAGAGTGCCGACACACGTCAGCGCGATTGCCGATGTTTCGTCATCCGGCTCGCGCGCATGATGAGGCAGTGAGATTGATAGCGGATGGTCTTCTCACAACGGGCCGCATTGAAAGCGGGCCCCATTATCTATGAGTTAAAAGTTCGGCCGCGCGCTTAACGGCGGCGTCACGCTGGGCGCGAATCCCGTCCAGACGCCTCTGCGCGGTCGCCACGATCTGCGGCCGTGCGAGTTCGGGGCGTCCACAGTCAAATGGGGGCTCAGGCGCATATTCGAGTGCCAGCTGAACTGTCTGTGCATGGTCGACACCCGCTATCTGAGCCGTGAGCGCAAGCGCCATGTCAATACCCGCCGTCACGCCTCCTCCGGTCGTGACATTTCCATCACGCACGACCCGATCTGGGCTTGGCTCGACGGCAAAGGCTTTCAAATGATCACGCCATGCCCAATGGCACGCTGCCTTCTTGCCGTGCAGCAGGCCTGCCGCTGCCAACAGCAACGACCCGGTACATACTGAAGTAACATACTGCGCCTGCGTCCCTAGCCGGCGGACGGCGGAAATGTAGCTTGAATCGCCAAGCGCCGTTACCGTTCCTAAGCCGCCCGGAACGCAGAGAAGCGCACACTCGGTGACGTCAGCCAATCGCGCTACACCTGCAAATGTGATTCCCCCGTCACCCTGAATCGTACCGCCCGTAACCGACGCGAGCGTGCACCGAGCATGCGGCAGGCGCGCGAATACTTCGAATGGCCCCGTAAAATCCAGCTGCGTTACGCGCGGGTAGAGCGCGAACACAACGTGAAATTCAGCACTCATTATTGGATCCTCATTCAGCGTCGCGATACTGGGGAATTCCCATGCTGGCGTAAATGACATCATCCCACTATTGCAAGCGACGAATCTCTGCGGGCGAGTGCGGCGTGGAGTGGGCCCTTCCTAGATCCGCCTCTGCACACGCTCCACCCGGGCTGCGAAGCAACCCGGCTTGGCATTGTGGACATGCAGGAATTGGACCCGGGGCGATCCCAACATGCGATCGATTGCGCACGCAAGCTCGCGGCCCTGCAGCACATCGGCGTCGATCATCATACCTGCAGCGTCAAACGCCCGAAGAGACAACAGGCGCGAAAATAGCACCTCGGGAATTTCGTCAATCGCGAGGTGCGCTTCGATAGCATTCTCGCGCACAAAGATCGCATGCCGCGAACGATATGGCGTTGCAACAGGGAGGTGCTCGTAATTGACAAGCAACAATGATTCGCCCGGTTCGGCATCGCGCAGGCTTACGCGGCAGGGAAAGCCGGGGCAGCGATCGGCCGTCACTCGCACTGCAGCGCGCGTCGCAAGCTCCGCATCTGAGAGTTCGAAAAGAGACGCAAAGGTAGTAACCGGCAGGCCTTTGATTTGAAAGCTCATCAATCAATCCGTTTCCAGTTCCGAAGGCCATGCTGGCCCGTGCGGTCCCGACATGCACCTCGCTTGTTGCGGTCGAACTGCACAGCGTGGGCCGCGACAGAATTCTGGAGCCGCGCCGGTAAAACCAGCGGAAACGTCTATCCTTCGGTAGTGCGCAGCTTATGCCAACTTTCGCGGGCACTTTCGAGATAGCGGGCCGGAGAATCAAGGAAGAAAACGAGCGATGTCGCGCTTGAAAAACAATAGAGCTTATGGTCGTCCGGATTGGTCCAGTTGAGCGAACAGTCCGCCTTGATCTTGACCCCGGCGTACAGGCCAATAGGATCATTATTGTCAAACTCGCCCTTCATAGACCCGGCGGGCGGAACGACGGATTTCCATATTCCTTCACCTGCCGTAGCCGCCGTAGATATCGCACCTAATGCAGCCGATATGATCGCTGCCTGCATAAGGGAGCCGATTTTGATGCACATGTACGGTCCTCTGTCGCCGCGCAGTTTATCAGGCTCTTTCCTCTAATATTAGAGTCTGGCGGGTACCTGGTATCGTAACGCCACGGCTGTGTTCGCGGTTCGCGGCGATTTAGCGAAGTCGACGGCCGCTTAGGCTGCTCTCAAGGCGGAGTTTCCTTGTCTCATCCTTATATATCGTCCTTCACGAATCCGGGAGCCTACTACCTCACAGCGAGATTACTCCTGCACCCAATTCCAGCACGTCGCCGCTGACCTGAATACTGCGCTCTGCATTGACGTCAAGGTAAAGCGTTGAGGCACGGCCTACGCACTCCCCCTGCGAAATCTCAAAGGTGCACGGCAACGGGCGGCCCGTCGCCAGACACCAACCGCCGAAATTCGCGGTTGCGGAGCCGGTCGCGGGATCTTCCAAAACCGCACTGCCCTGTTGAAAAAAGAAGCGTGCGAGCACATGCGCGCCGGCGCAAGCAAACACGTAAGCCATGGCGGCCCCACTTTTGTTTTGCAAACGCGTAACGGCATCAGCTCGCAGCGTTGCCCGCCGTACAGCGGCTTCAGTCGCCAGCGGGACAATTAGTTGCTCCGTTCCAGTGTCGACCCACAGGGGTCTTTCAAGTATCTCGTGCTCGTCCAAGCCGAGCATAATTGCAAGCGCGCCCGGCGGCTCCTGAACTTCGCGCCAGCTGGGCGTGTTCGCCTGCAGAGTCCACCGGCATCCGACTGCCTGTACCGGGATGACTCCGGCAGGCATCTCGAGTGTCAGCGTGTCCGCCGATAACTTGAGCGCGCGACAGACGTGCGCGGTTCCGAGAGTCGGATGACCTGCAAATGGCAACTCGTAACGCGGCGTGAAGATGCGCACCCGCGCGGTCGCGCGTTGCGAAGGCAGAATAAACGTCGTCTCAGACAGATTGAATTGCAAAGCAAGTGCCTGCATTCTGGCAGTATCAAGCGAATCCCCGGACTCGAAGACGCAAAGGGGATTGCCCGTGAAGGGGCTATCTCCCTGACTAAATACATTCACTATACGGTACCGGTAATGTGCCATTTGAATCTCTGGTTAATAGCTCGCGAACTGGAAGCGCCATACAGCCCATTGGCCAAGCGGGCAGTTTCTGCATCCTCGCCACCGCGGTCAAGATAGGTGCATCATCTGCGATTCGATGGGAGAAATGTGAATTTCGATACGCGACCTTTCTGCATGGCATGTGGCAAGGCGGATCGGGCCTCGAACTACCTCGCTGGCATGCGGATGGCTAAACCGCTTTCCAGTGCGCTGTGCGGATCGACCCATTCGCTTTAAGACACTCACAGGAGGAGAAATGAATATCGAGTGGCTGCCTATTTTTCTGAGCGCCTTATCAAGCGGGTTGCTCAGTCTCGCGATTTCTCATGCCTACTATCGTGTGAGCTTGAACAGCGCCGAACGACACCATGACGCGCAGATGGAGGCAACTGCAAAGCGCCACACCGAGCAAATGGAGCGGATGATGACTCATCACGCCGAACAACTGTTGGTCCTGCGCACCACGCTTCTTGCAGTGGAAAGGGATTCGGGCGTGGAGGCGGCGCGAGACCAGGAAGGTAAGCTTACGGGTGGCCTGCATCACGAAGGGCAGTACATTGCGGCGCCAGACGTTTCCGCAAGTGCTGTGGCCGAAGCCGTGACCCCGCCAAAAACCCAAGAACGCGACCGTAAGTGATGTCGGCGCGAACTGCGAGCGTGTCAATTCCGTGTCTAATCGCCTTCCTCGGTTGTTGACCTGGTGTAACCAGTACCGGCATGTATGTAACGGTTACGTTTGAGCTCAGATGTGCAGAGTCTGTTTCCAAACACCAACTTCAAATCTCGTACCCGCAATGACGTTCGACACTGCGCTTGATTTCACAGTCAATCTCGATATTTCCCTGAGGGCGAGCGCCGCGAATGCATGTTCTCAGCATCCGCTGGCACAGGCTTTGCGCACCACTTGACCAGAATTCCCACCGCGCAGCTGGTGTCTGCTGGGGATTACTAGGCGATTTGCGGGAGAATGACGATGAAGGTCAATCCAACCTGGATGCTTGTGGCAATCATGCTTGTAGTGCCTGCGGGCTGCCACAAGGCTGGACCTCCGAGCAAAGTCCAAAACGATGTGGCGGAAGCGCAGGACTCGGCCGCGCAAAGCGAGGCCAAAGCTGACAAAAAGGCGGGCGATTCCGTGGCTGCCGCGAACGCAGACGTCGCGGTTGAATCGCAGAAGGCCGACATACGAGCAGCTAACGCGGCGTATGACGTGGCCATGGCCAACGCTGACGGCGACCATAACTTTGCCGTCGCAAAGTGCGAAGCTCTTTCAGGCGGTGCGCAAAAAGCCTGTTTGGATCACGCCGGCGCGGCGCGTGATATGGCGAGGTCGAGAGCTGAGGCTGCCAAGGCTGATCACACGTGAACGCAATCCACTTGCATAATTCGGAACTCTTACCTTAGACACACGTTGCTTGGGAATCGCTAGATATTTGCGGAGCCGCTGCGATGGCGACCAGCCGAGAACCGATAAAACCCGCGGGCCCGCCTCCGCAGGATAAAATTTCGAAGAAGTACCGGGATCGGCCGGCGAACGAGGGCAAGCACGGCGATGCGGCGGAAGAGCCAAACTCTGGCGTTCCTTCTTCGCCTGAAGATGCACCGCGTCGAGCCAATCGTGGCAGCAGCCGCCAGTAGACAAGTCCGGGGCCGAAGTGGCCGTCCTGCATCAGGAAGAGCGCGCTAGCCGTCAGATGATCCGGAATTTGCAGATCATTCTGCGAATGAACGTACCTTTCTCGCCTGGGTACGCACAGCAATTGCCGTTATGGCCTTTGGGTTTCTGGTCGAGCGCTTCGACCTATTCCTTGAGATTGCTTCCCCGTCTCTGACAGGTCGCACGCTCTGGGTGCCGGATCAAAAATTTGGCAATGAAACAGGATTGGCGCTGATCATTCTTGGCGCTTCGATCATCGCTTTCGCGGCGACCCGATTTCTTATGACTGCAAAAGCCATCGACAGTGCGGCACTGCACCAAGGGCCGGGCTCTCGCTTAGATCTAGCGCTGGCGATATTGCTCGGCCTTCTGGATTGTGCGCTGTTTGTTTATCTGTCGCACGCCTTAATCACAAAGGCTTAAGTGCCGCCTGGCTGCGGCGTGAAAGTCCATGCTCGCCTGTGCGACCTACGACTATTTTGCTGCGCACAATGCGGCTTCCGGTTCATGTTCTCGGATCGTCCGTCCCTATTACCGTCGGAGGATTCCTACAGCCACGCCAGTGGAAATAGCCCTTGAAAAGGGAGGAAACCGACTTATGAGCGGACACAGGTAGCGCAATCTGTACGCAAACCCAACGTACGAGCGTCGCCATGTCATCCAGAAGCATCATACTGTCGGCTTTGGCGCTCAGCTGCTTAGCCGCTGCCAGCTGCACAACCCAAGGCCCGAATCCGACCGAGCAGTTAACCAAGGCCCGGGCGCTCGTTGAACAGGCGGACAAGGCAGATGCACAGCGTTACGCGCCAGCAGACCTGCAGCGTGCGCATGACGAGTTGAGCAGCGCCGAGAAGGCCGTCAATGAGCGCAAATACGACGACGCACGCCGCTATGCTGAGGATGCGCAGGTCGACGCGGATCTTGCCAGCGCCCGCGCAAGCAGCGGCGAGGCTCAGCGTGCCGCGCGCGAGGTCAATCGAAGCATCGACTCTTTGCGACAGGAGTCGGAACGCCATACAAACGATCCAGCTACGAACTAGCGCGAACGGAAAAGCTAAGGCCCAGCTGTTATTGCTCATTATGAGGCGACCCGTGAATAAACTCACTCTTTCTGCTGCAATGGTGGCGCTTATCGCAGGATGCGCAACGACCCCCGTACACAGCGACCGCCTCGATGAGGCGCGCGCAGAAGTCGAAAAAGTCTCAGGGGACCCATTAGCACAGCAGGCGGCGGCTAAAGACGTCGACCAAGCGCGCAATAATCTGCAGCTCGCAGAGACTGCGCTTCAACAGCGTCAGCCTCCGCAGGACGTGGACCACTTAGCCTACCTTGCCCTGCGGCATGCACAGTCGGGAGAGGCTCGAATTGCCGAGGCCCGCGCGCGACAGGAGATCGCACAAGCGCAAGAGGATCGCAGCCGTGTCCAACTTCAAGCGCGCGAGCATGAGGTGCAGAAGGCCAGAAGCGCAGCAGAGAGCGCGAGAAATAGTGCCGCAGCGGCCCAAAATGAGGCAGCGGCCGCCCAAACCGAGCTCGCACACGCGCGACAGGAACTCCAAGACCTGCAGGCCAAGCAAACAGAGCGTGGATTGGTAATGACGCTAGGCGACGTGCTCTTTGACACCGGTCAAGCGACCCTTAAGCCCGGTGCTGATCGCGCTCTGGATCGACTGTCACAGTTCCTGAAGGATAGCCCGGGTACCCATGTGATCATTGAAGGACACACAGATGCCGTAGGTACGGACGATTACAATCTCGCCTTGTCGCAACGCCGAGCGCAGGCGGTTGCCGATGCCCTGAGCGCGCGCGGCGTCTCCACTGTACGTTTAGAGACGAAGGGCCTCGGTAAATCGTACCCCGTGGCTTCCAACGACACGCAAGCCGGCAGGCAGCAGAATCGCCGGGTTGAGATCGTTTTTTCCGATGAGTCCGGACGATTCGCGCAAACCAGCCCCTAGTCGCGCGCAACCCCGCTTCGGCGCAACTAAATAGCGTAGGCGTCGCCCACATTGTGTGGCGGTCGTACCGCAGTGACTGCGTGGAAGTGGCGCGCAAGGCAATCGAATCAAGTAGAACCCCGAGGAGCGTGGCCCAGCCCACTGTCCGTATAAGTCGCAGTGGGCCGATTGCATTGTGCGTTGAGAGAATCGGCGTAAGGATCTACCATCCGCCAATCATCCGGACGCACATTAACAATGGCTCAGTCATCGAATATTCGTGATCCAAGCGCTTTTCGGGGTGCACATCTTGGTCCGCCGCTTCCAACTGGGAGTTTGATTGCCTTCCTAATTGCCGTTCTGGCTATTGTTCTGGTGGCGTGCCTTTCTTACGGCGCGCTGCGAGGCAGCTCGGCGAGTGCGCGCCGTGTTACGCAGACGCTTCAAGTCATGGAACAATTGCAGGCGCTATTGTCAACGCTGCAGGATGCGGAGACCGGCCAGCGCGGCTTTCTGCTGACCGATAATGAAAGTTACCTCGTCCCCTATACAAATGCCAAGGCGGCGCTCGACAGCGAGTTACTGAAAACGCGCAGCCTCCTAGCTGGCAACGCAGAGCAGTTACGGCGCCTCGATACTCTGGAGCATGTCGCTGCGCAGAAAATGGAGGAGCTGGATCAGACGGTCGCGCAACGCCGCGCAGGCGAGACTGGCGAGGCATTGGCAATTGTCCGCACGAACCGCGGCAAGGAGGCAATGGAGCGCGCTCGCGCGACGATTGCCGAAATGCAGCGCGACGCGCGGGAAGCGCTCGCAACTCGGCAGGTAGAGTGGCTCGACGCCGCCAGAGTTACCTCTATCGTAGTATTGGGAGGCTCCGGTCTACTGCTCGTCTTAGTCGCCGCTGCTGCTTTAAGAACCTCGCGAGATTACAGGGCGCGCCAGACCCAAGCGTGGATTCGCGCAGGCCAGATGGGTTTGAGCGCCAGAATCCAGGGAGAACAGCGCCTTGAGACGCTGGGCGACAATGTTCTTACGTACCTCGCCGACTACCTCGACGCGCAGATCGGAACCGTTTTCGTCGCCGAAGGCGAAAATCACTTGCGCCGCGTAGCCGCGTATGCGGTTCCCGCAGGGACACAGAGCGCGACGGTGGAGCTTGGCGAAGGCAGTCTGGGGCAGGCTGCGAAGGAGAATCGTGTCGTGCACGTCCATGATGTCCCCTCGGACTACCTGGACATTGGCTCGAGTCTCGGACGTGGCAGACCGCGCGAGCTGCTGTTAGCTCCGGCAAGCGTCAATGGAATCGTCCAGGCGATAGTAGAGCTGGGGTTTTTTCGCCGGCTCCTGCCGGCTGATCTGGAGCTGGTCCATCGCATCTCCGACTCCCTCGGTGTCGCAGCGCGAGCTTCAAAAGACCGTACGCGCCTCGAGGAACTGCTCGCCGAGACTCAACGACAAGGCGAAGAGCTACAGATGCAGCAGGAGGAATTACGAGTCACAAATGAGGAGCTTGAAGTTCAGGCAGTTGCACTGAGGGAGTCACAGTCGCGACTCGAAGCTCAGCAGGGTGAGCTTGAGCAAATCAATTCTCAACTTGAGGAGCAAACACAGATTCTGGAGCATCAGAAGGATGAACTGTCACGAGCACAAATCGTGCTAGTCGAGAGGGCGACCGAGCTGCAGCGAGCCAACCAATACAAAAGCGAATTTCTGGCCAACATGAGCCACGAGTTGCGCACGCCCCTCAATTCCTCACTTATCCTCGCCAAGATCCTTGCCGACAACAAAGGCGGCAATCTAACTGAAGAGCAGGTCAAGTTTGCCCAGACTATCTCTTCCGCCGGAAACGATCTGCTAGCCATCATTAACGATATTCTGGACCTTTCGAAGGTTGAAGCGGGCAAGGTCGAATTGGGGCTCGCACCGATCCTCGTTGCGACGATTGTAGATGACCTGATCAACGCCTTTCAGCCCGTCGCTCGGCAGAAGGGGCTGAGCTTCAGTGCCGTCGTGCAGCCCGGCAGTCCTACGGAAATTGAAACGGATCAGCAGCGCGTCAGCCAGATACTCAAGAACCTTGTATCGAACGCATTGAAATTCACAGAGCAAGGTGCTGTTTCGCTGCGGGTTTCCAGCCCAACCGCCAAAACGGTGTCGTTTGCCGTTCATGATACGGGCATCGGCATATCAGAGCACCAACAAGGCATTATTTTCGAAGCATTCCGCCAAGCTGACGGGAGCACGCACCGTAAGTACGGCGGAACAGGACTTGGCCTGACTATTTCCCGCGACCTGGCGCGCCTTCTTGGGGGCGATATCAGCGTACGGAGCGCTGCCGGCAGCGGCAGTATCTTCACATTAACCTTACCGCTCGTGCGCGCCGATGGCATAAGTGTGCGCCCCACTAGTTCTGGTGCTGCGAGCACATCCCAGCCCAGTGTACCTGTCGCTTCGGAAGCGCACGGATCCTTCAATCTTCTGTCCCAAGGACTCGAGGATGACCGCGAACGTCTAGCACCCGATACTCCCCTCATTTTGGTCGTGGAGGATGATCCAGCGTTTGCAGGTATCTTGCGAGACTTGGCGCGCGAGATGGGTTTTCAATGCGTCGTAACACACGGCGCAAGCGATGGGCTGGCAGCAGCTTTGCTGTACCGCCCAAAGGCAATCCTGTTAGACCTCAATCTGCCGGATCATTCCGGACTTGGTGTCCTCGATAAGCTAAAGCGTGATCCGCAGACGCGTCATGTCCCCGTACACATTGTCTCCGTTGCAGATTACAGCCAAGAGGCGCTAGCGATGGGCGCGCTAGGGTACGCATTGAAGCCCGTGCGACGAGAACAGCTGATCGAGGCGCTACAGCGGCTTGAGGCAAAGTTCTCCCAGAGCCGCAGGCATGTACTTATCATCGAAGATGACGAGCGACAGCGCGACAGCATCACAAAGCTCCTGGAAAGCGATGACGTAAGGATCACCGCTGTGCAGAACGCGACCGAAGCTCTCATTCAATTGCGCACAACGACATTCGACTGCATGGTCATGGATCTAAACCTGCCGGATCTTAGCGGTTATGAGTTGCTGCAGCAGATGACCGAAAAAGGCGATGTATCCTTCCCACCCATCATCGTCTATACAGGTCGCTCGTTGACAGCCGACGAGGAACAATCCCTCAGGCGCTTCTCCAGATCCATCATCATCAAGGATGCGCGCTCGCCTGAGCGGCTATTGGATGAGGTTACTCTCTTCCTGCATCAAGTGGAGTCGCAGCTACCAGTGGAGCGCCAGTTGATGCTGAAGGCAGCGCGCGATCGAGAGGCGACGCTTGACGGCCGCCGCATACTCATCGTGGAGGATGACGTCAGAAACATCTTTGCGCTCACAAGTCTCCTCGAGCCCAAAGGCGCCAAGATTGAGATCGCGCGCAACGGCAGAGAAGCCATCGAGGTGCTCATGCACAGTATGGGCGACCCGGCGCGCGCGGTTGATCTTGTTCTCATGGACGTCATGATGCCCGAGATGGACGGTATTATTGCGACGCGGGAAATCCGCAAGCGTTACGAGTGGCGGAAATTACCCATAATCGCACTCACGGCAAAAGCCATGAAGGATGATCAGGAAAAATGCCTTGCAGCTGGCGCCAACGACTATATTGCCAAGCCGTTGGACGTGGAGAAGCTCCTCTCGCTCCTGCGAGTATGGATGCCGCACTAAAGAGAGAATTGTGGCAGCCGATAACATCGACATTGAGTTGCGGCTTCTGATTGACGCCATTTATCTCAAATATCATCACGATTTTCGCGGATATGCTGCAGCATCCCTAAAAAGGAGGCTGACCAGCGCGTCCGGCCGCTTTGGCTGCCAAACGCTCTCGCAGTTGCAGGACAAAGTCCTGCACGAGCCCAAAACATTCTCGGCACTGCTGAGCCTCCTTACCGTACCGGTCAGTGAGATGTTCCGCGACCCTACCTACTTCAGCTCGCTGCGCGACAAAGTGGTTCCCCTGCTGCGCACCTATCCGTCGCTGAGGGTGTGGGTCGCCGGATGCAGTACGGGTGAAGAGGTTTATTCGCTAGCGATTCTGCTGCGCGAGGAAGGTTTGCTCGAGCGCACGCTCATCTATGCCACCGATATCAACCCTCAGACATTGCAGAAAGCTGCCGCGGGCGTCTACGCAATTGATCGAATTGCAGGATTCACCGAAAACCACCGCAAGTCAGGCGGCCGCGCCTCGCTTTCCGATTACTACACAGCCGCATACGGCAGAGCTGTTTTCGACAAGTCCTTCAGGCGGCATATCGTTTTCTCAGATCATAGTCTTGCCACCGACAGCGTGTTCGCAGAAGTCCACTTGGTCTCCTGCCGCAACGTTCTTATCTACTTTAACCGCGAGCTGCAAAATCGCGCGCTAGGGCTGTTCCGTGATGCGCTTTGCCGTAAGGGCTTTCTCGGCATCGGTATGAAGGAGTCACTGCGCTTTTCTTCGCACGCGCGATCCTTCGTCGATCTCGCGTACGAAGATCGGATCTTTCAAAAGAAGGACGAGCCGTGAGAGTTGCTGAGGCGCTGCAGTACCGTATCGACGCGATCGTCATCGGTGCGTCCGCCGGCGGAGTAGACGCGCTTTCGGTGCTTCTGCCCGCCCTACCCGCGAGTCTGCGCGCGTCGGTATTCATCGTACTGCATTTGCCACGCGAACGGCCAAGTCTGCTCCCGGAGATTTTTGCGCGCAAGTGCGCATTGCGAGTCAAGGAAGCGGAAGATAAGGAACTTGCGGCGCCAGGCACGGTATACTTCGCTCCGCCCGATTATCACCTGCTGCTCGACAAGGGCCCGCAGCTCGCACTCTCCATTGACGAGCTCGTTCATTTTTCACGACCATCTATCGATGTGCTCTTCGAGACCGCTGCGGACATCTATGCCGAGCGCCTCATGGGCATCATACTCACTGGCGCGAACGAGGACGGCGCAAAGGGGCTCGCATCCGTACATCGCAGAGGAGGCGTAACGATCGTGCAGGAGCCCGATAGTGCGCAAGTACCCCTGATGGTGCTGTCGGCACTCCGACAAACTCCAGCAGATTTTGTACTGCCTCTCGAGCAGATCGCAGAATTGTTGCGGACGCTGGCGAGCGCCGAACCTGCGGAAAGTCCACTATGCCAAAGAGGTAAATGACCCGTATGGCGCAACCTGTGAAGTGCCTGCTCGTCGACGACCTCGAGGAAAATCTCCTTGCGCTGTCGGCCTTGCTGCGTCGTGACGACGTCGAAGTTCTCACAGCCCGCTCCGGGCCCGAAGCGTTGGAATTGCTGCTGGTGCACGATGTCGCACTCGCCCTCCTCGACGTGCAAATGCCGAAAATGGATGGATTCGAGCTCGCCGAAATCATGCGCGGCAACGAGCGCACTAGAGAAGTGCCTATCATTTTTGTATCGGCCGCCGCGCGCGATCAACACCGGCTCTTCAAGGGGTACGAAACCGGCGCGGTGGATTTCCTCTACAAACCCATCGAGCCACACATCATCGAGAGCAAGGCGGATGTTTTCTTTCGTCTCCACCGCCAGAAGCTGCAGCTCGCTCAACAACTCCAAGCGCAGACCGAAACGTTACGGCTCAATGAGATGTTTACTGCGGTTCTTGGACATGATCTGCGCAACCCACTGAGCGCCATCCTTATGGCCGCACATATGGTTCAACATCAGTCCAACGACGAAACTGTCCGCGGAACCGCAAAGCGCATCGTCATGAGCGGCAAGCGCATGACGCGCATGATCGACGACATGCTCGATCTTGCGCGTGCGCGGCTCGCGGGAGGAATTCCCCTCAACTTGACCCATTCAGACCTTGCCGAGCCGGTGCAGCGCGTCGTTCGCGAGTACGAAACTGCTCACCCGGAGCGCCGCATCGAGCTGCAGCAGGACGGGGATCTCACCGGTGAGTGGGATGCCGATCGTTTAGCTCAAGTCGCGTCCAATCTCATTGGCAATGCACTGCAACACGGGACCACGGGCGCATCCGTGAAGGTTCGGCTCGACGGGACAGGCGCCACCGATGTCGTTCTGTCCGTAACCAATTCGGGCAGCATCCCGCCGAGCGTGATGCCGCATCTCTTCGAGCCCTTTCAGGGCGGCCAACGCGAGCCGGGGCAAAATCAGGGCCTCGGACTGGGTCTTTACATCGTGCAACAGGTTGTTCACATGCATCGGGGTCGCGTGGATGTGCAATCGGGAGACGGCGAGCGCACGCTCTTCCAGGTGCATGTCCCGCGCAAGACCCCAAAACCCTAGATCTGCGAAATACCAGGGCATTGGCCCAATACGATCCGCATGGTGTGGCCGAGTGTCGCCTCGTATAAGCTATTCGGCCAGCACATCATCGCGTTGTGGCGCGAGAATCTGCGCTTCAGGAGTTACACCATGATTCGCTCCATTGTGATTACGTTCGTCGTTGCTCTCGCAGCTGTTACCGGCTGCGTCAACGCGGACGATAGTCACACCAAGGGTGGCGATAAGGACGTTAATGCTGACCAGACAGCCGGCGGCGGCGCCACCCATTCTGTGAACGGCTCGATCCGGGTTGCCGCGGGTCAGAAAAAAGACGACATCTCCACCGTTAATGGATCCATTCACATTGCCGACAATGCAGTCGTTGCTGGTGCACAAACGGTGAACGGCAGCATCAGCATGGGCGCACACGCTACTGCGGACGAAGTGCATACCGTAAACGGCTCAATCACTCTCGGTGAGGGCGCAAGCGTCTCGCACGCTATTTCCGCGGTGAACGGTACGCTCACTCTGCACACTGGAGCGGATGCTGGCGGCGCGCTGACCAATGTAAACGGCCGCATCGTACTGCAGGCGGCGCACGTTGGCGGCGGCATCAAGACGGTAAACGGCAACATGGACATCGGCAGCAACTCCCATGTTGACGGCGGCATACTGGTGCAGAGGGAAGGAACAAACTTTTTTTGGTTCTTTCACTGGGGCTCTAGCGATACACCGCGGATAGTGATTGGACCGGGGGCAGTGGTGCAGGGAAGCCTTCGGTTCGAGCGCCCGGTTCACCTGTTCGTAAGTGACAGCGCAACTATCGGGCCCGTCACTGGCGCAGCCGTCGTCAAGTTTTCCGGAGAGAGTCCACCGGGCTAAGAGCGCGAGGCTGTAAATCTAGGTTGCAGTTGCCTTGCACATCGGGACGAACTCAATGGTCACAATCGCGGCCACTCCAAAGTTAACTATATCGCCGGGTTGATATCCGAGAGCCTGGTAAAATGGTTCGACGCGTGCTCGTACCGATGAGCTCAAAACGTCGAAAGCCCTGCACATGCGCTTCTATTGCGCAGCGCGCGAGTAGCGCTCGCCCGATCCCCTGGCGCGCGTAGTCCCGCAGGGATCTTTTCGGGATCGGCATTCGGATCTAAAGCACGTGCGTCGCGCTGTCGATCAAGGCCGCCTCGATCTGTTCCGGGCGGTAGTCACGCGCTGCCAGCGTGCGTGCGGAGCGCGCGATTTGCCTTTCGCGGTGTCTCTCGTCCGCGCGCACTGCCTTACGAAGCGTGTGACCCATGGACTCCTCAGTCGCGACTCCCGTCCACAAGAGTCTTGGCGAGCATCGTCTCATCGAGCGCATAGCCCATCCCTGGCGCGTTGCTAAGCTCGATCCAGCCGTTGGGATCGACCGTAAGTGGCGCGGCCATCATGTAGTCGCGTCGCTCGAGGTTCCAGTCCGGCGGATCAAACGGGTATTCAAGGAACGGGGATTCTGCGAGGCCGGCGGCGAGATGTGCATTAGCAGTAACCCCCATGCCGTTCGTCCAGGTGTGAGGCGTAAATACGATGTGCTGCTCCTGTGCCATGATCACGATGCGCCGCAGCCCGGTGATGCCGCCGACAAGTGCCGCGTCAGGCTGCACCACATCGACGCAGCCGCCACTCAATAGGTCGCGCAACTCATGCAGCTGACGCGTCATCTCCCCCGCGGCGATCCGTACCTCGGTAGCTTCGCGCAACGCCCGCATCCCGGTGAGATCCGCTCTGTGCAGCGGTTCCTCCATCCAATAGACCTTCAGCTGCTCGAGTTCCCGCGCCACGGCCAGAGCGTCCTTCAATGCCCAAGAGGCCTCGGTATCCCACGGCAGTCGCCAGCCCTGATTGCAATCAACCAGCAACTCCAAGCGATCGCCGACACGCGCCCGCACCGCTTCGAGTGTCCGAATGTCGTCCCGCCAGTCACCGCGATGGAAGCGCAGCTTCAGAGCTCGAAATCCCTGCGCGACCAAGCGTTCAGCCTGCTCCGCAAGTGCGTCCGCGTCACGCAGTACGCCACAAGATGCGTAGGCTCGTACTCGGTTGGAAAGTCCTCCCAGGAGTTTCCAACAGGGTTGCCCGGCGATCTTTCCGGCGAGATCCCAGAGGGCAAGATCAAGAGGCCAGCATCGGCCGTAGTGAAAATCGATGTGGGACAGGACGCGATAATGGCGTTCAACGGCGAGCGGATCCTCGCCTATGAAGAGATTTTCGTGCCCCGCAAAGCCCACCATACGGTCCCCCGACCCATAACCGACGAAACCGCTGTCAGTCGCGACTCGAACGATCGTCGCATCCAAATGAACGCGTGGCCTACTGTCCCAGCTGGCTTTAAACGGCGGATTAAATGCAAGGCGATGGTGTGTAATATCGATCGACTGTATACGGTGCGCGGAGGCCGCTATAGCCACGTCCTGTTTGCCCGCGCGCATTGCTGTACCATCCATATCGTCTCGAGGTGAGTTAATTCCCGGGTCGCCTCGGTTCTCGACGAGATGCTTGAAAGCGCTTCGAGGCGGCGCCACAGACTTTCATACTTGCGTCACCCGTCAAAGCAGAGAAATTGAATACCGCTATCTAAAAAAGGCATCGGAATACCGACACAGGCGCCGGCTGGATTCACCGGGGATGGGCGTTGCGGGGGAGGCGCAGCGACGGGTATTGTGGCTACGGGGCCCCCGCCTGAAGGACCGGCGACGGTTATCGGCTAATGTAAGCGGCGCCGCCCATCGCACCGTGCGCGTGCCGAATAGGAGTGTGGGGAGGGTAAGCATGAGTGACTCGCCGATCGATCGACGCTGGCTGCCATTGAACGCGTTGCGCGCATTCGAGGGCGTGGCCAAGCACGGCAGCTTCACGGCCGCGGCCAATGCCCTTCTGATCTCGCAGAGTGCGCTCTCGCGGCATGTCATCGCCCTCGAGAAGCTCCTCGGACAGCAGCTCTTTGAGCGCCGCCCTCACGCCCTCGTGCTGACGAAGGCAGGCCAGTATCTCCTTCCGGCGATCATGAAGTCATTTGACCGCCTCGAATATGCGCTCGATGACTTGCGTAACGAAGGGGCGCCGGCGACGCGGACTTTGCGAGTGCAGATGCCCCCAAGTTTCGCAATACAGCTCGCGGTACCTATCCTGCGCGACTTCCGGCGCGCCAGCGCTGAGGTGGATATTGACCTCGTCAGTCCCTACGGAGTCGGGCCGCCGCTGTCGGATGTCGACGTGGCGGTGGTCTATTCCAAACCAACAGTCACGGATCTGGTCACCGATCTGCTCTGGCCCGTGCGCCTGAGCATGCTGTGCCATCCCGAGGTCGCCGCACGTCATGTGGGCAAGAATTTGACAGAATTCATTGCTGCAAATGAGATCGCCCACGTACGCATCGCTGACCTACCGCGTCATCACGTGTGGATGCAGTTCGCCCGGCAGTTTGGAGTTGGCGCAGTAAATTTCGACGGCGGGCTAGTTTTTGATACCGCTGTGCTTGCGGTCCAATATGCACTTAGCGGTGCCGGAATTGTGCTCGTCGACACGAATCTGTTCAGCGAGGAGATCAGGACCGGCCGCCTCGTCAGACCCTTCGATGTCAGCCTCGACGATGGCTATGGCTACTACCTGATCACTCATCCGGAAGGTTTGAGCGATACCGCGATCGCCCTATTTCGTTCGTGGTTGATCGAGCGCTTCGGCAATCGCCCGGGATTTGCGGATCCACCGCTGCGCCTGGCGGTTTCCAACACATGAGCGGCGGGCGTCGCTCGGAGCACGTGCGCGAGCGCAGATACACATGGTCACATGCGTTGCGGGCGGCAGCCGCATCAGGATACCGGCAGTTGTTGCCGTGACTTCAGTTACGGCAGTGACCCTGCGCACGCCATTGTGACATGCGCGTTGCGCGGCGATCGAATACGTTGAAATTTGATGCGGACATGCAAAGGCGTTGCTCGGCGCCGTTTTTGTCATTCCTTCGTGCTGAATAGACGTTGTCAATCCTATCGCTAGGAATGATCCCCGCAATCCCCGCCCGCACCGGAACTCGTATAATGAACGGAATTAGCCCATGAAGAAGCATGCACAAGCGGTTGTTATCGGTGGGGGCGTCGTCGGGGTAAGCGTTCTCTATCACCTGACTAAGGCCGGTTGGAAAGATGTGCTGCTCATCGAACGAGCCGAATTGACTTCAGGCTCGACGTGGCATGCCGCGGGGGGTATGCACACCATCAATGGTGATCCGAATGTCGCCAAGCTGCAGCAATACACCATCCAGCTCTATAAGGAGATCGAAAGGATCTCCGGCCAGTCCTGCGGGGTCCATGTCACTGGCGGCATCATGCTCGCCGGCACACAAGAGCGTCTTGATTGGCTGAAGATGGCGCAGGCGCGCGGTCGCTATCTCGGCATGGATCTGGAAATCCTCTCCGTTGATGAGGCGGCGAAACTCTTTCCACTAATGGACAAGAAGCACTTTACCGGCGCCATGTACGATCCCATCGAAGGGCATGTGGATCCGTATGGCGTCACACACGCTTACGCGAAGGCGGCCGAGATCGCAGGCGCCGAGGTCGTACGCCGTACGCGCGTGACCGCGCTGACGGCGCGCGCGGACGGCAGCTGGGATGTCAGCACCGAGCATGGCGATGTGCACGCGGAGCACGTCGTGAACGCGGGTGGTCTCTGGGCCCGCGAAGTCGGCCGCATGGTCGGGCTCGAGTTGCCCATTCTTGCAATGCAGCACCAGTATCTACTCACGGGAGACATCCCGCAGCTCGCTGGGCGGCCGGAGCAGTTGCACTGCATCGACTTCGAGGGTGAGATCTACCTGCGGCAGGAACGCGGTGGCATGTTGATGGGCACCTACGAGCGCGCGGGAGTGCCGTGGTCAGAGCGCACGACACCATGGGACTTCGGGCAGGATTTGTTGCCGAATGATCTAGAGCGCATTGCCCCCAGCCTTGAAATCGGCTTTGAGCATTTCCCTGCGTTGGGCACTGCGGGCATCAGAAAGGTGATCAACGGACCATTTACTTTTGCACCCGACGGCAATCCATTGATTGGTCCTGTCGGAGGACTCAGGAACTTTTGGGTCGCCTGTGGTGTGATGGCGGGGTTCAGTCAAGGCGGCGGAGTGGGACTTGCACTGGCGCATTGGATGGTGGATGGCGATCCAGGTGCAGACATCTGGGGCATGGACGTCGCACGCTACGGCGCCTGGGCAACGCTCGGATACACGAACGCCAAGGTCAGAGAGAACTACTCACGGCGCTTTCGGATCCGCTTTCCCAACGAGGAGCTCGAGGCAGCACGGCCGCTGCGCACAACCCCAATATACGACCGGCTCAGTACCGAAAACGCCGTGTTCGGCGAATACTGTGGCCTGGAACATGCACTGTGGTTCGCACCTTCGGGCGTCGCGGCGAAGGAAAGCATTACCTTTCGCCGCTCAAATGCCCACGAACAAGTGGCGGCAGAATGCCGTGCAGTGCGCGATAAGGTCGGCTTGCTGGAGATCTCAACCTACGGAAAATTCGAGATCGATGGACCGGGTACGGACGAGTGGTTGGCACGCGTAATGGCGAATCACTTGCCTGCTGTCGGCCATCTAGGGCTCACGCCGATGCTCAATGAACGCGGCAAATTGATCGGCGACTTCACGATGTGCCGCCTCTCTCAAAACCATGTCTTTCTCATCGGAACGTACGCCGCCGAGAGCTATTACATGCGCTGGTTCGAGCGTCATTCGCCCGCAACCGGTGTGAACGTGCGCCCCTGTGCAACCGAATTCGTCGGACTGTCGGTCGCCGGGCCGCGCGCCCGAATGCTTCTGCAATCTCTGGTGCGCGATGATTTGGCGAACGACGCATTTCCATTCCTTTCGTTCAGGCGTATGGACGTTGGGATGGTGCCGGCAATGGTTGGGCGCGTGTCTTTTACAGGCGATCTCGGCTACGAAATCTGGGTGACGAGCGACTATCAGCGTGCACTCTACGACCTGCTTGTCGTCGCCGGACGCGCTCATGGTATGTGTTCAATCGGCGCGCGCGCCTTAAACGCAATGCGACTTGAAAAGGGATTCGGTACTTGGGCACGTGAGTATCGACCAATTTTCGGGCCGTACGAGGCAGGGCTCGGGCGCTTTGTCGACCTTAAGAAAGGCGACTTCATCGGTCGCTCTGCCGCGGCTGACGAAAAGGCTCGCACTGGTGGCCTGCGACTGGTCGCGTTTGCCGTCGCTGCTGCAGATGCAGATGCGAGCGGCGATGAGCCCATTTGGCACGATGACAATGTCGTGGGCGCCGTCACCTCAGGCGGCTACGGCCACAGCGTGCAAACTTCGATCGCACTCGGCTATATTCCCGCGGCACTCGCCACCGCAGACACCGGCTTCGAGGTCGAAATTATCGGCGCGCGGCGCGCGGCGCGGCGCCTGCACGCCGCCGCCTTCGACCCGCAAGGTCTGCGCATGCGATCCTAGGCTGCTGCAAAAATTCTTCTAATTACTCTTGCACTTCGAATTAAAGTCCTGGAGATCCATATGAACTCACGAGCAGTCAAGAAATCGGCAGCAAAACCCCGCAAAAAAGCGAGCCGCGCCGCAAGCGCCAAAGAGCCGGGCCTTATGACGCGTCTCGGCAAGGGACCGGTCATTTGCGCCGAAGGGTATGTATTTGAGCTCGAACGCCGCGGCTACCTGCAGGCCGGAGCCTTCGTTCCCGAGGTGCTTCTTGAACACCCGGAGGTCGTCGAGCAGTTGCATCGGGACTTTGCGCACGCCGGCTCCGACGTCACGCAAGCATTAACCTACTACGTGCACCGCGAGAAGTTGCGTGTCATCGGGCGCGAGAAGGACTTGCTACCGATGAATCGCACGGCGCTCAGTATCGCCAAGAAAGTTGCACGCGAGACCGGTACGTTGTTTGCCGGTGACATCTGTAATACCAACATCTTTGAACCGGGCGACAAGAAGGCGCTGAAGGAAGTCGAGCGGATTTTTGCAGAGCAGGTAGGCTGGGCGGCGGATGCTGGCGTCGACTACATCGTCGCCGAGACGTATTCCTGGGGCGCCGAGGCGCTGCTGGCTCTCGAGGCCATTAGAAAGTATTCGAAGGTTCCTGCGGTAGTGACTGTTTCGATCCATCGTGAAGAGAACCTGCGCGATGGCTGGTCAGCCGCCGAGGCCTGCAAGCGCCTGGAGGATGCCGGGGCGGAGGTGGTAGGCCTTAATTGCCATCGTGGGCCGGAAACCATGATGCCGCTCCTCAGAGAGATTCGTAAAGCCGTGAAGTGTCATGTTGCGGCCTTGCCGGTGCCCTATCGAACAACAGCCGCGCAGCCCTCCTTCATGTCGCTGACGGATCCATGCTGTGGCAACACGCGTGCGTTTCCGACTGGGCTCGATCCCTTTGTATGTACGCGCTCGGAAATGTACGACTTTGGACGCAATGCTTACGCGCTCGGTATTAACTATCTTGGCATCTGCTGCGGAGCCGGACCGCATCACATCCGCGCGCTCGCAGAGGGCCTCGGCCGGCATCCAGAAGCGAGTAAGTATTCCGCAGACATGTCACGGCATGCGTTCTTCGGCACGAATAAGAGAATTAGGAAGGTGCAGACGGATTACCGCAGCCGACTTTGACGCAGGCTGGCGTTTCAATGCAGTTCGCCGAATCGGCTACACCGACATTTGATTGGTCGCACCGTGAAATCGCCGGATCATTGTCGAACTGTGCTCAAATGGGCGCGACGAGCGTCCATTTTTCGCAGTCTATGACTAGCCGGGGCTTCCCATTTGAGAGCTCAATGCCGAACATTGGTCGCGTGCCCGAGGGATTGCGCGGCGCGCGCGCGCTCGACTTGCTCTACTAGCTGCCCGTCGTCAGCACGACGCGAAAGCGCGCCTTACCGCTCATCATGCGTTCGTACGCGTCGGCGGCGCGCTCGAGCGGAAAGACTTCCGTCATGGCCTTTACTCCCGCAAGCAAGCTAAATTCAAGGGTATC
Source organism: Steroidobacteraceae bacterium (assembly GCA_035481795.1). Lineage (GTDB taxonomy): Bacteria > Pseudomonadota > Gammaproteobacteria > Steroidobacterales > Steroidobacteraceae > PALSA-1196. The sequence continues at coordinate 68,324 of DATHRI010000012.1, forward strand.
TTGAGAATCGATGGCTGTTCCAGAATACCACCCCACGACCGAGCGCCGGCCGCCAATCAGCACCAGCGCCGGGACTTTGAGCGGCTCATGAGGAGCTCCAACAACCAGCAGCTTGCCGTGAACCGCGAGGCCGCCTAGCGTCGCGGCCATTGCTTCCGCGTTCGTCACGGTTGCTAGGATCACTTTGGCGCCTCCAACCTTCAGAAGCGCTGCGGCGACATCCTGCGCCTGACTATCAATGTATTGATGAGCACCAAGTTTTCTAGCGAGCGCTTCTTTGTCGCTGCCGCGTGCGATGGCGAGCGTTCTAAATCCCATCTTTGCCGCGAACTGCACTCCCAGATGGCCAAGGCCGCCCAAGCCCAGAATCGCAACGGTCTCGCCCGCGCGGGCGCCGCAGTTGCGCAGGGCATTGAATGTCGTGACGCCAGCACAAACTAATGGCCCGGCCTCAACCGGGGAAAGCCCTTCAGGCAAAAGCGCAAGCGCGCTTGAAAGCGCGATCATGTATTCGGCGTAGCCGCCGTCGTGTGTAAGACCGGTGATGCGTCCTGACTGGCAGGCAAAGAAGTCGCCGCGGCGACACGCGGCGCAGTGACCGCAGTATCCGCCGTGCCAGCCAACGCCCACCCGTTGACCCACAGCCACGCCGCTGACCCCCGGACCGGTGGCATCAACGGTGCCGACCACTTCATGTCCGGGTACACGTGGGTATTTCAGACCCGGCATCGCCCCACTCTTGACCAGCGAGTCGCTGTGACAAATGCCGCAGGCCTCCACCTTAATGCGGACTGCGCCGGCACCGGGTTCCGGGATATCACGCTCGACGAGCTCAAAGGGACCATTCGATCGGGAGACTTGTACTGCGCGCATTTGTGCCACAAAGCTCTCCTATACTGTTACTCAAATCCGAAGGCGCGGACTGCTCCGACCAAAAGCGTTGCGGTGCACACTCCAGCACCCAGGCGTGCTGTGCGTAGCTCATACGCGCCGCATGCACGCAGCGCAGCCCGCCACCTCGTGCTAAGTATGCACGCTCCAAAGAGGCGCCGACTTGCTATTTCACAATGCGCCGAGCCGGCAACCAGGCGCGAAGCTCTTGGCATTTACGCTATAATTTAATGCTCGGTATCCGAAGGCTGGCTTCAGCCCGGTGGAAGCGATTCACATAGCGACCGAGAATGGCGCAATCTTCCTCGGCGAAGCCGCCACGATTGGATCAATCACTGTTGGGAAGGCAGCCGATCTTGTTGTGCTCGCGGGAAATCCTGCCGCCAACATTGATGATGTCGAGAAAGTTGTAACGATCTTTAAGGACGGCGTCGTGTATGACCCGGTAAAGTTGACCGGATCCGTCCAAGGCCTCGTGGGAGTTCGCTAGGGCGATGCCTATCGCAACGCGGAACCAGATCCATTGCAGACCGTAGAGGAAGCGCTTGCCGCCGCGCAGCACAAGGCGGAGGACCTATTCTCCGAAGTGGTAGCCACCGGACTCATTCAGTCTGGTGTACTTGAGAGCGAGCTCAGCGAACGGATTCGTGAGCTTGCCAACCGGCGCTTTGGTGTGCGCCGTCACTGGCACAAGCGGGTCGTCCGCTGCGGTGAGAATACACTGCTTACTTATCACGATGATCCGCCTGATCGGTGCACCCAGGCGGATGACGTAGTGTATCTTGATTTTGGACCCCTATTCGGCGAGTGGGAGGCCGACTTTGGGCGCACCTACGTGCTTGGCATGGATCCGCGTAAGCACCAGCTAGTCCACGATATCACGGCGTCTTTTCGCAAAGGCAAACAGCTGTACCTCGCCAACCCGGACCTGACCGCAGGCTCACTGTACGATTTTGTCAGCGAACTGGCCATCGCTGCCGGCTGGGAGTTCGGCAATCGGACCGCAGGGCATCTTATCGGCCACTTCCCTCACGAGAAAAATGTAGGTCCGACAGGACGATTCTCAATTCGTCACGGTAATCCCATCAAGTTGCGCGAGCGCGATGCAGCAGGTCAGCCGCGCCACTGGATTCTAGAGATCCATTTCGTTGATCGAAAAAATAGGTTCGGCGGATTCTTCGAGGAGCTGCTGACGATTGGCCCGACGTGAATTGACTGCTTTGCACTCGCCTTATTTTTCGACAGTGGAAGGCCGCTGATAAGCGCGCGCAATGCTCGCCTTGCCAATCATCTTTCCGGCGATGACATAGTCCAAATCGGCCGCAGTCGCAGTGGACGGTACATCCAAACGATCGACACTGAGCGCATAAACTGTAATCAGGTAGCGGTGAGGCGGATCGCCCTGATCAGGGCACGGACCATAGTAGTGGGGCTGAGGCGCATCTCCATCCGGTAAGCCTTGCTTGGCTCCGGATGGCAGCCCCGCCCCCCCGGCTGCGCCGGCCTGTCTTGGCAGCTCCAGAGTAGTCGCCGGTAAATCGTAGACTATCCAGTGCCACCAGCCTGACTGCGGCGGCTTGTAGGGATCGTACATCGTCACGGCAAAGCTCTTCGTGCCTGCTGGCGCGCCGCTCCACTTCAGGGCAGGGGATTGATTACCTCCGTGGCAGCCGAATTCGTTTGCGACGTATCGTTCGAGAAAAGACTTTCCAGCCGGCAGATCCGGACTTGTCAATCTAAACGTCGTTGGCGCCGCGGCAATGGCTGTTCCACCGAAGGCAACCGCGCTGCCGATCACCCAACGAATCACCCTATCCCAGGTCATCTCGCTCTCTTAAAAAGGAGAAATCGTGACAGAAGATCGTATCCGATTCGTGCCAAGCGTGCACCCGCGATGCGGCGCCGCTGAGATTTTGGGCGCAAGGGCGACAAAAAGCGCGTAAAACTCGGTCAGCAATCCGGCTTGGATGTGCAATCGCGCGAGCGCGTGCGGAGCAAATTGAGTAGCCGTCTCTGCCGCATGAAACTTTAATCGCATTGTGCGGTCTGCAGCTGCAGAATACGCATGCCACCATCAGCCGTTTCTCATAACGCGCACAAATAGCGCACGCCGGAGGCACGTTGATGCATAGTGCGGTAAGAGCTACACAGACCGCGGGCGCGCTCGCGCACACGCTGCGGCCGCGGCATGTCACGATGATCGCCTTGGGCGGCATCATCGGCGCCGGCATTTTCGTCGGCAGCAGCGCTGCCATTAATATCGCCGGCCCGGGTGTACTCGTAAGCTACACGCTGGGCGGCCTGCTCGTCTTTTTTATCATGCGCATGTTGGGCGAAATGGCACATGCGCGGCCGGGGCATGGGTCGTTCGCCGAATATGCAGCCCTGGGCCTAGGGCGCTGGGCGGCATTCATGACCGGCTGGCTCTACTGGTATTTTTGGGTGATTACGGTCGGAGTGGAGACAATTGCCGGAGCTAAACTGCTACAGCCGTGGCTGCTGCATTCGGGCCTCGATGCCCCGGTATGGGCAATTGGCCTGGTCCTGGTTACGCTGATGACAGCGACTAATCTTTTCTCAGTTAAAACCTACGGCGAGCTGGAGTTCTGGTTCGCACTACTAAAAGTCGCGAGCATCACTGCATTCATCTTGCTAGGCATCGCATTCCTTGCGTTCTTCGGCCCCTCCCTGGCGCGTACTTACCAGACACTGACAGACGATGGGGGCATCTTTCCGAACGGCCTGCAAACTGTCCTCACTGCGATCCCGATCGTCATCTTCTCCATGATGGGCAGCGAGGTCGCAACCATCGCTGCGGTCGAGTCCTCTCGCCCCGCCGAGAATATCGCGCGCGCCGTGCGTACCGTAGCGTTACGCATTTTGATTTTCTATGTGCTCAGCGTCGCGGTGGTAGTTGCCATCGTGCCGTGGCGCACACTGCCAGTGGGTTTTTCGCCGTTCATCGTCGCGCTAAATGAGATGCATATCCCCGGCGCCGCACCCGCGATGGCCGTCATCGTCCTTACGGCGGTGCTGTCATGCCTCAATTCGGGAATCTACGTAACGTCGCGCATGTTGCACGAACTTGCAAGAACTGGAGATGCTCCACAATTATTCGCCGTCACAGCCGGCAATCGCGTGCCGCGGCTCGGCATCCTTCTAGGCAGCGTTGCAGGATTCCTAGCTGCAACCGCATCGATCATCTCGCCGAACGGTGTCTTTCTGTTTCTGATAAATACTTCCGGCGCCATTATTCTAATCATTTACATGATCATAGCTCTGGGCGAGATTCGCTTCCGCCGCCGGCTTGAGAGCGAGGGCGTGCATTTGGCACTCAAAATGTGGCTCTTTCCGTGGCTCAGCTGGGCGGTCGTCGGTGGCATCGGTGTGGTCCTGCTTCTGATGGCGACCACGCCCGACTTGCGCAAGCAGCTTTTGTGGAGCGCCGTAAGTGTTACCGTCGTGGCTATTGCTTATTGTGTACGCCAGCAATTGGCACCCCTTCCCGCCATCCGCAGGCCGGCGTGAAAACCGCGACTCCGCGACGTGCGGCTACGCTTGAGGTTGTCCGCCCCTGCGCTATTATTCAAAGGGCCGCCATGCAACCTTCAGCATCAGCGCGCCCGTAGAGCAAGTCCACAATGGAATACTCGCGCGACGTAGAAGCCCTCGATTCGCGCCTTGATGAGGCGCTTGACGAGACCTTCCCCGCAAGCGATCCCGTAGCGGTCCATCTCCCGGAAGTAGCCGCATCTAAAAGCTTCGTACGAGTTCATCGGGCGCACCGCGATGATATCGGCAATCTGACGACCCGCCGTCCGCTTCCAGGGCCGCAGTTGGATCGCGTCGGCGCTTTTCTCTTTCTTAATCATCATGGTCCGCAGGACTTTCCACCTGGCAACGAGGGACTTCCATTCGGGCCACATCCGCACCGAGGCTTTGAAACCGTGACCTTCATCGTGCAAGGCGTCTTAGCCCATCGCGACACTGCCGGCCATGAGAGTGTCATCCATGCGGGCGGCGTGCAGTGGATGACGGCAGGCAGCGGACTCATTCACGAGGAGATTTCGCCTGCCAGTTTCAAGCGCGACGGCGGCCCGCTAGAAATTCTGCAGCTATGGGTCAATCTTCCTGCAAGACTCAAGAACACACCGCCGCGTTATATCGGGCTGCAACGAGATGCGATACCGGCGATTCGCGCTGATAACGATCGCGTCACGATCAATCTCATAGCTGGAATCTTTGGCGAGAGAGAGGGGCCGGTGCACTCACTGACTGGCGTATTCATGGCCACCGTGGAGACAGGCGCCGGAGGACGCGTGAGCTTTGACAGGCTAGCTGGACGCGATGTATTTCTATACGTTGTACGCGGTGCGATAAGCGTCGCCGGAACAGCCGTGCAGGCATTTGACTTGGCCGAAGTCGGCGAAGGTAATGTGATCGAGATTGAAGCCGCCAGCCAGGCCATGTTCCTGTTCGGCCATGCCGATCCCATTGACGATCCGGTAGTCTCTCATGGTCCCTTTGTCATGAACACGGTGGATGAGATACGGCAGGCGTACGCAGACTATCGGGCGGGTCGATTTCAGGTGCCAGCGGCCGGCTGAAAATCGAGTGCGCGTGGGAACGCTTCCCTGACGGCAACCGTTGCATGCGCGTAAGTTGAAAATTCCGTGGCGGCAAGGAGCGCATCGATGCAAATCGGTTTTCTTGGACTTGGACGAATGGGGGCAGCCATCGCTGCCAATCTCGTACGCGCCCGGCATGATGTCGCCGTATGGAATCGGTCCCCAGCGAAGGCCGGTCCGCTGGTCAAGGCCGGCGCTTCACTAGCAGCGAGCCCCAAGGCAGCCGCTTCGGGCCGCGATGTTGTATTCAGCATGCTCGCTGACGATGCGGCTCTTTCTGCCGTGCTCTCGGGCGATGATGGCGTACTGGCGGGCCTTAAACCCGGGGCGCTCCATGTTTCAATGAGCACTATCGCCGTCGCCATGGCCGATAGTGTGGCGGCGCACCATGCCGAGCACCGGCAGCATTTCTTGGCGGCGCCGGTATTTGGCCGGCCCGACGCCGCGGCCGCGGCGAAGTTGTACGTGGTCGCCGCTGGACCGCTGGCGGATTTGGAGACAGCGAGGCCACTGCTAACGTCAATCAGTCAACGCATATTCCACGTCGGGGAAGCGCCGTCGGCTGCAAATCTTGTAAAGCTGTGTGGCAATTTCATGATCCTCTCGTCAATCGAGGCCATGGCGGAAGCGATGGTGCTCTCCGTTAAGGGCGGCGTCCCCAAAGCAACACTGCTGGACGTATTGACCGGCACGCTGTTCGATGCGCCGGTTTTTCGCACTTATGGCGCGATACTTGCGGAGGAGAAATTTCGGCCTGCGGGCTTCGCCGCCCCGCTTGGCCTGAAGGACATGCGTCTAGCAGGCGAAGCGGCGGAAGGCAAATGCGTACCCATGCCACTACTAAGTGTACTGCGCGATCACCTGCTGCAGACGATCGCCACAGAAGGCGAGGACATTGACTGGTCGGGTATCGGGCGTAGTGTCGCTAGGAACGCTGGCCTATAAGACGGTCAGCGCGCTGCGACATGCGGGCCGGTTTCATCGCGATGTCCACTGTGCAACGCAGAGCGTACACATAGAGCAATCGACAGCGCATCCCGACCCCGATGTAATCACGCGAGCAGGCACCTGCTGTAGAATAGACTCCAGCATGGATTAAGGTTAGCTTCTGGGCATGCACGCAGGCATTCATGTCGAGCGCCGCAAGCAGCTGATCGCAAGTATTCTGCTGCTCGCATTCGCATCTCACATGCTGGTTCCGATGGGATTCATGCCCGCGACGGACCATACAATTTCCCTTCAGATCTGCCCGGAAGGGTTTCCGGTCCAACTCCTTCACATAGGCCTGGATCATGGACACGGCGCGCACGGCTCCGGCAGCGGTTCTCACCACCATGATTCGTCCCGCTCCGAGCATTGCGTATTTGCTGCGGTATCGGGCGCACCACCTGTGACACACACGCTAGTTGTGCTAGGAACGCTCGCGAACTTGCTTACGCCGCTGTTTAATATCGCGCGCCCGATGTACCGGGCACAGTGGTTCCGCATCCAGCAGCCACGCGGGCCGCCCTTTCCCATCTGAGTAGATCCCGCGCTCGCGCGGCATGCCCGCTGAATGCCGGGGCGCCGCGTGCGCACCCCATCCTCTCGGGACAAAGATCGCGGCGGCGAACGTGGCAGACTAACAGTGCGGCGCTCAGTCAGCAGACTCATTCGTCTGTCATTACCCAGCGCATTGTTGTGCGCGGGACCGGCACCGACTTTTGCCTGCGCTACCTGTGGCTGCACCCTGAGCGCGGATGCCGCCATGGGCTACTCGGTCGTTCCCGGCTGGCACTTGACCTTCGAGGACGACTACATTGAGCAAAATCAACTGCGCAGCGGCACCGCCGCGGCGAGCCCTTCCCAGGTCGTGAACGATCCATCGAACCCGGCGCTTGGCGGAGGTGAAATCGAGAAGCAGACAATAAACCACTACTTAACACTGGGACTCAGTTACAGTCCTTCGGCTAGCTGGAACTTCAATCTGCTCGCACCCTATGTCGATCGCGACCATACAACCTACGGAGTACAGTTGGCGCCTTACAGCGCAACCGAATCGGCCGCTAATGAGGTCAGCGGCGCACATGTTTCGGGCATCGGGGATGCCCGCCTCATTGCCAGCTATCAGGGCCTGCTGGCGCTTCACAATCTCGGGCTGCAGTTCGGAGTAAAACTTCCGACGGGCCAGTACGGAACTCGCGTCGACTTCGGTTCCGGTCCAATCGCTGGAGCCCCGCTCGATGCTAGCCTGCAGGCTGGAACAGGAAGCACTGACCTCATAATCGGTGCTTATTACTATCACTCCGTCGGTCAGGATTTCGACGCTTTCGTCAACAGTCAATTCCAAACGGCAGTCGCCCACCACCTGAATCAGCCTGGGAGCGATTTTCGCCCCGGGAATTCTGCGACCACAAGTCTGGGACTGCGCTACGAAGGCAGTCCTCGAGCCTTGCCCCAGCTACAATTTAACCTCCTGCACAAGAGTCCCGATCAGGGAGCGTTGGCTGACCGGACGGATACGGCTGGCACAGTGATCTACGTCAGTCCTGGTATAACCGTCCGTGCTGTGCAACAAGTGTATTTGTTCGCATTCGTGCAATTGCCGGTCTACAGCAAGCTTGACGGTTACCAGCTCATCCCGCATTGGACTGCAACTGTGGGTGCAAACTATGCCTTCTGATTGGCGCGCGCTGAGCGTGCGACTCTCGTTAATTGCGCGCGCGCTTGGCACCAGTTTTACCATGTGCGCCATTTTCTTCGCCCCTGCAACACATTCGGCCGGCGTCGCAGCGACCATCGTGGTCAGCAATGCATGGATCCGCTGGCTGCCGGCCAATCTGCCGGCAGCCGGCTACGCAATCCTTCGCAACGTTGGCGATTCGCCCGCTACGCTAGTCGGAGCGTCTACGCTCGACTATAGCGCAGTCATGTTTCACGAGAGCCGCAATCAGCACGGTATCGAACAGATGCTGCCGGTAGACAGCATCCAGATCAAGCCTCGCTCGCAAGTCAGTTTCGCGCCACAGAGCTACCACATCATGCTGATGCAGCCGACGAGGTCAATCCAGCCCGGAGATCACATACTCCTTACCCTGCATTTTGGCGACGGTCAGTCGCTCAAAGTGATATTTGAGGTCCGCAACGCCGATGGTAGCGCAGCGAAACGCTCAACCGCCTCTAACCGCGGTTGAGTGACTTGCATTGCGGCCCCCCGCAGGCGGCGCGGGCGAATGGAAGCACACCCGTCTGCTTCTCCATCCGCCCGGGCCCTACGAGCACGACATGGGGATCGATCATCCGTGATTCGTGCGCGCGTTATAGACCGCGGCAAGGCGCGGGCTGCGCACGTCTCGAACCGCTCGCGCAATAGCCTCTGACTGGCACTCTCTGTTGTACGCAAATGCGCTCAGGTCGCGTATGTTCGCATCGGGACACACTGCTCGCGCCGCAGTGGCGATGCGGCTGTAGAGTGCGTGCGCACCTGCATCTGTCGCCAAGTCGAGATCAGAGTACTTGACGGCAATCGACGGAACAGAGCTGGTAGCGGGCGCCGCGTGCACCACACTTGATCCGATGCCAAGCACGCAGCCAACAACCGCCAAAGCTCGCATGCGCATAGATTGCTTGGATTCGTTCATTAGATTCATTGCAGACATCATGGCTCTCCTAAAAGTTGTTGCAAGGGAAATCGTTTCATCCGGCGCGACATTTCGCGAGGAGGATATGAAACTCCCTTCAAAGCCGTGCGCTAAGCCAGCGATCGTCGCAGTTATCCCCGCAATCGACGTATTCGTACCACCGTGCGCTCATGAGCGCGGTCCCGTTGGGCAGTGGCGGTCACTCGGTTTTGCTTGTTTACCGCGCCAAGCCCGCTTGCGCCGCGACTTCGTCCCTGATTTCGACGGGATCGTCCCCGTTTCCTCCGCGATGGTACGTCGCGTGTGACAGCGCCGGAGTAGGCTATGTGCGTTGGGTAGGCAGATTTAGAGTTAGGATGGGATTTAATGAACACTTGGCCAATAGCTGAGCCAACCGACAGCACTGCCCGATCCGCTTCCGAGGTCGCGCACAGCTCGTTGCTCGCAAGACTGGCATGGCCATACCTTGGCATTCTCACAGCGTTCTGGGTATACGTCGCGCTATCAAATGTACTCTATGCGAACAGCATGCAAGCGATGCTCGCCACGCTGCAAGCCGGGTACGTGTTCGCCCCGTGGGACGCACGTCTCATGCAGCACGTCATGCTGTACCCGGTTCTGCTTGCATGTATATGGGCATCGCTGCGTGTTGGCTGGCAGCCCGTCTGGCGCACCGCGCCCATCCAGCTGGCGTGCGCCCTTGCATTCTCCGTGGTCGCCGCTCCTGCACTGATGCTCGCAGAAATCCTGCTCGGCCATATGCCCTGGCATCAGTGGCCAGCGCAGGCGATGCATCCTGGTCTTGCTGGCTTTGTCTACGGACCTGCCATCCCATTGTGGCTCGCGAGCGCGACTAACTTCTTTCTGACCTACGGTTTTGGCCTCGCTCTTGTAGCTGGCTTTGACTTTTACAGACGTCTCCGGGATGCACAACTGCGTTCGGCCGCCCTCGAGCGGTCATTAAATGCCGCACATCTCGCCGCTCTGCGTATGCAGTTGTCTCCGCACACACTCTTTAATCTGCTGCACACGATACACGGTCAGATCGATTGGGACCCCGTCGTTGCGCAATCGATGGTCGTACAGCTTGCAGATTTACTGCGGCGCCTTCTGAAGGCAGGTGAGCGTGAACTTTCGCGGCTCTGCGATGAACTGCAGTTCGTGCGCTTGTATCTGGACCTGCAACAGAAGAGGTTCTCAGATCGGCTAACAGTGCGCGTTCCCGCTCAAGACACGCTGCCAGCGGCTTGGGTGCCAAGTTTGATTCTGCAGCCTTTGGTTGAGAATGCCGTCGTTCATGGCCTTGCAGGGCATGAGGCTGCTGTTGTAATACGTGTAGAGGCGTTTGTCGATGAGGAAACCCTGTGTCTCCGTGTAGTCAATTCCATGGCGCCGCGACAATTGACGGACCATGTCGGGATCGGACTCAAAAACGTCCGCGAACGCCTAGCGATTCAGTTTGGAGACCGTGCAACATTCCGCGCCTCTACAGGCGAAGACAATGAGTGGGTTGCGGAGATTCGCATGCCATTGTTACGGGACGGACCGTAGGCCGTTGGTTGCCGAGGCGCTTAGGCGTCGCTCTCAGGTTCAAACATTATGATGGACGTTGTCATCGTAGACGATGAACCGGCGGCGCGGCGCTTGCTACGTGAGTTTTGCACCCGCGAGCACGACCTACACATCGTGGGCGAATTCGGAGACGGCCGCAGCGCGCTCGAAGCGCTTCGGGCACGTCCACCGCACTTGCTGTTCCTCGACATCCAGATGGATTCGTTGGACGGCATAGCACTCGCCCGCGCACTTGATCCGCAGACCCTACCGTTAATCGTGTTTGTGACCGCGTTCGATCATTACGCGCTTGAAGCATTCGAGGTCTGCGCGATCGACTATCTTCTGAAGCCCTTCAATTACGAGCGCTTCAGCAAATCTTTGGTCCGCGTCCGCCGCAGACAGGCAACAGAGAGCATCTTGGACCGACAAGCGAGCTTGGCATCGGTGTTGCAGCAACTGCAGGCTGCCGCTGCAGCTACCCCTCCTCCGCGAATCCTGGCAGAGTCCGGAAGCCGTATGCATGTACTTGACGTAGCTCACGTCGAGGTCGTCGAAGCGGATCGCAATTACGTAAAAATCACGGTGGGGCGCGAGGTTTTTCACGCGCGCAGTACATTGCAGCAGGCGGAGAAAGCCTTGCAATCACAGCCGATGTTGCGCATTAGCCGATCGTGTCTTGTAAACATGCGCCACGTCAGTGAGATCAGTCGTACTCCGCGGGGCGATGCCATTTTGGTGCTCGCTGGAGGCGTAACGGTCACGAGCAGCGAAGGCTTTCGCGAATCTGTCAGAGATTATCTTGATACCTTGAAGATGCGGCCGCTGTGATTGAGTCTGGATTGCACGATCCCGCGATTGAACTTGAACTGCACAGTTCTGCAGCTCCGCGTCCGGTTTGTGACGCTCGGCGGTTCCTTAATTAGACGCAAGCAGCATTCCCACTGCTTCCACAGCGACTGCGCGGGCTCCAGCACCAAGGCTTACGTGCCCGCCCCAGCTGGCAGGATGCCAACCGGGCGAACGCGCACGGCGTTCGCGAGTCTGCCCCCTTTCTGACATGTGCTCGCGGCTTTCTCCTACACCTTTCCCCACTCAAGACAGTGATGATCCACCCTGGTCTAAACGCTTACGCAAATTGGAACACTGGCATGACAAGCTTCCGACGTACCTCATCGACATCGCAGTCCAAGAAGCCAAAAGAGAGTTTTGATCGTCGCACCAATGCGATCACTCTGCTGAAGGCCGATCATCGGCAAGTCGAAGAGTAGTTTAAGGAATATGAAGAGGCGCGATCACCGGATAAAAAGCAAGTGCTCGCGACCCAGATGGCGATTATTGAGCACGCCAGTGCGAAAAACCTGATTGGAGAGATTGAGGGATTGGATCCGACAGACGATGATTTCGATTCAAACGTGAAAGTTCTTTCCGAGATGATAAAACACCATGTGAAGGAAGAAGAGCAGCCCGGAGGGATGTTTGCGGAAGCCAAGGCGTCTAAGATGGATCTGGCGGGGCTCGGCGTTGAATTACTTAAGCGCAAGCAGGAACTCGCCGGCGAGTCAATTCTAGGCTAACCGCCGAAGGCAACGTGCTCGGGAGGTGATCATGGCGAGAAAGTACAGCAAAGCGAGTGGGCGCAAGGTCAAAAAGGTGATGCATGAGATGAAACGCGGCACCCTGCGCAGCGGTCGGTCAGGCGCAAAGGTAAAGAGCCGCAAGCAGGCCATTGCAATCGGACTATCAGAGGCGCGGCATGCGGGCCAAAAGGTGCCAAATAAAAAGAAGTGATCGGGTAAGCAAGTACTGACTGCGTCGTCTCACTGAATAGGCCGATTCTGATTCGACGCGACGCCAAGTTCGCCAGATTGCATGCATGGCAGCCCGTGCCGGATATCAGCCGAAAATGTGCCGCTGCGGTCGGCTCGCTTCGCACGTTCGGTGATCCGCCCCAACGCCCGAAGTTCCTGCAGCGTATATCGCGCATCGAGGCCCCCGACGCGATAGACGTACGCGGGAAGAAATCCCGAAAACACCAAGCGGTAGTCCCACGGCAGATAGCCGACGATATGCTTCATCATATGATAGACCAGCGTCGTGCAATTGACGTTAATGGTGTTGTAAAAACGCGGCGTGCGTACCAGCCTGTTCGCCTGGTCGACGTAGGCCAGAAATAGCGAGCGCATGGCGGACAGCGGCAAACGGATCCGATAGAGATAGGCATCCTCACCTCGCACGTTGGTTCGCACGCGAATGACGTCGCGCTCGTCAGCAGCGATAATGCTGAGCTCAAATTCCTTGAAGAAGCCTCCGATCTCTGAAAATGCCTGCCCCCTTTGCCGGCGGATCTCCACTGAAAACACGACGTGGCGACCGTCGTTGAAGCCGAACGAAATCAATACGTGTGCAATGGCCCGATATGACCAATAGGACACAATCATGTCGACGGAATCAAGACGCTGGAGTTCGTAGCTGCGTGTTTCCCAGTGTTGCGTATAGGTGGTACGCGTGAGCCAATCGAAATTGCGCACGTTGCGCAAGGTAACCAGGCCTGCCTCAACGGTGCCCGTTGTCATCTCGGCCACATCGTCGGCCCAAATCCGATCGTTAGACGGCATAAGGCGCCGCCACCAAAGGAGCAAAGTACCGAACCCGATACCGAATCCAAGTAACCCGAATATCATCCAGCCCCGCCGCAGCATAACCAGGATCGCGAGCATAAAGGCGATCCAGACGGCAATGCTCACAATCCTGCGCGTGCGTCCTCCGGATATCTGATACCACAGCGCGAAGCATCCCCAGGCAGCAAGCAAGCACACGATTAATAGTGCGAGCCGAGTTACGACTAGGCCCGGAAGAGCTACGAGGGCACTACTCATCCGCTGTCTTCATCGCTGCCTCACTGTCCCGACGGCGTGGTGTCGCGCTGCTTCGGGCGATCTTTGGCGTGCCGCGCGTCGTCCTCGATCAGCTCTTTGTGTACGTATAGGAAACGCACCGTTTCATATTCGAATGGCGACCCCGTAGAGTAGTAACGAAAGCTGGCGCTCGAACGCTGATCAATAGCGTTGAGAGTACCAAGGAGCCACGTCTTATTACCGCGATACAGGTGAGCGACGTCGACTGCGTATGAAATGCCGAAATCACCGAACAAGCCAACGGCGTCGCGTAACGTTGACGGTCCATAGAATGGAAGAACAAGATAGGGACCCGGATGCATCCCCCACCTAGACATAGTCGCGCTGAGACCCGTTGGCGCGCTTTCCAGATTGAGCTTCGCAGCGACATCGAACAGCCCGCCGATTCCTAGCGTGCTGTTGATCAGGAACCGTCCGAGCGTGCGTACGCCCGCCATCGGATGCAGTTGAAGCGCGTAATTAATTGTGCTCTGCACGTCGGTCAAGTTGTCGAAGAAATTGTGGACGCCGGAACGTATCGGCGCCGGCAGGCGTCCATAGCCGTACGCGACGGGCAGGAACACCGCCTCGTCGAACCGCGCGTTAAATCGATACGTGAAGCGGTTGACACGCTCCCACGGATCATAGGAATACATGGACGGAGCATCGGCCGTCGTCAACGGGACCACGGCCTGTTCGGTGTTTTGCTCTGCAATCTCGCGGGACGCGCTCGCAGCTGCAGCGGCCAGTACAGCCGCGCTCTTCACGGCCGCAGCATTGTCCGCGGCAGGCGTCTCAGCCGGCAGTCTTCGAATAGTTAGGTTTTGTGAGGCACAGGCGCTCAATGCCAATGCAGCCCAGCAGGTGCAGACTGCAGCTCTCATTTCCCCGGGTCATTCCAATGCCCGGAGAGCATCTCGAGCATGTCTGCGATTTGGCGACGCTCGCCGAGATTGCCCAAGTGTCCGCCGTGATCGTAGACCGCAATTCTATCGCCCAGAGTGGATTGCAACCATGCGAGCTCCGACTTATCCAGAATCACGTCGTCGCTGTTGGTCTGCGCGTAGTAGTCAGGATTCTTGCGCAATGGCACAGCGATAATTGCGAGATTATTGTCGGCCTTGAGCGACTCTAGGGTCGAATTGACGCGATGGGCCAGATAGTACGGCGCGAAGACCTGAGTGAAATACTCCGAAAACGGCTTGTCCCGCAGGGTACGCGCGGTTTCCTCCAGGGAGTCATTCACCCGTGGCGGGTGCTTGGGATCAATCACGACTCCCGTGCCGGCATATAGGTCTCCGGCAAAGAACATATTCATCAAGGCAATGCGAAAAGTGAAGGCAATCGCGGCAGAAAAGTCCGCATCTGTCTTCAGGACTACAGCAGCGGCAGCCAACAAATCGTTGTCGTCCGTACGGACCTTGTCCGACATTCGATATAAGTTCGCAAGCCGCGTGTACAGACGCTTATAAAGCCGTTCGACGGCCGCGTCGCCGGAGCCAATGCTAACCGCGAACAACTTGTCGAGCCGGGCGACGGACGTGAACAGACTGACCGGAGGATTGATCATGATCGCGCGATGGATATTCAACTTGCCTTCGACTGCGTCGAGCGATTTGACGACAGCCGCATTGGCGCCGCCCAGGCTGTACCCGAGTACGTCAACATCGGTGATCTGAACTTGGCGGGGGAGATGCGTGAGGATCTGCTGCATTGCTGCGTACAAGTCGCGATCGTCCTGCAGCAGATCGCCGGCGACCCCGGTGCTCGACGCAGCCACAATGAACCCCGGGAAAGTAGGCGATGGCATTGTCAGAACGTGATACCCGGCCCCGTAAAGCGCCGCACGAAGTGTCGAGAGCAATGAAGTATTGCCGTCGCTGCCGATTCCGGAGATCACTATGGCGAGTGGGGCTGGCTTGTCCTGCGCGGAAAACCATACGCGCAACCTGCGATCAAACCAGAACACCTCGGGTACCGGCCGCGCCCAGGGCATCGCGATGTCAATTTCTTCCAGCGGCACCGACTCTGGCAACGGCGCCATTTCTTGCGGCGGCGTCCCGAAGATCGTCGCACGCAGTGCCGCTGAATCGGCTAGGCCCGTAGCCGGACCGGTATCCAAAGGCTCTGAATGCAGGACGGGGCTGGAGGCGTGCGCGGCTCCCGCAAGCAGCAGAGTAAGCGTAAGCGCAGCCGGACCTTTCACTCGAGTTACCGCACACCTGGATGTTGGGGCACACCGGCCAAGGGCTTTTCGCAGCGCGCTTCAGGCGTCGCCGCAATCCTTGCATCTGACGCGCGTGCCAGAAACGCCCAGGCGTAATTGGAGCCTAAGATCGTCTACTGCATTCAAACGAACGATCTGTACAGGCTGATAAAGGCGCCGGCGGTCACTCAGCACGCTGTGACGCTCCGTCCATGATTTCGTAATAGTCTGATTTATGTGCCACAAAAATGTGCTGCTTCAGCTTGAGTTGCGTCGGCGGGTCAAGGGTGCCAGCCATAATGCTTGTCCATCCGCGATCATCCTTGAAAGGGCGCCAGAAAAGATTGCCGCCGCAACGGCTACAGAAGCCCCGCTCCGCCCGGTTAGATGAAGCAAACCACCTGAGGGTTTCATCCTTTTCGAATGTTATGCGGTGAGATTCGGCACCCGTGGCAGCTACGAAGTGACCGCTGGTGCGCCGGCATTGGGAGCAGTGACAGGCAATGATATCGCGCAGGGCGCCGCGCACGGTATATCGCACCCCGCCACACAGACAACCTCCGCTCGAACTGGCGCGCTCCTGCTGCACTGTGAATCTCCTGAGAGGGAATCGTTCAAGGATTGCTCACATTGTGCCACATCGGCACCTCCCGAGCCGGGACGCCCGATCAGGCGCGAGGAGCCCATGCCGCGTTCCGTTTATTGCTCGCTAGACCTTGGCATGCCAACAGCGTCGCTACTTCCGGGATTCTCATGGTTGTCCATGAACCCGGGGCCACCGACTGCCTGAACGGTGATCCTTGCAAAGCCGCAGCTCACCCACGCAGCGCTTGAACGATTTGTCCGACCACAACGAATAATTGCAATTACCTATTGCACTCAAGTTCAAAAAGGTTGAATGTCTCGATCGCTGCCGCTCCAAGCAATCAGCACCAACACGACGGAGACGATCATGGCTGAGAATGTATATAAAGTGATAGAGCTCATCGGAACCAGCACGGAGTCATGGGAAAAGGCGGCCGCCGCCGCCGTTACACGCGCTAGCAAAACCCTGCGGGATTTGCGAGTCGCAGAGATTTCCGAACTGGATTTGCAGATCAAGAACGGCAAAATCGAAGCCTATAGAGCAAAAATCAAGGTGTCATTCAAGTACGAAAGGAAAAACTAGCAGATGGTCTTTTTGGCGAATTAACAGACCATCGGGCCTTCGCCACTCAGTTTTAATGGTTGTGCCGAGGACTTATTTCCTTTGCGGTGCGCAGAATTTGCTGGCAGGCGAAGATAATTTTTTGAGATCTCCCTGGAGGTTTCCCACGTCAGTGCTCTACTCTGTCGAACGTCCCACTAGCACGGCGTTCGTGCCACCAAATGCGAAGGAGTTTGACATGAAAGTACTGATTTTCACGTTATGCCGAGCGCAGTTGGGGACGTAGTCAAGATCACAGTCCTCAGCCGCAACCTCCAGATGCATGGTCGGCAGCAGCACGTCGCGTTGCATTGCGAACAAAGCAAGGACAAACTCGAGAGCTCCGCTTGCACCAAGCAGATGGCCATGAATTGCCTTTGTGGCGCTGATCGGAATGCTGTAGGCAACATCGCCGAAGACTTCCTTGATCGCGGCAGTCTCTACCGCATCATTAGCTTGAGTTCCCGTCCCGTGAGCGTTGATGTTGTCGATTGATACCGTCGCACAAGTGGCCGCTTGCAGTGCCGCGCGCATCGCAGCGGCTTGTCCATCAACTGTAGGCCGGGTAATGTGCGCCGCATCCGTGACCACACCGTAACCGATGAGTTCGCCATGAATAGTTGCGCCGCGTTTGATCGCACGTTCCCACTCCTCCAGTACAACAACCGCCGCACCTTCGCCGAGCACCATGCCGCTGCGGTTCTTTGCAAAGGGCTTGCAAGAGCTTGATGGATTGGTCGGATCTTCGCTGGCGAGGGTATGCAGCGCCTCCCACGCTTTCAAAGCACCGAAGGATAACGGCGCCTCCGCGCCGCCCGCTATCGCAATGTCTAATTCGCCCTGTCGCAGTCGCATCCACGCCTCGCCTATAGCCACGGCCGAGGAAGAACAAGCCGTCGAATACGTCAAATTCGGCCCCGTCACTCCGTACTCAATACCGATCCAAGCAGCTGGGGCATTCGTCATCCCCATCAAGATTGTGAACGGCTTAATGCGGTCTGATTGTTCCGCATATAGCGTCTGATATCCGTCATCGGTCGTCTGCGAGCCGCCCATGCCGGTGCCCAGAAAAACTCCTACGCGCTGCCGGTCAGTAATCGCAATATCGACGGCTGCGTCTGCGATTGCCTGCCGTGCGGCCACGACTGCAAATTGACTTACGCGATCCAGCATACGCAGCTTGGGGGGCGCGAAGTGCTCATCGCCATTGAAAGCTACGCGAGCTGCAAGAGGGGCGACGAGTCGCCTGCACCAAGGCTCGTCAATCCGACGAATGGCGGACCGACCAGCCGTAGCATTATCGAATGCTTCCGCGATGCTGTTGCCAAGCGGAGAGATGATTCCGATCCCTGTGACGGCAACGCGCCTCATGCCGGCGGATGGGGCGAAGCGGGCGGCACAACGCCAGCGATCGTCGATTTCTCCGTTGCATGTTGGGCGGCGAGAAGACTGTCGATGTAGCAGATCGCATCGCCAAGGGTTGGGAGCGCTACCGGATCAAACGGTAATTGGACCTTGAATTCATCTTCAATAAAGAAAAGTAGTTCAGCCATTCCAAGCGAATCAATGCCAAGCTCTGCGAGGGGTCCATCGAGAGTGAGCCGCGTGGGATCAATCTTGTAGTTCTTCACGAGAATCTTCGATAGTTGTTCAAGCGTTGTCATTGCTCATGCTCCGGAAGAGTCTTTGCAAGCGCCGCGCAGGTTGACCCGCGCGTGCCGGATCGCACAGATAGACGAGCCGCGCTATCGCTTCCTGATTCGCCACGCATCGTATTTTGCCGCTGCACCGTGCGCCCAGCGTAAGTAACGACGGGGCACGTCGCAGCAGCGGAAATACTCGCGCAGTTATAGAAGGTCGCATCGCCGCATGCGCGAATACGGCCGCAATCCGCATGCGTGGCCTGAAATGGGAGTGCCACTGAGCTGCATAACGTTCCTGGACCTTGCGTTGCCATTTGTGTGCGGCGCTGCCGTGCAGTAGGACATTGCGGCGACGAACGAGTTGCTCACATAACATCCATGCCGACTGCATGGCCATGCTTATGCCTTCCCCGACAATGGGATGGGCCTCACCTGCGGCGTTGCCTATCATAAAAACACCAGCGCCGCCGTGGGGCAGCCGCACCCCCGGACGTATTGGGCCCGCAGCGAGCCACGGCCCGACGCGCACCGCCCCGCTCAAGGCATCCTGTACTCCCGGGCACTCATGCCGCAGGTAGGCTTCGACAACTGTACCGGCCTTTTCCCCCGGGAACGCTTTCCGGCACGCAGCCAGCCGATCTTCGCGAATGCAGCACGCGAGGGTGGCGCTACCATGGTCGGCAACCACCATACCACCGTAACCGCCCTGAAATGACAGCACCGGCAAGAGCTCTTTCTCCAACCGCACCTTGTTGAAGTTTGCCTTGAACGCCAGCAGATCGGTGGGCCGCCGCTCGGTGCGGCGGCGCGCCCGATCCGCCGGTAACAGCTGCCACGATCCATACGCAGCGATTGCCACCGGTGCGCGCAGCGTTATCGCTTGGTCGCCATCGGCAACGGTTACACCGCAGAGAAAGCTACCCGCGCGCCCGCTCAATGACTGTGCGACACACGGCTGCAGCACGGAAGCTCCGACCGCCCCGGCACGATGCAGCAATAACGCGTCCAAATGCTCGCGCCCAAGCGCTCGCCCCCAGGGGTATTTCGCATCTCTTGCCGCCGGCAACGCCGCGCTAATCGACTGGGAGCGGCAAAATAGCGCCACGCGGCGCAGCTCCGGACCTGCCATCGCCGCGAACGCATCGCCGATGCCAAGCGCGTCCAGCAGCGGCAAATTACTCGCCGCAATGCACTCCCCGCACACTTTGCGACGCGGAAAGGACTGCTTTTCAACCAGAGCAACCGACCAACCCGCTTGCGCAAGCAGAATGGCCGCTGTCGACCCTGATGGGCCAGCGCCGACGATGATTGCGTCGTATTCAGTTCGCATTAGGCCGCCCCAGCTGCAGCAGCTCCGCGTCTTGCGGCGCAAAAGAGGTGGCTGAAAAGCCCCGCTGCATGCTCTTGCAATTGCCAATCATCATGATCCCGTGGCCAAACCATGGAAAGCTCTGCGCCATGAAATCCCGCGTGCACGCTGAGCACGGCGTCCTCGCGCGTAACACTATTCGCACCTACTGCGCCGATCAGGTAACTGCCAATGAGAGCAAAACGACTCCGCCTCGGCTCGCAGGCAATAAAGCAATTGCATCGAGCAGCGACTGCAAGCAATAACTGCCGAAGCAGCGAATTGTCAAAGTGATGCAGGAAGAGATTCGCCACGATTACGTCCCATCGCGCCGGAAGGTGTGACGGCATAGGTAGTGCAGCCCAATCGAGCACATTTACGTTCAGGGATTGCACGGTCCATCCAAGGCGGCTGTAGGCGCTGCTCGTAGCCGCGTCGACGAGCGCCACTCGATCTAGTAGCGTCAAATGTACCGCCGGCCACGACGCCGACATTTCTTGCGCAATACGTAGCATCAAGCTGCCATCACCCGCGCCGAGTTCGAGCACATGCAGCGGCAGGTCGCGTGGGCATCTCTCAATGATCGAGCGCATTCCGCCGATTATAGTGCCGCGCGATCCGAGAATACGGTTGACTCGACGCAGATCGCGGCGCGAACGAACCGCGCGTGCATCGTGCGCCGCGAGTGTATCCAGCGTCTCGGTCGACACCGTCCTCGGAAGCGTCAAAGCGGCTCCTTAGACGAGGTCCAGAGGCGCCGGCCAAGCGTTCGACATCAGGCAACCTCGAGCAAGGCCCCGTGACAACTGAAACCTGCGCCGAATGACGACAGCCACCACCATCCTCCGGGAGCGTCATCAGCCAGTGCAGCCTGCAGTACGAAGTAAACAAACGCACTGGAGAGATTCCCGTATTCACGCAGCATTGCAGCACTGTAACGAAAGTCCCGCGACTCTAGACCAAAGCGTCTCTCCATCAAAAGCAACACATCGCGGCCCCCCGCGTGCATGATCCAGGTACTGATTTGCGAGGTGGAAAGGCCAGCGCGACGCAAGACCGCGTCCAGCACGCCGTGCGCGTACTCTGCAGCCAATCTTGGCACCGCGCGCGTTAGGACATTCCGCAACATCCCTTGGCGTTGCTCAAACATCAGCGCATTTCGCTCAGCCGGATCAATGAGCGATTCACTATCTTTCCACGCAATGCGTCGACGCCGCGGATCCGAAGTTTGCGATAAGACAGCTGCCCCCGCGCCATCCCCGAATAAGCATGCACTCACCAATACCCCGGGGTCGTTATCAAGGTACATGGCGGCACTACTCACTTCCACGCATATTGACAGTACGTTCTGACATTGACCGGACTTGAGCAATGCGCTCCCGAGTCGCATATTTGGCAGCGCCGCGGCGCAACCTTGTCCGACTAAGTCGAAAGCCTGCGCACCGCGTCTTAGACCTAGTTTCTCGATGACATAGCCCGATAGCCCCGGACAGAGATAGCCAGTGCAGGTGCTTACGATGACCGCGTCGATGTCGCCGGCACTCAATTGCGCGTTGGCCAGTGCGCGTCCACCCGATTGTGCAGCAAGTTCAGGCGCGGCAGCGATAAAGCGAGCACGCAGAGTATCAGCATCAATTTGAAAGACTTCAGCGAGAGAGCTCAGCGCGAGTCGCCGCGCCTCAATTCCGTTGTCGCCCTGAAGAATCGTTTTCGCCACGACGTGGGCGCGTTCGTCAAGACGCGCAAACCACTCAGAACATTGAAATGCCTTCCAACAGTCCTCCTTTGTGTAACGCGCCGCCGGCGTCGCAGTGCCAATTCCATTCAAGTACATGCGATTATCCGTCCAATTTTCCGAGTGTGTGACTGTCTACAGGAGCGTGACTCTGGAGATTACATGCAAGGTGCGGTTGCTCCAGGTTAGACGAGGCAAGATCTCGGTGGCTGGTCCCTGCGTGACCTAGTTACCCTCCATCTCTAAGTATGTTCGTATCGAGCCGGAGATATCTGCCCTCCTCCCACTGTTAGTCCGTAACGGCGTGCGCTTGGTTCTACCTCTCGCACAAACACAAAAAGGCAGGTCGCACCTTTACTCGCAAGCCAATGCTTGCATTGAGTATTTGCGAGTCCCAGCCAGCCAGCGACAGTCAGATAGCGCAGCACATCGCTGCCACGACTGTTGTAACGCGAACGTCTACCTAGGCCTGAACGGTCGTATTCAATTCGCAGCCCGCTGCTTCTGCACTCTCCAATGTGGCCGGCTTAGCGGTTCCGCTGCGAAGTTCCAAAAAGTCATGCGCGACATCGCCGAACCGGGCTAGCAAGTAGTTCTGCAAACTCTGCTGCGCATGCATCCTGGAACGCCGGCGACAAGTACATGCTAGAGCTGCGTGCAAACTTAACATATTGATTGTAAAGGCAGGAATATCCGCGCGGACATGCTACTCGAGAACCATTAGCAGCAATAATGTGGGCTTGCCCATCGTCCAGCCGTATGCTCGAATTACCGGAGCGCCGGCGCGGAAAGCTCACCTTGAAAAAAAGTGGCAGCGCTGTCCCCGCGGACGACCCAGCTAGAAACACTGTCCGCGTTTTATAGGCCCGTTGACGTTTCAACTGAATGATAAAAATCTTGGGAGAACACCATGGCATTTTCGCGAATCAGACTGTTTCCTGCTGCCTGTATTGCATCGGCTCTGACTTGTTTTGCGCTTCCTGGTTGCGGCGGCACAAACCTCAGCGGCACATATCTTCCAAAGGGCGCAGGTATGGGCAATGGCCTCGTAATGGAGAAACTCGAATTTAACTCCGGTGACGCGGTCACCCTGACCATGATGGAGCAAAAAATCCGAGTGACTTACAAGGTCGACGGCAAACAGCTGCTCCTAAATGCCAATGGGCAACAGATGGTATTCGACATTGAAAGTGACGGCTGTCTCAATGGGGGTACAGTCTACGGCAGATTCTGCAAGAGCTGACGCACCTCCTGTTGCTTTCATAGTGCCGACAGTCCTCACGGACTGTCGGTTTTTTTTGACCCAGGAATACTGTTCGGATCCCTCGGTTTGTCTTTGGCTCCGTCTTGCTTAGTAGCCGTCACGCCGCTCTTTGCAGCTTCCTTGACCTCGGAGCCGGCTTTGGTGGCCGAATCGGCGACTTCCTTACCGACTTTCTTACTAGCGTCGGCGACATCCTTGGCGGCCTTTTTGACAGTGTCGGCAACCTCTTTGCCCGCTTCTTTGGCGTCTTGGCCGACTTGCCGCGCGGCAGTATCGACGGATTGTGCGGCTCGCTTTGCATCCGCTTGCATCGCGGAATCGTCCGCCAGGGCCGCGTGCGCCACGCTAAACACCAGCGCAATTGCGAGAAATCGTGCCGCTGTATTCCCGCTGAAATAGTGACGTGTGCTCATGATCGTGGATGCGCTCCCAGGAGCATCGTAGCGCAGCATGGCCCCTCACGTCATTTGATCTCCTGGACATAGGGCCTTTATGCTCGTCGCGGGACATCGGTGTTACTGATGTTGTGGCACCCCGGACCCTGATGGGAACAGCATCGCGTTCGCAGAGGCGCTCGATACCACCATAGCGCAGTAAAAATTATGACCACCAATACAACGCATAATTACCCAACCCTCCAGCACTTACAGTTTCCAGGTGAAAGCAGCGCATATCGCACGGCGCGTAATGCGCTACTTTCTGAAGAAATGGAGCTGCGACGTCATCTCGAGCGCCTCGCGGCGCAGCGCCGTGCTTTGCCGCGCGGCGGGGAAGTGAAGGAGGACTATGTTTTCGAGCGCGCGGATGCACGGGGCCAAGCGGCAAAGGTGCGGATGTCGGCGTTGTTTGCAGGCGGAAAAAATACCTTGGCGATCTATAGTTTCATGTTTGGACCGGAGCGCAAACGACCGTGCCCCGGATGCACGCACTTTCTGGATGGCCTAAATGGCTCCACGCCGCACATGCAGCAGCAAATTAATTTCTGGGTGGTCGCAAAATCCCCATTGCAGCGCATTCTCGACTTCGCAGCCGAGCGTCACTGGCATCATCTGCCGCTGCTTTCGACCGCCGGAAATTTATACGATGCCGACTACTATGGGGACTCAACGAAACTCTCAGCGCAGATGCGTGAGCAACAAGAATTCGAAGCCGGTGAGGAATGGGACATGCCGATGCTGAATGTCTTTCACCGCGAGGGAAATAGCATTTGGCACTTCTGGGGTTCGGAACTCCTTTATGTACCTCCCGAGAAAGGACAGCAATACCGCCACAATGATTTGCTCGACCCACTATGGAACATGCTCGATGTTGCGCCAGAGGGTCGCGGAGATTTCGAACCAAGACTTGAGTATCCATAAATGACAGGCATGTATGCGCAGCCAGAGTACGGCGTTTCGTGGCAGGTCGTCGCTGAATTACAGCGCGCATTAACTGGATAGACTAGCGCGCCCGCTAAAGGGGCCGATTAACTCGAGTCAAATCGCGTTCGGGAATGAATTCGGGGGTTGGGCGTTGTCTCCGATGATGCTACCGTACGTAGACTTGCACTCTGGCGCTTTGCAGGAGCCCAATGCGCAAGAATCACACTGGGTAACTGCTTGGTTTTACACGGGAAAGGTAGCTCAGCTGGTTAGAGCACGGCACTCATAATGCCGGGGTCGAGGGTTCGAGTCCCTCCCTTTCCACCAATCAGATCAGCGTGATACGGAGCGCCGTCGAAACAGGCTGTTCGCCGTAAGCGCATGGTAAGCGCAGAAAGTCGACCCTTTACCGATTTTGACCGGGAAATCCAGGTGTTTTCGACTGCGCTTATAACCGCAAACCAAAATCTGGGTAACGGAACATTCCGGCGGGATAGTCTGTAGCCCCATCTGCCCGCAAGGGCACAGCAGGGTAACCACTCACCGCCGGAGAGCCCGCCCACTGTAGGCGTATCGTCAGCGTAAGAAGCGGCCGTTCATTAAGATTCGCGACCGCTTCGCGTCGCTGGTCGGGCGCAAGATGCGCGTAGCGCAGGGACATGTCGACGGTGCTGTGACCCAGAAGCTCACGCACTGTGTTCAGCGGAACGCCGTGCTGGACCAGGCGCGAGCAAAGTGATGACGCAGATCGTGCCAGCGGAATTTGCTGATCCCCGCGCGCTTGAGAGCCTTTCCCCACGCCGTCCGAAATCCGGTGGCCACATCAAAGACAGGCGTTCCAACTCCGGACTGTTCGCGCCAGCGGCGCAGCACGTTCAGGGCTTCCTCATTGAGGGGTACATGTCGCGTCTGGCGATTCTTCGCGCTCCGGCCCTCGACCGTGAGGAGCCGACGGCTGAAGTCGACGGAACTCCAACGCAACTTGAGAACCTCGCCACGCCGCAGTCCCGTAATCATAGATAGCAGTACGGCGGGTGTCAGGTGATCGCCAAAGTGCGTGAGCGGAGGCAGCACCCGCTCGCGCCGTGTTTGCCGCCGCTCATTGGCCAACGGACGCAGATTCTGCATCTGCTCATCGCGCGCCCTCAGCGCGTCCCGAAGCCGCGATTCTTCGGCCTGATCAAGAAAGCGCTGCTATCAATGCGCGGCTTATCGACGCGTCGCACAGGATTTTCTGTCAGTTCACCTTCTTTCACAGCCCGTCTTAGCACGCTTGAGAGTGTGAAGAGATCGCGCAGGACAGTTGACGGACTGCGGCCTTCATTTAGACATCGCGACTTCCACGCCTCAACGCGTTCAACGGTAATGGCGGTAAGAGGTTCCAGGTGCCAGGTCCTGAAGTGCCGATACAGCTTCTCGAGCGTGTCGCCAGCAGTGCGCGGTCGGCTGGCTTTGACCCAGGCCGTGTACGTGTCGGCGATGAACATTCCAAGCGTGATACCGTCTGTGCCGCCGAGGCCGTGCAACGGATGGCGGCCGTGCGCCACGTTGCCCAGCACCTTCTGACACCTCTCCCGGGCTTCGTCTGGCTCGATCGTCCCTGCTTGACCTAGTGCGATGCGGCGGTTTCGACCGAACCGGGCGTAGTAGGACCGGGCGCCGCTCGGCTGTACGCGCAACGTGAAGCCGGGAAGCCTGCTGTCATAGATCTCGAAGGGCTTTTTCGTGGGCTGGGCCACTGTGCTCGAGAGCAGGTTCGATCCAATGATGCCTCGCATGGCGAAATCTCCTCCGGTAGCAGTCGAGAGGTGGGGTCTCGGCGGGTTGCGCTTTTAAGCACGAACGGGGCCTAAGTCTCGCTGAGTCCGATCATGGCCGGGATGTGGAGGACTGACCACACGGCGCCGGTAGCTATCGTATCCACGCCACCGGGGTTTCAGAAGATACGGCCGCATGCCGACGCGGTAGGCTATGGCTGCGCGTGGCGGTAGCGAATCAAGACAGTACAGGTGAGGCGCAAGCGCGGGAGGTGATTTCCATGTTCGCAATGAAGACACGACGATTAGGCAGCGGCGGGCTTGAAGTGTCCGCCCTCGGTCTGGGTTGTATGAGCATGAGTACCGCGTACGGGCCACCGGCCGACCGGCAGGAAATGATGAAGTTGATTCGCGCGGCTCACGACCGTGGCGTCACGCTGTTCGATACTGCGGAATCCTACGGCCCCTTCGCAAACGAGGAACTGGTCGGGGAGGCGCTTGCGCCTATCCGTGATCGGGTGATCATCGCCACTAAGTTCGGCTTCGACATCGACTTGAAAACCGGTGAGCGTCGCGGCGGCACCAACAGCCGGCCGGAGCACGTCAAGGAGGTCGCGGAGGCCTGCCTCAAGCGCCTGCGCACCGATCGCATCGACCTCTTCTATCAGCACCGTGTCGATCCGAACGTACCCATTGCGGATGTGGCAGGGGCGGTCAAGGAGCTGATTAGCCAAGGCAAGATCAAACACTTCGGCCTGTCAGAGGCCGGTGTCCAGACCATTCGCCGCGCGCACGCGGTGCAGCCCGTGACCGCGGTGCAGAGCGAGTACTCGCTCTTTTGGCGCGGGCCGGAAGCGGAGCTATTGCCGACCCTGGAGGAACTCAGCATCGGCTTTGTGCCGTTCAGTCCCTTGGGTGCTGGGTTCCTCACGGGCAAGATCGACGAAACCACGAAATTCGATCCCGGGGACTTTCGCAACAGCGTACCGCGCTTCTCATTCGCAGCGCGCAAAGCCAACTTCGCGTTGGTCGAGGTCCTCAAGGCCGTTGCGGAGAGAAAGCGCGCAACCCCCGCACAAGTCGCTCTGGCTTGGCTTTTGGCGCAGAAGCCTTGGATCGTACCCATCCCGGGGACGACCAAGCTTCATCGCGTGGAGGAGAACCTTGGAGCGATCAACCTCGAATTAACTGCAGCCGAGCTTAGCGAGATCACCGCCGAGGCATCTAAGATCAAGGTGCAAGGCGAACGGCTGCACGAAGCAGCGCTGAAGATGACCGGTCGGTAAGAATCGTTAGACGCCGCATGAACGTGTTGGCTTGGCCGTCTCCCGTGGGGACGAAGGGCTCTGAAGGCTGAATTGCAAACAGGCGTCGAAGTTTGACCCGAATCTTGGCCTAAACGGCACCAAATACTGATCGGGTGTTACAGCTAGTCTTCGCTGAAAATCGTCGCGTTGCATCATTTTCGCACGGTCAACGTTGGACACCGGACTGGTCAACCGTCGACGCTGATCAACAGCTTCCCGCCGCTCGCCTCCCAGACCGCCTTCCGATCGTGACGGTAAACGTCTTGCGCCCTCTTGGCTCGCGAGACCCGGCGTGGGCGTCGCATTCGTGGCTTTCCTCTGAGATAGTCGCGCAGGCGCTCAGATCAGCTGCGGCCGATGCGACCCCCCAAGTCCGGCCGATCGCGCAGGCGATCGGCCGGACCCTTCTCCTCAGGGCACCTCGACCTTGATCTTGCGCGTACGGAACTCTACCCGCTTCGGAATGCGCACCGTCAGCAAGCCGTCCTTGAGACTGGCTGCAATCTGGGCGGTCTCGAGCTCGCCGCTCAAGGTGAAGCTTCTCCGATACTTCGTGGATCGTAAGTCCGCGTAAAGGGCGGACATCCCCGTCGGCAGATCGAGCGCGACGTCGCCTTCGATCGTCAAGCTGTTCCGATCGGCCTGGACGTTGAGTCCCTCCTTCGAGACGCCCGGCATCTCCGCCTTCACCATAATCTGATGTGCGTCTTCGAAGATGTCCACTGCGGGGATGAGTACCACATCTTTTTCGCGCGTTCTGCTTTCGACCGCGGTGGAGGATTCCCCACCCTCTTTATCGACGGCGGTGGATCCGCCCCTCGCAACGTTCTGCGTCGCCATGGACTGGCCCTCCTCTTAATTCACGTTGATCTGCCGCGGCCTTGCGGACTCGTGGCGCTGAATGGTGATCTGGAGCACGCCGTCGCGGTACTTGGCCTCGACACGCTCCGGGTCGACGTCATCCGGCAGTGTGATCACGCGCCGGAATTCGCCATCGAAGCGCTCGCGCCGGTAGTACTGGGCCTTCTCGTTCACCTCCACGTTCCGGGTTCCGGAGACCGTCAACAGGTTCTGCTGGATCGATAGATCCAGGCTCTTGGGCTCCAGGTTCGCGGCGAAGAGGTAGACGTCGACCCGCTCGGGCGTTGCGCCGACGTTGAGGGGCGGAAACGTGCCTCGCCCCACCGCGCGAATCCCCGCCGGCCACGGCGAATGGCCAAAGAGTTGGACCATCTCGTTTTCCAGGCGTCGGAATTCGTCAAAGACGCTATCAGTGTCGAAACCGGAGAACAGACTCTCGAACATGACAAACACCTCCCGTGCCAGTGATTGTTTCCGGGATAGCCAGATAGGGCCTCTCAGTGCAGATTCAAGGGGCATTTTTCCGGCTGGCGCCTGTGTCAACCGACAGTGGACCGTAGACTTCAGCCTCACATTTCCCGGTCGCGGTCATTCGCCGTTGAAAATCTCTGGTGCGCCTCTAAAAAAGCGGATTTTGAGCACCGTGCCGGTTGGCACGGGGGCGTGCTTATCTCATTGATTTTCTAAGGAGGAGACAGCCATGGATTTTCGTCCACTTCCTGACCGCGTGGTCCTGAAGCGGCACGAGCGCCAGCGTCATTCACCCGGGGCATTTTGATTCCGGATACGGCGGGCGAGAAGCCGACCGAAGGCCGCGTGATGGCCGTCGGCAAGGGCAAGATCCTCGAGAACGGGAAGGTCCGCCCGATTGACCTCGGGATGGGTGATCGGGTGCTCGTCGGAACATACAGCGGTACGGAGGTCAAAGTCGCCGGCGAAGAGTTGATCGTCGCGCGCGAGGAAGACAGCATGGCCGTTATCGACGAGCCGCAGGCAGAATGGAAGGCTTAAGTGGAGGGCAAGATATGGCTGTCAAAGAAGTGAGGTTCAGTGAAGACGCCCGTTCGGGCCCATCGGGGGCGTCCGCTGGCGCTAGACGCGGTGGTCTTGAAAGCGCACCTCCTAACTCCATTTGCGCCGTAAGGTGTTCCTAAACGGTAATGGGAGCTCACGATGGATCCCATCAGAAAGCTGCGATCGGAGCTGGAACGCGGTATCTCGCGTGCATGGGAAAGTCTTACCGAGGGCTGGCGCGAGGTGCTCACTCGGAGTAGCGGTGCACTTACTCAGTACGTTCGCGCAGCAAAGCAAGGAGGAAACGAGGAGTCAAACAAAACCTTCCCGACATGGGCTCTTCTGGCCGGCGAATGTTGGGAAACCGCCCAGTCGGTCATCGTACGCATCGAGCTGCCGGGGATGCGCAAGGAAGACATCCATATCTCAGTTGATCGTGGCCGCCTTCAAATCCGGGGAATTAAGCGATTCTCGGGCGAGGATGAGCCACGGTTCTACCATTTGATGGAGCGGGCCTTCGGCTCATTTGAGCGAAGCGTTCCCTTGCCGTCCAATATTGATGCGGGGTACGCTGAAGTCGTCTACGACGAGGGAGTCGTTACCGTGATTTTGCCCAAGACCGAGGCTACTCCCCCAACGCAATTGTCGATTCGATGAACCGTCTGGCGCCTCTCGTTTGCTCCTTGTGCCTGCGATTGCTCTCCGCCGCGACCGTGACGACTTTTTCTGCGATGTGACCTGCTGGGTTCTTCGGACCTCTCTGGCTCGCGGGCGTATGATCCTGCCTCGTGTTCCATTCGACTAGAGCTGCTTACGAGAATCATTTTGCCGGTGGAAGGTCGAAACCCTCAGCGCGGCAGACCGTTTCTTGGGCTTGATGTACCACCGGACTGAGGATCAGGTGGTATGTGAATCATGCGCAGCGCTGCGGGAGATTTGCGGGAGTCAGTTGTGCTCAGTTGTGCTTCGTGGTGCCAATTGCAACGGGCGCCCCTCGGCAAGTTGTTGAAGTTACAGGCTGATATGGCCCGTGCGTTGTCAAGAGGGCGAGCGTTTTTCTCACGGTTTTCGCGATCAAAGTGTTAAGCGTTGAAGAATCAACAGCGCAAGGGACACGCGACGCGAGAGGATTTGCGGCGACGATGAATCATGCTGATATCCGCGGGTTGGTTACCGCAATTCATTTGTCCGTCGCGGGGCTGCCTCGCTCTAGGATCGGGGATCATCACGTGGATGCCCACATAGCCCGTTCGAGGATTCCCCTCATCGGTGCTCTCGTGTCGCGTGACCCGTGCGTTGTCGGTTCGATGGTGATGCGGATAGCTGGGCGCTGTGACCTCCTGCTTTGAATGTGTCTCGATGCTGCGCGACAATCATACGCTCGGCTTGACCTGGCGGGCGATGTCCCAGACGAAGGCCGAGAGCTCGCGCGCGATCGCCACGCAGATCTTGTTCAGCGCGAGCTTGCGCGCCGAGAGATGCCGGTAGCGCTGGGCCAAACGCAGTTGTGCTCGCCAGGGGCCCGCCTCGTACACGATCTGCAGCTCTCGGGCTCGCCCCAACCGCCCCAGTGCTTTGGACAACGGCGCCCACTGCGGCATCACCGTCCCTACAAAGCGCGGAGGTTCGCGCCCCGTCGGCGCTATCGCCACGGCAATCGAGTCCTTGTGTACATCCAATCCGACAAACGAAGTGATAATCCTATCCATGGTCTGCCTCCTCTGATTTTGCAGCAGTCGCCCTCGGGCGCTCTGCATGTGGCTCGGCGCACCCCGGTGCGCAACCCACGATACCGGGAGGCAGACCTCTTCTCCTCAGCCTTCTCAACAACGCCTAGCCGCCAATGCGCGGCAGGCCATATTGTCTAGATTTCCCAAGTACCGGACTCATAATGCCGGGGTCGAGGGTTCGAGTCCCTCCCTTTCCATTCAACCAGTTACGCTATCCTCCGACCACATGCAGCACCGTGCGCGTGGGCGGGACTTCGTCGATAAGCTGGCGGCGCTCAAGAGGTTTCCGTTCGGCCGCACCCAAAGAAGATTTTGCCCAGGACCGCATACCCGCGAAGATTCGGATCACCGAGGGATCTTAGGCAAGCGGCTTGAGGTGCGAGGACCGGTCACATACGCGTGGCTTATTTACTGATCTGTTGCATTGCTCTCACCCAGTTTTCAACATGGTAGGCGGACGACAGCTTGCCGCTCTTAACTGTGAATAGGTCAATCGACATCGACCTAAAGCCCTTGCCGGTCGGCCTAGTTCCGAACAGCTCGCCGGTAGGTGTTCCTGTCATCTCACCCCGCACGACGATTTGATCCCCGACGGCGAGGACGTCTTTGATTGTCCAGCGCAAATCAGGGACCGCAGCCCCTAGCGTCTCAAACACTTCGGCCAGTTGGTCGCGCGTGAGCCAGTCCTCATTGGTCGAATACGATCTGTAATCTGGAGCGGCGGCCTTGGCCAACAGGGCGGCTACATCCTTCTTGGCGGGTTGATTCAGAGCGTCATACAGAGGCGCCACGATCGTTCTCGCCTGCTCGACCGACAATGGTGGTGCGACGGATTGCTGATCTGACACAGGGAATGAATCGCCAAACATCGGTCGCCCACTTTGAGAGTCGACTTTTGTCGCCTCATCCTGCAAGACGTCCCAGTGTTCCGCGAGCAGACCGTCTTGCATTCTCAGAATGTCAGCTGCGATCCAAGCGTGTGGGCGTCCGTTGCCGGAGAACCGGCCATGCAGCATTAGGTAGTCACCCTGGGCGAAGATGAGGGAATTCTGGTATCTCAGGGCGGGAGGGGCTGCTCGAACCAAGTTGAACAGTCCCTCGCGACCGGGTGGTATGTGCGCACTATGCTGGATGTAGTCGGGCGACCAGAATCGTTCCGCGGCTTTGTAGTCGCGCTTGTTGAACAAAGTGTCAAACGCCTGCAGCACGATCTTCTTGTTCTGCTCGGGCGAATTGGTATTCATTCGATCCTCCAAGTGGGCGGTGTCAATTTAAGCGTGGCCGGTCACCGATCGATTCCGTCAGCTACGCGACACGCGCATCAGACAATACGACTGGTCATATTGCGCGTCAAGTTGCCGCTGGCAGTACCATCGCGCCGGAGTGTCGATACCCATACCGTTGACTCCGCTGCGAGTCGAGTCGGTCCCCGTTCTAGGAGCATGATCAAGCGCGGGTACCGCTGTGTATTGGACTTGCGTGCAGGCAAAGGGCAGACGGGAAGCCGAAACGGCGTTGAAGGCAGACATAGCAGCGGACCACAAGGCGCTCGGAGGTGTATGGGGACGTGTCTCCTACCGGTTTCCATAGACCGTCCAGCATGCTCGCGGCTGGACAGCTCGAGACTTTCGCTTCTCTTGCCTTTTCAAGCGAGCACATCTCGTCGCGGCGATGTAGATTTCGGTCCGTGTCCGAGCAAGGAGGGTTTGGCGGGGTTCACATCTGCGACTGGCAAACCGCCCCCTTGGTGCCTTTGAGCGAGACGACCGGTCATCTACTATGATGGGCGTCCGAGCAATCCTCCGAGGCAATCAGTGGCATCGACTGTGCGCGAAAAGATTGTCAAGGCAGCGCTGGATCGCTTTCACGCGCTCGGATTCAATGCCTGCGGCGTGCAAGACATTGTCGATGCGGCGGGCGTGCCCAAGGGCTCGTTCTACAATTACTTCAAGGCGAAGGAATTACTGGCACTGGAGATCCTAGAGATTTACGCCCAAGGCTCGCGGAGAGAGATGCTTTCAGACAGGAGAGCACCCCCGGTCAAACGCTTGCGCGCACATTTTGAGTTCATGGCTTCTCGTTACGAGCGATTCGGGTTTGGCAAGGGATGTCTGATTGGCAATCTCGCCGCGGAAATGTCGGAAAATACACCGCTTCTTCGCAAGGCTCTGGCGCAGTCGCTCAAAAGGTGGACTGAGCTTGTGGCGGCGGCCATCCGTGCGGGTCAGGCCGATGGCAGCATCGTGACAGGTCTCGACGCGTCTGAAGCGGCGCGCTTCCTGATCAATAGCTGGGAGGGAGCCGTGGTGCGCATGAAGATTGTGAAGAGTCGGCAGCCGCTGGATGACTTTTTTTCAATCGCTTTCCCGCTGTTGACCGTCCCGAAGCCAGGCCGCTGAGTCAGCTAGAGATTCCGACCCTTGCTGTGCCTCTGCTCCCAACTGCTTATGTCCCGTGGCCAGGAGGCGCAGGTAGTCGAGCCGGCGCGGGCGCCGCCAAGGTACGGGCTTATGCAGTTTTGCCCGGAGACCTGCGTCGTGCACGCTGGGTGATTTCACCTTAGGCCAGGCTGCTAATCCGGTTCCGGACAGCCGCTCTGTCGCTCACTTTCGTGTGAAATGGTTAACGCCGCGGGCCCTACCGGCGTGTTGTTCGAGAAGGAACGCGAACGAGCGCTCCAGCAACGGAAGCAAGGGCGCGCAAGGTCTACTGGTTTGCTCGCCACAATCCATTCTCGCGCGCGGGAGATTTGCGGGAATATCTCTACTGCACCTCGATGCACTTTCAGACACTTAGCTGCAACGGCCGTCTGCCCAGAAGTTGAAAAATCAGATACCTGGCCTCGACAGACGGCGCTCATAATGCCGGAGTCGAGGGTTCGAGTCCCTCCCTTTCCACCAATCAGATCAGGGTCCTTACCAAGCACATCGAATCGCCTCGAGCCGAAGACAAGAAGCGCGCAAGGCCTCCAAATGAAACGAGCGCCGTCATGCAGTTAAGCGCGCATTCACCGAACGACTCATTGCGCGCCGCCGACTACGGATTACCAGGAACCAATTTTGCAGTTAAAAAAGCGATGGGCTGCCATGATGGTTACTTCTTCCCGCTCACCGCAGATGGAATGGTGTTTTGCCCACCGAAGTAACACTCGACGGCCTGTACCTGTTCATCTTTGAGCCGCAAATACTCCACATTCCGGAACGTCTTACCGTTTGTGGTGTGACAGACGTACATCACAAACGCCTCGTTGCCCGTTCCAATCACGTGCGTCAGGTCAAACCGCCCGATAAAAGCAATCTGTGTGTCCCAGCATCCTATCTTGTAAGCGCTCTTACTGATGCGGTCATCGAATGGGCTTGTAAATGTGAAGTCGTCCGCCAGCAGGGGGGCGAACGAGTGCCAGTCCTTTCTCTCCCACCCTGTGTAGTATTTCCGGACAGTCGCTTCGTTTTTCGGACTCAGTCCTGTCTCTGGGTGCGCACTGGCAATCTCCGGAATGGTTGCCGCTGCAGCCAGCGTGCAGACACCCGCCCCGAGCAGTGTGCGGCGCGACATTGCTGTCTTTTTCATGACTCATTTCTCCTTTACATTTCCGGGCCTTCGGGTTGATGGTGTCAATGTCCCGTCCGACCGACAGTGGCGTGATCGTCACGGTCCTCCCGAGTCTCGCCAGGTAGGTTCGCGTCCTCGAAGTAGTCGGTTTACCTGATTCGGTCGTTCGAACTTCGTTCTCGGACGAGGGAAACACGACGACGAATTCTCCTTTACCCCCAGACGCAGCTCGCGGACGCTTTCGGCGTTGATGAGGATCGAGCGATATATCCGCACAAAGCCTGCGGCCCAGTAAGAAGTCGCTTCCTGCCAGTACGGACCTTGAACAACAATTCGATGTAGCGGCGCAGATGATCGATGCTGGCCGCAGCGACGTCGGGTCCGCCTTTGGCCTTCGCGAGGATGAAAGCACCCTGCAGAACTGCCTGGGTGTGGAGCGCCAAGCTCTGCGCCGACCATTTTGCACGAACGCCGTAAACCTTCATCGCCTCGGCGATGTCGGCCTCCACCATTGCCGCGTGGCCGCTGATGGACGCTTCGCACGCCTCTCGTATCTCGGCATGGGTTCCATATACCTCTTGCACCATAGTGCCGACGAGACAGGTGAACTCCGCGACTTCCCCTTTGAGGAGCGCCTTGCGGAAGTCGAGATAGCCGAGGACTCGATATAAGGGGTCGCGTTGCTTGTGGTAAGGCGCTGTCTGAAAGAGGGCCCTTGAGACCTCCGACCAGCAATTCGCCGCGGCCACGGCGAGCGCGTCTTTGCTCTGGAAGTGATGGAAGAACGCGCCCTTAGTCACTCCAGCCTTTGCGCAGAGCTCGTCGACCGGGGTCGCCGAGTAGCCTTTCTCGCGGATAAGCGCAAACGAAGCCTCCAACAGCTTCTCGCGAGCCCCCGGTCTGGGGCGCTTCGGCTGACTCCTCTCTCGCATCGCTGTAACATACCGACTAGTCGGTTTGACTGTCAACAGGCCTGCCGGAGGACGATTTCCGCCAAACTGAGTTGAGAAAGCGCCAGTTCTATTGAGTAGCGTCCACATTTGACGATTACAGCTGAAGGGGTTTCGCTGATCCCTTGAGACCGCCTAATGCTTTATGCCAGCGCCGATCACCAGAAGGAGCCTTGGGACATTGCCAAAAAGATCATGCAGGACCGACAGGTCAGGATATCTGCCGGTTAACACAAGAGCAGTGGCTGTGTTGCGAACAATTCGAGCAGTTTAATCGCGCCCACCACGACGCCGATGAATACAAGACGCTGCCACCCCGGAGGGATTCTCAGCCCAACATCTCCCCATCGGAGACCGCAAGACTTCATCGATAGCGATCCTAACGTTAGCAGGTAAGGCGTCACCGTCCGTCTTACCTGTGTTACGACCGACTCCAGCGACGCAGCATTTCCTTTCAGTACGTGCCGCTCATCCAGTGCTCATTCCCTCATGCGGATCCAGGCGAGCTCGCGACGTTCACACGTCGTAATGGCTGGCTCGAGCTGACACTATCGACTGCGCGACGCGATACGGGTTTGCCCTATGTTGTCCCCGCACGCTTGCTGACGATCTACCGCGCGTCCGGGGCTAACCGCACCCGCAGCCCCGAGATCTATTTGGGACGCAAGGTGCACGAGTTCCTGAAACGTCTCGATGTTCCGATTACGCGCGGCGAGCGCGGAAGCTTGCGTGCACGCCAATCAACTGCTGCGCCTCATTCATTGCGCGATCTCAACTGACGGAAACATCCGCGATGCGCGTGGCCGAACGGGCTTGCACATCCGGCCGGCGCTTTTCGCTGAGGAAGCGCGGCTGTGGTGGGACGAGCAATGCTCTCATCAATGCACTTGGCTCGAGCACGCAACCGTGTTTCTCTACGGGAGCGGATGAAGTGCGGAGGCATTATGGGAAATCGATAGCCGCTGCTGATCGGTGATAGTGACATGAGCAATGATTATGTCCAGCAACCGGTTTGTGACCGGCGCACGACTGACCGCATAACCGCGCATCCCTAAGATTAGATGCCGTCTGCAAGCGCTAATAACAAATCAGGGAGCTATGCGTACATGCTTAAGACGATTGTTCGCAAAACACCAAAAGAAAGAAACACGAATTACACCGGTAGAGCGTCTCTGCTGGAACGCTTTTGCCACGCTCTCCCGTTCAAACCTACTTCGGTTCGTGGGAGCGATTTGAGGCTGGGATGGTGTGCAGCAGTCTTGGTCGGTACCGTTACCGCTTCCGTTCCCGCGTTCGCGCAGCAGAAGACCGGTCCGAGCATCACCGACGAAGACAGCCTGACATGGCACGGCATCACGCTGTATGGGGTCCTGGATCTTGGTGTTCAATACGACACGCACAGCGCGCCGTTCAGCCCGTACCGTCCGGCCGCGAGTGGCAACATCGTGCGGCAGAACAGCCTCGACGAGTCGGTGGTCGGATTGACGCCGAGCAACATGGGCCAGACACGCGTCGGACTGCAGGGCATCGAGCCCCTGGTAGGCGACTGGTCGGCCGTGTTCCAGGCGGAGACCTTCTTCAATCCCCAGTCCGGCGAAATCGCAAATTCCCTGAAGTCGTTGGCTGTGAACAATGGCCTCAGCCTCGCCAACCAAAGCGTCGGTGTCGATGGCGGCTCGGCGGGTCAGGCCTTCCAGACCGCCTTCATCGGGCTGCAATCGGCGCGCTTCGGTGCCCTCACCTTCGGTCGTCAGGTGACGCTGCTCACTGAAGGCACCATCCTGTACGACCCAAACTACAAGGCCTCGGCCTTCGGCCTGCTCGGCGCGTCAAACACCTATTCCGGCGGCGGTAGCAGCGAAGATGACCGTCTCGATTCGACGGCGAAGTACCTGGTGAGCTTCAACGATCTGCTGCACCTCGGGGCGCTGTACAAATTCAGCGGATCCAATGGATCGGCGAACACCGCCGTCCAGGCGAATATAGGTGGTAGTTTCGAGGGCGCATCGCTCGATGCGTATTATTCCAAGGTCAACAGCGCCATCACGGCTAGCTCCCTGACCGCCGATCAAGTCGCTGCGCTCCCGGGGCTCGGGTACTCGGTATCGAATTCTCTGGCAGCGACGGTCTCGGACAACACAACCTATTCTCTCATGGGGGCGTACAAGCTTAAGCCGTTCAAATTTTTTGCCGGCTACGAGTACATCCAGTACACCAATCCAACGAGGTCATTGAGCGCCGGTTTCACTGATATCGGCGGTTACGTTCTGGCTTTCGTCAACGACACGGCCTACGCCAATGAGAAGATCGTGCAGGTGTATTGGACCGGTGTTCGCTACAGCGTCATTCCTAACCTCGACCTGACCGCGGCATATTACGGGTACCATCAGAATGCGTATGGCACCGGGAAGCAGGCAGGCTGCTCGACTTCCGCGCACAGCGCCTGCAGCGGAGGCCTCGACGCTTTTTCCTTCGACGCCGACTACAGATTCAACAAGCACTTCGACGCCTACCTGGGCGCCATGTACAGCGGCGTGCATGACGGAGTGGCCAGCGGCTACCTCACCACGACCAACATCAACCCCACCATTGGCGTGCGCTACAAGTTCTGATATCGGCCCCTTGCTTGGGATCTGCTCGTGCAGCTCACCCTGTCGCTGCACGGGCCCGCGCGACGCGCCGTTGGCGTGATGACGAGGCAGCGTGCCGCGAGTCTTTGAGACCGGCGAGTGCCACGCGAGCGGCGGATGAAAAGCGCTCCACGTCATTGAAAGGGCGCGCGACGAGCATGGCACCTTCGAGGGCGCCCAAAAGCATGCGCGCGACGTCGGCGGCGGAGCCGCGCAACTGAAACACCCCTGCACGCCGTCCCTGCGCTATCACTCCCGCTATCCATGTCTCATTCGCATCGAAGAAATGACGGACGCTCTCCTGCATGGGCTCCGGCAGCGTGCCGTATTCCGCCGCGAGCATGCCGCATAAGCACAGCCGCTTACCGCTCAACACGTCGCGGTACAGCTGCACATATCGTTCAAGCCTCTGCGGCGCTCCGAAATTGCTCGTATCGATAGCAGCTAATGCGGCCCGGAAGTTGTCGGAATAGCGCTCGATAAGCGCATGTCCGAG
This sequence comes from Steroidobacteraceae bacterium, assembly GCA_035481795.1. GTDB lineage: Bacteria > Pseudomonadota > Gammaproteobacteria > Steroidobacterales > Steroidobacteraceae > PALSA-1196. The sequence continues at coordinate 106,951 of DATHRI010000012.1, forward strand.
CTTCGCCTTGGTGGCGAAGTGATGGTGGAGGGTTGCTTTGCTGATGCCGAGTTCGCCCGAAATGTCTGCGTAGCTGAAGCCATTGAATCCACGCGTTTGCATGAGGTGTTCGGCGACATCGAGGACGCGGCCAGCGGTGGAGGATGAGAGAGGGCTGGAAGCAGGGGCGCGCTTGTGCATGGCAGCACTTATGATAGCAGACAAGCTTGCCATTCAATCTACTAGTTGGTAGAACAGCACCTTGCAAGAATGGCGAGCCGCGGCGGTACCGCGGCCGATCAACCGTTTCCGGGGAGGGCTAAACATGGCGGTCAACGAAGCACGACTCAATGCATTTCTTGGCAACGCGGTAGGAGATCTCGGTGCAGCAATCGGCGCAGTTCTGATTTTGCTGGGCGACGAATTGGGACTGTACCGAGCTCTGGCGCCGGGGCCACTCACGTCCGCGGAACTTGCGAATCGCACGGGTACCCAGGAACGCTACATCCGCGAATGGCTCGCGAATCAGGCTGCCGGCGGCTACATCGAGTACGACAGCGCCACCGCCAAGTATTCCCTCAACGAAGAGCAGGCACTGTGCCTCGCCGACGCGCACGGGCCGGTCGATCTGCCTGGCGCCTATTCCATAGTGCAGGATCTTTTTCATATTAAGCAGCGCGCACTCGACAACTTCCGGACGGGCAACGGCATGGAGTGGGGCGAGCATCATCCGTGTCTATTCCATGGCACGGAACGTTTCTTTCGCGCGGGTTACAATGCCAACCTTCTCTCTTCGTGGCTTCCGGCGCTGGACGGCGTTGTTCGGAAGCTGACGGCTGGCGGCCGGGCCGCCGACGTGGGTTGCGGGCACGGCGCAAGCACGATTCTTATGGCTCAAGCATTTCCGAATTCCGAATTCGTGGGTATTGACTATCACGCTGCCTCGATCGAGACCGCGCGCGGACGGGCGACTGAAGCGGGCGTGAGCAACGCGCGCTTCGAAGTGGCCGATGCAACGACGTACCAGGGCCGCGACTTCGACTTCGTCGCGTTCTTCGACTGTCTGCACGACATGGCTGATCCGGCCGGCGCGGCGCGCCACGCGCGTCAGGCGCTCAAGCCCGACGGCAACTGCATGATCGTCGAGCCGTTTGCAGGCGATCATGTCGAGGACAATCTGAACCCGGTCGGGCGGGTGTACTACGGCGCATCGGCGTTGATCTGCGTACCTGTGTCGCTCGCCAGGCGTGGCCCTGCGCTCGGCGCACAGGCCGGAGAGCAGCGGCTGCGCGCAGTAGTAGTCGATCAAGGCGGCTTTACGCGATTCCGGCGTGCAACAGAGACTCCGTTCAATATTGTGCTTGAGGCGCGTCCGTAAGTCGGGAGGTGCAGATGGATCGCGCCAAGAGAAGGTTCGACAGCATCCTCGAGACGATCGGCCGCACGCCGGTGGTGAAGATCAATAAGCTCGCGCCGGGGCACGTGAGCTTGTACGTCAAGATCGAAGCCTTCAATCCGATGGGGTCCGTCAAGGATCGCCTGGCGCTCGGCGTCATTGACGATGCCGAGCGCAGCGGCCATCTAAAGCCCGGACAAACGATCGTCGAGGCGACGAGCGGAAATACCGGCATTGGGCTCGCGATGGTGTGTGCGGTAAAGGGCTATCCGCTCGTCGTGACGATGGCGGAGAACTTTAGCGTCGAACGGCGCAAGCTGATGCGCTTCCTGGGAGCCAAGGTCGTGCTCACACCGGCGGCGCTCAAGGGCAGCGGCATGCTTGCAAAGGCAGTTGAGCTTGCGCAGACGCACGGCTGGTTCCTTTGCCGGCAGTTCGAAAACGAGGCGAACGCTGACATGCATTCGCGTACGACTGCCCAGGAGATTCTCTCGGCCTTCGCGGGCGAACGACTCGACTATTTCGTTACTGGGTTCGGTACGGGCGGCACGTTAAAGGGCGTAGCGCGGGTGTTGCGCGAGCGTCGCCCGGAAACCCAAGTTGTCGTGTGCGAGCCGGATAACTCGCAGCTGCTGGGCAGCGGCATCGCGCAGCCACGCCATGCCGATCGATCGCCGGCCGGGAGCCATCCCAACTTTCGCCCGCATCTCATGCAAGGTTGGAGCCCGGATTTCATTCCGAAGCTCACGGAGGATACCGTCGCGCTGAAACTGATCGACCGCATTGTGCCGGTGAACGGTGCGCAGTCCTTAAAGCTGTCGCGTGAGCTCGCGCAGAAGGAGGGGATTTTCGTGGGTATTTCGGCAGGCGCGACCCTGGCCGGCGCACTGCAGGTGTGCGATCAAGCAGCAGCGGGTGCCACCGTCCTCTGCATGTTGCCGGATACGGGAGAGCGCTATCTGAGCACGCCGCTGTTCAGCGACATTCCAGTTGAGATGACCGAGGAGGAGTTGACCATCGCGCGCTCGACGCCCAATTGTCGCTTCGATGTGCCACCCGCTGCCGCGCCGCCGCCGCTGCCTGGTGCACCGCAGTCGATCTCAGCCGACGCTGACGCATTTGTGAGGCGCATAATTGCGGACTCTGAGCAACCGGTCGTGATGTTCGCCCTCGAGTGGTGCGAGTTCTGTTGGTCGGTTCGCAGAATGTTCGCGAAGCGCGCCATCCCGTACCGCTCGATTGATCTCGACTCGGTCGAATATCAGAAGGGCGACCGCGGCGGCGACATCCGGGCAGCATTGAGCGCGCGCACGTCGGTCAACACCATTCCGCAGATCTTCATCGGCGGCGAATTCATCGGCGGCTGCACCGATGTCTTCGACGCGCATAAGGACGGCCGATTGGACGCGCTACTCAATAAGCATCACGTCTCGTATGATCGGAACCTGCGTGTCGACGCATATTCGTTCCTGCCATCCTGGCTACATCCGCGATCATAGGGCCCAACTTTGTTGGGCTACCTAGCTGCAGTAGCGCAGCCGATAAAGTGGCCACCAACTCAGCGCGCCGTGGCGTAATAACCCTTTACGCGTGTCTGGTCCGTAACCCAGTTGACTTCCCACGTCTTGCCACCGTCATCAGAGAACGCCTGCTCAAAGCGAGGTGAATTCGTGGTGGTATTCGATCATACAAACCGAACAATGATAGGTTTACTGTTCAACGTGTTCCATGGCATAAAACTCACCGCGTCCGTTCTTGAACTGGCCGATCTGCGGTGGGACTATGATGCCGTCCTTGCTGTTGGCCCAATACAGACTCCACAGATGGGGATTGTACGTGCGCAGAGTGAGACCTTCGATATGCCCGACAGCTGGACTATCGGTTTCGATCTCCTCGATCTCTGAGCGGCCATTCCATAGCTTCCGGGTGACGGACGTACCGTCAAATTCGACCCACGCTGTCGAGCCGCTCAGAAATCGCCCGTCTGTTTGGCTTCGATACGGATCGCTGGAGGCGGCTCGTCATCCATGCGTACGAGGCACAGACGGTTCAAGCGATCAACGTGTTATCTTGATCTGAAAGAGTAACCATGACCCTGTCGATGCAGATCTGTTTGCCCGTTGCGACGCCTTATGGTCAAGCCGCAAGCCGCGGACGGCGAGTGTTGGCATTGGCGGCCTTTCTGCTGGCCATTCTGCATGACGGTCCTGCCGCAGCGTTCAGCTTCGACGACGTCGCTGCGCGCGCTAAGCAGCAAGCCGAAAAGGCTTACCAAAGCGTCAGCCGCAAGCCACCCGCAGAGTTGCAGGCACTTACGTACGACCAATACAGGGACATTCGCTTTCGCCCCGATCACGCGCTGTGGCGCTCGCAGAATCTCCCGTTCGAGTTGATGTTCTTTCACCTCGGTAAGTTCCAGAACGAGTCAGTTCGCATGAACGAAATCACGCCTCAGGGCGTGCGTCATATCCCCTATCAAAGTACCGATTTCAACTATGGCAAGAATTCGCTGTCTCCACAGACCTGGGGCGATTTGGGTTTTGCCGGTTTCCGCGCGCACTACCCGCTGAACGGCAGTGACTATAAAGACGAACTCGTGGTCTTTCTCGGTGCCAGTTATTTTCGTGCGCTCGGCGCAGGTATGCGCTACGGTTTATCAGCGCGCGGACTGGCGCTTGATACCGTTGGCGGTCACGGCGAAGAGTTTCCTCGGTTCACGGAGTTCTGGATCGTTAAGCCGGCCGCGCACGCAAATACATTGACCGTTTATGCACTACTCGACTCGCCGCGCGCCAGCGGCGCTTACCAGTTTGACATTCGGCCCGGAGACGAGACCGTCATGGACGTGCGTGTGCGTATCTACCTTCGCGCCGGCGTTGCGACGCTTGGAATCGCGCCGCTGACCAGCATGTTTTTTTTCGGCGAAAACCAGCCTCATCGCACGGACTTTCGTCCCGCGGTGCACGACTCAGATGGATTAATGGTTGCCACGGGCGATGGTGAATGGCTGTGGCGTCCGCTGCTCAATCCCAAGGAAACGCTGACCACGTCCTTCTCGATGCGCAAGCTGCGCGGTTTCGGCCTGATGCAGCGCGATCGAAGCTTCGTGAACTACGAGGACAATGAGGCACGCTATGAGCTGCGGCCCAGCGCCTGGATCGAACCCGTAGGAGGCTGGGGGCCCGGTCGTGTCGAACTGGTGCAGCTCAACACGGCAGACGAAACCAACGACAACATCGTCGCGTACTGGGTACCCGACCCGCTGCCCCCGACGGGTCAACCGCTTGACCTTACGTACCGACTCCACTGGCAGGGTACGCAGCAGATGCAGCGCCCGCCGGGCGCATGGGTCACGCAGACGCGCATTGGCCGCGGCTTCGCCGAACTGGCAGACGACGAACAGCAATTCGTTGTTGATTTCACGGGTCCATCGCTGGCTGCGCTGCCGGCCAATGCAATGGTGAAGGCGATCGTCACGGCGCCTGCCAATGGGCAGATCGTCGAGAGCAACGCCTACCGGGTCGAGGCCACCGGGGCCTGGCGCATGACCGTTCGGGTCAAGCGGCTCCTCCCCGCACAACCCACCGAGCTCCGCGGCTTTCTGCAGAGTGAATCCAACGTACTGACGGAAACCTGGAGCAACATTCTTCCGGCACGTTGAATGCCCCATCCTGAGTATCGGGACCCTATTTTTTCGGCTCCACCGCGGCCCCTAGCAGACGAGCGCAGGCGCTTATAACCCCGCAGCAAGCTTGACGGTTCCGAATAGCGACAGTTAAGGCTGCCATTCACGCACAGTGAGAAGTACTACCGTATTGATCCGCTTCGGTTCGCTAGCATCACATAACGTGCGTCGATTCCCAAAGGAATGAAATGGCGAGCCTCACCGAAGAACAAGCCAAAGCCCATATAACCAAACTGCTGACCGCGATGAGCAAGGCGGGTGGGTCGGACCTCTTTGTATCCAAGGATTTTCCGCCCAGCATGAAGATGCAGGGCACGATGCGGCCTTTGACGAGCCAAAAGATAACCGGCGAAGTGGCGCGTAGCCTGGCGCAATCGCTGATGAATCAGCGGCAGCGCGACGAATTCGCCAAGGATCTCGAGTGTAATTTCGCCATCTCGCTCCCAGGCGTTGCGCGCTTTCGAGTCAACGTTTTCATGCAGCAACAGCACGTCGGCATGGTAATTAGAACCATCGCCAACGAAATTCCGGATTTCCCGACGCTTGGCTTGCCGGAGAGTCTGAAAGACATCGTGATGACCAAGCGCGGCTTGGTTCTGGTCGTAGGCGCCACCGGTTCGGGTAAATCAACAACGCTGGCGGCCATGATTGATCATCGCAATCGTTCCTCCGCCGGCCATATTGTTACCGTCGAGGACCCCGTCGAATTCGTGCATCAGTCGCATCAGTCGCTCATTACTCACCGCGAAGTGGGAATCGATACACACTCTTGGCACAGCGCGCTCAAGAACACGCTGCGTCAGGCACCGGATGTCATTTTGATCGGAGAAATTCGCGATACCGAGACCATGGAGCACGCGATTGCATTCGCCGAGACCGGACACCTGTGCCTCGGCACCCTGCACTCCAACAGCGCCAACCAGACCATCGACCGCATCATCAATTTCTTTACCGAGGAGCGCCGCAAGCAGCTCCTCATGGATCTATCCAGCAATCTGCGCGCCATCATTTCACAGCGCCTGGTTCGCACCGCGGACGGCAAAGGCCGCAAGGCCGCAATCGAAATTCTGATCAATACACCGATCGTGGCCGACAAGCTTTTAAAGGGCGAGTTTCACGAGCTTAAGGCCATCATGTCGAAGTCCCGGGAACTGGGCATGAAGACCTTCGACTGGTCGTTATTTGAGCTCTACAACGAAGGCGCGATATCTTACGAAGAAGCGATCCGCAATTCCGACTCGGCGAACGAACTGCGTTTGAATATCAAGCTCAATGGCACACGGCCGGTAATCGCGTCTGTGGCTGAGGAGCCTACACTTGCGCCTACGACTGAGGTCCCTAAGCTCGAGCCTACCGCCGAGGAGCCGGCTCTCAAAGCTGCCAGTGGCTAATGCCCGCGCGCGGCGCGTGCACGCATGCTCCAGCAGATCTTTACCCGCTCATGTCCGCCAGAGCGGCGGCAGCGGAGATATAGCCTTGGCTCACCAGTATGTTGCCGCCAAGCGCTGCGGGGAGTCTACGAGCGGGTGTTGACCTGATACAGGCGAAACCACTCGTTGCTGTAGAGCAGCGTCAGTGCGGATCGGTTCCGCTCTATGAAGGCGTCGAGTTCGTCATGAGAGCCGCGCTTGATGCCGCCTAGGTTCACGACATCCTGCACGATGAAGTTGGCGCGGACACTGCGCATATAGCGCCACAGCTGCGCGTCGCTGAACGCCAGGGGCCACGTCGTTGCCCGGCGGTCGGTGAAAAGCGCCACGATGGTCGGCTTGCGTGCCAATAGCACCGCGTCGGCGGGCACACTCGCCTTGATGGAACTGAAGAGCTCGGTCGTCTGCGGCGCGGTGACCGAATACGGAATGGGTCCGAAGTCCGCCCTTGAATACTCGAACGCGAAAAGCGCCGCAACTCCAAGGCAGAGCGTTGCCGGCACACCGTATCGCCACGATTTTCCGCCATAGTCGCCGACCATGCGAGCGCCGCGGAAGGCGTACAGGATGAGCAGCGGCCACAGAGGCAAGGAGTAGCGGTCGGGCTCAAGATTTACCGGATAAAGAAGCAGAAAACCCGTGTAGCAGATGAAGAAGATTTCGTAGATTGACCAGCGCTCCCGGATCCGGGTCGCCAATCCCAGCAGCGCCAGTACGGCAAGCGCAAGAATTGCGACGCCGGCGAGAAGCGGCGAGCCGAATAGCGTCTTGGTGCCGAGAAATGCGATCGCCGCGCCCGAATAACGCAGCACCTGCTGTACGTGCCCGTGAAGTCCCACTCCACCGAAGTAACCGACGTAGGTATTGAGATCGTTGGGAAACAGCAGATTGACGGCGCCACCCATTGCAGCCGCTAGCGCCACGGCAATCGTCCCGCGGTTGAGCAGTGTGCGCCACGCATAAAAGGCGGCTAGTAATGCGACGGGAAACAGCACGATGCCGACCGTGCGAATGAGATAGGCATAGGCGAGCGCCAGCGCCGCTGCGACCAGCGTCCCGCGTCCCGCGACCGGATCACGCCGGCATAAATTGTCAAAGAGGTGCAGCGCCGCGTAGCAGCAGAACAGAAACGGCAGCTCGGAAAAGATCGTATCCTTGAAATTCCAAAGATAAGGGTGCAGTCCGATCGCCGCCGTGGCCGCGAGGGCGAGCGGCGGCGGCAGAAACCGCAGCGCTGTTCGCGAAAACACGCCAAGGAAAAGCACGAACGACAGCACGCAAACCCATTTCATCTGCTGCAGATTCAAGCCCGAGGAGAGATAGACCGGCGCCAGCAGCAGCGGCAGCCCGGGCGGATAGGCCGCGGGATGAATCGGGTTCTTCGGGTTGGCAATGAAGCCGGTAATCGCGTACGGGTGCCCCTCGGCAATGTTGCGCGCGTTCATGATGTAAAGGGCGTAATCCCCGTCCCAGTCATGGCCGGTTCTCAGAGTTGCGAATAAGAACACCGCGATACCGGCGATCAAGACCGCGCTGAGGAGCGCATAGGTGTTGGGCTGGAGTCTCATGTCAGGGGCTCATTGCTCCGTGGCCTCAAATTCACGCGCCTCGAGACCAGGAGAGTCACACGGCGAGCCGCAATGAGAGCGCGCCGCGGGGCCTTTTTACAGCGGCTCGGCCGCGGCAAAAGATGGATGTCCGCGTTTCATCGACGCCGCAATGCTCAACCACGCGCTTGACCGTCCTGTCGACTACGCCGGACGGAACGTCAATTGCACGATATTGAAACTCGAACTGATCGGCTCTGCCAGTGCGTAGAATTTCTTCGCCTTGCGTGTGAGACTTCTGGGGAAGTCTGCAGATAAAGATATCTGAAGGAAAAAGTGACGTCAATGCGACACCGTGACATGGATCCGAGATTTGCAATCGGCGTGAATCCGCAATTTTCCTCCAATCTATCGAAAGTGCCGCGTAGATGTTTGACGTCGCGGCCGGCCGGCTCCTGGGATCGGCGTCCCCTGACCGCGGTCAGGAAGCCGGCCGGCGCGAACTCGATCACGCCTTGCCACAGAGGCCGCGCCGCCGTGCCGGTCGACGTGCTAGTGTGCGCCATCTGCAACTACAGATGGCCGCGACGATACCCCATTGAGCACTTCGCAACGCGAGTGCCCGGTGAGCTGACCCCGGGGCAAATCGTAATATGAAGCCGACCATTGCTGTCCTGATTCCGTGCTACAACGAAGGCTCCGCTATCCGCGCCGTCGTGCACGGCTTTCGCGAGGCGCTGCCCAACGCCTCGATTTTCGTCTATGACAACAACTCCACCGATACCACCCGCGAGGTGAGCGCCGCCGCCGGCGCAATCGTGCGCACCGAACCCCTGCAGGGAAAAGGCAACGTCGTGCGCCGCATGTTTGCCGACATCGAGGCGGACGTATTCGTGCTCGTCGATGGCGACGGCACGTATGACGCAGCGAGCGCGCCGCGACTCGTGGAACTGCTGCTGACCGACAATCTTGACATGGTCAACGCCGCGCGCGTCGCCTCGTCGCAAAACGCTTACCGCGCCGGACATCAATTCGGCAACGCGCTGCTCACCGGCATGGTCGCCCTCATTTTTGGCAATCGCTTGACTGATATGCTTTCGGGCTACAGAGTTTTCAGCCGCCGCTTCGTGAAGTCGTTTCCCGCGCTCACCGGCGGTTTTGAGATCGAGACGGAGCTGACGGTGCACGCGCTCGAGCTGCGCCTGCCAGTCGCGGAAGTCCCCACGCCCTACCGCGAGCGCCCGAGCGGATCGATGAGTAAGCTGCGCACGTATCGAGACGGCATGCGAATTCTGCGTACGATTGTCACGCTGATCAAGCAGGAGAGACCGCTGCAGTTCTTTGCGTCGATCAGCGTAGTGCTTGCCGCACTCGCGATCGCGCTCGTAATTCCGGTGATCCAGACGTTCCTCAGCACCGGACTCGTTCCGAAGCTGCCAACCGCCGTGCTGAGCATGGGCATCATGCTGCTGGCTTTTCTCAGTCTCGTTTGTGGCCTCGTGTTGGAGACGGTGACGCGCGGGCGCGTCGAATCAAAGCGGCTGCATTACCTGAGCATTCCCATCCGCTTCAATCCCGTCGGCAATGGCGAGGCCTGACTTCTTTGGGCCGCCCTTTTAGACCCGTCGTAAGGCAGTTCTTCGCGTTCGGCGCAATTGGCGTCGTCGGATTCGCTGTCGATGCGGGCGTGCTGTACCTGCTGCTGCACCTGACGCCCGCAGGATTTTATATTGGCCGGTTCGTCTCGTTCCTGTGCGCGGCAACCGTGACTTGGTACTTGAACAGGACGTTTACCTTCGCGGACGCGGTGCGGCAAGGGGGCCTCGACGCCGAATGGCTGCGATTTCTCGGGGCAAACTCCATCGGCGGATTTGTGAACGTCGGGGTCTACTCGCTGCTTGTATGGAAGTCGGCTTTTTTTGCCGCTTATCCGATCCTGGCAGTCGCGGCGGGCTCAGTGTCGGGCCTGATGGTCAACTTCACGCTCACGCGCGCCTACGTCTTTAGAACGGAGCGGATCGCGCCATAGCCCTCTTGAGGCGCTCAGACGTTGAATCGAAAGTGCATGACATCGCCCTCGCACACCAGGTATTCCTTGCCCTCCAGGCGCAGCTTGCCGGCATCACGCGCCCCCGCCTCGCCCTTGCCCGCGAGGTAATCGGCGAAGCCGATCACCTCGGCGCGGATGAAGCCATGTTCGAAATCCGTGTGAATGACGCCGGCTGCCTGCGGTGCGGTAGCGCCTGCGCGAATGGTCCAGGCGCGCACTTCCTTCGGGCCGGCCGTAAAGAATGTCTGCAGGCCGAGCAGACGGTAGGCGGCGCGGATCACGCGATTGAGACCCGGCTCTTTCAGCCCAAGCGCGGCCAGGAATTCGGCGCGATCGGTCTCCTCGAGCTGCGCGATCTCGGCTTCAATTGCCGCGCATACTGCGACGGCGACGGTATTCTCCGCCTTGGCCCGCTGCTCGACGGCGCTTAGATAGGGGTTGTTGCTAAAGCCGTTCTCCGCGACGTTCGCAACATACATGACGGGCTTCGCCGTCAGCAGGTGCAGGTCGCGCAGCTCGCGACGCTCTTCCTCATGGAGTGCCATGGCGCGCACCGGGCGCGCGGAATTGAGCTCCTGCTTGACGCGCTCGAACAGCACTTTCCTGCGCAGCGCATCCTTGTCGCCGCTTTTCGCAGCCTTTGCGGCGCGATCAAGACCTTTTTCCAGCGTGGCGAGATCGGCGAGTGCCAGCTCGGTGTCGATCGTGTCGATGTCGGAAAGCGGGTCTATGCGACCGGTGACGTGAACGATGTCGGTGCTGTCGAAGGCACGTACGACGTGCGCGATCGCGTCGACCTCGCGGATGTGTGCGAGGAACTGATTCCCGAGGCCCTCGCCCTGCGATGCGCCGGCGACAAGCCCGGCGATATCGACGAATTCGACGGTGGTCGGCAGGATTTTCTCAGGCTTGGCAATGGCCGCGAGGTCGGCCAGACGTGAATCCGGGACCGGCACCACGCCGACATTCGGCTCGATCGTACAGAAGGGATAGTTCTCTGCCGCGATCTGGGCACAGGTGAGCGCGTTGAAGAGCGTGGACTTGCCCACATTGGGCAAGCCGACGATGCCGCATTTGATGGTCATCAGACGCTTTCGCGGTTCGTGTGCAGTCGATGCATCGCCTGCTGCGGGCCCTCTGCGAGAAGCAGCGGCATGATGTCTGCCGCGTCGGCGATGCTTTGACGAATCAAAATGTCCTCCTCAATTGCGGGCCGGCTCAGTACGTAGCTCAGGACCTTTTCACGGTCGCCCGGATGGCCGATGCCCAAGCGCATCCGCCAGAAATCCGCGCCCAGCTGGGCAATCACGTCGCGCATGCCGTTGTGGCCCCCCGCGCCTCCGCCTTCGCGCAAGCGCGCGACCCCCGCAGGCAGGTCAAGATCGTCATAAGCCACCAGAATCTCGGCCGCGGGCGCCTTGTAAAAGGCGGCGACGCTTTGCACCGCAGCGCCGCTGCGATTCATGAAGCCCATGGGCTTCAGCAGCCACAGCTCAGTTGCAGCGATCCGGGTGCGCGCGAGTTCGCCATGGTGGCGCGGCTCGAGGCGAAACGCGCCGCCGTGACGGCGCGCCAGCTCCTCGACAAACCAAAAGCCTGAGTTATGACGCGTGCGCGCGTACTCCTCGCCGGGGTTGCCGAGGCCAACGATGAGCTTGAGCGACAGGCCCGGCATGGCTGAGCCCTTGGGCTACTTCTTGCCGCCCTCCTTCTTGGCGGGCGCGGCCTCCTTCTTCTCCTCCTTTTTGGGCTCGGCAGCCGCGGGTGCCGCACCGGCGGCCGCGGCAGGCGCGCCCTCCGCAGGCACCGCAGCGGCAACGGCGGCCGCTTCGACCGCAACCGGCTCGGGTTCAGCCGCACGCGGGCTATGGATGGAGACGACAGGCGCATTGCGTCCATGCCCGAGCTCGGGGATGAGGACGCCTTCGGGCAGAGGGATATCGGCGAGGAAAAGGGTGTCGTTGAGATTCATGCCGGACAGATCGATTTCAAGAAATTCCGGAAGATCCTTCGGCAGACAGGTCACCTCGACATCCGCGCGCATGTGCGAAACGATGCCGCCCTGTGACTTGACGCCCGGAGCGGCGGCTTCGCCCTTGAAATGGATCGGAAGGCGCAGGCGGATCGTCTCGTTCTCGACGACGCGCTGCAGATCGACGTGCACGACCGAGTGGCGCGCGGGATGCATCTGCACATCCTTGATGATGGCCTCCTGGCTCTTGCCGCCAACGTTGACACGCACGATCGAGGAATAGAACTTTTCGCTTTCGATCATCGTCAGCAGATTCTGCTGATCGAGAACCAGTGGCTGCGGGCCCGATGGGCCGCCGTAAAGAATGGCCGGAACCTTGCCCGTGCGACGCAGGCGGCGGCTCGCACCTTTGCCTTGCTTCTCGCGGGGGTCCGCACCGAAGGTGAATGAAACACGCATGATTTTCTCCAACATATATGACCAACAAGACGCCGCCCCGCGACCAAGGCGGCGCACCTCAAAATCAATCCACGTACAGCGAGCTCACCGATTCTTCATCGCGGATCCGGCGGATCGTCTCGGCGAGCAGCGCTGCGACGGAAAGCTGGCGGATGCGCCCGCAGCGCTTGGCGGTCTCCGACAGTGGAATCGTATCCGTGACCACGAGCTCATCGAGCGCCGACTCGACGATCCGCGCGACCGCCCCGCCCGACAGGACCGGATGCGTGCCGTAGGCAATGACCTTCGTGGCGCCCTCATCCTTCAATGCCTGTGCCGCGCGGCACAAGGTGCCGGCGGTGTCGACCATGTCATCAATCAGCACGCAGGTCTTGCCGGTGACCTCGCCGATGATGTTCATCACCTTTGACTCGTTCGGCCGCGCGCGCCGCTTGTCGATGATGGCGAGCTCAGCATCGTCAAGGCGCTTGGCAAAGGCGCGCGCACGCACTACCCCGCCAACATCCGGGGACACGACGACGACATTCGTATAGCCCTGCTTCCAGGCATCGCCGAGGAGCACCGGGGAGGCGTAAACATTGTCGACCGGGATGTCGAAAAATCCCTGGATCTGATCGGCATGCAGATCGATCGTCAGCAGCCGATTAACCCCGGCACTCGATATCATATTCGCGACGAGCTTGGCCGTGATCGCAGAGCGCGTGGCCCGTGGCCGGCGGTCCTGACGCCCGTAGCCGAAGTACGGCACGACCGCGGTAATGCGTGCGGCGGAGGCGCGCCGGCAGGCGTCCACCATGACGAGAAGCTCCATCAGACTGTCGTTCGCGGGCGGGCAGGTCGGCTGCACGATGAAGACGTCGCGCTCGCGCACATTCTCCATGAGTTCGATATTGACCTCGCCGTCGCTGAACCGGCCTACATAGGCGCGCCCCAGCGGCGTCGTCAAATAACGAGCGATGTCGTGCGCCAACGCCGGATTGGCATTGCCCGCAAAGATCGCGAGTGTGTCGCTCGTTGTCACTGCCTCATCTCTCCGATGGCGCGTAGCGCGCCCCTACTGCAAATGGCTGGGGTGGAAGGATTCGAACCTCCGTATGGCGGGATCAAAACCCGCTGCCTTACCACTTGGCGACACCCCAGCAAAGCCGCTCATGCACAGGCGAGGTATTCAACCCCCGCGCGACGAATCCCGTCCAGCGATCCGGCACGCGAGCCGCCACTTCCTCGGCGGCAGCTGCGCTCGTAAATGCTGCGAAGATGCACGATCCCGTCCCGGTCAGATGCGCCGGCGCCGCGCGCGAGAGCCATGCAAGGGCCTCGCGAACTTGCGGGTAGCGCGCGCACACCACCGCCTCGCAATCGTTGCGGCCGCCCGATTCGAAAAAGCCGCGTATTGTGATGAGCGGGGAATTTCGTGTCAAATCAGGGGCCTGGAATACTTCGGCAGTGCTGACGGCGACCCCCGGGCGAATGACGACATACCATCGCTCCGGCAGCTGCACCGGCGTGAGCTCCTCGCCCCGCCCTTGCGCCCAAGCCGATGAACCGTGAAGGAAAACCGGCAGGTCTGCACCCAGCTTCCCGCCGAGCTCGCACAGCTTCGCCCGGGAAAGATCACACCCCCAGAGCCGATTTAACACCAGCAGTGTGGTCGCCGCGTCCGAACTGCCGCCGCCCAAGCCGGCCCCGATGGGAATGCGCTTGGCGACGCGCAGCGATGCGCCGCAAGAGCTGCCGGTCGCAAGTTTGAGCGCGCGCGCGGCGCGCACCACCAGGTCGTCCTCAGGCGCCACGCCGGCGGGCCCCGCGACGCGCTCGATCCTGCCGTCCTGCTGCGGCGTCACGCCGATGCTGTCGCACAGGTCGATGAGCTGAAAAAGGGTCTGCAGCTGGTGATAGCCGTCGGGTCGGCGGCCCGTTACGTGCAGGAACAGATTGAGCTTCGCGGGCGCCGGCCACAGCGTCTCGACCGGCGCCGCTCCGGGTTGCGCAGCGTTCACGAGTCCCAGTGATCGACGATCAGACGCACGCGCACATCCGCGCGCCGCAGGGTCATCCGACCGGGAAGCCATTCGCCCCGCACGGCGACGTAGTCGGCGTATTCAATCTGCCAGTCATTTTGCTGCAGGCTCGTGAGGCGGCGCTCGACATCGACGACCTCGGCCGCGGGGGCGGACGGATCGGGGACACCGAGAATCCAAAAGCGCAGGCTCGACAGAGGCACATCGAAGCCCAGCCGCGCCCTCAGCTCGGCACGCGCCGCGTCGCTGTCGAGACGATCGCCATGCGCATTCACAAGGCTCAGCGTGCTACCGTCCGTCGTCACGCGCATGCCACCCACGCCGAGCGGACCGTCGAGGGCAAGTCGCGACTGCGCACCCTCTTGCGCCCAGTGCAGGCTCGCCGTGAATCCATCTTGGCCCGCCGCCACCGCGACGCGGCCCTTGATCTGAAAATGCTCGCGTCCCTGCAGAGCCGCGCGCCGCGCCTCCCAGGACTCGCCCGCGGGCGCCGGTCCAGGAACTGTCCGGCAACCGCACACCAGGGTCGCCAGAGCGAGCACCGCAAGAAACGCAGCGCGGGTCATGATTTCTCGGGCGGCAGGAGCCGCGTCATCGTGCTTTTGACGAGCGGGGAATCCGGATCACGCGCCAAAGCCGCGGCCCACACGTTGCGCGCCTGGGTCTGCTCGCCGCTCTGCCAGAGTGCCTCGCCCAGGTGCGCCGCAATGTCCGAATCCTGGCCGAGCACGTAGGCGTGCGCGAGGATCGGCGCGGCGCTGTGGGCATCGCCGCGCCTGAAGCGCACCCAGCCGAGACTATCGAGTATGGCCGGATTGTCCGGCGAGAAGACGAGCGCGCGCCGGATCAGCTTCTCGGCGCGCGGCAGCTCCTCGGCGTGGTCAGCCAGTGTGTAACCCAGCGCGTTCAGCAGCGTCGGATCGTCGGGACGCTCGCTGATCAGGCGATCGAGCGATGCGACCGATTCATGCACGTTGCCGGCGCGTTCAAGCAGCACCGCGCGTTCGTATTCGAGGGCCGGGTGCCGCGGATGCCGTTCGAGCGCAGCTTGCAGCAGCGCCAGTGCCGCATCGGTCTCGCCATGATCGGAGAGGAGATGCACTTTTGTGAGGGTGAGCTCGAAGCTCTGCTCGGGGTGCGCCACGGCATAGTCGTCCAGCAGCGCGAAGGCGGCGGCGCGGTTGTCCGGCAGCAGGATGGCCGCCGCGCGCGTGCGTGCCGTCAGCCCGAGAGAGGAATTCTCAAGCTGCCGATAGCCGGCGAGCGCCGCCGCCGCATCGCCGTCACGCGCCGCGATGTCGGCCAGATACAGGATCGCACCTTCGCCGACCGCGCCGCGCGCTGCCAGGTCCGCGAATCGACGCTGCGCCTCGGCGAGATCGCCCTCCTGGAATGCGAGCAGCGCCAGGCGCTGATCGACGTCAGCGGCTGCGCTGCCTGCCGAGCGCAGCCGCTCGAGCTCCTGGCGAGCCTCTTCCCGCCGACCGAGCGCAACGAGAATCTCCACGAGCTCGAAGTTATAGGTTTTCGGGTCGCTGGCCATCACCTCGCGGGCGGTGGCGACGGCCTGGTCGGCGTCGGACTGCATCACATAGGCGCGCGCCAGAATCTGCTGCGCGGCAGCCAGATGCGGTTCGCGCTCGAGCGCCTGATGGGCATAACCTGCGGCGCGCTCCGGGGCGTAGGCCTCGAGCGAAAGTTGCGCGAGGACCGTAAGCGTCTGCGGGGAGGGCTTGGGTCCCACCGCGTCACTCATCACGGCGAGCACCGCGGGCGCCTCGGCCTCTTCCAGCAGAGCGGTGGCGAGCTGGCCCATGCGCTCGTCTGCATTCGCGCCGGCCGCGTGAATGACCGTCTGTGCAGCCGCGCGCGCCGCGGGGAGCTTGTAGAGCTTTACGGCGATGGCGGCGTAGGTGGTGGCCGCGTCCGCGTCTGTCGGTGCCAGCGTCCGCCAGCGCTGCACTGACTGCCAGGCGGGGAGAAGATTCTCGCAGGCAAGTCCCACTTCACTCGCGCGCCGCGCGATGGCCACCGCGCTCTGCAACGCCGCAGCAGCATAGTCCTCGGCGGCGAGTCTGCAGTCGCCGCGCTCGAGCGCGAGCTCCGCCAGGAGAGTGAGCGTGCTCGAATCCCGGTCGTGCTCGGGGACCGTTTGCGTCGTGCGCGTCGCCGAGCAGCCCGCCATCATGATGGCCGCCACGGCCACGACCGGCCCCCCGACACTGATCCCATGCCGACTCATGGAACTCACTATAAAGTGTCTGGCCATGCCGCGCATCGCGCGACCGATAGCTCGATATACATGAAGGACTCGATCCGCCAACGCATCGAAAGGATGACCGATCGCTTCGAGGAGGTCGGGCAGCTGCTCGCCGCGCCGGAGGTATCCGGAGGTTCACAGCAGTTCCGCGACCTGTCGATGGAATACGCGCGGCTGCAGCCGCTCGCGCAGGGCTTCAGCCGCTTCCAGGACCTGGAGCGCGCACGGGCGGCGGCCGAGGCGCTGCTCACCGACTCGGACGTCTCGATGCGCACTCTGGCCGCGGAGGAAGTCCTCGCCGCCGAGAAAGGGCTCAAGTCCCTTGAGCCCGCGCTCCTGCAAATGCTCATCCCTGTTGATCCGCGCGACGACCACAACATCTTTCTCGAAGTGCGCGCCGGGACCGGGGGCGACGAGGCCGCCCTCTTCGCGGGGGACCTCCTGCGCATGTACGCGCGTTACGCCGAATCCAAGGGATTCACGGTCGAGGTCGTGAGTGAGAGCCCCGGCGAGCACGGTGGCTACAAGGAAATCATCAGTCGCATTGCCGGTCGCGGCGCATTTGCGCGCTTCAAGTTTGAGTCGGGCACCCATCGCGTCCAGCGGGTGCCGGCGACCGAGGCGCAGGGTCGGATCCACACTTCCGCCTGTACGGTTGCGATCCTGCCCGAGCTTGAAGAGGTCGAGGCCATCGACATCAATCCGGCGGATCTGCGCGTGGACACCTACCGGGCCTCGGGCGCCGGTGGCCAACATGTCAATAAAACCGACTCTGCCGTTCGCATCACCCACGTGCCGAGCGGCATCGTCGTGGAGTGTCAGGACGAGCGCTCGCAGCACAAGAACCGCTCGCGCGCCATGGCGCTCCTCAAGGCACGGCTCCTAGCCGCCGAACAGGCGAAGCAGGACAGCGCGCGCGCCCAGTCGCGGCGTCTGCAGGTCGGCAGCGGCGATCGCTCCGAGCGCATCAGGACCTATAATTTCCCGCAGGGCCGCGTCACGGATCACCGCATCAATCTCACGCTCTACAAGCTCGCCGACATCATGAATGGCCAGCTCGATGAACTGCTGGACGCGCTGCAACGCGAGCATCAGGCTGAAGAGCTCGCCGCGGCGGAATGAACCTTTTCGTCGACAGCGTAACGGGCGTGGATGTGGCACTGCGCATCGCCGGCCCCGGGGCGCGCTCTTTCGCCTTCCTCCTCGACTGGTGCTTCCGCGCGGTCGTGGCCATCGCATGGTGGGTGGTGGCGGCACCGCTCTACAACCATCGCCTGAGTCTCGCCCGGCCGCTCGAACCTGACGCTCTCTGGTTCGCGCTGGTGGCGGGGCCGCCGCTTGCGATCTTTCTCCTGTATCACCCCGTTCTGGAGGTGCTGATGGGCGGCCGCACGCCCGGCAAACGCATCGCCGCGGTGCGCATCATTGCGCAGGACGGCGCGACCCCCAGCGTGGGCGCGTTGCTCGTGCGCAATGTTTTCCGCGTCATCGACAGTTTGCCGGTGGTGTACGGCGTCGGCTTGCTCACGGCAATGATCAGAGACGATCACGTGCGCATCGGCGACCTCGCCGCCGGCACGCTGCTGGTCTACGACTCGCCCGCGATGGGGCTGCCCGCCGATCGCGACGCGCGGGCAACTCTGTGGCAGACGGCGAGCGCGCGAGCGCAGCGCCTCGCGCGCGGCCGCGCGGTCGATGCGGCGGATGCGAATCGGATGGTCGAGGACTACCGCCTGCTGGCCCACGAGCTGGCGTGCGTACGGCGCACGCGACCTGAGACCCCGGCGCATGAGTACCTGGAAGGTGCCTATGCGCGCGCGCATGCGGCGCTCTTTCATGGCGCCTGGCATGCCGGCGACGCGCTGCTCCGTCTATTTCGCGATGAGCTGCCGCAGGTGGTGCACTGGCTGCGGCCGCACATCTTGTGGGTGAGCCTGCTCTTCGTGCTGTCGGTGTTTGCCGGCGGCTGGCTGGTGCACGCCCACCCGCCGCTCATCCGCCTGTTCGCGTCACCGGAACTAATCGCGACGGTCGAGCGCGGCGAGCTCTGGACTCACAGCCTGCTGAACGTCGTACCCTCATCGGTGCTGTCACTGCAGATCCTGACCAACAATATCGTCGTCAGCATCTTCGCCTACTGCGCCGGGTTTCTCTTCGGCCTGGGCACCTTCTACATTGTGGGCTTGAACGGTCTCATGCTGGGGGCGGTGTTCGCCTTTACCGCGCAGCACGGGCTCGACGGCGAGCTCTTCAGCTTCATCGTCGCGCATGGCTGTGTTGAGATTTCGGTCATGTGCCTCTCGGGCGCCGCCGGTGCAGCGGTGGGCGAGGCGCTGATCAGACCCGACACCATACGCCGCGCGGATGCGTTTCGCAGCGCAGCGCTGCGCTCGGGCATATTGCTGCTCGCCTGCGCGGTGCTCCTGGTCGGCACCGCCGCAATCGAAGGCTACGTCTCGCCTGACCCGCGTTTTCCGCTTGCGGCACGCGTCCTGATTGGCGTCGGCTATTGGCTCTTGATGGTGGCGCTGTTGCGCGGCTGGCTCTTCGGCAGCGGCCGCGACCGCGCCGCTCTGCCCGCGTAGGGCTAGACGCGCCGGCGGCGCCGCAACCGCTCGTACTCGGAAAATATGGCTTCCTGCAGCCGATCCTCCGCTGCCGCGATCACCGGCGTGCCGAGACGCTGCAGGTGCAGCCGCTGGGCAGCCGCGCGGCTTTGCTGCTCAAGCGCCGCGAGCGCCACCCATGGATCGCGCCAGCCGCGCGCTGCGCGGCGCGCCAGCGCCGCGATCTCGGCACTCGCAACGCCCGCGACAACGACGAGATGCGGCGGCGACACGAGCCGCACCGCGCGCGCAAGCGGCGCAGCCGCCTCCGTGTCCTCAAGATCGGTGAGCACGATGACGAGGCTGCGATGCTTCAGGAGCGTGCGGATTGCCAGCGCGGCATTCACCGGATCCGACTCGCTCGCCTGCGCGCTGATGCGCGTGAGCGTCGCGTGCAGGCGCGTAATGGCGCGCAGGCCGCGCTCGGGAGCACACACGGCGAGGATCCGGTCGGCAAACACGACGAGCCCCACCCGGTCGTCATTGGGCGTCGCCACTTGTGCGAAGCGCGCCGCGATATTGGCGTACACGCCAAAGCGATCGAGCCGCCCGGCGCGTACGCGGCTGAAGCGCCCCGCATCGACCGCAATCAGGATGTCGAGGTGCTGATCTTCGCTGAACTCGCGCGTCATGAGCTGCCCGCTGCGGGCGGTTGCTTTCCAGTCGACGCGTGCGAGCGGATCGCCGGGCGCGTAGGCGCGCAGTTGATAGAGCTCCGAGCCGGCGCCGAGGGAGCGCCGGCTGCGCAATCCGCTGAGCCGACCACGCGGTCGTGCGCGGTTCAACCGCAGCGCATCGGGCGCGACGGCGATCCGGCGCGCCACCGCAAGCTCGCGCGACCACCAGGCAAGTCCGGCCGGACCGAGACAGCGCACCGGCAGCCGCGGCCAGGATTGCGCGCCCAGGCGCACGGGCAGCAGCGTGAAGGCATCGCGGGCGCTGCCCGCGGCGGGCACGCTCAGTGAGCGGGTCGCCGGCAACGGCTCGAAGCCTGCCGGCGTGAGCGGGGCGAATTCAATCGTCAGCGCGCGCGCGGACTCGTTCCGAAACGTGAATGCGGCGCTCTGTTCGCGGCCGAGTACTGCGCGCGCAGCCGTGTCGACATCGGCTCGCAGTACCACGTGACGAATGAACAGGGCCTCGCCGGCAAGTCCCAGGAGCAAGAAGGACGCCGGCCAGCGCCACAGGACCGCAAGCGTCGGGTCGGACGACCACAGCCCCGCGATGGCGAGCAGCGCCGACGCCACGATCAGGAAATACGCGCGCTCCGCGAAGTGCATGCTGACGGTCTAGCGCGGCACCGGCGTGTCGGCGAGCAGCGCGCGCACGACGTCGACGTCGCGCGCCCCCTCGAGCAACGTCTCCGGACTCAACACCAGGCGGTGCGCCATCACCTGCACGGCGACTTCCTTCACGTCATCGGGGGTTACAAATTCTCCGCCGCGCAGGGCGCTCGCAATGCGGGCGGCGCGCACGAGCGCGAGCGCCCCACGGGTCGATAGTCCGAGCAGGAGTCGTCCGTGCTCGCGCGAGGCGCGCGCCAGATCCAGCACATAGTCATGCAGAGCCGGGGCCACGTGGATGCCGGCAAGCTCAGCGCGCGCTGCGTCGATGAGGGTGTGATCGAGGCGCGCGACCGCGTCTAGATTCAAAGCCGGCAGCGCACCCCCGCCGTAACGCTCCAGCACTGCGCTCTCCGCCGCGCGCTCGGGATACTCGACATCAATGCGCAGCATAAACCGGTCGAGCTGTGATTCGGGCAACGGATAGGTGCCTTCGAACTCGCGCGGGTTCTGCGTCGCCAGCACCATGAAGTCGGCCGGCAGGGCAAAGACCGAGCGATCGACGCTGACCTGCCGCTCCTCCATCGCCTCGAGCAGCGCCGACTGCGTTTTGGGCCCCGCGCGATTGATTTCATCGACGAGCACCACGTCGGCAAACAGGGGTCCCGCACGGAACACGAAGCTGCGCTCGCGCTCATCGAAGACATGCACACCGATGATGTCGCTCGGCATGAGGTCCGGGGTTCCCTGAATGCGCTTGAAATCGCCGCCGAGCGCATGCGCCAGAGATTTTGCGAGCAGCGTCTTGCCGAGGCCCGGCACGCCCTGTACGAGCACATGGCCACGCGCGAGGAGCGCGATGAGCAGTGCGCGTATGGCGGCCTCGGCGCCCACGACGATGCGCCCGAGCTCGCGAGTCAGCTCAGTCTCGAGTTGCCGGATGAGTGCACTCATGCGATCTGCCTGCCGATTCGCAGGATGAGATTGTAGAGCGGCACGAGCGGCACGCGCTCCCCTGCGCACGCCTGGCTGTGCCAGCGAACAAGCTGCGCCAGGTCCTGCGGTTTGACGCGCGCGGAAGAGCGCAGATACTGCCACGCGTCGCCCGTTGCGCTCGCCGGCATCCGCTTGGTGAGGCTGCGCAGGAAATGCTCGCACAGGCGCCGCGCCGCCGCGTCGCGCGGCAGCACCCGCGCCAGAAATGCACCGTGCGCACGCACCAGATCCGCCTCGCGCGGTGCCGCGAGGCGCGCGACGGGAATCCGCAGGCGCGTCGCGCCCAGAACCCAGGCGAACCACACGGCCAGCAGGATCACGGCCGTAAGGAACAGACGCGGATCCCGGTAAAACTTCTCCGGGTCGTAGACGGCGCTCAGGCCCTGATGAAAGTCATCAAAGATCACGGCACCGCGCCTGTCGAGATGGGCAGCCATCATGTTGGCAAAGAGCTGTGCATTGTCGGCAAGTGGCAGCGCTCGATCTGTGAAGAGCGAGGCCACGCCGCAGACAACAATCCGGCCCGCGCCCAACCGGCGCGTCCACAGCACGCCCCTGACGGCCTCGCGCTCGTGCCCAAGGGTGAGCATGAAGCTGTCGTAGGGAATGCGCACGCTCCACTCCTCCGCGGGCGGATCGAACGCTGCAAGCGCAGTGCCGACGTGCGCGAAGTAGGCGTGCGCGCGGTTGGGCACAATAGCGACCGGCGTGCTGCCCTCGCCGTCGCTGCGCTGGTCCTCCACGCTCCATTTATTAAATTCCAATCCTGACAGTACGTTCAGATCCCCGATATTCACTCCGCCCATCGCGACAGACCAATCCGGATTGTCCAACAGGGCCGCAAGCACGATGAGCGTGTTGCCGGTGCGCACCCATTGCTGCAGGAACCATCCTTCGGCAACCTTGTAGTTCTGCGTTCCGGGCAGCGTCACCACGAGAATGTTGCCCGCGGGCGCCAGATCGGCCCGCTCGCTCAGGGTGTCGAAGCGCTCGCGCAGCGATACGGTGCGCATTCCCGACGCCCTGAGCCACAACCAAACGGCATGATAGCCGCTGCCGCGCGGCTCCTGCGTGGTTGGCCGCGGAACAGACTTGCCGCCATCGAGGCCGCCCCCGCAGTGTACAAAGAGCAGCAAAAAGAGCCCGAGCGCGCCGCAGGCGGCCGCGAGTGTCGTCAGGCGCTCGGTCATGGGGACACCATGGGTGAGGTGCTCAGCCGCTCGAGCAGTTCGCGGCCGCGTTCGATCACGGCCGCAAGGCCGGCAGGCGCAGCGCAGCGCGCGCAATAGCGCGCGCGTTCCGCGGCGACTGCAACTTCGAGGAGCCGCGATTGATCCTCGGCGTCGCTGAGCTGCGCTGCCCGCAGCAACTCGCGCACAGTAAGCGCAGCCGAAGCGGGCAGGCGCCGCGCCGCCGTCAATCTCGCGGCGAGGAGTTCCAGCAGCATTCGCGGCTGTTCAGCGGCTTCCGCGCGTTCAATGTCGAGCCAGCTCATAGGCCGCTGCTGCGCGCGAGCGGGCTCGATGCCGGCGGCTCTGCGGCGCGCCCACGGCGCGCGCAGCCCGGCCGCGCGCCATTCGTTCGCGACAATGAATCCCGCCAGCGCCACAACGAGCGCCATGCTCACGATGGCCACGAGCTCAAGCACCACCTGGGGCAGGCTCATGCGCTCGAAGAGCCGCGCGAAGGCGCCCGCGCCCTCATCGGGCGCGCGCCGCGCGAGCACTCGGCGCAGCCCGTTCTGCAGCCGCGCCCACCAGCCGCGGCGCTCTTCCGCGGTCGCGTTAAGCTGCGCCAGAATGGGCCGCAGGCGCGCGACCTCGGGGGGCACCGTGCGGGCCCGCAGTGCAAGCTCGCTCACCACCAAGCTGTGCAGCTCCCAGAGACTTCGCGCCGACAGACTGTTATCGGCATCGGTCCACGCGACCGGCAACCAGCGAGCCCAGCTGCTCGCGCGCAGCGCCGCGGGCAGGTCGGGGCAACGCGCGGCCACGCGCGCGTAGCCAACGTCTATCTCGGCGTCGAGCCGCGCAGCGCAGGCATCAATGACGTCGAGTGCCGCATCCGCACCCGCACCCGCCGGCCCTGCGAGCACGCACATCAAAGCGAAGCCGGAGGCCGTGAGCCGCTGCATGGCTTTACGCCCCGGTTGCGCCGTCCGCAACCGCCGCGCGGCGTGCCTGCAGGTCACCCAGGACCGCGAGCATCACAGCCGAGAACAACGGCGCAATGAACGCTGCCAGCGAAATGGCAAAGACGGTCGAGGTTGCGGTCACGACCGCGATGTCGGCTCCACGCTCAAGCTGAACGACCATGGCTACGATGATGATGCCCAACACCGTGAACACAAAATACATGGCGAACATCACCAGCAGCATTGCAAACGCTCGCCACCAGTGGCCGCGCACCAGCCGCAGGCTCGATTTCATGGCCGCTATCGGCCCGCCGCCGCCGAGAATGACGAGCGGCACGGTCATCCACAGCGCGACGAGGAGATACAATCCGGGAATGACCAGCAGGAGCGTGCCGACGGCGACGGCGAGGATATTCAGGATCGTGAGCGCAACCAGCGCCGGAAGCCTGCGCAGCGCGATGGCGAGCTCGGCCGGCACTGCAACGGGCGCCCCTTCTGCGACGGCTCGCTGACGCAAGACCAGTGCGGCCCAGAGGGTCAGCGTCAAGAGCATGCTCGCCGCGTACAAGAGCCAGCCGGTCGCATCCCGAGGCAGGATGCGCCGCATCAGCCGGCCGGTCACCAGGTTATAGATATGCACGAGCTCACCGGCGAGAGTGATCAGCATGCTGTAGGGCAGTGTCTTGAGGAGCGAGACCGAGAAGATCTTAAACGCCGTGTCGAGCACTTCGCTGATCAACTGCGGGCGCGCGGGCGGGTACAGGCGTGCTGACATGGGCCGATATTAATGTCTATGACTGCCAATCTCACAAGTCGTCAGTTGCTGTCCACTGCGGCAAGCCGCCTCGCCGCCACGTCGGACACGCCTGAGCTTGATGCCGAGGTGCTCCTGGCGCATGCGCTCGGCAGCAACCGGGCGCGACTGCAGTCGCACTCGGACGCGGCGCCGAGCGACGCCGAGCGCGCCTCCTTCGAACATCTCCTCGCGCGTCGTATGGCCGGCGAGCCGGTCGCCTATATCCTCGGCTGCAAGGAGTTCTGGTCGCTGCGCCTGAGCGTCAATGATGCGGTACTCGTGCCGCGCCCCGAGACCGAGCTCCTCATCGAGCGCGCACTCACTCTGGAGCCCGCCACCGCGCTGCACGCGCTCGATCTGGGCACGGGCGCCGGCGCCATTGCACTCGCGCTCGCCCACGAGCGGCCGCACTGGCTGATCACCGCGACGGACGTCAGCGAGGCGGCGCTGGCGCTCGCGCGCACCAACGCCGCGGCCCTGGGGCTTGCCCGCGTCGAGTTTCTGTGCGGCTCCTGGTTCGAGCCCCTTGCCGGACGGCGCTTCCAATGCATCCTGAGTAACCCCCCCTACGTGGCGGCGGACGATCCGGCGCTGCTCGCGCCGAACCTGCGCCACGAGCCGCGCATCGCGCTCTCGCCCGGCGTGGATGCGTTCGCCGCGCTGCGCCTCGTCATTCGCGCCGCCCCCGCGCACCTCGCGCGCGGCGGCTGGCTGCTGCTCGAGCACGGCGCGACGCAAGCCGACGAGGTTGCGCGCGAACTTGTCGTGCGCGGCTTCCGTCACGTACGCTCGCAGCGCGATCTTGGCGGACACGAGCGCATGACCGAGGCCCAGTGGGGCGAGCCCTTTCCACACGAGGATTGAAATACAAATGATCCGCTTTCACACGACCCACGGTGACTTCACGGTCGAGCTCTGCGCGAAAGAGGCACCCGTCTCCGTCGAGAATTTTCTGCGCTACGTCGATGATAGGCATTTCGACGGGACGATCTTTCATCGCATCGTGCCGGGCTTCGTGATCCAAGGCGGCGGCCTGACGGCGGACTTCAACGCCAAGAAGACGCGCGCCCCGATCGCCAACGAGTCGGCCAATGGGCTCAAGAACGAGCGCGGCACGTTGTCGATGGCGCGCACCAGCGACGTCAACAGCGCGACCTCGCAGTTTTTCGTGAACCTCTCCGACAACGCCTTCCTCGATCACGCCAAGGGCAAGCACGGCTACGCCGTATTCGGCCGCGTCACGCAGGGCCTGGAGGTGGTCGATAAGATTGCCGCCGTGCGCACCGGCACGCGCAGGCAGTACCAGGATGCACCGCTCGAGGATGCCGTCATCGTCTCCGTGCGCCGAGTAGATGCCGCGTAGAACGAGCCACCTGTTGCGGTGGCTCGGCGTTGCGCTGGTGGCGGCGCTGGTGCTGACGGCGCTCCCGGTGCTGCTGCTGCGCGTGTGGCATCCCTACACCAGCGCCTTCATGCTACAGGTGCGCCTGCAGTCCGCCGACGCGCGCGCTCCGCCGCCGCGCATCCGCTACGAATGGGTCGACTATGCGCACATCGCGCCGTCCGCGGCGCTCGCCGTCATGGCCTCCGAAGACCAGCAGTTCCCGTTTCACCATGGCTTCGATGTGAACTCGATCCGCGCGGCGGAGAGGAACAACGAGGAAGGCGGGCGGCTGCGCGGCGCGAGCACAATCTCACAACAGCTTGCGAAGAACCTCTTCCTCTGGCCCGGCAGGAGCTATCTCAGAAAAGCTCTCGAGGCATGGTTCACGCTGCTCCTCGAGACGCTCTTGCCAAAGCAGCGCATCCTCGAGACCTATCTCAACATCGTGCAATTCGGGCCTGGGATCTTCGGCGTCGAGGCGGCCGCGCGTGAGTTCTTTCACTCATCCGCCGAAGGCCTGACGCCGAGCGAGGCGGCGCTCCTCGCCGCGGTGCTGCCCAACCCCGAACGCCTGCACGTTGAGCGCCCGTCGCGCTATGTAGAAGAGCGGCGCGACTGGATCCTGGGTCAGATGCACACGCTCGCGGGCGCGGGCTACCTCAGTTTGATCGCGCGCGGATCGCAACGGACTCAACAACCGCCTGAGCCACCGCGTCATAGTCGCCGTTGAAGTGGTGCCCGCCCGCGAGCTTCACAACTTTGACGCGGCCGGCATCCTGCAAATGCCGACACAGACTGTCCACATCGTCGTCGCCGAAGATGCACAGCACCGCGGGCACGGTGAGTTTCAGCACCTCCGGACGCACCGGCAGGCCCGTCGCGCCACTCAGCACCCAATTGCTGAGATGAAACTCAAATTCCGCGCGCTCATCCAGTGCCAGCAGCGCGGCCAGCACGACCCGGCGGCGCGCGGCGGCGGGCAGGCGGTTGACGGCGAAGGGCAGGACATCCGCTCCCTGCGAATAGCCGATCAGGAGCGCGCGTTTCTTCCGCCAATGATAGGCGTAGTAGCGCAGGATGCGATCGAGGTCAGCGGCGAGACCCTGCGGCGTGCGCGCGCTCCAGAAATAACGCAGCGAGTCCACACCCGCAACCGAGATGCCGCGCGCCAGCAGCGCCGCCGCGACGTTTTTGTCGATGCCCGCCCAGCCGCCATCGCCGGAGAGGAAAACCGCGAACAGCTCGTTGTTGCCGCTTGCGCGCTCTTCAATGATGGGTAAATCCGCAAGGCTTGCCGGCGGCGGCGGCTCCGGGACACGCTGCGCCGCGACTATTTGATAGGCGCTCAGCAGCTGCGGCAGCCAGCTTGCGCCGGTCGGCCACGCATGCCCCAGGGCGGGCAGCGAGATCTCCTGCGCGTGCGGCACCGCCGCCAGGAACGCAGCGTTCAGCGGGGCGGCGCAGGCGCCCTCCCCCTCGATCTGCACGGCGATCCACGGCACCTGCAGGCGGGTCGCGGGCGCAAGGTCGACGCCCTGCCCGTCGGTGCGCGGCGTCGCCGCGAGCTGCGTGCCTGCGCACAGCGGTCGTTTCAGCGCCAATGTACGGCAGAACTGCAGCGACACCGCCCCTGCGAAGAGATCCGCGGGAGCCTGGGCGAGCATCGCATATGCAAGCGTTGCGCCGCTGGAATAGCCGACCAGGATCGGCGTGATGTAGGTGGGCAGCCGATAATAGGCCTGCACGTAGCGGCTCAGATTCTCCAGATCGCCGTCCGGAGAGGTGCAGCTGGCCGGGTCGCGCTCGAGACTCGCCAGCAGCTCGGGCGTATCGACGATCGCGACCATCGCCCCTTGCTGCGCCAGCGCGAGCGCCGCGTCGGCGAGAGTGGCGCGCGCACCGCTTCCCCCGGAGAGCAGCAGCACGAACTGCTTGGCCTCATGCGCGGTGCGGTAGACGGCAACCTGGCTGAAGCGCCCGTGGGCAAGGACCTCGGGAGCGTTCGCGGCATGCGAAGGTGCGCCCAGCGACAGCGTGAGCAGCAACGGCAGACAGCGCCTCACGGCGCGGGCTCATATCCCAGGTTCGGCGAGAGCCAGCGCTCGGCCTCGCGCAGCGTCATGCCGGTGCGATTCGCATAGTCGGCGACCTGGTCCCGATCGATTTTGCCGACGCCAAAGTAATGCGCCTGCGGGTGGGCGAAATACCAGCCGCTGACGGCGGCGGTGGGATACATCGCGAAGGATTCGGTGAGGCGGATGCCGGCGTTGTTGTCGACGTCGAGGAGGCTCCACAGTTTTGCCTTCTCGGTGTGATCCGGGCAGGCCGGATAACCGGGCGCCGGCCGGATACCCCGATACTCCTCGCGGATCAGCTGCTCGTTGCTGAGCGTCTCATCGGCGGCATAGCCCCAGAGCTCGCGGCGCACCTTCTGATGGAAGCGCTCGGCACACGCTTCGGCCAGGCGGTCGGCAAGCGCCTTCAGAATAATGCTCGAGTAATCATCGTGAGCGCGCTCGAAGCGCGCGAGATGCTCTTCGATGCCGATCCCCGCCGTCACCGCAAAGGCGCCGATATAGTCGGCCACCCGGCTCTCTTTGGGCGCAATGTAGTCGGCGAGGCACTCGTGCGGCAGTCCGGGCGCCTTGCTCTTCTGCTGCCGCAGGAAGCACAGCGTCGTTGCAACGCTGGCGCGCCGCTCGTCGCTGTACACCTCGACGTCATCGCCGACCGCATTGGCGGCGAACAGGCCCACCACCGCGCGCACCCGCAGCCAGCGCTCGGCGACGAGCCGCTTCAACATTTCACGCGCATCGGCGTACAGGTTGCTCGCCGCCTCGCCGACGACCGGGTCGGTGAGCACGGCGGGAAACTGCCCCGAGAACTCCCAGGCATTGAAGAAAGGCATCCAGTCGATGCACGCCACAAGATCGGCGAGCGGATAGTGGTCGAAGCAATGCACGCCGGGGGCGAGCGGTGCAAACGGCGCGGGCGCCGCCCAATCGATGCGGCGGCGGTTGGCGCGCGCCTGCGTGATGGTGAGCTCGGGCGACTTCACCTTTTTGCCGGCGTGCTGTTCGCGCCGCCGGTCGTGATCGGCGTCGTTCTGGGTGACGAAGGCCTCGCGCTGCGACTGGGTGATGAGCGCCTGGCACACGCCCACCGCGCGCGAGGCATCTTTGACGTACACGACGGGGGACTTGTAGTGCGGTGCGATCTTGACCGAGGTGTGGGTCGGGGAAGTGGTCGCGCCGCCGATCAGCAGCGGCACGGTGAAGCCCTGACGCTGCATCTCGCGCGAGATGTTGACCATTTCATCGAGCGACGGGGTAATGAGGCCCGAGAGCCCGATGAAGTCGACCTCCTCGCGGCGCGCCGTCTCGAGGATCTTGTCGTAGGGGACCATGACCCCCAGATCGATCACCTCAAAATTATTGCATTGCAGGACGACCCCCACGATGTTCTTGCCGATGTCGTGCACGTCGCCCTTCACGGTCGCGATCACCATGCGTCCATTGGTGCGCGCCGTGCCCACCTTTGATTTCTCGATGAACGGCAGCAGGTACGCGACTGCGCGCTTCATGACGCGCGCGCTCTTCACCACCTGTGGCAGGAACATCTTGCCCGAACCGAACAGGTCGCCGACGACATTCATGCCGTCCATCAGCGGGCCTTCGATGACGTGCAGCGGTTCGGGAAAGGACAAACGCGCTTCTTCCGTGTCCTCGGTGATGTAGTCGTCGATGCCCTTGACGAGCGCGTGCGCGAGGCGCTCGGCGACCGGCAGGCTGCGCCACGCGAGATCCGTCTGCCGCTTGGTGCCGCCCTCACCTTTGAAGCGCTGGGCGATCTCGAGCAGCCGCTCGGTCGCGTCGCTGCGCCGATTGAGAATGACATCCTCGACCGCGCAGCGCAGATCGACCGCGATATCCTCGTAGATCGCAAGCTGCCCGGCGTTGACGATGCCCATGTCCATGCCGGCGCGAATCGCGTGATAGAGAAATGCGGAATGCATTGCCTCGCGCACTGAATCGTTGCCGCGGAAGGAGAACGATACGTTGCTGACGCCGCCGCTCACGAGCGCATGCGGCAGCGTCTGCTTGATCAGTTGTGTCGCCTCGATATAGCCAACTCCGTAACCGTTGTGCTCCTCGATGCCGGTCGCGATGGCAAATATATTCGGATCGAAGACGATGTCCTCGGCGGGAAAGCCGACGACTTCGGTGAGCAGGCGGTAGGCGCGCGTACAGATGGCGAGCTTGCGCTCGGCGGTATCGGCCTGACCGCTCTCATCGAACGCCATGACGACGACAGCCGCGCCGTAGCGGCGCACCTTGCGCGCGTGCGCAATAAAGGCCGCCTCGCCTTCCTTCAGGCTGATGGAGTTGACGATCGGCTTGCCCTGCACGCACTTGAGGCCCGCCTCGATGACCGTCCACTTCGACGAGTCGATCATGAGCGGCACGCGCGCGATGTCGGGCTCCGCGGCGATCAGATGCAGAAAGCGCGTCATGGCGGCTTCCGAGTCGAGCATGCCCTCGTCCATGTTGACGTCGACCATCTGCGCGCCGCCCGCGACCTGCTGGCGGGCGACGTCGAGGGCGCTGCCGTAGTCGCCGGCCTCGATGAGCTTGCGGAACTTGGCGGAGCCGGTGACGTTCGTGCGCTCGCCGACGTTCACGAACAGGGAACCTTCGCCGATGTTGAGCGCCTCGAGGCCCGACAGGCGGCACTTCACCGGCAGCACCGGCACGGGGCGTCGTGGATGCGCCAGGACCGCGGCGCGCAGCAGGCGGATGTGCTCGGGGGTGGTGCCGCAGCAGCCGCCGACGATGTTGATGAGCCCCGCGACCGCGAACTCATTCAAGATGGTGGCGGTCTCCTCGGGCGTCTCGTCGTACTCGCCGAACGCGTTCGGCAGGCCCGCGTTCGGATAGGCGCAGACATAGGTGTCGGCCACGCGCGCGAGTTCCTGTATGTAAGGCCGGAGCTGCGTCGCGCCGAGCGCACAATTGAGGCCCACGGCGAGCGGGCTTGCATGGCGGATCGAATTCCAGAACGCCTCGGTGGTCTGGCCCGAGAGGGTGCGGCCCGAGGCGTCCGTGATCGTGCCGGAGATGATGAGCGGCAGATCCCGCCCGAGCTCATCGAACACGCCGCGCACCGCATATAGCGCCGCTTTCGCGTTCAGGGTGTCAAACACGGTCTCGATGATGAGAATGTCGACGCCGCCGAGGCAGAGCGCGCGCGCGGCCTCGGCGTAGGTCGCCACGAGCTCATCGAAGCTGACGCTGCGAAAGGCCGGGTCGTTCACGTCCGGCGATAGCGAGGCCATGCGGCTCGTCGGACCGAGCGCGCCGGCGACGAATGCCGCACGCCCGGCCTGGCGCGAGAATTCATCCGCCACCGCCCGCGCCAGCTGCGCCGCCCGATAGTTGAGCTCCGGCACGAGCGCCTCGGTGCCGTAGTCGGCCTGGGAGATCGCGGTGGAATTGAAGGTATTGGTCTCGATGATGTCCGCGCCCGCCTCGAAATAGGCGCGATGAATGCCCGTGATGATCTCCGGACGGCTGAGCGTCAATAGGTCGTTGTTGCCCTTCAGATCGCGGCCATAGTCGCGGAAGCGCTCGCCGCGGTAGCCCGCCTCATCGAGCTTGTGGCCCTGGATCATCGTGCCCATGGCGCCGTCGAGCAGCACGATGCGCTCCTCGAGGAGGGATTTGAGGCGCTCGATGCGCAGCGTCCGCTCGTTTTCATCGACGGGCGCGATTGCGAAGGGCACCGCGTGTGCGTGCGCGGCAGGAACTGCGTCACCGGTCTCGAGCGCGCGCGCCGCCCGGCAGTCTTCGCGGCTCATGCGCTCGCCCGGCTGCGCGCGTTGGCCGCCTGGGCATCCGTGCCCGGCCGCACGCCGAGCGCGTGGCAGATCGCATAGGTGAGCTCGGCGCGATTCAATGTATAGAAGTGAAACTCGCGCACGCCCTGACGCACGAGGGCCTCCACCTGCTCGATGGCGACCGCGGCCGCAATCAGGCGGCGCGTCTCCGCATCCTCATCGAGGCCGGCAAAGCGCTCCTGCAACCACGCGGGGATGCTGGCGCCGCAGCGCGCGGCAAAAGCGCACACCTGTGGAAAGCGCGTGATCGGCAGAATGCCGGGCACGATGGTCGCGCCGATTCCGGAGTTTGCGCAGGCGTCGCGAAAGCGCAGAAACGCGTCACTGTCGTAGAAGAACTGGGTGATGGCGCGCGAGGCGCCGGCATCGATTTTGCGGCGCAGATTGTCAAGGTCAGACTCGGCGGAGCGCGCTTCCGGATGCACCTCCGGATAGGCCGCGACGGAGATGTCAAAGTTTGCAATCGCTTTCAGGCCCGCGACGAGATCCGCCGCATAGGCAAAGCCCCGGGGGTGCGGCACGTAGCACGCCGCATCGCGCGGCGGATCGCCGCGCAGTGCGACGATGTGGCGGATGCCCTCGTCCCAGTACTGGCGCGCAATCGCGAGAATCTCCTCCTGCGGGGCACCGATGCATGTCAGATGCGGCGCGCCGGTGAGCGACGTTTCGCGCTGGATGCGCGTGATGAGCCGATGCGTGCGCTCGCGTGTTGAGCCGTCGGCGCCGTAGGTAACCGATACGAACCGGGGCGCGAGCGGTGCCAGGCGCTCTACCGAGCGCCACAGGGTGTCCTCCATCTGCGCATCGTTCGGCGGAAAGAATTCGAAAGAGACGTCAATCATGGGTCAGGCCACGTTTGCGGCACGCACCGCCCACGCCGGCACGGCCACTGCCGCGAGGACCTGCTCGCGCCCGGCCTTGATCGGGCTCAGCCGCTCGCAGGCGAAGCCCGCCTCATCGAGCAGCCGGCGCAGGCGCGCGAGCGGCTGAGCGGCTGCGCCCTCGGGTTGCGTGGCGAGCGATTCAAGGCGCTCGAAGAGCCACAGCCGCCCGGACTTTGCGAGCACCTGCCGCGCGGCGGCGAGCCAGGCAGCAAGCGGCGCGGGGTGCGGCGCCAGGCGGTTGAGCACCACGGCCTCGTAGTGCGGTCCGAGGCGCAGCATTTCAGCCCCGATGGGCTCCTCGGACGGGGCGCTCGCGATGATCCGACAGGTCAGCCCTTCGCGCTTGAGAAAGGTCCCGGCGGCCTGCGCCGCGCGCCGCGAGTAGGCGATCGCAGTGCAGTCCGACGCGGCTCGGAGGGTGCTCGCGAGCGTCGCCATGTGCTGCACGCCCACGATGAGCGCGCTGCCGCGCCGCGCTTCTCCGGCGCTCGCCGCGATGAACGACGCCAGCGCCTGATCGAGCTGCGGGCGCTCGCGCGAGGGGTCTCCGGCAGCGGACGCGCCCGATCCCACCCGATCGCGATCGGGCGCCAGAAGAGGATCGCCCGGGTCCAGATCCGCCACCACTGCCCGCAGAAAGCGGGCGGCCGCCGGATCCTGCGCGAGGCGGTAATGCACCCATTGCCCGCAACGCAGACGCGACAAGAGGCCCGCGGCGCACAGAATCTTCAGGTGCCGCGAGACACGCGGGCCGCTCTGCCCGACGACCAGGGCGAGCTCGGAGACACTGAATTCACGCTGGGCGCACAAAGCCAGCAACCGCAACCGCGTCGGCTCGCCCGCGGCCCGCAGCCAAGTCACGAGATCGCCCGCCTCAGTCATGATTTGTATATTTGCACATATCTTTAAATTAACCCTAGCAGAGTCGCTTGCCGAAAGAAAGCGACGGCGTCGGGCTCCCCGGATAAGAAACCGGCGGGGGGCGAAAAGACCGGACCCGCGCGACCGTCCGGGCACCACGCCAACGCCTGGGCAGTCAAAAAATACCGGAAACACAGGCGCCGGGCGGCGGCGTAACGGCTGCGAATGGCGAGTGGGCGCCCGCGAGAGGGCGGCCCTTCAGCCGGCGAGCTTCGTCTTCAGGAGCCTGTTGAGCTCGGCGGGATTGGCTTTGCCGCCCGTCGCCTTCATGACCTGGCCGACGAAAAACCCGAAGAGCTTGTCCTTGCCCGCACGGTAATCGGCGAGCTGAGCGGGATTCTTCGCCAACACCTCATCGATGACGCGCTCGATGGCGGCCGTATCGGTGATCTGGCGCAGTCCCTTCGCCTCGATGATGGCATCCGCCGCCTGACCGCTCTCCCACATGGCCTCGAAGACCTCCTTGGCGATTTTGCCGGAGATGGTCTGATCCGCGATGCGCCGGAGCAGGGAAGCGAGCGGAGCGGCGGCGATGGGGCTCGCGCCGATGTCCAGCCCCGCCTTGTTCAGCGCCGCGGCGAGCTCTCCCATCACCCAGTTCGCCGCAAGCTTGGGCTCGCCGGGCACCTGCTGCGCCACCTCCTCGAAGAACGCGGCGAGTTCGCGGCTGGCCGTGAGCACCCCGGCATCGTAGGCCGACAGGCCGTACTCCCCGGCAAGCCGCTGCGCCTTCTGGTCGGGCAGCTCCGGCAGGCTGCGCCGGACTTCCTCGATGAACTCCTCCGCCAGCACCACCGGCAGCAGATCAGGATCGGGAAAATAGCGGTAGTCGTTGGCCTCCTCCTTGGTGCGCATGGAACGCGTCTCGCCCTTGTCGGCGTCATAGAGACGGGTCTCCTGCACCACCCGGCCGCCCGACTCGAGGACCTCCACCTGCCGGGAAACCTCGTAGAGGATGGCCTTCTCGACGTAGCGGAAGGAGTTGAGGTTCTTGATTTCCGCGCGCGTGCCGAAGGCGTGCGCGCCTTTGTGACGCACCGACACGTTCGCGTCGCAGCGAAAGGATCCCTCCTGCATGTTGCCGTCACAGATCTCGAGGTAGCGCACCAGGGTGTGCACCTTTTTCATGTAGGCGACCGCTTCCTTGGCCGAGCGCATCTCGGGCTCCGAGACGATCTCGATGAGCGGCGTGCCGGCGCGGTTCAAATCGATGCCGGTGACACCGGGCAGGCCCTCGTGAAGCGACTTGCCCGCATCCTCTTCCAGGTGCGCGCGCGTGATCCCGATGCGCTTGCGGCTGCCGTCCTCGAGGACGATCTCGAGCGCCCCGGCGGCGACGATCGGCAGCTCGTACTGACTGATCTGGTAGCCCTTCGGCAGATCCGGGTAGAAGTAATTCTTGCGCGCAAACACCGAGGTGCGCGCGATCCGCGCATCGATCGCGAGACCGAGCTTCACCGCCATGCGCACCGCTTCGCCATTCAGGACCGGCAGCACGCCCGGATAGCCGAGATCCACCAGGTTGGCATGCACGTTCGGCCGCGCGCCGTAGCGGCTCGCGGAGCCGGAGAAGATCTTCGAGCGCGTCGACAACTGTGCGTGGATCTCAAGCCCGATGACGGTCTCCCACTCGACGGCGCTCATGTGAAGCCCTGCGGTATCTGCCGGTGCCAATCGGTCTCGCGCTGATATGCATGCGCGGCATTCAGGATCGCGCCCTCGGCAAAGTGCGGCCCCACGAGCTGCAGTCCCACGGGCAGGCCCGCGACGAACCCGCAGGGGATGGAAATCGCAGGCAGGCCCGCAAGGTTGGCACCGATGGTGTAGATGTCGTTGAGATACATCGTGATCGGATCGCTCATTTTCGCGCCGATCGCAAACGCGGGCGTGGGCGTCGTCGGCCCCATCAGCATGTCGACGGCGGCAAACGCATCGCGGAAGTCCTTGGCAATCAACTGCCGCACCTTCTGCGCTTTCAAATAATAGGCATCGTAGTAGCCCGCCGAGAGCACATAGGTGCCGGTCATGATGCGCCGCTTGACCTCGGCGCCGAATCCCTCACCGCGCGAGCGCCGGTACAGATCCTGCAGATCGCGCGGCGCGCTGCAGCGATAGCCGAAGCGCACGCCGTCAAAGCGCGCGAGGTTTGACGAGCATTCCGCCGGGGCAACGACATAGTACGTCGGCACCGACAGCGACAGGTTGGGCAGGCTCACTTCTTTCAACGTGGCGCCGAGCCGGGTAAACACGGCGAGCGCCTCTTCGACGCGGCGAGCGTTCTGCGCATCCAGTCCCGCGTCGAAGAACTCCTTGACGATGCCGACGCGCACGCCCGCGACCGATTTGCCGAGGAGCGCTGCGTAATCGGGCACGGCGGTATCGACGCTGGTCGAATCGCGCGCATCAAAGCCTGCCATGACGGCGAGCATGAGCGCCGCGTCCTCGGCACTCGCGGCGATGACGCCGCCCTGATCCAGACTCGAGGCAAAGGCAATCATGCCGTAGCGCGACACGCGCCCATAGGTCGGTTTGAGACCCGTGACGCCGCACAGCGCCGCGGGCTGACGGATCGAGCCGCCCGTATCGGTGGCGGTCGCCGCCGGCACCAGCCGTGCCGCCACGGCGGCGGCGGAACCGCCCGAGGAACCACCCGGCACGAGCTTGGTGTCCCAGGGATTTTTGACGGCACCGTAGTAGCTCGTCTCGTTCGAGGAGCCCATGGCAAACTCATCCATGTTGGTCTTGCCGAGCAGCACCGTGCCGGCATCCTTGAGCTTCGCGACAACCGTGGCATCGTAGGGCGAGACGAACTGATCGAGCATGCGCGAGCCGCAGGTCGTGCGCAGGCCCGCGGTACAGAAAATGTCCTTGTGCGCGAACGGCACTCCGGTGAGCGCGCGCGCGCGCCCTGCCGCGAGCTCGGTGTCCGCCGCGCGCGCGCGCGCGAGCGCAGAATCGTGCGCAACCGTGATGAAGGCGTTCAGCGTAGCGGCATGCGCTGCGATGCGCGACAGATACAGCTGCGTCAACTCTAGGCTCGAGAACTGGCGCGCGCGCAGGCCCGCGGCGAGCTCGGCGAGCGTCTTTTTGTAGAGGCTCACTCGATCACCTTGGGCACCAGATACAGGCCCGCTGCGACCTGCGGCGCGTTGTGCTGATAGCGCTCGTGCGCGTCCTCTTCGGTGACGACGTCGGCACGCCATCGCTGCGACAGTCCCGCCAGCGGGTGCGCCATCGGTGTGACGTCGTTGGTAGCGGCGCGCTCCAGTTCTCCGACAAAATCGAGGATTCGGCTCAAGCTGTCCTGGTAGACCGGGATCTCGGCCTCGCTAAGCTCGAGGCGCGCCAGCTGCGCGATGCTCTCGATCGCGGCTCGTGTCAGGGCCATTGGCGTGAGGAAAAGTGCGAAAAACAGCTCAAAATCATACAGCTTGCCTTGCTGAATGTCCTGTCGGTTGCTAGATTACGCGCCACTTTTGGCATCCTCCCGCCTCGCAAATTTTCGGTCGCTTCATGTTCAAACGCCTGCGCGGCTACTTCTCCAGCGACCTGTCCATTGACTTGGGCACGGCCAACACGCTGATCTATGTCCGCGACAAGGGCATCGTGCTGAATGAGCCCTCCGTCGTGGCGGTGCAGGACGAGCCGACGCGTGGCGGCAAGATTATCGTCGCGGTCGGCTCCGAGGCGAAGAACATGCTCGGCCGCACGCCGGGCCACATCAGCGCCGTGCGCCCGATGAAAGACGGCGTCATCGCCGACTTCACCTACACGGAGAAGATGCTTCAATACTTCATCAACAAGGTGCACGGCAACCGCATGCTGAAGCCCTCGCCGCGGGTGCTGGTGTGCGTGCCCTTCGGCTCGACCCAAGTGGAGCGCCGCGCGATCCGGGAGTCCGCCGAAGGTGCCGGCGCCCGCAACGTCAGCATCGTGAGCGAGCCGATGGCCGCCGCGGTCGGCGCCGGGCTGCCGGTACACGAGCCGCGTGGCTCGATGATCCTCGACATCGGCGGCGGCACGTCGGAAGTGGCAGTGATCTCGTTGAATGGCATCGTCTATGCGAACTCGGCGCGCATCGGCGGCGACCGCTTCGACGAAGCCATCATGAACTACGTGCGCCGCAACTACGGCATCCTGATTGGCGAGGCCACCGCCGAGCGCATCAAGATCGAGATCGGCTCGGCCTACCCCGGGCAGCAGGTGCGCGAGCTCTCGGTCAAGGGGCGCAATCTCTCCGAAGGGGTGCCGCGCAGCTTCACCCTCAACAGCAATGAAATCCTCGAGGCGCTGCAGGAACCTCTGCAGGGCATCGTCAGCGCCGTGAAACAGGCGCTCGAGCAGACTCCTCCGGAACTCGGCGCCGACGTCGCCGATCGCGGCATCGTGATCGCCGGCGGCGGCGCACTGCTGCGCGACATCGACAAGCTCCTCACCGAAGAGACCGGACTACCTGTGGTCGTGGCGGATGACCCGCTCACCTGCGTCGCGCGCGGCGGCGGACGGATTCTCGAGTTGATGGACACCATGGGCCCTGGTCACTTCGGACTCGAGTAGTCCCGGCACGGCGTGGCCGCATACGGTCTAGGCGCGACGAACCGACGGCTGACCGGCCACGGCTCCTCGCCTGGCTTGCGGTTCACGCTTTACGCGTTCGTGTCGATCGTCGTCATGGTTCTCGACCAGCGCGGCGGCTGGCTCACCGAGGCGCGTTTTCTCCTTCAGGCCGCGGCCTATCCCCTGCAGTTGGCGGTGAGCTCGCCCTCGGCCGCCTGGGCCTGGATCAAGGAGAGCACGCAGGCGCGCGAGGCGCTGCGCGCCGAGAATGAGCGCCTGCGCGCGCGCGAGAGCGCTCTCGCCCTGCGCGCGCTCAACTACGAGGGACTCGCACGCGAGAATGCGCAGCTGCGCGGGCTCGCCCACGCGCTGCCGCCGATCGTGGATCGCTGGCTCATCGGTGAGATCGTCAATGTGGAGCTGACCACACTGCGCCAGCGCCTGCTCATCAACCGCGGCACGACGAATGGCGTGTTCGCAGGCCAGGCGGTGCTCGATGACTCCGGACTTCTCGGGCAGACCATCCATATCGGACCGTGGAGCGCCGAGGTGATCCTGGTCACCGATCCGGAGCACGCAGTGCCCGTGCAGATCGAGCGCACGGGCCTGAGAACCATCGCGGTCGGCGCCGGCAACGAGGGCACGCTGGCGCTGCCCTACCTGCCCGCCAACGCCGACGTGAAGGCGGGCGACCTCCTGGTGACGTCGGGTCTCGGCGGGGTGTTTCCGGCGGGCTATCCCGTCGCGCGGGTCGCCGAAGTGCACCGCGATGCGATTCAGCCGCTCGCGCAGGTGCGTGCCGTGCCGCTGGCACGCATCGATCGCGACCGCGAAGTGGCGCTGGTGTGGTTTAACGACGAGCGCACCAAGAATCCCGACATTCAGGCGCAGCCCGCACCGCACCCGAGCGTGCCCGCGGGCGCGGCGCCGGCGGCGCCGGCCCCCGCGAGCGCGGCTGCGTCCGCCGTGCCCGCCAAAGCCGCCGCCGCGCCGGCCAAATCGAAGACCTCGCCTGCGCCCAAGAGCGCCCCTAAACCGGCTCCCGAGGACCAAGCCGAGGACGAGGTCCAATGAGCGCCCGCATGCGTGAGCCGCGCGGGCGGCTGTTTTTTACGATCCTGCTCGCGCTCTTTCTCTCCGTCGTGCCGCTGCCGGCGTGGCTGGACGCCGTCCGTCCGGCCTTTCTGGTGCTGACCGTGCTCTACTGGTCGATCGCCGCGCCGCGCGCCGGTGGCATTTCCCTGGGGTGGATCGCGGGGCTGGCTCTGGATATCTTTCAGGGTTCGGTGCTGGGCCAGCACGCCCTTGCGCTGTCGCTGGTGACCTACATCGCGGTGCGTGAGCACCAGAAGATCCGCTCAAAGCCCGTGTTCCAGCAGTCACTGATTGTTATGGGCGAGCTCTTCATCTACGAATTTGTCGTCTTCGCGATCGACGGCTGGACGGGGCACGCGCTCTACGGCCCGCTGCACTGGCTGCAGATCCTGACCGGCGCGCTGGTGTGGCCGCTGGCGGCGGCGCTGCTCGGCCGAAGCCACGCCCCCCGATGAACGCGCTTCATGCAACCGCGGTGCTTCACTGATGGCACAGGCCGTGCGCATCAAGGATCACTGGAAGGAGCAGCGCCTCTTCGAGCGACGCGCGCTGCTGGCGGGCGTCGTGATCGTCGTGCTCACGCTGACGCTCATTGGGCGCCTCTACCTGCTGCAGGTGATGCGGCACGATTACTACACCGAACTCTCGCAGGGCAATCAGGTGCGCACGGAGCCGATCCCGGCCGCACGCGGGCTGATTCTCGATCGCCACGGCCAGCTGCTGGCGGGCAACCAGCCGGCCTATCAGCTCGAGCTCGTACCGGAGGAGGTCCCGAACCTGAATGCCTCCTTGCAGGGGCTCGTTAAGCTCGGGCTCATCGAGGCGGACGCCGTGGACGATCTGCGCCGCACCATCCACTCGCGCCGTCCCTTTGACTCCGTCCCGGTGCGCCTGCGCCTGTCGGATGAGGACGTGGCGCGTTTTGCCGTGCATCGCTTCGAGTTCCCGGGCCTTGACATCAAGACCCGCCAGACCCGTTTTTACCCCGAAGGCGAGCTCGCGGTGCATGCCCTGGGCTACGTCGGCGCCATCAGCGAGCCGGATCTGCAGCATATTGATCGCGCCGCCTACTCCGGCACCGCGCTCATCGGCAAGCTCGGGGTGGAGAGCGCCTACGAGCAGCAGCTGCACGGCGGCAATGGTTATCGCGAAATTCTCGTCAACGCGCTCGGGCGCTCGGTGCAGCGCCAGGGCATGCTGGTGCCTGATCTGCGCTCCCATGCGCCGGCGGCCGGCAAGGATCTGGTGCTGTCGCTTGATCTTAAAGTCCAGCAGGTCGCGGAGGAGGCGCTCGGCGAACGCCGTGGCGCGGTCGTGGCGCTCAATCCTCATAACGGCGATGTCATCACCCTCGCCAGCCGTCCGGGATTTGATCCCTCGCTCTTCGCGCGCGGCATCACCAACAGCGAGTACGCGACGCTGACGGACAACATCGACAAGCCGCTCTTGAATCGCGCGCTGCGCGGCGCCTATCCGTCGGGCTCGACCATCAAGCCGGCCATCGCCCTCGCCGGGCTCACCTATCATGTTTTGAATCCGGACAAGGTGGAGTTCTGCGACGGCGTGTTTCATCTGCCCGGCAGCACGCGCCTGTTTCGCGAAGGCAAAACCGGACGCCACGGCCACATCGCCCTCCAGGATGCCATCGCCAAATCCTGTGACGTGTATTTCTACGGACTCGCCGCGACCCTGGGGGTCAATCGGATTGCGGCGTTTCTCGCGCCCTTCGGCTACGGCGCGCTCACGGGCATCGACATCAGCGGCGAGAAGCCGGGCCTGCTGCCCACGCCGGAATGGAAGAAGACGGCCTTCAAGCGCCCCGCCGATCAGGTGTGGTTTCCCGGCGAGACCGTCAATTTCGGCGTGGGCCAGGGTTACTTCCTGGTCACGCCGCTGCAGCTGGCGCACGTCGCCAGCGTCATCGCCGGTCGCGGCACCAACTTCCGCCCGCGTCTCGTCACCGGCCTGCGCGACGCAAACGGTACGGTGAAGCCGATCGCGCCCATCGCCGGCAAGCGCATCGACGGCGTGAGCGATGCGGATTGGGACCGCGTCGTCAACGGCATGGTAGGCGCCGCGACCTATGGCACGGCGCGCGAGAGTGGCAAGGGAGCCGCGTATTCCATCGCCGGCAAAACCGGCACCGCGCAGGTCTTCACCGTCGCACAGAACGCCAAATACAACGAGAAGACTGTCGAGGAACGACTGCGCGATCACGCTTGGTTCATCGCCTTCGCGCCGGTCGAGGCGCCGCGCATCGCGGTCGCGGTGCTCGTCGAGAACGGCGGGTTCGGCGCGAGCGCCGCGGCGCCGATTGCGCGCAAGGTCATGGACGCCTATCTGCTCGACGCCGACGGCAAGCTCAAAGCGGCGCAGGCGCCATAAGATGTACGAGGAAGTCACCTCCGGATCGCGCGCCCGCCGCACCCTCACCGGCACGACGCAGATGCTCGCGGCGCTGAAGCTCGACGGCCCTCTCCTCATCGGCTTGGGACTGGTCGCTGTCTATGGGCTCGTGGTGCTCTACAGTGCCTCCGGCCAGAGTCTTTCGACCCTCATCCGCGCTGCCGCGCATTTGGGGATGGGCGCGGTCGCGATGCTGCTCCTCGCACAGGTCAATCCCAATTTCCTCAGACGCACCTCACCGTGGCTCTACCTCCTGGGAGTGATCCTGCTCCTCGTCGTCGACGGCATCGGCTACATCGGCAAGGGCGCGCAGCGCTGGCTCGACCTGGGGTTACTGCGATTTCAACCCTCCGAGGTGATGAAGCTTGCGGTGCCGATGATGTGCGCCTGGTTCCTGCAAGAGCGCGCGCTGCCTCCCACCGTGAGCTCGCTCGCTATATTGGCCGCCTTCATATTTGTCCCGGTGGGCCTCGTCGCGCTGCAGCCGGACCTCGGCACTGCCGCGCTGATCGCGATCGCCGGCAGCCTCGTCATCATCATGGCGGGCCTGAAGATGCGCATCATCGCCGGCCTTGCGGCGCTCGGGGCGATCGCCGGCTGGTTTGGCTGGACCTTCATGCATGACTACCAGAAAAGGCGCGTCCTCACCTTCTTCGACCCGACCACCGATCGGCTGGGCGCCGGCTACCACATCATCCAGTCGCAGATTGCGATCGGCTCGGGCGGCGTGTTTGGCAAGGGCTGGATGCACGGCAGTCAGGCACAGCTGCAGTTCCTGCCGGAGCGCTCGACCGACTTCATCTTTGCGGTGATCGGCGAGGAATTCGGGCTCCTCGGGCTCGCGCTGCTCTTGCTCCTCTACACCTTCGTCGTCGCACGCGCGCTGTATTTGGCGATGCAGACGCAGGACACTTTCGCGCGCCTCCTCGGCGGCAGTCTGGCACTGACGTTCTTCGTCTACGTCTTCATCAACGCCGGCATGGTGAGCGGGCTGTTGCCCGTGGTAGGTGTACCCCTGCCGCTCGTGAGCTATGGTGGCAGCTCCATGGTGACGATCCTGGCAGGGTTTGGAATCTTGATGTCGCTGTATTCGCACCGCAAGCTCATCGGTTCCTAGGCGTGCGCGCGTATCTGCACACGCTCTGGCGCCTGCTGGCGCTGGCGACTTTTCTGCAACTGACCCTGGCGGACGCCGACACCGCGCCGCCGCCGGCAACGCACTTTGATCTGAATCGTGCGGACATCCGCGATTTCATCCACGAAGTCGCCGCGCGCAATGATCTGCCGCCGCGCGCCGTGCGCAGCCTGCTGCGCCATGCCGTACCGCAGTTGCGGGTGATCGAGCGCGCCGACCAGCCGCCCGAGCGCGTGCTCGCCTGGTGGGAGTATCGCGAGCATTTCGTGACCGAGAAACGCATCGCCGCCGGAGTGGATTTCTGGGTCGAGCACCGCGAGCTCCTCGAACGCGTCGCGGCCGAGCGTGGCGTAGCGCCTGAATACATCGTCGCCATTCTGGGCTGCGAAACCTTCTACGGTCGCATGACGGGTCGCGACCGCGTGCTCGATGCGCTGATGACCCTCGCCTTCGGGCAACCGCTGCACAGCAAGCTAGCGCGCAGCGAGCTCGAACAGTTCATTCTCCTGACGCGCGAGGAGCGCATCGATCCACTCACCGTCACGGGCTCTTATGCCGGCGCGATGGGTGCGCCGCAGTTCATGCCCTCCAGCTACCGGCGGTTCGCCGTCGACGCGGACGGCGATCGACACCGCGATCTGTGGAATGACTGGGCCGACATCTTCGCAAGCATCGCCAACTTCCTGCGCGAACATGGCTGGGAGCCGGCGGCACCCGTCATGAGCACCGCGATCATCGAGCCCGGTGCGAGCTTCCACATCGATCTGAAGAATCTCGATTTGAATGCGACGCTCGGCGATTTGAATGCCGCGGGCGTGACGAGCGAGCTCACCGCGGCCGCGGCGACGCCGGCTATGCTCGTGAGCGCGGAGGAGCGCGACGGCCCCGCCTATCGCATCGGCTTGCGCAATTTTCAGGTC
Source organism: Steroidobacteraceae bacterium (assembly GCA_035481795.1). Taxonomy (GTDB): domain Bacteria; phylum Pseudomonadota; class Gammaproteobacteria; order Steroidobacterales; family Steroidobacteraceae; genus PALSA-1196. The sequence continues at coordinate 150,763 of DATHRI010000012.1, forward strand.
ATCACGCGCTACAACCACAGCGCCCGCTACGCGATGGCCGTGCATGACCTGGCGCAGGCCATTCTCGCGCGGCTACCGAGTACCGCGCCATGAACCGCGCACGCACGCGCGTCGTTGTGCTGTGCTGCGCAGCGCTCGGCAGCGCATGCACGAGCGCGCCGCGCCATAAGGCTGCGCCCGCGCCGAGCGTCGAAGTCCCGCCCGCGCCGAGCGTCGCGGCAGGAGCGCCCAATATTGCTGCGATCCCCGACGCCGTGCCGCGCTACGAAATCCGCAGCCGCCGCGGCAATCCGCCCTTCTATGATGTCCTCGGGAAGCGCTACTTTGTACTCGCCACGGCCGACGGCTACGTCGAGCGCGGGGTCGCTTCCTGGTATGGTCCCACTTTTCACGGCGTCAGCACTTCAATGGGCGAGCAGTACGACATGTACGCGATGACCGCCGCGCACAAAACTCTGCCGCTGCCCGCCTACGCGCGCGTCACCAATCTCAAGAACGGCAGGAGTGTCGTCGTGCGCGTCAACGACCGCGGCCCATTCGTCGCCAATCGCATTATTGATCTCTCCTATACCGCCGCCGCCAAGCTTGACATGCTGCGCGAGGGTACGACACTGGTTGAGGTGCGCGCGCTCACTCCGGCGGCACCCGATACCTTGACGCGCAGCGCGGAGCTGCCGCCGCCCGAGCTCTACATGCAGGCGGGCGCCTTCGCCGATGAAGCCAACGCCGAGCGCCTCGCCGCGCGGCTGCGCGCCGCGGGCCTTCCAGGCGTGGCCGTGCTGCCGCCGCTGGCGAGCAAGTCGCGCCTGTATCGCGTGCGTGTGGGACCGGTTGCAAGCGTTGCGCAGTTTGATCAGCTCGCCGCGCGCTTGAGCGCGCTTGGCATTGCCGATGCGCGACTCGCGCCCGAGTAGAGGTTGCGCACGTCAGCCGCATCGTTCCGCTAGAATTCATCCGCGTCCGCAGTCCAACTGTCCTCGTGGGGTCTTAAGGCATGTCGCGTTCATTGTTGTTAACCTGGCTCATCGTCGCGTCAGCGCCGCCGCTCGCCGCTCCTCCGCCCGCGCCCGCAACGACGGCGGCACCGGCACCCGCCCCGGCCGGCAATCCCATTCCGCAGCCGCCGGCGGTGGATGCGCGTGCCTATATCCTGCTCGATTACGACAGCGGGCGCGTGCTGGCGCAAGCACACGCGGATGAGCGCATGGAACCTGCGAGCTTGACGAAGGTCATGACGAGCTATGCGGTGTTTGCCGCGCTCAAGGAAGGACGGCTCAAGCTTGCCGACATGGTCACGATCAGCGAGCACGCCTGGCGGGCCGAAGGGTCGCGCACCTTTGTGCAGGTGGGCACGCAGATCCCGGCCGAGGTGCTCATCAAGGGCATGCTCGTGCAATCGGGCAATGACGCAACCATCGCGCTCGCCGAGAAGGTCGGCGGTACCGAAAGCGCCTTCGCCCAGATCATGAATACCTACGCCAAGCGCCTGGGAATGAAATCGACCAATTTCGAGAACAGCGACGGCCTGCCGAGCGACAATCACTATACGACCGCGCGCGACATGGCCACGCTGTCGCGCGCGACCGTGCGCGACTTTCCGGAATATTACGTGTGGTACGGCCTGCGCGAGTTCACCTGGAACAACATCACGCAGCACAACAGAAACGGACTGCTGCTGCGCGATCCGACCGTCGACGGCATCAAGACCGGCCACACCGACACCGCCGGCTACTGCCTCATCACCTCCGCCAAGAGGAACGGCATGCGGCTCATTTCCGTCGTGCTCGGCTCGCCGTCGATCAAGGCGCGCGAGGATGCGAGCGCCGCGCTTCTGAACTATGGCTACACTTTTTATGAGACCGGCAAGGTCAAAGGCCGCGGCGAGCTCATTCTGCAGCCGCCCGTCTACAAGGGCGCCGCCGCGACCGTTGCTGCCGGAGCGCCCGCCGACCTGTACGTCACCGTGGGACGCGGCCAGTTGGCACTCCTGCACACGAGCGCCACCGTCAAACAACCGCTCATCGCGCCGCTCGCCGCCGGCGCCGTCATCGGCGAGTTCACGGTGACGGCGCCGGACGGCGACGTCGTGATCCGCTCGCCGCTCGTTGCGCTCAGCGCCGATCCGCTCGGCGGCCTGTGGACACGCATGATTGACAGCATCCAGCTGTGGTTCAAATAACGTAACGCAGTACGCGAGAGCCGCATTGGCCGAGCCGCTGCCCATCTGTTATCTGAACGGCGAATTCCTGCCGTTTGAGGCGGCGCGCATCTCCCCCTTTGACCGCGGCTTTCTCTTTGGCGACGGCGCCTACGAAGTGATGCCGGTCTATGACGGCCGCCCGTTTCGCGCCGCCGCACACTGCGAGCGCCTGACGCGCAGTCTCGCCGCCATCCGCATGGAGGATCCGCACACCTGCGTCGAGTGGCGGGCGCTGTTTGCGGCGCTGCTAGAGAAGAACGGCGGCGGCGATCAAGCACTCTATTGGCAGGTCACGCGCGGCGCCGAGCGCGGCCGCAATCACGCACCGCTGCCGAAGCTGACGCGCACCGTGTTCCTCTTCAGCGCACCGCTCGTGCTGCCGGGGGAAGCGGCGCGCGCGCGCGGCGTCGCCTGTATCAGCGCCCGCGATACGCGCTGGGCGCGCTGTGACATAAAATCCACCGCTCTGCTCGCCAATGTGCTGTTGCGCGAACTCGCCGTGGATGCCAATGCCGCCGAGACCATCCTGCTGCGCGACGGCCATCTGACCGAAGGCTCCTCTTCGGCCGTTCACGTCGTGAGGGAAGGTGAGCTGCGCACCCCGGAGCACTCGTCCGAAATTCTCCCGGGCACCACCCGCAGCGTCGTCGAGGAGTTGGCTGCACGCACCGGCATCGTGCATCGTGCGCGCCCGGTGAGCGAGGCTGAGCTGCGCGGCGCGGACGAGATCTGGCTCTCCTCGGCGGCACGCGAAATCGTGCCCGTGACCACGCTCGACGGCGCCGCGGTCGGCAGCGGGCTGCCGGGGCCGGTGTGGCGTCGCGTCTACGATGAGCTGCAGCAGTACAAGCGCGAGCTTGCGGGGCAGCCGTGGTGAGCGACACGCCGCTCCTCAGCTTTCCGACCGACTACCCGATCAAGGTGATCGGCCGGCCGACGGCGGAATTTCGCGCGCGCATCCATGCCATCGTGCTGCGCCACGTACCGGCGCTCGAGGCGAGCCACGTCAGCGAGCACCTGAGCAAGAACAGCAACTATCTGTCGATCTCCTACGCCATCCGCGCCGACAGCCGCGAGCAGATGATGGCGCTCGCCGCCGACCTCACCGCCTGCGAGGGCGTGCTGCTGGTGATTTGACAGAAGCGGCAAGCGGCGCGCGCCTTCGGCGTTTTATAACCGTTCTGTTACCGCATGCGAATGACACCGCAGGCTCGCGCCCGGTAGCATGAGCTGCCGAGCGCGCATTCCATAAAAATACCGCATGTCGATCACTCTCGACCAAGTCACCAAACGCTATCAGGGCGTGCCCGTCGTCAACGATGTGTCGATTGACATCGGCGACGGCGAATTCTTCGTACTTCTCGGCCCGAGCGGCAGCGGCAAGAGCACTCTGCTGCGCGCGGTAGCGGGCCTCACGGGAGTCGATCACGGGCGCATCGCGCTGCACGGCCGTGATGTCACGCACGTGCCGGCGCAGAAGCGCGATGTCGGCCTCGTCTTCCAGAACTACGCGCTCTTCCGCCACATGACGATCGCCGACAACATTGAGTTCGCACTGCGCGTGCGGCGCATGCGGGCCGCGGCGCGCCGCGAGAGGCGCCGCGAGCTGCTGCGCCTGGTGGCGCTCGAGGGCATGGATGAGCGCCTGCCGGCGCAGCTCTCCGGTGGTCAGCAGCAGCGCGTCGCGGTGGCGCGCGCGCTGGCACACAAACCCGAGGTGCTGCTCCTCGATGAGCCCTTCGGCGCGCTCGATGCCAAGATCCGCGAGGAGCTGCGCCGCACGATCCGCCAGGTGCAGCGGGAACTGGGGATTACGACGGTGCTCGTCACCCATGATCAGGAGGAGGCGTTTGCGCTCGCCGATCGGATCGGCGTGATGAATCTCGGGCGGCTGCTGGAGATTGGCCGACCGGACGAGTTGTACACGCGGCCGGCGACGCGCTTCGTCGCAACCTTTCTCGGCGCCGCGAATCTGCTGCTCGCCCGCCAGACCAAGAACGGCGTGCGCTTCGGCGCGACGGGCGTGGATGGGGCGCCCGCGGACGTCGCGCAAGCCGCGCGCGAGCACGAGGTGGTGGCCGTCATCCGGCCGGAGGAGATTGAACTCGCCCCGGAGAGGCGCGCGCTCGCCGCCACCTATCTCGCCGTCGGCACCGTCGAGGAGGTCGCCTTCACGGGAGCTCTCGAGCGATTGCGCATTCGCCTGAGCGCGGGCGCCACCGAGGCGGAGCTGTCACGTGCGTCCAACAGCGACGGCGATGCGCTCCTGGAAGTTACTCGCAGCCAGTACGAGCAGCGCGCTTTCGGAGTGACTCCCGGACAGGTGGTGGCGATCGGCGTGCGCCGCATTCACGTGCTGCCGACGCCGCTCTCGAGCTTCACGGCCTACGCCGCAAGCCTCGAACAGGCGAGTGAGCTGTCCCTGCATCCTCTTCTGGTCGAGCTCGCCTCGCGCATGCGCACGCGCGTCTCGGCGCGCGTGACCGAGGAGCACGGCGGAATCACGGGCGCGGCGGTCATCGCGGCCGAGCCCGATCTCGTGGGCAAGATCGAGTGGCTGCTGAAAGAGGGCGCGGAAGAAGTGCTGGTTCTGCCGCGCGAAGCGCGGCCCCCGCAACGCGTGCTCATTCACTGGGCCGATGACGCCGCGCGCTCGACGACGCTTGCGGTCGCAGCCAGTCTCCTGCGACACGTGGCGGCCGAGGGCGTCTACATCGGAATCCTGCCGAGCAGCACCCCAGACGGTCAGCGTCCGCACAGCATGCGCTCACTCCTCGATGCGCGCTCCGAGGCCCAGGCGGTGCACGGACTCGAGATGCGCACCGAATTACGCTTCGGCAACGTCGCGGAGGAGCTCGCGCGTCGCCTCGCCGAATCGCCCGATCAGATCCTGATCCTCGGCATATCGCAGATCACGGGACTCGCGGCGCGATTTGCTGCGCTGCTCAGCGCCGAGGCGCGCTCGCCGGTACTCATCGTCTATCGCGCGCAGGATGCGCGCGCGTGAAGCCGCTGCGACAACCGAGCGTGCTGCCGGGGTTCGGGCTGACCTTCGGCTTCACGACGCTGTTTCTCTCCGGCATCGTGCTCCTGCCGCTCGCGGCACTCGTGTTGATGACGGCCTCCATGCCCTGGGGCGAGTTCCTGCACGTCATTACGACGCCGCGCGCCATAGGCTCCTATCGGCTCTCCTTTGGCGCGTCCCTCCTGGCAGCGTCTATCAATCTCGTGTTCGGGTTCATCATTGCGTGGACCCTGGTGCGCTACGAGTTTCCGGGGCGCAAGATCATTGACGCCCTGATCGATATGCCCTTCGCGCTGCCGACGGCAGTCTCCGGCATCGCGCTCACGAGCGTGTTCGCCGCGAACGGCTGGATTGGCCGCTATCTCGAGCCCCTCGGCATCCGCGTGGCCTACACCTGGATCGGCGTCACCGTGGCGCTGACGCTCATCGGCATGCCCTTCGTGGTGCGCTCGGTGCAACCGGCGCTGCAGGAGGTGCAGCGCGACCTTGAGGATGCCGCCGAAACCCTCGGCGCGGGCCGCTTCTACGTGTTCCGGCGCATCATCCTGCCCACGGTGTTGCCCGCGCTTCTCACCGGCTTCACGCTTGCCTTCGCGCGCGCCGTGGGCGAGTACGGCTCGGTGATCTTCATATCCGGCAACATCCCCATGCGCACCGAGATCACGCCGCTCCTCATCGTCATCCGGCTCGAGGAGTTTGACTATCGCGGCGCCGCGGCGCTCGGCTTCGTAATGCTGGTCATCTCCTTCGCCATGTTGCTCGCGATCAACCTGCTGCAGGCCTGGGGACGGCGACGGCTCGTCGCCACGGGGCACTGATGCGCAGCCCGCCGTACGTCCTCCTCGAGGAGGTGGCGACCCGTCCCGGGCGCGACACCAAGGTCGCAGCCTTAGTGCGCTGGACCTTCATCACGCTGTCGCTGGTATTTCTTGCCGCGTTGCTCTTTGCGCCGCTTGCGACCGTCATTGCGATGGCGCTCGCCAAGGGGGTGAGCGCGTATTACGCAACTTTCCTCGATCCGGACACGCAGGCTGCCATTCGTCTCACGCTCACCACGGCGCTCGTCGTCGTGCCCATCAATACGGTCTTCGGGTTCGCCGCCGGCTGGTCGATCGCCAAATTTGAGTTCAAGGGGAAGAGCTTCCTCATCACGCTCATCGATCTGCCGCTCGCCGTCTCGCCGGTGATCTCCGGCATGATCTACGTGCTGCTCTTTGGCCTGCAAGGCTGGTTCGGGCACTACCTGCAGGATCACAACATCAGCATCATCTTTGCCCTGCCGGGCATCATTCTCGCCACCATGTTCGTGACTTTCCCGTACGTGGCACGCGAGCTCATCCCGCTCATGCAGCAGCTCGGTAATGACGAGGAGGAGGCGGCGATCACTCTGGGCGCCGGCGGCTGGCTGACGTTCTACCGCGTTACGCTGCCAAAAGTGCGCTGGGGCCTGTTGTACGGCATCATCCTCACCAACGCACGCGCCATGGGCGAGTTCGGCGCGGTCTCCGTCGTCTCGGGCCACATCCGGGGACTTACGAACACGATGCCGCTGCACATCGAGATTCTCTACAACGAGTACAACTTTGTCGGCGCATTCGCAGTCGCATCGCTCCTCATGCTGCTCGCGGTCGCCACCCTCATCGTGAAGACATTCGTTGAACGCACCGGCTACCGGCGACGGCGTTAGCGGCATGCTCGAGCGTGCGCGGCAGCTGTCGGAGCGGCTGAGGTTCGATCCTGCGAAAACGGGTCTGGGCTGGTGGCTCGCCGCCATCAACGTGGCGATCGTGCTGCTGGTGGTCGGCGGCATCTCCTTGTCCGCGATCGGCATGCTGCGCGATCTCGCCGACGAACAGGGCAAGGCGCGCGTGCAGCTCGCCGGCGCCGTTGCCCGCGAGGACCTGCGCAGGCTGGGCGAGGATGCCGTGACCGCGGCGCACGTGCTCGCCGATCGCCCGACGCTGCAGCGCCTGGTCGGCGAAGAGAACCCCGACGCGCTGGCGCTGTTCCTGCGGCGTTTCTGCCAAACGGAGGCCATCAGCGCCTGCGCCGTGTTCCAGGGGTCGGAGCTGCTGGCGCAGGCCGGCGATCCCTTGCCATGGAACGACATCGTCACCGCGAGCGCCGAGCAGGGCGAGAGCTTTCTTGCCGCTCCGCCGGGCACCACGTATGCGGTGGTCGGCGCCGGAGCAAGCTTCGGCGAAGGCAAAGCGGCGCGTGTCTTCATCGTGCGGAATCTGGATGCGCAGCTCGCGCGCACCCTCAGCCAGCATGTCGGCCTCGCGGTGCGCCTGATCAATTACCGCACTTTCGCGGCCGCAGCCGTCGATCCGTTCACTTCGCTGCACTCCTCGGGGCTCGCCGATGGCCACTCGGCGGTGCAGCGCATCACGGCGCTCGATCTGTATGCCTCGAGCGTCCCGGTATTTGCATCCACCGGCGAGGCGATTGCGCTGATTGAGACGCGCCTGCCGGCGGCGGCGATCGACCAGCCGGCGACCCACCTCGCGCGCCGCCTGCAGGTGACCGCGCTCGTGTTCACGGTGCTCGCGGTCCTCGCCGGCATCGTGCTCGGGCAAATGGTCGCCGCGCCCGTGCGCTCGCTCACGCAGGCGGCGGTGCGCCTCGGCCAGGGAGATTTCTCCACCTCCATTCCGCCCGGCGGCGCTGCCGAAGTCGGCACTCTGGCCCGCACCATGGAGGACATGCGCAGCAACCTCGTCGAGCTGACGGGGACGCTCCGGCGCCGCGAGGCCGAGGCGCAGGCGGTCCTCTCCGGAATCGTCGAGGGGGTTTACGCCGTTGATAAGAATCGCACGATCCGCTACCTGAATCCGCAGGCGGCACGCCTGCTCAACGTGGAGATGGCGGCTGCGGTCGGGCGCTTCTGCGGCGATGTCCTCAAACCCTGCGACGTCAACGGCCGCCGCCCCTGCGAGGAGGATTGCCCCATCCTGCAGGCGCGCACCGCGGGCAGCGCTCAATTGGTCGAGCGGCTGCAGACCACTGCGGGCGCGGCACGCACCACGGTCATCGCCAGCTCCAATATGGTCGACGGACTGCAGGTGCAGGTCATCCGTGACGAGACGGAGCTCGAGGCCGTGCGACGCGCCCGCGACACCGTGCTCGCCAATATCTCGCACGAGTTCCGCACGCCGCTCGCCGCGCAGCTCGCTTCCATCGAGCTGCTGCGCGACGGCCTCACGACGCTGCCCGCCGCGCAGCTCGCCGAGCTCGTGTTGTCGCTCGAGCGCGGCACGGTGCGCCTGACGCAGCTCATCGACAATCTTCTCGAGAGCACGCGCATCGAGTCAGGGCAGCTGTCCATCCGGCAGCAGAGCGTGGTGCTCGCCGATGTCATCGAGGATGCGCGCGTGCTCATCGGCTCGCTCCTCGTGATGCGCGGCCAGAACCTGCAGGTCGCGTTGCCGCAGGATCTGCCGCACATCGACGGCGACGACATGCGCCTGACGCAGGTGTTCGTGAATCTCCTTGCCAACGCGAGTAAGTTTGCCCCGGAGGGCAGCGTGATACGGGTGGGCGCGAGCACCGCGGGCGAGCGCGTGGTCGCGTGGGTTGAAGATGAGGGCCCGGGCGTGCCGGCGGACGCTTCCACATCGATCTTCGAGCGTTTCCACAGAAGCCCGGAGGGAGAACCCGAAGCGGGCGGCCTGGGCCTTGGACTGTGGATCGTCAAGTCCATTATTGATCGCCACGGCGGCACGATCGCCGCCGAACGCACCAGCGAAAACCGCACGCGCTTCAGCATCACGTTGCCAGCGGAGGCCCTGCCTGCATGAAGATCCTGATCGCCGACGACGATCGCGACTTGCTGAGCCTCATCGCCTTTGCGCTGACGCAGGCCGGCTACCTCGTGCTGCGCGCGCCCGACGGCCCCACCGCGATACGCACCTTCGCGGCCGAAGCGCCGGATCTCGTCGTGCTCGATATCAATATGCCTGGCGCCAGCGGCTTTCAGGTGTGCGAAGCCATCCGCCTCCAGTCGCGCGTGCCCATCATGATGCTCACCGTGCGCGGCGAGGAAGAGGATCTGGTGCGCGCGCTCGAGCTCGGCGCCGATGACTATCTCAACAAGCCCTTCAGTCCGCGCACGCTGCTCGCGCGCATCAAGGCGTTGCTGCGCCGCGCCGGGGGCGAGGCCGGCGCGCCGCTCGCCGTCGGCCGGGTCGCGCTCGACGTCGATGAGCACACGGTCAGAATCAGCGACGCGGCGCCAGTGCGCCTGACGAAACTTGAGCTGCGTCTGCTGCAGATGCTGCTCGCCAACGCCGGGCGCACCGTGAATTCGGACCGGCTGCTGGTGCAGGTATGGGGGCACCGCAACTCCGGCGACCGTCAGCTGCTGAAGCAGCTCGTGCATCGCCTGCGGCAGAAGATCGAGGCCGATCCGGCGAACCCGGTGCTGCTACAGACCGCCGCGGGCTCAGGCTACAAGCTCATCGTCGAGTAATGAGCGCGAATCAGCGCGCGTAGATCTGATCGAAGATGCCGCCGTCTGCAAAGTGCTCTTTCTGCACCTTCGGCCAGCCGCCAAAATCGGCGACCGTCACCAGCTTCAGCCGCGGATAGTCGTTCGCGTATTTGGCGGCGACCGTCGCATCACGCGGGCGGTAATGGTTGCGCGCGATGATCTCCTGGCCCTCCGGGCTGTAGAGATACTGCAGATACGCCTGCGCCACTTCGCGCGTGCCGCGGCGCAACACCACCTTGTCGACGACCGCGACCGACGGCTCCGCCAGAATGCTCACCGACGGCATGATGATCTCAATCTTGTCCGCGCCCATTTCTTTGACGGCGAGGTGCGCCTCGTTCTCCCAGGCGATCAGCACATCGCCGATATCGCGCTGCACGAAAGTGGTCGTCGCGCCGCGCGCGCCGGTATCGAGCACCGGCACATTCTTGTAGAGGCTGTGGACGTATTGCTTTGCGCTCTCATCGCTGCCGCCGGGCTGCTGCCGCGCCCAGCCCCAGGCGGCCAGATAATTCCAGCGCGCGCCGCCTGAGGTCTTTGGGTTCGGCGTAATGACGGCAACGCCGGGCTTGATGAGGTCGGGCCAGTCGTGAATGTTCTTAGGGTTGCCGTGGCGCACGACAAAGACGATCGTCGAGGTGTAGGGCGCGCTGTTATCGGGGAGACGACTCTGCCAGTTGAGCGGCAGGAGCTTCCCCTGAGTCGCGATCCCGTCGACATCGCCCGCCAAGCCGAGCGTGACCACGTCCGCCGCGAGACCATCGATCACCGAGCGCGCCTGCTTGCTGGAGCCGCCGTGCGATTGATTGATGGCAACCGTCTGCCCGGTTTTGGCCGCCCAGTACTTCGCAAAGGCGGCGTTGTAGTCGACGTAGAGTTCGCGCGTGGGATCGTAGGAGACGTTCAGGATCGTGACCTTGGCGGCATTGGCCGGGACGACCCCACCGGAGGAATCGCGCGCGCCGCATCCGGCCAGAGCGAGCGCAGCGAACGCCACGGCGGCGACGCCCAGCACGCGCTCCGCCAAGCGCTTCTCCAAATCCATACTCCGCCTCACGGTTAGAACGCTACGCGCATCCGTCCTGCATGCTAGGAAGGGATGGTTATGATGTCAGTGGCCGCGCAGTTACAGAGCGGTTAGCGCAGCGCGGTTTATCAGCAATATGTCATGGCGCGTGCACGCTCGAAGCGCTCGGCACGCTCGGAATAATCTGCGGTACGACATATTGTTCGACGACGACGAGCAGAGCGAGCAGCACGGTCAGCACGATGCTGTGGATGAAGGTGCGCGCGAGCACTGCGCCTTCGCGGCCGCGCAGATCGGTGACCGCCACTCCGGTTGCAATGTTCTGCGGAGAAATCATCTTGCCCATGACGCCGCCTGAGGAGTTGGTGGCGGCAAAGAGCACCGGACTCAGGTTCAGCTGATTGGCGGCGACCACCTGCAGATTGCCGAAGAGCGCATTGCCCGAGGTGTCGCTGCCCGAGAGGAACACGGCGACCCAGCCGAGGAACGGCGACAACAGCACGAAGAGATGCCCCGCGGAGGCGACCGCCTTGCCGAGCGTATAGGCGAGCCCCGAGTAATTCATGAGATAGGCAAGGCTCACGATGAGCATCACCGTCACGATCGCGAGCCACGCCTGCCGGAAAGTCTGCGCCACGCAGCTTAAGTAGGTCGCCGGCTTCATGCGTACGACGAGCGCCGTCAACAGCGTCGCCAGCAATATCGCCGTGCCCGTGGCGAGCGGCTGGAAATTCCACACCGCGGCGTACGGCTTGTCATTGTAGAGGGTGATCGAGATGGCGTTGTGCAGTCCCGGCCAGTGGATGGCCTGCTGTCCGATGAGGAAGGTCTTAGAGGAGTTCCAGATGATGACCACAACAGAAACGATGATCCACGGCAGCCAGCCCTGCCAGCGCGGCACGGGCTCTGCGTTGCCCTCACCGGTGAGCACCGTCTGCCTGATCATGAATTCCGGGTCGGGCGCCGGCCTCCAGAAGCGCAGCAGGATGAAGGTCGCGGCCAGAGAGCCCAGCGAGGCGAGCACGTCGGTCAGGGTATAGTCAATATAGTTGGATGCCAGAAACTGGCAGACGCCGAAACTTCCGCCGGCCACTAGCAACAGCGGCCAAAGCGCGCGCAGCGAGCGCATGCCGCCGTACAGCGCGATGACATAGAAAGGCAGGATGAGGGCCATCACCGGCAGCTGCCGCCCGACCATCGCCGCAAGCGTCGCGGCCGGCAGGCTGGTCACCGCGCCGAGCACGGTGATGGGTACGCCGAGCGCGCCGAAGGCGACCGGCGCGGTGTTGAATATCAGCACAAAGACGAGCGCCTCGAGCGGCGGAAAGCCAATCAGAATCAGGAGCGAGGCGGTGATAGCCACCGGGGTGCCGAACCCCGAGATCCCCTCGAGCAGGCAACCGAAGCAAAAGCCGATGACCACCAGCACCACGCGCCGGTCGTTCGGCAGGTGCGCCAGGAGCCAGTTGCGAAAGGCATCAAAGCGGCCGGAGCGCACCGCGATGTTATAGAGCACCAGCGCATTGAACACGATCCACATCACGGGCCACAGGGCAAACACCGCACCGTTGCACACCGCGGCGAGCGCCAGATTGACGGGCAGCTGCCACACGGCCACCGCGATGATGAGCCCGACGATGAGACCCGCCAGGGCCGCCTGCCAGGCCGGCCGCCGCACGACACCCAGAAGAACGAGCACCGTGACCACCGGGAGCGTCGCCACGATAAAAGACAGGCCGAGGCTGGCCCCGACCGGAGTCAACAGCTGCTGGAACATCGCGTCTCCCCCTCTGACCGTGTTTTATTTTTATTGGCGCGCTTGGTGCGGCGCGATCACGCTTTCCCGACGGATCGATTGGATGTCAGTGTAACCCATGAGTGCCAAGTCGCGCCGCAACTCCTCACCCAGAAGCGCAAGCGCACGCGCAACGCCCGCCTCCCCCGCAGCCGCCAGCCCATACAGATAGGCGCGGCCAATGCCGACGGCGCGGGCGCCCAGCGCCAGAGCCTTTACAATATCCGTGCCGCGGCGGATGCCGCCGTCGAGGATCACCTGCGCACGATGCGCCACGGCCTGCACGACAGGCTCCAGCATGTCGATCGTCGCCGGCGCGGTGTCGAGCTGCCGGCCGCCATGGTTCGAGATCCACACTCCCGTGGCCCCGATCTCGACGCAGCGGCGCGCATCCGCAGCGGTGCTCACCCCTTTGATGGCAAATTCGCCGGCCCAGGCGTCAATCATCCAGACAATGTCCGGCCAGGTCAGCGAGTGATCGAGCTGGCGGTTGAGAAACTCAATCATGCTGCCGTCGATGGTCGGCATCACGCCGTGCACGATCTCGGGGCGCACGGTGGGCGTGCTCCACAGCCTGCACAGGTAGCCGGGACAGGCGAGCGCCTGCAGCGCAGTGCGCGGCGTCACCCGCGGCGGGACGGTGAAATCGTTGTACAGATCGCGTTCGCGGTTGCCGGCCACCGGCACGTCGACGGTAAGAATGGCCGCCGTGAACCCGGCCGCTTTGGCGCGGGCGAGCATCTCGCGCAGGATCCCGCGGTCCTTCCAGGCGTAGAGCTGAAACCACTTGGGTCCGGGATTGACGGCGGCAATATCCTCGAAGCTCGTGGTTGCAAGCGCGGAGCAGGAGTAGATGACTCCCGCCGCGTGGGCGGCGCGCGCCACGGCGCGCTCACCGCCGCGCGGATCGAAGAGGCGCGATGCGGCGGTCGGGCAAATGAGGAATGGCCATTGCGTGGCGCTGCCCAGCACCGTGGTCGCCGTGGAGAGCGCGGCGATATCGCGCAGCACGTCCCAGGTGAGCTCATATTCCCTGAAGCGCTGCACATTCGCGCGCAGCGTGCATTCGTCATCGGCACCGCCGTCCATGTAATCAAATACCATGCGCGGCAGCCGCGCGCGCGCCCGCTGGCGCAGATCAGCGATGTTAAATGCGCGCAAGGACCGCTCTACTCCCGGCCAAATAAGGCGCGCAGCAAATGCGGCTCGAGACCTCGTGCGGCCAGCTCGACTCGCTGTGGGCCGCCGAGGTCCGCAAGCTGCGTCATCTGCAGGCCGGGAAAGCCGCAGGGATCGATGCGGCCAAAGGGCTCCAAATCCATGTGCACGTTGAGGGCGAGCCCATGATAGGAGGCGCCGCGCCGAATGCGAATTCCCAGGCTTGCGAGCTTGCGCTCGCCGACGTAGACGCCCGGAGCGCTCTTGCGGCAGTGCGCGCCGATACCGAATTCGGCTGCATAGCTGATGATGGCACTTTCCAGCGCGCTGACGAGATCGCGCACGCTCAAGCCCGCGCGCTTCAGGTCAACGAGCGGATAGACCACGAGCTGTCCGGGACCGTGGTAGGTCACCTGGCCGCCGCGATCAATCTGCAGTACCGGGATGTCGCCGGGCGCGATGAGATGCGCGCGGCTCGCATTCATCCCCAGCGTGAAGATGGGATCATGCTCGAGAAACCAGATCTCATCGGCGCTGGCGGCGCTGCGCTCGGCGGTGAAGCGCTGCATCGCATGCCAGGTGGATGCGTAGTCCACGCGGCCGAGATGGCTGACGACGGGTGCGGGGAGGAGCGGCGCACGCGGTGCGCGCGCGCAGCTCTCCGCGGTGCCGGCGGCCGCCGCGCTCACGGTACCCCGGGCGGCATCTGATTGTTGACGCCCGCGTTGTTGCGATTGAGCGCCTGCTCCGCCCGATAGCTCGAGCGCACCAGCGGTCCCGCCACACACTCGAGAAAACCGCGCGCCAGCGCCCAGTGCCGATAGGTATCGAACTGCGCGGGCGTGACGAAGCGCTCGACGGGCAGATGATTGAGCGTCGGCCGCAGATACTGCCCGAGGGTGACGATGTCGACGCCGACCGCGCGCAGGTCGGCGAGCGTCTCACCAATCTCGGCCTCGCTCTCGCCGAGACCCAGCATCACGCTGCTCTTCGTCAGCACCTGCGCACGCTCGCGCTTGGCGTATTCGAGCACGCGCAGCGTCTGCTCGTAGCCGGCGCGCGCATCCCGCACAGGATGGGTGAGCCGCCGCACGGTCTCAATATTCTGCGCGAACACGTCGAGCCCCGAATTCACCACCGTGCGCACATCGCGAAGCTGGCCCTGAAAGTCCGGCGTCAGCGCCTCGACCGCCGTTGCCGCATTGTCCTCCTTGATGGCGCGAATGCAGGCGGCGAAGTGACGCGCGCCGCCGTCCGGCAGATCATCGCGGTTGACGGAGGTCAGCACGACATAGCGCAACTTCATGAGTGCGACGCTGCGCGCGACATTGTGCGGCTCTTGTGGATCGAGCCAGCCCTTGGGATTGCCCGTGTCCACCGCGCAGAATCGGCAGGCGCGCGTGCACACCGCACCCATCAGCATGATCGTGGCCGTGCCGGCGTTCCAGCACTCGCCGATATTCGGGCACTTGGCCTCCTCGCAAACCGTCGCGAGGCGATGCTCGCGCGCGATCGCCTGTACGGCGTTGAAGCCCGCGCCCGCCGGCGAGCGCGCCCGCAACCACGCCGGTTTGCCCGTGAGGTGCGCGCGCTCAGGCTGCGCGCGCGCCTTGACGCCATCGCGTATGGCGACAAAGCCCTGGGGCGTGACATATTTCTCGCCGCTTCTGATCGCTGCGGGCTCGCGCACCACAGGAATATTCTTGATGTCCGGCATCGCCGCATTGTACGGCGAAACGGCGCACGCCCGAAGCCTGCGCTAGGGGCGCGTGGCGGCGCGCGTGCGCAGGTGCATGTCCAGGGCGTGCAGGCGCTCGGGGGATCCCACGTCCCACCATTCGCCGCGATAAAATTCGCCGCGCAAGCGGCCCGCGGCGATCGCCTGCCGCAGCAGCGGCAGCAGCGGAAATTTGCCCGCCGCGCAGCCCGCGAAGAGCTCCGGCCGATAGATCCCGATGCCCGCAAATGTCAGCCGATCGGTGGCGCGCTCGACGACGACGTCGCCCGCCAGGCCAAAGTCGCCCTGCGGATGATGGGCGGGATTCTTCACCAGCACGAGGCGCGCCAGCGCGCTGCCATCGGCGTCGGCATCCAGGGTCAATTGGCGAAAATCAAAGTCGGTCCAGGTATCGCCGTTCACGACGATAAACGCTGCCGGGCCCAGTTGCGGCAGCGCTTGGAAAATCCCGCCGCCGGTCTCGAGCGCGACCGCACCCTCATCGGAGTAGCCGATCCGCACGCCGTAGCGTGCGCCGTCCCCCAGCGCCGCGCGCAGGCGATCGCCGAGCCAGGCGAGATTGATGACGACGTCGCGGATGCCGGCGCGTGCCAGCGCCTCGAGGTGATACGCGATGAGCGGCCGGCCCGCCACCACCAGAAGCGGCTTCGGTACGCTGTCGGTGAGCGGCCGCATGCGCTCGCCGCGACCGGCGGCCAGGACGAGGGCTTTCATGCGCGCGCCGCAGTCGCCGCCGCGCGCGCGTTTGCGCGCTCGAGAGCGCTCACGGCACGCCGCTCGAGAAAGGCTCCGAGTGCGGCAAGTTCGCTGTAGCGCGCGCAGGTGTCGCGTACATAGTCGAGGGTGCGCGGCAGATCGAGCAGATAGCCGCGCTTGCCGTCGCGATGCCACAAGCGCGCGAAGATACCGAGCACCTTCAGGTGGCGCTGCACGCCAATGAGGTCGAAGTCGCGCAGGAACTGCTGCTCGTGCGCCACCGCAACTCCGCGCGCCATGAGCAGCGAGCGGTAAGCGCTCACCCAGCCCTCCACCCGCGGGCGCGGCCAGCTGATGTAGCAGTCCTTCAGCAGCGACACGAGGTCATAGCCGACGGGGCCGCGCAAGGCGTCCTGAAAATCGATGATGCCGGGATTGCGCTCGGCCACGACCATGAGATTGCGTGAGTGATAGTCGCGGTGCACGAACACCTGGCGCTGCGCCAGGGCCGCGGTGATCAAAAACTCGAAGGCCGCACCCAGAACCTCCCGTTCCGCGTCCGCAGGTTCGAAGCCGAGATGTCTGCCGCAAAACCATTCCGGCATCAAGGCCATCTCGCGCGCGAGCGCCTCGCGGTCGTAGGGCGCAAGCTCGTGCGCCCCCGCGTCGCCTTGTACCTGTATGTCGGCGAGTACCCGCAGCGCGTCCGCATACAGCGCCTCGGCGTCATCGGATGATTCGAGCCGTTGCAGATAGGAAGTCGTGCCCAAGTCCTCGAGCAGGAGGAGGCCCCGCGGCACATCGATCTCGTGCACGTGCGGCACGTGCGCGCCGACCGCAGCCAGCAGCGCGCCTACTTTAAGATACGGACGCACGTCCTCCTTGCCCGGGGGAGCGTCCATGACGACGTAGGATCCGCCAGCGGTGAACACGCGAAAATAACGGCGAAAGCTTGCGTCGCTGGACGCGGGCAAGAGCCGCTCGTGCTGCAGCCGCAGATCGTGCGATAGCCAGTGGCGGATAACTTCGAGACGCGCGTCGCATTGAGCCATGGCCGATTATAATCACGCCCACTCATGCTGCGTTCGGGCTCAACGTCGCGCCGGTACTGGGCCCTATTGGTCGCGGGCATGTCATGCGGCGTGGCAGGCTTTGCCAGCGCCGACGAACCGGTGCTGTGTCCCTCGATGACAAAGAGTCTCACGCGCCCGGCGACTCCCGCGTTGGGCGCGGCGCGCATCGGTGCCGGCGCGCCCTTCGATATCACAAGTGACGCGGCCACCCTCGCAGTGGGCGGCGACACGATCCTCGAGGGCAACGTACAAGTTCTGCAAGGGGATCGCGAGCTGCGCGCGAACCATGCGCATTACGACCCCACGCATACCGCTTTCGACCTGCAAGGCGGCGTCGAGTACACCGATTCGCTGATGCACGTGAACGGCAGCGGCGGCAACTACACCCAGAACGAAGGCGCGGACTTCAGCGCCGCGCAGTTCGAACTGCGTCAGCCGGCGGCGCGCGGCTCGGCCGACGCCATGCACCTCGATCCCGACGGCAAGATCCGCCTGGAGCGGGTGCGATTCACGACCTGCCCGAAAGAGGATCCGGTGTGGCAGCTGCGCGCGAATGAAATCATTCTCGACACGCATGCGCGCGTCGGCACCGCGCGCGACACCAAGGTCGACTTCAAGGGCGTTCCGGTGCTGTATCTGCCGTGGCTGTCCTTTCCGCTCAGCAATGACCGCAAGAGCGGCTTTCTCTTTCCGACGCTCGGCAATTCGTCGACCAGCGGGCTGCAGATTGCCGTGCCGTACTACTGGAACATCGCGCCCAACGTCGACGCCACCATCGAACCCACGGAGTATCAAAAGCGCGGCGTGGATCTCGGCGGCGAGGTGCGCTTCCTGACGCATGCGCAGCACGGCGACTTCGCCTTCGACTTCCTGCCGGATGACCGGCTGCGCGGCGGCGAGGATCGCAGTCACGTCAAACTGCAGGAAGTGGCGGAGTTGCCCGATGACTTCCGGCTGACCATCAACGCCGAGAACGTGAGCGACCGCGAGTACTTCCAGGACTTCTCGCAGGGCACGAGCGGCACGAGCACCGCGTTCCTCGAGCGCACCGCACTCGTGAGCTATCGCGATGAGAACTGGCGGCTGTCGGGAGAGATGCAGCAATTCCAGACCATCGATGTGCTGCTCGCGGCCGCCAACAAACCCTACGCGCAGGTGCCGCGCCTCGTCGCGGACGGCAACTTCGCCTACGGGGCGGCAGAGCAGCTGCAGTATGGATTCCACTCGGAGCTCGTCGATTTTACGCGCGCGACCGGCGAGAAAGGCTGGCGCTTCGACTTGCTGCCGGCGGTGTCGCTCGACTTCAGCTCGCCCGGGTACTTCGTTCGTCCCGGCATCGCCTGGCGTTTCACGCAGTACGCGCTCACCGACACCCTGCCGGGGACGCCGACCTCGCCCTCGCGGGCGCTGCCGACCGCGAGCTTTGATACCGGGCTGCTCTTCGAGCGCGACGCCGGCGGCTCGCGCCTCCTCACGCTCGAGCCGCGCATCCTCTACGTGTACACGCCCTACCGCGCGCAGGATGAATTGCCGGTGTTTGATACTGCGCTGCCTGATCTCAATCTGGTGGAGCTGTTTCGCACCAATCGCTATGTGGGCGCAGACCGCGTCGGGGATGCGGACCAGGTCAGCGTCGGCGCGACCAGCCGCCTGCTCGATGCCAAGGACGGCACGCAGTTCCTCGCCGCAACCCTCGGGGAGATTTACTACCTGAAGACGCCGCGCGTGCTGCTGCAGGACGAGCTGCCCGAGACGGGCGGCACTTCGAACATGGTGGCGCAGCTCGCGCTCACGGCCTACAAGCACTGGAGCGCGAATCTCGACCTTGAGTGGGATCCCAGGAACTTTGCGGGCGAGCGCACCGAAATCAGCGTGCAGTACCGTCCCGCGCCCACGCAGGTGCTGAACCTCACCTACCGCGTGCAGCGCGAATCCAACCAGTTGAAACAGATCGAAGGCTCGGGTGCCTGGCCCATCGGCAAGAAATGGAACCTGTACAGTCGCGTCGTATACTCGCTGGACGATGACAAGCTGCTCGACCGCTTTGCCGGCTTCGAGTACGCCTCCTGCTGCTTTCGGGTGCGGTTCGTCGGCCGCCGCTTCCTGAACGCCCCGAACGGCAGCCAGGAAACCGGCGTCTATGTGCAACTGGAACTCACGGGCCTTGCCAGTGTCGGATCTGCGGCGGATGCTCTGCTGATCGAGGCCATACCCGGGTATAGGCCCTCGCAGTTAACACATTGATAAATAAGGGATTCATGTTCATGCAGCGCATTCTCGCCGTGCTCGGTGCCGCCTTACTGGTGCAGGGATTCGCCCTCGCCCAGACCCGCGAGCTGGCCACCAAGGGTGAACTTCTCGACCGCGTGGCGGCGGTCGTCAATGACGGCGTGGTCCTGTCGAGCGAGCTCGATGAGCAGATCGCCGCGATCTCCGAGCGCTTGCGCGCGCAGAAGCTCGAGCTGCCCCCGCAGAACGTGTTGCGCCAGCAGGTGCTCGAGCGGCTCGTCCTGGAACAGATCCAGCTGCAGCGCGCGGAAAAGGCCGGCATGAAGATTCCGGATGAGGCATTGAACAACGCGCTGCAGGAGGTCGCACAGCAAAACCATATCGAGCTGTCGAAACTGCCCGAGGCACTCGCCGCGCAGGGCGTCGACTATCCCTCGTACCGCAACAGCATGCGCAAGGAGCTGACCTTAAGCCTGCTGCGGCAGCGCGATGTCCTGCAACGCATCAGCGTCACGCCCCACGAGATCGATCAATACCTCGAGAAGCAGAAGAACGCGCCCTCGGCGGCCAGCGAATACAACGTGTCGCACATCCTCATTGCCGTGCCGCAGGCCGCGACCGCAAACGAGCTCGATGCTGCCGGCAAGCGCGCCGAAGAGGTTTACCAGCGCGCGA
The DNA here is from genome assembly GCA_035481795.1 of Steroidobacteraceae bacterium. GTDB lineage: Bacteria > Pseudomonadota > Gammaproteobacteria > Steroidobacterales > Steroidobacteraceae > PALSA-1196. The sequence goes on from DATHRI010000012.1 coordinate 170,871, forward strand.
AGAGCGGCGAAGACTTCGCCAAGCTTGCGGTCGCCTACTCGAACAGTCAGGACGCATTGGACGGCGGCGCTCTCAACTGGCGCAAAGGCACCGAGCTTCCCACCTTTTTGACGGACGTCGTCATGAGACTGAAGGTAGGCGAAGTCGCCGAGCCGCTGCGTACGCCCACCGGCTTTCACATCGTCAAACTGAACGAGACGCGCGGTGCCAATCAGCAGGTCATGGTCAATCAGGTGCACGTGCGGCACATATTGATGAAGACCAACGAGCTGGCTGACGATGCGACGGTGCGGCAGAAACTCACGGAACTGCGCGCCCGCATGCTCAAGGGCGAGGACTTCGCGGGTCTCGCGCATACGACCTCGGAGGACCCGGGGTCCGCTGCCGAAGGCGGAGACCTGGGCTGGACGGGCCCCGGCACCTTCGTGCCCGAATTCGAACAGGTCGTGGCGGGGCTCAAGGATAAGGAAATCAGCGAGCCCTTCAAGACGCAATTCGGCTGGCACATCGTGCAACTTCTGGGCCGGCGCGAGTTCGACAATACGGACGAGTTGAAGCGCAAGCACGCGCAAGACGAGATTCGCGCCAGCAAGGCGGACGAAGAGACGGAGCTGTGGCTGCGACGTCTGCGCGATGAAGCCTACGTCGAACTCAAGGTCTGAAGTTCCGCGAATCGCGCTCACCTGCGGCGAACCTGCCGGGATTGGACCGGAGCTGTGTCTGGCGGTCGCGCGCGCGGCATTTGCCTGCGACCTCGTCTGTCTGGGTGACAGCGAACTCCTCACCGAGCGTGCCCGGCGCATCGACTCGCGGGTGACTCTGCGGCGCTATGACCCGCACGCGCGCGTGCGCCACACGCCCGGCACTCTCGCGGTCGAGCACCACGCGCTCGGCGTGGCGAGCGCCGCCGGCGTGCTCGATGTGCGCAACGTGCCGTACGTTTTGCAGGTGCTCGACCGGGCGGTGGATGGCGCGCTCGCGCGCGAATTCGATGCCATCGTGACTGCCCCGGTGCATAAAGGGCTCATCAATGACGCGGGCACGGCCTTTACCGGTCATACGGAGTACCTGGCGCAGCGCACGCATACCGCCCGCGCGGTCATGATGCTCACCACCGGCGAGCTGCGTGTCGCCCTTGCGACGACGCACCTGCCGCTGAAGGATGTGAGCGCCGCACTCAACGTCGAGATGCTCTGTGAGGTCCTCGGGATCCTGCACCACGACCTGACGCGGCGCTGGGGGCTCGCGGCGCCGCGCATCGCAGTCTGCGGCGTGAATCCCCACGCCGGCGAAGGGGGATACCTCGGCGATGAGGAGACGCGCATCATTGCGCCCGCCATCGAGCGCATGCGCGCGCGCGCCATTCAGGCGAGCGGTCCTGTGCCTGCGGATACGATCTTCGTTCCGCACATCCTCGCAAACTACGACGCGGTGCTGGCGATGTACCACGATCAGGGGCTGCCGGTCGTCAAACACGTGGGTTTCGAAAACGCCGTCAACGTGACGCTGGGGCTACCCATCGTGCGCACCTCCGTCGACCACGGCACCGCGCTTGAGCTCGCCGGTAGCGGCCGCGCTGACGCGGGCAGCTTCACCGCCGCAGTGCACCTCGCGCTGCAACTGGCGACGCCACCTGCGGCGCTTGGCTGACGGTCGATGCGCGCCAGAAAGCGCTTCGGGCAGCATTTCCTGCACGACCCCGCGGTTCTGCGCCGTATCGTGCACTGCCTCGAGCCGCACGGCGAGGGCCACCTGGTTGAGATCGGCCCCGGCCGCGGCGCACTCACGCGGCTGCTGCTCGAGGCCTGTGGCGCGCTCGATGCGATTGAGGTCGATCGGGATTTGGCCGCGCTCCTGCGCGAGCGCTTCGCCGGCGATGCGGCCTTCGTGCTGCACGAAGCCGACGCGCTCCAGTTTGACTTCGCAGCGCTCGCGCGCGCGCGCGGCACGCGGCTGCGCATCGTCGGCAATCTGCCCTACAACATCTCCACACCGCTCCTCTTTCACCTGCTCGCCAGCGCCGCGGCGATTACGGACATGCACGTGATGCTGCAGCGCGAAGTCGTCGATCGGCTGGCCGCGCGACCTGGCGGCGGCGACTACGGGCGGCTCACCGTGATGCTCGCCCCGTGGGTGCACGTGGAGCGGCTCTTCGACATCGGCCCGGGAGCATTTCAGCCGGCGCCGCGCGTGTGGTCGGCCATGGTCCGGCTCACCGTGCGACCGACGCCGGCATTTGTCGTCAGCCCGCATTTTGCGCAGGTCGTCGCGGCCGCCTTCGGCCATCGCCGCAAAACACTGCGCAACGCACTGAAAGGGGTCGTGAGCTCATCCCTGATCGATGCCTGCCGGCTTGACGGTGGCGTACGCCCGGAAACGCTGGCACCGGAGGCCTTCAACATATTGGCGCGAACCCTCGATACGTGCGCGGAGTCCTAAGCTAAGGTAGGCTTCACCTCGGTCCCGCGAGTTGCACATGTCCGTTTATCGCCGCATTCTCCTCATCGTCGATCTCAACGACGACAGCCTGCCGATCGGGCGGAGGGCGCAGGCGATCGCGACGAGCCTGGGGGCGGAACTTGAGTTCCTGCACGTGGTCGAGTTCATCCCGATGGAACCCGTCGGCGAGAACCTCATGCCCTCGCTGCAGATCGAAGATAATCTGCTTGTCAGGGCGCGCACGCGCCTCGCAGCGCTGGCCGCAGCACTCGGGCTGCCCGACGCGCATTGTCAGGTGGAGCTCGGCAACGTGAAGTCGGATATCGTGAGAATCGCGCGGGACCGCAACGTCGATCTCATCGTACTCGGCAGCCGCGAGCGCCACGGACTGTCGATTCTCGTCAATTTCACCGAGGACACCGTGCTGCACGCGGCGCCTTGTGATGTGCTGGCAGTGCGAGTCGGCGGCACGGGGAAAGCAACATGAGGGAGCCTATGGAATCGGCGGTGCACAGGATCCGCGTCGACGTCGAAACGAGCTACCTCGATGAGCAGTCCGAGCCGCGCGAAGGCCGCTACGTCTTCTCCTACACCATCACCATTCAGAACGAAGGCCAGATCCCAGCGCGGCTGCTCACGCGTCATTGGCTCATCACCGACGCGAACGGCAAAGTACAGGAAGTGCGCGGCGACGGCGTCGTCGGAGAGCAGCCCTATCTTAAGCCCGGCCAGGGCTTTCGCTACTCGAGTGGCGCGGTCATTGAGACGCCGGTAGGCGCGATGCAGGGCAGCTACCAGATGCTCAGCGACGACGGCCAGCGCTTCGACGCCTCGATTCCGCCGTTCCGGCTCGCCATGCCGGGTGTGCTGCAGTAAAGCCACTTGGCGCGCTTCGCCGTCGGCGACATCCAGGGCTGCTATACACAGCTGCGCGCGCTCACTGAGCGCTTGAGCTTTTCCGCGGACCGCGATCAGCTGTGGTTCGTGGGCGATCTCGTCAACCGCGGGCCGCAGTCGCTCGAGGTGCTGCGCTACGTCCGTGCGCTCGGCGACAACGCGGTCGTGGTACTCGGCAATCATGACCTGCACCTGCTCGCGCTTGCCCACGGGCATCACAAGCGCCGCTCGAGCGACACGCTGGATGCGATATTTGACGCCCCCGACCGCGATGCCATCTTCGAGTGGCTGCTGACGCGGCCGCTTGCGCACTTCGATGCGGCCCGCGGCGACCTGATGGTGCACGCGGGCGTCGTCCCGCAATGGACTGCGGCAATGACGGTCGAGCTGGCCGGCAGCGTGAGCGCGGCGCTCGCGCGCGATGCGCGCGCATTCTTCGCCAGCATGTACGGCGATCGCCCGGATCGCTGGAGCGAGGACTTGCGCGGCATGGAGCGCGTGCGCTTCGCCATCAACGCGCTCACACGCATGCGCGTGTGCACCGCCGATGGGCGCATTGACGTAAAGATGAAAGGACCGCCGAACGAAGCGCGCCTGCCCTACCGTCCCTGGTTCGAGCACTCCACGCGCCTCACCCGCGACGTACGTGTCGTCTTCGGCCACTGGTCGGCGCTCGGCCTGCTACAGGCGCACGGCGTGGTCGGTCTCGATACGGGGTGCGTGTGGGGCGGCGCGCTCACCGCGCTCAATCTCGATGGCAACGCAGCGCTGCCGGTGTGCGAGCCGTGCACTGCGCTCAGTGCGGACTCCAGTGCACCTTAATCTGCGTGGTCGTCGCCGTGTACACGCCCGGCACGAGCTCCAGATCCACCGCTGCGCCCTGCGCGGCGACGGGCAGGATCAGGCGTTGCTCGCCACGCACCTCCAGTACGCCGATTGATCCGGGCGTCACGCGAAATGCCAGCCTCACGGGCCACTGTGCACCCGCGCGCGGCTGCAAAACGACACCGCCCTCTTGCGCGGCCTCGTGCAGATCGACGAGGAGCGTATTGCGCTTCCAATATTGAGGATAGGTCGCAGCCACACCGCTCTCGGAGCTGATGAGCAGCTCATCGACGGCCACCGGCGGGGGCGGAGGCCTGTGCGACCATGGCCAGCGCATCGCCGACAAATGGCTGCAGCCGGCGAGGAGCGCGCCGGCGGCTACGGCCGCGGCAAAACCCACCCGGTTGCGACGATTATGATCCGCCATAACAGAACCCCCCGACTCTTGCGTACCATACGCCGATAGCCTTCGGGAAACACGCCATGCCATCCCTGCAGCCACTCAACCTCCTGCGCTGGATCGACGACAACCGCGCGCTCCTCAAGCCGCCGGTGGGCAACAAGCGCATCTTTCGTGAGAGTGAGTTCATCATCATGGTGGTGGGCGGCCCTAACACGCGCCGTGACTACCACGTCGATCCGGCCGAGGAGTTCTTCTACCAGCTGCAGGGCGACATGCTGCTGAAGACCATCCAGGAAGGCCGTGCGGTCGACGTGCCGATCCGAGCGGGGGAAATCCTGTTGCTGCCGCCGCGCGTGCCGCATTCGCCGCAGCGCGGCGCCGATACGGTGGGGCTCGTGATCGAGCGCGAGCGCCGCGCGGGCGAGCTCGACGGTTTTCAGTGGTACTGCGAGCGCTGCGGAAATCTGCTCTACGAAGAATTCATCGCGCTCGGCGACATTGAAAAGGAGCTGCCGCCGTTGTTCGAGCGCTTCTATGCAAGCGCCGCGCGGCGCACCTGCGGCAGCTGCCACACTGTGATGCAGCGGCCCAGCGGCGCGCGCCCGAGCTGATGCATGGCCTTCGAAGCAACGCTCGAGTGTGCGCGCAGCCTTGACGAGGTGGATGTGCTCGCAGAGTTCCGCGAGCGCTTCGAGCTGCCGCACGACGCGCACGGCAAGCCGCTCGTCTATCTGTGCGGCCATTCGCTCGGCCTCATGCCGCGCGCCGCGCGCACGCTCGTAACACAGGAGCTCGACGACTGGAGCTCCTTGGGCGTTCTGGGACATGAGTCGGCGCGGCGCCCCTGGATTCCCTATCACGAGAATCTCGCCGCCGGGCTCGCCGAGCTCACCGGCGCGCGCGCCCACGAAGTCGTTGCGATGAATTCGCTCACGGTCAACCTGCACCTGATGCTCGCGTCCTTCTACCGTCCGCGCGGCAAGCGCAGGAAGATACTCATCGAGGCGGGCGCATTTCCTTCCGACCGCCATGCGGTCGCCTCGCAGCTCGAGTGGCGCGGGCTCGACCCGCGCAGCACCCTGATTGAGCTTGCGCCTGCGGCGATGGAAGAGGCGGTGTCGGAAGAGGAAATTGAAGGCACGCTGCAGCAGATCGGCGCGGAGATCGCCCTCGTGCTCTGGCCCGGCGTGCAGTATCGGACCGGTCAGGCCTTCGATCTGGCGCGCATTGCGCGTGCCGCGCACCGCGCGCGCTGCCTGGTGGGATTTGATCTTGCGCATTCGATCGGCAATACGGAGCTGGCGCTGGCGCGCTGCGGCGCGGATTTTGCCGTGTGGTGCAGCTACAAGTACCTGAATGCGGGGCCGGGCGCGATCGGCGGATGCTTCATCCACGAACGGCATCTGGGCATGGTGCAGCGGCCGCACCTCGCCGGCTGGTGGGGCCATGAGGCGACGACGCGCTTTCTCATGCGCCCGGAGTTTCATGCCGCCGCCGGCGCGCCCGGCTGGCAGCTCAGTAATCCCGCGATCCTGGCGGCGGCCCCGCTCATTGCCTCGCTCGAGATCTTCGCGGCAGCGCGCCTCGCGCGCCTGCGCGCCAAGTCGATCGCGCTCACGGGTTTTCTCGAATTTCTGCTCACGCGCCGGCTGCCGGCCGTGCGGATCATTACACCCAGGGAGCCGGCCGAGCGCGGCTGCCAGCTTTCATTGCGCGTAGCCGGCGGTCGCCGCGTCTTCGAGCGCTTAAGCGCCGCGGGCGTTGTCTGCGACTGGCGCGAACCGGACACCCTGCGCGTCGCGCCGGTGCCGCTCTACAACTGTTTCGAGGATGTCTGGCGCTTCAGCGAGCAATTGGCGCAGGTGCTGGGAAGCGGCGCTTGAGCGCGTTGCGCGCACAGCCGGTCAGCCTGGTCGGCGCGGGACTGGCGGGCGCGCTGCTCGCGCTGCTGTTGGCACGGCGCGGGTTTGCCGTCACCTTGTACGACCGGCGCTCCGATCCGCGCCGGGCGGCGAGCGCGGCGGGCCGCTCCATCAATCTGGCGCTCGCCGCGCGCGGCATTCGTGCCCTGGAGCGCGCCGCAGTCATGCCGCAGATTGAGCCGCTGCTCATCGCGATGCGCGGCCGCATGCTGCACGATCGCCTCGGGAAGCACGAGCTGCAGCGCTATGGGCGCACGGCGCAGGAAGTCATCTACTCCGTGGATCGCGCGGCACTCAACTCGGCCCTGCTCGATGCGGCGACACGCCACCCGCAGGTCGCGGCCAGATTCGAGCAGACCTGCCTGGGTGCCAACTTGGCGACCGATGTCCTGTCATTTCGGGATCTGGCCTCGGGCCTGCTCTACGAGCGGCCGCTTACGCCGACGATTGCAACGGACGGCGCGGGCTCAGCGGTGCGCGCGAGCCTCGCGGCGGCGCAGGCCATAAACGCCCGCGCGGAACTTCTCGATCACGACTACAAGGAACTCACCCTCCCGGCGCAGGCGGGCCGCCACGCGCTCGATCCGGCGGCGCTGCACATCTGGCCGCGCGGCGGCTTCATGCTGATCGCACTGCCGAATATCGGCGGCAGCTTCACCGCGACGCTGTTTCTGCCGCGCACGGGCGCGGCGAGCTTTGGCGCACTCACCGCCCCGGCGCGCATACGGGAGTTCTGCGCGCGTGAATTTCCGGACGCCGCCGCACTCATGCCGGATCTCGTCCACGAATTCACCCATCATCCGCTCGGGCAGCTCGGCACCGTCCATAGCGCGCCCTGGCACGTCGGCGGGCGCGTTCTGCTCCTCGGCGATGCCGCTCATGCCATCTTTCCGTTCCATGGGCAGGGCATGAATGCCGCCTTCGAGGATTGCCTGGTCTTCGATGATCTCCTGGACGAGCACGCCGACTGGGCGCTGCTCTTCAACGACTTTGAGCAGCGGCGGCGGCCGAATGCCGAGGCCATCGCGCAGATGTCGCTCGAGAACTATGAAGAGATGCGCGCGACGGTCATGGATCCGACCTTCAAGCGCCATCAGCAGCTGGCGCTCGAACTCGAAGGCCGTTTTCCCGATCGTTTCATCCGCCGCTACTCCATGGTGATGTTTCACCCAGAAATCCCCTACGCCGAGGCGCTGCGGCGCGGTGCCGTGCAGGCGGAGATCATCGCGGCGATTGATCGCGACCCGGCGCGCGCCGCGGCGCTGATCGAGGAGCGTCTGCCGCGCATCGGCTGAAAATGCGGCAAGCTATGGCGTGCGCCGCTTGAGCGTGCGAAAAGTCATGGCATGCGCGTGCTCGGCATCGATCGCATGCGCGATACGCTCGAGCTCGCGCCACTCCGCGGGCGCGAGCGCGGGGAATTGCCTGTCGCCGGCAATGGCGGCGTGCACGTCGGTGAGATACACGTGCTCGGCAAGCGGCAGCACGAGCGCAAAGAGTTCCGCGCCGCCAATGACCATGAGTTCCGGTGCGTCGCCGACGCGTGCGAACGCCTCATCCAGGCTATGCACTGCGACCGCGCCCGGTGCCTGCCACTTGGGATCGCGCGTGAGCACGAGATTCATGCGGCCGGGCAGCGCGCGCCCGATCGACTCGAAGGTGCGCCGGCCCATGAGCATGGGCTTGCCCATCGTCAGCGTCTTGAAGCGTCGCAGGTCGGCCGGCAATCGCCACGGCAGCGCGTTGTCGCGCCCGATCACGCCGTTTGACGCGCGCGCGACGAGCAGGCTGATCGACGGACGGCGTGCCGCGGGCACGAGGCCTCATACCTCCACTTCAGTGGTCAGGATGACGAGGCCGCGCGAGGGCATGCGGAAGAATTCGGCGGCCTGCGTGCTGCGTCGCTGCATGCGCGCGAACGTGCGCCGCTCGATTCCGGGCAATCCGAGCCGCGGCCGCGCGCGCACGACGTGCTGGCCGACAAAGAACGAACAATCCTCGACGAAGACGCGCAGACCGCGCGTGCGGCAGGCCTTCAGCGCATCGCCTACGGCGGGAGTCTCCATGAACCCAAAGATCGCCGTCACCGCGTACACCTTGGGCAGTACCTCTTCGATGCGCACGCGATCGGCCGGATCCTGGCGCGGCGAGCGCGTAATCTCGATATTGAGCACCAGAATGCGCTCATGCGCGACATGATTGTGCTCGAGATTGCGAATGAGCGCGGACGGCACGATGTCCGCATCGCTCGCCAGGAATACCCCCGTTCCCGGCACGCGATGCACATCCTTGAGAAGCTTGCTGAGATCGGAGCGCGGCAGCGCGATGCGCGACAGCGCGGCGCGCAGATGCATGCGGCCGTTGCGCCAGATCGAGAAGACGCCAAACAATACGGCGCCGAGCGTGAGCGGGATCCATCCGCCGTGGTCGATCTTGGTGAGATTCCCCACCATGAAGACGCAGTCCGTCACGAGCAGCAGTCCGAACAGCGCGACCACCGTCCATGGCGGCCAGCTCCACTGCTTCATGGCGACATACGCGCCGAGCACCGTCGTTACGATCATCGTGCCGACGACCGCAACGCCGTAGGCATTGGCCAACGCATCGGAAGAGCCGAAGCCGATGACGAACGCCAGCACCGCGATGAAGAGCAGGCCGTTGATGACCGGCACATAGATCTGCCCGAGCTCGAGCGCCGAGGTCTGCAGCACGCGCATGCGCGGCAGCAGGTCAAGCTGCACCGCCTGGCGCGCTACGGAAAATGCCCCGGAGATGACGGCCTGCGAGGCGATGACGGTAGCGGCCGTGGCGAGCAGCAGCATGAACGGCAGCGTCGCAGACGGCACGAGCACATACAGCGGATGCTCGATGAACTTATTGGCGCCCATTACGAGCGCACCCTGGCCGTAATAGTTGAGCAGCAGTGCGGGCCAGACGAGAAAGAACCAGGCAATGCGCACCGGCATCGCGCCGAAATGACCCATGTCGGCGTACAGGGCCTCCCCGCCCGTCAGCGCCAGGAACACCGAGCCCAGTATGGCGAGTGCCACCTCCGGCCGATGCAGCAGCAGGGCCGCGCCGTAGCGCGGGTCGATCGCCACCAACACCTGCGGATGCGCCGCGATGGATGCGGCGCCGGAAATCGCCAGCACCACGAACCACAGAATCATGATGGGTCCGAACAGCCGCGCCACGCGCTCCGTGCCGCGCCGCTGAAAGGCAAACAGCGCAGCGAGCACGCCGAGCGTAATCGGCACCGTCGTCTTCGCGAGCGACGGATTGACGAGCTCCAGACCCTCGACCGCGCTCAGCACGGAAACGGCGGGCGTGATGAGCGCATCACAGAAGAAGAGCGCCGTGCCGGCGAGCGCGAGTCCGATCAGGACCCGTGAGCCGCGCGCAGCGGGAACCAGGCGGCGCTGCGCAAGAGCGAGCAACGCCAGGATGCCGCCCTCGCCGTCATTGTCGGCGCGCATCATGACGACGACATATTTGAGAGTCACCGAGATCGCAAGCGCCCAGAAGATGAGCGACAGCACGCCGAGGATTGCCGCGGATTCGTGCGACCCCGTCGCCTTCAGCGACAGTTCGAATGCGTAGATCGGGCTCGTGCCGATATCGCCGTAGACGATGCCGGTCACGCCGATGAGCGCAGAAAGCGTGGTGCTGCGTTTCACCGCGCGATGCTCATGGGCGCTCGTTTGCGCTGATTCTTTTTCGACGACCGCCTCGCCGGCCACAGCATCGTGCCGCGGCAGGCTGCGGAACGGCAGCGGCAGGCAAATACCTCATCGATGTCGGCCGGGTCCTCTGCATCGCGCTGTATTTGATAGTCATAGGCAAGCTCCTCGCCCGCCGCAATATTGCGCAGGGCATCGATGAAGACACGCCCGCCCTCGATGACGGACTCGCAATTCGGGTCGCAGGAGTGATTGATGAGGCGTGCTTCATTGCCGTCGACACCCGCGTCGATCACAGTTTTGCCATCGACTATGAACAGAAACGTGTGATTGTCGCTCGCATCCTTCGTCGCATAGCGCCGATCCGCCTGTGCGTGCGAGATCCGCTCGCCGATGTACTCAATGATGCGCTGGCCTTTTTTGAGCGGCTGCGCCGCAAAAACCCCCGATCCATGCACCCTCGAGCGTCGCACTTCGATGAGTGGCGACTTGCCGCTCTTCACCCCCGCCATGACTAGACGGCCACCGGCGCGGCGATGGCGGCATGATGCTGATAGTTCACGAATTCAAAATCCTCGTACTGGTAGTCGAAAATCGTCGGCGGACGCCGTCGCAGCACGAGCTGCGGCGGCGGATAGGGCGCGCGCGCGAGCTGCTCGTCGGCCTGCTGGAAATGGTTCACGTACAAGTGGCAGTCACCGCCCGTCCAGATGAACTCTCCTGGCGCAAGATCGCACTGCTGCGCGAACAGGTGCGTGAGCAAGGCGTAGGAGGCGATGTTGAAGGGCACGCCGAGAAAGAGGTCCGCGCTTCTCTGGTACAGCTGGCACGACAAGCGCCCGGCAGCGACGTACAGCTGGAACAGGACATGACACGGCAGCAGCGCCATGTGCGCGAGCTCGCCGACATTCCACGCGCTGACCATGATCCGCCGCGAATCCGGATTGTTGCGCAACGCCTGCACCGCCTGTGCGATCTGGTCGATCGTCGTTCCGTCAGGCGTAAGCCACGCGCGCCATTGCTTGCCGTACACGGGCCCGAGATCGCCGTCCTGATCGGCCCACTCGTCCCAGATGGTCACGCCATGCTCGTTGAGGTACGCCACATGGGTATCGCCCCGCAGCAGCCACAGGAGCTCGTAGATGACCGAGCGCACATGGATCTTCTTGGTGGTAACGAGCGGAAAGCCGCGGGCGAGGTCGAAGCGCATCTGCCGGCCGAAGACCGACAGAGTTCCGGTACCGGTGCGATCGGCCTTGCGGGCGCCTGCGGCGCGCACATCGCCCAGGAGATCCAGATACGGTCTCATTATGCGGTGGTGTAGTTGCCCGACGGAACGCGCCGCTGGTAGGCGATGGCCAGCAAGATGACCCCCACGATGATCATGGGAAACGACAAGATCTGCCCCATGGTGATCCAGCCAGCCGCAAGATAACCCAGGTGTTCATCCGGCACGCGCACGAATTCGATCAGAAAACGCGCGGTCCCGTAGATCACGAGGAAGAGCCCCGAAGGCGCAAGCCGCGGCCGCGGCCGGGAAGTGAACCACCACAGCAGCACGAAGAGCACCACGCCCTCCAGAAAGGCTTCATACAGCTGCGAGGCGTGGCGCACCTGACCATCGACTTTGAAGCCCCAGGGCACGGTCGTGGGTTTGCCCCAGAGCTCTCCATTGATGAAATTGCCGATGCGCCCGGCCAGCAGGCCGATGCCCGGCAAGGGTGCTCCGAAGTCGAAGACATCAGCGACGTTGCGGCCCTGGCGGACGGCGAAGATCGCGATGGCGGCGAGCACCCCAAGCAGGCCGCCGTGAAAGGACATGCCGCCCTCCCAGATCTTGAGCGGATACCACGGATCGTTCTCCCAGTAGCTCAAACCGTAGAACAGCACATAACCAATGCGTCCGCCGAGGATCACGCCGAGCATGGCGTAAAACACGAAATCATCGACGTCGCTCGCCTTCCACGTCGATTCCGGACGGGCGGCGCGCACGCGGCCAAGCCACCAGCCGGCGCCGAATCCGATGAGGTACATGATGCCGTACCAGTGCACCCTGACCGGGCCGACTTCGAACGCAATGGGGTTAAAACCGTGGTATTCCAGCATGGGCGAAAGTGTAGCCGTTTCGCACCGCGATGGGCATGCCTCGCCACTTACAGGCGCGCCCGCAGCGCGCGCGCGGTGGCAAGACACGTGCGCCGCTAGGCGTCGTCGCGGATCACGCGGCAGAAGAACGCCTTCAAATAACGAGTCTCGGCAATCGCCGGATGCACCGGATGGTCTGCGGACTGGCCGCCGGTCTCGAGGATCTGCACGAAGCGGGCGCTGTGGCGCGCGGCCCCTTGAATCGCCCCTGCAAGCTCATCCGCAGTGAGATGATACGAACAGGAGCAGGAGACGAGCAGTCCGTCGCGCTCGATGAGACTGAGGGCCAGCTGATTGAGCTTGCGATACGCCGCAATCCCCTGCGGGATGTCCTTCTTGCGCTTGATGAAGGCGGGCGGATCCAGAATCACCACGTCGAAGGACTCGCCCGCCGCGCGCAGTTCCTTCAGCGCGTCGAAGGCATCGGCGCGATGCGTCTCGAGCGCAACTTCGTTCGCCTGCGCATTGCGCGCACAAAAGCGCAGCGCGAGCTCGGAGGAATCAATGCAGCGGGCTGTGCGGGCGCCGTTCTTCAGCGCCGTGATCGCCCACGCTCCCGCGTAGCTGCAGACATCGAGCACGCGCGCGCCGGGCGCGAGATAAGGCAGGAGGCGACGGCGATTCGCCGTTTGATCATAGAACCAGCCGGTCTTCTGACCCTCGCGCAAGGGCGCGACGAATCGTAACCCCGACTCCACGACCGCGACCTCTTCGGCAACGGCGCCGAACGCGACCTCGACGTACTCAGGCAGCTGTTCAAGGTCGCGCGCCCCGGAATCGTTCTTCCAGAGCATTCCCGCCGGATTGATCACCTCGCGCACCGCCGCTTCGACTTCGCTCTTGAGCACTTCCATGCCGGCGGTTGAGATCTGACCGACGATGATGCCGTCGAAGCGGTCGAGCACGAGACCCGGCAGTAAGTCGGATTCGCCAAAGACGAGGCGCCCGTACTGCTGCGCGCCAAGGCGCGCGCGCAGCGCCAGGGCCACTTTCAGCCGCTCGCTGATCAGCGTACGGTCGAGACGTCGCGCCGGATTTCTGCCCACGATGCGTGCGCAGATCAGCGCGTGCGGGTTTACGTAGGCCAGTCCCAAAAACTGCTCGCGGTCGGAGTGCACGTGGACCGCGCTGCCGGGCTTGAAGGCGACAAGCGGCGTCGCGGCGTTGTCAATCTCATTGCTGAAAACCCACAGATGGCCGGCACGGATGCGCCGGTCTTCACCACGCTTGAGCCGCAACTCCGGCAGTGGCGGAGAAATTGAAGAAATAGACATTAAATCGGAGTCGAGCGCGTTCGCAGCAGGTGAAAGTATACAGAACATGCTGCTGAAACCAGCACGTTCGAGGAAGGCGAAGTCACGACGGCCGCTCCGCAAAAGCGCCCAGCCCCGCAAGCGTGCGCCCTCGTACAAATGGAACACCGCGCCAATACCGCGCCGGTCAGGCATCTATCACATTGTCTGCAAACCCACCGGTCACTTTTATGTGGGCAGCGCCGTGGACCTCCAAAAGCGCTCCCGCAGTCACTGGACCGCGTTACGTCAGGGAAAGCACGCGAACAAATACTTGCAGCGCGCGTGGAATCGGCATCGCGCAGCCAACTTCGAGTTCAAAGTGGTGGAACTTGTCAAACCCTCAAGGCTCCTCGCGGTCGAACAATCCTGGTTGAACGGGACCCGCTGCACCGATCGCAGCGTGGGCTTCAACATTTCACCACACGCCCTCTCCTCCGCAAGTCTCGTCGCGCGGAATTGGAAAGGGTTCTTTGACCCGCGCGGCCGATCCGTGACCATTAAAAATCTGCATAAGTTCTGCCGAGAGAATCGATTGGATTCTCCATCAATGATTCGATTGTCTCAAGGACGGAGCAAGCTCAAATCCCACAAAGGCTGGACGCACAAAAATAGTGTGCGCATCCGCGACTACGTGAAAACATATGAAGGATTCATCAGACCGAACGGAAAAATTGCCGCCAAGATCACGAGTCTCGCCGCCTTTTCTCGCAAACACGGACTCAACGCCTCTCACATGATTGCGGTTGCCCACCGCAGAATTGCCAGCCACCGCGGGTGGACGCACAGCAAAGGCAGGGAAGCACTCACGCCCAAGAAACACACGGGCTTCATTAGGCCCGACGGGCGCCCGGCCGTTATAATTAACCTCTCAAGATTTTGCCGAAAGAGTGGCTTGAGTGTTGTTCGCATGCACAATTTGAAAAGCGGCATCCGCAGGATCCACAAAGGATGGACCTGGAGAAAGAATGAAGTCGAGACACGTTGACGATGATGGCACGCCGAAATACACGAATCGGTTGGCCACCGAAACGAGCCCGTATCTGCAGCATCATGCGCATAATCCCGTGGACTGGTATCCATGGGGAGAAGAGGCATTTCAGCGAGCCCGCGATGAAGGCAAACCGGTGCACTTGAGCGTAGGCTACTCGGCTTGTTGGTGGTGCTCCGTGCTCGCTAAGGAGAGTTTTGAGGATGAAGAGACCGCACAGTTCTTGAATGAGCACTTCATCAATATCAAGGTAGATCGCGAGGAACGCCCGGATATTGACCGCATCTATCAGATCGCGCAGCAGATGCTGACGCAGCGCTCGGGCGGCTGGCCGCTCACGATGTTCATGACGCCCGATGATCAGCGCCCATTTTTCGGCGGCACGTACTTTCCCAACACGCCGCGCTACGGAATGCCCTCCTTTAAGGAGGTCCTGCAGCGCGTGGCGGAATATTACCGAGAGCATGAAGCTGCGCTTCGCGAGCAGAGCACGGCCCTCATGCGCGCCTTCGAAGAGTTGCAGCCGCCCGCCCCCGCGCCCGGAACCGCCCTCACGTCGGCGCCGCTCAAACTCGCCCGCCGCCGGCTCGCCGCAAGCTTCGATGCCGACTTCGGCGGCTTCGGTGGGGCTCCCAAGTTTCCCCATCCGGGGTCGGTCGAGCGACTGCTGCGTGACTGGCGCGCAACGGCGGCCGATCCCGAGCCTGATCTGCAGGCACTTTACATGGCAACGCTCAGCCTGCGCCGCATGGGCGAAGGCGGCATCTATGACCAGCTGGGCGGCGGGTTTTCGCGTTATAGCGTCGATGCCAAGTGGATGATCCCCCATTTCGAGAAGATGCTGTACGACAACGGCTCTCTCCTCGCCGTGTACGCTCAGGCGGCGCTCGCGACCGGCGACGCAATCTATCGTGATATCGCGATTGGCACCGCCGAGTGGGCCCTGCGCGAGATGCAGTCCGCAGAGGGCGGTTTCTACTCAAGTTTCGATGCCAGCTCGGAGGGCCACGAGGGCAAGTTCTATGTCTGGGATCGGGCCGAGGTGCAAGAGGCGCTGACCGCTGACGAATACACCGCGTTCGCGCCGCGCTTTGGTCTTGACCGGCCCGCAAATTTCGAGGGCCATTGGCACCTGCACGTCTTTCGGTCGATTGAGGAGATCGCCGCGAGTACGCAGCGCACGAGCGCCGAGGTCGCCGCGCTCATCGAGAATGCCCGTGCAAAGCTCTTCTCGATCCGCCAGAGGCGTGTATGGCCAGCGCGCGACGACAAGATACTCGTCTCCTGGAATGCCCTCATGATTCGCGGCATGGCCATCACGGCGCGCGCACTGGGGCGCGAGGATTTCGCCGCCGCCGCGGGTCGCGCGCTGCAGTTCATCCGCAGCGCGATGTGGCGCAACAACCGCATGCTTGCGACCTACAAAGATGGGCACGCACATCTGAATGCCTATCTGGATGACTACGCCTATCTCGCCGACGCCATACTCGAGCTGCAGCAGCTGCGCTTTAACGCCGACGAGCTCGCCTTCGCCCGCGAGCTTCTCGAGGTGCTGCTCGGGCATTTCGAGGATCGCACAGCAGGGGGTTTCTTCTTTACCTCTGACGATCATGAGGTGCTGATGCATCGCATGAAGTCGATGAGCGATGATGCCACGCCTGCCGGCAACGGCATCGCCGCCTTCGTGCTCGTGCGCATGGGCTATCTTCTGGGCGAGACGCGCTACCTTGACGCCGCGGAGCGCACCTTGCGGGCCGCGTGGGCGGCGCTCGAGAAATATCCGGACGCCCACACGAGCCTGCTCCTGGCGCTCGAGGAAATGCTGAATCCCACCGAGATCGTGATCCTAAGGGGCGCCGGCGCTGCCATCGGCGCCTGGCAGCGCGAGCTCGCGCAACTGTATTCGCCGCGACGCCTGGTACTGGCCATTTCTGCCGATGCCGCCGATCTGCCGGCGGCGCTCCAGGATAAAACCGCCCGGGGCGCCGCGATCGCCTATGTCTGCCGCGGCACGACCTGTTCGGCGCCGATTGATTCCCTAGGCGCTCTCGTGCAGCACCTGGGCGAGGGCACGGGCGACGTAGCCGAGGTTCCCCGCGCGTAGACCGGCGATATTGATGCGACTGTCGTCCATCATGTACACATGATGCGCGTCGCGCAGTGCACGCACCTGCAGCGGCTCGATCCCCAAGAGCGAGAACATGCCGTGCTGACGCATGATGCAGCTGAAGTCGCGCTGCGGACGCGCGCTGGCAAGTTGCTGCGCAAATTCGCCGCGCAGCTCGGTCATGCGCACACGCATTGCGGCGACTTCCTCGAGCCAGACCGTGCGCAAGGCTTCGTTGCCGAGAATCTCCTGCACGATGGCGGCGCCGTGATCGGGCGGCATTGAATAGATGGTGCGGGCGATGCGGGCCAGTTGACTCAACGCCGCCTCGGCGGCCGATGCGGTCGCGGCGACGACGTGCAGCGCGCCGGTGCGCTCGCGATAGAGGCCAAAGTTCTTTGAGCACGAGACCGCGACCAGCACCTCCGGTAGCTCCGCGGCGAATAGGCGGATGCCGAATGCATCCTCGGCGATGCCGCGGCCCAATCCCTGATAGGCCATGTCGATGAACGGCAGCAGCGCACTGCGCTTGAAAACGCTCAACAGCTCGCGCCACTGCGCATCGCTCAGATCCGCGCCCGTGGGGTTGTGACAGGATGCCTGCAAGAGTATGACGCTGCGCGCGGGCAGCTTGCCGAGCGCGCCCACCATGCTGTCGAAATCGATGCCGCCCGTTGCGGCATCGTAGTAGGCGTAGTTTGCGAGCTTGAGACCCGAGCCGCCGAGGAGCGGCGTGTGATTGGCCCAGGTGGGCGTGCTGACGTGGACGATAGAGCGCGCGTCGGCCGCTTTGATCAACTCCGCGCCGAGGCGCAGCGCGCCGCAGCCTCCGGGCGCCTGAATCGTGCGCACGCGATTGCCGGCCAGCGCCGCATGCTCCGCGCCCAGGGTGAGCACCTCGAGCGCGCGGTTGAATTCGACATTGCCGGTGGAGGAGACGTACGACTTGGTCGCCTGCCGCGCCAGCACCGCGGCTTCCGCGCGCTTCACCGCCGCGAAAATCGGCGTCTCGCCGCGCTCGTCGCGATAGACGCCGACGCCCAAATCGACCTTGGCAGAATCAGCGTCGGCGCGAAAGGCCGCCATCACTCCAAGAATAGGATCGGGCGTCAGGCGAGCAAGACTCTCGAACATGGAAGGCTCGGGGTGCGGATTCAGGGAGTGCCAGTCTACCCGCTTCGATCAGCAGGGATAGCTCAACGCATCCGCGCGCCGCAGATTGGCGCGCGCCATGCGCACACGCTTCTAATAAGGTCGGTCCGAGCCGATCGTATAACGCACTGAAAGCTGTGTTTGATTTTCGCGCGCGAATGTGGGCTCGTTGAGCAGCACGGCGCGGCTTGCCACCTCACTCGTGACGTGCAGCCATTCGAGAGCGAAGCGCCAGTGCGCGCTCTGATTGAAAATGTAGGCGACCGTCCAGGCGTGACCGTCCTCATCGCCGAAGTTGTATTCGGCGCTGCTGTCGACGCCGAATATGTCGTAGCGCGCACTCAGCGTATTGCGTCCCCATTGACGCGAGATGAGGGCGAAGCGCGCGTAGAAGGGCCACGCAGCGTATTCGCCGTCGGGTTCGACGGAGGTCGTACCGGCCATCCACTGGATGATGGCCGTCCATCCGCCGGCGGTATCCACGCGCAGCCCGGCGGAGTTGAAGTGCGTATCCCAGGCGTAGATGCCATTGGAAGTTTCCGCGCTCGGATCGGCGCGATTGTCGTAGTGCAGCGCGAGCAGCGTCACGCGATCGAGGTAGCGCGCCTCGGCGCCGACATAATATCCGGCGTGTCCGTCGATCTCATGGAAGAGCTCGTTCTCGGGAAAGACCTGTGAGCCGCGCCCGCCGACATAGCCGAAGAGCGGGGTCTGAAAATCGTTCAGCGAGAAGCCGCCGGTCGCCACCACCACTCCGGCCGGATCGTTCCAGCCGAAGACCCCGGCGGTCGCACCGAAGTCGAAGTCGTGTCCGAGCCGCGTGCCGAGCCACTCCAGTTTGCCTTCAATCCCGATGGTGCGAATCTCCTCGCCGATCCAGGAATTGAGCGCGGAATTCGACAGCGTGTAGGGCGATGACCAGCCGGCGGCCGTGTCCTCCAGCGACACCGGCGGGTAGAACGCGCCAATGCGCACGCGCGTGCGCCAGCCATCGAGCGGATAGGGCCGGTATTCCAGAAACGCCTCCGTCACGCTTACCGGATGGGCATCGTCCTGGCCGAAGTACGACGCGTCGAGCTTCAGCGCCCAAACATCGCCCAGCGGCTGCGTGAGCGCGGCGCGCAGGCGTCCGACCTGCACGCCGTCGTGCTCGCTGTCGTAGCGCAGCGTGCCGAGGCCGCCGTCAAACAAGGAGCGCTGCCCGTCGGAATCGACGAGCCGCATGTCGGCGGACAACTCCCAGTCCGTGCTCCAGGCGCTGCCGGGCACCGCGGCGCACAGCGTCGACAGAGCGATGCATGCAGGCAGCGCTTTCAATATGCGTCCTTGGAGCGTGCGGTCGCCTGCAGCGGCGCCGGCCGCAGCGGCTGCGCCAATTGCACCGTGCTGGTAGCGGACTCATCGCCCGTGATCGACACCTCGCGCTCGAGGGATGCGACGCTGTCGCGCAGCAGTGGATGCCAGAGGCTCACGTGGTAGGTGCCGCGCGGCACATTAGTCACTGACCAGTTGCCGCCGGCATCGGTGCGGCCAAAATAGGCCGCGTCGGTTACGACGATGTAGCCGACCATCCTGTCGTGGATATTGCAGCCGAGCGTGACGACACCGGCCTGATCAAAATGCACCGGTGGGTACGGCTTGCCGTGGTAGAGCGGCAGCTGGAAGCGCTTGGCGGGCGAAAACGAATAGATCTGATGGCTCACGGAATCGCTGTTCGGGAATTCCACCGTCGAGCCGACCGGTACCACGATGATGTCGGGCACGAAAGTCAGATTGATCTGATCGAGAATGGTGCTGATGGGCGCGGCTGGCGCATGACCCGCCTCACCGCGCACGGTGACGACGGCGCCGGCAAAGGGCGCGTGGTCCGCAAGACTCGCCTGGACGCTGAGAGTCCCCGCCAGCGCGCGTGTGGCGCCCAGGAAAACCAGCAGCGTGCGCGCGATCCAGGCGCCTGTTCGCGACATGATGGGAACACACACGTGCGCGATATCTCAATCCGGGAGTGGGACGCTCGCACGCCGCGGGCGCGTGCGCATAGTATCAACGCGTCATTTGAGCCTGGATTATGGGAAGCTTCCGCAACCGACTTCTCGTGGTGATCATCGGATTGGTCTGCGTCACTCAAACTGTGACGCTGATCGCAGTGCTGGCACGCACCGAGCACTCCGTGGAGGACCGCGCCGCGAAACAGCTCATCGCCGGCAGCGCCTTCGTCGAGCAGCTCGTGAGGTTCCGGGCGGCACAGCTGACAAGCGGAGTCTCCGTCTTGGCCGCTGACTTCGGGTTCCGCGAGGCGGTCGCCTCCGGCGACGGCCCGACCATGCTCTCTGCCGCGCAGAACGACGTGCAGAGAATCGGCGCGGATCTCATGGTGCTGATCGACAATCACGGTCACATGCTCGCCTCCACCGCGCAGGTGTCCGCGCCGGCGCTGCAGCGACTCCTGAGTGCCGCCGACATGGCCGCCGACAGCCCGCACGTCATGGTGCTGGGCGGACGCGCCTACCAGTTTTTTCTGGCTCCCGTGCGCGCTCCGGAGGTCATCGGCTGGGTGGCCATGGGCTTTGCCATCGACGACACCCTCGCGCGGCGCATGAGCGAGCTGGCGGGAACGGCCATCAGCCTCGTCACGCACAATCAGGCGGGCGTGACCATCGTCGCCTCCACCTTGGACAGTGCATCGCGGAGCGCGCTCGTGGCACTGCACGGCGGCGGCGCGCGCCAGAATGGCGGTGCCTGGCGGCTGCGCCTCGGCACCGCGGAGTATCTGACCGTCACGCGCCGTCTCGCCGTGAATCCCGACACGGTCGATGTGTGGGTGCACCAGCCCATGTATGAGGTGCTCGCGCCCTATCGCGACCTGCGCGATGCCATGCTGTTGATCGGCACGGTCGCTCTGCTGCTCGCCGCCGGCATCGGCATGCTGGCCGGCCGCAGCGCATCGCGTCCGATTGCGGAGCTCGTGCGCGCGGCGCGGCGTATCGAGGAAGGCCGTTATGGCCGTCCGGTCGTGCCGCGCGGCGCCAAGGATTTCCGCCGCCTCGCCGCGACCTTCAACACCATGCAGGCAGGCATCGCCGAGCGTGAGGCGCGCATCACGCAGCTCGCCTACCACGACACGCTGACGGGCCTGCCCAACCGGCCGTTTGCGGAAAATGACATCGATCAGCGCATACGCGACCACGCCGGGACATCCTTCGCGCTGATCCTGATCGATCTGCGCAACCTTCCGGAGATCAACGCTTCGCTCGGCCATCACGTCGGTGACGACGCTTTGAGCGAAGCGGCGCGGCGCCTGAAGCAGAACGCCGGGCCGGCCGATCTGGTGGCACGCCTATCCGCGCAGCAATTCCTGATTGTGGCTGCGCCGTGTTCGCTGCAGCGCGCACCGCTCTTCGCCGAGCAGTTGATCGGCACCATCGCCGCAAACTTCGTGGTCGCCGACGTCGGCCTCGAACTGCACCCGACGGCCGGCATCTCCGCCTATCAGGAACATGGCGGCAGCGCACGCGAGCTCATGCGCTGTGCGCAGATGGCGCTGCACGACGCACAGGACGCGCGAGCTCCGGTCGCGATCTATCGCGCCGGCCGCGACGAGCAGCACCGGCGCCGCCTCGCGCTCGTGACCGAATTGCGGCGCGCGCTCGAGCAGGACGTGGGACTGAAGCTCGTCTATCAGCCCAAAGTCGAGATGGCGACGCGCACGGTGAAGAGCCTCGAGGCACTCGCCCGCTGGACGCATCCGCAGCTGGGCGAGGTCTCGCCGGTCGAATTCGTGCCGCTCGCGGAGCAGACTGGCAACACGCGCCTGCTCACGAGCTGGGTCGTCGGCGAGGCCATACGGCAGATGGCCGAGTGGCGCGCGCTCGGTCTCGACATTGACGTCGCCGTCAATCTGTCAGCCTCTGACATCCTGGATCCGCAGCTCGGCAGCGAAGTGCTGCGCTGTCTGGAGAAACACGGCGTGTCGCCCACCAAACTTCTGCTGGAGATCACCGAGAGCGCAGTGATGCGTGATCCGGTGCTCGCGGCGCGCCACATGCAATTGCTGCGCGTGGCGGGCGTGCGCTTTGCCATGGATGACTTTGGCACCGGGTACTCCTCACTTGCGCAGCTGAGCCGCCTGCCGGTCGATGAGCTCAAGATCGATCGCTCCCTGATCGCGCACGCCCATTCGCGCCCCGACGATACGAAGATTGTCACCTCGACGATCGAGCTCGCCCACAGCATCGGATTGCGCGTCGTCGCCGAGGGCGTCGAGAACGTCGAGGTATGGAATCTCTTGCGGCGGCTCGGCTGTGATCTCGCGCAAGGCTTTCTCATCAGCAAGCCCCTGCCCGCGCAGGAGATCATGGCCTTCGTGAACCACGCCAACCGGCTGCTGCAGGATTCGGACTCGACCCAGCTGCAGATGCGCGCGCTCGAGCAGCTCGCGTCCATTGCCCGCTGATGCCGCTCGACTTCGGCGCGCCGTGGAGCCGCTCGCTGCAGCGCTCCTCGGCCCTCGTGGTCGTCCTGCTCGCGGCTGTTGCGGCGGCGGGAGTGCTCGTCGTCCCCGCGCATTCGCTGCTCGTGCGCTGCCTGATGATTGCTCTGCCGCTCGCCGTCTTGGCGGGCGCATTGTGCAGCAGGGTGTCGGGATACACCCTGACTGCCGCCGCCCTTGAAGTGCAGCGCCCCCTGTGGCGCACAACCTTCGCGCTTGCCGATCTCTCGTCCGTCGTCGGTGATGCCGCCGCCTTCACCGGCGCGTTCCGCCTCTTCGGCAACGGCGGCCTCTTCTCGTTCACGGGAATTTTCTGGAGCCGCAGACTCGGATGCTTTCGGGCGCTGGCGACCGATCCCGCGCGCGCCGTGGTCTTGAGATTTCGCCGGCGCACGCTCGTCATCACGCCGGGCGACTCGCAGCATTTCATCGTGCGTGTGCGCACGCACCTGCAGACGGCAGAACGCGCGGCACCCTAATTGCGCGGCCGGAGCGTCAGCCCTTAGATCTTCAACAGCACTTTGCCGGTCGTTTCGCGGCTCTCGAGCGCGCGGTGCGCCTCGGCGGCATCTTTGAGCTCGACCTCGCGATCGATCCGCACCGCAAGCTTGCCGCTGCGCAGCCAATCAAATAGATCATTGGCACGCCTGAGGAGCTCGTCACGCGTGGCGACATAGTGGGCGAGCGTCGGCCGCGTCAGGTAGAGCGAGCCCTTCTGATTCAGGATCTGCGGATTGACCGGCGCAACCGGTCCGCTGGATTGGCCAAAGAGCGCCAGCAGCCCGCGCGGCGCGAGGCAATTGAGACTCTGGTCAAAGGTCGTGCGGCCTACCGAGTCATACACCACCTGGACGCCGCGATTCGCGGTCAGTTTTTGGGTCTCGGCCGCGAAATCCTGCTGCAGGTAGAGGATCACGTGGTCGGCGCCCACCTGTCGCGCCAGCAGCGCCTTGCTGTCGGTGGAAACCGTGCCGATGACCCGGGCCCCGCGCAATTTGGCAATCTGACACAGGAGCAGCCCCACGCCGCCGGCGGCGGCGTGCACGAGCGCCGTATCGCCCGCCTTCAGCTCATAGGTCGAGGTCGCAAGATAATGCGCGGTCAGCCCCTGCAGGATGAGTGCAGCCGCATCGCGGGTCGACACGCCCTCGGGCAGCCGGATCAATCGCTCGGTGCCCACGACGGCGCGCTCGGCATAAGCCCCCTGCACGCCCTGATAGGCGACGCGATCGCCCACGCGGAAGTCTCTGACCTCGGCGCCGACGGCGCTCACGGTCCCGGCGGCTTCCGTGCCCAGCGTGACTGGCATCGCGACCGGATAGAGCCCGTCGCGCTGGTAGACGTCGTAGAAGTTGACCCCGGCATACTCGATCGCCACCAGGACTTGATTTCCTTGCGGGCGCACCTCGGGCACGTCGGTGTACTTCAGCGCCTTGCGTCCGCCGGGGCTCTCCACACGAATGGCCTTCATACGCTCGATGTCCTCTTGCCAAAATCGACGGCGGTGGTGTTGCCTCCGCAGAGCAGCACGCCCACTCGCTCGCCCGGGCGCGGCTCATACTGTCCTCCGAGGAGCGCGGCGCTCGCGGCCGCACCCCCGGGCTCCGTCACAATCCTGAGCGTCTGCCACAGACGGCGCTGCGCGGCCTCGATCGCCGCGTCGGGCACCAGAATAACGCGCTCCACGTAGCGCTGGGCAATCGGAAACATCAGCGCACCGACCTGCTGGGTGGCCAATGAATCGGCGGCAATGCCCCCCATCTCCGCGTCCACCGGCTTTCCCGCGGCGAGCGCACGCGTGAGCGTGGGCGCCGCTTCCGGCTCGACGCCGATGACCCGCACGCGGCCCTCAAACCAGGCGGCAACGCCGGCGATGAGGCCGCCTCCGCCCACCGCCACCAGCAGCGTATCAAGCTCCGTCGCCTGTTGCGCAAACTCCAGGCCCACCGTTCCCTGACCGAGCAGCGTCTCCAGCTGATCAAAGGCGTGCACCTGCAGCGCGCCGGAGGCGCGCGCCCACTCCTGGCTCGCCGCCAGCGCATCATCGTAGCGCGAGCCGGCCACCACGATGAGCTCGGCACCGCACTCGCGAATGCGGGCGGCCTTTGCAGCCGACACGATGCTGGGGACAAAGATCCGCGCGGGCTTGCCGAGGCGCATCGCGGCATAGGCAACCGCCACGCCGTGATTGCCGCCAGAGGCGGCGACGACGCCCGCCGCGGGCACCTCGCGCAGCAAGAGGTTCGCGAACGCGCCGCGCGCCTTGAAGGAGCCGGCATGCTGCAGCAATTCGAGCTTCAGGTACGCGCGAAATGCGGCGAGCCCAAACTCAGCGCCATCGACCTCGACGATGGGCGTCGTGCGGATGAAGGGCCGGATGAGCCCGTGTGCCGCAGCAATGCCCGCGCGATTGACGTTTAGCTCATGCATTGCTGCACTCCTCTCCCCCGCCGCGCGGATCCCGCTCCTGATCTTGCGTGCCCGTGACCGCTTCAGGCCAGATCGGCGAGCAAGGCGGGAACGTGGCGACGCAGGAGGACGTTGTGCGCCTCCCACGCCTCCTTCGCATCGAGCTCCTGCAGAAATTTGACCTCGCCGCCGCAATAGACGGCCACCGGCACGCCGTCGCGATAGAGAAGTCGGTTGCCGGTGAGCGCGGGCAGGCGCGCGCCCGGGGTGAGGATGCCGATGAGATTCAGCGGATCGGCCGCCGAGAGCGACACCCACTGGCCGTCGTGCGCTCTGCGGCGCATGTCACGCAGCAGGCCCACCGCCTCCGACGTCGCGTATTGCTCGCCCGAAAATCCGGCGACAAAGCGACCGCCGCGAATCTCCCCGCGCGCCTCGAGGCGCCGGCACGAGCGCAACAGATCGCGCCACGGCGGCAGCCAGCTGGCCTCGCGCGCGAGCAGGCTCCAGAAGAGCACCCCCCAGCGGCGCAGCAGCGTGCGCACGACGTATTCGACGCTGTCGCCATCCAGCGCGTGCACACCCGAGCGCTCATCGAGCGGTGCCGGGCGGCGCACGAGCGACCAACGTCCGGCGTCGGCCATGCCAAAGAGCGCGATGCGCCGCCGGCGCGGCGCGCCACCTGCGGATTTTCTGCGATCGGCCGGCACGAGCAGCGCCCGCAAGCCTCCGAAGCTGTCGGAGTTCACGACCCCGAGCGCGACGAGCTCGGCGAGCGCCGTCTCCACCTGGGTGGGCAACAGATGCGCGCCCTCGACGAGATCGTCAAAGAAGGAGGCGCCCTGCGCGCGCAGGGTATCGGCGAGGGCGCGCGCGTTGGCTGTCAGCTGCTCGGCCGGCAAGGCGCTGGTGTAGGCCGACCACACCCGCAGATTGCGCCGGGCGATGAGCGCGATCGGAGTGGCGCGCACCGGCGCCGCGCCGCGCTCCGGATCGGCCGCGCGCGCGGCGAGGCGCGTCCACACGAATCGCCCGGCAAGGCAGTGCTCATCGAGCCAGGCCGGCTCGTACTCCGTAATGCGCGCCGGAAGAATTTCCGTTTCCCAGGCGCCGGCCGGCAGCTCGCAGCCCTCGAGCTGGCCGAGCACCGCGGCGACGGCATCGGGCCCTTGCATGCGCGCATCGGGCGCGACGCGCTGCCATTCAAAAAGAAAACGCAGATAGTCGCGTGCGGGCACCGGCTCGATCTCGGCGCGCAGGCGATTGACCGTGTAGCGATGGATACGCGCCAGGAGCCGCCGTTCGCACCATTCATCGGCGCCGGCCGCGGGCGTGAAGCGCCCGCGCATCGCGAAGCCCTCCGTCTGCAGCGCGAGGAGCGCCTGGTCAACGCGCGCGACGTCGACCCCCATGGAAGCGGCGAGGGCCTCAGCCGTGACCGGCCCCAATCCCTCGAGGCGACCGCGCACGATCTCCGCCAGGGCCTGCGGAGCCGTCGACTCCGCAGCGAGCGCCGTGAAGAGCGCGCGGCGCTCCGCGGCCACCCAGACCGAAGCGCCCGTGCCCATCGCCACGTTGAGCACGCGCCCCGCGAGCGCGAGCTCCGCGATCAAGGCGGGCCACGCCGCGTTTGCGTCCACCTCCGCCACCGTGAGAAAGGCGAGCCACAGGAGCGCATCGTGCAGCTCGTCCGCACGGGCCGCATCCGGCCATGCCTGCGCACGCACGCGCTCCACGGCCTGCGGGTCGAGCCGGCCGATGTCGGCGGCGCTTTCGGGGTCGAGCCAGCGGCGGCCCATCACCGCCTGCGTGCGCCGCTCCTCGAGCGGAGCATCGTCGAGATAGGCATACGGCCGGGCGGAGAGCACCTCGAGCGCGAGCGGCGACGGCTCGGTGAGATCGCGCGCCACGACGCGGATGCCGCCTGTTTCGAGCGCGCGCAGCAGCCGCTCGAGCCCCGCCACATCCATCGCCTCCTCGAGGCAGTCACGCACGGCCTGTTGAACCAGCGGATGCTCCGGAATCTCAAGCTCGCCGGTGAGGTTTTCGGCGCAGGCGACCTGGTCGGGAAATACCGACGCGAGCAGGTCCTCGGCATTCATGCGTGCGATTTGCGGGGGCACTTTCTTGCCGCCGCGATAGCGCGGCAGCGCGAGCGCCACGCCCGCGACCCAGCGCCAGCGCACGCCGAACATGGGTGCGGCGCACAGCGCCTGCACGAGAAGCGGGCGGACGCTGTGCGAATGCAGATAGCGCGCCGCATCTTCGAGATCAAAGCTGTGCGCACTCGTGAGCGACAGCACCAGATTGTCCTCGGTCGCCGCCGCCTGCAGCTCAAAGTTGAACTTGCGGCAGAAACGCTTGCGCAGCGCGAGCCCCCAGGCGCGGTTGACGCGGCTGCCGAAGGGCGTATGAATGACGAGCTGCATCCCGCCCGACTCATCGAAGAAGCGCTCAAAGACGACGGTTTCCTGGGTGGGCAGACAGCCGAGCGCTGCGCAGGCGCTGCCGAGATAAGCCGCGAGCTGCGCGGCTGCGGGCGCACCGAGCGCGAGATCCGCGGCGAGCCCGGCCGAGGCGGCGTCGATGCCGTAGGCGAAGCGCTGCTCGAATTCGCGCCGCAGGCGCGACACCGCAGCCGATAGCTCATCGCTGCGGCCCGGCGCCTCGCCCAGCCAGAAAGGAATCGTCGGCGGCTGACCCCGGGCATCCTCCACGCGCACCTTGCCGCGCTCGACGCGCAGGATGCGGTACGAGGTGTTGCCGAGCTGAAACACATCGCCCGCGAGGCTCTCCACCGCGAAGTCCTCGTGCACGGTGCCGACGACGTGTGACTCCGGCTCGAGCAGCACCTGATAGTCCGCCGTGTCGGGGATCGTGCCGCCGGAGGTCAGCGCCGTCAGCCGCGCGCCGCGCCGCGGCCGCAGCACATGGTTGATGCGGTCATGATGGACGAGCGCGCCGTGCCGGCCGCGCCGCGTGCTGAAGCCCTCGGCGAGCATGGCGAGCACGGCATCGAAGGATTCTCGCGGCAGATGCCTGTAGGGATAGGCGCGCCTGATGAGCGCCAACAGCGCCTCCTCGTCCCACTCCTGGGCGGAGACTTCTGCGGTGATCTGCTGCGCGAGCACGTCGAGCGAGTCGCCCGCCACCTGCAGGCAGTCGAGCTCGCCGCGACGCACCGCATCGAGCAGCGCCGCGCATTCCACCAGATCATCGCGCGACAGCGGGAAGAGTCTGCCCTTCGAGGTGCCACGCACCGCGTGGCCGGCGCGCCCGACGCGCTGCAGGAAGGCGTTGATCGAGCGCGGCGAACTCAACTGGCACACGAGGTCGACATCGCCGATGTCGATTCCCAGTTCCAGCGAGGCGGTGGCGACGAGGGCCTTCAAGTCACCGCGCTTCAGACGCTGCTCGGCGTCCAGGCGCCGCTCCTTCGCGAGGCTGCCGTGATGTGCGGCAATGTGCGCTTCGCCCAGCCGCTCGGACAGATGCCGCGCGGCGCGCTCGGCGAGCCGGCGCGTGTTGACGAACACGAGTGTCGTGCGGTGCTCGCGGATGAGCTCGGCCAGGCGATCGTAGACTTCCGTCCAGACCTCACCCGACATCACCGCCTCGAGCGGCGAGCGCGGCACCTCGACGGCAAGGTCGCGCGCGCGCGCATGCCCCATGTCGACGATGGTGCAGGGGTTCTCCGCGTCCGTCGCTTCTGCGCCGACCAGGAGGCGTGCCACCTCGCGAATCGGCTGCTGCGTGGCCGACAGGCCGATGCGCGCGAGATTGCCGCCCGTTAATGCGCGCAGCCGCTCGAGCGACAGCGCCAGATGCGCGCCGCGCTTGCTGCCCGCGAGCGCGTGGATCTCATCCACGATCACCGTGCGCGTCGTCGCGAGCGCGCGCCGCCCCGACTCGGAGCCGAGCAGTATGTACAGCGATTCGGGGGTGGTGACGACGATGTGCGGGGGTCGACGGCGCATGCTCGCGCGCTCGGCCTGAGGCGTATCGCCCGTGCGCACCAGCGTGCGGATCTCGACGTCGGGCAGGCCGAGCGCGCGCAGCTCATCGCGGATGCCGGCGAGCGGCGCCTCGAGGTTGCGTTTGATGTCATTCGACAGCGCCTTCAGCGGCGAGACGTACACGAGCTGCGTTTCATCGGCAAGGCCGCGCTGCAATCCGGCGCGCACGAGCGCGTCGATGGCCGTCAAAAATGCGGCAAAGGTCTTTCCGGATCCCGTGGGCGCGGCGATCAGAACGTGTTTGGCGGCCCGGATCGCGGGCCAGGCTTGCTCCTGCGCGGGAGTCGGGGCGTCAAAGCTGCGGCGAAACCAGGCGGCAACCGCCGGGTGAAATGCATCCAGGATGCTGATGGCCCGTCCCCCAATACGTTAGAACGGATATTAAGGTATCCGCAACGGATCGGGCGGCGAGACCAGCGCCGGAGCCTGCGGTGCGACCCGCGTCAGCTTTCGGATGAGGCGCTGCCCGATATAGACGGCCGGCTGCGGATCCATGCGCAGCGGCGCGAGCTGCGGGACCCGCATCGCGGGCTCGACCGCATCGACGATCGCGAGCGGCCCCGCGCCGTGCACGGCGGCCAGTTCCTTCGGCGTCGCCGTCTCCTCCGGAGTCAACAGCAGCCCGCAACGCTTCAGCCACCGACCGAGCCGTGGTCCGCTGGTCCACACGGCCAGCAGCACCGAGAAGAGCAGGCCCGCGAGCACCGGCATGATCCACCAGATGAAGCGCGGGGCGCACTCGTAGATCACCGCGCCCCAGACGAGCCCGAGCACGAGGTGCGGCGCATGCCGCCGCAGCGCCTCGCCGTACGGCAAGCCGCGATCGGAGCGCGGTTGCGCATCCCAGGTCACCGATTTACCGCACAGCGTGCGCACCACAAATATCGAGTGGAACACCATCATGACGGGCGCGAGCAGCATGCTGAAAATCTGCTCCACGAAGAGGCTCGGAATGAGCCCGCGCACCCCGCCGAAGCCGCGCCGCAGGGTGCGATTGCTCAGGGCCAAAGTGGCGCCGAGGAGCTTCGGCAGCAGCAGCACGATGATGGTCATCAGCAGCAGCATCGCGATCTCGTCCGGACGGGAAATCGGCCAGTCCGGGAACAGCGCGCGCGCGCCCGGCTGAAAGTAGACCGGCTCGTGCAGGGCTTCCATGCAGGTGAGGATCGAGCTCACCACCAGAACGACGAACCACATGGGCGAGGTCAGATAGGAAAGCATGCCGGTCAGCATGTGCATGCGGGAGAGCCAATGCAGTCCCTTCAGCGGCAGTACGCGGCTGTGCTGCAGGTTGCCTTGGGTCCAGCGCCGGTCGCGCGCGGCGAAGTCGATGACATTCGAGGGGACCTCCTCCCAGCTGCCGCCGAGATCAGGCACCAGCCACACCTCGTAGCCCGCGCGGCGCATGAACGCGGCCTCGACGAAGTCGTGACTCAGGATCTCCCCTCCGAGCGGGGCGACACCCGGCAGATGCGGCAGGCCGCAGAAGCTTGCGAAGGGCCGCGTGCGCAGAATCGCATTATGTCCCCAGTAGTTGCCGCCGCCCAGCTGCCAGAACGCGAGACCGCTTGCGAGCATCGGGCCGTTCAGGCGCGCGGCGAACTGAATCATGCGCGCGAAGAGCGTATCCCGACCGGCCGGCAGCGGCAGACCCTGGATGATGCCGGCCTGGGGGTTCGCATCCATGAGCCGCGCGAGCGTCACCAGCGCATCGCCGGTCATGACGCTGTCGGCGTCCAGGATCACGAAGTACTCGTAGGCATCGCCCCAGTTGCGGACGAAGTCGGCAATGTTGCCCGCCTTCCTGCCGAGGTTCTGCGCGCGGCGCCGATAGAACAGGCGCCCGTCGGCGTTATGGCGCGCGACGAGCGAACGCCAGGCGCGCTCCTCGGCCGCGCCGATCTCATCGGAGCGGGTGTCCGAAAGAACGAAAAAATCGAAGGCGGCGGCCTCGGGCTGCGCCTGAATCGAGGACCAGATGGCGTCGATGCCGGTCGCCACCCGCGTCACGTCCTCGTTGTAAATGGGCATGATGATGGCGGTGCGCCACCCGAGGGTCCGGCCTTCGAGGCCGCGGGGACTGATCACCGCGCGGTCGCGGCCGATCATCTTGATCAGGAATCCCGCGACCGCCGTCCAAAATGCCCCGGAAATCCAGGTGAACAGCGTCGCGAACAGCACCAGCGCCACACATTTGAGAACGCTCAGGCCATTGGCCTCAAGGATGATGAGCATGAGGCTGGTGGCGAATCCGGCCGTGCTAAAAGTCAGCGAAAAGAACACCGCGCGGCGCAGCAGCGCTTGACCGCGCTGCGCAGCGCTCGGGCGGTAGTTCAGGGGTTCCATAGATACGTCCACGTCTCTGTCAGCACTTCCCCGTACAACATCAAGAAACAGTGCAGGTCCGCGGTGCGAGTGCCGTCCGGGGTGTAGCGGAAGGCAACGCGCCAGGCTCCCGTCTCGAGGATCCTCTCAACCGTCACGTTGTCAATCTGTCCGTGGGTGGCCGTCAGCTGCGCCCTCACCGCCTGCGACGGATTGAGATCCCCCAAGGGCCCACCGGCGAAGTCCACCACAAAGCGCCGTCGCCCGCGCGCATTGGCGACCAAGGGCGTGGCACTGGCCGTACGGGTCGCAATTACCTTGCCCGCGGGAGGCCACAGTGGCGATTCAGAATACGCCGACAGCAAATAAGAGTACTTGAGGACCTGATGCGCCTTCACCGGCGCGCTCGGCACCCAGTAGGCGACGATATTGTCGTTGATTTCCTCGTCGGTCGGAATCTCCACCAGCTCCACGCCGCCATCGGCCCACTCGCCACGCGGCTCGATCCAGTAGCTCGGGCGCGCCTGGAAGCGCGATTCGCTGTCCTGGTAATGATCGAAATTGCGATCGCGCTGGATCAGGCCGAAACCCTTCGGATTGTGGTCCATCAGGCGACTGACGCGCAGCTCATGCGGATTCGTCAGCGGGCGCCACAACCACTCGCCGGTGCCGGTCTCGGCCATGAGACCGTCGCTGTCGTGAACTTCGGGGCGAAAATCGTCGAAATGGCGTCCGGCGTGATCCTCGCCGAACAGGAACATCGACGTGAGCGGGGCGATGCCGATCTTTTCAATCTCGCGGCGCGGATAGACTTCGCTCGCGATCTCGACCTGCGTCATCGAGCCCGGATGGATGTCGAAGCGATAGGCGCCGGTCACGCTTTCACTGTCGAGCAGCGCATAAATCGTCAGCGAGCGCTGCTGCGCCTGCGGACGCACCAGCCAGAAATCGGTGAAGGAGGGAAATTCCTCCCCGCCGACGGTCGCGGTATTGATCGCAAGGCCCCGAGCCGAGAGTCCGTAACCCTGCCTGCGGCCGAGCACCTTGAAGTAGGAGGCACCGAGGAACACCGCGAGCTCATCCTTGTAGAGCGGCGTGTGCAGGGGATAGTGCACGCGAAAGCCGGCATAGCCGGTGCGCGGCGGCAGGTCTTTGGCCGTGAGCGCGGTCAGCCGGCCAAAGCTGAAGAGCGCGGGGTTGTAGAGAATCGGCCGGCTCGTCCCGGCGGCGTTCACCTCGTTGATATTGACCTGGCGCCCAAAAGTAAAACCGCGATGAAAAAACTGCACTTCGAATAATGCCTGGTCGTGCCAGAGCGCGGCGCCCGGCTTGAAACGGATATCGCGGAAGGCGTCATAGCTTAATTTCGCGAGGCGCTGGGGCAGCGGCGCCGAGCGATCACGGTAGGGCTCCATCGAGCGCTGTTGCGCCAGGCGCTCGACCGTTGCGAAGCTGAAGGGCTCGACATGCGGTGGCGCGGGCGGCTGGGCAGCGGCCGGGGCAGCGGCGGGGGCAGCGGCGGGGGCAGGAGCGGCAGGTGGAGCGGGAGGTGGAGCGGCGGCGCGCGCCGGGGCACTCGATATGAGTAAGGTGGCAATGAGCGCCACGGTTTGCGCACGTAGGGGAAGCACCGCTGACTCCTCGAGCGAAGTCGCTGATATGGCTCCGCCTCACGCCGTTCACAAGCACTGTCGCCAGCTCGCGACGGTCGAGCCCGCTCATCGACACGATCTGGAGTGGAGTTTGTCAGCGCCCGCGCGCCGGTGCCACTGAAAAATGCATAACCATTCAGAAGCGCGCGACGGCGCGTCGCGATTTACCAGAAGACAGCGGCACGCTGCAGCGCGCCAAACTGTTGCGGGAGCCTACTTGCGGGAATCGCCGTCGAAGTCGTGGCGAGCGATGCCATGGCGATACATTTTGCGGTAAATCGTGCGGCGGCTTAAGTGCAGGCGTACGGCGGTCGCGCTGATGTTCCAGCGGCAGGCCTCCAGCGTGCGGCGCAGCGCATCGCATTCGGCACTGCCCAGAACGTCCGCGTTGTCGGCATCCACCCGCGGCAGGGCGCGCACGCTCTGTCCCGGCGCACTCGGGCTTGCAATCGCAGGAACAGCGACAGCGGTGGCGAGACTGGCACGGCGCATCGGCTCCGCCGGGGCCTGCACGGATGCAAACCAGCGCTGCGCACCGTAGCGCGGCGCCAGAGCATCGGGCCGAAAGCCGTGGCGCCACGACAGGTGCAGCAGCGCCTCGAGAGAGGTATCGAGTACCGCCTCGATGCGCTGGCCGCACAGCGCTTCGTGATTGCGATAGCCGAGCAGCTTCAGCGCGCCGCGATTCACGCCGCGAATCGTCCCCGCCTCATCAAATGCCAGAACGCCCTCGCCCGGCGTGCTCACGAACTCCGCGCAGCGGTGAAAGCGCAGCACGCCAAATTTCTTGCAGGCTTCCAGGAGCGCGCGGTTCTCGATGTTCTGCGCGGCGATATCCACCAGGGCGAGGGTGTGCGTCTGCGCGCGGGAGGTGGCGCCGGAGATGTCGAGGGTCGCGAGCAGTTTGCCCTGCATGTCAAAGATCGGCGCGGCGGAGCAGGTGAGCTGCGTGTTCTGCACCAGGAAATGGTCGCGGCGGTGAATGACGATGGGGCGCTGCGTGACGAGACAGGTGCCCATGCCGTTGGTGCCGAACTCGCGCTCGCTCCACACCACGCCCTCGCGAAAACCGCTGCGGCGCGCGGTGTCGGAAAACCCGGGATCGCCGGTGTAGCTGACGATGACACCATCCCAGTCGGTGAGCATGATGCCGTACTGCGTGTGCTGCATGAGTCGGGCGAGACTCGCCATCTCGATGCGGGCGATGGACAAGAGCGATCCCAGCCGCTCCTTGCGCTGCGTGAGGTCGCCGCGCTCCACCGTCGTCGGTTTCTTCGGCTGCAGGGCATCGAGCGCATAGGTCGTGAGGCAGCGGTTCCAGGAGCAGCGCACCACCTCATCGATGTCGAGCCCCTTCAAAGAGCCGCGCACCGCG
Source organism: Steroidobacteraceae bacterium (assembly GCA_035481795.1). Lineage (GTDB taxonomy): Bacteria > Pseudomonadota > Gammaproteobacteria > Steroidobacterales > Steroidobacteraceae > PALSA-1196. Next base: position 204,990 of record DATHRI010000012.1, read on the forward strand.
GAATGCACAAGCTCCGCGTGACCTCGGCTCTCTAGGCGCAGTCGCATGAACTTAACCCCCTCACCCGGCTTCGATCTTTGCAACGCAGAATTGCCTGGCGCGCGGCCTTGACGTCGGCGGCCATCGGCCCACCGCGGCCGGCGCCACGACGCTCACGTAGGCCAGCTGGAACCCCGTTCAGAGTACCGCTAATGGCCTACGACGAAAAGCGCTGTTTGGGCGCGTATTTTTAGGAGCCGGGTGGCGGCGGCGCATCGGGCGGAGAGCCGAATTTGGCTGCCGGCGAGCCGGTGTACTTGGAGCGGATGAAGGTGAGGATCTTCCATAAATCATCCGCGGTGGGGACGATTGCACCCATTGGGGGCATGGGGCCCACCACATGTTCCATTCCCACACGAGTGTAGCCCTTCGCCTGCAGCGCATCAGAGCCTAGGGTCACGAGCCGGAAGAGCGTGTCGTCATCGCCACCGTACACCCAGATGTCGTTGGTGAGAGGCGGACACATGCCGCCGCCGCCGCCGCCGCCGTGGCAGCCGTTGCAGCCTGAATGAAAATAGAGGTCCTTGCCCGCCGCGACGATGGCGGCATTGTCGTCGGTGTAGGGATTCTTGAGTTTCCCCTTGGGCGTGCTGTCAACGAGTGCCGCCGGCGTCGCGCCACCGGCCGCCGCCGGCGTCGCCGCAGCAGGCGCCGGTGGCGCCGCCTCGCACACGGCCGCGGCCACGCCGATCAATGCCAGTATGGATCGACAGCCAACGCTCGCTTTCTTTCTCGACACGGCCCGTCTCCTCGTCGAATCGATTTTTAGTCTTAAGCGCCCGAGCTTCCTGAACTGGGAACGGCGGAAGCCGGCGCTTGTTCCAGCAGCTTGATCACCGCCTGGCCGTCCTTATCGCGCGCGATACTGAGCGCGGTTTCGCCCTTCTCATCGCGCGCTCCGACATCGGCGCCTGCCTTGACGAGCAGCGCGACGAGCGGAGCTTGATCGGCCGCTGCGGCGATCATGAGTGCGGTGATACCGCCTTCGTTCTTCGCATTGACATTGGCCCCGTGGTCGACGAGCGCCTTGGTCGTCGCCATCGAGTGCCCCGCGACCGCGAGCATGAGCGGCGTGTAGCCGCCCCCGCCCACCGTCTGGTTGGCGTCGGCGTGGTCTTCAATCAAGGCGACGGCGGCGACATCCTTGCCATTCTGCGAGGCGATCGCGAGCGGCGTCAGGCCCGCGGCACTCTTGCCGTTCGGATCGGCCTTATGGGACACCAGATAATGAATGATCCCCGCGTCATCGAGCCACGCCGCGGTCATGACCGGGGTCCAGCCGTCGTGGTCCTGGCCATTGACGTCGGCGCCGTGCTCCACGAGATAGGTCACGAGCGCAAGGGACGCCTTGCGGATGGCGTTGTCGAGCGGTGTCTCGCCCTGCAGATCGGGCGCATTGACGTCGGCGTGCTTCTTCTCCACGAGATAGCGGATGCGCTTCAGGTCATCGGCGATGATGGCGTGGTTCAGTTCCTCATTGACACTCGCGCCGTGCGCGAGCCAATCATTGAGCGTCGCGATGGAAACGATTGAAGGCGTCGGATCACCGTGGTGCGGCTTCTCCTCCTTGTACGGGCCATGCGACGGCAGATCACCCGCGATGAGGCAGGTGTCGCACTTCACGAGCGGCACGCCGTAGTCCACCAGTATCGCGCGGATGCCGTCGCGCTCCTTATGGATCGCCTGGTCGAGCTGCGCCTTCAGTGTCTTGTCGGTGGTGCGCACGGCAAATGCCATGTCGTACTCCATCGGCACCGCGTCTTCCATGAGGTTGACCGGCTGGATGGTGAGCGGCGCATGCTTCAGCGCCTTGTAGTAGCCGGCGAACGGGCCCCACACGGCAGCCACATCGAGCTTGCCGTCGATCACTTCCTGAACCTGATAGGAGGGCTGATCCTCGGGGACGAGATCCGCATCATGGGTCAAGTAATGGATGACGACATTTTCGCTGACGTCATGCTCGGACAGCGCCTCGCGGATCGCTGAGGTTTGATAGACGCCGACTTTGAGCTTCTTCAGCTTGGGATCGTCGAGACTCTTGAACGCGAGGCCCTTGTCATTGCGATAGGCCAGCACAAAGGTCGTGCGATAAATGGCCTCGGTCGTCAGCACGCGCTCCGAATCGAGCGGCATGTCCATCATGAGATCGCACTCGTCAGCGTACAGCGTGGTCCGCGTCAGGCCGCGCTCGATTGACGGGCGGAAGTAATACTGCACGCTCGTGCCCATGGAGGTGGCGAGCAGCGCCGCGATCCTGTTCTCAAAGCCCTCGCCGCGATTGTTCGACAGCGGCAGGTTGCCGGGATCGGCGCACACACGCAGGGCGGCCTGGGCCGCGCCGCCGACGGTTGCCCACACCACGAGAGCGACTGCGCCCCACCACTTTTTCATACCCTGCCTCAAATTCCCAGCCACAAAAAAAAGCGTCCGGTGCCTATCAGACACCGGACGCTCTTAACTAACTACAACTGGACACCGACTCCGGTCATTCGACTCGGAAGGTGTACAGCGTTCCACCCATCGGGATCTTGTCGAGGTTCGCCGCCTTGGTCATCGCCGTGGCGCCAATCGCGCCGAACTTGTCGGAAAGATCAAGACCGGCTGTCACCGGCAGGCCAATCCAGCCGCCGATGCCGCTCCACACCGAGACGTACTGCTTGCCAGCAACTTTGTACGTGATCGGGTTGCCGATGATTCCCGAGCCGAGGCGCCGCTGCCAAAGGATCTTGCCAGTCGCGCGGTCGACCGCATGGAAGTCACCGTTCAGGCTGCCGTAGAACGCCAGGCCGCCGTCCGTCACCAGTGCACCACCCCAGTTCGGATACGGATCCGGGATATCCCAGACCTTCTCACCCGTGAGGAAGTTGAACTTGATGAACCGGCCGGTTACGCCCGGCTTTTCAGGATACATGTACACGTTAGCAAATACATAAACCGTGCCCTGCTGCGTGTGCGAACGCTCCTGCGGCTCATCCTCCATGCACCAGTTGTTGGTCGGGCAGTAGGCAATTCCCGGCTCGGTCGGATCGATTGCACATGGCTGTTGGTCCTTGCCGCCCATCGCTGACGGGCAGGCCTGGACATTGCCATTGGGTCCGAACGGAGAATGTGCCTTCACTTTGATCGGGCGGCCGGTCTTCATATCGACCTTCTCAGCCCAGTTCACCGTCACATAGTTGTGCGCACGCAGCAGCGTGCCGTCGGTCCTGTCGAGGACATAGGCAAAGCCGTTGCGGTCGAAGTGAATCAGGACTTTGCGCGCCTTGCCGTCGACGGTCAGGTCTTCGAGCATGTTCTCGTTGATACCGTCGTAGTCCCACTGGTCAAACGGCGTCATCTGGTAGGCCCAGACGATTTCGCCCGTGTCGACCTTGCGGGCAAAAATGGTCATCGACCACTTGTTGTCCCACTTGCCGTTGTTGCACTCCTCGTGCGTCTTCGCACCGCAACGATAGGACGGGCTCCACAAGCCAGGGTTGCCGCTCGATGTGTAGACGAGCTTCAGCTCCGGATCGTAGCTGTAGAAGCCCCACTGAGCGCCGCCGCCGCGCTTCCACTCGTCGCCGGGGAAGCCGTGGACGCCGAGGTCCTGGCCAAATTTGCCATACTCAGGATGCTTCTTGTTGCTGTCCGCCGTCAGACCGACGTCCTTATCTGTGCCCGTGGCATAGAACTCCCAGACCTTCTTGCCGGTTTGCAGATCATAGGCATCGAGGCGGCCGCGCGCGGCGAACTCATCGCCACCGAAGCCAATGATGACCTTGCCTTCGGCAATGAGCGGTGCCGGTGTGATGGTCTCACCGTGCGCCGGCCAGGCATGTTTGACGACCCAAACTTCTTTGCCGGTCTTGGCATCGAGGGCGATGACGAAACCGTCAAGGGTGCCAAACACGAGTTTGCCGTCCGCAAACGACATGCCGCGGTTCACCGTATCGCAGCAGGCGCGCGGCACAGCAGATGCGTCGCGGTCTGTCGACTTGGTGTAGTTCCAGATTTCCTTCGGATGGTCTGGATCGGTCAGGTCAAGCGCCTGGATGATGTTTGGCCAACCGCTTTCCATGTACATCATTGGCGTGCCGCCAAGATCTACTACGAGCGGCTGTCCTTCATGGCCGCGCAACGTTCCGCTCGACTGCGACCAGACCATCTGCAGTTTGGAAACGTTTTGTGTGTTGATGTTCTTCAAAGTGCTGTGGCGGGTGAGGGCCTGATCACCACCTGGGTCAGCCCAGAGATCAGGGTTTTTCGTCCGGTCGGTGACTTCATCACCGCTCGCGACGCCCCAACATCCCCCCAGTGCCAGTACGGCACAAAGCATCCGTAGCCGTCGCTCAGATTCAAATTGCATACAGGTTCTCCTCAATACCGATTCGCGTTGTATCTTTTTTGCTATCGCACCGCCGTCCCCGAACAAGCCGGCGCGGAAGGTGCGGATATAGGCGCCGTCTGAATCTATGGTGACCGTGCGTCCCATCGGTGGGCGAACGAGCCAGCTCGAAAAATGACCGTTAGACCATCCCCCTACAGTGTAGGACTTTTCCTCGGCCGTATATAGCAGTTCGCTTATCCCTGAACAACTCTCATACGCTGTGCTGCGCGCGCTCGCAACGGTTCTGTGCCGAAAATGGCACACACCCGTAACGTGGGTTTACGCTGCCGCTTGACGCTGCGTCGCTCGCTCTTTCAGGATCGGGAGCATTCTTTGTGTGGCTCGAGGTGCTCGCCGTGCGCCGATCGTCCCGATTCTACTCTTGTGCGCTGCTCGCTGCCTGCGCCGCCGCGTCGTCTGCCGCTGAAAACGCCTACGTACCGAACGAAGGCTCAGGCACAGTTACCGTCATCGATACCGCAACCGACGCACCCAGCCCGCGCAGTCCCATTCCCAAACAAGGCAGCATGGGGAAGAAGCTGCGCGGCGTGGCGCTCGACCGCAGCGGACGCACGCTCTTCGTCGTCGACGCCCTGGGCAACGTCGTCCTCGTCGTCGACAGCGCGAGCGGCACAGTAAAGAAGACCCTTCCCAACATCCTCTCGGCGGAAGGGATCCAGCTCTCCCCGGACGGCAAGACCGTGACGGTGTGCGCCGAGAAATCCAACGAAGCCATCTTCATCGACGTCGCCTCGCTCACCGAGTCGTTCCGGGTCAAGATCCAGGGGGACAACCCGGAGCACTGCGTCTACAGCCCGAACGGCAAGTGGTTGCTTACGAGCAACGAAGAGAGTCGCAGCATCGATGTGATCGATGTGGCCGCGCACCAATCCACCGCCACCGTCAAGACGGCCGGCGCACCGCGCGGCATGGGTTTCCTGCCGGACGGCAGCGCCGTGTACGTCGCCGATGAAACCTCCGGAAACGTCGACGTGATTGCGAGCGCTTCCTGGAGCATCACGAAGTCGATCCCGATCGGCGTGCGCCCGGCGGGCATCATCGTGCGCGCCGACGGTGAGCGCGTGTATGCCACGGCGGGCGGCAGCGGCACCGTTGCCGTCATCGATCCGCGCACCAACAGCGTCATCGCCACCATTGCCGTCGGCCAGCGTCCCTGGAACATGGCTCTCACCGCGAGCGGCGCCAAGCTCTACGTCGCGAACGGCCGCTCCAACAGCGTCTCGGTCATCGATACGTCGAGCAACCAGGTGCTGCGCACCTTGGATGTCGGCCTGCTTCCCTGGGGCGTCGCCATCCGCTAGTGGCGCAGCCACCGCACCGCAAGCGGCGGAATGAGGAGCAGAGAGACGAGAGTCGAGGACACGAGACCTCCCAGAATGACGACCGCCATGGGACCTTCGATTTCGTGGCCTGGCTGATGCATCTGGATGGCAACGGGCAGCAGCGCGAGCCCCGTGAGGAGCGCCGTCAGGAGGACCGGCGTCAGACGCTCCTCGGCGCCGCGCAGTGCAGTCGCCAAATTCCAGCTTGCACCCTCCACCCTCACCAGATGGTCGTAGTGCGAGATCAACAGAATGGTGTTGCGGGCCGCCATGCCGAAGAGCGCGACAAATCCCACCATCGCGCCGAGCGACAGGCTGCCGCCCGTCACCGCGACCGCCGCGACGCCGCCAATCAAAGTGGAGGGCAGCGCCACCAGCACCAGGACGACATGGCGCGCGTGGCCGAAGCCGAGCGCCAGGAGGAGCACGATCAGGACGAAGGCCGCAGCCGAATGCAGCACGAGCTCGTGGGCCGCGGCGGCCTGCGCCGCGGCCGCTCCGCCGAAGCGCAGATAGACATCCGCCGGCAGGCGCACGTGCTCGGCGATGGCACGGCGCGCCGCCTCGGCATAGCCCGCCTGGTCGGATGTCTTGGGATTTGCGACCACCACCTGGCGGCGCAGGCCATCCTCGTGGTCGATGAGGCTGCGCGCCGACACGAGCTCCAAGCTTGCGACCGTGCCGAGCGGCACGAGCGCGCCGTCGCGGGCGCGCAGCAAGAGCTTGCCGACCGCCTCGGGAGTGGCAGCGCCCGCCGCGATGCGCACGGCGATCGGCACGCTGCGGTCCGCCTGGCTCAACTGGGCCACCACCGTGCCGTGGTACGCCGCATTGACCGTCTGCAGCACCTCGGCCGCCTGCAGTCCGTACAGCGCCAGCTCGCTCGGCTTGAGTTCGAGTCGCAGCTCCGGCTGGCGCGGCGGCACTTTCAGGCGCACGGTGCCGCTCGCGGGCAGCCGCTCGAGCAGCGCGGCAATTTCCGCCGCGACGGCATCGTCGCGATCCAGATCCGGACCAAACACGCTGATGAAAAACGACGCCGACTCGCCGGACAGGGTCTCGCCGATACGCTCGGCGAGCACCGAGTAGATCTCCACCAGCTGATTGGGAAAGTCGTCAAATACGTCGCGGATCCCGGCCTCGATCTGCGCGGCGGTGGCCCCCTGCTGGGGATCGATCTGCACTTCAAACTCGCTCTTGTTGGGCGCATCCGGATCCTGGCCGTTCTCGGCACGGCCGATCTGCTCGGCGACGCTCTTCACGCCGGCGATCGCGGCGAGCCGCGCGGCAATGCGGTTGCCGACGCGCGCGGTTTCCGTGAGCGCGATGCCGGGACGCAGCGAGGCATGCGCGATCAGATAGTTCTCACGGAAATCCGGCAGCAGCCGCGCGCCGAGCAACGGCAGCAGCACGATGCCGGCGGCGCCGGTGACGAGCAGCACCGCGAGCACCCCGGCGGGACGCGGATGCAGCCGCTCGATGATGCGTCTTTGATGCCGCTTCAGGCGCGTCAGCCAGGGCGCCTCCGCGCGCGGCGGGTGCGCGCTCATGACGAGGGCGCACAGCGCGGGGGTTGCGCTCATGGCCACGAGCAACGACAGCCCGACGGCGAGCAGAAAGGCGATCGACAGTGGCCGGAAGAACGAGCCCTGCAACCCCGAGAGCATGAGAATCGGCAAAAACGCCACGGCCACCGCGGCGGTCGCATAGAAAACCGGCCGCCGCACTTCGAGCGAGGCGCGCACGATGAGCTCGCGGATGTCCACCCCGGGCGCCGCGCCGCGCCGCCGGCGCATGACGTTCTCGACGTCAATCACGGCATCATCGACGACTACGCCGAGCGCCACGACGAGACCGCCGAGCGTCATGGTGTTGAGCGAGATGCCAAAGGTTGCGAGGATCCACACCGTGGCGAGCAGCGCGACCGGAATGGAGCTGAAGGACACGAGCGCCGCGCGCCAGTCGCGCAGCGTCAGCAGGAGCAGCAGCACCACCAGCACCGCGCCTGTCAGCAAGGAGTTGCGCAGTTTCGCGATCGCGGTCTCGATGAAGCTCGCCGGCCGCAGCAGCGCCGGATGGTATTGCACGCCCTGCAGGGCGAGCGCGGGCGCGAGTGCATCGAGCCGCCGCTCGAGCGCGCTCGTCACCTCGAGGGTGTTGGCGCCGAACTGTGTGGAAGTCTCCACCAGGATGCCCGGCACCCCGCCAATCATCGCATCACCGAAGCTCGGCTCCGCCCCGTCGCGCACCGTGGCCACATCGCCGATGCGCACACCGACGCCGTCGTGCGTGGCGATGACCGCCTGGGCGAGCGCCGCAGGCGTCGCACCCGTCGCCTGCGCCTGCAGGACGATGCGCTGCGTCGGCGTCTCGAGGTAGCCGCCGCCGATGAGCTCCGTGCCGTGGCGCGCCGCGGCGTACAGATCCTCCAGCGTGAGTCCGGCGGCAAAGAGCTTGAACGGATCGACGAGGATCTGCCGCTCGCGCGATTCGCCGCCGAAGATCTGCGCCTGCGCGACCCCCGGAACGGCGAGGATCTGCGGCTTGATCATCCAGCGCACGAGGTCCCGCAGCTCAATCGGCGAGAGCCGGTCGCTCGTATAGCCAAAATGCACGAGGTACTCCATCGAGGAGGAGAGCGGCGAGAGCAGCGGCGGCCCGGCGCCTGCGGGCAGCAGGCCCCCGGCCTCCGCCAGGCGCTCGGTCACGACCTGACGCTGCCGATAGGGATCGCCGCTGCGGCCGAACACCACCTGAATCGCCGACAATCCCTGGCTCGAGGTGGAGCGCACCGATTCAACATTCTCCGTGCCCGCAAGCAACCCCTCGAGCGGCCGCGTCACGAGCGCCTCCACCTGGGTGGCATCGAGTCCCGGCGCCTCCGCCTGCACCAGCACGTGCGGCGGCGCGAAGTCCGGAAACACATCGAGTCGGGCGTTGAGGAGCGCGCTCGCACCGAGCGCGGCGACGAGCACGGAGAGCGCAGTAATGATGCGCGGGTGCGCGAGCGAGGCGCGAACGATGCTTGCGAGCATGCGCTTTAGTCGTGTTCCTCTTCGGCGGCTGAGAAGCTGCCGAGACCCTGCAGCGACCACAGCACGCCCGCACCGTGCACGACGATGGTGTCGGCGGTGGCGAGGCCGTCGACGAGCCAGCCGTCGCCCTCGGGTGCGAGGAGCTTCACGCTCGCGGGTGCGTATTGCACCTTGCCGTCCGGGGTCTTGGCTTGGGCCTGGCGATAGACGTAGGCGCCCGCGTCCCCGTAGAGCAGCGCCGCGGCCGGCACCAGGACTCCAGAGACAGCGGCGCCCTCGAGCGTGATGCGCAGGTGCGCACCCGGTCCCAGGCCCGGCGGCGCGTGATCCACTTCGAGCAGCCAGCCTGCGCTTTGCAGGTCGGGCGTCGTACGCGGCAGCGGACCCAGGAGGCGCGCCGCGATCCCGATGCCGTCGACCGTCAAGAGCGCCTTCGCGGGCATGGCGCCGAGCACGTGCTGCCCGGGCACATCGGCGCGCACGAGCAGCGTCTGGCCGCTGCCGAGCGCCGCCACGAGCGCATCGCGCTCCTTCTCGGGCAGCGCCGCCACCGGCCCCCATTGCAGCGCGAAGGTCGTCGCCGCGGCCTCGGCCTGCGCCTTCGTTTCGATCTGCGCCGCTTCGGCCGTCTGCAGCGCCTTCAGCGAGGCATTGGTGTCGTTGTGATAGAGGCCCGCCACGCGGCGCGCATCCGCCGCGGCATTTCGGGCGCCGGCGCGGCTGCTCGCGAGCCGGCCGATGTCCGTTACGAGTGCAACCGGATCGAGGACGACGCCGTACGCATCGATCGGTCGCGGGCCGGCGGCCTCCACCGGGTGCGACAGCGTGAGGCCGACGGCCTCCTGCTGCGAGGCGGAGAGCGCGAGCGCCGAAGCCGCGGCGGGGGCGCGCGGCCGAGCGTCGTCATCGTCGGCGTCGGCGCGCGCGACGCCGGCGAGGAGCAGGCAGGAACAGAAGAGCGGCGCGACGCGCAGCGAGCCCCTCATGGGCGCGTCTCCCCGCGGGAACTCATCGCGACGGCCCGCGCGGCGCCCTGCAGCGGCCGCCGATAGGCGCTTTCAAGCGCAGCAAACGCAAGCTGCGCATCGTACGCCGCTTCAAGACCCGCGAGCTGCGCTTCGGTCGCCGCCAGCTGCGCCACCAGCAGGGTTGCGCGATCGGACACGCCGGCGCCGAACGCACGCGCCTCTGCGGCGTGCTGGCGCTCGGCGAGCTCACCGGCGCTCGCGGCGTTCTGCCACGCCTGCCGCGCCGGCGGCCAGGCGCGCTCCGCGCGCTCGATCTCTTCGAAGAGCTCCGCCTGCACCGCCTGCAGATGCGCTGCGGCCAGTTCGCGCCGCGCGAGCGCCTCGCCGATCGGTCCTTGATGATGATTGAAGAGCGGCACCTCGAAAGCGACGCCGAGCTCGTTGTCGTGCAAGGTCTCGTGCACCGTGTCATCGAGCGAGTTCTGCCTAAGGCCGCTCTGGTCCCAGGCGTAGCCCGGCGTCACGTGAAACTGCGGCCAGCGCTTCGCCACTTCGCTCTGCAGCGCGATGTCAGCGACGTCATATTCACGCAGGGCGCGCACGAGCTTGGGACGAGCGATGAGCGCCGCCGCGCGCCAGTCGCTCGAAGGCGCCGCCGTGAGCGCACTGATGTCGGCCCAGTGCTCCCACTGCAGAGGAATTCCCTGCAGTGCCGCGACGGAGAGGCCGACGGCGGCGGCGAGGCGCGCCTCCGCATCCGCGCCCAGCGCCTGGGAGCGCACCAGGCGCGCTCGTGCGCGCGCGAGCTCCAGCTCCTGCAGCAGGGTTTCGGAATGGGCGATCGCGCCCGCCTGCGCCAGAGCGCGGTTCGAGGCGAGGAGCGCGGCGCGATCCGCCACCAGCGTCGCCAGAAGCGCCGTCGCATCACGCGCATAGGCCACGTCGAGCAGTGCCTGCTGCACCTGCGAGCGCACCTTCCAGAGGGCCTCGGCCACATCGGACTGCGCCGCCTGGGTTTGCAGGGCAGCGCTCGCCACGGCACGGGCGCGCTCGCCCGTGCGCGGCAGCAGAAACTCCAGCGACAACCCGTAGAGCCACCCGGCGCCGCCCGCCGCGGCGCTCACGTACTCGCCGAACAGATTGAGATTGGGATTGGGGCGCTCGGCGGCGGTCACTTCGCCTGCGGCCGCGGCGAGCGCCGCGGCGCGGGCCTCGGCGAGCTCGGGGTTGAGGGCGAGCGCCGCCCGAAACCACTGCTCCGCATCCCAACCGGACGCGGGCGGCGGCAGATCGGGCAGCGCATCCAGGCGCCGCGCGGCGAAGGCCTCGGCCGTATGGCTGGGGTCAGGCGGCGCGCGCGGCGGCAGCGACGCGCACGCGCCGATGAGCGCCGCGCCGAGCGCCGCACCGTACCGCAAGCGGCGACGCGGCGTCACCGGCGAACAAAATAGGGAGGAATTCCCATCGCGGCGGGAGTATAGATTTAGTAAAGCTGCATCGCTTCTGCTACGGGGAGTGTGTCAGAAGTGACACACCGTATCGCCCGCGACAGGGCGGCGGCGCTCAATCGGGACCGGGGCGCGCCCTACGGGACGACGTCGAACTTCATGTCATCGAAGTTGTAGCGTGGCACCTGGATGTAGCTGCCGTCGGCCTGCTTCTCCGGAACCTTGTGCACGCGCACCTCGTCCACCGTCATCTTGCCGTTCTTCTCGTTCACCCAGAAATCGACGTCATAGAACTGATCCTTGGTGCCTTCCTTGCGAAAATCGGTGCAGGCGAAAAATCGCCCGTCCTGCTGCAGGCGGCGCACCGGCTGATGAGTGCCGACGAACTCCAGCTTCAACTCCTCTCCGGTCTTCGCATCGCGCAGCTTGAATATGCCGTTGTCCTTGGCGCGCTCCTTGACGATGTCCTCCTCGACCGCCGACATCACCTCCCAGCCGCGCGCCTGCTCGGTCTGGCCCGGATGCTCCGAGGCGGGAATCCACCACCACGGAATCGGCTGGCGCGCCATCAAAGTCCAGCCCGTGCCCTCCTGCCGCGGCGCCTTGTAGATGCGCGTGTCAAAGACCACGAGCTTATCGCCCTGGGGCTTCACCCAGAAGTCGATGAGATAGGTCTTGGCCGCAACATCCTGCGCGTGAAAAACAACGTCGGGAAAAAATCCATAGCCGTGCAGCGTGCGCACGAAGTCGACCTTGTCAAATACCAGCTTCAGCGGCTGCCCGGTCACCGGATCGGTGAACGGAAACACGCCGCCATTCGCGGCGGCTTTCTGGGAAATAACGCCTTTGACGAAATCCTGAATTTCCTCGCTCTTGTAGTGATCCATGCGCTTGCCGGTGGCTTCCACTTCGCTCACCGCCACGAACTCGCGCGCGCGCTCGAGGTTGCCCTGCGGATCTTTGAGAAAGCGCTGCTTCGCATCGGCGTTGCCGAAGCAGTAGGTCTTGCCGTCCGGCCCCAGCCATTTCACCGAACAGTCGGTCGCGACCGACTGCCCTTCGGCGAGACTCATCGCGCACTGGCCGCCGAACTCGGGCTCGGCGGCGCGCGCGGCGGGCGCGGCGGATGCGGCGAACGCAGCAAAGAGGAGTACGGCGACGCGCGCCGCGCCAGATAAATCTCTCGACGACATGCTGGTAACCTTTGCGCCGGGGGCCGGAAGACGCACGGCGCTGCAAATGAGTGCACACAGGAGCGCGGACGCACGATTTATACGCCGCGCCCCACAGCGCCACAAGATCGCCCGCAGCGCGCCCGTCAGCTCTCGATGATCCAGCCGCGCTCGCGCGCGACGTCGAGGAAGGCGCGCACGTCCACGGCGAGGTCCGCCTCGCGGGTGCGCGGCAGAATGTGCTCGATGATCTCCTCGCGGGTGCGCGTGCCGTCGCAGAGCGCGAGGATCGCCGCCGCGCACTCGTTCAGCTGCACCATGCCGGCGGGATAGACGAGTACGTGACAGTCGCGCGGTTTCTCGGCGTGCACGTGGCGCCCCGGCGCGAGGCGGATCCGGCATTTCTGGGTGGTTGCTCGGGCGCTCATGCCCGAAGCTTTTGCAAGCTCCGGGCCAAGCCTAGCCGTGTGCGGGAACGATCTCGTGTCGCTTCAGCTTGCGATACAGCGTCGTGCGGCTCATGCCGAGAAGCTCCGCGGTACGCGTCATATTGCCGCGGCAGTTCTCGATCATGGACACGAGCGTCGCGCGCTCCGCGGCCTGCAGCGGATTCGCCGGCGCGCTCGTGGCGGCGGGCGCCGCCGCAGGCGATGTGGCCGCGACGGGCGGTGGCGGGCTCGCCGACGCATGCTCGCGGATCTCGCGCGGCAGATCGATCTGCCGTACCACGCCGCCCTCGCAGATGGCAAGCGCGGTGCGGATCACGTTCCTGAGCTCACGAATGTTTCCCGGCCACGGGTAGGCGACCAGGCGCGCCAGCGCATCCATCTCGATCGCCGCCGGGCGGCCGTCGGTCGTCTCCGCGCCCAGCACCCGGTGGATCACGCGTTCGCGATCGACGCGTTGCGCCAGCGCCGGCAATTCCAGAGTGATGCCGTTCAGGCGGTAGTACAGGTCCTCGCGGAAGGCGCCGCGGGCAATCATCTCGCGCAGGTTATGGTGCGATGCAGCGAGGACGTGCAGGTCGACCTCGAGACCGGTCTCGCTGCCCAGGGGCACGATCTGCTGCTCCTCGAGCACGCGCAGCAGGCGGGTCTGCAGGGCGAGCGGCATGTCGCCGATCTCATCGAGAAAGAGCGTCCCGCCGGAGGACTGCAGAATCTTGCCCTTCATGCCCTCCTTGCGCGCGCCGGTGAAGGCGCCGGCCTTGTAGCCGAAGAGCTCGCTCTCGATCAGGTTCTCCGGAATGGCAGCGCAGTTGACGGCGACGAACGGCCGGTTCGCGCGGTGGCTGACCAGATGCATGGCGTGCGCGAAGGCCTCCTTTCCCGAACCGGTCGGTCCCTGAATCAGCACCGACACGCCTGAATCGGCGATGCGGTGGGCGCTGCGCACATTGCGCAGCATCTGCGGATCCTCCCCGGCCAGCTCCTCGAGGGTGAGCGCATGGGTGCGCGGACTCGAGGCCACCTGCACGACGGTGGGACGAGCGCAGTCGGCGGCTGCACCGGCTGTGCTGCGGGCGTTGGAGCCGCCATGTACGCTCGCGTAGAAACGCTGCCCGCGGCGCGTCTCGCGCACCGGGCACAGCGTTGCACACTTAAGAAGAGCGAGGGCGACGAAATCCTCGCCCTCGGCGTCAAAGATGTCGCTCACGGGTCGGCCGACGAGCTGGTAGCGATCGTCAGACCCGAGGAGTTTCTCGGCCGCGCGGTCCGCGCCGATCACGGTGCCGTCGGGCGCCAGGGCGAGCGCGCCATCGTGCAGCAGGTCGACGAGCTCCGGGCGGACGTGGAAGCGCAGCACCGCATGATGCTGGTGATAGCGCAAAAACAAGCACTTTTCGATGATGTGCGCGGACAGATTGATGAGCGCCAGCATGTGCAGGTGGCTGGCGCGGGTTGCGGTTCCGGCAAGACACGCGGCATCGAGCACCGCGACGATCTCCGCGCCCGGGCCGCGCACGGCAACCCCCGGGCCCATCCTCTCGAGCGGCACCTTCGGCAGGCTCGAGTCGAATTTCTCATACAGCACCTCGCCCGCCGCATCCGTCAGCAGCACCGCATAGCCGGAGCCGCGGATCTGCTCCTGCAGCCGGTCGATTTCAGACTGCGCGATGGCGATGAGTTCCGCGTAGCGCGCGCGGTGGTTCTCGCGCCGGCCTCCCTCGACCTCAGCCGCGGATGCCGCGGCGCCACCGAAAGCGTCGACGCCCACCGGGCGGCTGCCGTGACCGGCCCCAACTGCATGTGTCATGTCTCACTCCCGTCGACCGTTTCCGGATCTGGATTGCTTATTGCTGTTGTGTGAAAGCATCGTCGTGCCGCAGTGGCGGGATCTTGGTGTAACCCCCACCGTCCCACTTCCGGCGTGACAATGTGGCAATAGAGAAACACGCCGGCGCCCTCATCGCAAGCCCTGCCCCGCGGGTGGGTGCCCCCCGGCGCAGCCGTAGAAACGGCTTTTCGACCCCCTGACCGTGACACGGGTGTAACGCCGCGTTGCATCAATGTAACAGTTTTGTACCGGCCAGAGGCCGGCGGGAGGTCTCCGACCCCCTCTGAATCACCCCAAATGACGACGAATGACGCGTCCAAGCAACACATCGGCATTGGCATGGCGGTTGCAGCTTCGAGGGCGCCCTCGTCGCGAGAATTGACAATGGGGCGGCACGTGTAGCGGCGCGGATATGACGAGCGCGGCCCCGCAACCAACCTGGAGAACGCTCTCATGACACATCAACGTATAGGCTTGGCTCTGGCAGTCGCGGCCGCCGCGGCGCTTGCGCCAACGGCGCCGCAGGCCGTCGAAATCGCGGCAGGAGCGTGGAAGTTCACGCTCAACGGCAACGTAAATGCCGACTACATTCACTCGAGTTGCGAATCCACCCCTGTCATCGTGACCGGCGGCCTCGCCTGCACAGAGGTCGACGGCCAGTCGACCGCCTCCTCGGTCAGCAACGGCCTGCTGCCCGCGGCGTTCGTATTCGGCGTTTCGACGACCCAGAACGGGCTGGATATCACCGGCACCTTTGGTATGTATCCGGGCACCAGCACCAACGACGGCGGCGACCCGAATCACGCCATCGGCGGCACGACCAACACGGGTCTGGGCACGGCAGGTCTGGACATTCGCCAGGTCTACCTGACCTTCGGCAATAAAGAGATGGGAACCTTCACCGTCGGCCGCAACATCGGCTTGTTCGGCCAGGATGCGATCCTGAACGACATGACGCTGCCTGGCGTCGGCGGCCCGGGTGGCGCGGCCACCGGCCTGCCCGGCAATACGACCTTAGGCTCGATCGGCCTCGGCTACATCTATACGGACTGGCTCTCGCAGATCGATTACACGACGCCCGATATGGGCGGCACCAAAGTAACCTTTGGTATCTTCGACCCGCTGAATCCCATCGGTGCGCCGCCGGAGCCGAAGAGTGCTCCGGGCTTCCACGGCAAGATCGCCTACACCATGGGCGGACTGTATCTGTCCGCGTCAGGGCTGTATCAGAAGCAGACGGCGACTCCGACTGTGGCTGAGTACAACAGCCACGCCTGGGATGTCGGCGGCAAGTACGCGATCGCCGGCTTCGAGGTCGCGGGCTGGTACTACAAGGCGACGGGCGTCGGCACGACGGCGCTGTTCCTCCTCGGAGCCGATGCGGTGGGCAATCCGCGCGACTCCGACGGCTATCTCGCGCAGGTGACCTACACGGTGGGTCCGACGAAGTTCGGTGTGAACTACGGCACGAGCAAGCTGCACGCGACGAGCGCGGAGCAGGCGGCTGACCCGGTCGCGGCCGGAGAGCTGGTCGGCAACAACAGCAAGATTACGGGTGGCATCTACCACAAGCTGACCGACAACCTGACGATTCTCGGCGAATACAGCAATGTGAAGTCCAAGGCGTTGAACGATGGCCAAAACACGGGCAACACCTTCAACGTAGGCGCATTCCTCTCGTTCTGACCGTCCGATCAGGCGGCGCGGCGTCGATCCAACGACGCCGCGCCGTTTTCTTTTGCGCCCCGGCGCGCGTGCTCAGACCGTAAAGCCGCGCCCCTCCTTTTTCGCCCTTTTGGCCGCGCGCTTCTCATCGAGCGTCTTGGTCGGCTTCTTCTTGGTTTCCTTCTTCCGGTCCTTGCCCTTGCTCATGTGTGGCTCCAGTAATGAGGGAACTATTCGGGAAACGGCCGTGGGGATGTCCGCTGTGCCATTGCGCGATGCGGGTCACCCACCCGCCGCCGGCAAACGTGCTACTTTATACTTCTTAAGTAAAGCACCGCAGAAGCAAGCCCCATGTCGCAGCCGCACGCCCAGGAACAGTTGCCACCGATCAACTGGCCGACCACGCTTATGTTCATTGCCACGCCGCTCGCGGCGGCGGTCGCCGTGCCGTGGTACGGCATCGCGCACGGCTTCAGCGCCGGCTCCTGGGGGGTCTTTGCATTCTTTCTGATTGCCTGCGGCATGTCGGTCACGGCGGGCTACCATCGGCTCTGGGCGCATCGTGCCTATGAGGCGCACCCCGTCCTCAAGGTCATCTATCTGATCTTTGGCTCCATGGCGCTGCAGAACAGCGCGCTCGTGTGGTGCAGCAGTCACCGCGTGCATCACCTGCACGTCGACGACAACGAGCTCGATCCGTACTCGGCCGGACGCGGCTTCTGGTTCTCGCACATCGGCTGGATGCTGCGCTACTACCCGAGCGGCAATCCGGACTTCTCGAATGCGCGCGATCTGGAGCGCGATCCGCTGCTCGCCTTTCAGAACCGCCACTACCTGGCGATCGCGCTCATCGTCAATTTCGGCCTCACCTGCGCCGCGGGGCTCCTCACCGGAGACTTCTGGGGCACGTTCATCCTGGCCGGCCTGCTGCGCATCGTCATCAGCCATCACTTCACCTTCCTCATCAACTCGCTCGCCCACATGTGGGGCACACGACCCTACACCGATGAGAACAGCGCGCGCGACAACCCGGTGCTGGCCTTCCTCACTCACGGCGAGGGCTACCACAACTTTCATCACATCTTCGCGCACGACTACCGCAACGGCGTGCGCTGGTGGCAGTGGGATCCGACCAAGTGGCTGGTCGCAGCCCTGCACTATCTGGGGCTTGCACGCCGCCTGAAGCGCACCCCCGCTTTTCAGATCCAGCGCGCGCTGCTGACGATGCAGTTTCGCCGCGCGCAGGAGAAGCTCGCGAAGTCGCCGCTCGCCGCGCGCGGCCGCGACAATTGGGATTCGCTGCGCGAGCGCGTCGCGCAGGAGTACGAATCCTTCCTCGGCGCGGTGTCCGAATGGGCGCGGGTGAAAGAGGCCTGGTACGCCGAGAAGAAACGCAGCGTGATCGAGCACTGGGAACAGGCGAGCTTCCAGAAGCAGCTGCGCGAGATCGAAACCGCGTTGAAGCTGCAACGCCGGCGCCTGCGGATACTCTACGCCCAGCTCGACGCCCAGCTCGCGTAGCTCGCGCCGCCGTGCTTGCGGTTCGGCGAACCGCGTGGCACCGTTTTCCTCATGGGACGCATCTTCGAAGTCCGCAAACACACGATGTTTGCGCGCTGGAACCGCATGGCGAAGCAGTTCGCGCGCATTGCGAAGGACATCACGATGGCGGCCAAGGCGGCCGGCCCCGACCCGGCATCAAACCCCGCCCTGCGGCGCTTCATCCACAATGCGCGCGCCGTCAACATGCCCAAGGACAAGGTCGAGGCGGCGATCAAGCGCGCCTCCGGGCGCGATGCCGCGCTCTACCAGCAGGTGATCTACGAGGGCTACGCGCCGCACGGCGTCGCGCTGCTGGTTGAAACCGCCACCGACAATCCGACGCGCACCGTGGCCGGCGTGCGCAACCTCATCAGCAAGAACGGCGGCAATCTCGCCACCCACGGCAGCGTGAGCTTCCTCTTCAAAAAAATGGGTGTCTTTCGGCTGGCTCCGGCCGGCATCGATCAGGATGAGCTCGAATTGGACCTGATCGACCATGGGCTTCAGGAAATGGGCGAGAGCAGCAACGACAAGGGCGAGCCCGAGCTCGTCATCCGCTGTGCCTTTGCCGACTTCGGCAGGCTGCAGGAGGCGCTCGAGGCGCGCGGCATCACGCCGCGCTCCGCCGAGCACGAGTATGTGTGCGCACAGCCCATCGAGCTGCCCGAGAGCGAAGCCACCGAAGTGCTGACGCTCATCGACAAGCTCGAGCAGGATGAGGACGTGCAGCGGGTCTTTCACACGCTCGCCTGAATCTGCATCGCGCTCGCGCTGCCGCGCGACGGTGCGCGTCACACCCCTCGTGCGCCGCCGCCCGGCTGCGGTATCCTCACCGGGATGACGGATTGTCGTCTGCAACTGGCGAGAATCGACGCGGCGTGCGAGCTTGCGCAGATGTCGCGCGAGCTCATTGAAACCGGTCTCGCCCACTCATGGACCGCGATCCGCATCGCGCGCCACATCGAGCATTCCGAAAGCATCGTGCTGACCGCGCGCGTCGCGCGCGCCTGTGCGGGCTTCGCCGTGATGCAATTCGCGGAAGAATCGGCGCACCTCAATCTCCTCGCGGTGCGTCCGCAGTATCGGCGCCGCGGGATTGCGCGCCAGCTGCTCTGCTGGCTGCATGAGACCGCCGTCATCGCCGGTACGTTCGTCATCGCGCTGGAGTTGCGCGCGACGAGCGCCGCCGCGCATGCCTTCTACACCGCGCTTGGCTACCGCGAAGCCGGCCGCGCCGCCGCCTACTATCAGGGCGTGGAGGATGCGATCCGCATGACGCGCGACCTGCGCGTCAACGACGGCGTGCTGCGCGCGCCGTAGGATGCTCGCGGCCCGGGCACGCGCCTCACTCGGGCATCGCGGTCATGCGCTCCCCGAGGACCTCCTCGAAGCCGAAATCGCGCAGATCCCGCACGCGCTGCGGGTAAAGAATGCCGTCGAGGTGATCGACCTCGTGCTGCACCACGCGCGCGTGGAAGCCCTCCACCGTGCGGTCAATGGGCGCGCCGTCCAGATCGAAGCCGCGATACCGCACGCGCCGCGCGCGCGGCACGAGGCCGCGCAGGCCCGGCACCGACAGGCAGCCCTCCCAGCCTTCCTCCTCCTCGGCATCGAGCGCGCTCACGACGGGGTTGATGAGAACCGTGTAGGGCACGGGCTGCACGTGCGGGTAGCGCGGATTCTCGGCCACTTCAAAGATCACGACGCGCAGGCTGACGCCGATCTGCGGCGCGGCGATGCCGGCGCCGTCGAGAGCGCGCATGGTGTCGTCCATGTCGGCGACCAGCGCGGCGAGCTCGCCGCCTTGGAACTGGGTCACGGGCGCTGCGACCTGCCGCAGCAACGGATGGCCCATTCTCAATACCGGTTGCACAGCCATGCGGTCGCGCTCGAGTCCGCCGCCCCCGTCTCGCTCAGCCCTGCTTGCCCTTGGATTTCTCGCGCTCGAGGATGGCGCTGCGCAGCTCGCGCAGCTTGCTCTTGATGACGGCTGCGTTGGCGGGCCCCATGCGGATCAGGAGCTTCTGGCCCGCGGAGCGCGACTCCAGGTCGCGGTCCTTGTACTCATAGAAGACCCGCGGCTGCACGAGCTCGATCGGCCCCTGCACGTCGGGCGCCTTCAGCATGTCGTCGATGACTTCAACCAGGCGGTCATTGAAATACTGCGACGGATAACCGAGGTTCTCGTACGCCTGCTGGAAGAGCGGATAGAAGTGAAAGTAGACGCGCGCCAGCTGCTTGGTGTCGGTGGTGCGCACCACCTGCACCAGGGGCGCGTAGCGCTCGTAGTTCGCAGCGCCGAGGACGAGCGTGTCCTCCGCGCCGCCGGTGACGGTCTTGCCGGGCGTCGCCTTCACCGGACGCAGCCCCACGGCCACCTTCTTGCGGGGCAGATTGTCGACGGTGACGACGACGTGGCGGATGATCTCCTTCGGAACGAGAAACTGATCGATGGTCTTGTCGCCGAAGACTCCGAGGAGCGCGGTGCGCACCGGCACGTCGCTGTCCTCCAGAGGCGGCGGCGCCACGGTTTCGGTCCCGGCGGCCTCCCCGGGGATCGGATGACGGATGGCGGGCTCCGCTGCGGGCGCGGCCTCCGGCAGCGGACCCTGCGCGACGGGCGGCGCCGGGCTCTTGTGAGTGCGGTAGTAGTAGATGCCACCGCCCGCGATCACGATCACCACCGCCGCGGCGACCCACCAGAACGCCTTGTCCATGAATGCTTCGTCTTCCATCGCCGTGCACCCTCGCCAGAAACTCTTGGCTACTGTACTGCGCGCAGCAGCCTTCCCGCCATGAAGACTAGTGGCCCGCACCGCGTGTCATGGCCCAGTCGAGCAGGCGGCTCGCGAACCCGCCGCCGAGACTCGACCCCGTCACGTCATCGAGCGCGTAGGGCTTGTCGTACAAAATGGCCTGCGCCGCGCGCAGGCCGCTTCTGACCGCCGGGCCAATGCCCTCGGCCATGTCGCGCGTCGCAAGCCCCGCCGCGTCGCCGGTGACAAACGCATCGGCGATCCGCGGCACCGCCACCCGGCCGCGCAGATAGTAACTGTATCCGGACGGATCGTACTGCGCGCGCGGCGCGAGCGTGCGGTCGAGTTCGCGCGTAAAGCGTGTCCAGTGGTATTTGATGTCGTGACCGCTTTTCTTCATGCGATCGGCCATGCCGCCGACGCCGATGTTCAACCAGCCGTTCGCCTTCGGCACGTACCAGGCGTAACCGGGGAGCTTCTTCTCGAAGAACCACAGGTGGCAGTCCGGATCCTGCCAGTCGTAGGCGATCTCGTGCTCGAGGGTCACGGTCTGCAGGCCGCTCGCGCGCGGGTTGGCGTCGCGGAAGAGCGCCCGATAGACCGGACAACGCGTGCCGGCCGCGCCGATCAGATAGCGGCATTGAAAGGCGTCATCGATCCGATAGACGCCGCCCTCGCGGCGAATACTGCGCACCGCATGCTTCACGACCGGTGCCTGCGAGCGCTCCAGGAGCCAGGCGTCGAACTCAAAGCGCCGGATGGAGTGCTGCACGGAGGGCACGCGCAGGTGCATGCCTTTCAGATGCACGTGCAGCCGCTCGAAGGTGAGGAAGCGGTGCGGATAGGAGCCGACGTCCATCTCCAGATCGCGCACCACCTCGGGCGTGATCCAGCCGGCGCACAGCTTCAGGCGCGGGAAATCCTCCTGATCGACGACCAGCACATCGGCGCCGCCGCGGCGCAGCTGCCATGCCGCAGCGGAGCCTGCGGGACCGCCGCCCACGATCAAGACGTCGCAGGAGCGCAAGGTTCTCTTCCGGCTCAGCCCGCGTACAGGTGAGCGCGCGTGAGAGGGATCTCGTTATTGTCCCGAGGCGCAAACACCACCTGGAAGAGCTGCAGGGAACCCATGGTGAATGCGGCGACGGAGCCGGCGAGGTACAGCCGCCACATGCGCACGAATTTCTCATCGAACAGGCTCTTCACGCGTCCGCTCGCCGCTTCGTAGCGCTCGAGCCAATGCCGCAGGGTCATGGCGTAGTGCAGGCGCAGGTTCTCGACATCGAGCACGGACAGATCCCACGGCTCGAAGATCCGCATCATCTCGGCGATCGAGGGCGGATAGGCGCCGGGGAAGATGCGCCGCTCGATCCAGGCGTGCAGCGGCGCGGGGCGATTCCTGCCGATGGAATGGATGAGGCCGCGGCCGTGGCGCGGCAGGCAGCGGTTGGCGACACGCCCGAGCTCCGGGTAGTTCTGCAGACCCACGTGCTCGAGCATGCCGACCGAGACGAATGCGTCGTAGCGGCCGGTGATGTTGCGATAATCATCCTCGACGTACTCGACCTGCGAGGCGAGGCCCTCCGCCTGCGCACGCTCGCGTGCGTAGAGGATCTGTTGGTGCGAGATGTTGAAGGCGCGCACCTTCACGCCGTAGTGACGCGCCATGTGCAGGCCGAGGCTTCCCCAGCCGCAGCCGGCCTCGACGACGCTCTGCCCCGGCTGCAACTGCAGCTTGCGGCAGACATGGTGCATCTTCGCCACCTGCGCCTCATCGAGCGTGGCAGAGGGCGTCGGATAGTAGGCGCAGGTGTAAGCCATGGTGCGCCCGAGCCAGAGGGAATAGAAATCGTTGCCGATGTCGTAGTGGCGGTGAATGTTATCGCGCGAGCCTTCGAGGGTATTGGAGCGCGGCGAGCGGCGGCGGTTGACCAGACGCCGCAGCAGTGAGGTGGAGTCGTCGCTGCGCGGCGCGCTCTTGTAAACCGTCTCGAGGAAGTCGACGAGATCGCCTTCAATGCTGATGCGGCCGTCGCGGTAGGCATCGCCAAACCCGAGGTCCGAATTCGTAAACAGCGTAAAGAGCGTGGCGCGATCGGCGATGCGCAGGCGATGGACCATTTCGGCGCCGGAGCTGGAGACCCGCTCGCCATTCCAGAGCAGGAATTCAATCGGCGGGTTGCCGAGGTGCGACAACAGCCGCTCGAGGAGGCGCGCCTCGATGGAACGGGGCGCGGGACGCGGCTCAGCCAGCGCCGGCGCATCGCTCTCGCTCGTGCGGTCCGATGCGCGCACACTCTGTTCCGCGGCGTTCATAGTCATCCCCTCACAGCTTAAAGCGCCGGTTATGATGCACGATGCTACACGGGGACGGCCCGGGGCGCGACGCTCGCCGGGAGTGCATCCGAAGCGACACTGTCGTGTATAAGCCACAGTTAAGCGCAAGCTGGGCTGCACCTCCATCCGACCCTGTCCGGGGCGCCTCTTACGGCGCGGGGGCGTAGCCCACGAGCTCCACGTAGCCCGCCCCGCCGATGGGGCGCGCGCCGCGGCTTCCGGTGACCTGGACCGCACCCTCCCAGTAGCGCGGCGGCCCCTCGAGCTCCTGGTCGGCGAGTTCCGGGCGCAGGCCGACGCGCAAGCCGATCGCGGGCACTTCCACCGTCCACAGCGCCGGATAGCGCCCGCCGCGCGGGCTCCTCCAGTCGCCCTGCACCCGGATGCGCACATCGGCGCTCGAGAGCGCGCGCACGCGGCCATCCGCCCCCACCCACGTGCCGGCACTGTGCGGGTCCATGCCACCGTCGCGACGGCGCAATGAATAGAACATGAGCTCGCTGCCATCCGCGAGCTGCAGCGCGAACCAGTCCCAGCCGACCTCATCGGCGCCCAGGCCGCCGCTGCCCCATTCCCGATCGAGCCATGCCGTGCCGCTGACATCGAGCGGCTGAGCCTCGCGCACCAGCTGTCCGCGAACCGCGAGGCGCGGGAGGGAGTAGTAGTAGCTGGCATCCGCAGGAGCGCTCGATTTCTGGGAGAGACCGTGCTCGCCGTTCAATACCGGGCCGTGCTCCACCGTCATCTGCAGATCGAGCGCGTAGCCGCGCGCCGCCGCGTGGATTCGCCACGTCCCGTCCGCCTCCTCGAGCGACCAGTCGTCCAGCCACACTTTGAGCGGGCTCGCCGTGGCGCCGGAGAGTCCCAGCGCCGCGCGCGCCGCGCGCTCCTGAAAATGAAATTGCCCGCGGCCGATGTCGGTCAGCGCGAAATGCGCAAGATACATCTGCCGCGCGCGCCACTGCGACGCATCCGCCGCGGCACTCGCAGGGTGTCCGAGCGCGACGCGAAAGAAGGTGAGCTCAAATCCAAAGCGCTCGCCGGAGGCTGCATCCAGATGCCCCGTCAGGTACCACCATTCGTGGGCGAAGGTGGGGTGCGCGCCATGGTCGCGCGGGAATGCAAATTCCCGCGGTGCCAGAGCCTGCTCGAATCCGGCGCCGTCGGATGAGGGCAGCACAGCGCCCGGCGCGGCAGACACCGCCGCCATGCCGGCGGCGAGGATGAAGAGCCCCAGGCGCTGCGCGCGCATCACTCCTCCCGAATCGCCTGTGCGAGCGGCGCCCGCGCGCTCTTCCACGCGGGATAGAGTCCCGCCGCGAACGCCGCCACGAGCGCCACCGTGGCCGCCGCGCCGAACGCCGCGGGATGCACATGCAGATCAATCTGCCAGCCGAAGGCGCGGCGATTGACGACATCGATCAGCATGAGCGCGGTCAGCACGCCGGCGGGCAATGCCGTCAGCAACGCGGCCGCGCCGATGCAGCCGGTCTGCGCTGCGATGAGGAAAGCGACGCCGCGCGGCGTGAGTCCGAGGGCGCGCAGCAGCGCAAGCTCGCGCGCGCGCTCGAGCTGCCAGGCGACGAGGGCGCTCACGAGGCTGAGAGCGGCAACTCCCGCCGTCAGCCAGCACAGCACGCGCGTGATCACAAACGTGCGCTCAAAGATCGCCATCGACAGCGCGCGCACTTCGGCATTGGAGCGGATCAGGAGCGCCTGCCGTCCGGCACTTGCGGCATACAGCGCGGCGCGCACGTCCGCCGGGCGCGCGAGCGGCGCGAGATACAGACCGAGCGCCGTCAGCGCGTCATCCTGCCACCAGGCCGCGTAGGTGGCGCGCTGCATGAGCACCGTGCCGCGGTCATTGCCGTACTCGCGATAGATTCCCGCGATAGTGAAGGCGTGGAAGCCGCGCGCGGTCATCAACGTCAGCCGCGCGCCGACGGCGAGGCGCAGCCGCCACGCGAGCGGCTCCGAGATCACGAGCGAGCCGTGCTCATAGGCGCGCCACACCGTTGCCGGATCCCCGGCCGTCAGCTGAAACCCCGCGAAGCTTTCGGGCGCGAGCTGCAACGCATCGAGCGACAGGGGGCCAAAGTCCTGGGATTCGACCCGCACGCGCCGGCTCTCGCTGTGCGCGCGGATCCCGGGCGTGGCCAGGAGCGCAGCCGCCACCGCTTTTTCGATGCGCCGCTCGGGACGGGCAAATCCCGGCCCCGGCGCGCTCACGTAGAAGTCCGCGCGCAGCGTGCGCGCCAGCCAATCGTGCAGCGACTCGCGAAAACTGTCGACCATGAGTGCGACGCCGATCATCGCGCACACCGCAAGACTCAGCGCCGCGACCGCCACCCCGGTGCGCGAGAGCGAGGCGGCCACGTCGTTGAGCGCCAGGCGCGCGATGGGACTGGCGCGGGCGAGGAGCCGCGCGGCCGCACGCGCGCCGGCGCGCAGCACCGCGGGCGCGAGGGCCGCGACCGCGAGCAACAGGCAAAAAAGCGCGACGAATCCGGCGAAGAGGCTGCGCGCGGATCCGTACGCTATGGCGAGCGCGCCCAGCGCGAGCAGCGCGCTCGCGAGGAGCAGCGCGCGTGCGGCGCCCGCGGCGCGCTCTTCGAGCACCGAGCGTTTGAGGCCGAGCTGCGGCTGCGAGTTGGCCGCCTCGATGGCGGGGAGGGCCGCAGCGAGCAGCGCCACGCCGAGCCCGGCGCCGAGCGCCTTGACGACGCTGCTCGCCGGCAGCCTCACGCCGGTGACCGCGACCACGAAGTACAGGTCGTTGATGGTGCCGGCGACGAGCCGCACGAGCGCGTGGCCGATGAGAGCGCCCAGGAGCAATCCCGTCACCGCGCCCACGGCACCGATGAGCGCCGCTTCGGCGAGGAGCGCCGTCAGCATCTGCGCCCGCGTCGCACCGAGCGCGCGCAGCACGCCGATGAGGGCGCGCCGCTGCACGACGGCAAAGCTCACCGCGCTGTAGATGAGAAAGAAGCCGACGAGAAGCGCGAGCAGGCTCATCGCCTGCAGGTTGGTGGTGAACGCGGCGCTCAGCTCGAGATTCTCATGGGTGCGACTGCCGGCCGCGCGCACCTCGAGGCCCGCGGGCAGGCGCTCCTTCAGGCGCTGCAGTGCGAGCTCGGCGGCGCGGTCCGCGCTCACGCGCAGCTCGATGCGCGACAGACGCCCCACGAGGTCGAGCCATTCCTGCGCCTGGGCGATGTCCGTCAGGAGGAGCGCATCATCGCCGGGCCGCTCGCCGCCGAACGCGGTGAGGAGCGTTGCGGCGCGCGTGCGCCCGCTCACCTCGAGGTCGAAGGACTCGCCCGCCGAAAGGTGCAGTGCGCGCGCGGTGTCGCTCGCCATCATGACGGTGCCGGCGTCACTGAACCAGCGCGCGAGATCCGCGCGCTGCACGCTCATGGCGGCGCCGCCCTCGACCGCGGCTGCAAATGCGGGACTTGCCAACGGATCGATGCCCACAAGCTGCAGGGTGCGCGCACCGATCTCGGCATAACCCTCGACCACCGGAGCGAACTCGATCGGCCCTGCAGCGCGTCGCAGCGCGACGTACAGGCGCTCATCAATGCCCGCAGGTCCCGCGACGATCTCGTGCGTCGCTGTGCCGTTGACCGCATCGATCGACAGCTCGAAGGCGCGCGCGGCGCTCGCTGTCGCCATGTCGACCGCCGCGATGGTCGCCACTCCGAGAGCGAGCCCGACGAGCGCGAGTGCGAGCTGCGCCGGGTGGCGCAGCAGATGCCGCAGCACCGCTGCCCACGCGAGGCGCATCAGGAGCCCGCCTGCGCCGCGGGGGATGGCTGCAGGCGCCCGTCGCTGAGCTCGAGAGTGCGGTCGGCGTCGCGCGCCAGCGCCGCATCATGGGTTGCGATCAGTACGGTGGTGCCGCGGCGCCGCGTCAGCGCACGCAGCAGTGGCAGGATCTCCTGGGCGCTCTCGCGGTCGAGATTGCCGGTCGGCTCGTCCGCGAGCAGCAGGGCCGGCTCGTGCACCAGCGCGCGGGCGATGGCGACGCGCTGCTGCTCGCCGCCCGAGAGCACATCGACGGCGCTGTGCAGGCGATCGCCGAGACCGACCTCGGCGAGCGCCGCGCGGCTCTTCGCGCGCGCCGCGGCGCCGTGCTGGCCGTTGAGCTCGAGGACGAGACGCACGTTCTCCTCCACGTCGAGCGTCGGCAGGAGATTGAAGAGCTGATAGACAAAGCCCACGTGCCTGCGGCGAAACAAGCTGCGCTGCGGTTCCGCGAGCGCGCTCACCAGGCGCCCGTCGAACTCGATCGTGCCGCCGTCCGCACGATCGACGCCGCTGATGAGATTGAACAGCGTCGACTTGCCCGAGCCGCTGCGACCGATGATGGCGACCCTCTCGCCGGCTGCGACCTCGGCGGCGGCACCCGCGAGCACCCGCTGCACCCGCTGCCCTTCGCGGAAGCTCTTCGACAGATCGCAGATTCTGAGCACGGCGCTAGCGCGCGCTGCTGCGCGAGAGTTCCTCACGCAAGGCGAGCGCAAGATCCCGGCAGGCGCGCGCATCAAAGATCCGCGCCGCCTCCCAGTCGTAGGCCCAGGGATGCTGGGTGCGCAGTGCGGGCGGCTCATCGGCGTAGCGCGGCACGATGTGCGCATGCAGCGCAGGCTCGAGATTGCCGAAGATCGCATAGTTGATGCGCACCGCGGCGGTGACCTTCAGGAGCGCATCACCCACGAGGCTCATGTCGAGGAGAAACTGTCCGCGCTCCTGCAGGTCGAGGCGGTTGAGATCCGCCACCACGGGGTCGGGCAGGAGCAGCGCGTAGCCGTGCACGAACTGCCGTTCGCCGAACACGGCCCAGCCCGAGGCGAGCCGCGCGATGACGCGCGGATCGCCGCGCCGCGCCGCGGCCACCAGCGCATGAATGGCAGTGGGCGCGACTGCGGGCGCATCGCTCATACGCTGCCCGTATCGCCCGCACGCGCATTGACGGCAACGACGGTCGCCTTGGGGATAAAGTTGAACTCCGACGCGCTCGCCCAGGTGTAGGCGCCCATATGGCGTGCGACGATCAAATCCCCGCAGCGCAGCTGCGGCAGCAGCACGCCTTCGGCGATGACATCGATGCTGTCGCAGGTGGGACCGGCGAGCACGCAGGGCATGCGCGCCGCGGCGGTGCGCAGTGCCGCGACGGGATAGCGGGCGTGGTCGTAGAGCTGGCCGCTGTAGGAGCCGTAGAGCCCGTCGTCGAGGTAGTACCACCACAGGCCCTCGCGCCGCGCGCGTCCGATGACGGTGGCGACGCCCAGAGCCGCCGGGCCGACGATGAAGCGTCCCGGCTCCGCAATGACGCGCACGCGTCGCGGCAGGTGCGCGAGCGCCGCGCGGATCGGCGCGCAGAACCTGCCGATCGGCACGGCCGCCTGCGCGTAGGCGATCGGAAATCCTCCGCCGATATCGAGCGTGTCGAGCACGCCGAGGCGTTCGCGGCGCGCCGCCGCGAGGAGCCGCGCGCAGGCGGCAATGGCCTCGACGTGCTTGGCCGAATCGGCGGCCTGGGAGCCGACATGAAAGGACAGCCCGCGCACTGTAATGCCCCGATCCGCCGCGCGCCGCGCCAGCCCCAGCACCTCCTGCGGATCGCAGCCGAACTTGCGCGACAGATCACACACCGCGCCCGGGCTCCTGAAGGCGACACGCAGCAGCAGTTCCGCGCGGTCGGCGCAGCGCGCGAACTTCTCCACCTCGTCGGCATTGTCAGCGACGAAGATGCGCACGCCAAAATGCAGCGCGTTTCTGATGTCGCGCGCGCTCTTGATCGGATGCGTGTGGATGCAGCGCGCCGGGGCGACGCCCAAGCGCGCGGCGAGCTGCACTTCGCCCGTCGTCGCCAGGTCCAGGAACCCCCCCGCCTCGATGACGGCGCGCACCGCCGCGGCGTGCGGCAGCGGCTTCAGCGCGTAGTGCAGGTCGACGCCCGGCAGAGCACGAACCAGCTTGCGGAACTGCGCGCGAATGCGCTCGCAATCGACGATGAGCAGCGGCGAGCCGAACTCCCCGACCAGCCTGCGCACGTGCTCGGGTGCGAAAGGATCGATAAAGCGTGGGCGCCGCGCCATGCGCGCATCGACTAGCGCAGCACCGCGAAGGCACCGGTATCGGCGATCTCCGCCACGCCGCTCGCGGCGCGCGTCAGGCGATCGCGGATCGCATCCCAGCGCTCATCCGCAGGCACCTCCTGCACGAGAATGCGGCGGCAGCCGGCTTTGTCGAGCGTGCGCAGGTTGTTGTAGAGGCCGTGTCCATACTGCTCGGGGCGGCGGCCGGCATTGACCCAGGTGACATAGGTATGCGCCTTGAGCGGCAGGCGCTGCGCGAGCACCGCGATGCGCCGCCCGCCCTCGGACAGCGCCGCAGCCAGCGCATCGATCTGCCCGGTGGGGACGATCGTCATGGGCGTCCGCGGTGAGTAGTGCGAGGGCGTGCTTCCCGGCACGCGCGGGGACTCGAGATCGGGTCCCAGCAGCAGCTCGCCGATCACCTCGCGCAGTTGACCGGCGGTGACGGCGCCGGGCCGCAGCAGGCGTACCTGCGCGCCGTCGAAAGCGACGATGGTCGACTCGAGTCCGATCTGGCATTCGCCGCCGTCGAGGACGATGCGCACCGCATCGCCGAGCTCATCGCGCACATGCTCTGCGCGCGTTGGCGAGAGCCGGCCGTAGCGGTTGGCGGAGGGCGCGGCGATGGCGCCGCCGAAGGCGGTGAGCAGTTGCTGCGCCATGGCATGCGCAGGCACGCGCACGCCAATCGTGTCCTGGCCGCCCGTGAGGATGTCATCCACGTTGTGGGCGCGCGGCAGCACCATGGTGAGGGGGCCGGGCCAGAAGCGATCCGCGAGGCGCGCCGCGCCGTCCGGCAGCTCCCGCACCCAATGATGCAGGAAGCGCGCGCTGTCCAGATGCACGATCACCGGATGCGTCGTGGGTCTGCGCTTGGCCTCAAAGATCTTGCGCACGGCGGCCGCGTTCTTTGCGTTCGCGCCGAGGCCGTAGACGGTCTCCGTCGGAAACGCCACGAGCTCGCCGTCGCGCAGCGCCTGCACGGCAGTCTCGATTTCAACCTGACTCGCTCTGCTGACGACCTTGGGCATGGCGCGGATTCTACCAAGGCGTAACGCAAGTTCCCGCGAGCAGCCGCGGTGAGATGGGCAAATGTTGAGCACTGCGCGCTTTTTGCGTTGTTTGCGCGCACCAGAGCGATTGGAGTTGACAATACACCGCAACTGAGAACGCGCGGCGCGCATGTCTTACTCGAGCGCGTGACGCTCCCAGCCGCTCGGCGTGCGCCGCAGCTCATAGGCCGGCCAGTAGTGTTTGTCCAGCTTCAGCGTGATCACCTCCGGAGCATTGTTCCAGGTGATCGTGCGCAAGCGCAGCGAGGATCGATCGGGCCGCCCGGTGACGACGCCGAGAAAGGCGTCGAGGTCCGGAGTCGGGATACCGTCAACTTCAACGATGCGACGGCCCGGAAACAGCCCGTAGCGCGTCGCCGGCGAGCCGTAGGAAAAATACCCGACGTAGACGCCGACCGGCGGGATGCCGCGCTGTGCGCTCATCGCCCGATGTGGCGCCTGCAAGGTGGCGCCCGCCCACTCGACGATGCGGTCGATGTCCGCTCCGGGAAGCTCGACCGTATCCACATCGAGCGTCTGCGCGCTGCGGCCGCGCCACACCGTCACCGCCACGTGCTGCTTGTCTGCGACGGCGCGTTCGACTTCGCGAAACCGCGTCACGACGGCGCCGTCGATGGCGAGCACCAGATCCCCCTGCTGCAACACCTTGCTCGCCGGCGAGCCGCCGACCACGCGCTCAACTCCCAGCACCTGGCGGCGCGACACACCGTGCACGGCGAGCTTCGCCGCCCACTCCTCGGATAAGCCGAACTCGCGGGCGCTCGCGATCGGCTGCACCGAGAACTCCACCTCGAGGGAATGCAGCGGCCGGTCATTGCGGACGCGCTCGAGCATCTCGCTCACGAGATCGATGGCGACGCCCTTGTTGTCCTGCGCGATCTCGCGGCCGTTCTCGTAGGCGAAGCTCGACCACAGCCCGAGCACGCGATCGTCCTTGTCGAGCAGCACGCCGTCATAGTCGAGCGGCGGATTGACGAGCTGCGCGACCTCGATATTGCTGTCGCGAAAGCGCATGGTGCGCGAGAGCGGCAGCTCGAGCGGCTCGATGTCGGCAATCTGCGTGCTGCGCGCACGGATACCGCTGTCGGCAGCGAGGCCGACGATGCGGGTGGTCTCGCCGGCGGCGAGCTCGCGCGCCGCAAGCTTGGCGGCCTTCACGGGAGTCGTGCCGATGAGTTTCGGATCGTAGGCGACGATGGCGAGATTGTGCAGCGGATGGATGTAGACGACGTGACCCGGCACCTGCACGGTGCCGGCAAACGTCACGCTGACATCGCCCAGGGCGACGGGCACCGTGTTGCGATCCACCACCACCAGGCCGCGCTCGGCGTCGAGGACCAGACCGGTGCCGTGATAATTGCGCTCCGTGATCCCGGAGATCGAATAGGGCATGTCGAAGCTCACCTGCACGAGCGACGGCACGATCTTCGCAAGGTCCGCATCGCTGAATCGCGGATAGACGGTGCTGGCGGGCTTCTGCGCCTGCGGCGCGGGACCCGCAGCCAGATCCTTGCAGGGCCACAGTCCCAGCGTGTCGTCGCGCGTGCAGCGGTGCGCGGGAAACCACTTGCGGTCCATGCGGAACGAGCGCAGCTGGCTGCCGTTCGGATCGTCGATCGTGAAGAAGCGCACGACGGTGCGGTCGCCATCGCCGAGGCTGGCGAGCGCGGCTTCGAAGTCATCGATGTTGTCGGTCTTCTTCGAATCGAGGGTGGTGATTACGGCGCCGCGCGGAATGCCGGCGGCGGAGAACACGTAGCCGGCGTTCGCCACGTACACGCCGCGGACCGGCACATTGAAATGCCGCGCCTGCTGATAGGAGATCGTGTTGACGACCGCTTCGCCGAACTCGAGAAAGGCGCTCGGCGTAATGCTGTTGAGA
The DNA here is from genome assembly GCA_035481795.1 of Steroidobacteraceae bacterium. GTDB lineage: Bacteria > Pseudomonadota > Gammaproteobacteria > Steroidobacterales > Steroidobacteraceae > PALSA-1196. Next base: position 237,000 of record DATHRI010000012.1, read on the forward strand.
TCGGTGACGGGAAGCTTCGCCGACAGGGATTTTCCGCCGCGTTCGAACTCGAGAGTGACGCTGGCGCCGACGGCGGAGTCGAGCACCTCCTCGAGCGACTCGAACTGGGTGACGTAACGGCCATTCAGGCGCACCAGCACATCGCCCGCCTGCACCACGCCCGCGCTCGCCGACCCGGGCAGCACGTCACTGACGACCAGCATGCCCGTATAGAGCGGATAGGCCTTGCGCACCGCGGCCTCCGTGCCGGGCGTGAGTCCCAAGCGCTTCAGCTCATCGTACGGCACGTAGGTAAAGATGGTGGCGAGCGTGCCGCGCGTCACCGGCTTGCCCTGCTGAATCAGCTCCAGTGCGCGGCGCACGCGCCCGAGAGGCAGGTAGAAGCTTGACGCGGCGCCGCTCGCGCCCCCGGCATTCAAACCGACCACGCGGCCGCGAATGTCGATGACCGGCGATCCGGAGGAGCCGCCGGAGGTACCCGACGCGGCCTGCAGATAGAAAGTGTTGAAGTCGTTGTACTTGCCGACGCCGTACTCGGGCGCATCGCGGTCGAGGCGCGCCAGAGTGCCGGCGAGAATGGACAGTTGCTCGCCCGCATTGTTGCCGACCACGCGGATCTCACGGCCGATCTGCGCGCCTTCCGGATACAGCGGCAGCGCTTTGGGCCGGATGAAGTGCAATTTAGACGGATCGTAACGGTACAGGCCAAAATCGTGCACCGCGTCCCGATAGATCGGATACAGCTGCACCTCCTCACGGTTGAGAAAGGTCGCGGTCGCCGTGACCGGTCCCGGCGTGACGACGTGGCGATTGGTGAGGATGAGCCCGCGTTCGGCATCGACGACGAATCCCGTCGCCTGCGCGGAGGTGTTCCACTCGGTGTCGAAGGCGCGCACGGCGTCGACTTCGATGGACACGACGCTGCTCGCGATGCGCTCGAGGGTGACGGCCCAGTCGGGGCTTTCCTCGACCGCGGCGGCCTGCTGCGCCAGCTGCGCCGCCTGCGCGCTCTGCCGCGGGCCGGGTGCGGCTTCGCGCGCGGCGGGGTTTGCTGAGGGCGGCGGCGGCGGCTCCGGCGGCTGCGCAGTGAGCGCGAGCGGTGCGAGCAGCCCCAGGAGCACAATGATTGCACGTCGCATAGTTTTCCTAGCGGCTAACGGCCGAACAGCACCAGCAGCCACACGCCGCCGAGCAAGACGAAGGACATGAATACAGCCGCAGAACCCAGGTCCTTTGCAAGTCCCGCCAGCGTGTGGCGCTCATAGCCGATGCGATCGACGGTCGCCTCGATGGCGCTGTTGACGAGCTCGATGATGAGAATGAGCACTACGGGTCCGATCAGGAGCGCGCGTTCCACGCCGCTGTGTCCGAGCCACAGGCCCGCGGGTATGACGAGCGCGGCAAAGCCGAGTTCCTGACGAAACGACGCCTCGTCGCGGAAGGCTCCCGCGAAGCCGCGCGCGCTCGCGCCGAAGGCAAGCCAGAGGCGCAAGAGGCCGCGGGGCTTGGAGCGATCTATACGCCCTCCTTCGGCTTCCATGTCAGATCGAGCTGCTTCGCCGCGCGCACATCGTCAAGGCGCCGCACCGGCAGGCTGTGGGGCGCGCCCTTCACCGATTCGGGCTCCTCGCGCGCCTCGCGCTCGATGTGGATCATGGCATCGGCGAACGCATCGAGCACTTCTCGGCTCTCGGTCTCCGTCGGCTCGATCAACAGGCATTCGGGAACGATGAGGGGGAAATAGGTCGTCGGCGCATGAAAGCCGTGGTCGAGGAGCCGCTTCGCAAAATCCATCGCGTTGACGTCCAGTTCACGCGCCTCGCGCTTCAAAGTGATGATGAATTCATGGCTCGCGCGCCGCTGCGGATACGCCGCCTCGAAGCCCGCCTGTTTGAGACGCGTCAAAAGGTAGTTGGCATTCAAGGTGGCGAAGTCGCCGACCTCGCTCATGCCCGTGCGCCCGAGCATGCGCATGTAGATATAGGCGCGCAGCAGCACGCCGGCGTTGCCCATGAACGCCGAGAGCCGCCCGATCGACTGCGGCACATCCGCCTCCGCGAGCCAGCGATAGCGCCCATCCGCGCGCCCCACCAGCGGGATCGGCAGGAATGGCAGGAGCCGCGTACTCACCCCGACCGCGCCCGCCCCCGGGCCGCCGCCGCCGTGCGGCGTCGAAAAGGTCTTGTGCAGGTTCATGTGGATCGCATCGAAGCCCATGTCCCCGGGGCGCACCTTGCCGAGAATCGCGTTGAGATTGGCACCGTCGTAGTAGAGGAGTCCGCCCGCGGCGTGCACGATGCGCGCGACCTCCTCGATGCGGCGCTCGAAGATGCCGAGCGTCGAGGGATTGGTCAGCATGATGCCCGCGGTCTGCGGACCCACCGCGGCCGCGAGCGCCGCGACGTCGATGTCGCCATCCGCGCCCACGCGGATCTCGCGCACCGTGCAGCCGCACATCGTGGCGGTCGCGGGATTGGTGCCGTGCGCGGCCTCCGGCACGATGATCTCGGTGCGCGCCAGATCGGCGCGCGCGCGATGATAGGCGCGGATCATCGCGACCCCGGCGAATTCCCCATGCGCCCCGGCCATGGGACTCAGCGCCACGCCCTGCATGCCCGTCACTTCCTTCAGCATCTCCTGCAGCTCGAACATGCAGGCGAGGAAGCCCTGCCCGTGGGTTTCGGGCGCGAGCGGATGGCGGCCGAGGAACTCGGGCAGCATCGCGTACTGATTGCAGGCCTTGGGGTTGTACTTCATCGTGCACGAACCCAGCGGATAGAAGTGCGTATCGATCGAGAAATTCATCTGCGACAGGCGCGTGAAGTGCCGCACGGCCTCGAGCTCACCCACCTCGGGAAGGAGCGGCGGCTGCTCGCGCCGCAGAGTCTCGGGAATCTGCGGCGCGCGCTCGAGCTCTTCGGGCCACTGATCGCGGCTGCCGCGCCCGGGACGCGAGTATTCGAAAATCACTTTTTCCCGTAGGGCTGACATAGTCGCAGGATCCCGTGAGGCGCGGCACTAGGCGGCGCGCGCTGCCTTCATGACGTCGCCGAGCGCGTTCGCGTAGCGCTCGATGTCCGCGCTCGTCTTGGTTTCCGTAGCGCAGACGAGCAGTGCGTGGCCGAGTTCCGGAAAGTGCTCGGTGAGATCAAAGCCCGCGAGGATGCCACGATCTGCCAGCCGCTGCAGCACGGGGGCCACCGGCCGGTCGAGCGCGATGACCGCTTCGTGAAAATAGGGCGTCGCAAAGACGCGGCGCACGCCGGGCACGCGCGTCAATGCAGCGACGAGTTCGCCGGTGCGCGCGTGCGAGGCCGCCGCGACGCGCGCGAGGCCCTGCGGACCCATGAGTGACATGTAGATCGTCGCGGCGGTCACGAGCAGGCCCTGGTTGGTGCAGATGTTCGACGTCGCGCGGGCGCGCCGGATGTGCTGCTCGCGCGCCTGCAGAGTGAGCGTAAAGCCCTCGCGGCCGCTGACATCGAGCGTGCGCCCGACGACCCGGCCGGGCATTTGCCGCACGTGCGCCATGCGCGTCGTCATGAAGCCGAAGTACGGGCCGCCGGAGCACAGCGGCACCCCGAGAGGCTGCCCTTCGCCGACGACGATGTCGACGCCGCCCGCATCCCACTGCCCCGGCGGCTTCAGGAGCGCAAGAGAGGTGGGATTGACGACGCCAATGACGAAGATGCCGCGCTCGCGGGCCCAAGCCGTCAAGGCGTCGACGTCCTCGAGCACGCCAAAGAAGTTCGGCTGCTGAATGACGAGCGCGGTGATGTCCTGGCCATCGAAGCGGGCGAGCGCCGCCGGCAGCGTGCGTCCCTCGGTGCCGCTGTACGGCAGTTCCTCGAAGCGCACGGCCTGGTTGCCGGCCGCGGCGCTCGCCACCTTGCGGTAGTGCGGATGCACGCTGCGCGGCACGAGCACGCGCTGTGCTTTTGACTTGCGATTGGCGCGCACCGCCATGAGGCAGGCTTCCGCGAGCGCCGAAGCGCCGTCATAGAGCGAGGCATTGGCGACTTCCATGCCCGTCAGGCTCGCCATCATCGTCTGGTATTCGTAGATCAGCTGCAGCGTGCCCTGACTCGCCTCCGCCTGATACGGGGTATAGGCGCTGTAGAACTCGCCGCGCGTCGCCACGGCCCACACCGCCGCTGGAATGTGATGCTCGTAGGCTCCGGCACCGATGAAACACAGCGGGCGGCCGTCGGCGTGCGCGCGCGCGCTCATGAGCCGGCCGATTTGCATTTCATTGAGCGCTGCCGGAACGCCCGCGAGCGTGCGCACGCGCAGCGACGCGGGGATTTCGTCAAACAGCTGCTCGATGCTCGCAACGCCGATCGTCGCGAGCATCTCGGCAACGTCTGCCTCGGTATGGGGTATGAAGGCCATCAGGACCCCTCCGCCAGCAGCAGCTCTTCGTACTCGGCGGCTGAGAGCAAGGCCACGGCGGCGGAGCCCGCCGGCCGCAGGCGCAGAAGCCAGCCGCGACCGAAGGCGTCCTGATTGACAAGCTCGGGCGTTGTCGCCAGCTCCGTGTTGGCCGCCGTAACTTCGCCCGCGAGCGGACAATAGACATCCGACGCCGCCTTCACCGACTCGACCACCGCGCACGCCTCACCGACTGCGAGCACGCGGCCCTTCTCGGGCACCTCCACAAAAACAAGGTCGCCGAGCTCATGCTGGGCGTGATCCGTGATGCCGATCTCGACCGTGCCGTCCTTTAGCTTTCTCAGCCACTCGTGGCTCTTGGTGTAGTGCAGATCGACAGGAACTTGGGTCATAAGGAGTCCTTATGCGCGTGTGATAAAGGGCAGACGCTCAGCTGACGAGTGCTTTACCGGCGCGCACGAACGGCGGTTTGACCGTGCGCGCCGCGAGAAGTTTGCCGCGAATGTCGACCTCGACGCGTGTCACGGGGCCGCTCGGCACGCGTGCCAAGCCGATCGAGCGCGCGAGCGTCGGCGAAAACGTGCCGCTCGTGATCTCGCCCCTGCCGCCGCCGGGCACGATCAGCTGTTGATGGCGGCGCAGCACCCCGCGATCCTCGAGGACGAGCCCGATCAACTGTCGGGCACTGCCCTGCGCCTGCACGCGCGTGAGCGCCTCACGGCCGATGAAGCGCCGCGCGGCCGGCTCCAGCGCAACGGTCCACCCGAGGCCGGACTCGAAAGGATGGGTAGTCTCATCCATGTCATTGCCGTACAGGTTCATGCCCGCCTCGAGGCGCAGCGTATCGCGGGCGCCGAGCCCGCAGGACACGACGCCGAGCGCGTTGAGCGCGCGCCATGCCTGCGCGGCCTGGCCTCCCGGCAGCATCACCTCAAAACCGTCCTCGCCGGTGTAGCCGGTGCGGGCAATGAACCAGTCGGCGATGTCACAGCCGACAAATGCGCTCAGCGCGAGCGCCCGGGCGCGCTCGGCGCTCGGCAGGAGAGTCGCGGTCTTCTGCCGCGCCTCGGGCCCCTGCACGGCGAGCATGGCGAGGTCCGCGCGCTCGCGCACATCCACACCGAAGTCTTGTGCGTGGCGGCGGATCCAGGCGAGATCCTTGTCGCGCGTGCCGGCGTTGACGACCAGCCGAAACCACGACTCGGTCAGATAATAGACGATGAGATCGTCGAGTACGCCGCCCGCTTCATTCAACATGCAGCTGTAGAGCGCTTTGCCGGTGCGCTTGAGCTTGCCGACATCGTTCGCAATCAAATAGCACAGGAACTCGCGGCTGCGCGCGCCGGTGAGATCGATGACGCACATGTGCGAGACGTCAAAGACACCCGCCGCGCCGCGCACGGCATGGTGCTCCTCGATCTGCGAGGCGTACTGCACGGGCATGTCCCAGCCGCCGAAATCGACGATGCGAGCGCCCTGGCTCAGGTGCAGTTCGTAGAGCGGTGTGCGTCGTCCCACAGGTCCTCCGGTTGCGCACTCGGACCCGCACGCGAACAAGGGCGGCAGGCGCGCCTGTGCGCGCCTGCCGCCCCTCTGTCCTGTTACCTGAGAGATCAGGCGCCGTCAGCGCCGCACCCCTTCGGTGGATGGAAACCTCAAGATAAGGTCCACCACTCTCCAGAACTCGCCGTTGCGCGGCCGAGGGCCGCACGGAGGATCTGCCGTTGCTGTTGCCTGAGCGTTTCCGGGCGGGACTTGCGCCTTCGGCGATCCGGCGCCCTGCGGCCGGATTCTCTCTGAACAGACCCCTTGCGAGCGAGCGCCGCGGATGATAACAGCAGTGGCGCAAGCGCCCAAGGGCAGCAGAACGGGCCGCGCTCGCGTAGCATGTGCAGGGTACCGTGACTCTAATGGTCCGCAGCACATTCATCCTTGGCAGCCTCGCGCTCAGCGGCTTCGGCTGTTCGGGTTTTTCGGCGCCGCTTGCGGACATCGAGTCCGTGGAACGCGCGCTCTTTGCGGCGATGACGCACCAGGACATTAAGGCTCTGCAACCCATGCTCGCCGATGACCTCATCTATTGCCACTCCAACGGCCGCTGTGAGAACAAGTCGCAGCTCCTCGAGTCGCTGCGCAGCGGCCGGATCCGTTACCGCGCCGTCGACATCCTGTCGCTGCAACCGCGCACCGCAGCGGGCGCCGTGATCGTCAATGGATCCATCGCGGTAGACGGCAGCATGGATGGCCTGCCGATCAAGATGCAGATGGTGTACATGGGCGTGTACGTGCGGCGCGACGGCCGCTGGCGTCTGGCGGCGTGGCAGGCCGCGCGGCTGCCGGTGGTGCACTAGCGATGCTGCGGCAGCGGCGCGCCAGCATTGCAGTGCAGATCGGCCGGGTGTGGGTCGGCGGCACGAATCCCATCGTCGTGCAGTCGATGACCAACACCGACACGGAGGACGCGGAGGCGACGGCGCAGCAGGTCAAGGCGCTCGCCCGTGCAGGCTCCGAGCTCGTGCGCATCACCGTCAATACGAGCGCCGCCGCCGCCGCGGTGGCGCCGATCCGCGCGCGCCTGGCGCAGATGGGGGTCGACGTGCCGCTCATCGGCGACTTTCACTTCAATGGCCACAAGCTCCTGCGAGAGCATCCGGACTGCGCCGCGGCGCTCGCCAAATACCGCATCAACCCCGGCAATGTGGGCCGTGGCAGCAAGCGCGATCCGCAGTTTGCGGAAATGATCGAGACGGCCTGCCGCTACGGCAAGCCGGTGCGCATCGGCGTCAACTGGGGGAGCCTCGACCAGGATCTTCTCACCCGCCTGATGGACGAGAACAGCCAGCAGGCGCAGCCGTCAACGGCGCAGGAAGTGATGCGCCGGGCGGTGGTGCTGTCGGCGCTCGAGAGCGCGCAGCGCGCCGAAGAGCTCGGCCTGCCGCACGACCACATCATATTGAGCGCGAAGGTGAGCGGCGTGCAGGATCTCATCGCGATCTACCGCGATCTGGCGGCGCGCTGCGCATACCCCCTGCACCTGGGCCTGACCGAAGCGGGCATGGGCTCAAAGGGCATCGTGGCCTCGACGGCCGGCATGGCCGTGGTGCTGCAGGAGGGCATCGGCGACACCTTGCGCGTATCGCTCACGCCCGAACCTGGCGGCGATCGCACACAGGAGGTGCTCGTCGCGCAGGAGATCCTGCAGACCATGGGCCTGCGCTCCTTCACGCCGATGGTCGTCGCCTGTCCCGGCTGCGGCCGCACCACGAGCAGCTTCTTCCAGGAGCTCGCGCAGAGCATCCAATCACATCTGCGCCATCGCATGCCCGAGTGGCGCAAACACTATTCCGGCGTCGAGGACATGACGGTCGCGGTGATGGGCTGCGTCGTCAACGGCCCCGGGGAGAGCAAACACGCGAACATTGGCGTCAGTCTGCCGGGCACCGGCGAGCGCGCGGTGGCGCCGGTCTACGAGGACGGCGAGAAAACCGTCACGTTGAAGGGCGAGCGCATCGCCGAGGAATTCCAGGAGCTGGTGGAAGCCTACGTCGCACGCAAGTACGTGCGCAAAGAGGCCCCGTGAGCGATCTCAGCGAACGCAGTTGCAAGCCCTGCGAAGGAGGTATGCCGCCGCTGCCGGGCGCCCGAGTTCAGGAACTCATGCGCCAGCTCGCGCCGCCGTGGCAGCTCAGCGCCGACGCGCGCGCCATTCGGCGCGAGTTCAAGTTCAAAGACTTCTACCGCACGATGAGTTTCGTCAACGCGCTCGCGCATGTGGCCAACATCGAGGATCATCATCCGGATCTCGAAGTGGGCTACAACTACTGCCGCGTGCTCTTTACCACGCACGCGATCGGCGGACTCTCCGAAAACGACTTCATCTGCGCGGCGAAGATCGATCGGATTCCACTGCCCGCGCCGTTGCCGGCAGCTCACCGCTGAGCCCGAGCGCCCGCGACATAAAAAAGCGCTTGAGCTCGGAACTGCGGTTGACCCAGCCGAGGCCGCGCTGGGCGAGCTGCGCCACCGCTCCGCTGCCGTGCGCGAGCAGCCGATCGAAGGCGTCGATGGCGAAGCGCATCACCTCGGTCTCGCTCTTGCGCCAGCGCTCGTAGCGCCGCAACACCCGCAGCGCCCCCGGATCCTCGCCCTCGTCACACGCCGCGCCGATGAGCTCCGCGAGCGTCGCCGCATCCAGCAGTCCCAGATTCACGCCCTGCCCTGCGAGCGGATGGATCACATGCGCGGCATCCCCCACGAGCGCGCAGCGCTCTGTGACGTAGCGCTGCGCGTGCAGGCGCTGCAGTGGAAATGACAGCCGCTCGCTGAGGAGGCGCGTGGCGCCGAGCGCGCCATCGGAGGCCAGATCCAGTTCGTGCGCGAAGGCCTGCGGTGTGGCGCCAAGGAGCGGCCCCGCGAGCTTCTCATCCGCGGACCATACAATCGAGCTCGTGCCGTCGGCGAGCGGCAGGAACGCGAGCGTGCCGCTGCGCAGGAAGCGCTGCCAGGCGGTGCGCTGGTGCGGCCGCTCGGTGGCCACCGTGGCGACGATCGCGACCTCGCCATAGTCCGCAACCGTCGCGGCGAGACCCGCCGCCGCGCGCAGCGGCGAGCGCGCGCCATCCGCGCCGATCACGAGGCGCGCCGTCAGCGCCGCGCCGCTGGTTTCGATATGCACGCGCCCGGCTGCGCTCTTCAGCGATGCGAATTCGCTCGGGTAGATCCGCACGCCCGCCGCCGCCGCCGCATCGAGAAGCGCCGCCTGCACCACGCGCGTCTCAATGATGTAGCCGAGATTGGGCTCACCCGCCTCGGCCGCATCGAAATGCAACGCACCGCGCGCGCCGGCTGCGCCGCTCTCATGCCAGATGCGCATGCTCTCATAGGCGCTGATGCGCACGGCGGCGATCCTCTCCCAGGCTCCGGCCGCGCCCAGGATGTGCTCGCTGGCGCGCGAGAACGCCGCCACGCGCAAATCGCTGGGCGCAGCGGGCGCGGGATGAGCGGGTCGGTGCGGCTCGAGGATCGCGACGCTGAGCGGCGTCGATTGCAAGAGCGCTGCGCGCGCGAGCAAGGCTGCAGCGCAGGCACCGACCGGGCCGCCACCGACCACCACCACATCAAATGCGTCAGCCACGGGTGCGCACCGCGGCGAGGCCCAGGCCACGCGCCAGGCGCGGTGTCGGCCCGCCAAGGCCGGCGCTGACGCGCGCCAGAGCGCGCTTTGCGGGCGGCGCGAGATCAAACAGCAGCAGGCCGAGGTCGCGCAGCACGCCGACGCTCACCCGGCGGTCGCCGAAGAGCTTGATGAGCCCGTCGGTAAAGCCGATGACGCCGCTGCGGTCGCGCGCACGCCAGTCGGCAAACTCACCGAGGAGCGCCGCCGCGCCCGCATCCTCGCCGCCCGTGGCGATGAGCTCGGCCAGCAGGGCCGCATCGCGCAGGCCGAGGTTGAAGCCCTGGCCTGCGACCGGATGCAGCGCCTGCGCGGCATTGCCGATGAGCGCCGTGCGCAGCGCCACGCTCGTCGCGGCACGGCTGAGCGCGAGCGGGTAGGAGGCGCGACGCCCGGCGCGCACGAAGCGGCCCGCGCGCCAGCCGAAGCGCGCCTGCAGCTCCTGGAGAAAGGCCGCATCGGTCAGTGCGAGAAGGCGCGCCGCGTGCTCCGGCGCCACGGTCCACACGACGGTGAAGCTGCCGTCGTAGAGGGGCAGCACGGCGAGCGGTCCGGCGCTCGTGAAGCGCTCGAACGCAGTGGCCTCGTGGGGGCGATCGGCCTTTACATTGACGACGAGCGCAATCTGACCGTAGTCCTCGACGCGGGCTTCGATGCCGGCGGCCGCGCGCACCACCGATTGCGCGCCGTCGGCCGCCACCACCAGGCGCGCCCGCAGCCGCTCGCGCTCGCCTGCAGCATCGACGAGCGTCAGTGTGACCGCGTCCGCTGCCATCTGCACCGCCGCCGGGCGCGCGGGAACCCGTGCACTGACGCCGGCCGCGTTGGCCAGAGCGCTCCAGAGCGCGGCGCCGATGACCCGATTGGCGACGACGTAGCCGAAGGCGTCGATGCCGTGCTCCGCGGCCTTGAGGCGCGCAAAGCCGAAGCGCCCCGCCTCCGATACGTGGATGGTGCGGATCGGCGCCGCCTGCGGCTGCAGCCGCTGCCACACGCCCAAAGCCTCAAAGATGCGCCGGCTGGCGTTGCCGAGCGCGGTGGTGCGCTCATCAAAGCTCGGCTGCGCAGCCGCATCCGGCGCGCTCGCTTCAATCAGCACGACTGAACGGCCGGTGCCCGCGAGCGCCAACGCGCAGCTGGCTCCGACCATGCCGCCGCCGACGATTGCGACGTCCACTTCCTGCACGGCGCGGGTCAGGCCTGAGCCATCACGGCCTCGATCGCCTCGACCGTCTTCGGCGCCCGCGCCGTCAGCACTTCCGCGCCGCGCCGCGTGACCGCCACGTCGTCCTCGATCCGTATGCCGATGTTGCCGAAGCGGCGCGGCACACCGCGCAGGCTCGCCGGAATGTAAATGCCGGGCTCGATGGTGAGCACCATGCCCGGCTCGAAGACGCGCCATTCGCCGCCGACTTTGTAGTCGCCGACGTCGTGCACGTCCATGCCGAGCCAATGGCCGGTGCGATGCATGAAGAAGCGGCGGTAGGCACCGGAGCGCTGCAGCGCAGCCGCGCGCCCCTTGAGGAGCCCGAGCTTCAGCAGGCCCTGCGTGACGACGCGCACCGCCGCGTCATGCGGGTCGTTCCAATGATTGCCGGGGCGCACCTTCTCGATGGCGGCGAGGTTCGCCGCCAACACGATCTCGTACACGGCGCGCTGCTCGGCGCTGAAGCGTCCATTGATGGGAAAGGTGCGCGTAATGTCCGAGGCGTAGCACTGGTATTCGCAGCCCGCGTCGATGAGCAGCAGGTCGCCGTCGAGGAGCGGCTGGTCGTTCTCGCGATAGTGCAGGATGCAGGAGTTGGCGCCGCCGCCGACGATGGGCTGGTAGGAGGTATCGGCGTTGCAGCGTCGGAACTCGTGGACGAGCTCCGCCATGATTTCAAATTCGTTCAGTCCGGGGCGGCAGCGCTGCATGGCGCGCACGTGCGCGCGCGCGGCGATACGCGCCGACTCGCGCATGAGATCGAGCTCGGCGCGCGACTTGTAGAGACGCATGTCGTGCAGCACATGCTCGAGCGCGACGATCTCAAGGGGCGAGTGGCCGCCCTGCCGGACCTGGGCGCGCAGGCCGTTGACCCAGCCGATCATGCGCTGGTCGAACTCGGGATAGGCCCCCATGGTGTAGAACACCTTGGCGCGGCTCTCGATCAAGCCGGGAAGGATGTCATCCATATCCGCGATCGGAAAAGCGTCGTCGGCGCCGTAATCGCGCGTCGCGCCCCGAGGTCCCGCGCGCCGGCCGTCCCACGTCTCGCGCGCCGGGTCGCGGTCGCGCACGAACAGGATGTACTCAGCCGGGTCGCGCCCGGGCAGCAGCACGGCGACCGCCTCGGGCTCGCCGAACCCCGTCAGGTAAAAGAAATCGCTGTCCTGACGATAGGCGTACTCGACGTCGTTGTTGCGCATCTGCACCGGTGCTGCGGGCACGATGGCGATGGCGTCGCGCCCCATGATGCGCGCGAGCTGGGTGCGGCGCCGCGCGAATTCATCCTGGGTAACCGACTTGCGTTTTTTCACTGGCATGAGCATCGGAAGCGCGCTCCTAGTGCAGCGAACCGTCGACGACACTGGAATGTCCCCGCACCGGCTCGAGTTCCGCGAACACCAGCTGCACCCCGACGCGCACGAATTCGACGAGCTCGGTAAAGGCGCTCTCGTTGGATTCGAGACTGTCGTCGTCGTCGATGCCGACGCGCGTGATCTCGGTCAAGTCGCGCACCACCTCGCCCGCATCCCCGGGCAGCGCGACGGCGTCCTGGATGACGCGCGAACCGAGACCATAAAGGAAGCCCTGGCACCATTGGGCAAGCGCCGCGGTGCGCGCATCGATCGGCTGCTCGTCCTCTGGCAGCAGCAGGTCAAACGCCGGATCGACCCCGGCGAGCGATTGCGCGGTGCGCGCGTAGACCTCGCGCAATGCCTCGGCCGCCGCCGCCTGCGCGCGCCCCTCGGGCAGAATCTCGCGCAGCCAATCCTCGAAACGGTAGCTCACGGCCGTACACAGCGATCCCGCCAGAGTGCCGTGCGCCTCGGCCGGCTCGCTCATCGAGCGCTCCTCAATGAGCACCCGCTGAATTTCCGCATAGCTTGCCATGTGCATGTGCCCGGTATTATGCCCCAAGCGCCGGCGCACACTCCTCATTGACCGCGTGAAGAGCGACGCTCTATAGTCTTGGCCATGAGCGAAACAACAAAAACACCGCTCGACCTGGAACTCGCCAGGCTCGGCAAATGCATCGAAGATCTGGCCTCCACGGTCGAGCAGCTGCAGGAGGAGAACCGCGCCTTGCGGCAGCGGCACGGAACGCTCGCGAGCGAGCGCGCGCTGCTGCTGCACAAGAACGAACAGGTGCGCACCCGCGTCGAGGGCATCATCGGCCGCCTGAAAACGATGGAACACGGTGCATGAGCGCGTCGGACTCCGCACGGGTCAGTGTGCGCATTCTCGAGAAAGACTATTTCATCGCCTGTCCCCACGAGGAGCGCTCGGCGCTGCTCGATGCGGCGGAGTTTCTGAACGCTCGCATGCGCGAAATCCGCGACAGCGGCAAGGTCGTGGGGCTCGACCGCATCGCCGTCATGGTCGCGCTCAATCTCGCGAACGATTTCCTGAAACAGAAATCCCGCGAGGTCAAGCTCGAGGGCGAAGTCGGCAGCCGCGTCAAGGTGTTGCGCGAGCGCGCCGAGAAGGCGCTCACCAAGGGCAAGCAGCTCGAACTGTGAGGCCCGTATCTCCCCGCGGCTCATCTTCCTGGTGTAGAGTGGCCCCTGGCGTCGCCTGCGGTGTTCGATAGCGTGCCGGGTTACTCCTCGAGCCTAATTTAAACACCCACGGGACACATGGACTTGCTGGCAGCATTGTGCACGTCCGCTTCGTGCGGAAAGCCTTACCTGCCGCAGTTCGTCCCACTTGTTGCTCAGGTTCGAGAGCAAAGGACCGCACCGGCACATGCGGGTGACGCCTTCTGATTCCTCCCTGGACGCTGCGCGGGCCCGCCTGCGCGCCGAGCTGCGCGCGCGGCGCCGCGCGTTAGCGCCCGCCGCACGCGCGCATGCCGCACAACTCGTCGCGCGCCATATCGATCGCAAGCTCGGGCTGCGCGCGGGAGATCGCGTGGCGCTCTACTGTGCCCTGCGCGACGAGCTCGACAGCGCACCCCTCTTTGCGCTTGCGCGGCGCCGCGGCTGGCACGTCTACGTACCGCGCATCGAGCGCGCGCGTCACGGCCGCAAGATGCGCTTCGTCGCGGCGGGCGGCCGCGAGCGCGTGAATCGCCTCGGGATCCGCGAACCCGAGGCGGCGCGCAGCATCGGCGCGCGCTGGCTCGACCTGGTGCTCGTGCCGCTCGTGGGCTTCGATGCGCGCGGCATGCGCCTCGGCATGGGTGCGGGATTCTACGACCGCGCCTTTGCCTATCGGCGCTGGCGTCAGGCGTGGCGCGGACCGCGGCTGGTGGGTGTCGCCTACGCCTTCCAGCAGGTACCGCAGATTCTCGCTGCTGCACATGACGTGCATCTGGATGCCGTCGTTACTGAAAAAGGAGTGATCAAGTGCGTCACTGGCTGCTGAAAACCGAGCCCGCGAGCTTCGGCATCGAGGACCTGGCGCGCGCGCCGCGGCGCACCAGCGCGTGGGACGGCGTGCGCAATTACCAGGCGCGCAACATGATCCGCGACGAGATGCAGCGCGGCGATCAGGCCTTTCTCTACCATTCGAGCTGTGAGGTGCCGGGGATCGCCGGCATCGTGCAGATCGCAAAGCAGGCCTATCCCGATGCCACCGCCTTCGATCGCCGCCATCACCACTACGATCCCGACAGCGATCGCGCCGCGCCGCGCTGGTTCATGGTCGACGTGCGCCTCGAGCGCAAGTTCAAGCGCGTCATCACGCTCGATGAGCTGCGCGCGCACGCCGCCAAAGAATTGCAGGGCCTGGTGTTGCTTCGTCGCGGCAATCGCTTGTCGGTGATGCCGGTTGATCCGGCGCATTGGCAGTTCATCTGCTCACTGGAGTGAAACGCGAAGTCAATCGAGCGCGTCTAAGTGCGCGTGCTTGCTTGTAATTTCGATTCGCGCGTATATACTCCGACTCGGACTAACCCGACAACTGGAGAGCCAACATGGCTAAAGCGAAAAAGAAGGGCAAGAAAAAAGCTTCCAAGAAGAAGTAGACCCTTGAACTCGACGAGCGCGGAATACTGTTCCGCGCTCGTTGAATCGAACACCAGGACTGTGCCCGCGCAAGCGGGCACAGTCGTTTCTACGAGCGGCAAACGTGTCCACGACGGATGAGAACAAGCGCCGCGCTGCCCAGGCAGCACTGCCCTACGTGAACGCCGCCGCCTGCGTCGGAGTCGGCACCGGCAGCACCGTGAACTTTTTCATCGCGGAGCTCGCCGCGCAGCGCCACCGCATCGCACGCGCCGTATCGAGCTCGAATGCGACGACCGCGCGCCTGCGTGCAGCCGGCATCGACGTCATCGACCTCAACGATGCGGGCGCGGTCGACGTCTACGTCGACGGCGCGGATGAGGCGACCCGCCGCCGGGAACTCATCAAGGGCGGCGGCGGCGCTCTCACGCGCGAGAAGATCGTCGCCGCCGCATCGCGGCGCTTCGTGTGCATCATCGATGAGGGGAAACTGGTGGAGGGTCTCGGAAAATTTCCGCTGCCCATCGAAGTGATCCCGATGGCGCGCAGCTACGTCGCCCGGCAGCTCGTCGGCCTCGGCGGCCGCCCCGTCGAACGCCCGGGCTTCATCACCGACAACGGCAATGTCATTCTGGATGTACATGGGCTCGCGATCGGCACGCCCGCGGCGCTCGAGCGCCGCATCAACGAAATCGCCGGGGTCGTCACCGTGGGTCTTTTCGCGGTGCGCCCGGCGGATGTGCTCCTGATCGGCACACCCCGCGGGGTCGATACTCTCTAGGGCCGCGTCTGTAACCTTTCCGGCGCGTGATGAACGAACTGCGGCTTGTTAATAACCCTCCATCGCGGGGCGGCCAGCGAGCCGTATTTCTCAGCTACCTCCGAAGACCCGCTTCCGCCGAGCGGCTGTGCGCGGCGCTATGGGGCATCGCGGTGTGGTTCGACCGCAGCGAACTGCGGGGCGGGGACGTCCGGGACGCGGCGATCCGGCAACAGATCCGGGCGTGCACCCTCTTCGTCCCGAATTCGGTGAATACGCGCGCCCGCGCCGAAGGCCACTTCCGGCTGGAATGGAAACTCGCGGTCGACCGCTCGGACCTGCTCGCCGGCGACAAGGCCTCTCGTGCCGGGGGTCATCGACGCCATCCGCGACAGCGCTGCGCGGGTACGCGAAAAAAATCCGCGCGGTGCAATGGACGCGACTGCCCGGCGGGGAGACGCCGCGCGCCTTCGTCGAGCGAGTATCCCGACTGCTGTATCGGGTAAGGACGCCTTGCGGCATCAGAAAACTGGACCGATTGGTGTAGCGCTCGCGGCTTTCAAGCCGCCTGCAGCACAGGAAATCCCAGGCGCCGCAGGAATTCCCGGCGCACCAAGAACAAACTGAAAAGCGCCTGCACGCTCACCGTGGCAACTGACAGGTACCACAGGTGATGCATCTGAAACCACGGCTGCCGTGATAGCCAGATCGCGGGGCCCACGAACGTCACCAGGCGCGAGGCGCTGCTCGCGAGTGACGGCCAGGTGTTGCCGAGGCCTTGAAATGTGCTCGAGGCTGTGAAAATGATGCCGCTCGCCACAAAATTCAGCGAGATGATGCTGAGAAATTCCGTGCCGACGGCGACGACCTGCGGCTCGCTCGAGAAGGGCTGAATGAGCCAGTCGCTGCGCGACTGACAAAGGAGCGTCAGCAACAGCATCACACAGAAAGTCATGAGCGCCGCACTGCGAAAAGTCGCGCGCACGCGATCCGGGCGGCGCGCCCCGAAATTCTGGCCGACGATCGGCGCGGTGGCGAATGCCACGGCCATGGCCGGCAGAAAAATGGACTGCATCACGCGCGATCCGATGCCGAAGCCCGCCTGCGCCGTGGCACCGAAGTCGCGGATGATCCAGAAGATGACCGCAAGGTAAGCAAACATGAGGGCAAATTCCCCGCCGGCGGGCAACCCGATGTTGAGCATGCGCAGCCAGATCGTGAGCCTTGGTGCCCACATCGACGGGTGCAGCTGCACGTACTTCTCGAGCTTGAAGAAATACATGGCCAGCAGCAGCACACCGAAGGCGACTGCGATCGTGCTTGCAAGGCCTGCGCCGGCCACGCCGAGCGGATGTCCGCTGCCCCACCCCGCGATGAGCACCGGCGCAAGCACGATATTGAGCATCACCGTGAGCCCTTGCACGATCATGGTCGGCTGCACGATCCCGGTGGCGCGCAGCGCCGAACCCATGGCGACCAGTGCAAATTGCAGGCCGAGCCCCGGCAGGAACCAATACAGGTAAGTCCTGCCCGCCATCACGGTCGCCGCATTGGCGCCGAGCTTTTCCATGTAGGCCGTCGTGCCGGCGTATCCCGTAACGAGGATCAGGAGAGCACAGAGCAGCGACAACACCAGGGACTGATTGAAGATGAGGTTCGCTCCTTCCGGATCCTTGCGCCCGACTGCCTGGGACATGAGTGCCACGATGCCGACGCCCAACATTTGAGTGAGCGCAAAAACGATCAACATAATATTGCCGGCGGCGCTCACTCCGGCGATCGCGGCATTGCCGATCCGCGAGACAAAGTACAGATCGACAATGTAATACAGCGTCTGCAGCAGCATGCCGGCAAAAATCGGCACCGCCATGGCGACGATCTGCCGCGGAATGAATCCCTGTGTCAGGTCACGCATAGCCGTGAATAGTTGTTATCTGTGCGCCGCAAGCTTGTGCGAGCCGCAGCCAACGCGCAAGTCCGGGACAATACTCGAAAATCTCACGCGCGGACGATCACACCGGCGGCGACTTTGCCACGTCTTTAATGGCCGACCGGCTCTGACGTATGCCGCGCCAATACAGGGCAGCGGCGAGGAGATTGGCGGCGAGGGCCGTGAGGCCTATTTTGAGGCCAAAGGCCCAGGAATTGGTGACGTCGACGACCGGAACCAGGCCGAAGATGATCTGCAGCATAGTGACGGCGATGCCGCTCACGCAGCCGACGCGCAGGAGCAGGCCCGGACGATGCTTCAAGCGCCGTGCAGGCATCAGCGGCACAGCAAACATCAGCAGATAATTGATGCCGTAGCAGACGTTGCCGCTCGTGACGAGCAGCTGGAACGCCTCCTGCGAGCCCGTATTCGCCGACGCCAGGAGGCTCAGCAGCACGGCGAGAGCCACGATCACCGCGAGTGAGCGCGTCGGCGTGCGGTAGCGCGGATGCAGGCGCGTGAACCAGGCGGGCAGCAAATGGTCCCAGGCGGCCACCATCGGCAGCCGGCTGATCTCCGCGACGATGACCGCATACTGCGCTACCGTCGCGATCGCCAGGACGAGGATCGCGGCGCGGCCCAGAATCAAACCCGCATCGAGGCCACCGTCGGCACTGGCTCCGGAGCCAAAGGCTGCCGCGAGGACCTGGGGAATCGGCGCCGTCAGGTCGATGTTGTCAGCACTCGTATAGGTCAGCATCGCGCCGGCCATGCAGATGTAGATGAGCGCAATGACCGGGGCCGCGATCCACGCCGAACGCAGAATCGAGCGGCCGGCGTGGCGGGTTTCCCCGGCAAAGACCGCGACCTGCTCAAGACCGGTCAGAGCGTTGAAGGTGAGCTTGCTGAAGAGGTTGAGGCTCATCAAAGTCACGACGGGAAGCGCCAGCGAGAACGGCCGCTGTGGCGAGACGTGCGGATGGGCGGCGCTCGCGTGCGGATGGATGAACAACAGCAAGATAAGAAGTACCGTCACGAGCAGGGTCACAGCGGTGCCAAAATGCGCCACCCAGCGGCCGATTCCGAGGCCAGGAATATTGACCAGCAGGATGAAGCCGAAGAGGCCGACGTTGAGAGCGGTAATCAGTACCCCGTTCTCGACCATCCATGCGGCCTGCGGTCCCAGTGCATAGCTGAGACTCGCGGCAGTTTGGATGCCGAGACTGGATACGGCCATCAGCGCCCAGATCCCAAAGTTCCAGGCGCTGAGGAAGCCGGCAAATGGCCCGATGGCGCTCCTGGTCCACTGATACACGCCGCCTTCGAGTGGCCAGATCTTGGCACAGTAGTGCACCACACCCGCGACCGGCAGGAATAAGGTGACAATGCCGAGCAGCCAGAAGGCGACGTGCGTCGTTCCCTGTCGCGCCGCCAGACCCGACCAAGTGACGCCCACGACGAGCAGAATCTGCATCGGGACGAGATCGCGCAGGCCGAGTTCCTTGTGCAGCTGATGGCTGCTCCCGGCCGCGGTGTTTTCAGTATTTGATGGGGTCATGTGGGCAGTGCAATTCGCGCAACCGCCAGTTGCTTACTCTCCGGCCGCACGCTCGAGGAGCGGTACCACGCCCGCGAGATTGGCGCCGAGCACGGCGTCCAGGCCATGACGCTGCACGATGTACTGCGGATCGTTGTAAGCGAGCCAGACCCTGCCGTCGGAGGCCTCCCACACGAGTGCCTTCAATGGCAGGTCGAGACCTGCGGCCGGCGCGGTTTGCATCAAGGGCGTTCCGGCCTTTGGGTTGCCGAAAATCAGCAGCTGCTCCGGGCGCATGGTGAGACCGGCGCGGCCCGCATCGCCGCTAAAGTCGATCCGCGCGAAGACGATAATGCCCCGCTCCTTGAGGAGCGACTCGAGCCGCTGCAGCGTCTCCGCGACCGAATGGCGACATGCGATGCGAATGATGCCCGCGCCTAAAGTGGCGGCGCCTGTATTCATCGCGGCAGCGCATCGAAAATCGTCAGGCCCGGCGGGATGAGCGCCCACGGCGGGCGATTGCGCGTAAAAATCGCGATCGTCGGCTGGAAGGCGTGCGGCTCATCGAGCGAGCCTGCGTAAATGTTGAAAGTTTTTGCATCCTCGACTGCCCCGCCGAATACGAGGCCATGGCAAATAGCACAGGAATTGCGCACCGCCTCCGTGCCGCGCGCGGCCTGCGATCGGTGCTGCAGGGCTTGGCCGCTAAAGCGCACGGCGCTGCGGGAAAACTCCATGAACGGGATGAAGCCAGAACCCGATGCTTTGCGACAATCGACGCAATAGCAGTGACCGCAGGCCAGAGACTCCCCTGTGGCTTCATAGCGCAGCGCGCCGCACAGACAACCGCCGGTGTACCGAGCCATCGCTGCGCTCCTTAGTCACAAGCAGGAGCCGCATTCTCTCCCAGGGTCCAGCACACAACAATGACCGCCCCATCGCATGATCGACCGAGATCGTCAAACTTCGATGACTTTCGGCGGCGCGCCTTCAGTGCTTGCGCTCTTCCATGATGCCGAGCAGATTGCCTTCCGAGTCGCGGATCCACATGAGCCAGAGGTCGTGATCGGGAAGACGCGCGATGCGCTGCGGCTCCTGATGAATTGCCGCACCGCCTGCTTTGAGCGCAGCGCACTGCGCATCCAGGTCGGTGGCTCTGAAGTAGATCGTTCCCGTTCCGGGATCGTGTGCTGTGCCCTCCCCGCGTGTGAGGTATAAGCGCACGCCGCCGCAATCGAAGAACGCCATTTGGGCGTCTCCCATCAGAAACTTGAGCCCGAGCACCTCGCGGTAAAACGCGGTCGCGCGCCCCATGTCCTGCACCGTGATGGCAAGCTGCAGAATGCCGTTCAACCTGGCGCTCATGGCGCCCCCGCCATTGTGAGCAGGCCGCGGGCTGCGGAGTTGCGTTCGTGGAGACTTACCGGTGCGCTCGCTGCAGGCTTGCGAGCAGCATATTGATCTCTCATGGTAGTATTCCTTTGTAGCATTGCTATTAGTTAGCTCTACTAATCAATAGTGTACCTAAGGAGACGGCATGTCAAGCGAGCAGGCGCGCAGAGCCACAATCGCGGACGCTCTTCACTCGGGCGCCATCAAGCTGCTGAGAATGGTGCGGAGCGAAGATGCGGCCGCCGGCATTGGTCCGGCGCAACTGTCTGCGCTTTCGGTTCTGGTCTTCATGGGCGAGAAGACCGTGGGTGAGCTGGCAGCGCTGGAGCAGGTGCGGGCGCCGACGATGAGCCGCATTGCCGATGGGCTCGTCGAGCGGCAGCTCGTGCAGCGACACTCCGCCACGACGGATCGGCGCAGGGTCCGCTTGGCGGTGACCGCCGAAGGGAGGAAACTGCTACTCGCCGGGAAAGATCGCCGCGTGCGGGCGCTTGCGAAGCGGCTGGAAGCATTTACCGCCGGTGAGCTGACCACCTTGAAGGAGGCCGCGCGATTGATCGAGCGTTTATGAAGTGGGATCCTTTCGAACGCGGAAGATCGACCGGGCGCGGAACCATCCCAGGTGACCGCGGTTCAAATGGCAGTAAGGTCACTCGAAGCGAGAATATGGCTACGGGTTGGGCAGGCGACGGCGCAGTACAGGATCAAATTGACGCCACCGTCAAGGACGGAGTCAGCCGTGCGCAGAGCCGCCTGGCTCACGGTCCGGGTTTGACTCACTGCGCGGAGTGCGGCGGTGAGATTCCGGAGGCGCGAAGGAATGCTGTCGCTGGCGTGCGCCTGTGCCTGGCATGCCAGGAAGCCCGCGATCGGGCCCTTGAACAATTCAGCGGGTACAACCGGCGCGGTAGCAAGGATAGTCAACTTCGCTGAAATGCCCAGCGTTTGCGTCTCGGACGCGGCGGCGCTGTTGGCGATTGAATTGACTTTGGTCGGCGCGCGCGGCGCTCAAACCCGGCCATCAGGTCGCTGAATGAATCTCGGCAGATGGCGACGCCGCCGGCAATCGATCGGCAGCGTTTTTGGATCATGACGCCGGCGACATTGGCAGCCGCGTCGAGCGCCGCGCGCCAATGGCCAAATGGCTTCGCTTTCGCACCACTCTTTGAATGAATTGGAAAACGATGTGCACACTTTCTTTGGCCACGCGTCGACTGGCACATGCCGTCATTAATTACATCTGTGCGTCGTGACACCGGCACTCGTGGCTTCCGGCCCTGTCGGGATTCGCAGACAGCTCTGCATTGGAGGAGGCGGTGGCTCAACCGCCATGCTGAAGCTACGCGTTGCGACGACGGTTAGAAACCCGGATGACCGAAATGAAAGCGCAACATCCCGCCAATACGTGCCGCATTTCTAAGTAAGGCACTTCAAAAGGTCCTAAGCTGTCGCCATGGTTATGCAAAATCGTGTGCTTATTGGGGCCGCTTTTCTCGCGCTTGCGAATGTCGCGCAGGCTGACCCTGCGCCATTTGATCTTGCCGGCCCGAACCTCGAGGCCAAAGTCACGCGCGCCGGAAAAACTTTGCCCGTTTCCGAGGTGCCTAACCTCGCGGTGGGCGACCGTCTGTGGATCAAGGCTGATCTGCCGCCGACGCAGTCCGAACACTACCTGATGATCGTCGCAGTCTTGAGGGGAGCTACCAATCCCCCACCTGTGGACTGGTTCTTCCGCTGCGAAACCTGGAAGGGCAAATGCGCACAGGATGGCTTGGACGTAACCGTGCCGCAGGATGCACAGCAGTTGCTCGTGTTTCTGGCGCCTCAAACCAGCGGCGATTTCAAAACCCTGGTCAACGCCGTGCGCGGACGTCCGGGTGTCTTCGTACGCACCTCGCAGGATCTCAATCAGGCAACGCTGGATCGCACGCGGCTGGAAATGTATCTGTTGGCAATTCGGGCACTGAATGTCGCCGATCAAACCAAACTGAAAGAGGCCGCCCTGCTTCTGGCACGCAGCCTTGCGATCAAGGTAGACGAGAAGTGCCTCGATCGGGCTCCGGATCTGCAGGCACCCTGCCTGATGCAAGGCCAGGCCTCGCTCATCCTGGACGATGGCCACAGCACGTCTATCGTCGAGGCGCTCACCAACGGGCCGGCAGGTGATCTTGCCATGCAGGCGAGCTCTACGGCACAGGCCGGCTACGGTTACTACAGCCCCTACGTTGCATCGGTAATGGATATCGCCCGCATCTTCGATTCCTTCCGTACCGCGCAGTATCAATATATTCCGGCGCTGACCGCACAGCATGGCAACCAACTGGCGTTGACACTGAACGCGCCACCCTCATTTCATGATCCAAAATCGGTGCTGGTGGCTGCGCTGCCGGCCGTGGAGCGCGCTCAACTACCGCCGCTGCACGCAGTGGATCCCAAGGAAATGCTGTGCGCCAGAAAGCCAACCCTGATTTTGCCGGTTGAAGGAGCGCCTCTGGTCTTCTCCACTGGCTATGCGCATGAGATGACGCTCAGCCTGAGTGCGAAGGATCACAGGAGCATCGATCTGCCTGCCAAAGCCGATGCGGCGCAGGGCGGCTTCGTCGTCGACGCAACCGCTCTGAATGCTCAGCATCTGGAAGACAATCTCCAAGGTTCGCTGCACGGCTCGTGGGGGTTTGAAAAGTATGACGGCCCGACTTTCCGCTTGGTGAATGCGCACGCCCAAGCATGGGAACTGGTGTACGGCGAGCAGGGAGCGCTGATTGCCGGCCGGGAGGACATCGTTCACCTTCGTGCCGGCAGCGTCAGCTGCGTCGATCGCATCATGCTGAAGGATTCGGCTGGCAAGGAGCTGCCGGCCCAATGGCGCAGCGTCAAACCCAATGAAGTGGAAGTCAAACTGCCCCTGCAGGCGGCCATCCCGGGCTCGCTGACGCTGCTTGTCACGGACTACGGCGCGAGCGCGCCCCAATCCGTTCAGCTGCAAGCCTTCTCCGAGGCCGGGCATCTCGAGCGCTTCACCATCCATGCCGGCGATGCACAGGGCATCCTGAAGGGCAGTCGCCTGGATGAAGTGGCGAACCTCGTCATCAAAGGGATCGATTTCGTTCCCGGAAAGTTGGCGAGCAGTCAGAGCGGTGATGAACTGCTTTTGCTTACGCAGGATACGCTGGCCGCAGCCGCCTTTAAGCCCGGAGAAAGCGCAACCGCCAAAGTCTCACTGCGGGATGGACGCGCTTTCGAAGTGAAATCCGTCGTCGCGGCGCCGCGGCCGAGTGCCGCGCTTATTGGCAAGAGTGTGCAGCCCTCGCCCTCCAGAAGCGAAAGCAACATCCAGCTTGCTGACGCGAACGACCTGCCGCAGGACGCGAAGCTGACATTCTCACTGCGCGCCAAGTTGCCGCGAACATTTGCGAAGGATGAAAATATCGAAGTCGCGACGGCCGACGAATTGTTTTCGACGACGCTCAGTATTGGTAACGGCGGGGTTACGCTTGAGAATGCAAACGTCGCGGTCGCCATACTCAATCCCGCCAAGGCGTTTGGCTCATCGGCTTTTGGGCAGTTGCGGTTCCGTATGGTCGCGAACGGCGAAACGGGAGACTGGCAGAGTTTGGCTACTTTGGTTCGCCTGCCAGTACTTAAAGATCTGAATTGCCCTGCAGTTGCCGAGGCGGCCTGCAAGCTCTCCGGCTCCGACCTGTTTCTACTCGATTCGGTATCGAGCGACCCGCAGTTCAGCCATTCTGTGCAGGTTCCGGACGGCTTTCCTGGCAGTTCCCTGCCCGTGCCGCACCCAACGGACGGCCAGCTTTACGTGAAGCTGCGTGACGATCCGTCGGCAATCAACGCGGCGGCCGTGCCGACACAGCCGCTACCGCCCTCTGCCAATGAATCCTCTGCCGCATCCTTCAGACATGCCGCTGCCAGCGACGTAGCCGAGCCGCCGCCGAGCTCTGGCCGGAATCAGTCGTCGGCTGAAGATGCGCGCGCGCATGAGTAAGCTCTCTTTCGATTTCTACCTACTTCCGGCACCGCTGCACGTCGCGCAGCCGGTTGAGAGAATATAACTGCGGCTTCCGAGGCTATCGGCTCGTGCCGGAAACGCCACCCCGCATGAGCTCCATTTCGGTTTCCACCGAGTTCACGCCCGGAATAGACGCCGCGTCGTTCTTCGCCTGCTGAAAGTCCTCGCTCGACCAGACAAACCCACCGAGGTGAACGGTCCCTCGTTCAACGCGCACATCGATGTGTCGCGCATAAATTGTCGGATCCGCCAGTAGCGCGTCTTCTACCTGCGCGGCCGTCGCGGCGTCGGTGGCTTTTTCCTCCGCCGTACGAGCTGGCGGGATAGAACAACCCACCGTCGCGCAAGTGACCGACAAGATCACAGCTGCAGTAACGCGTTTCAGGCAGAGCATGCGTCTCGCCTCACACGTTTGTTGGCCGGAGAATGCGTAGTTTATCACTCCACTCTTTCTTGCCAACTCGGTCTGCGAGATGCGCAAGCGTCTTCAAAAAACTTCCGCAGCGCGACGTTTATGCTTATTTCGAATTGTTGCAAAAGATGACGAATTATTTCCGAAAATCATTGACCTCTCGCAATGACTGCACAACTACTATTCTGGACAGGTTGAATGCGGCATGCAGCACTTGGCATACCGGGTTGGTATTGATCGGAAGAGCGCACAGGGAATTTCGGGCGACACTGGTCTGTCTTGCAGTGGCAAGCTTACAATTCCTAAACAGTCGGCGGGACTAATACCAAAAAAGGGAACATGGATAGTCGATTGAGCGTTCAAATCCGCAGTCACGCGGAAGAGCTTCGGTGATGCTCCAGAGGCAAGTCAAACAGGGTCCGGCTGCGCGCCGCCGGCTATGGCTATGTGTTGCGCTGGTTCTCTGTGTCGTGGCTTACGCTAACGCTTGCACGACGGCGCCGTCTAGCAGAAGCGACACACAACGGCAGGTCGATGTCGAACTCGCCGCGCGGGTAAAGGACGCACTGCTCCACGATCCGCGCATCTACGATGCGCACGTCGATGTCACGGCTTATTACAGGGTCGTTCACCTCTCTGGAACAGTAGCCGAGGCCGAGGATTTCGCGGAAGCGAAACGCGTCGCGAAGTCGGTCCCGGGCGTCAAGGGTGTCATCAGTGAACTGAATCTTGTGGATCGCCGCTGAGAAATTGTAAAGGTACGAATTGGGCTTTTTCCGGACTATGCGACCACGGCATTGCCGCATTGCAGGCGCAAGGTCATGCCGGGTCGCCATACCGCACCCGTTGGCCGTCGCTCCCAAGACTCGCTTACCATGAGACGGGGTAGGTAAGGGTCGGGGTCAGCAAGTGACCGATGCGCTTACCCTAGAGGCACGGCGTAACGCGTCCCCGACCGGAGAGAGTAATTGAGTACGCCGCCGGATGGCCCTGACAAGATCCCCGCAACACTTACAAGCTCAGGTGCCACTGGCTTCTGGCTGGCGGTAATACTCACGGGTACAGGAGCCGGCATTGGCGCCGTAGTTCTTACGTTGCTTCTGGAACTCGTGCAAAGCCTCGCGTGGCCGGGTGCCAATCTATTGGACGCCGCGTCACGCTCCGGAGCTTGGCGTCATGTCATTGTCTTACTAGGAGCCGGCCTTCTGACGGGCGCAGGTCAGATTGTGCTTCACCGCCTTACCAGCGGAAACGGCATTGATATTACCGAGGCAATATCGCGCTTCGCCGGGCGATTGCCGATGCTGCGGACGCTCGGCAGTGCCGTGCTGTCGGTCGTACTCGTCGGCATGGGCGCCTCGCTAGGTCGTGAGGGTGCGCCAAAGCAGGCCGGAGCGGTGCTCGCAAATGCCCTTTCAGACAGAGCACGTCTCTCAGACGAGCAGCGCAAGCTGCTGGTCGCATGCGGCGCAGGGGCGGGCATGGCGGCGGCCTATGGCGTGCCTCTGGGTGGCGCATTGTTCGCTGTCGAGGTGCTGCGCGGAGTACTGGCGCTTCGACTTGTTCTTCCTGCGTTGCTTGCCTCGGCAATTGCCACGGCAGTCTCATGGCTCGTGCTGCCCAACGCACCCACCTATCAGATTCCTGCTTACCCCACCGCGTTCTCAATTGTCGCCTGGTCGCTTGTAACGGGGCTGGTCGCAGGACCCATATCAGTATGTTATGTATGGATGATTGACTGGGCGGATCGCATTAAGTCCAAGGGCTGGCGGCGTCTGGTTGCTCCGATCGTTGCACTGGGACTTCTCGGGACCGTCTCGATTGAATATCCGCAGGTGCTAGGCAACGGCAAGGATATCGCGCAACTGGCGTTTACGAATCAAGTCGCACCCATGCTGCTATTAACCCTGCTTTTCCTGAAACCCGCAGCAACCCTCATGTGCGTGGGTAGCGGTGTGCCAGGCGGCTTGTTCACGCCGTCGCTGGCGTTGGGAGCCTTGCTCGGAGGACTGATAGGCCAAGTAGGGAGCTGGTTTTGGCCCGGCGTGCCGCCCGGCCTATTTGCAGTGATCGGGGCAGCCGCAGTACTGGCGGCCACGACCCACGGACCGATTTCGGCGGTGCTCCTGACGATGGAGCTCACTGGCCGAGATCGATCATTTGTCCTGCCTCTGCTTTTGGCGGTGATCACTGCCACGCTGGTTGCGCGCACCATTGACCGACGTTCAATCTATGAGGCACGTTTCACAGACAAAGAAGTAAAGAACTTGCAGCAAGCCCGGGCTCCATCGCCAATGTAGCTTTGATCTGCGCGCCGCACCTTGCGACGCATTGGCAGCGGCCGATTTCGCCGACGTCGATCCGCCGTCGTCGTGAAAATATTCGGCAATATTACGAGGACTGCATTGACGCCTCCGGCAGTTCTATCCGAACCCGCAAGCCGCATGGGGATCGATCGAACAACTCGATAGTCCCGCCGTGACCGAGGATGACCGAGCGCGCAATTGACAGACCGAGCCCCATGCCCTGATGGTCAACGTCTTGGGCCGCGGCTGTGCGATAAAAGGGCTCAAACACCTTAGCCTTTTCCGCATCTGGAATGCCCGGACCCTCATCTTCAACTTCGATAACAAAGCCGAGGCCGGCGACCTTCGACAGTGACACGCTGGCGCGACGACCATACTTCACGGAGTTGTTAATGACATTCGTCAGCGCACGCATCAAGGCTTGTGGCCTGCATCTATATGTGCCGCGAGCCAGCTCCAGGTACTCCACCGCGCCACCCAAGTCGCTGACAATATCGCAAACCGTTTGAAGCAATAGCGAGAGATCGACTGCATCGTGCACTTCCGCATCGTCGACTCCCCGCACGAATGATAGGGTCGAGCTCAACATGCTCTCCATCGATTCGATATCAGCAAGCATCTTGGATTTCTCGCCTACCGCTCGGTCCGTTTCCACGCGCAAGCGTAGGCGCGTCAAAGGAGTGCGCAGATCGTGGCTGATCGCGCCCAGCATCAGCGTCCGGTCCGTCAGGAAACGTTGCAGGCGAAGCTGCATATCATTGAAAGCCCTGATGACGCGCTGCAGTTGCGCAGAGCCTTGCTCCACCATGAGCGGCGATTGAATATCGAGCCCCACTCGCTCCGCCGCGTGAGCGACACGCGTAAGCGGCGCATTGACCATCCAAGTGAGCCATAGCCACAGTCCCGCGGTGACAAACAGGAGAAACGCCGCCGATCCGACCTGCTCCACAAGTCCGAGACGATGCTCGAGACCTATCGGCGTTACGATCTCAAATGCCCCACCCCCGCGAATGTTAACCTTGATCCATTTGGAGTCTGGCGAATATGCAGTCGGCTGATCGTCCACCCATACATCGTCCATGCTCCTATTTAGCTTAGTTGCTATCTGGCGGCGCAGCTCCTCATCACTCGCACTATGTGCCCGGGCCGCCACCGAAGTCGGTGACGCGGAGTCGTACTTCAGCCGAAAATCCTCGTCGTTCCACAGGCGCACGAATCGGGGGCGTTGCGCCGCACTGACCGACTCAAGCAAGCGCCCAACCATCTCGATTCTGACAATGGCTGATTCCGGTCGCAGTACTCGCTGCCACCTCGGCAGTAACACAATGTAGAGAACTGCGGCCATCAGTTGCGACAGAGCGAGCCCCAAAAACAGAATTCCCGCCACCTGACCGCGTAAATCCGCAGGCAGCAGTCGCCGCAGGCTACGGATCATTCGAACGTTACCTGGGCCGCGAAGATATACCCGCCCGAGCGTACGGTTTGGATGAGGACGGGATCCTTTGGGTCCCTTTCAACCTTGCGTCGCAGCCGGCTCACTTGAATATCAATACTGCGATCAAGACTGGGCGGTGCTTTGCCTCTCGTAAAGTCGAGAAGCTGATCGCGTGTAAGCACGCGGTTCGCATGCTCGCAAAAGGCAACCAAGAGCTCGAATTCGCTGCCCGTAAGCGGAATGCGCGTCCCATCCAAGGAATGCAATCTGCGCGCCACCAAATCGAGTCTCCAGTTCCCAAATAGCAGTACAGATCGGCGCCCGCCGTGCTCTGCGCGTGGCGAGTACTGCGAGCGCCGAAGCAGAGCGCGAATGCGCGCGAGCAGCTCATGGCTACTGAAGGGTTTGGTCAGATAGTCGTCGGCACCCATCTCCAAGCCGACAATCCTGTCGATTTCACTGCCGCGAGCCGTCAACATGATCACCGGAAGGTTTCCGGCGGCACGTACGCGTCGGCATAGACTGAGGCCGTCCTCCTTCGGAAGCATGATATCGAGAATGAGCAGGTCCACTCCGCCAACCTCGAGCAGTTGATCCATCTCAGCACCATCTTGGGCTACGCTGACGCGAAGGCCGTTCTGGTGGAGGAAATCGGCGACCAATCCGCGAATCTCTGGGTCGTCCTCAATGAATAGGATATGTGCAGATGATTCCATGCAGCACTCCAACCGACCGTAACCCGAGATTTCTGTGCGTGGCCGAGCGTGCTGCTCAGAAGCGAGAGCCGCTCTCCTGAAGATCGAGCGCATCGCCTGGCCGCGACAAGACACAATCGCCCGTTGTGGCGGGCGTCAGCATACTACCGCCCAGACAACTCCGCTTGGCCGCTCCTGCAACAGCATGAGGATCGCGCCGAAGAAGCAAGCCCTTAACGGTAGGAACTTCAATTGGCAACCCGAAAGCCATCTCCATCCAACGAGTTGCTCGCGCGCACGCTGAATCTTCTCGCTTTGTTGGCCTCGGAAGAGGCGTCAGGGGCAGAAATCGACTCGTCACAGCATTGATCGTCACGCATATCCGGCGCCAGCAAATCATTGACTCGCCACACGCTATTTAGGCATATCCGCCGTGGGGCGCTTCACGCGCGAAACTGCGCACGCCATACCAATCGCCATTGATCTCCCTCGGCACTCAGGACAAGTACGTCGCGCCCCGTAGTCTCCGTACGTTCCTCTCCAATCGTGCAATCGAGTTGCCAACGGTACGTGATGATCCCAACCGGCCCGGAGCTATGACCCCTCAAGTCAGTCGCATTGTATTCGTGAATTTCAGTGTGCTTCATCGATTCGCGAAGATTAGCAATCACGGCGGGCCGGCCCACGAGCGCATTCGTAAAGTGTTTAGTCACGAATTCAACATCAAGTGCAAGGCGTCTCTCGAGAAGCTCCCAGTTCTGTTCCAGCCAAGCGGCATCGTAAGCCTGCACCCACATCGCCGCCGTGAGATCATTTAGCACGGCGACATCGGACCCAGGCACCTCACTGTCTGATTTTCTACTTGCCGCGCGTTGGGCAAGATCGCTGCCGCAGCTTTCACATCGAGCTTTAACAGAGAGCATAAATAGTCGCCGTGTCAAAAGTCGTATCAGCATTTCCAGTCGGCCGCGCCCAACGACACACTATGCCCATACGGATCAGGATCGGAAGCAGCCTTATGACCACGCTGATCGGGCGCGCCGCTCGGGCGCCGACCTCTAACACATCAGAGCATTCGAGTGCGCAGCGCCGCTTCAATGAGTGTGTCCTCACGGTCCAATCACAAAATAATCATGTTTTGGCTCTGACTCGCGCCGAATGGACCACAAGTCACGCCGCCAGTGAATATGGGATTGATCCATAGTAAAGCGTTGGACATCAATTACTGCGCTTCAATATATCGATCGCCTGAGCCCCATAAATCCTAACTATCACTCACAATTTCCCGCTGAACGCATTGTATTTGAGTTCGCGAAGCCCGCAATGGGCGTACTCCTGCGCTGCGCAAACTACGATTGCGATGCACCCTCCTCGAAACATTCAGACATAGAGTGAAACAATTCGCCATGCTCTTCGTCCTTCGGCGGCACTCTGCTACAGAGTGCACGCTGAATTTGGCTCATTGGTGCCATGCGACGAGGAGCGCCTGATTTGCAGATTGGAAAAACAAACGATCACTTTATTCAGATGTCAACTATGAGGAAGAATGATAGAGTGTCGCAGATGGAGAGCTGGTTGGAAGGGTTTATTTGAAGCTGGATTGGAATGGCTTGAACGGTGCACCGCCGCGATAGCAGGGGCCGCATTTGCGGGGCATTTGTTTCGGTTCCGTGGTGTTGGAGATGCCGCCATGCGCACACGAGGATTGATCTCTGGATGTCGCGTCGTCGCGATCGGAATCTTAATGTCGCTCGTGCTCATAGGAAGCGCCAGCGCCGGTCCAGGCGGCGGCGGGCACGGTGGTGGGGGTGGCGGCTTCCATGGAGGTGGTGGTAGCGTTCACGGCGGCTCCCGCGGCAGTTTCGGGCACTCCTTCGGTGGGGGATACCGCGGCGGCTATTACGGTTCGCACGGCTATTACGGTTCACACGGTTATTACGGCGGCAGGTACGGGTACGGTCGCTGGAGAGGTGGATGGGACGGATTCGGCTTCGGCCTCTACGTACCCTTTTTGCCTTGGGGATATGAAACGCTGTGGTGGGGTGGGGTGCCGTATTACTACGCGAACGACGCCTACTACCTGTGGGATGACAGTGTTGGGGAATATCAGGAAGTGCAGCCACCGGCGGGGCCGCCTCAGGCTGCACCGAACGGTGTATCAGGCCCGAGCGATCTTACTGCGACGTCGCATCTGTTCGCATACCCGAAGGGCGGGCAGTCGCCGGAGCAACAAGCGCGCGATCGCGACGAGTGTAGGCACTGGGCGCAGAGCCAAATAGGATTCGATTCGACGCAAGCGCAAACCAACGAGGCAAACGACAGTACAGCGAAGCGCCAGGGATACCTGCGCGCCGAAGCGGCTTGCCTCGAAGGACGCAATTACAGCGTGAAGTAGTTCGCGGCATGTGAAATGCGTGTCACAACGGCGAGCGGTCTGGACTCAAAACGCGACGCTCCCAGGCAGGGCAACGATTACACGCCCGCACCCGAGATTGGCGCTCGCGCGCGAATCTGGGATACTTTTCGGATTCAGTCCCTTCTGCGTGGCAGCATGATATCTATTACGCTTGCCTTGGCTGCGCGCAAGTCACGCCTGCGGCACGCTGTGTCCCTCGCTGTCTTGTTAGGCTATCTGTCGGCATGCACTGGAGCCCATGCGGAGCACGGCGGTTATGCCGCGCTCGTGCAACAGGTCACTCCGAGCGTGGTAACGGTCCTTGTTGAACAAAACCGAGAAGGCGCCGGTCAGCGCGCGGTCGAGCGCGCGACCTCCACTGACTATGACGACATGCGTTCGATCATGCGGCGTCTACTCTCCGGTCCTGCAAGTACTCCCGAGCCTCTTGACGGCCAATCGTTCCTTGGGTCGGGGTTCATTATCCGGGCAGACGGACTCATCGTGACCAATCGCCACGTGATCGCGGGAGCCCGTACCATCCAGGTCAAGCTCTTCGATGGACGGCAGTTTCCTGCAAAGGTGATCGGCGCCGATGCGGCCACCGACATTGCACTGCTCAAAGTGAGTGTCGGTCCGCTGCGGCCGCTGCAGCTTGGGTCATCGGCGAGGATCTCGGTCGGCGAGACTGTAATCGCGATCGGCAATCCCTTTGGGCTCGGTCAAACCGTCACCGCCGGAATTATTTCTGCGCGCGGCCGCACACTCGAGGCCGATCCGTACATCGACTTCCTGCAGACCGACGCTGCGATTAATGCTGGAAATTCCGGAGGTCCGCTGCTATCGAGCGACGGCACGGTAGTCGGGGTTACGTCCGCCATATTCTCCCTGAGCGGGGGCTCTATGGGGCTTGGATTTGCTATTCCTGCGGAAACCGTGGCATCGGTGATCGGAGAGCTGGAGTTACACGGCAGGGTCGATCGAGGCTATCTGGGTATCTCGGCGCAAGCCGTGACGCCGGCGCTTGCGCGCGCCCTTGGCCTGAATCCCCCCCGGGGTGCGCTGGTGACGGCACTCAAGCCCGACGGCCCCGCGATAAACTCGCTCGCCGTCGGAGACGTGCTTCTGAGCATCGGTTCGCATGGCGTCACGTTTACTGGGCTAAGCAAAATAACGGCGCGACTGCGCCCGGGTACTACAGTGGAGGCGACGGTACAGCGAGACGGAATGCGGGTGTCAGTTCCGTTGAAGATCGGTCTGCTGCCTGACCCACCTCTCAGCCCGCCCTTGACGGGCGACCGAGATACTTGGGTACCGAATCTCAAACTGGGCGTTGCCAATACGACACTCGAAATTCGCGGCGCCATCAAGGCGGATAACGAACCCGCCGGCCTCATCGTGACGCAGCTGCGTCCTGCCGGTGCTGGAGCGCTGGCCGGGTTGAAAATTGGAGATCTCATCACCCACGCCGGAACCAAACATTTGACAGACGTGGCGGATCTCGCGTCGGTCAGCGCGCCATCAACTCAGAGGCCCCTTCTTCTGCGGATTGTGCGCGAGGGGTCGGCGAGTTTCGTCGCAGTAACCGGCGGTGAAGAACAATAAGACATTGCATTGCGTCGGATAAAACGCAGCGTCTAGCAGCGCTTGACGCGTAGGTGCGAAGCCCACACTGATTGAGCTTCAATATTTCAATAATGCAACATTAAAGTGATTGCCGGCTGATACGGGTTGGGTTCATGTTAACCATGGCTCCTTGGTAGACAGAGATGCTAGGGAGAGCGGCAACCAGTAGTGCTATCGGTCCGCAATCCTCGTATCCACCAGGTACAACTATGTTCAATCCGATTCCGCGCAGCATCAATGAGCTCCCTCTCAGCGAGGCTTCGTTTCTCCTGGAGAACCGGCAAAAAGACGATTTCATGGCCGCGTTGGCGCATGAATTGCGTAATCCGCTCACGCCAATTTGTGCCGGCATCGAACTTCTAAAGCAAGGGGGCGACGACCCGGTCGTGGTGTTGCTGGCGCGATCTATGATGGAGCGCCAGGCCAAGCACATGGCCAGGATGATCGACGATCTAACGGATATATCTAAGATCGCGCGCGGCAGACTCGATCTTCAATTCGAGCCAGTGAGCCTGGAATCGATTCTGCAAAGCGCGGCGGAGGCGTGCCGACCGAATCTCGAGACTCTTGAACAACGACTCAGCGTCAGCCGAGTGCCGCATGACGCGGTGGTCAATGGAGACGCCACACGCCTGTACGAGGTATTTTGTAACGTCTTCAACAATGCGATTAAGTACACGCCCGCTCGCGGTGAAGTTCGCGTCATGACGCGACGCGAATTGGATCGGGTCATCGTCGCTGTTGAGGATGACGGGATCGGAATGACAGCCGAAGAATTAGCTCACATTTTTGAAACATTCTGGCAGGTCAAACAGGGAAGCCAACGATCCAACGGTCTGGGTATCGGTCTGGCGCTAGCCGAGCGTCTAGTGCACTTGCATTCAGGTGAGATTAGCGCCTCGAGCCCCGGGCTCGGTTGCGGCAGCACATTTACCATCTCTCTGCCGGCGGCCAGTAAGAGTCCGTCGCCGTTCAAATGTGGAATACCAGCACCGGATTCAGCGCCGGCTCCTCAGAAGATACTCGTTGCGGATGATAATCGGGACTGCGCATGTGGACTCGCACTGTTGCTTGAACGGTCAGGCCACGAGGTTCGAATCGCCGTCAACGGCGCAGATGCTCTTGCCGTATACGCTGAGTTCACGCCAACGGTCGTTTTTCTCGACCTAGTAATGCCAATTCTCGACGGCTATGAAGTCGCCCGAGCGATTCGCAAGAATTCGCACGAATCGAAGCCCCTTCTGATCGCGATATCGGGATGGGGGCAAGAAAAGGCTCGTCTGCGCGCCACTGCAGCCGGGTTCGATCATCACCTAGTGAAACCCTTCGCGTTTGAGGAATTGGAGTCCGTGTTGTCCGAGGGCGTGCTCTCAGAGAAGGGGCCGGTCGATGCCATCAGCGCCGTAGCCTGATCTTCTTAACAATCACGCTTCGCACGCGTTCTAAGAGCGACTCCATTTCGTACACGCATCACACGGGCAGCGCCGTACTTTGCGATCGCATCCCAGTGCAGCAAGTGGCAGCCAATGATCACAAAATGCCAAGCGGTAATGGGTGTAGGGGATCGTCTAGCGATAGGACGCGCACCTGCACGGTGATATCGAACTTGCTCAAGAGCTGCACCACTTCCAACGGCTGGCGCACGATCATTCGACCGGTCTCACGGCCGAAAAATTCATCGAGGGCGCGATCCTTGACGGTAATCACGCCCGACCCGGGCTTCAGGCGCACCCGAGCGGTGGCGGTCTTGCGGCGGCCGGTGCCTGGGGCGGCGGCGACAGAACCTGGCCCGCATGGACAGATACGCTGAGATTAGCGACCCTATCGGCCTATTACGCAGTAATTAGCGACAAAATGGCTAATTTAGGAGTAGACTAGCGACAGCGCGCTGAGCAGAGATCCTTCCTCTGCGGAGTCTGGCGACATGGCCCTAGTGCTCGCTTCCACCGATAGGACCCTCGCTCGGCACCTACAACGGCGCGCTCAGCGAGGAAACCTGCGTCGTATCCATCGAGGAATCTACACCGACGACCTGGTACAGCCGTTGGAATCGATCGTCCGCCGCGAGCTTCTCGCGCTGTGCTCCCTCATTACACCCGACAGCATCATTTCCCACCGGTCAGCGCTGAGCGGGGGAATCCCGACGCCAGCCGGAAGCCTATTCCTCACCGGCCCCTATCGCAGAGATTTTTCTCTGCCAGGGGTCAAGCTTCGAGTCGCGCAGGGCCATGGCCCTCTGGACTCGGACACCCGCATACCAACCTTTGCCGGAGATGCCTTCATCTCGAGTCAAGCCCGAGCATTACTTGAAAACCTAACCGAGAGCCGCGGCACCCCGGAAGAGAGACGCACTTTGGGCACCAAAGGCGTCGAGGCATGGCTCGATCGCTTTATCGGCCGGGATATTAACAATGCAACGAATCAACTTCGGGACACAGCGCGAGCCATTTCAGTGCCGCTAAAGCTGGAGTCGGAATTCGGCATATTGGACAAAACAATTGGCGCCCTGCTTAACACACTTACAACGCGGCTGAGTGCGCCGACCGCCATCGCCAGAGCCGCAGGCAAACCCTACGATGACGCGCGCGTGACGCTTTTCCAGAATTTGGCGGCACAACTAAATCTCGATCCACTCCAGGTGCCGCGCGCGGAGCCGCGCGCAGAGGTCTACCTCCAAGCATTCATTGAAAGCTACTTCTCCAACTACATTGAGGGAACGGAGTTCGAGCTCGAAGAGGCGCATGGCATTGTAATCGACGGTAAACCGCTTAAATACCGAGAAGATGATTCGCACGACGTCATCGGCACTTACAACGCGATTCTAGAGTCGAAGGCTAAGGCAGAAATCCCGCAAAATTTCAACGCTTTCGCCGAAGAGCTTAAGAACTGGAATCGGCAAGTTATCCAGTCACGTCAGTCAAAAAATCCAGGCGAGTTCAAGACGCAGAATAACCGTGCAGGCGCGACAATTTTTGTGGCGCCTGAACTGACCCTCGGCACGCTCGAAAAAGGCTACGAGATCGTCATGAGTGCCGCGACGCCCGCAAATCGGGCAGCTGTCGCAATGTTTGTTGTCGCTGAGGTGCATCCCTTTGCAGATGGCAATGGGCGCACGGCACGTCTTGCGATGAACCTGTTTCTTTCGCAAGCAGGTCTGACTCGGATCATTATTCCTACGGTATATCGCGATGATTACATGTCAGCACTGAAGGCCGTTTCGAATTCACATGTTGATCCATTAGGGCGAATGCTCGCGCGCGCTGCACGTTTCAGCAGGTGGTTAGACATGAGTTCCAAACAGAAAGCCTTTACTGATTTGGAAAAGTCCAACGCGCTGAAGCGGCCCGAAGACGGCAAACTCGCCTTCGATTACGAGCGGATTTCGGAGCTAAGACACTGAATGTCATCGGCATCGATCAGCTTACGGAGAAAAGAAATGCAATCGTTTATTGAAGCGGGAGACGCGACTCGGGGCGCACTTGCTAACAACGGGTTGCTGCACTCCGAGCCGATGCGAAACGAGTCTGGTGTGCTAAAGGAAATTCGCTTCTACAACGGGAGCGGCCAAGGACGCCTACTTCATGCAACCGTGCCGACCGAGCCTGTCCGAGTGTAGTTCAAGCATCGGTTGCGATCGTGCGCGCCGTGTCTACGACAACCTGCAGCGCCGCTCCAGACATCGACCGGCCGTTTCGCAGAGCGCAGCGCGAGCGGATACCGCTTAAGACTGAAATGCGGAGCAGCCCAACGCCATAACGGCGAAGGTGGCTGGGGGACTAGGATTCGAACCTAGGTTAGCGGAGTCAGAGTCCGCGGTCCTACCGCTAGACGATCCCCCAAACCCTTTACCGCTTGGAGTACTGCGGACCCCTGCGCGCCTTACGGCGTCCGACCTTCTTGCGCTCGACCTCGCGGGCGTCGCGCGTCACAAAGCCCGCTGTACGTAGCGGGCGGCGCAGGGTCTCGTCGAACTCCATGAGTGCCCGAGTGATGCCGTGACGGATGGCGCCGGCCTGGCCGGTGATGCCGCCGCCGCGCACCTGCACGGTGATGTCGAACTTGCTCAAGAGCTGCACCACTTCCAACGGCTGGCGCACGATCATTCGACCGGTCTCACGGCCGAAAAATTCATCGAGCGCGCGATCGTTGACGGTAATCACGCCCGACCCGGGCTTCAGGCGCACGCGAGCGGTGGCGGTCTTGCGGCGGCCGGTGCCGTAGTGGGGCGTGGCGACTGGCATCTTTAGGCTCCCTTGATCTCGAGCGGTCGTGGCTGCTGCGCGGCGTGGGGATGCTCGGCCCCCGCGAACACATGCAGCTTCCTGAACATGCTGCGGCCCAGGGTATTCTTCGGCAGCATGCCCTTCACGGCGAACTGCAGCGCCCGTTCCGGGTGCTCGTCGAGGAGCTTGCCGAGCGCAATCGACTTGATGCCGCCGATGTGCCCCGTGTGATGGTAGTAAATCTTGTCGGCAAGCTTTCTTCCCGTGACGCGGATCTTCTCGGCGTGCACCACGACAATATGGTCGCCCATGTCCACATGCGGACTGTAGTCAGGCTTATGCTTACCCTTGAGCCGATGAGCGATTTGGGAGGCCAGGCGCCCGAGCGTCTTGCCGCTCGCGTCGACCACATACCAATCGCCGCGGACTGAGCCGGGCTTGGCGAACACGGTTGTCATCTAGGGACCCTGCCGAAAAAGGCCCGGAAGTGTACTGAATAAGGCCGTGTCATTGCAAAGCCATGCCGTACAGCCGCATATAATGAGCGCATGGAGCCCGACCGGCTGCTCGACCCCTTCATCGGCGCGCTCGATCGCGCCCTGCGGGCGGTATTCGCCCCCGCGCGGGGCGAACGCCCGGTCCCCGGAAGCCCCGGGCCGGTCCCATTATCCGAGCCTGATCGCCGCCATGCCGCTGCCCTGATGCGCGTAAATCACGCCGGGGAAGTCGCGGCGCAGGCGCTCTACCACGGGCAGGCGTTCGCGGCGCGCCCCGGCGCCACCCACGACCTTCTTGAAAAGGCCGCGCGCGAGGAGACCGATCACCTCGCCTGGTGCGAGACCCGGCTCGCCGAGCTCGGCTCGCGCCCCAGCCTCTTAAACCCGCTCTGGTACATGGGCTCCTTCACGCTCGGCGTGCTCGCCGGATCGCTGGGGGAGCGCGCGAGCCTGGGATTCGTGGCGGAGACCGAGCGCCAGGTGGAAGGGCATCTGGACTCGCATCTGTCGGCTCTACCGGCCACCGATACGCGCAGCCGTGCCATCGTCGAGGCGATGCGATCCGATGAGATCGCCCACGGCGAGCGGGCGCTCGCCGCGGGAGGCACTGCACTGCCCGGGCCGGTGCGCACCCTGATGCGCTATGCCTCCAGCGTCATGACGGGCACGGCGTACTGGCTTTGATGCGCCAAATGTTGCCAGCGCTCCTTAAAGGCTTGCAGTTCTAATGGCTTATGTATAAAAAACGGACCGTCGTGCCACACGCGACGTGTGAGGGGAGCCGGTATGGATGAGAACATCAAGCCACTGAGCGACATTCCGGCGATCAACCGGTTTTTGAGCTACTGCCGAATTCGCGCCGTGCCTTCGAAGACGGTCGTGATCCACGCGGGCGATCTTCCCGACGTGCTCTACTACATCATCAGCGGCTCGGTCGAAGTCATGATCGAGGATGAGGAAGGCAACGAGATGGTGCTCGCCTACCTCAACCGCGGGCAATTCTTCGGCGAGATGGGCCTCTTCTACGAGCAGCCGACCCGCAGTGCCTGGGTGCGCACCCGCAACCAGTGCGAGCTTGCAGAAATGACCTACCCGCGATTCCGGCAGATCGCCGCGGAGAGTCCGGGACTCATCTTTGAGCTGGCGACGCAGCTCGCGACGCGCCTCGACCGCACCAATCGCAAGCTCGGCGATCTTGCCTTCGTCGATGTCACCGGCCGCGTCGCCCACGCCATCATGGACCTGTGCAATGAGCCGGATGCGATGACGCATCCGGAGGGCATGCAGATCAAGGTGAGCCGCCAGGAGCTGTCGCGACTGGTGGGCTGCTCGCGTGAAATGGCGGGGCGCGTATTGAAGGTGCTCGAGGAGCAGGGACTGCTGCGGGCCACCGGCAAGACCATCGTGGTGTTCAACGCCCGGCCCAAGATGAAGACGCGACCGGTCATCGTGCCGACCAAGCCCACCGCGCCGCGCCCGGCGCGCATCGATGATGACGACGAGGACGACGACGAGGATTAGCGCGCGATCCGCTCGCGCAGCGCGCGGATAGTGGCCGCGTAATCCGCGCTGCCAAAGATCGCGGAGCCCGCGACGAAGGTGTCGGCGCCGGCGCGGGCGATGTCGCTGATGTTGTCCACCTTCACTCCGCCGTCGATCTCCAGCCGCACGGGCCGCCCGAGTGCATCGATGCGGCGGCGCGCCTGCGTCAGCTTCGCGAGCGCGCCGCCGATGAACTTCTGCCCGCCGAATCCCGGATTCACCGACATGAGCAGCACCAGATCGAGCTTCTCCAGCGTGTAGTCGAGATACTCAAGCGGAGTCGCGGGATTGAATACCAGCCCCGGCTTGCAGCCGTGCTCGCGAATGAGTTCGATGGTGCGGTCGACATGGCGCGAGGCCTCCGGGTGAAACGAGATATAGGTCGCCCCGGCCTCGGCGAAGTCGGGCACGATGCGGTCGACCGGCTCGATCATGAGGTGCACGTCGATCGGCGCGGTGACGCCGTGCTTGCGCAGCGCCGCGCACACGAGCGGGCCGATGGTGAGATTCGGCACGTAGTGATTGTCCATCACATCGAAGTGCACGATGTCCGCACCCGCGGCGAGCACGGCATCCACTTCCTCGCCGAGGCGGGCGAAGTCGGCGGAGAGAATCGAGGGCGCGATCCAGGGCGGCTGCACGTGAGCATTCCTTTGGTGGGCTAATGGGTCATCAAGTGAGGCGCGCGAGTGCCTCGCGGTATTTCTCGCTGGTGCGTGCAATGATATCCGCGGGCAAGCTCGGGCCGGGCGCCTTCTTGTTCCACGGCAAGGTCTCCAAATAATCACGCACAAACTGCTTGTCAAAGCTCGGCGGGCTCTTCCCGGGGACGTAGCGGTCCGCCGGCCAGAAGCGCGAGGAGTCCGGCGTCAGCACTTCGTCCATCAGCGTGAGCTCTCCCGCCTCATCCAGGCCGAACTCGAACTTGGTGTCCGCGATGATGATGCCGCGCTCGCGCGCGTAGTCGGCCGCGAACGCATAGAGCGCTAGAGAGATGCGGCGCACCTCGGCGGCGCGCTCCGCGCCGAGCAGGCGCTCCACCGCCGCGAAGGCAATGTTCTCATCGTGCGCCCCGGATGCGGCCTTGGTCGCCGGTGTGAAGAGCGGTGCCGGCAGGCGATCCGCCAGCTGCAAGCCGGCCGGTAACGCCATCCCGCAGAGGCTTCCCGTCTGCGCGTAGTCCTTCCAGCCCGAGCCGATCAAATAACCGCGCACCACCGCCTCGATCGGCAGCGGCTTTAAGCGCTTGACGATGACCGCGCGCCCGGCGAGGAGCGCCGCCTCTTCCGGATCGCGCACGGCGCTCTCCAGAGCACGGCCGGTCAAATGATTGGCCACCAGGTGGCGGGTCTTCGCGAACCAGAAATTTGAGATCGCATTCAGGACCCGGCCCTTGTCCGGGATGGGATCGGGCAGCACCACATCGAACGCGGAAAGCCGATCGGTCGTCACCATCAGCACCGAGTGCGCATCGACGCTGTAGAGGTCGCGCACCTTGCCCTCGTAGATCTTCTCGAGGCCGCGCAGGCAGGTCCGGTGGATCGTCGGCGTCGGCAGGGGCATGACAGTGCACGCAAGGGTGAATCGAAGCCCTTGGTAATATACCAAGCATGCAGCGCTGGACGGGCAAAGTTGTCGGTGGGGTCCTGGGGATGATTGCCCTCGGGCCGCTCGGCGCGCTCCTGGGCGTCCTCCTCGGTCATCAGCTCGACGAGGAGGCCCACGAGCCGCCGCCGCTTGCAGACGCCGACGTCGGCGCGCAGTTTTTCCGCAGCGCCTTTCGGGTCATGGGACACCTGGCGAAATCCGATGGGCGCGTGTCGGAGCGCGAAATCGCCGCCGCGCGCGCCGTCATGAGCCAGTTGAACCTCAATGCTGCGCAGGTGCGCGCGGCCATCGAGTGCTTCACCGCCGGCAAGGATGCGCGGTTTGATCTCGACCACGAATTGGCGGCCCTGCGCGAATCCTGCGCGGGCCGGCCTGATATGCTGCATATCTTCCTCGAGATCCAGGTGCGCGCCGCTATCGCCGGCAATGACCTGGGCGGCCCGGTGAGTGCGCTTCTGGTGCGCGTCGCCTCGCGGCTCGGGATCTCGCGCGTCGAGCTCGCCTACATCGAGGCCGCGCTGCGCGTGCGCCGCGGCAGCTTCTCGCGCGAAGCCACGCGCGATACGACACAGCAGCTGGGGGAAGCCTACCGCGTGCTCGAAATCCCGGCGACGACGAGCGACGAGGAGGTCGTCATGGCCTATCGGCGGCAACTGAGCCGGCACCACCCCGACAAACTCAAAGCCAACGGCCTGCCCGACTCCATGATTGAGCATGCGAAGGAGCGCACGCAGCAGATCATCGAAGCGTACGAGCTCATCCGCGAGCGGCGCGGACTCTAACCTCAGACGCGACCCATTCCTCGATGATGGCCTGCAGCGCGCGCACGCCCGCGGTGAGCGCTGCGGGCCCCGGCTGCAGGATGATCGCAGACTTGATCTCGCGTACGAAGCCGGCGCGCACGGCAGGAATTTCGGACCATCCGGGCCGTGCGGCGACACTCTGCGCAGAGAATTTCTTGCCGCACCAGGAGCCGAGAATGATGTCGGGCGCGCGCCGCGGCACCTCGAGCGGATCGGCGATGATGCGATTCTTGCCGAGCGATTCGCGCGCGAGTTCCGGGAAGCAGTCCTCGCCGCCGGCCACACCGATGAGCTCGGACACCCAGGCGATGGCGCTGATCTGCGGCGCATCCCACTCCTCGAAATACACGCGCGGGCGGCGCGCGAATCCCGCGGCCCGCGCGGACACCGCGGCGAGCCCCGCCGTCAGCTCCGCGATCAGCGCCGCCGCCTTCTCCTCGCAGCCGATCATGCCGCCCAGC
This sequence comes from Steroidobacteraceae bacterium, assembly GCA_035481795.1. Lineage (GTDB taxonomy): Bacteria > Pseudomonadota > Gammaproteobacteria > Steroidobacterales > Steroidobacteraceae > PALSA-1196. Next base: position 279,368 of record DATHRI010000012.1, read on the forward strand.
ACGCCAATCATGCGCAGAATCTCGCGCACGCTGCGATGATTGAAGACGTGCACCTCGATGCCGGCGCGGATGAGGTCGGCGGCGATCTGCGCCTGCAGGTCGGAAAAGCCGAGCACGAGGTCGGGCTTGAGGGCGACGATGCGGTCAATCTTGGCGCTGGTGAAGGCCGACACCCGCGGCTTCTCGCGGCGCGCGCGCGCGGGCCGCACGGTGAAGCCGGAAATCCCGACGATGCGCCGGTCCTCCCCGAGGAGATAGAGCGTCTCGGTCGTCTCCTCGGTGAGGCAGACGATGCGCTCGGGAAATTCTCTCTGCGCCTGCATGGTGAATAAATGTCAGCGCCTTAGCTTCTGCCTGCCAATTCGGACATCATGATGCCATGTGGATGAGAGCCTGGAACCTCTTCGACCGGGTGTTTTTCGGCCAGCGCTCCAACGGGCCGGGATTCCTGTCCGCCACCGTGCGCGTGCTGCGCTATCCGTACGCGGTCATCCGCGATCTGTTGGGCGGCGAGATCAACCTGCGCGCCATGGGACTGGTCTACACGACCCTGCTGTCGCTCATCCCGCTCCTCGCCATCAGCTTTGCCATCCTCGCCGCCTTCGGCATGAGCCGCGACCTGCAGCCCATCGTCTACGAGTTCTTCCGCCCGATGGGCAATCCGGGCGCCGCCGAGATCACTTCCCGTGTGATGCATTTCGTGGGCCGCGTCAGCACCCGGATCGTGGGGACGGTGGGACTTGCGGTGCTTCTGTGGACGCTCGTCGGCACGATCAAGAAGGTCGAGGACAGCTTCAATTTCGTGTGGCGCGTGGAGCATGCGCGCGGCCTGGCGCGGCGCATCACCGAGTACGTCGGGCTCCTCATCATCGGGCCGATTTTGATCGTGGGCTTCCTCGCCCTCTCGCACGCCGCCCTCGGCACCCTGTCGGTCCACGATCTCATCAGCGCCGCGCCCGTGCAGCGCCTGCGCGGCGTCGGGATCAATCTCGCGCCCTTTGTGATGGTCACCGCTTTTTTCGTCGTGTTCTACATGTTCATCCCGAACACCCGCGTGCAGCTGCGGCCCGCGCTCATCGGCGCTCTCGTCGCCGGCATCCTCTGGGCGATGGTCGGCAAGGTGTTCACGAACATGGTCGTCTTCTCCACCCGGCTCACGATCGTGTACGCAGGCTTCGCGTTCATCGTCGCGGCGCTGCTGTGGACCTACTTCGGCTGGCTAATCCTGCTCGCCGGCGCGCAGCTGTCCTTCTACATCCAAAATCCGAGCTACCTGCGGCTCGGCTTGAAGGAGCTGCGGTTGTCAAATGCGGAGGTCGAGCACCTCGCCCTGAAGCTCATGTACTGCATCGGCCGGGCACGCCTCCTGGGCGAGCCGAACTGGAGCGTGCCGCGCCTGGCCGCCGAGTTCGGTCTGCCGGGCATCGCCGTCACGCGCATCGCCTGCGCGCTCGAGGCCGCCGGATTATTGACGCTGACGGAAAACGATGCATGCTTTCTCAAGCGCGCGCCGGGAGAGATCAGCGTGCACGAGATCCTCACCGTCGCGCGCAACCAGAAAAGCGGCGACTTCATCGCGCGCGCCACGCGCGTGCCTTCGGTTGACGCGCTGAATGCGCGCCTCGACGGCGCCCTGCGTGCGGCCTGCGCTGAGGAGACCCTGGAGGATCTGGTGGCGGAGTCGCCGACGGCGCCGTTCCTAGTCGCCCGCGATAGTCATGTCGTCGAGGAGCACGGAGCCCGTGTGTAGCCCGCCGCGCTGATCGACGTCAGCGCCCACGGCGAGGATCTGCCGGTACATGTCACGCAGATTGCCCGCTATCGTGACCTCGTGCACCGGGAAGGCGATGCGGCCCTCCTCCACCCAGAAGCCGCTCGCGCCGCGCGAGTAGTCGCCGGTGACGCCGTTGACGCCCTGACCCATGAGCTCCGTCACGAGGAGGCCCGTGCGCATGCGCGCGAGAAGCTCATCGAAGGAGGGCGCAGGACGCGTCGAGGAGACGATGAGATTGTGCACGCCGCCCGCGTTGCCGGTGGTTTTAAGTCCGAGCTTGCGCGCTGAATAGCTGCCGAGTACGTAGCCCTCGAGGACCCCGGCGCGCACGAGCTCCCGGTCACGCGTCGCCACACCCTCATCGTCGAAGGGGCTGCTCGCCACGCCCTTCCTGATATGCGGCCGCTCCTGCATCTGCAGAAACTCCGGGAATACGGGCTCGCCCGCCGCGCCGAGGAGGAAGGAGGATTTGCGGTATTGGCTCGAGCCGCGGATGGCACCGAGGAAATGCGCGAACAGCCCGCGCGCCATCTCGGGCGCAAACACCACCGGAGCGTGCCGGGTCGCAAGCTTGCGCGCGTGCAGTCGTGCGAGCGCGCGCGCTGCGGCGCGGCGTCCGATGGATTCGACGTCTTCCAGATCCTTCCAGTCGCGCGCGGTGGAATACCAGTAGTCGCGCTGCATGTCCTCGCCCTCTGCGGCGAGCAGCACGCAGCTCACGCTGTGACTCGTGCTGCAGAGGCCGGCGAGAAACCCCAAGGAGTTGCCGTGCACGCGCAGATCGCGCTGACTCGAGACGCTCGCGCCTTCGGAGTTGGTCAAACGCGCATCCACCGCAAGTCCCGCCGCCTCGCAGGCGCGCGCCAGGCGGATGGCCTCATCCGGCGCGAGCGCCCACGGGTGATCGAGGTCCAGCTCCGGGATGTCGCGCGCGAGGGTCTCCGCATCGGGGAGCCCCGCGCAATCGTCCGCGGCCGTGTAGCGCGCGATCGAGCAGGCCTTCTCCACCATGTCGCGCACGGCAGCCGGCGCGAGATCCGCGGTGCTGGCCGAGCCCTTCTTCTTGTCGAAGTAGACCGTGATCCCTAAGCCGCGGTCGCGCTGATATTCGACGGTGTCGACTTCCCCCAAGCGCACGCTCGCCGCGATGCCCTGATTCAGGCTCGCGCCGACCTCGCATTCACAGGCGCCGCGCCGCCGCGCCTCGGCCAGCGCGAGCAGCACGGTCTCCTTGAGCTCGGGAATGCGGGATTCGTCGACGGCGGCGTGCATGAGGCATGATTGTAGCAGTCGTGAACGGCGACTCTCGCTACGCATCGATGCCAACGCCACCGGAAGACCGACCGAGCAAGAGCGCCCGCAAACGCGCCGCGCTCGCCGCACAGAAGCTGGGCGAGGAGCTCGTGCGCGTCAGGGATGCGGAGCTTGCGGCGCTCGATCTGCCCGAAGCGCTGACGGAGGCGATTCGCGCGGCGCGGCGCATTCACAGTCGCGCCGCAGGCGCCCGCCAGCGCCAGTACATCGGCAAGCTCATGCGCGAGATCGATCCCGCGCCCATCCACGCCGCGCTCGCCGCGCGCGCCGCCCCGCGCGACAAGGTCGCGCGCCGTTACGTCCCGGAGCGGACCAGCTACAATGCCGCGATGAAACCGCTCGTCGGCATCATCATGGGTTCGGCGTCGGATTGGGAGACGCTGCAGGCGGCGGCGACCACGCTCGATGCGCTCTCGATTGCCTACGAGGTGCGCGTCGTCTCCGCGCACCGCACGCCCGATCTGCTCTTCGAGTATGCATCCGGCGCGCGCGCGCGCGGCCTCGAGGTCATCATCGCAGGCGCCGGTGGCGCCGCGCACCTGCCCGGCATGACCGCCGCCAAGACCTCCCTGCCGGTGCTCGGCGTGCCGGTGCAGTCAAAGACCCTGAGCGGGCTCGATTCACTGCTGTCCATCGTGCAGATGCCGGCGGGCGTGCCGGTCGCGACCTTCGCGATCGGCGTCGCCGGCGCCACCAACGCGGCGCTCGCCGCCGCGGCCATCCTCGCCAACAAGCATGCGCCGGTGCGCGCCGCGCTCGATGACTATCGCGCGCGGCAAACCGCAGCCGTGCTCGAGAATTCGGACCCGCGCGCCACGAGCCGGACATGACCGTCGGCATCGTGGGGGCCGGCCAGTTGGGGCGCATGCTCGCTTTGGCGGGCTACCCCCTGGGGTGCGATTTCCTGTTCCTCGATCCCGCCGTGCGGCCGCCGGGCGCAGCGCTCGCGCCGCACCTGTGCGGCGCATTTGATGATCGCAGGCTGCTGCGACAGCTGGCGCGGCGCAGCGAAGTCGTCACATTCGACTGGGAGAATGTCTCGGTCGCCGCCCTGCGCACGCTCAGGAAAGAGGCGCGCATTTGTCCGCCGCTTGCGGCGCTCGCCGCCTCGCAGGATCGGGTGAGCGAGAAGCGCCTGTTCGAGCGCCTGAAGATCCCGACTACGCGCTGGCGCGCGGTCGCCTCACGCGCTGCGCTCGCACGCGCGGTGCGCGACATCGGACTGCCGGGGGTGTTGAAGACGCGGCGCCTGGGCTACGACGGCAAGGGCCAGGCCGTGCTCGCGAGCGCCGCCGACGTCGAGCGTGCATGGCGCGCGCTCGGCGCCGCGCCGCTGCTCTATGAGGAGCGCGTCGCCTTCACGCACGAGGTCTCCATCATCGGGGCGCGCAGCGCGCGCGGGGAGATCGCGCTCTATCCGCTGAACGGCAATGTGCACGCACAGGGGATCTTGCGCTTGACGCGCGCGCCCTATGGCCCGGCCTCCTGGCAGCACCTCGCGAACCGCTATTTGGTGCGCGTGCTCGAGCATTTCCGCTACGTCGGCATTCTCGCGATCGAGTTCTTTGTGCAGCGCGGTCGCCTGATTGCCAACGAAATGGCGCCGCGCGTGCATAACTCGGGGCATTGGACCATCGAAGGCGCGGTCACGAGTCAGTTCGAGAATCATCTGCGCGCCATTCTCGGCCTGCCGCTCGGGCTGACGCGCGCGCGCGGCTATTCGGCCATGGTCAATCTCATCGGTCAGATGCCGCCCGCGAGCGCCCTGCTCGACATTCCCGGCCTGCACCTGCACGACTACGCCAAGGCGCCGCGTCCGGGCCGCAAGCTTGGGCACTGCACATTCGTGGCGCGCACGCGTGCCGAGCGCGATCGCTGGGCACGTGGCTTGCTTGCCACATTGGCCCCCAACACCCGCATCCCTTAAGATTGAAGCCTCAGGGAGCCCCTGCGCATCTATGCTCCGCAGTGCGGGTGTGCCGGCGCGGCCGCTGCGTCCCGCCAATAATAGAAACACATGTATCTTGAACTGTTCAAACTGAAAGAGCTGCCTTTCCGGCTGAGCCCGGATCCGCAGTTCCTGTACCTGAGCAAGCAGCACGCGCGCGCCAAGGCGTACATGGAGTCGACGATCTGGTTCACCGACGGATTCGTCGTGATCACCGGCGAAGTGGGCTCGGGCAAGACCACGCTGATCGAATCCTTCCTGCGCGAAGTCGAGGCGGACATCGTCGTCGCGCAGATCAACCAGACGCAGGTCTCGGCGGTCGACTTCCTGCAGGCGGTGCTGGTGCAGTTTGGCTTTGCGCCCTTCAAGATGAAGAAGGGCGAGCTCATCGCCACGCTGAATCAGTTTCTCGTCGAGCAGTACGCGGCGGGCCGCAAGGTGCTGCTCATCGTCGATGAGGCGCAGAACCTGTCGCTGCGGGTGCTCGAGGAAGTGCGCCTGCTCTCGGGCGTCGAGACCACCAAGGACAAGGTGCTGCGCATCATCCTCGCCGGCCAGCCGGAGCTCAACGACAAGCTCGACGCGCCGGAGCTCGTGCAGCTTGCGCAGCGCATCCGCCTGCGCTTTCACCTGGGGACGCTGCCGATCGAGGACATGCGCGCCTACATCCAGCACCGCCTTGAGGTGGCCGGCGGCGCGGACCGCGAGATCTTCGCGGAGGATACCTTCGATGAGATCTATCGCTATTCGGGCGGCGTGCCGCGACTCATCAACACGCTGTGCGACACCGCCATGATGGCCGCCTACACCTCTGACCGCGACTACGTGGAAGTCGCCGACGTCACGAGCGCCGCTGCGGAGCTGCGCTGGGTGGACTTCGGCACGCGCGCCGCGCACCAGGCGCGCAGAGCGGAGGCGCCGCCCGCGCCCGCCACCGCCCATAATCAGGAGGACGCGCCGCTCGTGCTCGGGCGGGTGCTGGTATCCACCGAAGGACGCACCGTGCAGGAACTGCCGCTGCGCATCGGCCGCATCATCGTCGGCCGCACGGCCGACAACGACCTGCAGATCGACAGCCGCTTCGTCAGCCGCCATCACTGCCAGCTGATCGTCAGCGCGCAGGCCTGCGTGATCGAGGATCTGAACAGCACGAATGGCATCTACGTCAAAGCCAAGCGCGTGCGCCGTCAGCACCTGAACGACGGCGACGTCGTGGTCATCGGCAAGCACGAGCTCATCTACGTCGATGAGCGGGCGCGCACCGGCCGCAGTCATTTCACCGACACTCAGCCGGGCACGCAGTTGAGCGACGATATTTGACGGGGCGGGCGCGGCTCGCTAGCGGCGCTTTTGTACGAGGAGCTCCGCGAAGCGCCCGAGGAACGACGGCTTCCAGCCTTCGACGTGCAGATCCTGCGGTTGCACGCCCTTTTTGGGCTGCAACGCCGCGAGCAGCGCCGGCGGCAGTTCGATCTCGGAAGTCTCGGCTGGATTCGACTCGGCGTGCATCTTGAAAATTCCTGGTAATGCGCTTAAGCGCTGCGCAGTCAAATTACGATGCCGGCGCGGCGCGGGGCGTGGTCGACGTCACAGCTCGCGCAGCCATGATGCCAACTATCTGGCGCGCGTGACTTAATCGCGACGCCGTTCTGCTACACGCCGATTATGTCAGCGTGTCGGGTGCTGCAGAGCCCGTGCCGCCTACGGTCAGGCCGTCGATGCGCAGCGTCGGCTGGCCCACTCCCACGGGCACGCTCTGGCCCTCCTTGCCGCAGGTGCCGACGCCGTCGTCGAGCTTCAGATCATTGCCGACCATCGTGACGCGCGTCAGCACATCGGGGCCGTTGCCGATCAGCGTCGCGCCCTTCAGCGGCGCGCCCAGCCGGCCGTTTTCGATGGCATAGGCCTCGCTCGCCGAGAACACGAATTTCCCCGAGGTGATGTCGACCTGGCCGCCGCCGAAGTTGACGGCGTAGATGCCGCGCGCCACCGACGCGATGATCTCCTCGGGTGCGTACGCACCGGCGCGCATGTAGGTGTTGGTCATGCGCGGCAGCGTCATGTGCGCAAACGATTCGCGCCGGCCGTTGCCGGTCGAGCGCACGCCCATCAGGCGCGCGTTCAGGGTGTCCTGCAGATAGCCGCAGAGAATGCCGTCTTCGATCAGCGTCGTGCACTGCGTGGCCGTGCCCTCGTCGTCGATGTTGAGCGAGCCGCGCCGTCGCGACAGCGTGCCATCGTCGACCACCGTGCATCCGGGGTTCGCGACGCGCTCGCCGATGCGGTTCGCAAACGCCGAGGTGCCCTTGCGGTTGAAGTCCCCTTCCAGGCCGTGCCCGATGGCTTCGTGCAGCAGCACGCCCGGCCAGCCCGGACCCAGGACGACGGTGGTGGCGCCGGCCGGCGCCGGCACGGCATCGAGGTTCACCAGCGCCTGGCGCGCGGCCTCGCGGCCGAGCGCGAGCGGCCGCTCGTGCGCGACGAGATCGGCCAGTGAGAAGCGCCCGCCGGCACCGGCGTAGCCCTGCTCGCGCCGTCCGTCCTGCTCGACGATGACCGAGACGTTGAAGCGCACCAGCGGACGCACATCGGCGGCCAGATTGCCGTCGCTGGTGGCGATCAGCACCACCTCGTGCACCGTGGCCATGCTCGCCATCACCTGGACGATGCGCGGATCAATGCGCCGCGTCTCGCGGTCGACGCGCTCGAGCCAGGCGACCTTCTGCTCGTCGATGAGCGCCGCCGCGGGATCGAGCGGCAGGTAGAGCTGATGCCCGGCGCGCGAGTGCCAGGCCTGCACCGCCTGATCTCCGCCCTGCAGGGCAATGGCGCGCGCCGCGCGCGAGGCTTCCTCGAGCGCCGGCCACACGATCTCGTCCGAATAGGCAAAGCCGGTCTTCTCGCCGGCGAGGGCGCGCACCCCCACCCCCTGCTCGATGCTGGCGCTGCCGTCTTTGACGATGCCGTCCTCGAGCGCCCACGACTCTTCGCGCGCGATCTGGAAATAAAGATCCGCAAAATCCACGCGGTGGCGCAGCACCTCGCCGAAAACCCGCTCGAGGCGCGCATCGTCGAGGCCACCCGGCCGCAGGATGAGATCGCGCGCGATAGCGAGCGCGTCGGTCGCAGGAAGGCCATCCGTCATCGCAGGATCCTGAAGGGGAGCGGGCAATGGCGCGATTACAACACGCGGTGCGCGAGCGCGGGGAAGCTCTTGCGCACCTCGGCCTGGCGCGCAAGATCGATCTCGGCGATCACGCAGCCGTGCCCGCGCGGCAGCCGCGCGAGGATCCGCCCCCAGTGATCGACGATCATGCTGTCGCCGTAGGTCTCGCGCCCGTTCGGATGGAAGCCCGACTGGGCCGGGGCGATCATATGACAGAGGTTTTCAATGGCGCGCGCGCGCAGCAGCGTCTCCCAGTGCGCGCGCCCGGTCGGCGCGGTAAAGGCGGACGGCAGCACGAGAACCTGCGCACCGGAGGCGCTCAAGGCGCGGAAGAGCTCCGGAAAGCGCACGTCGTAGCACACCGCCAGTCCCACGCGGCCGATCGGCGTGTCGATGAGCACCGGCGTTGTGCCCGGCGCCATGTTCGCCGATTCGCGATAGCTCTCCGCACGCTCCGGCAGCTCGACGTCAAAGAGGTGGATCTTGTCGTAGCGCGCGACGCGCGCTCCCGCGGCATCGAAGACCAGCGACGCCGCGGCGACGCGCCCATCGCCCGCGACGCGCAGCGGCAGCGTGCCGGCAATCACCCACAATTTGAGCCGCTGCGCCGTCGCGGAGAGGAAATCCTGGATGGGCCCGCGGCCTTCGGCTTCGCCGACCGCGCGCTTGTCGGCATCGGCCATGCCCATGAAGGCGAAATTCTCCGGCAGCACCGCAAGGCTTGCCCCCTGCGACTGCGCCTCCTCGAGCAGCCGGCGCGCCTGGGCGAGATTCGCCGGCACATCCGGCCCCGACGACATCTGCAGCGCCGCAGCCTTCATGTGCCCGGGCGACCCGCGAAGGGCTCGATCTCCAGGTCGAGCGCGCTGCCGGAGCGATGCACCCTGAGGTTCGCATCCGCGTAGACGCCGCCTGCCGAGCGCAATTCGCTGACAAAGATTCCGCCGCTCACGCGCGGCAGCAGGAGCTCCCGTCCGGCGCGGTTCCATACGGCGAGGTACGGCGCGGCCTCGAGGCGCGCCAGGGCGCCGGAAAGAACGACGTCGGGCTCCGCCGCCAGAGTCACCGGGCCCGTGCCGCCGAAGCGCACGCTGCCGCGCGCGACGCGCCAGGCATTCTCTCCCGCCGCAACGATCTCAAATACGCTGTGCAGACGGTCGGCGAGCGCCAGGTGCAATTGCGCCCGCTCGGTCGAGCCGCTCACATCGATGTGCAAGGGCGCGGCGATCCCGGCCGCCTTGGTCAGGGGCTCGGGCAGACGGCTCGACACACCGGTCAGCGTGGCATCGAGGCGCGCCTGCCACTGCGCCGGGTGCAACGGCGAATCCGGCTCGAGCAGAAAATCACCGCTCCATTCGGCACTGCCGGCGAGTGCCGCGGGATCCGCCACCGTTCCGAGCGCCGCCAGCTCGCGCACGTCCATGAGCCCGGCGGCCTTGACCGCGAACGCGCCCGCGCGCCGCTCGGGCCGCTCCGAGAGCCGCAGCGTCACCGGACCGCCGAGCCAGCGCGCCGTCAAGAGCGAGCGCTGCAGGTGTCCGTGGTCGAAGGCGAGCGCCCCGCGCACGGCCGCAAGCGGCGGCACGCCCGGGCCGGTCAGTACCGTCGCGTTCTCGAGCGAGACGGCGACGTGTTCACGCAGCCCCCGCCGCAAGCGCGGCACGCCGCCCTCCGGCGGGATGGCGAGCTCGAAGTCAAAGAGCGCTGCGCCGTGCGCGACAAGACCGGCCACTGCCGGGACGTACGCGTTCAACTGCGGATGATCGTGGACCCAGGCGAGCGTATCCTCCAGGCGCCCGCTGGCATGGCCGGCCACCTGCAGTGCGCTCCGGCCGTCGGCACGCCAGGCGAGCTGCATCGGTCCGAGCTGCAACGGACCCGCCTGCCCGCGCTCAACGAGCGCACGGATGCCGGCGTCGTTCCAGTCGATGCGCGCATCCACACCCTGCGCATCGAGCCCGCGCCCGTCGGACACGCGGGCATCCGCAAGCGCCAGCGCCCCGGTGAATGAGCCCGCCCCCTGCAGCGCAAAGTGCGCCTCGGTGATGCGCCCGGCGTGCACATGAGAGGCGGCGGCGCCGAAGCGCGCCCGCAGTTCGGCACCGCCGAGCGCCTGCAGCAGCGCCACATCGACATCGGCGAGCTCCCCGTGCAGCTTGAAGAGCGGCGCGCCTTCTCCCCGCGGCGCGCTCACGCTGCCGCTGATGCGCAGCCGCCCCGCCGGATGATCCACCTTGAGTTCATCGGTCGCCACGCGCCAGCCGCTGCTCGTGCGGCTGACAAAGAGGTGCGACGCCACGTTGAGGCCGGTGAGCGGCGCGTCCGCAGACTGCGCGAGCTCCACGCGCGCGGCGCTGCCGGCCAGCTCAACGCCCCAGGCGCGCTCGTCGCCCGACACCTGCGCGGCCAGTCCCCCGATCGCGAAGGCGTGCGATGCCGGCGCCACCGCGAGGTCCTCGAGGCGCGCCGTCACCCGGAGGCGCGCGCCGCTCGCCCGTGCGCCATCCCAGTCCATGACGATGTCGCGCGCCGTGCCGCCGATCTCCGCGCCGCCGACGGCGAGCTGCGGCGCCGCCCACACGACGGCGGCCGCGACGGATTCAAGCGGCAGTCGCGTCACGCGCGCCCGCAGGCGCAGGCCCTGCCAATCGAGGCTGGCATGCGCGGAGGCTGCCGCATCGCTTTCCGAACGGCCCACCTGCAGGGCGTCGACTTCGCCGTGCCAGGCAGAACCTCGACGCAGCAGGTGCCAGTCGCCGCGCACCCGATCGACGAGGAGCGGATGATCGAAGGAGAGCGCGTCGGCAAATTCAACGCCGCCCGCGCGCACCGACCCCTGCGCGTTCTCGAGACGTCCGGCGGCAAAGTCCGCGCGCACCGTCAAATCCCCGCCGCCCGCGCAAGGCATGCGGCGCGCGAGCTCAGGCACGCTCGCGAGAAGGTCGCGCCAGCCGGCGAAGACCAGGCGCACGCCCTCGACGCGCACGCTCCCGGCAAGGGTCGCCGCATCCGACAGATCACCGCGCAGAGAAACCTCGACCCGCGCGCTCGCGCCCAGGCGCTCCGGCAGAAGGACAAACCCCCGCGCCCGCCATTGATCGCGGGCGCGGGACAGCGACGCGCGGCGGATCGAAACCGCCCAGCCCTGCGCGCGGCCCTTGGGATCGGCGAGGTGCAGCGTGCCGCCCTCGATATCGAGTCGGCCGCCGCGCCAGCGCTCGAGGAGGGTCGCAAGGCTGGCCGGAGGCGCGGCCGCCGCCCGATGGCCTGCCACCACGGGGGGCGCGCGCGGCAGCTCGATGTCGGGGCCCATAAGGGTAATGAGCCCCGCCTGCAGGTGCCCGCTCTGCACGGTGCGCCAGGCATCGAATCCGACGATGAGCTCGGGCGCGTGCAACAGCACCTGCGCGCCTCCCGGCTCGCCGAGCTCCACCTGCGAGAAGACGGCCTCCGGGCCATACCATCCCCAGCGCAGAGCGAGCTCGTCGAAGCGCAGGTCGAGGCCCGTTTCCGCCCGCACCAGGCGCTCAAGCGCCGCCCGGTGCTCGGGGACGCGGGCGGCGGCGAGCTGGTAGGCGAGCACCATGAACCCCGCGAAGAGCGCGACCGCGGCACTGCCGAGCGCCCCATAGCGCACGATGCGTTGATGCCTCAAGTCTGCGAACCAGCGCGGCACACTCATCCTCTTCAAGGGCCTATATCAGCACCACATCGTACTGATCCACACCGTAGAGTGCCTCGGCCTGCAATCGAATGGGCCGCGCGACCTGAGACTCGAGCTCTGCCATCGCGCCCGACTCTTCATCGAGCAGGCATTCCACCACGTCCTGATGCGCCAGTATCAGGAGCTCACGGCTCGCAAACTGCCTGCTCTGTCGCACTATCTCGCGAAAGACTTCATAGCACACGGTCTGCGCCGTCTTCACGTAGCCGCGTCCCTGGCAGCTGCGGCAGGGCTCGCACAACAGGTGCTCCAGGCTCTCGCGCGTGCGCTTGCGGGTCATCTCCACGACCCCGAGTGGCGAGAGGCTCACGACCTGAGTCGCCGCCCGATCGCCCGCGAGCGCGCGCTCGAGCGCCGCCAGCACCGCGCGTCGATGCGGCTCGTCGCGCATGTCGATGAAATCGATGATGATGATGCCGCCGAGATTGCGCAGCCGCAGCTGCCGCGCGATCGCCACCGCCGCTTCGAGATTGGTGCGATAGATGGTCTCCTCGAGATTGCGATGGCCGACATAGGCGCCGGTATTGACGTCGATGGTGGTCATCGCCTCGGTCTGATCGATCATGAGATGACCGCCCGACTTCAGAAGCACCTTCTGCTGCAGCGCCAGACTGATCTCCTCCTCGATGCCGTGCAGGTCAAAGATCGGGCGCGGCCCGGGGTAGAGCTCGATGCAGCGCGCCGCGCCGGGAATGAAGCTGTCGGCGAAGCGGATCATGCGCGCGTGCTCGGCGGCCGAATCGACCAGCACGCGCTCGACGCCGCGGGCGAGTTCGTCGCGCAGGATGCGCAGCGCGAGCGGCAGGTCCTCGTGGACGATCCCGCTCGAGCTCATCTGCGCGCCCTGCGCGCGCACGTACTGCCACAGCTTCTGCAGATAGGCCATGTCTTCGCCCAGGTCTTCGGCCGAGGCCGATTGCGCGGCGGTGCGCACGATATAGGCGCCGTTCGCCGCCGGCGGCAGCAGCGTGCTCACGAGAGTTTTGAGGCGCAGTCGCTCGCTCTCGCCGTCGATGCGGCTCGAGACGCCGACGCCCGTGCCGTGCGGCATGTACACCAGGTACTTCGAGGGCAGCGAGACAAAGGTCGTCAGGCGCGCGCCCTTGCTGCCCATGGGATCCTTGATCACCTGCACGAGGATGTCATCGCCCTCGCCGACCAGGCGGCGGATGTCGTCGACCTGCGGCAGATTGACCACCGTCTCCTCGGGACGCTCGAAGGCGATGTCCGCGGCGTGCAGGAAGGCGGTGCGCGCAAGACCAATCTCGATGAACGCGGCCTGCATTCCCGGGAGCACGCGCGACACGCGTCCCTTGTAGAGATTGCCCACCAGCCCCCGGCGGCTGACGCGCTCCACATGGACCTCCTGCAGCGCGCCGTCTTGCAGCAGCGCCGCGCGCGTTTCGCGCGGCGCGACGTTGATGAAGATCTCGACGCTCATGCGGGGGGCAGCGGCCCGTAGGGCACGCCGGCGGCGCGCAAGAGCGCGGCCGTCTCAAATAACGGCAGCCCCATGACGCCCGAGTAGCTGCCGTGCAGCGATTCAATGAAAGCCGCCGCGAGTCCCTGGATCGCGTAGGCGCCCGCCTTGTCGTGCGGCTCACCGCTCGCCCAATAGGCACGGCATTCCTCCTCGGTGAGCGCGCGAAAGCGCACCGTGCTCACACTCACGGCGATCGCCACTCCGCGCGCATCGGCGAGAGCCACCGCGCTCAACACCTCGTGCGTGCGGCCCGAAAGGCGCGCGAGCATGGCGAGCCCCGCGGCCTGCCCCTGCGGCTTGCCCAGCATCGTGCCGGCGACGACGACGGTGGTGTCCGCACCGAGCACCGGCAGCGCCGCATCCGCTGCGCGAATGGCGCGCGCCTTCGCCGCCGCCAGGCGCGTCACGTAGGCGCGCGGCGTCTCCCCCGCGTGCGGCGTCTCGTCGACGTCGGCGCTCTTCGCAATGTGCGCCACTGCGATCTGCTGCAGTAGCGCGCGGCGGCGCGGCGAGGCCGAGGCGAGACAGAGCACGGCGGGCGGCGCGGGCATCGTCGCTCAGTCGCGGTGATAGGGATGATGATCGAGCAGGCTGTGCGCGCGGTACAGCTGCTCCACGACGAGGACGCGCGCGAATGTATGCGGCAGCGTCATGCGCGACAGCGCCAATTTGCAATCCGCGCGCGCCAGCACGTCGGCGGCGAGCCCGTCGGCGCCGCCGATGAGGAAGGCGAGATCGCGCCCGGCGCCGAGGCGCGCGGCAAGCCACGCGGAGAGCTCGCGGCTTGACAGCTGCTCACCGCGCTCATCGAGCGCCACCACGAACTCTTTGGGGCGCAGCGCCGCGAGCACGCGCGCGCCTTCAGTGCGCAGCGCGTGCCCGGCGCCGCGCTCGGCGCCACGCTTGCCGGAGGGAATGTCCACGAGCTCGAGCTTCAGGCGCGCGCGCAGCCGCGCGGCGTAGTCCTCGCAATTCTCACGGACCCAGCTCGGGGTGCGCGATCCCACGGCGATCACGCGAATCCTCATGGCTTCCCTCGTCAGCGCGAACGTTTCGCATCACGCGGCGCCGGCTCCCACAGCTTCTCCAAAGCATAGAACTCGCGCACCCGCGGCAGCATGACATGCACCAGGATGTCCTGCAGGTCAACCAGCACCCATTCCGCATCGCGCGCGCCCTCGACGCCGAGCGGGCGAAAGCCCGCGGCCTTCGCCTTCTCGACGACGTGCTCGGCGATGGAGCGCACGTGCCGGTCGGAATTTCCCGAAGCGATCATCATGGTATCGGCGATGTCGGTGAGCCCTCTGACATCGAGTTTTTTGATGTTGACGGCCTTCATGTTCTCAAGCGCGGCAGTCACGATGCTCTGCAATGCAGATGCGCGCCGCGGGGCGCGGCGCGAACGGCTACGGCTGATCATATTCAGCTGGAGGATCTCCCGCGCGGGTCATCGCTGCTCGGCAGCATAGCATCTCGTCTCGCGGATGATCCTGCGAACTTCCTCCGGGACGATATAGCGCGGATCGCGTCCCTGGGCGATGAGCGCGCGCAGCTCCGTCGAGGAGATCTCGAGCTGCGTCACGGCGTGAACATAAATCCGTCCCGCACTTTGCGCGTGCAGCTCGCGCACGCTGCCCGTGCCGCGGTCGACCATGACCTCGCCGAGCGGTCCCATGGTCGGCGCACGCCAGCCCGGCCGATGCGCGACGATAATATGCGCAAGATCCAAGAGCTCGCGCCAGCGATGCCAATGGGGCAGTCCCAGAAATGCGTCCATCCCCACGAGCAGACACAGCGAGCGCTGCGGATACTCGGCGCGCAGTTCGGTGAGTGTATCAATCGAATATGACACTCCCGAGCGCCGCACTTCGCGATCGTCGACGACGAAGGCCGGCTGATCCGCGACCGCCGCTTTTACCATCTCGAGGCGCAGCTGCGCCGGTGCGAGCGGCTGCTCGCGATGCGGCGGGCTGCCGGTGGGCATGAAGCGCACCTCGGCGAGCTTGAGCTCCTGCCACAGTTCAAACGCCGTACGCAAATGCCCATAGTGAAGCGGATCGAAGGTTCCGCCGAAAAGCCCGATGGGTTCCATCAGTGTGGCCTGTGGACGCAGGCTCGCGGCAGCGGCAAGAGCGGCCGCGTGCAGAACTCCGCGACGAGGAGCGCCAGCTCCTCCCAGGAGTTGCCCTCGAGACGTCCCTTGATCATGCGATCGGTGCGCACGGCGCGCAGCGTCAGACGGCCGAAGGGCACGCTGCGTGCACGGCGCAGTCCCTGCGCCAGCGCTTGCGCCTGGCGCTGCCAGGGGCGCGGCGCGGCAGAGGATCCCACTTGCGCCTGCCACAGGTCGCGCACCGCCTTATTGACGGCCCAGAGTACCAGCGTGGGCTCGACGCCTTCGGCTCTCAGGCCCGCGAGCACATGCAGCGCGCGCGCCGCATCGCCCGCGAGCGCCGCCTCGGCGAGCTGCGCGACGTCGTAGCGTGCGCTGTCGGCGACGCTCGCGAGCACCGCGGCCGCCGTGACCCGCGTCTCGGGATGCAGGAGCCGCAGCTTCTGCAGCTCCTGATGCGCGGCGAGCAGATTACCCTCGGTGCGCTCCGCCAGGACCTCGAGCGCCTCGTCATCGATCGTGAGGCGCATCTGGCGGCAGCGAGATTGCAGCCACGCGACGAGATGCGGCGCATCGACGGGCCAGATCTGCACCCAGGCGCCGCCCCTCTCGATGGCCTTCACCCAGTGCGCACTCTGCGCATCGCGATCAAGGCGCGGCGCCATCACGAGCACCAGAAGATCCTTGTCCTCACTCTGCGCGAGGCGCAGCAGCGCCGCGCCGCCCGCAACACCCGGCTTGCCGCTCGCGAGGCGGATCTCCATGATGCGGCGCTCGGCGAAGAGCGACAGATTGCGCGCGGCCGCGGCGATCTCCTCCCAGTCGGTGCCGCGCTCGACAAAATGCGTCTCGCGCTCGCTGAAGCCCGCCGCGCGTGCGCGCGCGCGCACTGCATCCGCCGCCTCACCGACCCCGAGCGGTTCATCGCCCGATACGAGGTAGACGGGCCGAAGAGGTCCGGCGAGATGCGCGGCGAGAGAGTCGGTGTTCAGTTTCAAGCGGGTCACTGCGGGTGAGTTTCGGGGCGGCACCGATTATGGTTGAGTTGCCCGCCTCTCGGCCACCGGCTAGGCTGCGTGCAACATATGGACACTCTTTTTGAGCGCATCATCTCGGGCGAGCTGCCCGCCGACATCGTTTATCGCGACCAGCTCGTCACGGCCTTTCGCGACATCCGGCCGCGCGCCCCGACGCACATCCTGATCGTGCCCAACAAGCGCATCGCCACCGCCAACGACATCGCCGATGAGGACGAGGCGCTCGTCGGCCACCTCTTTACCGTGGCGCGCGATCTGGCCCAGCGCGAAGGCATCGCCGCGGAGGGCTACCGCCTCATCATCAACTGCAACAGCCACGGCGGACAGGAGGTCTATCACCTGCACGTGCACCTCCTGGGCGGCAGGCCGCTCGGGCCGATGCTCGCGAGCCCGGCTTCGTGATGCGCCGGCTACGCGCGCAGCAGGCGCTCGCCAAGAGCCGCCTGAAGGAGCTCTATCCGCACCTGCCGCCCTACCGGAGCGGCTTTCTGAGCGTGAGCGACCTGCACGAAATCTATTTCGAGGAGAGCGGCAATCCGCAAGGTGCGCCGGCCGTGTTCCTGCACGGCGGCCCGGGCGGGGGCACCGAGGCGAAGATGCGGCGCTTCTTCGATCCGCGGCGCTACCGCATCGTGCTCTTCGATCAGCGCGGTTGCGGCAAGAGCCGTCCGCATGCCTCGCTCGTCGACAACACGACCTGGGATCTGGTCGCGGACATCGAGCGCCTGCGCGCGCACTTGAGTATCGAGCGCTGGCTCGTGTTTGGCGGCTCCTGGGGATCCACTCTGGCGCTCGCCTATGCCGAGACTCATCCCAAGCGCGTGACGCATCTGGTCTTGCGCGGCATCTTCTTGCTGCGGCGCTGGGAGCTCGAATGGTTCTACCAGGATCCGGGCGGCGCGGCCGCGCTCTATCCCGACCTGTGGGAACATTACGTCGAGCCGATTCCGCCGGAGGAGCGCGGCGACCTGATGGGCGCCTACTACCGGCGGCTGACGAGCGCGGACCCCGCCGAGCTCTCGCGTGCGGCCAAGGCGTGGGCGCTGTGGGAGGCGGGTACGAGTTTCCTGCGCAGAAATTCCCTCTATACGGCGAAGCTCGCTCAGGACACCCACTCGGAGGCCTTCTCGCGCATCGAATGCCACTACTTCGTGAACGGCGGCTTCCTCGCCTCCGCGAATCAGCTCATCGACAACGTCGGCCGCATCCGCCACATTCCCGCGGTGATCGTGCAGGGCCGCTACGACATCGTCTGTCCGATGCGGAGCGCCTGGGAGCTGCATCGCGCCTGGCCGGAGGCGGAGCTGCGCATCGTGGCCGATGCCGGCCACTCCGCCTTCGAAAGCGGCAACACCCACGAGCTCGTCAAGGCGACGGACCGCTTCGCGATACGCTCTCGATAAAAGCGACGCTGTCCTCGTAGGCGCTCGAGCGCCGTCGCGCGAGCCACGCAAACGGCGCCAGCGTATCGCCGTGCCGGCGATGCGCGTACAGGCGCATCTCAACCGCCACGTGGTTCGCCACAAGCGCATCGCGCAGCGCGACGCTCTGCTCGGGCTCGACTTCGGTGTCATCGAGCCCGTGCAGCAGGAGGGTGGGCGGCGAGCGCGCATCGACAAAGGCGAGCGGCTGCCAGTCGCCTTCCGTGAAGGGCGGCGGGAAGGTCGCCCGCAGCTCATGCGTATCCGTGATGAGCACATAGGGGCCGGAAAGTCCCACGAGCCCGACGATGGATCGCGCGCTCCCCCCGGCTCTTTCCACAAAGGCATGGTTGTAGGCGATGAAGGCTGCGATCTGGGCGCCCGCCGAGTGACCCATGAGCACGATGCGCTGCGGGTCGCCGCCGAACTCCTGCGCGTGCGCTTCGACCCAGGCGAGCGCATGCGCGCCATCCTCGCAGAACGCCGGAAAGGCCACCGCCGGATACAGCCGGTAGTCGGGCACCACCGCCACAAAGCCGCGCTCGGCGAGCGCCGCGCCGACGAAGCGGTAGTCCGCCTTGCTGCCGTGCTTCCAGGAGCCTCCGTACCAGAAGATGACGACCGGCCGGTTGCGCGCCTCATGCGGCGCATAGACATCGAGCTTCTGCCGCGCCAGCGCGCCGTAGGCCCGATCGGCATGCCGGTCGTAGGAGCCAAATACCGTCGGCGCGTTCGCAAACAGGAACAGGGGATTGGCGCAGCCCGCGATCGGTATCGCGAGCGCGATGACGCCGAGGAGGAGGGCAACGCGCAGGATCGTCAAAACGAGCAACTCCTTGGCCGCAGGCCGCAGGGGCGTGACGCATCGCAAGAACTGCACCTGCCCGCCTAAAGTACGCCGGTGCGCGCCCGATCCGCGCGTCGTTCGGGCTTCTTGACCATTCTTTTGAAGATCAGCTGCGCAGCGCGCGCGTCGGGCGGCTCTGTGCATCGATGAGGCCCTGCCGCAGGAGCCAGGCGCGCGCATCCTCCGCGTCGCGCTCAAGCCAAGCGCGAGTCGAGCCGAGCCGGAAGCTGTATCCCCAGGCATCCATGTCGGCACACAGCCGTTCACGGCCGACGCCGGCGAGCTCATCGGCGAGCACCACCTGCAGATAGCACACGGCCGCTTCCTCCAGATCCTCGCCGCCCGCGTCGCGGTCAAGTCCGGCGCGCCGCTCCGGCGTCATGCAGATGTAGTGGCTCGCCTCGTGCAGGACGGAGTGCAGCGGCGTGTCGAGGCGCGCGTAGAGACGATGGCCCTTGAGCCCCGCCTCGCTCTCTCCCCAATACGATCCGGGAATGATCTCCTGCGGGGCGGTCAGCACCAGCTCGAGCCCGTAGCGATTCAGCAGGAGCGCGACGGCGAGCCGATCGGCGTTCGCAAGATGCAGCATGCGCGGGCAATATCAAAGATCGGGTCAAAGATTGGCGAGGCGCCGCATGACCACATCGGCGAGGTCGCGCGCGAGCGCCTCGCGCAGGATCGCCTCTTCATTCTCCTTCGCGAGCAGGATGGCCTCCTCGAAAGTGTAGTCGCGAACTCCCGAGAGCTCCTGCACCGGCAGGACCTCCTTGTCGCCGAAGCTGACCGAGACGCGCACCGTGTAGGTGATCTCGTACTCGGCCGGCTGATCCTGTGCGGTCACCGAGAGCACGCGCCGCTGGAAACTGTCGGTGAGCACGTGCACCACCGCGGTCGCCTCCTCGCTCGAGGTCGTCAAATGCGCGCCGGAGGTGAGGAGCTGCTTGCGCAGGCTCTGCACGAAATCGCTCTGCCGGTCGGCGGCCTGCACGTAGGTGACGCGCAGCGCCGCCGGCAGCGCCTTGTGGCCCTGCAGATGAAATCCGCAGGCGCCGAGGAGCACGAGCGCGGCGGCGGCCCCCACCGAGCGCGCGCTCATACGACGAGATTCACAAGCTTGCCCGGCACGAAGATCACCCGGCGCAGGGGCTTGTCGCCAACAAATTTCATGACATGCGCATCCGCCAGCGCCGCCTCCTTAGCGGCGTGCTCATCGGCGCTGACCGCGATGTTGACTCGCCCGCGCAGCTTGCCGTTCACCTGCACCACGATCTGCATCGTCTCCTGCTCGAGGGCGTGGGCGTCCACCTGCGGCCAGGAAGCCGTGAAGAGCTCGCCGTGAACGGCGCGGAAGCCGAGCGCCTGCCACAGCGCATGCGTGATATGCGGCACCACCGGATAGAGCACGCGCAAGAGGATGCCGAGCGCCTCGCGCACGGCGGCCGCCGTCGCGCCGCGCGCGTCGCCCTCTTCCGGCAGCTCGGCCGCCTCGAGCGCGTTCAGCATTTTCATGCACGCCGAGACGACGGTGTTGTACTGCAGGCGGCGATAGTCAAAATCCGCTTGGGCGAGCGCGAGGTAGATCTGGCGGCGCAGCTGCCGGTGCGCAGCGCCGCCCGCAAATCCATCGAGCGCCGCTGCAGTCGGCGACGCCAGGAGCTCGCGGCGGCCGTGACAGTAGCTCCACAGGCGCCGCAGGAAGCGATACGCGCCCTCGATGCCGCTATCCGAGTAGACGGCGCTCTGGTCGGGCGGGCCGGCGAACATGGAAAAGAAGCGCGCGGTGTCGGCGCCGTACTGCTGCATGACTTGGCGCGGCTCGACCACATTGTTCTTCGACTTCGACATCTTCTCGATGCCGCCCAGCGACACGGGCGCTCCGTCCTCGCGTGCCACCGCGCCCGTCGGCTTGCCGCGATCGTCGTAGCGCACGTCGACCTCGCTCGGATAGAACCAGCGCCTGCGGCCCGAGTCCTCGTCGCGATAGAAACATTCGTTGAGCAGCATGCCCTGCGTGAAGAGCCGGGTGAAGGGCTCATCGAACTTCACCAGTTGCAGATCGCGCATGACCTTGGTCCAGAAGCGCGCGTACAAAAGGTGCAGCACCGCATGCTCGATGCCGCCGATGTACTGATCCATCGGCATCCAATAGTCGATGCGCTGATCGACCATGGCCTCGTGCGCATCGGGCGAGCAGTAGCGCATGTAGTACCAGGCCGAGTCGACGAAGGTGTCCATGGTGTCGGTCTCGCGGCGCGCGGCTTCGCCGCAGCGCGGACACAGGCACCTCAAGAAGCGCTCGTCCTTGTTGAGCGGATTGCCCGAGCCATCCGGCACCAGATCCTCCGGCAGCACCACCGGCAAATCCTCATACGGCACGGGCACCGCGCCGCAGGTCGCGCAGTGAATGATGGGGATGGGCGTGCCCCAGTAGCGCTGGCGGCTGATGCCCCAGTCGCGCAGGCGATAGGTCGTCTGTTTCTCGCCCAAGCCCCGCGCGGCAAGATCCGCGGCGATCGCATCGATCGCCTGCGGGGAGCTCATGCCATCGTATTTGCCCGAGGCGACGAGATAGCCGTCGCGCGCATCCGCGTACCAGTCCTGCCAGGCGTCCGTCGAATACGCCTGGCCCGCGACCGCAATCACCTGCTTGATCGGCAGCGCGTACTTCTTGGCGAAGGCAAAATCGCGCGCGTCGTGCCCGGGCACGCCCATCACCGCGCCCTCGCCGTAGGCCATGAGCACGTAGTTCGCCACCCACACCTCGATGCGCTCGCCGCTCAACGGATGGGTGACATGGAAGCCCGTCGCCATGCCCTGCTTTGCCGCAAGTGCCAGCTGCGCCTCGGACACCCCGCCGCGCTTGCACTCGGCGATGAAGGCGGCGAGATGCGGATGGTCCCGCGCGCAGTGCGCGGCGAGCGGATGCTCCGGCGCGACCGCGCAGAAGGTGACGCCCATGAGGGTGTCGGCGCGCGTCGTGAACACGCGCAAGAGCTGCGGCTCGCCGCAGAGCGTGTAGGGAAAGCCGAAATTGACGCCGCAGCTCTTGCCGATCCAGTTGGCCTGCATGAGCCGTACGGGATCCGGCCAGCCGTCGAGCTCGCGGGCCACGCCCTCCAGGAGCTCCTCTGCGTATTGGGTGATGCGCAGGTAGTAGCCCGGGATCTCGCGCTTCTCCACCACGGCGTCCGAGCGCCAGCCCCGCCCGTCGATGACCTGCTCGTTCGCGAGCACGGTGTTGTCGACGGGATCCCAGTTGACGGTCTGCGTGCGGCGGTAGGCGATGCCGCATTCGAGCATCTTCAGGAAGAACCACTGGTTCCAGCGGTAGTAGTCGGGATCGCAGGTGGTGATCTCCCGCGACCAGTCAAACGAGAGCCCGAGCGGCTGCATCTGCGCCTTCATGTCGGCGATGTTCTGGCGCGTCCACACCGCCGGCGCGATGCCCTGTTCGATCGCGGCATTCTCGGCCGGCAGGCCGAACGCATCCCAGCCCATGGGCATGAGGACATTGAAGCCCCGCATGCGCATGTAGCGGGTCATCACGTCATTGATGGTGTAGTTGCGCACATGGCCCATGTGCAGCTTGCCGGAAGGATACGGCAGCATCGAGCAGGCGTAGAACTTCGCGCCGCCGGATTCGACGACGCGATAGGCGTTACGGGCGCGCCAATCCGCCTGGGCAGCCGCCTCTACGGCTGCCGGATCATAGTTCTCGTGCATCGGGACATCATCATAGTAGATGTCCCCGGCGGACTCAGCTCAATCGCAGCGGCACGTAGATCTGCGCATTCTCGCGCTGGATCAGCAGAGCCACCGTCTTGCCGACGTGCTGGGTCGCGCTCTGCAGCTCCTCCACCGAGCGCACGGTCGTGCCGTTGACCCGCAGAATGATGTCGCCCGGCTGCACGCCCGCGGCCGCGGCCGGTCCGCTCACGTGCTCGACGACGAGGTTGCCGTCGGTCTCCGCCTGGCGCTTTTCCTGCGGCGCGAGCGGCCGCACGGCGAGCCCCAGGTGACTGTCCTCATCCGAACCGTGGCGCCCATTGCGGCCGGCCGTGAGTGTTTGATGCTCATCGAGCAGCGCCACTTTCACGCCGACCTGCTGTTCTTTGCCGCCGCGCCAGATTTCAAGCTCCGTCTCGGTGCCCGGCTTGATGCGCGCGATGATCGCGGGCAGCTCGGCCGAGCGCTCGATCGCGTGGCCGTCGACGCCGACCACCACGTCGCCGGGCTTGAGCCCCGCCTTCTCGCCGGGGCTGCCGCTCTGCACGGAGCTCACCAGAGCGCCGCGCGGCCGATCCAGGCCAAAAGACTCCGCCAGCTGCGCATTGACGTCCTGAATGGTGACGCCGATGCGTCCGCGGGTGACGTGGCCGGTCTTGATGAGCTGCTCGCGCACGTCCATCGCCACATCGATGGGGATGGCGAATGACAGGCCCATGTAGCCGCCGGTGCGGCTGAAGATCTGCGAGTTGATGCCGACCACTTCGCCTTGCATGTTGAAGAGCGGCCCGCCGGAGTTGCCGGGATTGACGGGCACATCGGTCTGGATGAAGGGCACGTAGCCCGCGCCGTCCTCGCCCGGCAGGGAGCGCGCGGTCGCGCTGACGATGCCGGCGGTGGCGCTGTTCTCAAATCCAAAGGGTGAGCCGATCGCGAGCACCCATTCGCCGGCCTTGAGCACGTTGGGATTGCCGATGCGCACCGTCGGCAGGTTGGCGCTGGTGTTGATCTTGATGACCGCGACATCCGTGCGCGTGTCCATGCCGACGACTTTGGCGCTGAACTCGCGCCGGTCGGTGAGGCGCACCGTCACGTTGTCCGCATCCGCGACCACGTGTGCGTTGGTGAGAATGTAGCCGTCGGGCGTGACGATGAAGCCCGAGCCCTCACCGTGCGTCGGCTGCGCGTTGCCGCGCGGGCCGATCTGCGGAGCCGGAATGCCAAAGCGGCGGAAGAAGTCGGCGAACGGATCCTCTTCGCCCTCGGCGCCGGGCTGCGCCACGTTCTGCGCGCGCTCGAGCACCTGGACGTTGACGACCGCGGGGCCGTAGCGCTCGACGAGCGGCGCGAAATCCGGCAGCGCAAAGTGCGCGCTCGGGGTGACGGGGACCGTCGGCACTGCAGGCGCGGCCTTGGCGGCGGGGGTGCTGGCCGTCTGGGCCGTCGAATCGCCGACGCAGGCCGTCAGCCAGAGGGCCAGCAGAGCGGCATAGACGGCCCTGGAGGCCGAGGAAAACGGGCTCATGCGATGCTCCAAATTAGCTCCAAGTAAGGGATGTACAAGATCTATGCCGGAATAGACTCGACTGCATTGTAGAGGTTCCGCCGGCCGGACTTCGCGCCCTGGGTGGGAGTTATGTCCGGCGGGGGGCGATTTCAAGTGCTCAAGCGCTGCCGCAGTGCGGCAGCGGCGAGGCCCGCGAGGGCCAGGAGCAGCACCGGCCAGTTGCCGGTGTGGCCGTACGGGGGCACGCCCGATCGGGCGGTGATGGCCGCCCGCAGCACGTAGGGGGTGAACTCCGGAGCGCGTGCGATGACTTCACCGTGCGGGCCGATGACGCCCGAGATCCCGTCGTTGGCGGCGCGCACGAGGTAGCGCCCCGCCTCGAGCGCCCGCATGCGCGCAATCTGGAAATGCTGGTGGCGCGCGCTCGAATGGCCGAACCAGGCGTCGTTCGTGACGTTGACGAGTGCGTCGGCCACGGGCAGGAGCGGCAGCTGCGCGCTGCCGTAGGCGTCCTCATAGCAGATCGTGGTTGCAAGCTTGAGACCCGCCGCCGGCAGCGGCGGCTGCAGCGCCGCGCCGCGGGTGAAGTCCTCGTAGGGCAGATTGCGCAGGCGCAGCCACGAGCGCACGAAGCCCGGCACGGGGAAGAACTCGGCGAAGGGCACGAGGTGGCTCTTGTCGTACCAGTGCGGCCCCTGCTCGCCGAGCGCCAGCACGGAGTTGAAGTACTGCTCGCCATCATCCGAGGCGCGCACGACGCCGAGTACGAGCGCCGAGCCGCGGGCGCTCGTCATCCGGTAGAGCGTGCCCAAGTAGTCGAGGAGATTATTGGCCAGATCCGGCGGCGCGGCCTCCGGCCAAACAATGAGCGCCGTGCCGAGCGCGCGCGCGGTGAGATCGCGGTACAGCCGTAGGGTGGTATCGCGATTGGCATCGAGCCATTTCTGATCCTGCGGCACGGCCCCCTGAATGACGGCGACCTGCACGGGCGCTCCTTGGGCCGTCGTCCACTCCACTCTCTGCAACGCAAGCCCGATGGGCCAGGGCAGGATGAGGATGACGGCGGCGGCGATGCGCGTGGCGCGCCGCCCCTGCACTGCGCTCACCAGTGCGCCCGCGCTCACCAGCAGAATCGCGCTCACGCCGTAGACGCCGGTCACCGGCGCAAAGCCGGCAAGCCAGGTGTCGGTCTGCGAGTAGCCGAGCGAGAGCCAGGCGAAGCCCGCGAGGAACCAGCCGCGCCACCACTCGACGAGGAGCCAGGCCGCGGGCACGCCGACGAGGCTGCGCAGCGCGCCCGCCGGCGGCAGAAAGCGCGCCACACACCAGCCGAGCGCCGCCTGATACAGCCCCATGATGGCGATGAGCGCGAGCATGAGGGCGAGCGCCATCCACACCGGGGCCTCGCCGAAGGTGTGGATGCTCGTGTAGAGCCAGTAGGTGCCCGCGGCAAAGGTGCCGGCGCTGAAGGCGAAGCCGAGCTGCGCGGCCGCGCGCGGGCTTGCGCCCTGCCACAGCCCCATGAGGGCCGCGGGACAGGCAATTGCGAGCGGCCAGCAGTTGAGCGGCGCAAAGGCGCCCGCGAGGAGCGCTCCCGAGGCGAGCGCGGCGCCGAGGCGCAGCCGTGCGATAGGGGCGCCCGAGCGCGGCAGCGCTCCCGGCGGCGCGCCGTCCGTCACGCGGACTTTTCCTCCGGAGGCGCGATGTCGCGCGGCGCGGTGACGCGCAGCGAATCCACGCGGCGCCGGTCCGCGCGCGCCACGCGGAACTCGAAGCCATCGAGGGTGAGGAACTCGCCGCGGCGCGGCAGGTGCCCGAGATGCTTCATCACGAGGCCCGCAATGGTGTCGAAGCCTTCCTCCGCGAAGGCGGTGCCGAAGTACTCGTTGAACTCCTCCATGCGCGTCACGCCGCGCACGGTGAAGTGGCGCGCGTCCTCGGGGCGGATGTTGTGATCGTCCTCGACGTCAAACTCATCGTCGATCTCGCCGACGATCTGCTCGATGACGTCCTCGATGGTGACGAGCCCGCCGACGCCGCCGTACTCATCGACGACGATCGCCATGTGATTGCGGTTGCGGCGGAATTCCTTGAGGAGCACGTTCAAGCGCTTCGACTCCGGAACGAACACCGCCGGGCGCATGTACTCGCGGATATCGAAGCTCGCGCGCACATGGGCGGCGAAGTGGCGCAGGAGATCCTTCGCGAGGAGGATCCCCACGATGTCGTCGCGGTCGGCGTCCATCACCGGGAAGCGCGAGTGCCCCGACTCGATGACGGCCGGCAGGATGCGCGCCGGCGGATCGTCGCGGCGCACCGAGACCATCTGGATGCGCGGCACCATGATGTCGCGCACCTGCAGGTCGGCCACCGCGAGCACGCCTTCGAGCATCTCGAGCGCATCGGCATCGACGAGGCCGCGCTCGGCCGACTCGCGCAGCAGCGTCACGAGCTCGCCGCGATCCTGCGGCTCTCCGGAGAGGGTTTGCGTGATGCGTTTCAGCCAGCGCCCGGTGCTGCCCGTGTCCTTTGACATCACGCGCTCCGGTACGGGTTGGCAAAACCCAGGCGCTTGAGCACGGCGATCTCGCGGCGCTGCATGCGGCGGGCATCGCGCGCGCGCTCGTGGTCATAGCCGATGAGATGCAGCGCGCCGTGCACCACGAGGTGCGCCCAATGCGCGCGCAGGCTCTTGCCCTGCCGCTGCGCTTCGCGGCGCAGCAGGGGCGCGCAGACGACGAGATCCCCGAGCGGACGGCGGCCGCGCGCGGCGCCCGCCGGCAGCGGCGGCGCCGGGAACGACAGCACGTTGGTGGGCCGATCCGTGCCGCGAAAGTGGGCATTCAGGCGGCGGCTCGCGCTCGTGCCCACCACCCGCAGGCCGAGCTGCGTGCCGCGCGCGCGCCGCCCGAGCGCCGCCTGCGCCCAGACGGCAAGCTGCGCGGCGGGCGGCGACCAGATGCGCGCGCGGCGCGTCACCTCGAGGTGCGCTTCCCGCGGCCTCATGTGGATTCGCCGCGCGCCTCGTAGGCGCGCACGATGCGCTGCACGAGCGGATGGCGTACGACATCCTGGGCATCGAAGAACGTGAACGCCACGCCGTCGACACCGCGCAGCACGTCGATCACGTGGCGCAGGCCCGACTGCCGGCCCGCCGGCAGATCCGTCTGCGTCACATCCCCTGTGACCACCGCGCGCGAGCCGAAGCCGATGCGCGTCAGGAACATCTTCATCTGCTCGATGGTCGTGTTCTGCGCTTCATCGAGAATGATGAAGGAATCATTGAGCGAGCGGCCGCGCATGAAGGCCAGCGGCGCGACTTCAATCACGTTGCGCTCGATGAAGCGCGCCACGCGATCGAAGCCCATCATTTCATAGAGCGCGTCGTACATCGGCCGCAGGTACGGATCGATCTTCTGCGACATGTCGCCGGGCAGGAATCCCAGGCGCTCGCCCGCCTCCACCGCCGGCCGCACCAGCACGATGCGGCGCATGCGGTCCGCCTGCAGCGCCTCGACCGCGCAGGACACCGCAAGGTAGGTCTTGCCGGTGCCGGCGGGACCCACGCCGAAGGTGAGATCCGAGGTGCGGATCTGGGCGAGATAGTCGCGCTGATGCGCGCCGCGCGCGCGGATCGCGCCGCGCGGCAGGCGCACCGTGAGGTCATCGTCGGAAGTGGCGCCACCCGGCGCCCCCAACTCCTGCTCGCGCAGCGCGAGGTGCACCCGCTCGGGCGTCACGGCCTCGACCTGGGTGAGCTCAAAGAGCACGCGCAGCGTCTCCTCGGCGCTGCCGGCGCGCTCGCCGCTGATGCGGAAATTGTCGCCGCGGCGGCGGATCTCCACCTCGAGGCGCAACTCGAGGAGGCGCAGATTCTCATCGAGCGGCCCGCAGAGGTTCGCAAGACGCGCATTGTCGGCAGGCTCGAGCAGAAATTCGCGCAGGCGGGAGGCGGGTACTGCGGCCACGGGATCAGGCGGCATGCGCGGCGGCGCACAGGCGCCCGCGCAGCGTGTGGCGCAGGGCAGCGGTGATGACGACGTCGGTGAAGCGCTGCAGGAGGCTCGCGGGGCCGGCGAAGTTGACCCAGCGGTTGTTGGCCGTGCGGCCGGAGAGTTCCGCGGGATTCTTCTTGGCGGGCGCCTCCACGAGCACGCGCTGCACGCTGCCCACCATGCGCTCACTGATGACGCGCTCCTGCAGATCGAGCTGCCGCTGCAGGCGCGCGAGCCGCTCGAGTTTGACCTCGTGCGCGACCTCATCCGGCAGGGATGCCGCCGGCGTGCCCGGACGGCGGCTGTAGATGAAGCTGAAGGACTGATCGAAGCCGACGTCGCGCACCAGATCGAGCGTCGCCGCGAAGTCGCGCTCGCTCTCGCCGGGAAAGCCGATGATGAAGTCCGAGGACACGGTGACTTGGGGACGCACGGCGCGCAGGCGCCGGATCTTCTCCTTGTACTCGAGCGCCGTGTAGCCGCGCTTCATGAGCGCGAGTATCCGGTCCGAGCCGCTCTGCACCGGCAGGTGCAGGTGGCTCGCGAGTTTCGGAACGCTCGCGAAGGCCTCGATGAGGCTCGGCGTGAACTCGAGCGGATGGGAGGTGGTGAAGCGGATGCGCTCGATGGCCGGCAGCGCCGCGATGTGGTGGATGAGCGTCGCCAGGTCCGCGAGCATGCCGTCCGCGGTGCGCCCGGCGTAGGCATTGACGTTCTGCCCGAGGAGCGTGACCTCGCGCACGCCCTGGGCTGCGAGTTGCCGCACTTCCGCGAGCACCGCTTCAAACGGACGGTTCACCTCATCGCCGCGCGTATACGGGACGATGCAGAAGCTGCAGTACTTGCTGCAGCCTTCCATGATGGAGACGTAGGCGCTCGCGCCGGACGCGCGCGGCGCGGGCAGATGGTCAAATTTCTCGATCTCGGGAAAGCTCACGTCGACGACCGCGCGCCCGGTGCGCTGCACCTCGCCGATCATCTGCGGCAGGCGGTGCAGGGTCTGCGGGCCAAAGACGAGATCGACGCAGGGCGCGCGCTCGGCGAGGGCCTCGCCTTCCTGGCTGGCGACGCAGCCGCCGACGCCGATGAGGACTTCGGGTCGCAGCTCCTTCAGGCGCCGCCACTGCCCGAGGAGCGAGAAGACCTTCTCCTGCGCCTTCTCGCGCACCGAGCAGGTATTCATGAGGAGGAGGTCCGCCTCTGCGGCGTCCTCGGTGAGGCTCATGCCGCAGGAGTGCGCGAGCACGTCCGCGATCCGCGCGGAGTCGTACTCGTTCATCTGGCAGCCAAAGGTCTTGATGAAAACGCGGCCCGGCATACGGCCACTCTGCGCCCGGCTCACGCTAAAAGGGGATGTCGTCGTCAAAGTCGCTGCCGCCGCGGGCGGGCGACTCGGCGCGTTCGGCCGACTCGACGATCTCCGGACGGTCGCGCGCTTCCGGTGCCGCCGCGCCCGCGCCCGCGCCCGAGCTTCGTCCGCCCAGCATCAGCATCTCGCTGGCGATGATCTCGGTGGTATAGCGCTCGGTGCCCTGCTTGTCCTGCCACTTGCGGGTGCGCAGCTGCCCTTCCAGGTACACCTGCGAGCCCTTGCGCAGGTACTCCGCCGCCACCTCCCCGAGGCGTCCGAAGAGCGCCACCCGGTGCCACTCGGTGCGCTCCTGCTGCTCGCCGGACTGCTTATCGCGCCAGCTTTCGCTGGTGGCGACGCGCAGGTTCGCGACCGTCATCCCCGAGGGCATGGCGCGCGTCTCCGGGTCGGCGCCCAGATTGCCGATCAAAATGACCTTGTTCAGTCCCCTCGCCATAGCCTTGTCCTCTGCCCCGTCGAAATTCCCGTGATGCCGCCCCATTGTAAGCGTTCGGGGTAGGCGGGCGCGAACCCGCCAAAAGCCACGCGAAGGTGGAGTTTTGAGCGTATTCGCGCCTGCGGCTACACTTTCTGGCTGCCCGAAGGGCGCACGCAAAAGGCGGTGAATCGGATCATGCAGCACATTCGTGTCCGCGGCGCGCGCACGCATAACCTGAAGAACATCGACGTGGATCTGCCGCGCAACCGGCTCATCGTGCTGACGGGCCTGTCGGGCTCGGGCAAGTCCTCGCTCGCCTTCGATACGCTGTATGCGGAGGGGCAGCGGCGTTATGTCGAGTCCCTGTCCGCCTACGCGCGCCAGTTCCTCTCGATGATGGACAAGCCGGACGTCGACCGCATCGACGGGCTCTCGCCGGCGATTGCGATCGAGCAGAAGGCGACCTCGCACAATCCGCGCTCCACCGTCGGCACGGTGACCGAGATCTACGACTACTTGCGCCTGCTCTTCGCGCGCGCCGGCATTCCGCGCTGTCCGGATCATCTCATTGACCTCTCGGCGCAGACGGTGAGCCAGATGGTCGATCAGGTCATGCGGCTGCCGGAGGGCACATCCGCCGTGCTGCTCGCGCCGCTCATCGATGCGCGCAAGGGCGAGCACGCCGCCGAGCTCGAGCGGCTCGCCGCCCAGGGCTTCGTGCGCGTGCGCATCGATGGCCGCATCCACGAGCTCGACGCGCTGCCGAAGCTCGATCCCAAGCGCAAACACACCGTGGAAGCGGTCATCGACCGCTTCCGCGTGCGCGCGGATGCCGCGCAGCGGCTCGCCGAGTCCTTCGAGACGGCGCTGCGCCTCACCGACGGCACCGCGCGGCTCGCCTTCCTCGATGAGGCGCAGCGCGAGGAGCTCGTGTTCTCGAGCCACCACGCCTGCCCCGTGTGCGGCTACGCCGTGCCGCCGCTTGAACCGAAGCTCTTCTCCTTCAACAACCCCGCCGGCGCCTGCCCCGCCTGCGACGGCCTCGGCTGCCAGGAGTTCTTTGATCGCGAGCGCGTGGTCGGACACCCGGAGCTGTCGCTCGCGGGCGGCGCGATCCGCGGCTGGGATCGCAGGAACGCCTACTATTTCGCCCTCATCCAGTCGCTCGCGCGGCAGTACGATTTTGATATCGAGACGCCGTGGGCGCAGTTGCCGCAGAAGATCCAGGACGTGCTCCTGAACGGCAGCGGCGATCAGCTCATCGAGTTTCGCTATGCGGAAAGTTCCGGCCGCAGCCACAAGCGCCGCCACCGCTTCGAGGGCATCCTGCCCAATCTCGAGCGGCGCTACCGCGAAACCACCTCACCGACCGTGCGCGAGGAGCTCGCCAAATACTTGGGCGTGCGCACCTGCGCAGAATGCGGCGGCGCGCGCCTGAACCGCGCGGCGCGCTTCGTCTTCGTCGCCGGGCAGACGCTGCCGGAGATCGCGCAGCTGACGATCGGCGCGGCACTCCAATATTTCCGCGCGCTCACCCTGCCCGGCTGGCGCGGCGAAGTCGCCGCCAAGATCGTCGAGGACGTGCACGAGCGCCTGCGCTTTCTGGTGGACGTGGGGCTCGAGTATTTGACGCTCGAGCGCCGCGCGGAATCGCTCTCCGGCGGCGAGGCGCAGCGCATCCGGCTCGCAAGCCAGGTGGGCTCCGGCCTCACCGGCGTCATGTACATTCTCGATGAGCCCTCGATCGGCCTGCATCAGCGCGACAACCGCCGGTTGCTGGCGACACTGGCGGCGCTCAGGGACATCGGCAACACGCTCATCGTCGTCGAGCACGACGCCGAGGCCATCCTCTCCGCCGATCACGTCGTCGACCTAGGTCCGGGCGCCGGGGTCGCCGGCGGGCACGTGGTCGCGCAGGGCACGCCCGCCGACATCGAGGCGAACGCCGCCTCCCTCACGGGTCAATATTTGAGCGGCCGGCGCGTGATCCCAGTGCCGCCGCTGCGCACGCTGCGCACACCCGGTGCGGAGCTGCGCATTCACGGCGCCACCGGCAATAACCTGAAGAACCTGACCGTCGATGTTCCG
The DNA here is from genome assembly GCA_035481795.1 of Steroidobacteraceae bacterium. Lineage (GTDB taxonomy): Bacteria > Pseudomonadota > Gammaproteobacteria > Steroidobacterales > Steroidobacteraceae > PALSA-1196. The sequence goes on from DATHRI010000012.1 coordinate 311,301, forward strand.
CTCGGACTCTTCACCTGCGTGACCGGCGTCTCCGGCTCCGGCAAATCGACGCTCATCATCGACACCCTGCTGCCCTATGCCACCTCGCGCCTGCACGGCGGCATGCGCACGTCCGCGCGCTGCGAGCGCGTCGAGGGCCTCGAGGGCATCGATCGCGTGATCGACATCGATCAGAGTCCGATCGGCCGCACGCCGCGCTCGAATCCCGCAACCTACACCGGACTCTTCGCGCCGCTGCGCGAGCTGTTCGCGGCCGTTCCCGAGGCACGCGCGCGCGGCTACGGCAGCGGCCGCTTCAGCTTCAACGTCAAGGGCGGACGCTGCGAGGCCTGCCAGGGCGATGGCGTGCTCAAGGTCGAGATGCATTTCCTCGCCGATGTCTACGTGCCCTGCGATGTGTGCCGCGGCCAGCGCTACAACCGCGAGACGCTCGAGATCACCTTCCGCGGCAAGAACATCCACGAGGTGCTGGAGATGACGGTGGAGGAGGCGCTGCGCTTCTTCCAGGCGATTCCGGCGGTGGCCGGCAAGCTGCAGATGCTGGTCGACGTGGGCCTCGCCTATCTGCGCCTCGGCCAGAATGCGACCACGCTCTCCGGAGGCGAGGCGCAGCGCGTGAAGCTCTCGCGCGAACTCGCCAAGCGCGCCACCGGCCGCACGCTCTACATCCTCGATGAGCCCACGACCGGCCTGCACTTCCACGACGTCGCGCAGCTCCTCGAGGTCCTCCTGCGCCTGCGCGACGCCGGCAACACCATCCTCGTCATCGAGCACAATCTGGATGTCATCAAGAGCGCGGACTGGGTCATCGACTTGGGTCCCGAGGGCGGCGCGGCCGGCGGCGAGATCGTGGCCGTAGGCACTCCCGAGCGCGTTGCGGCGCGGGAGGAGTCCTACACCGGGCAGTATCTGCGGCCCCTCCTGGGACTGCCCAGCTCAAGCCGTCGGGCGGCCGGAGGATGACCCTGCGCGACCGGTTTCACAGCCCGCGCGGGGCGCGTTGCAAATGCGAACGGTTCTCAATCATACTTAGGACATGGACGCATTCGCAGCCCGTGGAGGGGTGACCCTCGCTCCCGGATCCTTCAGCCTCGCCGCCTTGCCGCCCGGAACGAGGGGTACGGTGATCGGCGTCGGCCCGGGTGAGGACTCCCGCCTCGAGCGGCGGCTGATGGAGCTCGGCTTCGTCGCGGGCGAACACATCGAGATCCTGACTGAAGCGCGACCCGGGCGGGATCCCTTCGTCGTGCGCATCGGCACCACGACCTTTGCCATCCGGCGCCGCGAAGTGGAAACCGTCTGGGTCGAGCTCTTGCGGCCGGGTCACCCGACGTGAACGCCGAAGCCGCGGCGAGAGGCCCGAGCCTTTCGCTGATCGGCGTCCCGAACTGCGGTAAGACAGCCCTCTTCAACCGTCTGACGGGCAGCCGCCAGAAGGTCGCCAACTATCCCGGCGTCACCGTCGAAAGAAAGGAAGGCCGCTTCGTCGGCCCCGCGAGCGGCCGCGTCTATCGCGTGCTCGACCTGCCCGGTGCCTACAGCCTCGAAGCCACCAGTCTCGATGAGGCCATCGCCCGCGATGTGGTGCTCGGACGCCACGCGAGCGAGCCCGCGCCCGATCTTCTGGTGTGCGTGGTCGATGCGACGAACCTGCGCCTGAACCTGCGCCTGGTGCTCGATCTGAAGCGCCTGGACAGGCCCCTCATCGTCGCGCTCAACATGAGCGATCTCGCCCAGGAGCGCGGCTTTCACCTGGATCGCGCCGCGCTCGAGGCCGCCCTCGGCGTGCCGGTGATCGAGACGGTGGCGGTGCGTTCGGGCGGCGAGCGCGCGCTCATTGACGCCATCGACCGCTGCGATCTCGCGCCGCAGCTCGCGCCGGCCGCGTCCGTGCCGGTGGCCGCGGACGTCGAGGCCACGCAGCGCGAAGTGCGGCGCATCCTGAAGGACATCGACTATCGCGTGCCGCGGCGGCTCGAGCTCCTCTCGCGGCTCGATGCGCTGGTGCTCCATCCCATCGCAGGACCGCTGCTCCTCGCCGCGGTGCTTTTCTTCATGTTCCAGGCGGTGTTCAGCTGGGCGGTGGTGCCGATGGCCGCGATCACGAGCGGCGTGCGCGCCGCGGGCCAGTTTCTGGCGCAGGCGCTGCCCGAGGGTCCGCTGCACAGTCTGCTCCTCGATGGGGTCGTGGCCGGCGTCGGCAGCGTGCTCGTCTTCCTGCCGCAGATCCTCATCCTCTTCCTCTTCATCCTCGCGCTCGAGGATTCAGGCTACCTGCCGCGCGCCGCTTTCCTCCTCGATCGGCTCATGGGAAAAGTCGGCCTGTCGGGCCGCGCGTTCATCCCGCTCCTGTCGAGCTTTGCCTGCGCCATCCCCGGCATCATGGCGGCGCGCACCATTCCCTCGCCGCGGGACCGCCTCGCGACCATCATGATCGCGCCACTCATGACCTGCTCGGCGCGCCTGCCCGTGTACGCGCTCCTCATCGGCGCCTTCATTCCGCGCCGCGCGGTGGGCATCTTCAATCTGCAGGGGCTCGTGCTCTTCGTGCTCTACGGCGCCGGAGTGTTCGCGGCCATGGGCGTGGCACTCGTCCTCAAACACACCCTGATGCGCGGCGCCTACCGCCCGCTGCTCCTCGAGCTGCCCGAGTACAAGTGGCCGAACCTTTCGAATCTCGTGCTCGGCTTGTGGGAGCGCACGCGCATCTTTCTCGGCCGCGTCGGCACCATCATTGTGACGCTCATGATCGTCCTGTGGTTTCTGGCGAGCTTCCCCGCGCCGCCTCCCGGCGCGACCGGGCCGGCCATCCACTACAGTCTCGCGGGCCTTCTCGGGCGCGGGCTCGAGGTCCTCTTTCATCCCATCGGCTTCAACTGGCAGATCTCTATGGCGCTGGTGCCGGGGCTGGCCGCGCGCGAAGTCGCGGTGAGCGCGCTCGGCACCGTCTATGCGATGTCCGCGGCGCGCACCGGCGATGTCGCCGGGGCGCTCATGCCGGTGATTGCCGCCAGCTGGAGCATCGCGACGGGACTGTCGCTCCTCGCCTGGTATGTGTTCGCGCCGCAGTGCCTCTCCACGCTGGCGGTGGTCAAGCGCGAAACCAATTCCTGGCGCTATCCCCTCATCATGGCGGGCTATCTGTTTGCGCTTGCGTACGCGGGTGCGTTCGTTACCTACCGGACGGCGCTCTTCTTTGGAGCCGGCTGACATGGCCGCCATCCTGCAAACCGCCGTCGTCATCGCTCTGGTCGCGGCGAGCCTCATCTTGAGCGGCTGGTGGCTGACGCCGGCGCGGCGGCGCCTGTGGATCCTCGATCAGCTGCTGCCCGCGGAGGCCACCCGCGGCCCGCTCGTGCGCCTGCGCCGCGCGCTCCTCGCGCGCTCGCAGATCGGCTGCGGTGCCTGCCGCGCGAACCCTAACGCGGCCGCGCCCCGCTCGACTGAAAAAGGTGGCGGACTTCGCCGTTGATGATGCTTTCCTGATAGTCGCCGCGCGTGTACGCCGCGACCACGCGCCGCCAGAAGCTCACCGCGACGGGATTGCGCAGATACTCGTTGATCTCCCAGCGTCCCGCGAAGCGGTTCAGGATGATCTGCACGGCCGTCTGGCCGATGCCGCGGCGGCGCTGCGAGCGCGCGATAAAGAACTCCGCCATCCGGTAGTCGACGTCGTTGCGACCGGCGAGCGCCGCGGCGCGCGCCACCATGGCAAAGCCGACGGCGACCGTGGATTTCAGGATGACGAGCGGATAGGAGCCGGAGTCGGCAAACCAGCGCGCGATCTGGTCGGGCTCGCGATGGCCGATCTCGGGGAGGATCGGGAAGATCCCGGTGTTGAGCGGCGCCAGATCATCGAGATAGTCGCGATAGACATTCTCGATCCAGAGCCGGTCGCTCGGGGAGGCGCGAGCGTCGCGTACACTGACAGTCACGGCACACACTCGTCAAAAACAAACGGCCCGGACAGCACATGCAGTGCCAGACCGGGCCGTCGCTCAAGCCTTGCAGGCTTCAGCAATATCTCTTCCGAATTACTTCTTCTGATCAGCCGGCGGCGGCGTTGCATCCGGCGGCGGTGCAGCGGCCGCATTGCCGGCCGCAGAGGCGGCATCCTGGGCCTGACCGGCAGCGGTCGAGGCGGCATCAGCCGCGTTGGTCGCGGAGTTCGCAGAAGCGGCGGCCGAGTCGGCCGCAGCGCCGGCAGCCGGTGCGGCTTCCGTCGTTGCGGGCGCTGGGCTCACGGATTCCTGCTTCGCGCAGGCTGTGAGCATCAGCGCTGCGGTAAGAGCGCTAAGAGCAAGTTTGGTGTTCATCGATCAATACCCCGAGAGAAGCAAGAGTGGTGAGGAGCGCAAACAAGTTAGATGTTGTCTGGCGGTGCGCAAAGCGCGTACCGCGGCGCCGGATTCTATCGAGTCGCCGCCCGATTTGAAATATGTGTCGGCGGGCAACGACAGCGGGGAAGCCCCCTGTCCACGGTGCGCGCACCCCTTGTCCGCGAGCGCGCGCCCGCGTGTACTGTTAAATGTGGCCCTCACGTGATGCGTGCCGGCCACAAAGTATGCTGCATCGCACCAGCTCCAGGCGGCCGCGCGCTCGCGCGGCGAGGTGCGCGACTAGAATGCGCAGGATTCGCACTGTCCCAGGAGGCTCGCACGATGTCCGACCGCGCCCACGATCTCGATACGCTCTTTGCCGAGCACCACGATCTCGTCCGCGAGCGCTATGCGCGCGCGCTCGCCGCGCAGGGATCCTCTGCCGTCCTCGTCCACGCCGGCGCCGCGCCCGCCGTCTTCGCCGACGACCAGCACTATGCCTTTCGCGTGAACGCCGCCTTCAAAGCCTGGGCGCCGCTCACCGACGTGCCCGACTGCTTCATCTATTTCGAGCCCGGGCAAATGCCGCTCCTCCTCTTCAATTGCCCGCTCGATTTCTGGTACAAGTCCGCCGCCTTGCCGCAAGGCTACTGGACGCGCCATTTCGACATTCGCGCGGTCGCCGACCGCAGCGCCGCGCGTGCGCTTCTGCCGGCGGATCTGTCGCGCACGGCCTTCATCGGCCACGCCGACGCCGAGATCGCCTCCTGGGGAGCGGGCGCCGTGAATCCACAGACCCTCGTGGCGCACCTTGATTTTGCGCGCGCCGTGAAGAGCGAGTACGAGCTTCTCTGCCTGCGTGAGGCCAACCGCCTGGGCGCGCGCGGCCACGTCGCCGCCGCCCGCGCCTTCGCCGCCGGCGCCACCGAGTTTGAAATACAGCTCGCGTATCTGGCCGCGTGTGGGCTGCGCGAGCAGGAGCTGCCGTACAACCCCATCATCGCCTGCAACGAGGCGGCGGCGGTGCTGCACTATCAAATGCTCGCGCGCCACGCGCCCGCCGTGCGCCATTCGCTCCTCATCGATGCCGGCGCCGAGTACGCCGGCTACGCAAGCGACATCACGCGCACCTATGCATTCGGGGACGCGGACTTTGCCGCCCTGGTCGGCCACGTGGACGAGATGCAGCAGTCGCTGTGCGCGAGCGTGCACGCCGGCACCGACTGGCGCGACATCCATCTGTCGGCGCACCACCTGACCGCGGAGCTCTTGCACGAGGCGGACATCATCCGCTGCGAGGCGGACGAGGCGGTCGACACGGGACTCTCCAGCGTCTTTCTGCCGCATGGCATCGGCCATCTCCTCGGGCTGCAGGTGCATGACGTCGGCGGCTGGATGCGCTCGGCGGAGGGCGGGGAGATTCCGCGGCCGCCGGGACACGACTATCTGCGTTTGACGCGCGTGCTCGAGAGCGGCTTCGTCGTCACCATGGAGCCGGGGATCTATTTCATCGAGCAGCTGCTCGATGCCGCGCGGGCCGACTCGCGCGGGCAGAAGATCCATTGGGCGCGGGTCGCGCAGCTGCAGCGCTTCGGCGGCATCCGCGTCGAGGATGATCTCGCAGTCACAGGCGGCGGCTGCGAGAACCTCACCCGCGATGCTTTCAGCGCTTTGCGAGCTCGTCCCGAATTTCTTGAAGGAGCGCCTCGGTCTTCGTCGGCGGCACCGGCATCGACGGGCTCGGCCGCTTCAGGCGGTTGATGGCCTTGATGACGACGAAGAGCGCGAAGGCAATGATCAGGAACTCGAATACCGTCTGCACGAAAGCGCCGTATTTGAAGAGCACCGGCTGACCCTTGGGGCTGGTGCCGATCTGCACCGCGAGATCCGCGAAGTTGACCCCGCCGATGGCAAGGCCCAGCGGCGGCAGGATGATGTCCCCGACCAGGGAATTCACGATCTTGCCAAAGGCGCCGCCGATCACGACGCCGATCGCCAGATCAACGACGCTGCCCTTCATCGCGAATTCTTTGAACTCAGATGCCAGGCTCATGGGCCCCTCCCCTTGAAATAATCCGCAAGATCCTTACGCGCTCGCCTTCTTCTTGCGCTTCTTCTTCGGCGCGTCCTCGTGGTCATGATCAGGGCCGTGGTCGTGATCATGGTCGTGAGCGGCGGTTTTCTTCTTGGCCGCTTTCTTCGCAGCCGCCTTTTGGGCGGGCGCCGCTTGGGCCGGGGCCGATTTGCCGCGCTTGCCCTTCGCCGCCGCATCCTTCGGGGCGGCTTTCGTCTCCTCGATCGCCGCGCCGTCGACGAGCTGCATGAGCGCCATGGGCGCCGAATCCCCGGGGCGCGGCATCATGCGCAGGATGCGCGTGTAGCCGCCCGGGCGGGCGCGAAAGCGCGGACCGAGATCCGCGAACAGCTTGTCCACGACGCTGCGGTCGCGCAGACGCGCGAACGCCAGCTTGCGATGCGAGTCGCTGTCGCTCTTGCCGAGGGTGATCAGCGGCTCGACCACGCGCCGCAGCTCCTTTGCCTTCGGCAAGGTGGTGCGGATCGTCTCGTGACGCAGCAGCGACACGCTCATGTTGCGCAGCATGGCCTGCCGGTGCGGGGCATTGCGCGAGAGCTGGCGACCGCTTAACTGGTGGCGCATGGCTACATCACTTCGCGTTCTTCGTCATGCTTGAGACCCGCGGGCGGCCAACCCTCGAGACGCATGCCGAGCATGAGGCCGTGACTCTGCAGGACCTCCTTGATCTCGGTGAGTGACTTCTTGCCGAGATTCGGCGTGCGCAGCAGCTCCACCTCCGTGCGCTGCACCAGATCGCCGATGTAGTGGATGTTCTCGGCCTTGAGGCAATTCGCGCTCCTCACGGTGAGCTCGAGCTCATCGACCGGGCGCAGCAGGATCGGATCGAACTGCATCTCGGAGACCTTGGTCGCGGCCTCCTCCTCGCCCTGCAGGTCGACGAACACCGACAGCTGATCCTTCAGGATGCTGCCCGCGCGGCGGATGGCCTCTTCCGCGTCGATGGTGCCGTTGGTCTCGATGTCGATGATGAGCTTGTCGAGGTCCGTGCGCTGCTCGACGCGCGCCGCGTCGACCGAGTAGGTCACGCGCCGCACCGGCGAGAACGAGGCATCGAGCTGCAACCGGCCGATGGGGCGCGTCTGCTCCTCGAAGGCCGCGCGCTGCGCGGCGGGGCGGTAGCCGCGGCCGCGCTCGACGCGCAGCGTCATGTTGAGCTCGCCCGCCTTGGTCAGATTCGCGATCACGAGCTCGGGATTCACCACGTCGATGTCGTGATCCGTCTGGATGTCGCCCGCCGTGACCGGTCCCGGCCCCTTCTTGTGCAGGCGCAGCTCCGCGCTGTCGCGCGTGTGCATGCGCAGCGCCACCGACTTCAGGTTCAAGAGGATGTCGACCACGTCTTCCTGCACGCCCTCGATGCTCGTGTACTCGTGCAGCACGCCGTCGATCTCGACTTCGGTGATGGCGCTGCCGGGCATGGAGGAGAGGAGCACGCGCCGCAGCGCATTGCCGAGCGTGTGTCCGAAGCCACGCTCGAAGGGCTCGATGACGACCCGCGCCTGGCGCGGCGCCAGAGGCTGCACCTTCACCACGCGCGGCTTCAAAAATTCGGCTACAAAAGGCTGCTGCATTTCAAAATCACCTTCCGGCACGGCCGTGCCGGTTCAAAAAAAACCATGACTACTTCGAGTAGAGCTCGACCACCAAGTTCTCGTTGATGTCCGGCAGGACATCCTCGCGCGCCGGGACGGCCTTGAACACGCCGCGCATCTCCTTGTCGTTCACCTCGACCCACTCGGGGAAGCCCACCTGCTGGGCCACGGTGAGCGCACCCTGGATGCGCAGCTGCTTCTTCGACTTCTCGCGGATCTGCACCACATCCCCCGCCTTGCACTGATAGGAGGCGATGGAGACGACCTGGTCGTTGACCGACAGCGCCTTGTGGCTGACGAGCTGGCGCGCCTCGGCGCGCGTGGCGGCGAAACCCATGCGGTAGACGACGTTGTCCAAGCGGCACTCGAGGAGCTTCAGCAGATTCTCGCCGGTCGCGCCGCTCTTGCGCGCCGCCGCCTCGTAGTAGTTGCCGAACTGCCGCTCGAGCACGCCGTACATGCGCCGCAGCTTCTGCTTCTCGCGCAGCTGCAGACCATAGTCCGACAGGCGCGTGCGCCGCTCGCCCTTGATGCCGCCCGGCGGCACCGTGAACTTGCACTTGCTCTCGATCGGCTTGACGCCGCTCTTCAGGAAAAGATCCGTGCCCTCGCGACGCGCGAGCTTGCACTTGGGACCGACGTAACGCGCCATAGTTGCTAATCCTCTCCTAGACCCTGCGCTTCTTCGGTGGGCGGCAGCCGTTGTGCGGAATCGGCGTCACGTCGGCGATGCTCGTCACCTTCAAGCCACAGGTGTTGAGCGCGCGCACCGCGGACTCGCGCCCCGGGCCGGGACCGCCGACGCGCACTTCCACGTTCTTCACCCCGTGCTCCTGCGCCGCCGTGCCGGCCTTCTCCGCCGCGACCTGGGCCGCAAAGGGCGTACTCTTGCGAGAGCCGCGAAAGCCGCAGCCGCCGGCCGTGGCCCAGGAGAGCGTATTGCCCTGGCGATCGGTGATGGTGATGATCGTGTTGTTGAAGGAGGCGTGCACGTGCGCGATCGCATCGAGCACGTTCTTGCGCGCCTTCTTCGGCTTCTTCGCCGCGGCGGCGGCCGCGGCGGGAGTCTGCTGGGGTTTCTGTTCAGCCATAGTCTTGCCTCAAACCTTGCCGGGCGGTGCGTTCAGCTTCACCGCCTGCTTGCGCGGACCCTTTCGCGTGCGGGCGTTGGTGCGGGTGCGCTGGCCGCGCACCGGCAGGCCGCGCCGATGACGAATGCCGCGATGCGAGCCCAAGTCCATCAGCCGCTTGATGTTCATGGAGACCTCGCGGCGCAGATCGCCCTCGACCGCGAACTTCGCGATCTGCGAGCGGATCGCATTCACCTCGATCTCGGTGAGATCCTTCACCTTGGTGCGCGGATCGACATTAGCCGCTTCGCACGCCTGGCGCGCGCGCGACTTGCCCACGCCGTAAATCTGGGTGAGCCCGATCCACACGTGCTTGTTCATCGGAATATTGATACCGGCTATGCGTGCCATTTTTCTACCCCTGCCGCTGCTTGTGGCGCGGATCCGTGCAGATCACAAAGACCACGCGCTTGCGGCGCACGATCTTGCAGTTCTTGCAGATCTTCTTCACCGACGGTCGTACTTTCATATGATTCTCATGGGCCGCTTCAGCTTCCCGAGCCGCCGCGGCCGTAGCCGAGGAGATTCGCCTTCTTGAGAAGTCCCGGATAGTGGTGCGACATCATGTGCGCCTGCAGCTGCGACATGAAATCCATCACCACCACGACGACGATGAGGAGCGAGGTGCCGCCAAACTGGAACGGCACGCCCTGCGAGGAGATGAGGATCTCGGGCAGCACGCACACCAGCATCACGTACAGCGCCCCCCAGAGCGTCAGCCGGGTGAGCACGCGATCGATGTAGTCGGCGGTCTGCGCGCCGGGACGGATGCCGGGAATGAAGGCGCCGGATTTCTTCAGGTTCTCCGCCGTGTCGCGCGCATTGAAGACCAGCGCCGTATAGAAGAAGCAGAAGAACACGATGAGGAGCGCATAGAACACCAGGTGCAGCGGCTGGCCGTAGCCCAAGGCCTGCGCGATGTTCTGCATGGCGGCGCCGAAGGCGCTGTCGTTGCCGGTGCCGACGAAGCTTGCGATCGTCGTCGGAAAGAGCAACAGGCTCGAGGCAAAGATCGGCGGAATGACGCCCGACATGTTCAACTTGAAGGGCAGGTGACTCGATTGCCCCGCATACATGCGCCGCCCCACCTGGCGCTTCGCATAGTTGACGGCGATGCGCCGCTGCGCGCGCTCGACGAAGACGACGAAGGCGGTGACGCCGATGACGATGAGGATCAGGAGGAGCGCAAACGGCCCCTGCATTTCGCCGGTGTTGACCGACTCGACCGTGCGCCCCACCGCCCCCGGGAAGCCCGCGATGATGCCGGAGACGATGATCATCGAGATGCCGTTGCCGACGCCGCGCTCGGTGATCTGCTCGCCCAGCCACATGAGAAAGAGCGTGCCGGTCGTCATCGTGAAGGTCGCGGGCAGGAGCCAGGTGAACATGCCCGGCACGAGCACGAGCCCGCCCTTCTCCATCGCGACCGCCGCGGCAAAGGATTGAAAGGCCGCGAGCCCCACGGTGATGTAGCGCGTCAGCTCCGTCATCTTGCGGCGCCCCGACTCGCCCTCCTTGCGCAGCTCCATGAGCGTCGGCACGACCATCGACATCATCTGGATGATGATGGAGGCGGAGATGTAGGGCATGACGCCCATGGCGAAGATCGACAGGCGGGAGAGGCCGCCGCCGGAGAACATGTTGACGATGCCGAGGATGCCGTTCGACTGATCGTTGAAGAAGCGCGCGACCTCGCTCGGATTGATGCCGGGCACGGGAATGTAGGTCCCTAAGCGAAACACCACGAGCGCGCCGATGAGAAAGAACAGGCGGCTGCGGATCTCGCCATAGCGCGCGACATCCCCCAAGGATGCGGCCGGATTAGAGAAGGTGGAGGTTGCCACGGTCTAGCCTTCGAACTTGCCGCCCACGGCCTCGATCGCGGCGCGCGCGCCCTTGGTCGCAGCAACGCCCTTCAGGGTGACGGCTTTCTTGATCTCGCCCGAGAGGATGACTTTCACGCGTTCGGTGAACATGGGGACGAGCCCCGCGGCCTTCAATGCGTCGAGGTCGATGACGCCGCCCGTGACCTTCTCGAGCTCGTTCAGGCGCACTTCGGCGCGGCTCGCCTTGATCTTCGAGCGGAAGCCGAATTTCGGCAGGCGGCGGTCGAGGGTCGTCTGGCCGCCCTCGAAGCCGACCTTGTGATAGCCGCCCTTCCTCGCGCGCTGGCCCTTGACGCCGCGGCCGCAGGTCTTGCCCTGGCCCGCGGAGGCGCCGCGGCCGACGCGCAGGCGCGGGCGCTTGGCGCCGCTGCCGGGCTTCAGTGTATTCAGTCTCATGACTTCGCCTCTTCCACGCTCAGGAGGTGCCCCGCGACCTTCACCATGCCGCGGTTCTCGGGCGAGTCGGCAATCGTCACGCTCTGGTGGCGCTTGCGCAGGCCCAGGCCGCGCACGGAGGCGGCAATGTTCGCAAGCTGCCCGTGCACGCTCTTCAGGAGCGTGATCTTGATGCGGCCGTGGGCGCGCTGGGCGTTCATCCGGTGATGTCCTCGAGGCTCTTGCCGCGCTTCGCCGCGATCTCCTCGGGCGAGCGCACCTTGGTGAGCGCGGCGATGGTGGCGCGCACCACGTTGATCGGGTTTCTCGAGCCGTAGCTCTTGGCGAGCACGTTGCGCACACCCACGCACTCGAGCACGGCGCGCATGCCGCCGCCGGCGATCACCCCGGTGCCGTCCGATGCGGGCTGCATGTAGACGCGAGTGGCGCCCTGCTCCATCTTGACCGCGTAGTGCAGCGTGTCGTTCCTCAGGCTCACGTTCACCATGTTCTTGCGCGCCTGCGCCATGGCCTTGGAGATCGCCACCGGCACCTCGCGCGCCTTGCCGAAGCCGTAGCCGACGCGGCCCGCGCCGTCGCCGACCACCGTCAAGGCGGTGAAGCCGAACTGCCGGCCGCCCTTGACCACTTTCGCGGTGCGGTTGACGGCGACCAGCTTCTCGACGAACTCATCGGCCGACTGACCTTTTTCCATTCTCGCCATGTTTTTTCCCGTTAGCGCGCCAGGCGCATCAGAACGTCAACCCGGCTTCGCGCGCCGCTTCCGCCAGGGCCTTCACCCGGCCGTGGTACTGAAATCCCGAGCGGTCGAAGGCCACCGCCGTGACACCTGCCGCCTTCGCCTTCTCGCCGATCGCTCGACCCACCGCGCGCGCCGCCTCGATATTGCCGGTGCTCTTCAAGCCCGCGCGCACTGCCGCCTGCACGGTGGAGGCGCTGGCAATGATCTTGGCGCCGGAGGAGTCGGTCAGCTGCGCATAGATGTGCTTCGGCGTGCGGTGCACGGTGAGACGCGCAGCGCCGCGGGTGCGGATGTGCGCCCGGGTCTTGACGGCACGGCGCAGCCGCTTCTCCTTCTTCATCACTTCTTCTTTCCTTCCTTCAACGTGATCTGCTCGCCCTGATAGCGCACGCCCTTGCCCTTGTAGGGCTCGGGCGGGCGGATGTGGCGGATCTCCGCGGCCACCTGGCCGACCTTCTGCCGGTCGATGCCCTTGATCGTGATCTCGGTCACCGACGGCGTGTCGATGGTGATGCCCTCCGGGATCGGGTACTGCACCGGGTGCGAGAAGCCGAGGGTGAGGTTCAGGCTCTTGCCCTGCACCTGCGCGCGAAAGCCGACTCCCAAAAGCTCGAGGCGCCGCTCATAGCCCTTGGTGACGCCCGTCACCATGTTCGCCAGATGCGCGCGCGTGGCGCCCGCCAGAGTGCGCATGGTGCCGAGGCCCTGGTACTGGACGTTCAGTTTCTTGTCGGCCTGCTCGACCGCGACCCCGCCCGTCAACGGCAGCGTCAGGGAACCCTTCGCGCCCTTGATGGTGACGAGGCTCGCCGTCACGGTGGCGGTCACGCCCTGCGGCAGATCGACGGGAGCTTTGGCCACTCTACTCATAATTCATCACGCGACGATGCACAGCACTTCGCCGCCCTGGCCGATGGAGCGCGCCTGCCGGTCGGTCATCACGCCCTTCGGCGTCGAGACGATCACGGTGCCCATGCCGCCTAAGATCTTCGGCAGCTCATCCTTGCCGCGGTAAATGCGCAGGCCCGGCCGGCTGACGCGCTCGATGCGGTCGATCACGGGCTTGCCCTCGAAGTATTTGAGATCCACGGTCAGGGTCTCTTTGCCTTCGCCCGCGACGGGACGAAAATCGGCGATGTAGCCCTCGTCCTTCAGCACCTTGAGAACCGCCTTCTTCAGCTTCGACGAAGCGAGGCTCACCTCGGGCTTGCCGGCGGACTGGCCATTCCTGATGCGCGTCAGCAGATCGGCGATGGGATCGGTCATACTCATGCGGTGTTCCTCACCAGCTCGCCTTGACGAGACCCGGAATTTCGCCGCGATTGGCGACCTCGCGGATCTTCACGCGCGACAGCCCGAACTTGCGGTACACGCCGCGCGAGCGGCCGGTGATCGCGCAGCGGTTCCTCTGCCGTGTGGCGCTGGCATCGCGCGGCATGGCCTGCAGAATCGCCTGCGCCGCCTGACGCTCCTCATGCCCGGTCTTGGGGCTCCTGATCAGCTCCTTCAGCTCCGCGCGCTTGACCGCGTATTTCTTCACGATCTTTGCGCGGCGCTTCTCGCGCTCGACCATGTTGGTTTTCGCCATAGTCTTGAGGATTCCTCAATTATTTGCGGAACGGGAAGCTGAACGCTTCGAGGAGCGCTCGGCCCTGTTTGTTGTCGGTCGCCGTCGTCGTAATCGTGATGTCCATGCCGCGCAGCTGATCGACCTGGTCGTACTGGATTTCCGGAAAGATGATCTGCTCCTTGACCCCTAAGCTGTAATTGCCGCGGCCGTCGAAGGAGCGCGGCGAGACGCCGCGAAAATCGCGGATGCGCGGAATCGCGATGCTGATCAGGCGGTCGAGGAACTCGTACATGCGCGCGCCGCGCAGCGTGACCTTGCAGCCCACCGCCAGGCCCTCGCGCAGCTTGAAGGAGGCGATCGACTTCTTCGATTTGCACACCAGGGGCTTCTGGCCGGTGATCTTGGCGAGATCCGCCACCGCCGCATCCATCACCTTCTTATCGGCGACCGCCTCGCCCACGCCCATATTCACGGTGATCTTCGTGATGCGCGGCACCTGCATGGGATTCTTGAGCCCGAGCTCCTGCGTCAAGCGGGGCACGACCTTCTCGCGATAGAACTGCTGCAGCCTCGTCATGGATGTTCCGTTCACCGACGCTTACGCGTCGATCATTTCTCCGTTGGATTTGAAGAAGCGCACCTTGCGGCCGTCGTTGAGCGTCTTCACCCCGACGCGATCGCCCTGCTTGCCGGAGGGATTCCAGATCGCGACCTTCGAGGCGCGAATGGGCATGGTCTTATCGACGATGCCGCCCGCCTGGCCCGCTTGCGGATTGCCGCGCTGGTGCTTCTTCACCACGTTGATGCTTTCGACGACCAGGAGGCCGTCGCCCCGGACCTCGAGCACAGCGCCGCGGCGGCCCTTGTCCCGCCCGGACAGCACCACGACCTGGTCGCCTTTTCTGATCTTCCTCATAACACTTCCGGGGCGAGCGAAATGATCTTCATGAACTGCACGTTCCGCAGCTCGCGCGTCACGGGCCCGAAGATGCGCGTGCCGATGGGCTCGAGCTTGTTCGTCAAGAGCACCGCCGCGTTGCCGTCGAAGCGGATGAGCGAGCCGTCCGCGCGGCGCACCCCAAACTTGGTGCGCACCACCACCGCGTCGTACACCTCGCCCTTCTTGACCTTGCCGCGCGGGATCGCGTCCTTGACGGAAACTTTGATGACATCGCCGACGGTGGCGTAGCGGCGGCGCGTGCCGCCCAGCACCTTGATGCACATCAGCGTGCGCGCGCCGCTGTTATCGGCGGCATTCAACATGGTGCGCATCTGGATCATGGTGCATCGGCCTCGTGGATCACTCGGCGGCTTTGCCGACGACCGCGAGCAACCGCCACGACTTGTGGCGCGACAGCGGGCGGCACGGCGTGATGGTCACGGTGTCGCCCTCGTGGGATTCGCCCTTCTCGTCGTGCGCGAGGAGCTTGGTCGTGCGGCGGATGTACTTGCCGTACTGCGGATGCTTGACGAGGCGCTCGATCTCCACCGCGATCGTCTTCTGCATCTTGGTGCTGACGACGCGCCCGGTGAGGGTGCGCGGATTCTTGGCGGGAGCTTGCGGGGCGTCGGTCGTCACTTTTTCTCTCCGGCGGAGCGCCTCTGCGCCTCCCGCATGATCGTCTTCAGGCGGGCGATGTTGCGCCGCACCTTGGTGAACTGGTCGGGCTTGGGGGCCTGGCCGGTCGCGCGCTGCAGGCGCAGCGAAAACTGCTCCTTGCGCAGCTTCACGAGTTCATCGATAAGCTCCGGGGCCTTCTTGCTGCGCAGCTCTTGGGCGTCCATCTAGCGCACCTGCCGTTTCACGAACATGGTGGAGACGGAGAGCTTGGAGCCCGCCAGGCGAAACGCCTCGCGCGCGGTCGGCTCATCGACGCCTTCCATCTCAAAGAGCACCTTGCCGGGCTGCACGCGCGCAATCCAATACTCGATGTTGCCCTTGCCGCTGCCCATGCGCACCTCCAGTGGCTTCTTCGAGATCGGCACGTCCGGAAACACGCGGATCCAGATCTGTCCGCCGCGCTTCACGTAGTGCGCCATCGCGCGCCGCGCCGCCTCGATCTCGCGCGCCGTCATGCGCGCGCGGCTCGTCGCCTTCAGGCCAAATTCCCCGAAGGCCACCGAGCTGCCGCGCAGCGCAAAGCCGGCGTTTCGGCCCTTGAACTGCTTGCGGTACTTGGTGCGCTTAGGTTGCAGCATGCTGAGTCATCTACGCCGCGGTCGGTTCGGCCGCGGCGGCGGGCGCGGCGGGCGGCGCGACCGCGGCGGCGGCGGCCTGCGCGGCCTCCGGCTCGACGATGGCCTCGACCTTGGGCTTCTCGAACACTTCGCCCTTGAAGATCCACACCTTGACGCCGATCACCCCGTAGGTGGTGCGCGCCTCGGAGAGGCCGTAATCAATGTCGGCGCGGAAGGTGTGCAGCGGAATGCGCCCCTCGCGATACCACTCGGTGCGTGCGATCTCCGCGCCGTTCAGGCGCCCGGAGACGCGCACCTTGACGCCGAGCGCGCCGCTTCTCATGGTGCTCATCACGGCGCGCTTCATGGCGCGGCGGAACATCACGCGCTTCTCGATCTGCTGGGCGATGCTGTCGGCCACCAGCTGCGAATCGAGCTCCGGCTTTCTAATCTCGGCGATGTTCAGGCGCACGTCGGTGACGGCCATGCCGAGGAGCTTCGCCGTCTCCTGGCGCAGCTTCTCGATGTCCTCGCCCTTCTTGCCGATGACGATGCCGGGGCGCGCGGTCTGGATGGTGATGTTGACCTTCTTCGCGGCGCGCTCGAGGAATATGCGGCTGACGGAGGCCTCCGCCAGGCGCTTGCGCAGGAATGCGCGCACGCGGAAATCCGTGTGCACGTGCGTCGGGAACTGCTTCTTGCTCGCGTACCACTTCGACACCCAGTCACGGGTGATGCCTAAGCGAATGCCGATCGGATTGACCTTCTGGCCCATGCGCTAGTCCTTCTTGCCGTCGCTCACGGCGACGGTGATGTGGCTGTTCCGCTTGATGATGCGGGTGCCGCGGCCCTTGGCGCGCGCGGCAAAGCGCTTCAGCTGCGGGGCCGCGTCGATGAGCACGCGCGAGACTTTGAGCTCGTCGATGTCGACGCCGTGGTTGTGCTCGGCATTGGCCACCGCCGAGGAGAGCACCTTGCGCACCAGCTCCGCGCCCTTCTTCGGCATGAACTTGAGCGCCGCGAGCGCATTGCCGACCGGCTCACCGCGCACCACGTCCGCCACCAATCGGCACTTCTGCGGTGAGATGCGCGCGTATTTCAACTTGGCGGACACTTCCATCTGCTTGCCTCTTAGGTCGCCGCCGAGACTTTCTTGTCGCCCGAGTGCGCCTTGAACGTGCGCGTGGGGGCGAACTCGCCGAGCTTGTGGCCCACCATGTTCTCGGTCATGAGCACCGGGATGTGCTGGCGGCCGTTGTGCACGGCGATGGTGAGCCCGACCATCTCGGGGATGACCATCGAGCGGCGCGACCAGGTCTTGATCGGCTTCCGGTCGTTCTTCGCCGAGGCCACCTGCACTTTCTTCGCGAGATGCAGATCGACGAACGGGCCTTTCTTCAGTGAACGCGGCATATCAACGGACCTTGTTCTTGCGACGCTGCAGGATCATGTGATCGGTGCGCTTGTTGTGGCGGGTCTTTAAGCCCTTGGCGTTCTGGCCCCAGGGCGACACGGGGTGCGGATTGCCCTGCCCGGACTTGCCTTCGCCGCCGCCGTGCGGGTGATCGACGGGGTTCATCGCCAGGCCCCGCACCGTCGGGCGGATGCCGCGCCAGCGCTTGGCGCCCGCCTTGCCGTAGCTTCTCAAGTTGTGCTCGTCGTGGCTCACTTCGCCGATGGTCGCGCGGCAGTCCACATGCACGCGGCGCGTCTCCGTCGACTTCAGGCGCAGCGACGCGTACACGCCCTCGCGCGAGGTGTACTGCACCGAGCCGCCGGCGCTCCTCGCCAGCCGCCCGCCCTTGCCGGGCTTCAGCTCCACGTTGTGCACCAGAGACCCCACCGGGATGTGCCGCAGCGCCATGGCATTGCCGGGCTTGATGGGCGCATCGGCGCCGGAGCGGATCTCCTCCCCGGGGAGGACGCCCTTGGGCGCGAGGATGTAGCGGCGCTCGCCGTCCGTGTAGCAGACGAGCGCGATGTGGCCGGTGCGGTTCGGATCGTATTCGATGCGCTCGACGACGCCCGCGACGCCGTCCTTGTCGCGCTTGAAGTCGATGACGCGGTACTTCTGGCGCGAGCCGCCGCCGTGGTGGCGCGTGGTGATGCGCCCGAAATGATTGCGCGCGCCCGTCTTGCTCTGCGAGGTCGTGAGCGCCGCGTGCGGGCCGCCCTTGTGCAGATGCGAGCGATTGACCTTGATCACCGAGCGCGTGCCCGGAGAGGTCGGCTTGTACTTGATCAGGCTCATGCCTTCGCCCTCGCCTCGTAATCGATGGTCTGGCCCGCGGCTAAACTGACGTAGGCCTTCTTCGAATCCTGCGTGCGGCCGATGCGGCCGCCGAAGCGGCGCGTCTTGCCCGGCTCGTTGACGATCTGCACGGCGCGCACCTGCACGTCAAACATGAGCTGCACGGCCTTCTTCACGTCGACCTTGGTGGCATCGCGGCGCACGCGGAAGGTGTACTGATTGTGGTTCTGCATGGCGAGCGAGCTCTTCTCCGTGACGTGCGGAGCAATGAGCACGGTCATGAGCTCTTCGCGGTTCACTGCAGGCGCTCCTCGATGAGCTTCACGGCGGCGACCGTCATCAGTACCTTGTCGTGGCTGACGAGCGCGACGGGGTTCAACTTGCCGACCTCGAGCACCTCAACCTTGTAGAGATTGCGCGCCGCGAGGAAGAGCTTCTCCTCCACCGCCTCGACGAGGATGAGCACGTTGTCGAGCTCCCAGTCCTTCAGCTGATTGACGAGGAGGCGCGTCTTGCCGGCCTCGAGCGGGATGTCCTCGGTGACGCGCAGCCGATCCTGGCGCGCCAGCTCCGAGAGCATGGAGCGCATCGCGCCCTGGTACATCTTGCGATTGACCTTCTGGGCGAAGTCGCGCGGCTTGGCCGCGAAGGTGCGGCCGCCGCCGACCCAGATGGGACTTCGGCTCGAGCCCGCGCGCGCCTGGCCTGTGCCCTTCTGCGCATGCGGCTTGCGGCCGCCGCCGCGTACTTCGGCGCGCGTCTTCTGCGCCTTGGTGCCGGCGCGACCCGCCGCGCGGTAGGCGGTGACCACCTGGTGCACCAGGGCCTCGTTGAACTCGCGACCGAAGGCCGCATCCGACACCTGCATCTCAGGCTTGCCGTTCAATACCTTGAGCTTCATGAGGCGCCCCTACTTCTTCGCCGGCGCGGGAGCGGCGGCGGCCTTGGCCGGTGCGGCAGGCGCCTTGGCGGCCGCCGGTGCGGCGACCTTGGTGGCGCCCGGTGCAGGTCCTGCCTTGGCCGGGGTGACTTTCTTGCGCGCGGCCTGGCGCGCGGCCTTCAGCGACGGGCGCACGATGACGTTGCCGCCTTCGGCTCCCGGGACCGCGCCGCGGATGAGGAGGAGATGGCGCTCGGCGTCCACTTCGACGACCTTCAGGTTCTCGGTGGTGCGGCGGATGGCGCCCATGTGGCCCGACATGCGCTTGCCGAGAAAGACCCTTCCGGGGGTCTGGCGCTGCCCGATCGAGCCCGGTGCGCGGTGGGAGAGCGAGTTGCCATGCGAGGCCATGCCGCCGGCGAAGTTGTGGCGCTTGATGGTGCCGGCAAAGCCCTTGCCGATGGTGGTGCCGGTGACATCGACGGCGTCGCCCGCCTTGAAGAGATCGACCTTGACCTCGGATCCGGCGGCGAGCTCTGCGCCCTCATTCTTGCCGAGGCGGAACTCCATGAGCGTGCGGCCCGGGACGACCTTGGCCTTGGCGTAGTGACCGGAGAGCGCCGCAGTCAAGAGCTGCGGCCGCTTGACGCCAAAGCTCACCTGCACGGCCCGATAGCCGTCCACTTCCGGCGACTTCACCTGCGTGACCCGGTTCGGCAGCACTTCGATGACGGTCACAGGCACGGTGACTCCAGCCTCCGTGAAGATGCGCGTCATGCCGCATTTGCGGCCCAGCAAACCCATGGGCATCGATGACTTCCTCGTACGGCGATGCGTCGGTGGGCGCATCGCGGGCCACGGCACGGAAGAGGGAGTGACGACAGGAGAATCCGCCGGCGTCGGCAGGCGACGTCGCGGGTCTCGAGTGGTCTTGGAGCTCTTTGAGGCTCCAACCTCGCCCGATGCCGCCTTCGCGGCCATCCCCCTAAAATTGTGTAGTGCCCGGGGGCAAAGCAGCCGCGCAGTATACGCAGCGGATATCGTCAGTTCAACTTGATCTGGACGTCCACACCCGCCGGCAGGTCGAGCTTCATGAGCGCATCCACCGTCTTGTCGGTGGGGTTCAGGATGTCCATGAGGCGCTTGTGGGTGCGCAGCTCGAACTGATCGCGCGCGTCCTTGTCGCCGTGCGGCGAGACCAGGAGCGTGAAGCGCTCCATCTTGGTCGGCAGCGGCACGGGGCCGCGCACGGTCGCGCCGGTGCGCTTGGCGGTCTCGACGATTTCGCGTGCGGAGCTGTCGATCAGGCGGTGATCGAAGGCTTTCAGGCGGATGCGGATGTTCTGGTTGGCCATGACTTGCCCTACTTCAGGATTTTCGACACGACGCCTGCGCCGACGGTCTTGCCGCCCTCACGGATCGCAAAGCGCAAACCTTCCTCCATCGCAATGGGGCTGATGAGCTCGACCGTCATCTTGATGTTGTCCCCGGGCATCACCATCTC
>DATHRI010000013.1:0-2513 GCA_035481795.1 Steroidobacteraceae bacterium
CGCTCATGTATAATTTGCCTCTCTTCTCAATGTCTTTGTCGGCTCATGGTAAGTAAATCTGTGGGCGCCAGCCACTTCAATCAAGGCGGCGCCCGCGCGGAAGCCCGAAGCCGTCGCGGTGTTGGTGCCCCGGGATGCACTGGGTTACTATCACATATTATTCAACCAGTTAAGAAGAAAATATCACGAAAGGTCTAGAATTGACTGACGTCGCTCTGAAGAAGCCCAAGCAGAAGAGCGCACTCAGCGCCGCCGTAGCGCGATCCCTGCGCGAAGGCACGCTGTGGGTGCTGTCGGCGCTCGCGCTGATACTGCTGCTGGCGCTGCTGTCCTACCACCCCCAGGACCCGGGATTTGCAGACACCGGGGAGCCGGGGCAGTCGATCAGCAATTGGATCGGGCCCGTGGGCGCGTGGCTGGCGGGATTTTTCCTGCTCCTGTTCGGGCGTCCGGCCTACCTCTTTCCGTTGATGTTGGTTTACGCGGGCTGGCTGGTGCACAAGGAACAAGCGCTCCCCGATGCGCGCTCGCGCATCAATACGCTGCTGCGCGCCGCCGGATTCGTCCTGACCCTGGCCACGAGTTGCGGTCTGGCGACGTTGCATTGGAGCGGGGCCGGACTACCGATGACTGCGGGCGGCGTCCTCGGCGAACTGGCGGGGCAGGGCAGCGCGCATGGCTTGAGTTTTCTCGGGGCGACTTTGCTGCTGTTGGGGCTATGGCTCGCGGGTGCGGCGCTGTTCATGGGCGTCTCCTGGTTCGAGATCATGGACCGGCTTGGCGCGGGGGTCCTGCAGACGATCGACTGGATTCGCACGCGCATCGAGCAGCGCCGCGAACTGGCTTCCGGGCAGCAGCGCAAGCAGGCGCGCCAAGAAGTGGTGCGCGAGGAACAGAAAAAAGTGGCGAACCGGCCGCCGCCGCGCATCGAGGCCGCAGCCCCCGTCCCGCAGAAAAGCGACCGCGTCGAGCGCGAGCGCCAGGTGCCCTTGTTCGACGCGCCCGCGTCGAGCGAGTTGCCGGCGTTGTCCCTGCTCGACGAGGCGGGCCCGCGCGAGCAGTCCTATTCGGACGAAGCCCTGGAGGCGATGTCGCGTTTGGTGGAGCTCAAGCTGCGCGATTTCGGGGTGGAAGCCGAAGTCGTCGCCGTGCAGCCCGGCCCCGTGATCACGCGCTTCGAACTGCGGCCGGCGCCCGGCGTGAAGGTCAGCCAGATCAGCAACCTGTCGAAGGATCTCGCCCGCGCACTCTCCGCCATCAGCGTCCGCGTGGTGGAAATCATTCCCGGCAAGTCGGTCGTCGGCCTCGAAATCCCGAACGAGAAGCGCGAGATCGTGACGCTCGGCGAGATCATCAAATCCAAGCCGTACGACGATGTCACCTCGCCGCTCGCGCTCGCGCTCGGCAAGGACATCGGCGGCGTCCCCATCGTCGCCGATCTTGCGCGCATGCCGCACTTGTTGATCGCGGGCACGACCGGATCCGGCAAATCGGTCGGCATCAACGCCATGGTCTTGAGCCTCCTGTACAAGGCGACGCCCGAACACGTGCGGATGATCATGATCGACCCGAAGATGCTGGAGCTCTCGGTGTATGAGGGAATTCCGCACCTGCTGTCGCCGGTCGTGACCGATATGAAGCAGGCGGCCAACGCGTTGCGCTGGTGCGTGGCCGAGATGGAGCGGCGCTACCAGCTCATGTCGATGCTCGGCGTGCGCAACATCGGCGGCTTCAACCGTAAGGTCAAGGATGCTGCGGAGGCGGGCAGGCCCATCAAAGATCCGATACGGATGGAGAAAATCGCGCAGGGGGTTCCCGGTGTGGTTGCGGAAGACGTGCCGGACCTGACGGCGCTGCCGTTCATCGTCGTGATCATCGACGAATTGGCCGATCTCATGATGATCGTCGGCAAGAAGGTCGAGGAACTGATTGCGCGCCTCGCGCAGAAGGCGCGCGCCGCGGGCATCCACCTCATCCTCGCCACGCAGCGTCCCTCGGTGGACGTCATCACGGGTTTGATCAAGGCCAATATCCCGACCCGCATTGCCTTCCAGGTCTCCGCCAAGGTGGATTCGCGCACCATTCTCGACCAGAGCGGCGCGGAGTCGCTGCTGGGCCATGGCGACATGCTGTACCTGCCTCCCGGCACGTCGATTCCGACCCGCGTCCACGGCGCTTTCGTGTCGGATCAAGAAGTGCATCGGGTGGTCGGCGGTCTCAAGTCCGCCTCGCCGCCGACCTACATCGACGAAATTCTGGACGGCCCGCGCAATCCCATTCCGGGCTTTCCGTCCGACGATGAGGAGAACGGCGAGGGCGGCGTGGTTGATGCCGAAGCTGACCCCTTGTACGACGAGGCGGTGCGCATCGTTACCGAGACGCGCAAGGCCTCCATCTCCGGGGTACAGCGCCGCCTCAAGATCGGCTATAACCGCGCGGCGCGCCTGGTCGAGGCCATGGAGGCAGCCGGGCTCGTTGGGCCGCTGCAGTCGAACGGCGGCCGCGAGATTTTT
>DATHRI010000014.1:0-2902 GCA_035481795.1 Steroidobacteraceae bacterium
TGTGCCTGCGCCTCACCGGTCAGCGCGAAGCGGCCGAGGACTGCACGCAGGAGTCTTTCGTGGCCGCTTGGCGCGCCCTGACCGGCTTCGAGCAGCGCAGTCGATTCTCCACCTGGCTGCACCGCATCGCCGTGCACACAGTCCTCGCACGGCGCCGGGGACTGCGCGTCGCGCACGAAGTGGCGGAACCGGCGAGCGGACTGCCGGAGGTTGCGGATCCCGGCAGCGAAGCACCGCTCGACCTGGAGCGGGCGATCGCGGCTCTTCCGGACGGCGCGCGCCACGTGCTGGTGCTGGTGGGGTTGTACGGATTTAGTCATGCCGAAGCGGCCCAGACACTGGGCATTGCTGAAGGCACCTGCAAGGCGCAATTACATCGCGCGCGCGGTCTGCTGGCCGCCGCGCTCGGATTGGAGATGTCATGAACGACCCTTGGGACAAGGCCCTCGATGAACGGCTCGCGAATCTGCCGCGCGACATCGCGCCGCCGCGAAATCTCTGGCCCGGTATTGCCGGCCGCCTGCAGCACAAGCCGCGCCGTGCGCGCCCGCTGATGTGGGCGGCAGCGGCCGGACTGGCCGGCGCCTGCGTGGCGAGTGCTCTCACCTGGGCGGTGCTCAAGGAACGCCTGGCCGCGCCCGTAGCACCGGTCGCGGTGCGCGCTTCGAGCTTCGACGAACCGCGCAATCCGAGCTACGTGGCCGCGCGCGCGTCGCTCGAAGTCACTTTTCGCGAACGGCTGCAGCTGCTCGATCCGGCCACCCGCGCGCGCATCGAGGCGAGCCTCACGACGATCCGTCAGGCTCACGAAGATATTCGCAAGGCATTGGCGAGCGACCCCGGAAGCCCGCTGCTGGAGGAGCTCTGGCAGAGCACCTGGCACGACGAGCTCGACCTGTACGACAACGTCGTGCGGGCCACCCAAACCACGATGACGAGGACCTGACCCATGTTCAAATCACTTTCTGCGGCGGGCTACGCCGGCCGGATTGCAATCTGCGCACTGACGTCGCTGGTCGTCCCCTGGTCGCAGGTCCTTGCCGGACGGGCCATCGAGGAGCATCGCGCCGCCGATCCGCGCGGCGAAATCGAGATCGTCATCGTATCGGGCAAGCTCGAGGTCGACGGCTGGGATCGGAGCGAGATCGAGGTCACCGGCACCGCGGGCGATAACGTCGAGCGGGTCGATGTGACGGGCACCGGCAACCACACGTCGATTCATGTCGTGCCGCGCTCCTCTCACGCCTGGGGTTCCGATGACGAGGCGCGCCTCGTGGTGCATGTTCCGGCGAAGAGTGCCGTGACGGTCACCCTGGTCAGCACGGACTTCAAGACTACGGGAGTCCTCGGCGACCTGAAGCTGCAATCGGTGAGCGGCAATTTGAGCGGCGATGCGGGAGGCGACGTTCGCGCAACCACGGTGAGCGGCGATGTTCGTCTGACCGCGCGCACCGCCAAGGCAATTGAAATCAGGACCATCAGCGGCGATATGCAGCTGGCGGGCGGAGGCGGCGAGGTGGACGTGAGCACGGTGAGCGGCAAAGCGAACATCGAGCTCGCCGACGTCAGGCGCGGCCGCTTCAAAAGCGTGTCCGGCGATATGAAAGCCACGCTTGCGCTGGCGCCCGACGGACAGATCGAAGGCGAATCGGTGAGCGGCGACTTGAGCCTGACGTTCGCCGCCGCGCCGGCCGCGGAGTTCGATGTGCAATCCTTCAGCGGCGACATCAAGAATTGCTTTGGACCCAAACCCGCCGAGTCGCGCTACGGGCCCGGATCGCGGCTGCAGTTCACCAACGAGGATGGGCATGCCCGCGTGCGGATCAACACCAAGAGCGGCGACGTGCGGCTGTGCGTCAAAGGCATGAGCGGCGGCACTCATGTGTCCTCGCTGTCGCCGGCACGGCTGCGCGACGTGAGTCTGCGGCTGCGCGACGTGCACCTGGTGGTGCCGTACGCCTTCTGAGTCAGAGTACGCCTACGTCTCCCGGTAACGGATGCCGATGGTGACGGCGCGGGTCTTTTTCCTACCATGAGGCGCTACTCCACTCACCGCAGGAAGGTCCATGAACACGGCAACCCCCACCGCTTCTCCCGTCACGCTGCCGCCGCTGCCCTATGAGCAGAGCGCGCTGCAGCCGGTCATTTCCGCAAATACTCTCGGTTTTCACCACGGCAAGCATCACAAGACCTACGTCGATACGTTGAACAAGCTCATCGGGGGGACCGAGTTTGCGGACATGCCGCTCGAGAAAATCGTCAAAGCAACCGCCAATCAGCCCGATCATGCGGACATCTTCAACAATGCCGGACAGGCATGGAATCACAATTTTTATTGGCGCAGCATGCGGCCGAGCGGCGGCGGGGAGCCGCCGGCCGCACTCAAGCGCCTGATGGAATCGTCCTTTGGCAGCGTCGATGCCTGCAAAAATGAATTGTCGAAGGCCGCCGTGGGGGAATTCGGCAGCGGCTGGGCGTGGTTGGCGCAGGACGGCGACAAGCTCAAGATCATCAAGACGGGCAACGCCAATTCACCGCTCACGCTGGGAGCAAAACCGCTGCTGACCATCGATGTATGGGAGCATGCGTATTACCTGGATTACCAGAACCGGCGCGTCGACTACGTGAATGCCGTGATCGACAAGCTTGCCAACTGGAATTTCGCAGCGGAGAATCTGGGCCGCAGCTAATGAATCGGCGCGTGCTGATGCTGCGCGCGGCTGCGGCTATTTGAGCCGGGCGCGCCGCTCCAGCAGCAGGGCGCGCAGCACCGAGCGGTGGCATCGAGACTCATCGGCGCAGTAGCAGCCGACCGAGAAGTCGGCATGATGCGACAGGGCGGCGAGCAGATTCAGCGCGGCGGTCTCGTCGGTCCCGCCCATCTCGCTGCGGTACTTTTTCA
>DATHRI010000015.1:0-79963 GCA_035481795.1 Steroidobacteraceae bacterium
GCCATAAGCCCGTCGAGGCGCTGCCCTGGCTCGGCTGTGAACCGGCGCTCAGGCCGCGCATGAACAGCTCGTTCTGGCCGGGACCGTTGCTCGCCGTGGTGACGTTCGGCAGGTACTTGATGTAGTCGTCCAACGTCGAGACGTTGAGCTGTTGCAACGTTTGCGCCGTCAATGCCTGCATCGAGATTGGCACGTCCTGGATGTTCTGGTTACGGCGCTGTGCGGTGACGGTGATCTCGGCGATCGAGTCCGTGCCCGCGTTGCTCGTGTCGGTTGCGGGCTCAGCAGCGGCCGCTCCGACGGATACGCCTCCCAAAATGGCCGCTACCGCATATGAGATCTTCGAGTTCATTGCTTGATCCCCTTGAAACTTGATGTGCACCACGGAAGCGCCGGCGTTGCTGGCCTCTCGGCAAAGGGCGCGATTTCCGGATTGGATTTCATGCTGGGCCCAGTCCTGTTACGCAGAAGTTATGGCGGCGGAGATCTTTACGGTCTGTGTTCGCCAGGCCGTGATGCGGCGCGGAGCGCAAACTTGTCTTTGCGGCGCAGCGGGAGATCGTGCAGAGGTACGCTGCATTGGCGCTAGGTAGCGTGCGCCGACCGGGTGGTCCGCATGGTGGTCCCCGATTCTTGACGTTGAAATTACTGGCGCCCAGCAAGCGATTGAATGCTCGCTCAACGCGTTACAAATCCCCCACTTACCACATATCTTGAATCATGCCATATGTGGAATCAAGGCCCTTCCGAAAAAACTTAAAGCCATATTTATTAAAGCCCTGCGTGATTTTCTTGATCAGTATTCCACCTCGCGGCCCGCTACGAGACCCATTGAATGGCCGTTTAAGTTGCGTTAATGCGACGAACTGCGCGGCACCGCGAGGCGGCGCGCGGTGGCGACCGTACACGTTTAGGGAACGGGTAACGCAGCGACGGAGCCCGTGGCGATGAACCAGGGATTGGTGAATCCCGGCTTGCCGTAAAGGAGCGGGCCGCCCGCCGCGCTCACGACACTGCCGCCCGCGGCAAGCAGCACCGCATGTCCCGCCGCCGTATCCCATTCCATCGTCGTCCCGAGGCGCGGATACACATCCGCTTCGCCGCTCGCCACCCAGCAGAATTTGAGCGACGAGCCAATCGAGACCATGTTCGCGACCTTGTATCCCTTCAGGTAATCGCGCGTCTCGGGGCTTGCGTGCGAACGGGAAGCGACCGCAGTCAGCCCCGCAGGCGGTGCCGGCCGCACATGGATGCGCGTACGCGCGCCTGCCGCGGCGCCGCCGTGCGCCGCGGTGGCACGGAAGGCGTGCGCGGCTGCGACGTCGCCGCCAAAGAGTGCACCCGCGGCCGGGGCATACACGACGCCGAGCATCGGTGTGCCCGCACGCACCAGCGCAATATTGACCGTGAACTCGGGGCGTCCCGCAACGAATTCGCGCGTGCCATCGAGCGGATCCACGAGAAAGAACGTCGGCCCGATGGCGGGCACGCGCCCCGCGGCGACCTCCTCCTCGGCGATGATGGGAATGTCGGCGCAATGCGCGCCCAAGCGCTGCAGGATGATCGCTTCGGCGGCGTGATCCGCAGCCGTGACGGGCGAGTTGTCCTTTTTGTGCGCGAGCTTGAGGTCGCCGCGAAAGATGTCATGCGCGGCGGCGCCGGCTTCGAGCGCGGCGGCAATCATCAACTCGAGCAGTTCGCTGTCGTGCACGTGCAGACACCTCGAAGGAGCCTCTACATGAGGGCCTGCGGCGCGGCCGGGGCGGTTAGCTTATCCGAATGCCCTCGACCTGAATCTGCAGTTTCACGTCCATCTTGAAGCCGTACTTGATCCCGTAGTCGATGCCGTACTGGCTGCGATCGAGGGTTGCCGAAGCATCTGCGCCGCACACATCCTTCTTGGTCATCGGATTTTGCATGCATTTGAACTGGTTGAGCGTCAGCGTCACGGGCTTCGTCACACCGTGCATGGTGAGCTCGCCGTGCACCTCGGCCGGCGCGTCGCCGTTGAATTTCTCGATCTTTCCCTTGTAGGTAATCGCGGGATACTTAGCGACGTCAAACATCTCCGCCGATTTGGCGTGCTCATTGAGTTTCGGGTGGCCGAAGTCGATCGATGATGCATCGACGGTGATGTCGACGGTACCGCTCTTCGCCTGGCGGTCGAGGACGATGGTGCCCGAGGTCTTCGTCATCTTGCCGCGCCACACCGACATGCCTGCGAAGTGATCGGCCTCGAAGCTCGGAAAGGTGTGATTGGGATCGACTTGATAGGTCACCGGGGCAGCCATCGCTGCGCCGCCGACCAGCAATGAGGCTACGAGACACAAAGACATCTTCATCGTGCATTTCCTTGGGTTGCAGGTGCGAAGCGCGCTTGCGCCTACTGACACAAGCATAGCCTAGCGTTACGAGCGAGCCTGCTCAAGCGCGCAGATGCCCTGCGGCCTTCAGCGCCTCGGCGACCACGGCGTGCGTGATGTGGCCCGCGTGCACATTCAGTCCGCTCGCCAGTCCCGGGTCGCGCTGCAGAGCCTGACGCCAGCCGCCCGCGAGCGCGCGCACGTACGGAAGCGTCGCATTCGTGAGCGCATAGGTCGAAGTGCGCGGCACGGCGCCCGGCATGTTGGCGACGCAGTAATGAATGACCCCGTCGACGACGAAGGTCGGCTTGTCATGCGTCGTCGGCCGGCTGGTTTCGAAGCAGCCGCCCTGATCAATCGAGATGTCGACCAGCACCGCGCCGGTCTTCATCTTCTTGATCATCGCGCGCGTGACGAGCTTCGGAGCGGTGGCTCCCACGACAAGCACTGCGCCGATGACCAGATCCGCATCCTGCACGAGACGCTCGATCGCCTGGGTGGTCGAATAAGCCGTACGCAGCGCCGATCCAAAAATGGAGGAGAGCTCGCGCAGCCGATCCACCGAGCGGTCGACCACCGTCACGTCGGCGCGCAATCCGACCGCCATTTCGGCGGCATGCGTGCCGGCCACGCCGCCGCCCAGAATCACGACTTTTGCCGGCGGGACGCCCGGCACACCGCCCAGAAGTACGCCAAAGCCGCCGTTTGCCTTTTGCAGGCAAGCGGCGCCGACCTGAATCGACATGCGCCCCGCCACTTCGCTCATCGGTGTCAGCAGCGGCAGCGATCCATTCGGAGCCGTAACCGTCTCGTAAGCGATCGCGGTCGCCTCGGAGCGCATCAGCCCCTCGGCCTGCGCAGCATCCGCCGCCAAGTGCAGGTAGGTGAACAACACCTGCCCCGCATGCAGCATGGCGCATTCGTTCGGCTGCGGTTCCTTGACCTTGACGATGAGCTCAGCACGCTCGAAGACGGCCGCTGCGCCCGCCGCAATCGATGCACCGACCGACTCATAGTGCGCGTCCGAGACACCAATGCCGGCACCCGCGCCCGTCTCGACGATCACTTCATGACCGGCGCTGGTGAGCTCGCGTACGCCCTCAGGGACGAGTCCGACGCGGTATTCCTGAACCTTGATTTCTCGCGGCACACCGATTCGCATTGAATGCTTCCCCTTTTTGTTCTCTTTACGCCGGTGCGTCGGCGTAGTCGCGCAGCCCGACGGCAAAATCGCGCAGCGCGCGGATGCCGCTCGCATCGGCACGTACACACCAGTCGCGCAGTTGTTGCACGGCGTTTGCTTGGTTGGCCGCGGCCGCGTTCCAAGCGTGCTGCAGACTGTCGCGGAATTCGACCACGGCGCGCAGCACTTCGTAGCGCGCCAGCAGCTCGCTCAACATACGGCGCGCCTCCTCCGCAAGGAGCGCGGGATGCCGGATCAGCAGCATGGGCGCGACACGCGGGACGGCGCCCACCGGCTCGCGCCGCGCGAGCTCCCGACACACCGGTTTCACCACACGGCGTGCATAGTCACGCAGCACGTGCATGCGATTGATGAAAAGAGCGCGCGCGGTGTCTGCGTCCAGGTTGCGCGCCGGCGCGAAGTGCGGCTGCGGCGCGACGCGGCGCACCTCGGCAAGCCCCAGCGCCCGAAAGAGCTTGATCCACAGCCAGCCAATGTCGATTTCCCAGGGCTGTACCGCGAAGCGCGCCGAGCGCGGGAACGCATGGTGGTTGTTGTGCAGCTCCTCGCCACCGAGAAAGAGCGCCCACGGCACGATGTTGGTCGCGGTGGAAGGCATCTCGAAGCTGCGATAGCCCAAGCGATGGCCGACGCCGTTGATCACACCGCCCGCGAAGAACGGCTGGGCGGCCAGGTGGACGGCCACCATCACAATGGCGGGTACGCCGAAGAGTGCCAGTTCCGCCGCTATGAATAGAACGAGGCCAGCGGCAGGCCAGCGGCCATAGAGACGGCGCTCGAGCCAGTCATCCGGTGTGCCGCGACCGTAGTAATCCAGGATCTGCGGATCGCGCGTGGCGGCGGTGTAGAGCTCATAGCCTTCGAGGACCACCTTCTTCAGTCCGAAAATCTTTGGACTGTGCGGATCCCCCGGCTGGTCGGCGAAGGCGTGGTGGCGGCGGTGGACGGCGACCCACTCCCGGGTCACCGTGCCTGAGCTGAACCAGAGCCAGAACCTGAAGACATGACGCAGGGCGGGATGCAGCGCGAGGCCCCCGTGTGACTGATCCCGGTGCAGATATAAAGTGATGCCGAGAAACATGAGCTGGATGAGGCCGAAGGTGACCAGCGCATAGCCCCAGAACGGCAACTCCACGATCCCATACGGAAAATAGGCGCTTGGCATCAAAAAACTCCTCGGCCCGGGCCCCGCGACGGTGCGCGAAAACTCTAGGCGCGGCGCGACCTTAGCACGGAAAATGCTAGCGCACCCGAGCGCGCTTTACACCCGTGGACACGGAACGTTCCCCACCTCGTTGCGTTCAGCAGGTGGAGCGGCCGAATAACCGGCTGGCGAACAGGAGATTGGCATGGATAACGATCGCATCAAGGGCGCTGTGAAACAAAAGGTCGGCGAAGTCAAAGAGGCGGCAGGCAAAGTCCTGGGTGACGAAAAGCTCAAGCGCCAAGGTCAAGCTGACGAAGTGGCCGGCAAGGTTCAGAACGTCGTGGGCGGCGTGAAGGACTCGATTCGCGAGAACCGCGACAAAAGGTGACGCGTGCGTACGGCGCACAGGAGCGCGGGCGCCCGCACTCTTGTGCGCCAACTCTTTTACGACTTCTTCATGCCGGGCTTGAGTTTCTCCACCGCGGCCATCGTGTTCGCCACATGCTGCCCCGGATCCATTGCGGTATATGAATAGACGATGGTGCCATCGGGCGCGATCACATAGGAAGTGCGGTTGGCGTATTCGGGCTTGGCCGCAAGCACCGCGTCGTACGCCTTCATGATGCTCTGATCCGCATCGGCTGCGACCGCAAATTTATTGCGGCACTCGCTCACCGAAAATTTGTTCAAGGTATCGATTGAATCATGCGAGACGCCAATCACCGTGGCGCCCATGGCTTTGAATTTGTCAGTCGCCTCGGCGAAGTCATGGGCCTCCACGGTGCAGCCTGGGGTGAAGGCGGCGGGGTAGAAGTACAGTACCACCGGGCCCTTCTTCAGTGCCGCGGCGAGCGAGAAGGTGAAGGGCTTGCCGGCGAGCGACGCCTGAGTTGTGAAATCCGGGGCCATATGCCCATTGGGAAGGGCCGCATAAGCCGAAGCGGCGGCGAGCGCGCCGAACAGCGCACAGCTTGACCAGAGTTTCATGAGAGTCCCTTTTGAGGTAAGTGAGGCCATACCGCGCACGGTACGACCTTAGGGGGCGAGCGTCCAGTTGCGACCCCGCATCCTTCAGCATTCCTGAATCGACCTTCAGCACATCGGCACCTCGCGCCGGCGCTTGCTGCGAGCATAGCCTCACTCGATACGTCAGGAGGCGATCATGAATACGAAGTCACTACCACTCCTAGTCCTGGGCTCCATCACTGTTGCCATTCATCTCCTCGGCTTTGCCGTCGTTCAAGTGGGCGCAGAAGAGCTGCTCACTCAGTCCGTCAGCTACCGTGATCTCGATCTGTCACGGCCCGCGGATGCCGCCGTGCTCTACGAGCGAATCGGGCACGCCGCGGCGGAAGTGTGCGAGACCTACGACGGCCTGACGGGATCCCGCCAGACTCTGCAGCGCAAGTGCGTCGACCAGGCCATCGCCGCGACGGTGGCGCGGGTCAATGATGCGAACCTGACCGCGCGTCACCACGCGGGCTACCGGGTGCGCGTCGCGGCACAGTCGCCGGACAGCGCCGGCTAGCGCCACCCCCGGGCCCGCGGCATGCTGGACGGCCACGACAAAGCCGTGCCAGCATGCCGCGGGCCGGGGGCCTTTAATGCCGACTGCCAAGCGCGCCACGAGAAAATCCTTACGCACACCTGCACCGGGCTTTCGCCGCTTGCCGCTCGCAAGTTTGCGGGTCTTCGTCGCCGCAGCCGAACATCCCTCGTTCAGTCATGCCGCGGATGCCCTCGGGGTGAGCGGCGCCGCAGTCA
Organism: Steroidobacteraceae bacterium; assembly: GCA_035481795.1. Lineage (GTDB taxonomy): Bacteria > Pseudomonadota > Gammaproteobacteria > Steroidobacterales > Steroidobacteraceae > PALSA-1196. The sequence goes on from DATHRI010000015.1 coordinate 6,479, forward strand.
GCATGCAGATTCGCGCGCTTGAGGAGTACCTGCGCACACCCCTGTTTCATCGTCGCGGCAGGCTTGCACAATTGACGGCCGCGGGAGTTCAGCTGCTGCCACGCGTACGCAACGGGCTGGCCGAGCTCGAGCGTGCAATCAACGAAGCGCGGCTGGAGCAGCGTACCGGACCCCTCACGGTCAGCATGCTCGCATCGTTCTTGCAGCAATGGCTCTTGCTGCGACTGCCGGCCTTCAATGCGCGCCACCCGCAGTTTGATGTGCGCATCCACACCTCTGACCAGATTGTCGATTTTGGGCACTCGGACGTACAGGCGGCGATCCGCTTCGGTGCCGGCAACTGGCCAAAACTGCATTGTGAAAAGCTGCTCGATGACTGGGTCGTGCCCGTGTGCACGCCACAGCTTCTGAAGAAGCACGGTCTCGTCAGCACCCACGCGGACCTGCGGCGCTATCGCCTCTTGCATGAGGAAAGCGAAGCGTGGCGCGCCTGGCTGGGCGGTGCTGCTGATGAAAGCGCATTCTTTGCCGAAGAGCGGCGCGGCGCGATCTTCGATGATTCGGTGAGCGTCGTGCGCGCTGCGGGCGCGGGCCATGGTTTGGCGCTCGCGCGCTGGAGTCTGGTGGCACTCGACGTCGAGAGCGGCAGGCTTGCGATCGCAAGCCGCACCATCATTCCGATGGAAAGTGCCTATTTTTTCGTTTGCCCCGCGAGCTACCTCGACATCGACAAGATTGCGGCGTTTCGCGCCTGGATCATCGAAGAGGCGCGCCGCGCGCCGCGCCCTCCCCTCATCTCATGACCCATCGGTCGCCGGCTGCTCGTCCGTGCGCAGCCGATACCCAAGCCCGACCTCCGTCACGAGGTACCTTGGGCGGCGCGGATCGGGCTCGAGCTTGCTGCGCAGGTTCTTGACACAGACCCGCAAACTGCGCGAATCACCCAATCGGTCCGGGCCCCAAACCTCACGAATCAGCTGCTCCTGCCGCACGATCAGCCCGGCTTGGCGTGCGAGACACTCGAGCACCCGATACTCCAGGGGTGTCATGTGCACCTGGCCGCCGGGGCCTTGCGATTCCCGCCTCGCCAGATCGATGCGCAGAGGGCCAATCGCCAGAGCGGAGGTTCCATCTTCAAGACGCGCGACCCGCCGCAGTGCCGAGCGTACGCGCGCCAGCAATTCCGGCGCACTGAAGGGCTTCGTGACGTAGTCATCGGCCCCCGCATCCAGGGCCGCAATCTTCTGCTCCTCCATTGTGCGCGCCGAGAGCACAATGATGGGAACGGCAGACCAGGTGCGCGCACGGCGAACGACGCTGAGCCCATCGCCGTCCGGTAACCCGAGGTCAACGAGCATGAGGTCGGGCTTGTGAGTGCGCGCCTCAATCTCCGCGCGTGCAGCGGTGCTGGCCTCGGCGAAGCGGTAATTCTGGGCTTCAAACAACGCGCGCAGGATGCTGCGCAGTGCGGGCTCGTCCTCGACCGCGAGAATGAGATGCATGGCCTGCGTCACGGCGCGGGCTCCGCGGTCGGCAATGTCAATTCGAAGCGCGCGCCGCCGCCCGGACGCTGATGGGCCTCGATACTGCCGCCGTGCGCGCGGATGATCGCGCGGCAGATGGCAAGACCGAGACCGACGCCGGCGATCGCGCCCTCCTCGGTACCGCGCTGGAACTTATCGAAGAGCCGCGCCGTCTCGCCTGCCGGCAGGCCCGGTCCCTCATCATCGACGTAGACGCGCACGAGCTGCCGCTCGGCCAGCGCGGAAACACGCACGCGCGTGCCTGCAGGAGTGTACTTGGCGATGTTGTCGAACAGGTTGGAAAATACCTGCACGATGAGCGCGGCATCGACGAATACGGGCGGCAGTTCCGCCGGCAGCGACAGCTCGATCGGATACGCGGCGAGTCGCGTCTCCAGACGCTGCCAGGCGGTACCGACGAGATCGTCCACGGCCTGCCAATCGCGCCGCAGGACGACTTCGCCCGCCTCGAAGCGTGTCAGGTCAAGCACGTTGGAGACGAGCTCCGACATCTCGCGCGCCGTGCCTTCGATCGAGCGCGCCAGCGACGTGCGCGTCGCGGCATCCAGGCCTGCACCGTGCTCTGCGAGCGTGCTGCCGGCGGCGGCGAGAATCGCGAGCGGCGTGCGCAGGTCATGCGAAATCGAGGCGAGCAAGGTATTGCGCAGGCTTTCGCTCTCGGCGGCGACACGCGCAGTCTCGGCCGACTCCGCCAGGCGCGCGCGCTCGAGGGCGAGCGCAATTTGACCGGCAAACGTCTCGAGCAGATGGCGCTGCTCGGGTAGCAGCACGCGGCGCCGGTTGCTGGGCAGTACGGCGAAGACGCCGAGCGCCGGACGCTCATCCCCCAGCGGCAGATACAAGGCAGGCGCCGCCGGCAAAGTGTCTGTGCCGAGTCCCGCGCGCCGCCCGTGATCGACGACCCATTGCGCGATGGCGAGATCCGCGCCGCGCAGGGAAGCCTCGAGGGGTGCCTCGCTTGGATAGTGCAATCGGCCCGCACTGTCGGGCAAGAGAACCGTGACCAGGCAATCGAAGACTTCTGCGACGTGTTTGACGGCAACGCGCGCCATATTGCCCACGCCGCGCGTCACGGCAAGCTCGCGGCTCATGGCATAGAGGAGAGCCGTGCGCCGCTCACGCGCACCCGCGACCCGGGTCTGTTGGCGCACGCTCGCCATCAAGTTGGCGATAACGAGAGCAATGGTCAGCATCACGCCAAAGGTCACCAAGTACTGAGCGTCCGACACCGCAAAGCTGAACCGCGGCGGCACGAAGAAGAAATCGAAGGCGGCGACGTTCAGCAGCGCCGTCAATGCCGCGGGGCCGCGGCCCAGCCGCAGGCCGGCGAGCATCACGCCCAAAAGATAGACCATCACGAGGTTGGAGAGCTCGAAGCGCGGATACATGAGAAACGCAGCGCCGGTGCATACCACTGCGCTCGCCAACGCCCAGCCATAGCGGTCCCACCGCAGCGGCTGCGTATCGTCTGCGGCAGATGAACGCGAGATCCCGTTGGAATCGGCGAGTCCGACCGTGCGCTGGGACGGGGCAATCGTCAGCACATCGAAATCACGCGCGCGGCGCACGAGCTCCGTAGTCGTCGACGGCCGCAGCCACGCCCGCCATCCGCGCCGCTTTGGAGAGCCCACGATCAGCCGCGTGGCGTGGCGCGTCAGCGCATACTCCACCAGCGTCGTCGCCGCCGACGGACCATCGAGCGTGACGGTCTCCGCGCCCAGCGACTCCGCCAATCGCAGCAGATCGATGCGCCGATTGCGCTCCGTCTCCGACAGACGCAGCAAGGCTGGCGTCTCCACGTAGACGACGATCCACTGCGCATCCAAAGCATCGGCGACGCGCTTGCCCGCTCGCACGAGCTGTTCGGCCTGCGCGTCGGGACCCACAGCCACGAGGATACGATCGCTCGCCAAGCGCGTGCGCGAGGGTTCGCCGGTCGCAATCGAGGCGCGCGCGGCCGCTTCGACACGGTCTGCAACCCGCCGCAGCGCAAGCTCGCGCAGCGCCAAGAGATTCGACTTGCGAAAGAAACGCTCGACCGCGTTCGCCGCTTCGTCCCGTATGTACACCTTGCCGGCGTGCAGGCGCGCCAGCAAGTCGTCGGGCGGCAGATCGATCAACTCCAGCTCATCGGCCTCGTCGAAGACGTGATCGGGAAGCGTCTCGCGCTGCTGCACGCCGGTGATCTGTGCGATGAGATCATTCAGGCTCTCAAGATGTTGGACGTTTACCGTGGTCCAAATATTGATGCCGGCTTCCAACAGCTCCTCGACATCCTGCCAGCGCTTGGGGTGACGTGGCGCGGGCTCCCCGCCGACGAGATTGGAATGAGCGAGCTCGTCCACAAGCAGAATCGTTGGACGGCGGCGCAGCGCCGCATCGAGATCGAATTCCTCGCGCACGATGCCACGATAGCGCGTTGCCAGCGTGGGCAGCCTCTCAAGCCCCTCGAGCAGCCGCTCCGTCTCCACCCGACCGTGCGGCTCGATGTAGCCTACGACGACGTCCGTGGCCGAAGCGCGTGCCGCGCGCGCGGCCTCGAGCATCGCGTAGGTCTTGCCGACACCCGCCGAGAAGCCGAAGAAGATGCGCAGGCGACCGCGCTTCGCACGCTTCTCCTCATTCTCGACGTGCCGCAGGAGCTGATCGGGATCGGGCCGCACCTCCGCCATACAGGAAGGCTACAGCCGCGAAGCTCGCCTGCCTACCGGCCGCAAGAAAGGCTCATTGATCATTGCGCCGGCAAGGCGGCAGAGCGCGCGCTCAGAGCATCGAGGGCAAGATTGAGTTCGAGAACGTTAACGCGCGCCTCACCCAGGACCCCCAGCAGTCTGCCCTCCGTATACGCCGCGACGAGGGCCTGGATTGCCCCCACCCTCAGGCCGCGGGCGCGCGCAATCCGGTTAATCTGGTATTGCGCCGCGGCGACGCTGACATGCGGATCAAGTCCGCTGGCGGAGGCGGTCACGAGGTCCACCGGAATTGGCGCTTTATTGTTGGGGTCGGCGGCCTTTAGCGCCTGAATGCGCGCTTTCACAGCGTCGATCAGCGCCGGATTGAGCGGACCCAGGTTCGATCCGGTCGAGCCCGTGCCGTTATAAGGCTGTGGGGAAGTCGCCGATGGACGGCTCCAGAAGTACTTGGGGTCGCTAAAACTCTGACCGATCAACTCCGAACCGACGAGTTTGCCATTGCGCACGATGACGCTGCCCTGCGCCGGATACGGGAAGGCGACCTCTGCGATAGCCGTCACGACAAGCGGATACACAATGCCGGTCAAGACCGTCAGGAAAGCAAATAGAATGACGGCCGGACGAATGATTGCGCTCATCGCTGGGTTCCTCTACGTCAGGCGAGTCATGACCAGGCCGAGGTCAATAAGCTTGATTCCGACGAACGGCAGCAGAATGCCTCCCAGCCCATAAAGCAGCAGATTGCGGCGCAGCAACACCGCCGCCCCGAGCGCCCGATACTTCACGCCCTTCAATGCCAGCGGAATCAGAAACACAATGATGACCGCATTGAAGATGACGGCAGCGAGGATGGCCGAGAGCGGGCTCGCCAGGTGCATGACATTGAGCGCATTCAGCTGTGGGTAAGTCGTCGCGAAAGCCGCGGGAATGATCGCGAAATATTTGGCGACGTCGTTCGCGATGCTGAAGGTGGTGAGGGAGCCCCGAGTCATCAGCATCTGCTTGCCCGTCTCGACGACCTCGATGAGCTTGGTGGGATTGGAATCGAGGTCGACCATATTGCCGGCTTCCTTGGCCGCCTGCGTGCCCGTGTTCATGGCGACGGCTACGTCCGCCTGCGCAAGAGCCGGCGCATCATTCGTGCCGTCTCCGGTCATGGCCACGAGCCGCCCCTGGCTCTGGTGGTCACGAATCAAGCGGAGCTTCGCCTCCGGAGTGGCTTCGGCCAGGAAATCATCGACGCCTGCTTCCGCTGCGATCGCCGCAGCCGTGAGCTTGTTGTCACCGGTGATCATCACCGTCTTGATTCCCATGCGGCGCAGCTCGCCAAAGCGCTCCTTGATGCCGCCCTTCACGATATCCTTAAGCTCAATGACGCCGAGCACGCGTGCATCATCGGAAACGAGGAGCGGCGTACTGCCGCGCCGAGCGACCTCCTGAACGGTCGTTTGGATTACCTTGGGGAAGACCTGGCCGAGCCCTTCGACGAGTTTTTGAATGGCGTCCGCAGAGCCCTTGCGCACTTGGCGCGCACCGATATTCACGCCGCTCATGCGCGTATGGGCCGAGAACGGGATGAAGGTCGCCGCGAGAGACTGCAGATCGCGCTCGCGCATGTTGAAACGCTGTTTGGCGAGGACGACGATGCTGCGGCCCTCCGGCGTCTCATCGGCGAGCGACGCAAGCTGCGCGACCCCCGCAAACTCTTCCTCGCTGACGCCAGGCGCCGGCATAAATGCCGCGGCCTGGCGGTTGCCCAAAGTGATCGTGCCCGTTTTATCGAGCAGCAGAACATCAACATCTCCGGCGGCCTCAACCGCCCGCCCCGAAGTCGCGATGACATTGGCCTGCATCATGCGGCTCATGCCGGCCACTCCGATCGCGGAGAGCAGTGCGCCGATCGTCGTGGGTATCAGGCAAACGAGGAGCGCAATGAGGGCGGTAATGGAGACCGGTGTGCCGAGCTTGGCCACCTCGACGCTGTAGAGCGAATACGGCAGCAACGTGGCCGTGGCAAACAGAAACACCAGAGTGAGCGCGACCAGCAGGATCGTCAACGCAATCTCATTCGGCGTCTTCTGGCGCTTGGCGCTTTCAACCATGGCGATCATGCGATCGATGAACGTCTCGCCTGGGTTGGCCGTAACGGTAACCACGATCCAATCGGATATGACACGGGTTCCCCCCGTCACAGCACAAAAGTCGCCGCCCGATTCGCGTATGACGGGCGCCGACTCGCCCGTGATCGCGCTCTCGTCGACCGAAGCTGCACCCTCGCGCACCTCGCCATCGGCGGGGATATAGTCGCCCGCCTCCACCAGCACCACATCGCCGCGCCGCAACTCACTCGCCCGAACAGCGCTGCGGCACGAGCGATCCTGCGGATCCGCAAGCTTCTTCGCCATCACGGTCTGTTTCAGGCCGCGCAGCGCCGCCGCCTGCGCCTTGCTCCTACCCTCGGCCAGGGCCTCGGCAAGGTTCGCAAACAACAGCGTGAACCACAGCCAGATCGCAACATTCAGGATGAACCAGCCGGGCGCCTCGCCGCGGCCAGCGAGCGCCTGCAGCCACAGCGCCGTGGTCAGAATCGCGCCGACATAGACAACGAACATCACGGGGTTACGCCACTGCACGCGCGGGTCAAGTTTGCGAAAAGCATCGCCGATCGCGGGCATAAGCAAGGAACGATCAAACATGGATAGCTTCTGACGTGACATGGATTACGCCTTCATACGGGCTCTAGTGCTGCCAGAGCGTCAAATGCTCCACGACGGGCCCCAGCGCCAGGGCAGGCACGAAGGTAAGCGCGCCGACAAGCAGCACCGTGCCGATGAGCAGAATCACAAATGTCGGTCCGTGCGTGGGCATGGTACCGACAGTCACGGGCACGCGCTTCTTGGCCGCGAGCGAACCCGCGACCGCGAGTACCGCAACGATCGGCCAATAACGTCCGACCCACATCACAAGCCCGAGTGCGGTGTTATAGAAGACGGTGTTGGCGGAAATTCCTGCAAACGCGCTACCGTTGTTATTGCCAGCCGACGTGAACGCATACAGGATCTCGGAGAATCCGTGTGCGCCAGGGTTCGCGACGCCCGCCTTGCCGGCGGTCGCCGAAACCGCCACGGCCGTGCCGATTAGCACGATGAAGGGCATTACGAGGATTGCGATCGAGCTCATCTTCATCTCGAACGCTTCGATCTTCTTGCCCAGATACTCTGGCGTGCGGCCGATCATGAGTCCCGCAATGAAGACGCCGATGATTGCGAATATCAGCATCGAGTACAGCCCGGTGCCGACGCCACCGAATACCACCTCGCCGAGCTGCATCTGAAAGAGCGGCACGAAGCCTCCGAGCGGAGTGAACGAGTCGTGCATCGAATTGACCGCACCGCAGGAGGTGCCGGTCGTCACCGTTGCAAACACAGCCGAGGCGCCGATTCCGAAGCGCTCCTCCTTACCCTCCATGTTGCCGCCTGACTGCAGATCACTCGGCGATTGATTGACGCCGAGCCTAGCGATGCGCGGATTACCTGCTTGCTCGTTGAACACGGCGGTCGCAACCAGCGGCACGAACAGAATCACCATTGCCGCGAATACCGCCCAGCCTTGGCGCGTATCGCCGACCATCCGCCCGAATGTGTACGTCAGCCCCGCCGGAATGAGCAGAATGGCGAGCATTTGGAGAAAGTTCGAAAACGCCGTTGGATTCTCATAGGGGTGCGCCGAATTTGCGTTGACGAATCCGCCGCCGTTGGTGCCAAGCTCCTTGATGCTCTCCTGCGATGCCATGGGACCCATCGGCAGCGTCTGCGTATGGGTCGTCAGCGTCTCCTGCACAGGATTGCCGGCCGCATCCTTGATGGTGTTGCCTTGGGCGTCAGTCTTCGGCTGCTGGTACGCCAGGGTCTCGACAGTCGTCACATCCTTGTAGGCGCTGAAATTCTGCACCACACCCTGCGACACAAAGGCAATCGCAAGCAGTGTCGAGATCGGCAGCAATACATAGAGAGTCGCGCGCGTAACGTCCGCCCAGAAATTGCCGATGGTTGCCGTGCTATGGCGCGCAAACGCGCGAATGAGCGCAATTGCCACAACGATTCCAGTGGCCGCAGACAGGAAGTTCTGCACCGCAAGCCCAGCCATCTGTGTGAGATAGCTCATGGTGGACTCGCCGGAATAGGCCTGCCAGTTTGTATTGGTGATGAAACTGACCGCCGTGTTGAACGCTGAATCCGGTGAAATGCTTGCAAAATGCTGAGGATTGAGCGGCAACCATGCCTGCAGGCGTTGCAAAAGATAGACGAATAATGCGCCGAGTGAATTGAACACCAGCAGTGCGATTGCGTATCTCTTCCAGTCCATTTCGATGGCAGGGTCGGCGCCCGCGAGCCGATATACAAAGGCTTCCGCGCGCGCACCCATGCGCAAAGCCCAGATCGGCTTGCCCTGCATGACATTCGCAAGATAGAGGCCTACCGGCTTTGCAAGGAGCGACACAGCGACAAGCAGCATGGCAATGAGCGTGGCGGACGCAAGTGTCATCAGAACTTCTCCGGCCGGATAAGGGCGTACAGGAGATACGCGCCAAGCGCCAGGGCAAGCAGCGCGCTCAGTGCGTACACGCCGATCATTTGACATTCCCGAGCCGCGAAATCGCCCAAATCAGGCAGTGGGTGACTGAGTAAAGCATGACCACGAACAGTACAAATGCCACGTCCATAAGAGCGGCTAGAACTTGACCAGGAGTCCAAACGAGAGCATGGCCTCGCGCGTGCGAAGATCCGGATACCAGACGCTGCCGGGGCCACCGCACGCGGCATACGCTTTCGCTAAATTAGTCGTTCCGGCCGAAGCGCCCGACGTGCAGGTATAGTCTGCCGGCGAGCCATTGTTACCACCGGGCGGCGTGACACCGCCCTGGCCCGCGAAGTACGGAACGTTTGAATGGCGGAAACCCAATTCCGACCACCAGGTGAGCCACTCTTTGGGCATGTACTGGAGATTAATATTTGTATCCCACTGGTAGGCGCCTAACCCTGTGGTCTCCTGGAAGTAAGGCGAACCTGTCACGGCATCCGCACCATTGATCGGCGGAAGCAAGGTCAGATAGCGGCTTGGATTGTTCATCGCGCCGCCACCAACCGTAACCGCGAAGAGGTCGTTGTGGAACCAGGTACGGTCGTAGAGCATCCAACCGAGAAAGCTGCTCTTGTTGGGTCCCCCGCCCGTGCAATGGATTCCGCCTCCCTCCTGGCATCCCGCGTCCAACGTGAGGGAGAAGGCCATCTTGCTCACCCCTCCGCCGCCAGTTGGATTGTTGTAGTACCTCACCTCGATGCTATCGTCGGTGTGAAGTCGACTCGTATGGGCGAGCGGATTTCCGGGGGTATTCGCCAGGTTGTCCTGCCCGACGCCATAGTTGTTAAAGACGAGCTTGAGCCATTCTTGCGGCATCCACAGGATCTGTCCTCCAAAGCCCATATGGGCGTTGTACTTGGCGTAGGACTGCCATCCATTGATGATCCAGGGCTCGATCTTCAGTGTGTTCGTCGGGAACCACTGGATTCGCAGCCCATTGAAGTACCAGGGTGTGTTCGATGACACGTAAGAGGGCTGATAAGCCCAGTTGTCATAGTTGTAGTAACTGAATAAGCCAATGTACGAAACGAAGATTCCCGCGTCGACATTTAGGCCGTGGCTCACATTGAAGTGATATCCGGCATTCGCCTCTGAGAGGTAGCGGTAAGCGTCGCGAAGGTCCCACTGGCCGACACCGGCGCTCGCGTCGTTGCGCGGCGTCGTCGTGGCGAACAACCCCATCATGGAGAGGAAGCGCGCTCTCACATTGTCCCAATGAAAATCGCCTCCGATACTGACTTGCTCCAGCTGGACTTCGTTCGAACGGAACTCCTCCGTGGACCCAACGATCGTGTGGTCCTGTGGGTGGTTGAAGTCGTCTATATAGCTGACGTCCAATCGGATGTCGGGCGTGAAAAACTTCGTGTCGAACGCGGGTGAATGGTTGCGGGGGCTGCCGTTAAGCCAGGTGAAATCCCCGTATGCAAACGGGGTAAAATTATCGACGCCGGAGGGAGCCTCAGGCTTTTGAAGAGCTTCGGCTACTGTCTGGGCCACCAACGCGGGAGTGGCTGCTGGAGCTCCGGCAGGAGCGGACGCTCCGGCCATCACAATGTCATACCGAGTGGCTTTGCTCGCAACGACTGCAAGGGAAGGCACCGCAAATTCCGGATACCCGTCAGCCTGCACAGTAAGAGACCAGGCGCCGGGCGGAAGGTCGGCAAACGAATAGATGCCGTCGCTTCCGGATATCGTTGCGCGAATGCCGCCGCCGTCGATTCTTACAGCCGTCACTGTCGCGCGTACAACGGGGAGCTTTGACGCATTCGTAACGATTCCCACGATCGTTCCAGGCGCTGTCGGCACTACGACTACAGGCGCTGCAGCTTCACCAGCCCAGACCGCCGGCAGCGCAAGTCCAGTCGCCAGTACGGATAGCAGAAGCTTTTGCGTGTAACACTGAATCTTCATAACCCTCTCGCTTTTCGGACTCCAGCAAGAGACAAATTAAAGCCTCCGGCGTCCACGCGACGATTTGTGACGGCTAGCTTTGCGTACACGTCGCGGAAAACCCAGACAAAAAAGTGTTAAGAAATGCATTCCGCCGTGGCCTGACTCACAGCTTCAATCACTCGGTCGGCATATGTGTATGATCCGTCACGCAGAACGCACCCGTGTCCACAGTCGAGTGCTACCTGACAAGCGCCGTAGCGCGACGTGCCAACGGCTGGATCGTTATGAGTCCGCCGTAGAGTTGCTGACGGCGATGCGATCGGCGATAACGCTAGATCACACGAGGTAGCCAATCGTCGCGCGCCGCCGACTCTGCTAACATCACCAAGGCGCGCAGCACGCGATAGTGAAGGCACGAGAGTGAATACTTGTCCGAGAACTCGGGCGCTGCAATACGGTTCTTGTAGGCCACGAGCTGTGCGAGTCCGCGACTGCGTAGCACCCCATGTTCGAGCGTAACCGCGCTGAACGCATTTCATGTCCCGACTGCGCACTTGCCCAGTGGTTGCCCCCCCTCGCGCCGGGCCAAATTGCACAGTGCATCCAGTGCGACAAGGTACTGACGCGCCGGAACCGCGGCGGGATCGATGTGCCCCTCACATTGGGCATCACGGCGCTGCTCCTTTTTATCCCCGCCAACCTTGCGCCCCTGATGAGCGTTACCGAGCGCGGTGCGCAGCGCGAGAACTGGCTGTCAACCGGCGTTGCAACGCTGTGGAGCGGTGGCTTTGAATTGCTGGCGGTTTTGGTGGCGGCCTTCACCATCGCCATTCCATTCACGTATCTAACGCTGCTGGTAGTCGTATTGGGCAGCATCCGCTTCGGCGGCCAGCCGCGGCTTGGCAGGCTATTTCGCTGGACGGAGCACATGCGCCCGTGGATGATGGTGGAGGTCTACCTCGTAGGCTCGTGCGTTGCTTACAGCCGCCTGCAGAAAATCGCGTTCGTGAACGTAGGCCTGGGCGGCTGGTGTTTGATGGCGTCGGCCTTCGTCTTGCTGTTGTTCGCCGCGAAACTTGATGAACGGCGCGTTTGGGACGCCCTCGGGCCGCGGCGCGCGCTCGCACCAGGGACCGCGACGATCAACTGCATCGCCTGCGAGCTGCCCGTGCCGCAGGCGCACGCCGGCGAGCGTTGTCCTCGTTGCGAGGCCGTCCTGCACGACCGCAAGCCGTACGCCCTGCATCGCACCGCGGCGCTCGTGATTGCAGGCTTCGCTCTGCTGATTCCGGCCAATCTGCTGCCCATCCTCACGATCGAGCAGCTCGGTAGCATAGACCCCAACACAATTCTGGGCGGGGTCCGCGAATTGGTCCGCGCCGGCCTGTGGCCGCTCGCCGTGCTCGTATTCGTCGCCAGCATCGTCATTCCTTTGATGAAGCTATTTGGTCTTACATGGATGCTGCTGCTGACGCATCAGCGCTCCGATCGTTACCTCGTCGCCCGTACGCGCCTGTATCGCGTCATCGATCTCATCGGCCGCTGGTCGAATATTGACGTGTTTATGTTGTCAATTCTCGTGGCCCTCGTGCAATTTGGGGTGCTGAGTCAGGTGCGCGCCGAGTACGGTGCGATCGCCTTCGCGGCCGTGGTCGTCGTGACCATGATCGCCTCGCGCGCGTTCGATTCGCGTTTGATGTGGGATGCAGCGAGGAACAACGCTTGACCGAGCCGCCCGCAGAGGAGCCCCAGGCGCGGGTGACACCGGGGCGACGGCTCTCCCTAGTGTGGGTCATCCCAGTCATTGCCGTCGCGGTCGTCATCGGCATCGGCTGGCGCGCACTCGCGCAGCGCGGGCCTACGATCACAATCATCTTTGACGCCGCCGAGGGCATCCAATCAGGGCAGACCAGGATCCGCCGCAAGGATGTCGATTTGGGCACGGTCGAATCGGTCAAGCTCACGAAGGATCTGTCGCGCGTCATCGTGCGGGCGCGAATGCTTCGCTCGGCCACGCCCTATTTGAATGAACATACGCAATTCTGGATCGTCCGGCCGCGCGTCAGCGCTGAGGGGATCTCAGGCCTGTCAACCCTCGTCTCGGGAGTCTTTATCGAAATGAATCCCGGCCGCGGCAGCCCGCAAACGGAGTTTACGGGATTAGAGGCGCCGCCCATCCTCGAGCCTGACGTGCCCGGGCGCAGCTTCATGCTGCATGCATCGCAGCTCAGCTCGCTCAACCAAGGCTCGGCGATCTTCTATCGCGGGCTCTCGGTCGGGCAGATTCTCGGCTATGCGCTCGATCAGAAGACGCAGAAGATCAACATCTACGCCTTCGTGCACGCACCCTACGATCGGCTCGTCCATCCGGAATCACGCTTCTGGAATGCGAGCGGCGTCGATGTCTCATTGGGGGCGCAAGGCGTTCACATAGTCGCCTCATCGTGGCAGCAGCTGTTGAGCGGCGGCGTCGAATTCACGACTCCAGCGAGTGCGTTGGACGGCATGCCGAGTCCTGCGGGCGCGCCGTTTCGCCTGTACGAGGACAAGAACAGCGCGGAGAAGGAACCGCGGGGGACGCCCCTGCTCTACCGCGTCGATTTTAGTGGCGCGGTTTCAGGAATCGAGCATGGATCGCCGGTAGAGCTCTTGGGCTCGCAGATCGGTCAGGTGAAGCACGTCGAGCTGGAGTACGACGATCGCAGCCACCTCCTGCATACCCCGGTGGTCATCGAGCTTGATCCCACGCGGGTCAAGGTCGTGAATGGACCGGCGCGCTCGGCAGCGGAGCTCGCGCAGGATTTCGCGGCGCACCTGGATGAGTGGGTGAAGCAAGGTCTGCGCGCACGCTTGACCTCGGCAAGCTTTATCACGGGCCAGAAGCTCGTCTCCTTGGATCTGGTAGCGGATGCAGCACCGGCGCGGATCCAACGTGTCGATTCGCAGTTGCAGATCCCGAGCGCGCCCTCGGTCGACGTCACGCAAATTCTGCAATCAGTGCATCGCATCCTAAGCCACATTGATCGTGCCACTGCCGGCCCTGAACTAAGTCATGCCATGAAAGAGCTCGATCGCACTCTGACGCATCTCGAGGAAATCACGCGCGATGTGCAGCCGCAGATTGGGCCGCTCATCAACAGCCTGCGGCAAAGCGCAGAGGCGGCACAACGAACCCTCGAGCAGGCCGGTAACGTACTCGGCAGCAACGCGGCACAGAGCACGGACCTGCCGCGCCTCATGCAAGAGCTCACGGATGCGGCGCGTTCCGTAAAAGCGCTGGCGGACTATCTGGACCGGCATCCCGAAGCGCTCATTCGCGGCAAGAAGGAGGACTCTCAGCCATGAGCGCGGCGCTGCGTTCGGCGGTCATCTGCGCGGCCGCATCTCTACTCGGCGCCTGTCAGTCGAGCCCAGCGACGCATTATTTTGCCTTGGCGGAGATTGCTCCGAGTGCAGCGCGCGCCACCTTGAGCGTGCAGATCCCGATACGCGTCGAGCGCGTCACGATTCCCGGCGAGCTCGATCGTCTGGAGCTCGTGCGCCGCAGCACATCCAACCAATTGCAGATCGCGACCTTTGAGCGCTGGGCTGCACCGCTTGAGGATATGATCCGCCGCGTGGCCGCCGCTGACCTCGCCGCGCGCTTCGCTCCCGGGACGATGGCGAGCCCCAACGAGCCGGCCGCCGGCGAGCCGCGCCGCCATCTGTACATCGATGTGCAGGAATTTGCCGCCGACGAGCATGGCGCCGTGACGCTGCACGCGGCATGGCTGCTGCAAACGCCGAATGCTGCAAGCGCCCGCGGCGCCGAAGAAGTAGCGGTCGAGGCCCGCAGTGCCAGCGGCGATGCCGTGGCGGCCGCGATGAGCCGCGCGCTCGCCGGCCTAACAGATCGAATTGCAGCTGCGCTCGCGGCTCAAGCCGAAAGCAAGAAATCCGAATAGCTGCAATCGATGAGCTCGGCCACGTGCTCGATCGTTATGTCGGCGCGTGGCGATGATGCCATGCTGAGGCTGGCGCGTGCGTAGTGGCCCTGTTGCGGACAGACGGTCGTCAGCTGCGCGCCCCAGATCTCCTTCATGGCGGCAAGAATCCCCGCCTTGTCGTCAACCATGACGTAGCGCTCGGCAGGATACAAATGTTGCACATTCTGCAACATGCGTTCCTTGTGGACGTAGATCAAAACGCGAGCTTCGACGGCCTCCCATATCCCCGCGCGCCGGATCTTGTGCGGTTGAAACACCGCATCGCCGTCCGAGAGGATGACGGTGCGGCCGAACTCGCCGATATGCGCAAGCGTCTCGAGCGCGCGTGGAAACAGCCGCTGCTGGAACGGATATTCGAGAAGGAAGGAGGAAAGCTCGAGGACTCGCGGATCCGGCAGCGCCTCGAGGCGGTAGCGCTGCACCGCGCCCAGATAGTCCGCGAAGCCGGATTCGCTGCGCAGGGCCTCGAAGAGGGCCCAGAAGCGCTCGCGCCCCGCGACTCCGAACTGCCGTTGCAAATGCTCGCCGATGTCCGCTTCGATGCCGTCGTTGTCAAGCAGCGTATTGTCGACATCAAACAGAAAAACAATCTCCTCGAGCCGGCTCATGTGCGGCTTACTCCTGCAGCGCGCGATGCACAAGCTGAATGCTGATGGATCCCTCGCCGACGGCCGAAGCCACACGCTTGACGCTACCCGAGCGCACGTCGCCGACGGCAAAAATGCCGGGGACGCCCGTCTCCATGAGATACGGGGCCCGCGGCAGCGCCCAGCGCGTTGCGATCAGATCCTCCGCGCGCAAATCCGAACCGACGCGCACGAAGCCCTTGTCATCGAGTGGTACGCAACCTTGCAGCCAGCGCGTGTTGGGGACGGCGCCGGTCATGAGAAACACATGGCCGATGTCGCGCGTCGTCTCGGCGGCGTCGGCTGCACTGCGCCACGTCACGCGCGCGAGGCGATCGTCGCCCTCGAGCGCGGTAAGCTCGGTGCGCACCCGTAATGTGATATTGGGAGTCTCCTCGATGCGCCGTATCAGGTAGCGCGACATGCTGTCGGCAAGGCCGCCCGAGCGGACCAAGATGTTTACGCGCCGGCAGCCGTTGGAGAGATAAACCGCGGCCTGCCCGGCGGAGTTGCCACCGCCCACTACGATCACTTCCTGATCCGCGCACAACCGCGACTCCAGGTAGGTTGCGGCGTGATAGACACCGACGCCGACGAAGCGGTCGATATTGGCCAGCGCAAGTTGCCGGTATTCGGCGCCCGTGGCGATGATGACCGCGCGAGCGCGCACTGTGTGGCCGTTTGATAGTTCGATCTCGTAGGGGCGGCGGTCACAGCGCAGGCGCACCGCGCTCGTCGCGATCGACACGTCGGCACCAAACTTCTGTGCCTGCGCGAGGGCGCGACCGGCAAGCGCACGACCGGAAATGCCGGTAGGAAACCCCAGGTAGTTCTCGATTTTCGAACTCGAGCCCGCCTGGCCGCCTGGCGCGGTGGTCTCGAGGATCAGCACATCGAGCCCCTCGGACGCCGCGTACACGGCGGCCGCAAGGCCCGCCGGGCCGGCGCCGATCACGAGCACGTCGCGCACCGCTGCATCGTCGAGCTGCGGGTTCATCCCAAAACATTCTGCAAGTTGCTCATTGCTCGGGTTGCGCAGGACCTTTTGCGCACGGCAAACGACAACCGGTACCTCATCCACCTTGACGTGAAAGCGCTCGAGCAAGTCCCCGACATTGGCGTCGCTTTCGATGTCGACGCTGTGATAGGGAACGCCATTGCGGCTGAGGAACTGCTGCAAGCGCAGCGTACCCGCCGAATGGCGTGAGCCGATCAGGATGATGTCGCTGCTCTCGCTCTCGATGAGCCCCATGCGGCGCAGGATGAAGGCACGCATGAACAGTTCGCTCAATTCCGCGTCGGTCTGGACGAGCTTACGCAGGTTGTCGTGGTCAATGATGAGAACTTCTCCCGCCTCGCTCACTCGCGCGCGGACGAGGCTGCGCGCGCCGCGCAGCGTGCTCATTTCGCCGGTGAACTCTCCGGGCCCGTGCAGTGTGATGCGCTCCTCGCCCGCCAGGCCGGTCCGCAGGATCTCGACGGATCCTGACACGATGACGATCATCCGACCTTCCCGCTCGCCTGACTGGGCGAGGACCTCACCCGCTTCGACGCGCGCTTTCTTCCCATACGCTTCCAGCCGCGCCAGCTGCGCCGGCGTGAGGACGGGGAACATCTGTGGACGCCGCGTGTCGATAAGCTTTCCCAAAGCTCTCTCCTGATTCGATCAACCTGCTCGGGGGGATCGATTGTCGTCACCGATTGTAGCGAAGACCGCAGGGTCGTGGACTGCGCGCTCAGCGCTGCCGCGTCTGCCAATCGGTCGCCACATAGTAGGGCGCGTCCGACTCCGGCAGCAATGCGCGGCCGAGAATATGATCGGCGGCCTTTTCCGCGATCATGATGGTTGGCGCATTTAGATTTCCGGTCGTCACCGATGGCATGATCGAGGAGTCAACCACGCGCACGCCCGTCACACCGCGAACGCGCGCTTCCTGATCGACGACCGCAAGCGGATCCTCGGCGCGCCCCATTTTGCAGGAACAGGATGGATGATAGGCCGTCTGCACGTGCTCGCGAACGAACGCGTCGATCTCAGCGTCGGATTGCACCGCGACGCCCGGCTGCAGCTCCCGACCGCGGTAGCGGTCAAAGGCGCGCTGCGCAAAGATCTCGCGCGTCAAGCGCACGCATGCGCGCATCTGCACCCAGTCCGCATCGCGACTCATGTAATTGAAGAGAATGCGCGGCGGATCCTCGGGATTGGCGGATCGCAGGCGCACCCATCCCTGACTCTGCGAACGCATCGGCCCGACGTGCGCCTGGAAGCCATGTTCGTTGACGAGCGTTGCGCCGTCGTAGCTCACGGCCGCGGGCAGGAAGTGATATTGAATATCCGCGTACGACACACCGGCCGCGCTTCTGATAAAGCCGCCGGTTTCGAACTGGTTGCTCGCGCCGATTCCGTCCTTGAACAGCAGCCAGCGTGCGCCGATCAACGCTTTGCTGAACGGATCCATGGCCGAATACAGTGTCACGGGCTCCTTGCATGCGACTTGAAAATAAAATTCCAGATGGTCCTGCAGATTCTCCCCGACTCCCGGCAGCTCCTGCACCAGCGCAATGCCCCAGCTGCGCAGCTCCTCTGCAGGGCCCACTCCGGAGAGCTTCAAGAGCTGCGGCGAATTGATGGGGCCGCAGCAGACGAGCACTTCCCGCCGCGCCCGTGCGATGAGCTCCTGCCCGCCGCGACGGTAGCCAATACCCGTTGCGCGGCGGCCGTCGAAAAGAATGCGGGTTGCGCGCGCCCGGGTGCGCACGCTCAAGTTACGGCGCCGCAGGGCGGGGCGCAGGTAGGCCCGCGCCGTGCTGCAGCGCCGCCCGTTGCCCACGCTCATGTCGAGTCGACCCACGCCTTCCTGTTGAAATCCGTTGATGTCGGCGCTGACCGGGTAGCCTGCCTGCCGGCCGGCTTCGAGCCATGCGCGGTGCAACGGATTCTCCAGGGTGCCGCAGCGCACCTGTACCCTGCCGGCATCCCCGCGGTACTCATCCGCGCCTTCCGCGCGCTGCTCGGCGCGGCGAAAGTATGGCAGCACGTGGCGATAGGCCCAGCCGCGGGCACCCTCTTCCTGCCAGCGATCGAAATCCTGGGGATTGCCGCGCACGAACACCATTCCGTTAATCGAGGAGGAGCCGCCCAGCACCTTGCCGCGCGGCGTGTGCAGTCGCCGGCCGCCAAGCCCCGGCTCCGCTTCGGTGTGGTAGCCCCAGTTGTACTTGTCGCTGTTCATCGGAATGGACAGCGCAGCGGGCATCTGAATGGAGAGCGCCCGGTCTGAGCCGCCGTACTCGAGCACGAGCACGGTGTGCGCACCGTCTGCGCTCAGGCGGTCGGCCAGCACGCACCCCGCAGAGCCCGCGCCGACGATCACATAGTCGAAACTCTCTTCGGCCACGCGCGGCCTCGTCAGTAAGGCGAGTCGACGTCGGCCAGGGCGACGTAGACGCTCTTCAGCTGCGAATAGTGCTCAATCGCTGCCCGCCCGTTCTCGCGTCCGAGACCCGACATCTTCATCCCCCCGAACGGCAGCTCCACCGGCGTGATGTTGTAGTGGTTGATCCAGCAGGTACCGGCCTGCAGCCGCGCAATGACCCGATGGGCGCGCGTCAGATCGCTGGTAAAAACGCCGGCCGCGAGACCAAATTCGGTGGCATTGGCGCGCGCCAGGACCTCCTCCTCGTCATCGAACTCGAGCACTGCCATGACGGGTCCAAAGATCTCTTCGCGCACAATCGTCATGCGGTCGTCGCAGGCATCAAACACGGCCGGCGCGACGAAGAAGCCGTTGGCGAGATCCCCCGCGCTCACGCGCTCGCCGCCGACTATGAGCTGCGCCCCTTCGGCTTTGCCGCGCGCGATATAGGCAAGTACGCGCTGCATGTGAGCCTCGCTGATGAGGGCACCAACCTGCGTGCGCGGATCCATGGGATCGCCGATGACGAGCGCCGCTGCGCGTGCCTTCAGGTGCTCCATGAAGGCGCTCTTGATGCGCCGCTGCACGAAGACACGCGTTCCGTTCGAGCACACCTCGCCCGCGGAGTAGAAATTTCCAAGTAATGCGCCCGCGACCGCATTCTCAAGCTTCGCGTCGTCAAAGACGATGAGTGGCGACTTGCCACCGAGCTCCAGGGTCACGGATTTGAGCGAGGCCGCGGCATCGCTCATCACGGCCTTGCCGGTGCCTACTTCGCCGGTGAGAGACACCTTGCGGATCTGCGGATGGCGGCTGAGGAGCCGTCCCGTGTCGCGCGCCCCCTGGACGACCTGAAAGACGCCCTCGGGTAGCCCCGCGGCCGCGAAGACTTCCGCAAGCTTCATGGCCGAAAGCGGCGTCAGCTCGGCCGGCTTGAAGATCATGGCGTTGCCGCAGGCGAGCGCCGGCGCCGCCTTCCAGCAGGCGATCTGCAGCGGATAATTCCAGGCGCCGATTCCTGCGACCACGCCCAGAGGCTCGCGCCGCGTGTAGCCGAACGCCTGCGGTCCAAGATCCACGTGCTCACCTGAGAGGCTTGCCGCGAGCGCGCCAAAATATTCCAGGCAGTCGGCGCCTGAGACCACATCCACCACGCGGGTCTCCTGAATGGGCTTGCCGGTGTCGCGCGTCTCAAGCTCGGCGAGCTCATCATTGCGCGCCCGCAGAATCTCCGCTGCGCGGCGCAGCACACGGCCGCGCGCGGCACCGGGCATCGCGGCCCAAACGGCCTGGGCCTGCTGCGCGCGCGTCACGGCGGCGTCGACCTCTGCGGCACCGGCAATGCGAAGGTGCGCGAGCACTTCACCGGTTGCCGGATTGATCGATGCGAAGGTTGCCTCGCCGCGCGTATCCTGCGGATCGCTCGCCGCGTTGTCAGGCGCAGCACTCGCAATGCCTGTCACCGCAGACGCCTTTAAGCGTCCGTCAACGAAGTCGGTAAGCAGTGCCCGCGCGCTCTCGCTGTCGGCCTCAGTCCACTCGGATAACGCCGCGCGCAGCCACACGCCATCGATCATCGCGGCGATCATGTAGGCGAGGCTATGCGCCTCCTCTGCCGGCAGTAGTTTTTTCAGCGCATGCTGCAAGTTGGAGAGCGTGCGGCGCTGATAGACCCGTTGCACGCGCTTCAGTCGCGGCTCGTGCACGACCTGGCCCCAGAAGGCGAGCCAGGCCGTGCCCGTGCGCTGATCAAACTCGGCGGGCGCGAGGTTCGCATCGATCACGGCCTGGATCCGGCCGCGCGGAGTGCGCGCCCGCTGCAGACGGGCGCGCACCTGGTCGCCGACGCGCCGCGACAGCGAGCGAAATGCTGCCTCCAGAAGGCCATCCTTGTCGCCGAAGTAATGCGCCACCAGCCCCGGCGAGACGTTGGCTCGACCGGCGATCTGCGCGAGCGTGCTGCTTACGTAGCCCAGCTCTGCCAGACTGTCGATGGTGACGCCGATCAGCTGCTGGCGGCGCGACTCTTCAAGTTCATCGCGTGCCTCGCCTTCGGGCTTGACACTGCGGCCGTTGCCTTTCTGAGGTGTTGATTGTCTGTTCAATTTGATGCTCCGATCTACCCAACAGTATGCACGATCAGCGGGTCGGCTTGTGCATCCTGATCACCCGTTAATTCTTTACTATCAGACACTTGTTTGGCATTTAGGTGGCGCAATCGAGCTCAGTTAAACGGTCGTTCAAGACATGCTAAGATTAAATAGCGGATGACGGGAAAGCAATCACAACAGCCGGGCGCGATGCGCGCCGGGCGCCGCAGCGCCTTTGCGCCCGTGTTTCTCCTCGGCGCGCTCATCGCACTTGGGTCCGTGATTCCGGCATACGCCGTCGAGGACGCGTCCTGCCGGACCGTGCGGCTCTCCGACATCGGCTGGACCGATGTCACCACGACGACCGCGCTTGTCGCGAGCGTGCTGCGCGAGTTGGGCTATGAGCCTCAGGTGACGGTGCTGTCGGTACCGGTGACCTATGCGTCGATGAAGAACAAGGACATCGACGTCTTCCTCGGCAACTGGATGCCGACGCAGGAAGGGGACCGCCGGGCTTTCGTCGCCGACGGCTCGGTCGATGTGCTGGACGCCAATCTCGTCGGCGCGAAGTACACGCTGGCCGTTCCCGCCTATACCTACGATGCCGGGCTCAGGGACTTCGCCGACATCCAACGCTTTGCGGCCGCACTTAATCATTCGATCTACGGGATCGAGCCGGGCAATGACGGCAATCGGCAGATCTTGGGCATCATTGCGCACCATCAGTTCAACCTCGGAGACTTCAAGCTCATCGAGTCGAGCGAACAGGGAATGCTCGCCGAAGTGGAGCGTGCAGTGCGCGCGCACGCGCCGATCGTCTTCCTCGGCTGGGATCCGCACCCGATGAACATGCGCTTCCAGATCCGCTATTTGTCGGGCGGCGACGCCACCTTCGGGCCGAACTACGGCGGTGCGAGCGTCTTTACGAATACGCGCGCCGGATATTCGGCGCAGTGCCCCAACGTCGGTCGACTGCTGATGAATTTGAAGTTCACGCCGCGCGGCGAGAGCGAGGTGATGGACGCCATCCTGAATCGCCACGAAACACCCGCCGCGGCCGCGGCCGCGTGGCTGCAGGCCAACCCTGCGATCAAGGCCCAATGGCTCAGCGGCGTGCGTCGCTTTGACGGCCAGCCGGCGTTCGCGAATCTCCCAGCAGCCAGCGCGCTCACGCAGCGCGCGGGATTCGAGGAGTGGATGACGCGCCATAAGATCCCGCTCGGTGACACCGTCGCGGTGATGATTGAGTACGTCAAGGCTCACGGCACCGTGCTCTTCGATGGCATCTCCAAGGGCGTGGGCAGCAGCGTCAATGGCCTGACGGCACTGCTGCGCGCGATCCCCTCGCCGCTCCTCATCCTGCTCGCCGCTGCGCTCGCCTGGGTGCTGCACCGTTCGCTTGCGCTTGCGGCATTCGTTGCCGCGGCCCTCCTCTTCATCATGAACCAGGGCTATTGGATCGCTACCCTCGAAACCCTGTCGCTCGTCATGCTTTCGGCGCTGGTATCGGCGCTCATCGGCGTGCCGCTCGGCATCGCCGCCGCCCACCGTCCGCGGCTCTACGCCGCGATGCGGCCGGTGCTGGATCTCATGCAGACCTTGCCCACCTTCGTGTATCTGATTCCCACCCTGGTGTTGTTCGGACTCGGCGTCGTGCCGGGGCTGATCTCCACCGTCATCTTCGCGCTGCCGGCGTCCATTCGGCTCACCTATCTCGGCATCTCCTCGGTGCCGCGCTCGCTCATCGAGGCCGGGCAGGCCTTTGGCGCCACCGGCACGCAGATGCTCTTCAAGATCGAACTGCCCAGTGCCGCAGCGACGATCCTCGCGGGCATGACCCAGTGCATCATGCTGTGTCTGTCGATGGTCGTGATCGCGGCGCTCGTCGGGGCGGGCGGCCTGGGTGTGCCGGTCGTGCGCGCCTTGAATACCGTACAAATCGGCATGGGCTTTGAGGCGGGCTTCGCCATCGTGCTGCTCGCCATCATTCTCGATCGCATCAGCCGACCGAGCGAGAAGAAACGCTCTTGAACACGGCGCTCGAATTCTGCGACGTCGACATCCTCTTCAGCGCGGGAACCGGACGGCGCGCGGCGGCGCTGTTGCAGCAGGCCCTGAGCGCACTCGACGCCGGCGGCACGCGCGCGCAGATCACCCAGAAATTCGGCGTCGTCGTCGGCATGGCCGGCGCGAATCTCAAGGTCGAGCGCGGCGAGATCTCGGTGCTGATGGGTCTGTCCGGCTCCGGCAAATCCACGCTGCTGCGCGCGGCCAACGGCATTGCCCCCGTGACGCGCGGCCGCGTGCTCGTCAATGACGGGGCAAACATCATCGACGTTGCCGAGTGCGATGCGGCTACCCTGCGCCGCGTGCGCCGCCGCTGCATCGCCATGGTATTCCAGCAGTTTGCGCTCCTGCCGTGGCGCAGCGTGCGCGACAACGTCGGCTTTGGCCTGGAGGTGCGCGGTGATCCGGCGGCGAAGCGGCGCCGCATCATCGATCAGCAGCTGGAGCTCGTCGGTCTTGCGCAATGGGGCGACCGCGCCGTCGCTGAACTCTCCGGAGGCATGCAGCAGCGGGTGGGCCTCGCGCGCGCGTTTGCCACCGACGCCGACATTCTGCTCATGGACGAGCCCTTCTCCGCGCTCGATCCGCTCATTCGCCGCAAACTTCAGGATGAGCTTCTGGCGCTGCAGGAGCACGTCAAAAAAACGATTCTCTTTGTAAGCCATGATCTTGACGAAGCGCTGAAGCTCGGCGATCGCATTTCGATGCTGGAGGGCGGCCGCATTGTGCAGACCGGCACGGCCGAGGACATCGTGCTGCGGCCGGGCAACGCCTACGTCGCCGAGTTCGTGCAGCACATGAATCCCCTCAACGTCCTGACCGGCGGCATGGTCATGCGCCGCTCGACGGAGCTCGTGCGCGACGGCGGCGGAATCTGGCTCGATGACGCGCGCCGCTACCGAGTGGCCGTCAATGGGGCGAGCGAGCCCACGGCGGTCAGCTTTGATGGCGAGGCGCAGGCTCTCGGCCAGGTTCAGGAGGAAGCGTGGCAGCACGTGCGCACCGGAGTTGCGATTGCGCCTGCGTCGATGCCGCTGCGCGTGATCATCGAGCTGCGCCAGCGCACCGGACACCCTGTGTTGCTGGTCGATGCCGGGTGCCTGTGCGGAGTGTGCGATGCGGCGGAGATCGTGCGGGCGCTGGCCGGTCGTATGGACGAGGCGGATGGCGCTGCCGGACAAGCCGACGCCGCAAATTGAGCAGTCGCGGCGCCCGCAGGTGAGGATACTGTCAGCGCATTTTGGAGAGCTTTGTTTATGGACGAGACACAGATTCAGGCGCCACGAACGCGCCGCCCGAGCGGTCGCGACGCCAAGCGCGCCGCGCGCAGCGCACGCGCCGCCGCATCCGTCCCTTACATCACCCGCAAGATTCCCGTCTACGAGGTTCTGAGCGAAGAGGGTCTCGTCCTGCTCGAGAACAACGCCGACACGATTCTCGAGGAGGTCGGCATCGAATTTCGCGAGGATGCCGAGGCGCTCGCGCTCTGGAAGCAAGCCGGTGCGGATGTGCAGGGCGAGCGGGTGCGTATGCCGCGCGGGCTCGCCCGTGCACTCATCCAGCAGCACGCGCCGCACGACTTCGTGCAGCACGCGCGCAATCCTGCGCGCAGTGTCGCGATCGGTGGCAAGAACACCGTGTTTGCGCCCGCCTATGGCTCGCCGTTCGTGCGCAACCTCGACGAAGGACGGCGCTATGCGCGCATCGAGGACTTTCGCAATTTCGTAAAGCTCGCGTACCTCTCAAACTCGCTGCACCACTCCGGCGGAACGATCTGCGAGCCGGTCGATCTGCCCGTCAACAAGCGTCACTTCGAGATGGTCTATAGCCATATCAAATACAGCGACAAGCCCTTCATGGGCTCGGTGACGCATCCGGAGCGCGCCCAGGACTCCGTTGAGATGGCGAAGATCGTCTTTGGCAATGACTTCATGGATCCCGCCACGGGGCGGCCCAAGACCGTGCTGATCAATCTCATCAATGCCAATTCCCCCATGACCTTCGACTCGACGATGCTGGGCGCCGCGAAAACCTATGCGCGCGCGAATCAGGCCTGCATCATCACGCCCTTCATTCTGGCAGGAGCCATGTCGCCCGTGACGGTCGCCGGCACGGTGGCGCAGACGCTGGCGGAAGCCCTCGCCGGAATGGCGTTCCTGCAGCTGGTGAATCCCGGCGCGCCCGTCGTGCTCGGCAGTTTCGCCTCCTCGATCTCGATGCAGTCGGGCGCTCCGACCTTTGGCACGCCGGAGCCTGAGCTCGTGCTCTATGTAATGGCGGCACTGGCACGACGCCTGGGCGTGCCCTTCCGCTCCGGCGGCAGCCTGTGCGCGTCCAAGATTCCCGATGCGCAGGCGGCATTCGAATCGGCCAACACGCTGCTGCCGACCTGTCTCGGGGGTGTCAACTTCGTGCTGCATGTCGCCGGCTGGCTCGAAGGCGGCCTGAGCATGGGCTATGAAAAATTCATTATGGACGTCGATCAGGCCGGCATGATGCACACGCTCCTCGAAGGCGTGGATCTGAGCGAGAACGGCCAGGCGATGGATGCCATCCGCGAGGTCGGCCCGGGCAAGCACTTTTTGGGGTGCGCGCACACGCAGGCCAATTTTGAGACCGCCTTTTATCGCTCGCCGCTCGCGGACAACAACAGCTTCGAGCAGTGGGAGGCCGAGGGCGCCAAAGACATGGCGCAGCGCGCCAACGTGCTGTGGAAGAAGCAATTGGCGGAGTACGTTGCGCCGCCGCTCGATCCCGCCGTCGACGAAGCCCTGCAGGACTACATGAATCGGCGCCGCGCGAGCTTCCCCGACTCGAGCTACTAGGCGGCGGGCGGCACGGGGCGCGTGCCGCGGCCGCGCCGGCCGCGCGTTTGCGCCTGGCCCGCCGACTCCTTGTGCGGCGGCAGCACCACCGCCTTCATGAGATTGGAATGGTCGGCATTCTTGTGCGGAATCGCCATGGCCGCGACGAAATGCTGCTGAAAACGCGGCTCGAGCGCGGTCTCGATTTTCTCCACCCGACTCACGAGCCCCTCGATCAACTGCCGCGAGGAATAGTCGAGGAGTGCGATGCGTGCGCCGGTGCCCGCCGCGTTGCCCGCCGCGCCGACATGGGCGAGATCGCAGTCGGGAATCATGCCGAGCACCATGGCGTATTTGACATCGATGTGCGATCCGAAGGCGCCGGCGAGCCGGATCCGCTCGACACGCTCGGCTCCCAGATGCTCCATCAGCAAGCGGATCCCGGCATACAACGCCGCCTTGGCAAGCTGTATGGCGCGCACGTCGTTCTGCGTGATCATGAGAGGCACTTGGCCCCGGTACAGCATGTAGGCAAACGTGCGTCCGGTCGCCGTCACGCGCGCGCTGCGGGCGCGCAGCTGTCCATCGACGACGCCGTCCTGATTGATGATGCCGGCGAGGTACATCTCGGCGATCGCCTCGATGATCCCTGAGCCGCAGATGCCGGTGATGCCGAGACGCGCAGCGGCGGCCTCGAAGCCCGTCTCGTCCGACCACAGGTCGCTGCCGATAATCTTGAATCGCGGTTCGAGCGTGGCCGGGTCGATGCGCACGCGCTCAATCGCACCGGGCGCGGCGCGCTGCCCGCAGCTGATCTGCGCGCCTTCGAACGCGGGCCCGGTCGGACTTGAGCACGCGAGGATGCGGCGCCGATCGCCGAGGATGATCTCCGCGTTGGTGCCGACATCCACCAGCAAGGTGAGCGCATCGCTCAGATCCGGGCGCTCGGCGAGAATCATCCCGGCCGCGTCCGCCCCGACGTGGCCCGCGATGCACGGCAGTGAGTAGACGCGCGCGTTCGGATGCAGCGCGATGTCCAGATCCGCCGCACGCAGGCTGAGTGCCTGATCAACCGCCAGCGCAAACGGCGCACCGCCGAGCTCGACCGGATCGATGCCGAGCACGAGGTGATGCATGATGGGGTTGCCGACGAACGTCATCTCCAGAATATCGGCGGGCGCGATATGCGCAGCGCGCGCGACGTCAGCGGCGAGCGCAGTGAGCGCCGCGCGCACCGCGGCCGTCATTTGCGCCGCGCCTCCTGGATTCATCATGGCGTAGGACACGCGGCTCATGAGGTCCTCGCCGAAGCGAATCTGTGGATTCATGATGCCGCTCGATGCGACGACCTCGCCCGACACCAGGTCGCACAGATGCGCTGCGATCGTCGTTGAGCCGACGTCGACCGCGAGGCCAAACGCCCGCTCGTAGAGCCCGGGCCACACGCCGATGATATCCGTGCCGGCATGCACGGCGACCGTCACCTGCCAGTCGCCGCTGCGCAGTGCGGCCTGCAGCCCCGGCAGCACTTCGACATCGCATCGCAGCCCATCCAGCTGCCATTCGCGCTTGAGAGCCGCCATCAAACGACGCAGATCGCCGGAGGGGTTGTGCATGTCGGGGCGTTCGACCTCGACTTCATGCAACCGCAGCACCGGATCAAGAACGATGTCGCGCGCATCGGCCGCTTTCCTCACCACTTGCCGATGCACCTGACTCGTGATGGGAACGTCGACGACCAGATCGCCCATTATCCGGGCGGAACAGGACAACCGATGTCCCGGCGCGAGGGTTCGTCTGGCCGCGTAGCTCGCCTCCGCCGCGCTCAACGGCGAGAGGTTCTGCGCCTGCGACTTCACACTGTGCTTGGCAAAGTCGCCTTCCATGATGAGAACCTGACAACGGCCGCAGAGCGCGCGACCGCCGCACACCGAATCGATGTCGACGCCGAGCTCGCGCGCGGCCTGCAGCAGCGGCGTGCCAACGGCAAATCGTCCGCGCTTGCCCGAGGGCGTGAAGACGACGAGTGCGTCGTTAGCCACGACGGCGGTGCCCGCCCTCGCGTCTGCCGCGCGCGGCGCCTTCCGTAGCGCCGGCGACCGGCACGTCGCGGAACGTGCGGATCCAGCGCGCGCAGTCCGGATCGTGGCCCATCATCACATCCGCCGCCATCAATGCCTTCATGATCTCCGCGTGCAGCGGATTGGTGATGGCCGAAGTGAGGCCCGAGGCGATCGCCATGGTGAGGAAGCCACTGCTGATGCCATCGCGCTGCGGCAAACCAAAGCTTACGTTGGATGCGCCGCAGGTGCTGTTCACCTTGAGCTCGCCACGCAGGCGCCGCAGGAGGTGCATCACTTGCACGCCCGCCCGATTGATGGCGCCGATGGGCATCACCAGAGGATCGACGACGACGTCGCAGCGCGCGATGCCGTGGTCGGCGGCGCGCTCGACGATCTTCTTCGCCACGGCGAAACGCACGTCGGGATCTTCGGAGATGCCCGTCTCGTCGTTGGAGATGGCAACAACGGCCGCGCCATATTTCTTGACGAGCGGCAGCACCCTCTCGAGGCGTTCCTCCTCGCCGGTCACCGAATTGACGAGCGCCTTGCCCTGGTAGACCGCCAGTCCGGCCTCGAGCGCTGCGACGATCGAGGAGTCGATGCACAGCGGCACGTCGGTGATGGACTGCACCAGCTTGATCGTTTGCGCGAGGATCGCCGGCTCATCGGCCAGCGGGATCCCCGCATTGACATCGAGCATATGCGCGCCCGCGGCGACCTGGGCGAGCGCATCCGTGCTGACGCGCGTGAAATCGCCCGCGGCCATTTCGGCGGCAAGAATCTTGCGCCCGGTGGGATTGATGCGCTCGCCGATGATGACGAATGGACGATCGAAGCCGATGACGACTTCCTTGGTTGCCGAACTGATGACGGTATCGGTCATTGCGTTGTCCTGCTTGGTTGTTGGGCCCGATCGCGCTCCGGAAACCATGGCACCCGGCCGGCAAGCACGCCGGAGCGATCGATGGCATCCGCAACGGATTCTTCCTGGCGATAGGCCATGACGTGCACGCCGCTGACGCCGGCGATGCCGCGGCATTCCTGGATGAGCTCGACGCAGATGTTGCGGCCCTCGCGGACCTGGTCCTGCGCGCCAGCCAGGCGCTTGATGATGGCGTCCGGAATGTGCATGCCCGGAACGTGCGTACGCATCCAGTCGGCGGCTTTCGCCGAGCGCAGCGGGCCCACGCCGATCAGAATGAATGTCTTGCCGATGAGACCCAGCTCCTCGACGCGGCGCATGAAGTCCTTGAGCAGCACGGTATCGTAGCAATACTGGGTCTGGATCAGCTGCGCGCCGGCGGCCACCTTCTTCGCGAGACGCTGTGCACGCCACTCGTACGGCGGTGCGGACGGATTCTCGGCGGCCCCGAGGAAGACCCGCGGCGCAAATGTGATCTTGCGGCCGCTCTCAAAATGATGCTCGTCGCGCAGGGTGCGGGCGACGGTGAGGAGTGATATGCAGTCCAGATCGAACACCGGCTTCGCCTGCGGGTGGTCGCCGACTTGCACCCCATCACCCGTCAGGCACAGCATGTTGCAGACGCCCATGGCGGCGCCGCCGAGAATGTCTCCCTGGATCGCAATGCGGTTCTTGTCACGACAGGAAATCTGCATGACCGGCGCATAGCCCACGCGTGTCAGGAGCGCACACACGGCGAGGCTCGACATGTGACAGTTGGCGCCGCTGCCGTCGGTTGCATTGATGGCGTCGACGTAGCCGTCAAAGACGCGCGCGCGCCGGTAGACATCCTCCGGATCGGCAGAATCCGGCGGTGCGAGCTCCGCCGTCACGGCGAACACGCCCGCGCGCAGCACGCGCTCGAGGCGCCCGGGTGAGGTGTGCCCGGGCAGAATGGGCAGCGGGTAGCCCGGTACCGGTTCGTCCTCGAAGATCATGGCGCAGGCGGCTTAAGCGCTGCGGCCTTCTCGCGCGCCACGCGCAGCCACGAGGAGCTGCCCTGCAGGCGCCGGTCCACGGCGTGCTGCAGAGCCTGCATGGCGGCAAGGCCGCCGGGGATGCGCTGGCTGCCTTGATAGGCTTCGACCCAGACGCAGCGCATTTCGGGTTTGACCTCGCAACGGCCATCGCCGCGCACGCCGCCGCACGGACCATTGCGCAGGTTCTTCGGGCAGTTCATGGGACAGGACATGCCGGTCGAACTCAGCACACATTGGCCGCACATCTGACAGTCAAACAGGAAGCCCTTGACGGCGCGCTCGACGACGGCGACCGGCCGTTCGAGACGCCCGTAGCCGATCGCGTTTGCCAGGCCGTGCAGGCGCACGAGAAGGGATTCAAAGAAGCGATAAAAATGCTCGAGCCCGCGCGCGTGGCGCGTGGACCAAAGGCGCACGGCGTACATCAAGGCACCTCGGGAGCCGCCGGGGTCTCGGGCACGTCCGGGCGCGCGCGCTCATCGATGCCTTTGGCGCGAATCACCCGCTCGAGCTCCTCATCGGTGTAGCGCGCCTCGAGACGCGCCGCTTCCGCGGCAGCTTCCGCCTGCAGGTCATCGCCGCAGTCGCGCGGCGTGCGCCGCCAGTCGGCGAGGTAGGCATCCGAGCTGCCCTTGCCGGCGCGCATCGCGGCGCGATCAACCGCCTCCTGGAAGCGCGCGCTCAGCTGCACCTTGATGGTCTCGCGGCCGCGCTTGGCGATGACTTGTGCGGGTATGTCGCGCCAGGAAATGACGATCAGGCTCGCCATGCGCGCGCCTGCTCCGGGTGCACGAGGCCAGTTAAGCGCGAGGCGAGCCCACCATAACCCGTGAACTGAAATTTGAATTCGAGCCCCATGCGCGTCGCGATCGATTGCGCTTTGGCGAGTGAGCCTTCATTCGGCGCCTGCGCCAGATAAACGACGCGGCGATAGTTGCCGAAGTACATCGAAGCAAGTTCAGGGTGGCGATCGATCCCCAGCGAGCGCGTCACCAGATGATCGAAATGACGCACCAGAAAATCGGTCAGATAGAACGTGCCGGGTTCGGCCTCGGCGAGCGCCGTAAAAACCTCGGGCGAGGCAAAGAACTCGTAGCAGTGGGCGCCGGGGATACGTTCAACGCCCTCCTCGCGCAGCATGCGGTCCAGGCCGCCGCCGGTGCCGCAGTCGCCGTAGGCGACGAAAATCCGCTGGTAGCGGTCGCGGTGCGCGCGGATCTGCGCCTGTACCTCGGCGGCAATGCGCTCGGGGCGATTGTGCAGTTGCGGCGGCAGGTAACAGACGTCGAGTTCCGTCCAGCCGTTCACCCGGCGGAGCGCTGCGATCTCACGCGCAAGCGCTCCGCAGGCAATCACCAGCACGCCGCGCCCGCTGTCCATGGGACATCGCCTCAGGCAGCCGCGGTGGCGGCGCGGCGCGCGGCGATCAGGTTTTTGGCGGTCTCCACGGCGATCGCCGCGTCGCGGCAGTAGGCGTCAGCGCCGACCGCTTTGCCAAATTCTTCGTTGAGGGGTGCGCCGCCGACCAGCACGATGTAGTCGTCGCGTATGCCCTTCTGCTTCAATGTGTCGATCACGACCTTCATGTAGGGCATGGTTGTGGTGAGCAGCGCCGACATCCCCAGAATGTCCGGCTGGTGCTTCTCGAGGGCATCCAGATACTTTTCCACTGGATTATTGATGCCGAGGTCAATGACCTCGAAGCCGGCCCCTTCGAGCATCATGGACACCAGGTTCTTGCCGATGTCATGGATGTCGCCCTTGACGGTGCCGATGACGATCTTGCCGATGGGCTCGACTCCGGTCTCAACCAGGAGCGGCCGCAGGATCTCCATTCCGCCCTTCATGGCATTCGCAGCGAGCAGCACCTCGGGTACGAATAGAATGCCGTCGCGGAAATCGATGCCGACGATGCGCATCCCTTCGACGAGCGCCTGATTCAGGATCTGCTCCGGCCCCCAGCCGCGTTCGAGAAAGATCCGGGTGGCATCCTCGATCTCGCTCTTCAAGCCGTTGTATAGATCGTCATGAACCTGCTCGACGAGCTCCTCGTCGCTCAAGCCCTTGAGATCAAATTCGCCTGCTGACTGGTCGGACATACGCGCACTCCCGTAGCAGAATGGTACGGGGCGGGCGCCGGCGGGACTGGCTACATCACGACGGTCGCATGTCTAGGAACGACATTGCCGCGCGGCCGGCCCTAAAGCATGACGCAGTACCGGTCGCTGCCACGCTCGAGCTTGTCGCTTTTTCGACAATTGACCCTGGACCACGAAACGAAGTGCGCAATGGAACGCTGCGAAAAAAGAACCGAACTTTGAGTCGACACGATTCCCCCATCCCACTGCATTCCACCGCTACAGCGAGCGATTCTATATCTTCCGAGACACGCCGCCGGCAACGGAAAAAGTAGGTGCCAAGCGATATGCTAGCGTTGCCTTCCAGAATTTCCGTGGAGTGACACGGATGCGATATGTCGCGCTCGGCTGCGACTACGACGGTACATTGGCGCAATGCGGCGCCGTCTCGTCCGCCACCATCGACGCCCTGGTGCGAGTACGGGTATCCGGCCGCAAGATCCTCCTGATCACAGGCCGAATAATTGAGGATCTGCGCATAGTCTGCGACTGCCTTGAGTTGTTCGATCGTGTGGTCGGCGAAAACGGCGCCGTGCTCTACAACCCAGCCACACGCGAACAGCGAATGCTCGCCAAGCCGCCACCGGGCGTCTTTATCCAAACGTTGCGGGAACGCGGCGTGCATCCGCTCGCTGCGGGCCAGGTCATTGTCGCAGCCCGCGAACCCCATACCCCGGTCGTGCTGCAGACCATTCGCGACCTCGAGCTTTCTTTGCAGATCGTTCCCAACCGGGAAGCCATCATGGTTTTGCCGGTCGGCGTTAACAAAGGCTCGGGGCTCACTGTCGCGCTGCAGGAACTGGATCTGTGCCCCCAGAGCACCGTCGGCGTCGGGGATGCGGAAAACGACCTCGCCTTGCTTGACGCCTGCGGGTTAGGAGTGGCGGTCGCGAACGCCGTGCCGCTGCTGAAGGACGCAGCCGACTTCGTTACGCGTGGCGCGCGCGGCGCGGGCGTGGCCGAGCTCATTGAGAGACTGCTGCTCAGCAAGCCATATCCGGCTGAACTCGATAGCCACAGCGCCGCGCCCCCTCCTTCGACTTGCGCCTGACGGCATCGCGGTACTGCACGGGCCAGCCGGCTCCTCGTCCAGTGCATGCTGCGCCTGGCGCGCCGCGCGCCCTGTCACTGCGCAGCAGCGCGGTTCGGCTGGCGCTCGGCACTCGGCGGGTAGCCATAGTGGCTGCGATAGCACTTTGAGAAATGCGGCGGCGATTGAAAGCCGCAGGCCGTCGTGATGTCCATGACCGGCATCGAGGTCTGCAGCAGCAGATCGCGCGCCCGCCGCAAGCGCATGTCGAGGTAATAGCGCTTGGGAACGCAGTGCAAGTGACGCTTGAAGAGTCGCTCAATCTGCCGGCGCGAAAGCCCCGTGGCGCTTGCGATCGCATCCAACGACAGCGGCTTCTCGATGTTCTCTTCCATGAGCTGCGCAACCTTTATTAGGCTTGCATGCGAGACACCGATTTGTGCCTTCAACGGGATGTACTGACGGTCCTTGTCATTGCGCACGCGATCGACGATGAACTGTTCTGAAACGAGATTGGCGATCCGCGCTCCCAACTTGATGCGGATGAGATGCAGCATGAGATCGAGCGGCGCGATGCCGCCCGAGCAAGTGTAGCGATCGCGATCGATGGTAAAGAGCTGATCGCTGATGAGAACGCGCGGAAACTCCTCACGCAGCGCGGCGAGGTTCTCCCAATGGATCGTGGCATGGTACTGGTCGAGCAGTCCCGCGCGCGCCAGCGCGTAGCCGCCGGTGCAGAGCGCGCCGAGCGCCATCCTCTGCTCGCCCATGCGGCGCAACGCCGTCAAGAGCGGCCGCGACACCGCCTCACGCACATTGATGCCGCCGCACACGAAGACGATATCCACGCGTCCCATCTGATCGAGTGCGCCCGTCGGAGTGAGCTGCAGCCCATTGCTCGCAACAACCGGTGCCCCGTCCAGGCTGACGATTGACACCTCGTACGCGTTCTGGCCCGAGAGCGCGTTCGCCATGCGCAGCGGTTCGATCGCGTTGGTCAGCGCGATCAGGGAGTAGTTAGGCAGCGTCACGAAGGCGTAGCGGCTCTTGCGGATCGCGGCGACGGATTCCATGGGCGTTCCCTCTCGAGTCGGCGCGCCGATTATAAGTCGTCGACGGGCCACGTGCCTAAAATCGACATAAAGGTTGTCTGTCTGCGACATATCGCGGCCCTTTGCGCGGCACATCGGCCCGGGGCGCGCCGAACGCGGACGTATTCGTATAAGTGCCTGTCGCAATTGAAAGCTTTGCCGTGCCATGCGCTGGCTACACTGCGACGCTCAAACGCGGCCGGGACATATAAAGATGAGAACACACGCTCGGGTGGTCGTTATTGGCGGTGGCGTCGTCGGCGTCAGCACGCTTTACCACCTGACGAAGAAAGGCTGGTCTGACGTGGTGCTGCTGGAGCGCTCGGAGCTCACTGCCGGGTCGACATGGCACGCCGCGGGACTCCTGCCCCTCTTCAATATGAGTTACACCGTCGGTCAGCTGCACAAGTACTCGGTCGATCTCTACAAGCGCCTGCCGGCGGAGACCGGCCAGGACGTAAGCTTTCACGTCACCGGAAATCTGCGCCTCGCCACCTGCGCAGCGCGCATGGATGAGTACCAAAAGTACTGCGGCACCGCCAACACCATCGGCGTGCCCTACAAGATCATCACCGCGCGGGAGGTCCGGGAGCTTTGGCCCCTCATCAATCTCGGCGATGGCGCGGGCACGGCTCCTATTGTCGGCGCGCTCTATCACCCGGACGATGGCCACATCGCTCCCGCCGACCTCACCATGGCACTGCGCAAAGGCGCACGCGCCGCCGGTGCAGAGATCCATGAGCACACGGAGGTGAGCGGCGCCGAGCGCACTTCTGCGGGAGAGTGGCGACTCAGCACCAATCAGGGAGACATCACCGCCGAACACGTGGTCTGCGCAACCGGTAACTACGCACGCCAGAGCGGCCGGCTCTTTGGGATTGACGTCCCTGCCATACCCGTCGAACACCAGTACATCGTCTACGATGAGTCGCCGGAACTGAAAAGCTACCGCGCCAAAGGCGGACGCGAGCTTGCGGTGCTGCGCGAGCCCGACCAATCCTACTACCTGCGCGAGGAGCGCCTGGGATGGATCCTCGGGCCGTACGAGGCCGGCGCCCCGGCGCGCTTTGCCGATGGCGTGCCGGACTGGTTCGGCAGAAGTCTCTTTGAGGCCGATCTTGATCGGCTGCTGCCGCACGTCGAAGCCGCCGTGCGCCGCGTGCCCGCGCTCGAGCACTGCGGCATCAAGGACATCGTCAATGGCCCCATCTCCTATACGCCCGACGGCAGCCCGTTGATAGGGCCCGCGTGGAGCGTGCCCAACGTGTGGATCAATGAAGGCCATAGCTTCGGTATCACCGCCGCTGGCGGCGCCGGCTGGCAGCTCGCCGAATGGATCGTCGAGGGCGAGCCGGGAATTGACATGCTGGCGGTGGATCCGCGCCGCTACGGCGCCTATGCGAGCAAGCGCTACGTCGTGCAGAAGAACGAAGAGACTTACCGCAGCGTCTTCACGATACACTTTCCCGATGAGGAGCGTCCCGCGGCACGTCCGGCGAAGACGAGCCCGGTGTACGACAAGCTCGATCGCCTGGGTGCCATCTGGGGCCAGCGCTACGGCTGGGAACGCGCCAATTGGTTTGCGCCGCCGGGAGTGCGCCGCGAGGAGGAGTGGAGTTTCCGTCGCTCCAACTACTTCGTGCACGTGGGCAACGAATGCCGCCTGATGCGCGAACGCGTGGGCGTCATCGATCTGACGCCATTCACGAAGCACGAAGTCACGGGTCCCGGCGCCGAAGCGTGGCTCGAGGGTCTCGTCGCCAACAAGGTTCCAACCCAGACGGGCCGCATCGCGCTCTGCCATGCGCTCACCCGACGCGGCGGCATTCGCAGCGAGTTTACGATTACCAAGCTCGCCGATGCGCACTTCTACGTCGTGAGCGCCGGCGCCGCCGAGCGCTACGACTCCGAGTACCTGCTGCGCTCACTGCCGCAGGATGCGAGCGTCACACTGCGAAACATCACCACGAGCCGCGGCTGCTTCGTCCTCGCCGGTCCGCGCTCACGCGAGGTCCTTGCGAAGCTCACCGATACGGCGCTCGACAACGCCGCGTTCCCGTGGCTCACGGGTCGCATCGCCGAGATCGCTCTTGCCCCCGGCGTCTATGCACTGCGGGTGAACTTCGTCGGGGCACTCGGCTGGGAGCTGCATTTTCCGATCGAGTACGCACATCACCTCTTCGACGCCGTGTTCGCCGCCGGCAAGGAATTCGGCATCGGCATGGTCGGCATGCGCGCCATGGAATCTCTACGCATGGAGAAGTCCTATCGGATGTGGGGCACCGATCTGACGCGCGACTACACTCCCTTCGAGGCCGGCCTCGATCGCTTCGTGCGCATGAATAAGGGCCCGTTCATCGGCCGCGAAGCGCTCGAAAGACAGCTTGCCAGGGGCGTGCCGCACCGTTTCGTCACGCTTGAGGTGCACGACTGCGGCGACGCGGACCCGTTGGGCAATGAGCCGCTCTTTGACAGCAAAGGCGCCATCGTCGGCCGCGCGACCTCGGGCTATTACGGCCATGCGCTGCAGAAGAGCCTTGCGATCGGCTATCTGCACAGCGCGTTGGCGCAGGCTGGAGCGCAACTCGGGATCGAAATTCTGGGCGAGCGTAAGCGCGCGACACTGCTTGTGGATTCCCCTTTTGATCCTGAAAATCATGCCCTTAAAGCATAAACATGATGTAATTTATACATGCAGATTTTCTCCGCGCTGACACTCCTGAAAGAAGGGCTGTCGGGCCAGCGGGGCTGGCGCGAGCAATGGCGCAGTCCCGAGCCCAAGCCTGCGTACGACGCCGTCATCATTGGCGGCGGCGGACACGGGCTGGGTACCGCCTATTATCTCGCGAGCGAGCACCGTCTCACGCGGGTAGCCGTGCTCGAGAAGAGCTGGATCGGCGGCGGCAATACCGGGCGCAATACCACCATCATCCGTTCCAACTACTTGTTTGATGAGAGCGCGGCGCTCTACGACCATGCGCTCAAGCTCTGGGAGGGCCTCGCGCAGGCGCTAAATTACAACGTCATGTTCTCGCCCCGCGGGGTCATGATGCTGGCGCACACGGTGCACGATGAACAGATCATCAAACGTCACGTGCACGCCAACCGCTGCAACGGCGTTGACAATGAGTGGCTCACGCCCGAGCAGGCGAAAACGTTCTGCCCGGCGCTCAACATTGAAAATAATATCCGCTACCCGGTCCTGGGCGCCGCGCTGCAGCGCCGCGGCGGCACGGCGCGGCACGACGCCGTGGCCTGGGGTTATGCGCGTGCGGCGGACTCTTTGGGCGTCGACATCATTGAGAACTGCGAGGTCACCGGCATCCGCCGCGGCGCTGACGGCGCAGTCGAGGCCCTGGAGACCAGTCGTGGCGTCATCGGCACGCGCAAGATCGGCGTCTGCGCCGCCGGCAACACCAGCGTCATCATGAATAAAGTCGGCATGCGCCTGCCCCTTGAGAGCTTCCCGCTGCAGGCGCTGGTGTCGGAGCCGATCAAGCCGGTGCTGCCCTGCGTCGTGATGTCAAACGGAATTCATGCGTATGTCAGCCAGTCAGATAAAGGCGAGCTCGTCATCGGCGCCGGCACCGACGCCTACACCTCTTATACGCAGCGCGGCGCGCTGCACGTCAATACGCACACGCTCGAAGCCATCTGCGAGCTCTTCCCCGCCT
This sequence comes from Steroidobacteraceae bacterium, assembly GCA_035481795.1. Lineage (GTDB taxonomy): Bacteria > Pseudomonadota > Gammaproteobacteria > Steroidobacterales > Steroidobacteraceae > PALSA-1196. The sequence goes on from DATHRI010000015.1 coordinate 44,176, forward strand.
TTCGCCGCCTGCAGATGCTGCGCAACTGGGGCGGGATTGTCGACGTCACCCCCGACCGCTCTCCCATCATTGCCAAGACCGGCGTGCCCGGACTGTATGTGAATTGCGGCTGGGGCACCGGGGGATTCAAGGCGACTCCCGGCTCGGCGCATGTCTTTGCGTGGACGATCGCGAAGGACGAGCCCCACCCGATCAACGCACCGTTCACGATCGAGCGCTTCCGCGATGGCCAGCTCATCGACGAGGCGGCGGCCGCGGCTGTCGCTCACTAAGGCGCTCGCATGCTGCTCATCGACTGTCCTTACTGCGGCAAGCGCCCCGAGCTCGAGTTCGTCTACGGCGGGGAGGCGCACATTGTGCGTCCGGCGGCGGGCACGGCCGTGACTCCTGCGCAATGGGCTGAGTATCTTTACGCGCGCACCAATTCCCGTGGCGAACATGCGGAGCGCTGGCGCCACACGCGCGGCTGCGGGCGCTTCTTCAATGCACTGCGCGACACGACGACCGACCAGTTCCTTGCGACCTATAAAATCGGTGCAGCGCGCCCCGCGCCCGCACCGCCGCGCATCGACCCATGAGCGAGCTTCGCACGGCCTCGGGCGGCCTCATCGACCGCGCGCGGCGTCTGAAGTTCACCTTCGACGGCAAGAGCTTGCACGGTTTCGCCGGAGACACTCTCGCCTCCGCCCTGCTCGCAAACGGCATCCATCTCGTCGGCCGCTCTTTCAAATATCACCGGCCGCGCGGCATTCTCACGGCGGGCTCGGCGGAGCCCAATGCACTCGTCGCGGTGTGGCGCGACGCGGCGCGCTACACACCCAATCTGCGTGCGACGCAGGTGGAACTCTACGACGGGCTGCAGGCCGCCAGCCAGAACCGCTGGCCGGGCCTGCGCTTCGATGTGGGCGCCGCCAACGGTTTCATCGCGCCGTTCATCCCCGCCGGTTTCTACTACAAGACGTTCATGTGGCCGCGCCGCGCGTGGCAGGCGCTGTATGAACCGCTGATCCGTGCGCGCGCGGGGCTCGGCAGAGCGCCGGCCGGCGCGGACCCGGACCGCTATGCGAGCCGCTACGCGCACTGCGATGTGCTCGTGATCGGCGCGGGGCCGGCCGGTCTCGCCGCGGCACGAGCGGCCGCGGCCTGCGGCGCCCGCGTCATGTTGTGCGACGAGCAGGCACAGTTCGGAGGATCACTCCTGGCGGACAGCGCCGCGGTGATTGACGGACGCGCCGCGCAAGTGTGGCTGCGTGAGACCATTGCGGCGCTTGCACAGAACGCGCGCGTTACGCTGCTTTCGCGCAGCACCGCATTCGGCTATTTCCCGCACAACCTCGTCGGAATCAACGAGAGGCTCACCGATCATCTGCCCTCTGCACCACCTCATCTGCCCCGCGAGCGTCTGTGGCAGGTGCGCGCACGCGAGGTGGTGCTGGCAACCGGCGCACTCGAGCGGCCGCTCGTTTTCCCGGGCAACGATCGGCCGGGCATCATGCTCGCCGGTGCCGCGCGCACCTATCTGCATCGCTATGGCGTGCGCTGCGGCTCGCGCGCCGTCGTCGTGGCGGGGTGTGATGCGGCCTATCAGGCCGCGCTCGACCTGCATGCGGCAGGCGTCGCCATCGCCGCCATCGCCGATCCACGCCTGAGGGCACAAGGCTCCTGGCGTGAGGCGGCGCGTGCCGCGGGGTTGCCGGTGCTGGAGCGCACGACCGTATTGGCGACGCGCGGCCGGCTGCGGGTACGTGCGGTGCGCCTGGGGCACGTTGACGCGCACGGCAGGCTGGCGCGTGCCACCACCGTCGCCTGCGATCTTCTCCTCATGTCGGGCGGCGCCACACCGTGCGTGCACCTTTTCTCGCAGTCGCGCGGCCGGCTGCGCTGGGACGACGGCTTGCAGGCCTTCATTCCCGGCAGCGCGGCGGAGCGCGAGCGCTCGGCGGGCGCCTGTCGCGGCGTCTATGCGCTGCGCGCGGCCCTGGAGGATGGTGCGGCCGCGGGAGGCGTCGCAGCGCAGACGCTACGCGCCCCGGCGCCGGCGCCGGCGCCGGCGAATGACGCGGCAGCGGTGGACGGCATTCTCGGCGCGCTGCCGCGCCCGTCAGCGGGCGGCGGCAAGGCCTTCGTCGACTGGCAGAACGATGTGACGACGGCCGATCTTGCGCTCGCGACGCGCGAGGGATTCCGCTCCATCGAACACGTCAAGCGCTACACGACCACCGGCATGGCGACGGATCAGGGCAAGACCTCCAACCTGAACGCTCTGGCCATCGTCGCGGCGAGTCTGGAAAAGCCGATTCCCGAGGTCGGAGTGACCACGTTTCGCATGCCCTACACGCCGGTGAGCTTCGGCAGCATGGCGGGGCGTACGCGCGGCGATCTCTTCGACCCGGTGCGCACGACGCCGATGCATGAGTGGGCGCAGGAACATGGAGCTATATTTGAGAATGTTGCGCTGTGGAAGCGTGCGCGCTACTTCCCGCGCGCCGGCGAGGACATGCACCGCGCGGTCGCGCGCGAGTGCCTGGCGGTGCGGGGCCACTGCGGAATATTTGACGCTTCGACGCTCGGCAAGATCGAAGTTGTGGGTCGCGATGCCGCGGCCTTCATGAACCGCATGTACGTCAACAGCTGGTCGAAGCTCGCCGTGGGTCGGGCACGCTACGGCATACTGCTCCGCGAGGATGGCTTCGTCCTTGATGACGGCGTCGTCGCACGCACGGCCGAGGATCGATTTCATGTGACGACCACGACCGGCGGCGCTGCCGGCGTACTCGCGCTCATGGAAGACTATCTGCAAACCGAATGGTCGGATCTGTTGGTGTGGCTCACGTCAACGACCGAGCAGTGGGCCGTTATTGCCGTGCAGGGGCCGGCCTCGCGAGCGGTGCTGCGACCCCTGCTCGAGGACATTGACATCGCGGCCGCTGCGCTGCCGCACATGTCGGTGGCGCGCGGCCGCATCTGCGGCGTGCCCCTGCTGCTGTTTCGCGTGAGCTTCAGCGGCGAGCTGGGCTTCGAAGTCAATGTGCCCGCCGATTTCGGCCGCGCCGTGTGGGAAGCGATCTACGCGCAGGGCCAAGCGCACGGCATGAGCGCGTACGGCACCGAGACCATGCACGTGCTGCGCGCCGAGAAGGGTTACGTCATCGTCGGCCAGGATACCGACGGCACGGTCACGCCGGATGACGTCGGCCTCGCCTGGGCGATCGGTCCAGCAAAGCTGGATTTTGTCGGCAAGCGTTCGCTCGAGCGGCCCTCGATGCGCGCACCCGGCCGCAAGCAACTGGTCGGCCTTCTCACCGTCGAACCCGAGACCGTACTCGAGGAAGGCGCCCAGGTTATCGAGACGCCCGGACAACGCCCGCCCATGCGCCTCATCGGCCATGTCTCCTCGTCTTATCGCAGCGCGGTGCTTGGCCGCTCCATTGCGCTCGCGCTCGTCGCGGATGGGCGCGCACGAGTGGGCCAGACTCTCTACGTGCCCATGCCCGGGCAGGATGTGGCCGTGCGCGTAACTTCGCCAGTGTTCTACGATCCAAAGGGAGAGCGCTTGAATGGCTGAGCTTGCCGCGCTGCGGCGCGCGCCTGTGGTGAGTGCGTTCGCGGAACTGCGGCTGCTGCCGCCGGCGACGCGTTTTGTTTTGCGCGGCGACGCCGGCGCCGTGCGCGCGGCCGGTGCCGCCATCGGCATCGATATCGAACAGGCGCCTTGCCGGGCATCGCAGCAGGGAACACGCGCGGCGCTGTGGCTGGGGCCGGATGAATACCTGCTGCTCGGCGCGGAAGCCGAAGCGCGTGCACTCGCGGGCGTCCTTGCGCAGGCCCTGCAGGGCGTGCCGCACGCGCTTGTCGACGTCAGTCACCGACAAACCGCCCTCGAAATGCTCGGCCCGCGGGCCGTTGAGATTTTAAGCAGCGGCTGTCCGCTCGATCTGGACCTCATGGCCTTTCCCGTCGGGATGTGCACGCGCACCGTGTTCGCCAAGGCGGAGATCGTGCTGTGGCGCAGCGCGCCCGACGCGCTGCGTATCGAAGTGTGGCGGTCCTTTACTGATTATGTGGCGAGGCTCCTCGGTGAAGCGGCGCGAGAATATTGAGTGCGCCTGCCGATGCGCCCGCTAGTCGCCGAGAGTGTGCTGATGCAGTGCGCGTCACGCTGCACTGCAAAGCGCGCGCCGGGCGGCACGCGACTCTGCCGGCTGGAAGATCAGCTCCCCGCATTGCGCACCGCCTACCCTGACCCTCTGCATTCACCCGCCTGAATTTCACGGATACGCCATCATGACAACCATGAACACCAACGTCTTCATCACCTGCGCCATCACGGGCGACGACACCAAGCTCACCAAGAGTCCGCACTGCCCAGTGACACCCGAGCAAATTGCGCAGGCAGCGGTCGATGCGGCGCGCGCCGGCGCCGCCGTCGTGCACATCCACGTGCGCGACCCCGAAACCGGGATCTTCAGCATGGAGACGCGCCACTACCGCGAGGTCGTCAAGCGCATCCGCGAGAGCAAGGTGGACGTCATCGTCAACCTGACCTGCGGCATGGGCGGCTACATCTGCATCGGCGATCAGGGACTCAGCAATACCCCCGCGCCCGGGACGGACTTCGTCAGCCAGGAGGAGCGTATGCGCCACGTCATCGATCTGTGTCAAGAAGGAACATACAGGCCCGACATCGCGACGCTTGACTGCGGCACGCTCAATTTTGGCGACGGCAACCGCGCCTACATCTCCACTCCGGACTATCTGCGCAAGGGCGCGGGAATTCTGCGCGACCTCGGCGTCAAGCCGGAGCTGGAAGTGTTCGACACCGGCAATCTGTCGTTCGTGAAGCAGCTCATCAAGGAAGGCCTGCTGGCGGCGCCCACCCTCATTCAACTGTGCACTGGCATCCCCTACGGCGTGCCGGCCGACGTGGGTCATCTCCTCGCGATGGTGAACCTCCTGCCCGGCGAGTGCGTCTGGTCCTCTTTCGCCATCAGCCGCATGCAAATGCCGTGGGTCGCACAGTCGGTGCTCCTCGGCGGCAACGTGCGCGTGGGCCTTGAGGACAACCTGTATTTGAGCCGCGGAGTCTATGCGAGCAATGCACAGCTCGTGACGAAGGCGCGCACCATTATCGAAGCCATGGGAGCGCAGATCCTGACTCCGGCGCAGACGCGCGAACGCCTAAAGCTGCCCGGGGCGTAAGGTGACGCCCGGTCTTGCCATCTACCGCACTCAGGTCCTGCCGGAGTGGATCGACTTCAACGGACATCTGCGCGATGCCTACTATGTGCTGGTGGTGAGCTGTGCCGCGGACGCCCTCATGGACCATCTCGGCATGGACGCTGCATACCGTGAGCGCACGCGCTGCACGCTCTACACTCTCGAGATGCATATCCACTATTTCCATGAGGTCATGCAGTCCGATCTCCTCGAGGTCACGGTGCGCATCATCGCAGCCGACGCGAAACGGATCCATGCCGGGTTCGAGCTCGGTTGCGCGCGTCTGAGCGAGGCCGCCGCCAGCTTCGAGCTCATGCTCCTGCACGTCGAACAGGGCGAGAAAGTTGCGGCCCTGCCTTTCCCGGAGGAAATTGCCCGCGCGCTCGAAACGTTGCGGGCTGCGACGGCGGATGCGACCCCGGCGCGGCGCGGCTCGCGGACCATGCAGCTGCGGGCGCGCTGAAATGGGCCTGCACGATATCAAGCGGCTGCTGGTACCGCGCAGTCTCGCGCTCATCGGCGGCGCCTGGGCGGACGCCGTTGAAGCGGGCAATCGGGCCATTGGCTACACGGGTCAGGTGTGGCGCGTCCATCCGACGCGACCTTCAACCCCCACGGCCCGTTATTATCGCAGCATCGAAGAACTCCCCGGCAGCCCGGATGCGGCCTTTGTCGCCGTGCCGGCCCGCGAGATCGCAAAGGTCGCGGCGGCTTTGCACCGTCGCGCCAGCGGCGGCTTTGTGTGCTTTGCGGCTGGATTTTCCGAGACCGGAACCGCAGAGGGCCTGCAACTCACTCAGGAACTCATCGCGAGCGCGGGGGACCTGCCGTACTTCGGTCCGAACTGTTACGGCTTCGTCAACTTCTTCGATCGGGTCGCGCTGTGGCCCGATCAAGTCGTCGGGCCGCCCCTCGAGCGTGGCGTCGCGTTGATCTGCCAAAGCGGCACCCTCGCACTGACGTTGATGTTCAACGACCGATCGGTCCCCATCGGCTATATCTTCACCGTCGGCAATCAGACCGCGCTCGCCGTTGAGGATCTGATCGAGCTCTTGTCGCACGACGAGCGCGTGAGCGCTTTCGGGCTCTACATCGAGGGCATCAAGGACGCGCCGCGGCTGGCGCGGGCGGCGGCGATCGCCCGCGCGGCCGGCAAGCCCATCGCCGTCGTGAAGGCCGGCCGTACGCAGGCGGCCGCACGCACCGTGCAGAGCCACACCGGATCGCTCGCCGGCGCCGACGTTGTCTTCGACGCGTTCTGTCGACAGGCGGGACTGGCTCGCTGCGATACCCTCGCCACGTTGTGCGAGACCTTGAAGATCTTCCATGCGGGCGGCATGCTTGGCGGCCGGCGCGTGCTCATCATGGGCGCCTCCGGCGGCGATATGGCAATGACGGCAGATCTCGCGCGCGATCTCGCCCTTGAGTTTGCGCCGATTCCGCCCCAGGTCGCGGCTCGCCTGCGCGAAATCCTGACCGATCGCGTCACCATCGCAAACCCATTCGATTTCCACACCTACATCTGGTTCGACCGGGTCGCATTGCGCGCTATGTTTACCGCCGTACTGCGCAGCGGCTTCGATGCGGTGGGATTCGTCCTCGATTGCCCGCCGGAGGATAAGGCCGACAGCAGCGCTTTCATCGCCGTCATCGACGAGTTCATTGCGGCGGCAGCCGGCGCGCCGAGCCGCGCCGCCCTGATCGCCTCGTTGCCGGAAACTCTGCCGGCAACCGTGCGCGCGCGCTGTCTCGCGGCAGGCGTCGTGCCGCTGCAAGGACAGCGCGAGGCACTCGAGGCTTTGAGTCTCGCCGGCGCCGTGGCCGAGACACAGGGCTCCACGATGAGGGAGCTGGAACTGCGCATTCCCGCGGGCAAGCGCGGTCCGGCACGCACCCTGCCCGAAGGCGAGGCGAAGGCCGCGCTCGCCGCGTTCGGTCTGGGCATTCCGCGCTCGCGGTTGGTTGCCCGCGCCGAAGTCGCGAGCGCGGCGGCCGCGCTCGGCTTTCCCGTCGTCGTTAAAATTGCCTCGGCTGAACTTGCGCACAAATCGGATGTCGGTGGTGTAGTTCTCAATGTGCGCACCCAGGCCGAAGCGACCGCGGCTGCGGAGCGCATGAGCGCACTGGCGGAGCGCTTTCTCGTCGAGGAGATGATCACGGACGGTGTGGCCGAGCTGTTGGTGGGCGCCCTCGTGGATTGCCAATTCGGCCTGACTCTGGTGATTGGCGCGGGCGGCGTGCTCACCGAACTCTTGCAGGACAGCGTAAGCTTGCTGCCGCCCTTTAACGAGACAAGCATTGCGACCGCCCTCGAGCGGCTTACCGTTCACAAGTTGCTGCGGGGATTTCGCGGCCGGCCGCTTGCAGATGTGCCGGCGCTCGTGCAGGCGATTGTCGCGGTGGGCCGATATGCTGAAGCCAACCTCGATTCTCTTTTCGAGCTCGATGTCAATCCGGTCATCGTGCGGCCAGCCGGCGCCGGAGCGGTCGCGGTGGATGCGCTGATCCGACTTGTGTAGGAGTTTGCCCCGATGTCTGATGGAATCAATACTGCCTGCGACGGCGCTGTACTCGAGGTCATCATTGACCGCCCCAAGGCCAACGCCCTCGATCGCAATGCAAGCCGTCGGCTGAACGAGGTCTTCACCTCCTTTCGTGACGACCCCGGGCTGCGCGTAGCCATCGTCACGGGTGCCGGCGAGCGCTTCTTCTGTGCCGGTTGGGATCTGAAGGCAGCCGCAGCGGGCGAGAAGTCTGACGAGGACTGGGGCGTGGGCGGTTTCGGCGGCCTCAATTATCCGCGCAACCTCGACAAACCCATCATCTCCGCGGTCAACGGCATTGCCTGCGGCGGGGGCTTCGAGGTCGTGCTCGGCACTGACATCATCGTCATGGAGGAGCATGCGCGCTTTGCCCTGCCCGAGATCAATGTGGCCGTGCTGGCGGACGCCGGCACCATCAAACTGCGGCGCAGGATTCCCTATCACGTCGCCGTGGAGTTTCTGATGACCGGCCGCTGGATGGACGCCGCCGAGGCGAAGCATTGGGGGCTTGCGAACCATGTCGTTCCCAAAGGCGCGGCGCTCGCCAAGGCGCGCGAAATCGCTCAGCAGCTGGTTGCAGGTCCGCCGCTGCTCTTCCCCGCCATCAAACAGCTGCTGCGCCACACCGAGATGGTCACGGAGCACGAGGCCTTTGCCGTGCACGACGCCCTATACGCCGTGCAGCGCGTCATCCAGTCGGAGGACCTCAAAGAAGGGGCCAGTGCGTTTGCAGAGAAGCGCAGTCCGCGCTGGCAGGGTCGCTAGCCAAACTCACGCGCGCTGCGAGGCACGCGGACTCTCTTGGGCATTTTGCAAAGTGCGAGACGGCTATCCGCCCGCTGCCAGCGCCTCGATCAGCTCACACGCTCGCGTCAGTGCGCCCACAGAGTCCATGCGCGCGGCATAGTCGCGTGCGCGCTGCCGCAGGACGCTGTCGCTGAGCAGCGCGCGCAGTGCTTCGGCGACGCCCTTTCCCCGGTAACGCCGCTGCGGGATGCTGCGGCCGAGGCCGATTCGCTCGATACGCCATCCGTTGTCAAACTGATCATGGCCGTTGGGTACAACGAGATGCGGAATGCCCGCCTTGATGGCCTGAGCGAGCGTGCCGATGCCGCCGTGGTACACCAGTAGCGCGGCACGGGGCAGCACCGCACTGAATGGTAGGTAGCCGAATGACCTCACGCCCGAGGGCAGCGCGCGCGGCAGCTGCGCAGGATAATTGGTCACGAACATGGCACGTCGATCGATTTCGCGCACGGCCGCAGCGGACTCGCGAAAAAAGCGCTGCATCATTGAGGCCGCCGAACCGGGCGTAAAAACCAGCGGCGGCTCATCAGCAGTGAGGAACTCCTCGGCTTCCGGCGGAATCACCGCATGGGCAGCAGCGTCCCACAGCGGAAACCCCACCAGGTGGACCTGCGGCGGCCAATCCGGCTGCGGCGGGGCGAACCACTGCGGAAAAAACCCGATCACGCATTGCGGTGAGTGGACCCAGCGACGCAGCACGCGACTGACCGGCCGGAGGCCCAACGTCGCACGGAATTCATTCAGCGGTCGCTTGAGATGGCAATCGACCACCAGCCAGTCGACCAGGCGAAAGAATGCCTGCTTAAACCACATGGGCTGCGACGCCGAGATCCGCAGGGTTCCCGCCAGGCCCTGATCTACGAGACTGCGGATGATGCTCGGCTGCAGATGAATCGTGGCGGTCGGCACCCCGAGCTTTTCCTGCGCGACGCGCGCTCCGAGCGCGATGCCGGACGTGGCGACCACCGTGTCAGCGTCCGCGTGCGTCTCGATCAGACGATAGATCGCCGCGATTGCGGGCACCATCACGCGCTGCGCGACAACGCCGAACCCTTTGCGCGGGTGCCACAGATCCGGATCGGCAATCGCCGCGTCGGCATCCGCGAGCGTGCCCACCGGCAGAAACCGTAGGCCCTGCTGTTCGATCAACGGCTGAAAATGCGGGTTGGTGAGAATCGTGACGCGATGCGAGCGCGCGCGCAGCGCAAGCCCGAGTGCGATTACCGGATGCACGTCGCCGGCGCTGCCGAGCGCCGGCAACAGCACCCGCAGTGGCCTTTGGCGCGCGGCGGAATTCGGCGCCATCTCAAGCGCTCAGACGGACGCGGTCAGGTGCATTTCAGGATTGCATACCAGAGGGCTCGGGAAAACTCCCGCGTTGCGGGTGCGCCAGCGCCGCGGAGCAGAGCGGCCTAACCGGCCGGCGAGGCGCGTGCAAGGAGCCAACCGCGATTGATGCGTCAACGTCGTAAAGCCGTCACGGTGTGAGGGCTGCTACGATCTCGGCGCCTTTCGCCTTCTTCAGGGACGCACACACTGCAATTTTCTCCTTTGTCTGCGCCAGTTCGAGCGCACCGCCCCCGAGCATTTCGAGCTTCGGCTGGAAGTACGCCTCGACCCGCGCAGCGTCCGCCGGATCACAGTAGCCTTGAAAGAGCTTAACGAGAACCGGGCGTGCGGCTCCGGGGTACGCCTTCAACAATTGAGGCAGGTTGTGCTGCACGTATTCAGTGGTCACCTGCCGGGTTTCCGGCTGGCTTGATAGCGAATAGAGGACGTACATTGACTCCGTTGTCGGCACGCCCGGGAACATGGCAATCGGCAGCGCCGTGTTCGCGAGCGTTGCAGTGTCAGCAGCTCCAACGGCAATACCGGCATCCAATCTGAACTGCGGATCAGAGGATTTGACCAGCACCTCCTTCAGCCGGCTCAGAATAGGCATCCCCCGCTCCTGCACCGCGACGCTGAGCGCCGTACGCCTGAATGTGGGATCGAGTGCGTGAGTGTCCCCCTCCAGGTAAGCGGCGGCGGCCGCAGCGAGCTGCGCCCGCAGCTTTGCGTCCCGTGCCTGCAGCGCCACGAGTGACATCAATGCATCGCGCAGCGCCTGACGCTCCGCAGGTTCGCCTGCGTGCACTCCGGCAGTGACGTCGGTGCCCAGGGCAGTCAGCCTTGCGCCATAGATCGAGCCCATCAGTGTGCGGTAAGCGGATCGCTGTTCAGGTTGCAGCATGGAGTTGGCGATGTCCCGCAGTCGGTAGCCCATTGCAACGGCGGCGAGGCGTTCCGCGTTATTGCTCAATGCCCGTGCACCGGCAATCACACGCGCGAAAGTGTTCCTGCCCGCGGCGAAGTCGGCCCACAGATTGTCGGCGACCGCCATCGCCTCGCGTCCGGGCAGCGTAGGTGCCGAGCGGATCAGACGGTCCCATTCGGCGCCGTCAAGGCTGAAACGGTAGTAACCCGCACCGGCGACATCGGGCATCAAGGGCGCGTTGACATCGGGGAGCGACGTCACTTCGGCTGACGCCGCATCGAGCAGAACGCAGGCATGCTGTGCACCGCGTGACAGGCACATGGGGATTGCCCACAACTGCGGTGCGCCCGCCTCCACGCCGAGCGGACGATAGCGGCTTTGAGTGAGCGTGATCGCCTGGGCGTGCGTCGCCGCCGTCACCCGCGGCACTCCGGTCTGGTCGGTGAAGGTGCGCATCGCCGTGACCGCCTTGGGGTTGCCCGCGGCTTCCCCGAGCGACTTGAAGAAATCGTCTGCCGTAGCGTTGCCGTAGTAATGCCGGCTGAGATGCAGCCGCACGCCCTTGGCGAAAGTATCGCTGCCGAAGTAGCTCTCAAACATGGACAGCACCTGCGCACCCTTCAGATAGGTGATCGCATCGAAGGCGCTGTCGATTTCGGTGTTCTTCGTGATGGCCTGGTGGATCGGCCGGCCGTGGCCGAGTGCGTCGGCATTCATTGCATCAAAGGCATCTGACAATTGCGTCGCGGCGATGCCAAGATCGGGGCGCCACTGGTTGGCTACTTTTACACCCATCCATTCAGCAAAGCTTTCGTTCAGCCAGATATCCGTCCACCAGCTTGGCGTCACGAGGTCGCCGAACCATTGGTGCGCCATCTCGTGTGCGCTCACCTCACCAAAGCCGCGCAGCTGGCGCACCGGGGCGTCCTTGTCGAGGAGGATCAGCGAGTCTGAGAAAATGATCAGTCCGGCATTCTCCATCGCGCCGTTTTGGATCGGCGAGGCCAGGAAATCGAGCTTCTCGAAGGGATACGGTGTGCCGAAATAATTCTCGAGCAAGCTCAGCAAGCGCGGGCCTTCGGCGGCGGCGAATTGCATGCGCGGCAGCTGTCCCTTGGTGGCGATCACCCGAAACGCGAGCGGCTCCTTGCGTACCGCATTCGGCGGCACCTTCGTCGCCACTACTTCGAACGGTCCGACGCCAAGGGCAATGAGATAGGTGGGTAGCGGCTTGGTTGGAGCGAAGTGGTGGGCGATCAACGTTCCCGCGGCGGTTGCCGTCACTTCCGGGGTGTTGGCAAACACCTTGGCACCCTTGGGGGCGCTGACGTTGATGGTGAAGGGCGTCTTGAATCCGGGTTCATCAAATCCCGGGAACATGCGCCGCGCATCGGTCGACTCCATCTGCGTCCAGGCATACCAGTCATTACCGACTTTTGCGTGGAATAGCCCTTCGGAGCTGGTGCGGAAGGCACTGCTGTATTCAAACTGCAGGGTCACTTTGCCGGCGGGCAGCGTCTCCGGCAGGTCAAGTCGCGCGACGCCCGTCGGATCAACCTCCGAGTAGTGCGCCGAATAGGTCTTCTCCCCCGCCTTGATGCGCGCCTGGGCTACCTTCAGTCCATTGCCGTGGAGAAATATGCTCGTCGCAGGCTGCGCCAACACGGCATCGATTTCCGCATGTCCGCTGAAGCGGGCGGTGCTCGGGTCGACGGTGAGATCGAGTCGATATGCGGTCGGCGTAATCGTGTCGGGCAGCCGCCCCTGCGGCGGCGGCGCGGGCGGCGCGCCCTTGGCAACGCACAGCCAGGCGAGCGACGTCAGCATCAAGGTCACGGTCTTGCCCATCGGCCGCTCCAGGAAATGCGCGGAACGTGAATTGTGACGTCAACGACTCAGTGCAGCAAGGAACGCTGAGATGAGTCGATCATTAAATGCGTCGGAATAAATTCGGTACTGCGCGCGCAGCGCTTACCCGCCCAGCGGTCGCAGCAGCGCCCGCGAAATGATGTGCCGCTGCACTTCACTCGTGCCGTCCCAGATCCGCTCGATGCGCGCATCGCGCCAGATGCGCTCCAGCGGCAAGTCGGTCATGAGGCCCATCCCGCCATGAATCTGCAGCGCCTCATCCGCCACCATCGCCAGCATCTCGCTCGCCTTGAGCTTCGCGATCGCCATGTCCATATCGGTGGCGGTTTTCTGGTCGACCTTCCAGGCCGCCTCCAATGTCAGAAGTTCGGCCGCGCGCAACTCCACGGCCATATCCGCAAGCTTGAAGCTCACGCCCTGGAATTTTCCGATTGACTGGCCGAATTGCACGCGGTCGACCGCCCATTGAGTCGCAAGCTCGAGCGCCCGCTCGGCGCGGCCGAGACAGGTCGCCGCGACCTGCAGGCGTGTCGCGCCGAGCCAGGTGTTGGCCATCTCGAACCCCCTATGCACTTCGCCCAGCACGGCCGACGCAGGCACGCGGCAGTCGTTGAACTCGAGGATGCTGTTGTGATACCCGCGATGCGAGACATTCTCGTAGCCGGGCCGCACCACAAATCCAGGATGGCCGACATCGATGAGAAACGCCGTGATGAGCTTTCTCTTGCCCCGCGCTGAGTCCTCTTCGCCCGACGCGGCGAACAGGATCACAAAGTCGGAGTGATCGGCATGGCTGATGAAGTGCTTCGTGCCGTTAATGATGAAGTCGCCGCCGCTCCTGACAGCGTTCGTCTTCATGCCGCGCAGATCGGAGCCGGCACCGGGCTCGGTCATCGCCAGACACTCCGCCTTTTCGCCACGCACCGCTGGCAGGAGATAGCGTTGCCGCTGCTCGGCGTCGCATGCCAGGAGGATATTCGAGGGCCGCGCGACGCAGATGAACTGCAGAGCGTAGCTTGTGCGCCCGAGCTCCTTTTCAAAGAGCACGCAGGTCACCGCATCAAGGCCGGCGCCGCCCACCTCGACCGGCATATTGGCCGCGTACAGGCCGGCGTCCAGGGCTTTGGCTTTGAGCTCACCCAGTAGCTGCGCCGGCAGCTCGCCCGTACGCTCCAGCTGCGCTTCATGCGGATACAGCTCCTGCTCGACGAACTCGCGGGTCGTCTTGATGATGAGCCGCTGTTCATCGGTGAGCGCAAAGTCCATGGGCGAGTGCTCAGGCCCGCACGGATTCGGATTGTGCCGCGCGCAGGCTCTCGAGCCTGCGCTGCAAGTCCTCGTCCATGGCGGCAGCCTTGCCGGTCTGCGTATTCACGTGCACATGCGTCTGTTCGCCACTTGCGAGCAGCCTGTCGTCACTGCCGCGATACAGCTGATGGCGCACTTTGAGCCGTTTGTTGTCGACGGACAGCACGCGCGTCGTCGCGTACAGCGGCTCATTGACCTTGGCTTCAGCATGATACTCAATCTGTGTATTGACGGTGTAGAACATGCGCGCGCTCAGACGATAGCTTGCATCGATTCCCACTCGACGGTAGAGCGCTTCCATCGCCTCGCCAAAGACCTGCAGATAGCGAAAATCCGTCATATGGCCGTTGTAATCGACCCATTCGGGACGAACGTGGGTATCAACCCGCGTCAATTCCTGCGAGGCACCGGCAGTGCGCGTGCGCGCGGCGGCATCCGCATAGAGCCGCTCCTCGAGAGCCCGCAAGGTGGCCCCGGCGCCGACATTGTACTGGCGCAGGACTTGCTGGATGGCCACCAGAGAGTCATCGCGCAGGCGCTCGAGATCGCGGATCGAGCGACCGGCCGCCTGCTCCTGAGTGCCTTCGACCATGCGGTCAATCAACTGCGCGGTGAGCTCCGGAGCCTCGAGCTTCGTCCACGGCCACTTCAGGCACGGGCCAAACTGCGCCAGCATATGGCGCATGCCGCTCTCGCCGCCCGCCAGGTGGTAGATCATATTGGTGCCCATCGCCGCCCAGCGCAGGCCCGGGCCGTATACGATCGAGTCGTCAAGCTCGCCGGTGCTCGCGACGCCGTCATTCACCAGATGCAGGATTTCACGCCACAGCGCCTCCTGCAGGCGGTCCGTCAGGTGACCAGGGACTTCATGGCGCAGCGTCAAAGGATGCATGCCAATATAAGTGTAGAAGCGCCGCGCCGCGGCCAGGGTGTGCGCCGAGGTCAGCCTGCCGCCGACGAGCTCGACGAGCGGCAGCAGGTACACTGGATTGAAGGGATGCGCCACCAGCAACCGCTCGGGCGCCACCATGTCGCGCTGCAGATCCGAGGGCATCAGGCCCGAGGTCGAGGAAGCGATGATCACGTCGGCGGGAGCGTGACGACTCACATCGGCCAGCACGCGCTGTTTGAGCTCGAGCTGCTCGGGGATATTTTCCTGTATGAGGTCGGCACGCGCGGCCATCGAGTGCGGGTCGGTGGTGAATGACAGCGTGCCCTGCGGCGGCAGCGGTGCAAAAGTCAGGCGCGCGAGCGCCGGTTCCGCGTTCTTGACGGCGTCACGGATCCAGTTCTCCATTTCCGGCTTGGTATCGGCTGCGATGACGTCGATGCCAAAATGCAGCGCGCGCGCCGCCCATCCGCCGCCGATGACACCGGTGCCCAATAGCCCAAGCGTACGCACCGTTCTCATCGCCGTCGCATCTCGCGACCGCGCGCCTTGGCGAAGCTCGCGCTTGAGCGCATCGGAGCGGGTGGCGCACTCACGGGGCGCCGCCCCTCATGTTTGCAGCAGGATCGCGGCATTTGCGCTCCAACTGACGAAGACTTCGTCGCTCCAGTTGATCGTCCACTCGGACGTGCGGCGGTCGTTCTGCGCATAGACCGTGACTAGTTTGCCGCTCGCCGTCTTGATCTGATAGGTCGAGCGGTTTCCGAGGTAGCCCAGTTCCCAGACCATGCCCGTCAGCTGGTTGAGACGGCCTGCGGTCACGGGCTCCTTGGTGACGCGGATCTTCTCGGGCCGCAGCGCGACCCATACACGTTGCCCGGTACTGAAGCGTCCGATGTCGTCGACCAGCAGGTCGCAGCCAATCTCCGCGCAGTGCACGGTGATGAGTCCAGGCTCGCATGCGCTTACCGTGCCTTCAAAGAGATTGGTCGAGCCAATGAAGTCGGCCACGAAACGACTCTGCGGAAATTCGTAAATCTCGGAAGGCGTGCCGACCTGGAGCACCGCGCCGCGGTCCATCACCGCGATCCGCGTCGCAAGCGCCATCGCCTCATCCTGATCATGGGTCACGAACACGAAGGTGATGCCGAGCTGATACTGCAGATCCATAAGCTCAAACTGCGTCTTTTCGCGCAGCTTTTTGTCGAGCGCCGACAGCGGCTCATCGAGCAGCAGCACCTTGGGCCGGCGGATGAGCGCGCGCGCCAGCGCCACGCGCTGTCGCTGACCGCCGGAGAGCTGGTGCGGCTTGCGCTGGCCGAGCTGGCCGAGCTGCACCATGTCGAGCGCCTCCTGGATGCGCTCTTTCTGCACGGCCGCATCGAGCTTCATGCGGCGCAGCCCGTAGCCGACGTTGCGCTCGACGCTCATGTGCGGAAAGAGCGCATAGGACTGAAACATGATGTTGACGGGGCGCTCATGCGGCGGCACACCGGTCATCTCCACATCGTCAATGCTGATCCTCCCGCTGCTCTGACGGGTGAACCCCGCGAGCATGCGCAACAGCGTCGTCTTGCCGCAGCCGGAAGAGCCCACGAGCGCAAACATCTCGCCTTTGAAGATCTTCAGGCTGACGTTGTCGACGGCGACGCAGCCGTCGTAGGTCTTGCCGACTCCCTCGATGACGATTTGCGGCTTCGCGTGCGGATCGAGCCAGGGGCGCTCGATAACCGTTTTCGGCAGGGTGGATGAGCCTGTGGGGCGCAGCGCAGTCATTGTCGTCAGTGGTCGGCGGGAGGGGTGGCCCGGCGTCGCTCGGGTGCGTAGAAGGGCTTTTCGACGACACGGGCGCGCACCATGCGCCGTTCCCACACCAGCTCGCGATTGAGGTAGATCTCCGCCCAGACGCAGGCACCGAGCTGCAGATGCGGCGCCGCGAGCATCGCGAGGGCGAGGTTGCGCTTGCAGGTGGGCGACCAAATGGCGGAAGTCACGCTGCCGACTTCATGCTTTCCCGACCGGTCACCGTACAGAAGCGCATGGTGTGCGGGTTTGTTGCCCTCGACATCGAGGCCTACAAGCCGGCGGCGCACACCGCGGCGCTCCTCGGCGACGAGCGCGCGCCGCCCGGTGAAGTGGCCCTTCTTGAAGTCAACGAGCCAACCCAAACCAAGCTCCAGGGGCGAACGCGCACGATCGGTGTGAATAGTATGCTCGGCGGAGACGAAGTCCACGTTCGGCATGATGAATCCCGCCTCGATGCGCGCAACGTTCAAAGCCATAGACCCGATCGCCCTGATGCCGCGCGCGCGCCCCGCCGCCATCAGGCCATCCCAGATGCTCTCGGCCTCTTCCGGGCGCATCCACAGCTCATAGCCCAGATCGCCCGTGAAGCCGGTGCGCGACACCATGACCTCGTTGGCGCCGACGGAAAAATGTCCGATCTCAAAAGGCTTCAGCGCCGCAACCCCCGCCATGCCGAAATCCTTGAGTGCCGCACACGAGCTCGGGCCCTGCAGTGCGAGCGCCGCGATCTGCTCGGTCACCTCGGCAATCTCGACGTCGAAGCCGATCGCAGAATCCAGCAGCCAGTCCATCTGGCGCTCCGCCGTGCACAGCCGAAACTCGTTCGCGCCCAGCCGGAATAGGGTGCCGTCGTCGATGAGGTGACCGGCATCGTTGCACCAGACGCAATACGCGACCCGGTGCGGCTGCAGCTTGCGGACGTCGCGCGTCACGAGACGATTGAGATAACCGACGGCGTCTGGGCCTGCGATGCGGTACTTCACCATCGGCGTCAGGTCGTAGACGGTGGTTGCATTGCGGATCGCAAAGTATTCATGCTCGACACTGCTGAATACGTCGACGGTGGTGTAGCCCGCCCACGGAACGAAGCGCTCGAGCTGACTCAGAGCACGTGCACGCGCGTGAAACGGGGTCTTCAGGAGCGGTTGCTCGAAGTGCGGCGTGCTGCTCATCATGCGACTCGCTTGAGAACCTGCCGCGCGGCGTTGCGCCCGGCGGCTCCCATCACGCCTCCGCCCGGATGACAGCCCGCGCCGCACAGGAACAGGCCCGCAACTGGCGTGCGGTACTGCGCTGCGCCCGGCAGCGGACGCACCATGAAGAACTGATCAAAAGCGAGATCCACGTGATGCCAGTGTCCGCCATTGATTCGAAACTGCTTCTCGATATCGACCGGCGTCAGAAGCTCTGCGTGCCTGACGGCAGCGCGCAGTCCGGGTGCGCAGCGCTCGAGCGCGTCGATGGCGAGATCCGTAAAGCGCTGCCGCTCCCCATCCCAGCCGCTCGCCAGAGCGTACGGCACGTATTGAATAATCGCCGACAGGACATGCTTGCCCGGGGGCGCAAGAGTGGGATCGCTGAGCGTCGGCACGGTGATCTCGAAGATAGGTTCACGAGAGAACTGTGCATACTTCGCGTGATTGTAGGCGCGCTCGATGGCTTCGAGCGACGGCGCGATGAGCAGCCGGCCCGCAAGCGCCTCGGCGCCAAGGCCGGTGAAATTCGGGCGCGCCTCGAGCGCCAGATGCAGCTTGGCAGCAAGACCGCGCGTGCGCAGGTGGCTCACACGCCGCACGAAGCCCGTGTCGAGCTGCTCGCTGCCCAGAAGTCCGAGAAACGTCGTCTTCGGATCGCAGCTTGAGATGACGGCATCTGCGCTGATGGCCTGTCCAGATTCCAGCACCACGCCCTGGACGCGGTCCTCGTGCACGCTGATGCGGCGGACCGCCGCGTCGGTGCGGATCGAGGCACCGGCGGCGATGGCCGCCTGTGCCAGTGCGTCCGACACGGCCCCGAGGCCGCCCACGGGTTGCGCCAGATTGCTGCTGCCATCGTGCGCGGCCATCCGATACAGCAGCGTCAGCACCGTGCCCGGGGAGCGCGGGCCAAAGTTCGTACCCAGCACCGCATCGAAGGCAAGCGCGCCCTTCAGCAGCGGTGACTCAAAATGCTCTTCGAGCAGGTCATACACGTTCATGCCGATGATGCGCAGCAGCTCGCGCATGTCGCCGCGACCGAGGCGCCTTACCTGCCACGCCAGCCGCAGCAGCGACCAGCGGTCCGACCAGGCGTCGGTGCCGAGCCGCGGTGGCACGCCTGACATCATCGGCTGCAGCGCCCGCGCCAAGCGTCGCAGGCGTGCCGCATACCGGGGATAGGCCAACTCGTCCACGCGCGCGGCGCCCACCAGCTTGCCCCTCTCGCCAGAGCCGAGCGCAAGCGGCGCCGCGCCGGGCGACAGCGCCGTCGTCGGCATGGCGGCGTTCGCGAGCCGCAAACCATGCGCGCCCAGAGCGAGCTCTTTGATCATGGCCTCGGGCATCAGATGCAGCACATGGGCACACGAGGACACGCGAAAGCCCGGGGCGAACTCGCGCGTCACCGCCGCCCCGCCCACCTGCGCCGCCGCTTCGAGTACCAGCACGGAGCGGCCGCTCTTTGCCAGGTAGGCGGCGCAGACGAGGCCGTTGTGACCGCCGCCGATCACGATGCAGTCGTACTCACTCGGGGCCGGCGCAGCCATGCTCAATGCGCCCTGCGCAGATCGCGCAACACGGCGCGCGCGGCATTGGCGCCCGGTGCGCCCATCACGCCGCCGCCTGGATGGGTAGTGGCGCCGCACATGTATACGCCGCGCACCGGCGAGCGGTACTGCGCGTAACCGGGAATCGGGCGATTGAACAGCAACTGGTCGAGCGTGAGCTCGCCTTGAAAGATATTCCCCTCGGTAAGGCCGACCTCGTTCTCGATGTCCCAGGGCGTGCGGATTTCTGCGTGCAGGATGAGATCTTTGAAGTTGGGGCTGTGCTCCGCGATCGTGTCGATGACGGTGGCGCCGAAGGCCGCGCGCTTCTGCGCCGTCCATTCGCCGTCGGCCAACCGATAGGGGCAGTACTGCACGAACACCGACATGTAGTGCTTGCCGTGCGGCACGAGCGTCGGATCAAGCTGCGACGGGATCAGCATGTCGATGTAGGGTGCGCGCGACCAGCGGCCTTCCTTCCAGTCATCGTACGCGCGTTCCATCATCTCGATGCTATCGGTCACGTGCAGGTCGCCGCGAATGGTCGGCGATCCGGGAGGTATGGCGGGAAAGTCCGGCATGCCATCGAGCGCGATATTGAGCTTGCCGGAGGAGCCGCGGATCTTGAAATTGCGCACCTGCTTGAGGAACTCATCCGGCAGGTTCGCCGCTTGCATCGTCTCGAGAAAGGTGCGCCGCACGTCGAGATTGGAAATGACGACTGAAGAGTGGATTTCCTCGCCGTCCTCGAGAGCCACGCCAATCGTGCGACCGCCCCGCACCAGGATCTCACGCACGGCGGCGGCGCTGCGTATCGTTCCCGAACTCGCCTTGAACGAAGCGGCGAGCGCGGCCGAGACTGCGCCCATGCCGCCGCGCGCA
The DNA here is from genome assembly GCA_035481795.1 of Steroidobacteraceae bacterium. Classification (GTDB taxonomy): domain Bacteria; phylum Pseudomonadota; class Gammaproteobacteria; order Steroidobacterales; family Steroidobacteraceae; genus PALSA-1196. The sequence goes on from DATHRI010000015.1 coordinate 64,497, forward strand.
AAGCCCCACGCGCCGACGGTGTTGTCGATGTCGCCCATGTAGTGGTGCAGCAGCACATAAGCGCTGCCGGGCGAGCGTGGACCGAGCGCCGTGCCGATGATGGAGCTGCCGGCAAAATGTGCCTTGACGATCTCACTCTCGAAGTACTCGTCGAGAAAGTCGGCGGCGCTCATGGTCCAGAACCTCAAGGTGTCGTACATGCGCTCCTCGCCCATGGCATGGAAGCGCTTGCCCAGATAGAGGAGCTCGCCGATGTCGCGCGGCTTGAATGAGGTGGGGTCCGGCGGCTCGCGCATGAGCAGCGGCTTGATGAAGCGGCATTGGCGCATGACATCGCGCGCGTAGCGATCATAGGCCTCCGCGTCGCGCGCCGAGTGGCGCGCGATCTCGCGCCGCAGCGCATCGTGATTGTCGTACAGCGCCAGATGCCCGCCATTGTGCATCATGGTGCAGCCGCCCTCGTACGGAATGATCTGCAGGCCATACCGCGGCAGCTCGAGCGTGCGCATGATCTCCGGTCGCAGCAGGCTGCACACGTAGGAGCAGTTCGAGTAGGTGAAGTCCTGATAGAGCTTGCGGCTGACGGCCGCGCCGCCGATATAGGAATTGCGCTCCAGAACGAGGACGTCGAGGCCGGCGCGCGCAAGATAACAGGCTGCGACGAGGCCGTTGTGGCCGGCGCCGACGATGATGGCGTCGTGGCGCCGGCTCTTAGGCATCGATCGCACGCCGCGCTTGGCCGCAGCGCCGCTCAGGCGGGAACTTTATGCGTCGCACCGCCGGCACGCAGCGTCGCGTCGACGGCCACTTCGAATGCCGCCAGTGTCTGCGTAAGGCACGAGTCGTCGTGTGCCGCCGAGACGAACCACGGCTCGCGCGAATCCGGCTCGCAGAGGATGCGTTCATCGTGCAGCACCTTGGCGGTGGCGTCGTAGAATGTGTAGTCGCTGCTCTTCCAGTCGCGGTAGTTGCGCGGCGGCTCATGCGCGAAGTAGAGCCCGCTCATCGAGGGGTGGCCGACGAAGCTGTGGGCGATGCCGCGCGCGCCCAGCACGCTGCGCATTCCGGCGCGCAGCCGGGTGCCGTACTGCGCAATGCGCTCCAGCGCGTCAGTTTCGGCGAGAATTTCCAAGGTCTTTTCAGCAGCCGCGAGCGACACCGAATGCGCAGTGTAGGTGCCGCCGTGGGCGACGCCGCGGCCGAGCTTGCGCATGATCTCCTCGCGGCCGGCGAGCACCGAGATGGGATAGCCGTTGGCGAGCGCCTTGGCAAAGGTGCACAGATCCGCCCGCACACCGTAGAGCTCTTGCACCCCGCCGCGCGCCACGCGAAAGCCGGTCTTGACCTCGTCGATCAGGAGCACCACGCCGTGCTTGTCGCACAAATAGCGCGCGGCGCGCAGATATTCGGGCTCCGCCGCGATTCCGAGGCAATTGCCCATGATCGGCTCGATCAGGAAACACGCGATCGAACCGCTCTTGCGCCTGAACACGTCCTCGAGCTGATTGGCATCGTTCGCCTGCACGAAGTGCGCAAAGCTGCGCGTGCTGACGGGAATCCCCTCGCTGTAGGGCTGCACTTCCGGATCGCCGTTCTCGGCCCACTTGTCCATGGGCGTGTACCACATGGCGGCGTCAAAGAGCCCGTGATAGCTGCCCTCGAGGATGACGTAGTCGTCCTTGCCGGTAAAGGCGCGCGCGAGCCGCAGGCCCGCCATCACCGCCTCGGTGCCTGAATTGGAAAAGCGCACGAGCTCCGCGGCCGGCACCATCTGGGAGATGCGCTCAGCGACCCTGAACTCGCGTTCCGTCGACAACGCAAACACTCCGCCGACGGCCATTCCCTCGCGAGCCGCCTCATCGACGCGCGGATCCGCATATCCTAAAATGGCCGGTCCATAGCCCAAGCGATAATCAATGTAGACGTTGTCGTCGAGGTCAACGAGCCGCGCGCCGCGGCCGTACTTCACGTAAATGGTGCGATCCTCGCCCCAGTAGCGGAAGTTGGACGCGACTCCAAGCGGCAGGCGCTTGACTGCGCGCCGGAAGTGTTCGTTGCTCTTGGTCAGTATTCTGGGCATGGCGGGGCCCTCGGCGGCGGTGGCTCGGGGAGCGGCGCTACGGTAGCATCAAAAGGGGCTTCCGTCCAGATAATTATACGGTCATACAGATAAATTGATGCACGAAACGCCTTCAAGTAAGGCGCTTTCGCCTTGCCCGCTGCTTATGACACGCGTATATTGAATGGTTGTACAAACTGGCTGGAGCCGCGACAGTGAACTCATCTCCTGCCGTTCAAGCCGACATCGCCCAAGCGCCGCGCATTCGGCGCGCCATGCCCGCCTGGACCTACGATCATCCGCAAATGACGCGCCTCGAGCAGGAACGCATCCTGGTACCGAGCTGGCAGATCGTGTGCCACGTCAATTCGATTCCCAACCCCGGCGATTTCATCACGCTCGATGTCGGCCCCGAAAGCGTTGTGGCCGTACGCGGCCGTCAGGGGGAGATCCGCGCTTTCCACAATGTCTGCCGCCATCGCGGCGCGCGCATTCTCGATGGCTGCGGCAACCGCCCCGGCGCCATCACCTGTCCCTACCACGGCTGGTCATACCGACTCGATGGTGCGCTGCTGGGGGTACCCGTGCGCGAGAGCTTTCCGGGTCTGGAGCGCGCCGACTACGCACTGCGCCCCGTGCGCATGGACGTGCAGTTCGGTTTTGTCTTCGTGTGCCTCGGGGGTGATCCCCCGCCCCTCGCGCAGATTTGGGGACCATTCGCGCAGGACTTCGCGCCCTACCGCTTCGAGGAGATGGTGCCGCTCGCCCCGCTCTACTACGAACACTGGAATGTGGACTGGAAGGTGGCCATGGATAACTACCTCGAGTCCTACCACGTGCCCATTGGTCACCCCGGCCTGTTTCGCTTCCTGACGCCCGACTACGACGATCAGTCGATGGTGCCTGGAGTTGCACGTGGCATCAGTTGGCTGCGCGAGCAGCCCTCCTCGAAGTGGACCGAGCGCCTCTATCAAAAGCTCGTCGGCACGGTGACCACAGATCTGCCGGAGGCCAACCGCCGCTGCTGGAGTTTCTACAGCATGCTGCCCAACCTCGGCATCGACATCTTTCCCGACCAGATGGATTTCTTTCAGGTGCTGCCGCGCGGTCCCGGCAAGTGCACCATTCGCGGCGGTACCTTTGGGCTCGCGGACGCGCGCCGCGAAATGCGCCTGGTGCGCTATTTGAACGCCCGCATCAACCGCCAGGTGCAGCGCGAGGATGAATTTCTCTGCGCGCGCGTGCAGCGCGGCTTGGCCTCCAGCAGCTATCAGCCCGGGCCGCTGTCCAAGCTCGAGGGCTGCATGTTCGAGTTTCACGAAATGATCCGCCAGCGCATTCCCGAAGCGCGGCAAGCGAGCGCACCGGGCGCCTTCGCATAGGGGCGCGCTCAGTCGAGGTGGATCCAGGCGGATTTCGACTGGGTGTAGGACAGCAGGCTCTCCAGGCACTTGTCGCGCCCTTGCCCGGATTGCTTGTAGCCTCCGAAAGGCTGCGTCATGTCGCCGTGATCGAAGCAGTTCACCCAGATGACGCCCGCTTCCAGGTCGCGGATCGCCCGGTGGGCCGTGCCCAGATCCCGCGTCCACACCGCGGCAGCCAGCCCGTAGATCGAATCGTTCGCGATCGCGAGCGCCTCGGCGATGCCGTTCACCTCGATGGCGGCCGCGACCGGTCCAAAGATCTCCTCGCGCGCAATCGTCATGTCGTTGCTGACGCCGGAGAAGAGCGTCGGATTGACGTAAGCGCCCGGCAGCTCGGGCGCATTGCCGCCAAATTCCAGATGCGCACCCTCGCTCTTGCCGCGACCGATATAGCTGAGCACGCGTGAGCGATGCGCAGATGTCACCAGCGGTCCGAGATTGGTCTGCGGATCAAGCGGATCGCCCGGGACATAGGCAGTACGGCCCTTCTCAATGAAGCGCGCGATGAAATCCTGCGCAATCGGCCGGTCGATCAATAATCGTGAGCCGGCATTGCACACCTCGCCCATGTTGCCGTAGATGCCGTTGATCGCGTAGGTGACGGCGCGGTCGAGATCCTCGAGGTCCGCGAGGAAGATCTGCGGCGACTTGCCGCCGCATTCGAGCGCGACGCGCTTCATATTGGAGCGGCCGGCGTACACCAGCATCATCTTGCCGATTTCGGTTGAACCGGTGAAGGCAATCTTGGCGACGTCGTTGTGCAGGGCGAGCGCCGCCCCGGCCGTCTCCCCCAGTCCGTTCACGACGTTGAACGCGCCGGGCGGGCCGCCCGCTTCGATAAATAATTGCGCGAGCAGCAGCGCCGACAGCGGCGACTGCTCCGCCGGCTTCAGCACCACGGTATTGCCGGCGGCGAGCGCCGGCGCGGTCTTCCAGGCGGCCATCAGCAGCGGATAATTCCACGGCACGATCCCGCCGACCACGCCCAAAGGCTCGCGCAAAATGTAGTGGAAGGCATCCGCGGCGGTCGCCGTCACCGCACCGTCGATCTTGTCGCACAGCTCCGCGAAGTACGCGAAGTTCTGCACCACCGCCGGAATATCAATGGTCAGCATGTCGCGAATGGGCTTGCCCATCGCGAGCGTATCGAGCAATGCGAAGCGCTCGGCGTTCGCCTCGATGAGCCGCGCAAGACGCGACAGCACGGCGAGCCGATCGCGCGGCGCCATCCGGCTCCAGGCGCGCGAGGCGAAGCAGCGCTTCGCCGCAGCCACAGCCCGGTCGACGTCCTCGGCGGTGCCGGCGGACACCTCGCACAGCGCCATGCCGGTCGCGGGATTGATGACGGTCAGGCGTCCACCTGCCACAGAATCGACGAACTGACCGTCGATGAAATGCCGGGTCTCATATTTGAGGGTGGCAGCGCGCACGTGCCATTCGGCACTGTTTAGGGCGTGGGTGGTCATCGGAAAGCTCCCATAGACGACTTGGACGGCGGGCGACGGCGGCGGCGGGCGGCCGCCCTCTGGCGCAGTAACCGCAGGAGCGGCCGCCGCGACCGACACACGCCCGAACTCGCGTGGAAACACCGAACGTAGATAGGCCATGCAACGGTGCTTGGCGGCGGCGCGATCGATGTGCGGCTCGCTCTGAAAGGCAAAGCCCTGCCAGAGCATCTCGAGCACGCCGATGAGACCGAGCGCGACCCCGTCGGGATCCAGGTGCGGCGCCTGCGCCTCAACGATCAGCCGTTCGACGAGCTCGCGGACGAGTGCCGCGAAGCTCTCATCTTTCTGACCGCAGATGTCATAGTATTCCTGGCGCGAGCTCGCCTCGCCCCAAAACGCATACCACACCGATACCTTGCGCGGGCTGGCGATATCCGGATCAAGATACAGGTCGACCAGCGTCTCGAGTGCCCGCACCGGCCGGTCCTTGAGCTGCGCGACCGGCACGAGCACGCGCTCCTCGAATTCGCTCGCCAGGAACTGCAACGAGGCGACCAGCATGGCTGCCTTGGAATCGAAGTAGAAGCGCACGATGCCCGGCGACATGCCCGCGATCGCAACGACCTTCTCCACCGTCGTGCGCGAGGGCCCATGGATATGCAGAGCCGATATGCACGCATCGATGAGGCGCTTGCGCTGGCGGATGCGCGAAGCACGCTCGCGGGGTGGCTGCGGAGCCGCGCGGGTTTGAGTTTTGGGCCGCATCCGCACAGCCTGCCGCAAATTTGTCTGAACGACCAGAAAAAATTTGCCGACTCCGTTAAATTAACACTCAGAATGAGGCATGCCACTGCGGGAGAGGGGAATTGAACGCCGGCGCTGAGCCGCTCATGCCGCGCCGCCGCACCGGCCGCGAGCTGATGGAGCGCCATGGGCACTGGCTCATCATCCTGCCGCCGCTCCTGTTCCTCATTGTCTTCTTCCTGATCCCCTTCGCCTTTGCCCTGAAGATCAGCTTCGCCGAAACCGCAATCCGGGTGCCCCCGTATACCGATGTCGTGTCGATCACTCCCGACAGGCACATCCATCTGACGCTCAGCCTTGCCAACTACAAGTATCTCCTGACGGACGAGGTCTATGCGGTCTCCTACATCTATTCGCTGAAGACCGCGTTCTTCTCGACCCTCATCTGCCTGTTGCTCGGCTATCCCATGGCATACGCCATGTCGCGCTCCTCCAAGACGACACAGAGCATTCTGCTGCTCATCATCATTCTGCCGTTCTGGACTTCATTCCTGCTGCGCGTGTACGCCCTGGAAGGCATTATTCGCGAGAACGGGCTCCTCAATACCGCCCTCCTGCGCTTCGGCTTGATTGATCATCCGTTGAAGATCATGCGCACGACCTTCGCTGTCTACCTCGGCATCATCTATTCGTATCTGCCGTTCATGGTGCTGCCGCTGTTCGCGACGCTCGAGAAGCTCGATGCGACGTTGCTCGAGGCCGCCGCGGATCTGGGCAATCCGCCGTGGCGCGCTTTCCTCGACATCACTTTGCCGCTGTCGATGCCCGGGGTGATCGCAGGTTCGATGCTGGTATTCATTCCGGCGATCGGGGAGTTCGTCATCCCCTCGCTGCTCGGCGGGCCGGATAACCTCATGATCGGCCGCGTCCTCTGGGACGAGTTCTTCAACAATCGCGATTGGCCGGTCGCCTCGGCGGTGGCCATCGCGTTCCTGGTGCTGCTGGCAGGTCCCATCGCGCTCTATCAGCACTATCAGGTGAGGGACCTGGAGCCCTAGCCATGTCCGAGCGATTCTCGCCGCTGCTGTTCTCGATCCTGTGCTTCGGCATCGCGGTGCTCTACATTCCCATAGTTGTTCTGATCGGCTATTCGTTCAACGCCTCCGAGCTCGTCAATGTCTGGGGCGGCTTTTCGACCGCCTGGTATTCGGAGCTGGTGCATAACCGGCAGATCCTGAACGCGGCGGCGCTGTCGCTCGAAGTCGGCGTCGTGGCCTCGACGGGCGCGGTGCTCTTGGGAACTCTCGCCGCCATTGCTTTGACGCGTTATCGGGCGTTTCGCGGCCGCCTGCTTCTCACCGGAATGGTGAATGCGCCGCTCGTCATGCCGGAAGTCATTACCGGCATCACGCAGCTGCTGCTGTTTGTCTCGATGCTGCAGTTTTTGGGCTGGCCGCACCGCGGCTTCACGACCATCGTCATTGCGCACGTTGCCTTCTGCACCGCCTACGTGACCATCACGGTGCGTTCGCGTCTGGGGGGCGCCGATCGATCTCTCGAGGAGGCTGCGATGGATCTCGGCTCCGGTCCGGTGCGCGCGTTCTGCGAGATCACCCTGCCAATCATCGCGCCGGCGCTCGCGGCCGGCTGGCTATTGAGCTTCACGCTGTCGCTCGACGATCTCGTCATCTCCAGCTTCGTGTCCGGGCCGGGCGCGAGCACGCTGCCCATGGTGATCTATTCGAAGGTGAAGCTCGGCTTGAGCCCCGACATCAACGCGCTCGCCAGCATCATCATCTTCTTCGTCGGGGCGTGCGTACTGTTTGCAGGCTACATCATGCGCCGCGCCGAGCGCCGGCGCCTGCTTGAAATCCAGATGGCCGACGGCTGAGCGCCCGTGGCCGCTTCAGGCCACGCCGGTGTAGCGCGGGTCGTGCGGCTGCCTGCCGAAGATGCGGTGGATCGCCGGCTCGAACGCCTCCAGAGGCTGTGTGGGGTAATCCGGATCGAACGACACCTGATCCCAGCGGTCGCAAAAGCTCGCGCACGCAGCGAACCACTGATGCTCGCGCAGGCGCTCGCGCGCATCCCGATTGCCGCCCAAGTGATGCGCGTAGTAATACGTCTGAAACAGGCCGTGCTGCTCCACGATCCACGCAACTTCGGGGCGCACGTAGGGTCGGATAATGCCCGCGGCGACCTCGGCGTGGTTATACGGCGCAAGCTCATCCCCGATGTCATGGATCAACGCGGCCACGAGCAACTCTTCATCCGCGCCGTCGTTGAGCGCGCGCGTCGCGGTCTGCAGGCAATGCTCGAGACGGCTCACGCGGTAGCCTGCCAACGAGTGGTCGAGGTTTCGCAATGCGCTCAGCACGCGCGCCGATAAACCGCGCGCGTAATCGCGCTCCGCCTGATCGAGCAGCAGATAATCCTCGCGCGTGCCGTCCGCCATGCGCAGAAAGCTGACGTGCTTGCTCATGAGGCCCGCCGGCGGCGCAATACTCTATAGAGGCTGCGCGGACCGTCGATGTCGATGTAGCAGCCCTGCAGATAACGCAGGCCTTCGCTCGGGTCAAAGCCGGTACGCCCGTGCAGCAGGCGGCAGTTGTCCATCATGAGGAGCTCTCCTTGGCCGAGCAGGAAGCGGATCTCGAATTCCGGCGCGCGCAGCAGATGATCGAAAGCCCGGCGCGCCTTGTAGTACGCGCTGAGCTGCGCGGGCGGCAGCAGTGGCACGAAGTCCAGACGCGGACTGAAGTGTACGGCCCGCACTGTTCCCGTGACATCCACTTCGATCGGTGCGGCGCTGGCGACGAGCTCGGTGACCGGATCGGTGTAGCGGAAGCGCACCGCCGTGGCGGTAAGAATCCGAAAGGCACCGGGATCGCGGACTTGCAAAGCGTGCGCCACTGCGAAGGCGTCGACCAGCGTCGACAGGCCGCCTGAGGTTTCGTTGGCGAGGCAATGCAGCAGCTGTACTCCGGGCACCGGAGAGCGATAGGGATTGTCGGTATGCGGATCGAGTGCGATCGCGGTATAGGCGAGGTCACTCGCCTGCGGCGTCGAGCGCACGTTAAAGAGCGTGCCGAAGTTCGTCGTTCTGGTGAAACCGAAAGCGGCAGCCACTTCGAGGATCGCGCCCTCTGCGGCGGGCACGCCGGAGAGAATGATGAAACCCAAGCGCAGGAACTGAGTGGCCCACTCGAACAGCTCGTCATCGCCCGGACGGTCGCGCCACTGGGCGCGCGGCATGTCCGTGAGCTTCGAATCCCACAGCTGCGGCCGAGGACAATCGGAATCGCCCGGCTGCAGAGCTGCCTCGGCCAGGATGTCCGCCGCGCTGAAGTCGGCTTCGTGACCGTCGCTGAAGCGCACATGAAAATGTCCCGGCGCCGGTTCAGACACGGCCGTCAGCGCCAGATCGAGGTCGAGGTCCGACGGGTCGTAGAGGCGCTGCTGCGTGGTGCGATCGATGCTCGCCGCATCCCGACAGCGCTCGCGCAGCCACAGCGGATGAATGGCGATCACCGAGCCATCCGCTCTGCGCAGCGACAGTTCGCGCGGTGAGGTAATGCAAAGTCTCAAGCGTCGTACTCCGTCATTCGGCGGTCTTGATATGCGTCCAGGTGCGCGTACGCAGGCGCTCGGTCGCGGCGCTGACTTCAGCCGCCTGATACAGGCGCGCCTCGATCGCGGGCGTGGGATAGAGCGTCGGATCGTGCAGGATCCCCGGATCAACCAGCGCATTGGCGGCGAGGTTGTCGTTGCCGTAATGCAGCTCATTGGTGATATCCGCGATCACCTGCGGCTGCAGCATGAAATTGATGAATTTGTATGCCGCCTCCACGTGCGGTGCGCCGACCGGAATCAGAAAGGCGTCATAGCTTGCATTGGCGCCCTCCTTGGGCACGGTGAATGCCAGATTTACGATCACCCCCGCCGCTTTGGCGCGGGCGCGGGCCGCGGCGTAGTCCGCGGAAAATGACATGGCGATGCAGACTTCCTTGTTGGCAAGGCCGTTCATGTATTCGGAGGAATCGAACGAGCGGATGTACGGGCGCACGGCCAGAATCAGCCGCTCGGCCGCTTTGAAATCCTCAGCGCGGGTGCTGTTGGGATCAAGGTGCAGATAATTAAGCGCGAGCTGCAGCACATCCTCGGCGGAGTCGAGAAAGCTCACGCCGCAGTCGGCAAATTTGCCGATGATCTGCGGCTTGAACAGCATGTCGAGGCTGTCGAGCGGCGCATTCGGCATGCGCGCCCTGATCATATCGACGTTGTAGGCAAAGCCGTTGATCGAGTGCATGTAAGGCACGGCGTGCTGATTACCCGGGTCGTACACCGCCTCAATCGCAAGGATATGCGGATCGAGATTCCTCCAGTTCGGAAGCTTTCTCTTATCGAGCGTCATGTAGACGCCAGCCTTGATTTGCCGGCTGAAATAGTCCGTTGACGTGGTCACGACGTCGTAATCAGAGCCGCCTGCCATGACCTTGGCCTCGAGCATCGTATCGGCGTCAAAGGTGTCGTAAACGACCTTAATGCCGGTTGCCTTCTCAAACTTCGCGATCGTGTTCTTACCGATGTAGTCGGCCCAGTTATAGATATTGAGCTGCTTGTCCTCTGCATGCGCACGAGCGCAGCTTGCGACAATCAAAATGAGGGTGAAAATCGCGGAACCCGGCCAATTCGTCATCTTGCCTCGCACGCTCGGTGCTTGCCTCGAGGATAAATCTATCACGGCGCCGGATTTGTCCGGCGCGGACGACTCGCCAAGCCCGCGGCGCTCAAAACTTCCGCAAATCGCGATGAGGCGGCCATGTTGGGTGAACGCTCGTCCAAGCGTAAGCTTAAACTTTACTGAGTTTGCCGCCACCCAGCCGGCGCTGTCTGCGGGCTTGAGGCACGTGGGGTCTGCGAGTGTCGAGACGCCATCGTGTGCGGCAACTTGAGGGCTCGAGGCCCGCTCGCTGCGCGCGTGCGCTTCGAGCCATCCTGCGAAAACCGCCAAGTGACCGACTGCGAGCCCCATAATCATCGGCGGCGGATGCGGTGGGCAGGAATAAAACAGCCGCGCCGCGAGTCTTTCTTCTTTAGTCGAGGCTGGTGGGAGAGCGTGCGGGTACATTCCGGTCAAATCCATGGATGACAGGCGCGGTCGATTCGAGGCGCAGGTCCTGCCGCATCTGGATGCCGCCTACAGGTTTGCTCGCTGGCTGTCGCGCAGTCCGAGCGATGCGGATGATGCCGTGCAGGAAGCGATCCTGCGCGCATTCCGCGCTTTTGATTCGCTGCGCGGCACCGATACGAAGGCGTGGCTCTTGACGATTGTCAGAAATTGCCATTCGACGGCGCTCAAGCAACAGCAGCGGCGCGCCAGTGGGCCGCTGCCAGAGGATGGCGACGCGCAAATGGACGAAGCTATGATCGCCACCGCGCCCGACCCGGAAAGCGCTGCCATCCGGCGCGACGACGAGCGCACCTTCGATCGACTGATGGCGGCGCTGTCTGCGGAGCACCGCGAAGTCTTGGTATTGAGGGAAATCGAGGAGATGGACTATCGCGAGATTGCCGCCGTCACGAACTTGCCCATTGGCACCGTGATGTCGCGCCTGGCGCGCGCACGCGCAGCGCTGAAAACGCGCTGGCTGCAGGAGACCGGGACGAAGCCGCATGCAATGCCCTGATTCATTGCGCGTGCAGGCCTTCTTCGACGGCGAGGTCGACGCCGTCTCGGCGGCTGAAATTGAGCGCCATACGGAAGGCTGCGCGCAATGCCGCGCGCTGCTGCAGGAGCTTGAACGCACGCGAACCGCGCTGCGCCAGGGCGTGACCGATTTTCGTGCTTCGCCCGCGCTGCGCGCCCGCATCAGCGCGGCGCTCGATCAGGAAAGCATCGGGCGCGCGCCGCCCCGAAGAGCCTCGGCCCGAGCGAGCTGGCGAACGCAGCCCTTCTGGCTCGGTGCCGTCAGCGGCCTGGGAGCGAGCGCCGTGGCGGCCGCGTTGCTGTTTCTGCTGCTCGCGCCACTGCTCAACAACCCGCTGGTTGACGATCTTGCGGATGCCCACATGCGCTCGCTCATGCCGCAGCATCTGATCGACGTGGTGTCGACCGACAAGCACACCGTGAAGCCATGGTTTGCGGGTCACGCGGATGTCTCGCCGGTTGTCGCCGACTTCGGCGATCGGGGTTACCGGCTGATCGGCGGGCGCGCCGACTACATTGATCATCAGCGCTCGGCGGTCGTCGTCTACCAGCATGGCGCGCACGTCATCAACGTGTTCAGCTGGGCCGCCGATGGACGCTCCCTGCCGAAGAGCGCAACGCGCAGCGGCTTTCGCCTCCTCTTTTGGAGAGCGGGAGATCTTGAGTATTGCGCGGTATCGGATACCGGCTGGGACGAGCTGCAAGGCCTGGTGGCGCTGTTGGCGAATCTGAACTCGAGCGACCTTCCAAAGTAGAACCCGCAGGGCCGGAAAGTAAACCGCATCGCGTCCGCGCGGATCCAGCGTGTGCCCGCGGGAGTCTCGCTCCGGATCCATTCCTTCCGCGCATGAGCGGCACGGTGCCGTCGAGTCGCGCGAAAGGAGTCTATTGTTTGTTGAACACGTCGGTCCCGAAGGCACGCAGCTCCTTCTCGGCCGCAAACCCAAGCGGCGCCACGTCGAATAAACCCGCGACGGAGCGCAATAGCGAGTAATGGTTGTACGGCTTCAGTGACGTCGTAGCGGGCCTGATCTGCGGCGAGATCAGCAGCGCGCCCATTCTTCCGCCGCCGGGACCCTGCAGCCCGGGCGGGTAACGTGCACCGGTCAGGCCCAGTTCACCGCAGCATGCGATCGAACCGTCATCACGACGCCAGTCGGCTTCGTCGAAGGTGACAATCAGGAGTCCGTCCCGCTTGAATGCCGCCGATTTCGTGATGAGCGGCACCCATTTCTTCAGAAAGGCATCGGCCGAGACGAGCCCACCCGGCTCACCGTCGACGCAGGGAGTGTCATGCCCGTCATGACAAATACTCGGCGTGATGAAGACGTAGTTCGGCGTGTCTGCTGCACTCTGCAGATCCTGCGGCAGCCTGTCCAGATTGACGATGTGGGCATCACAGCGCGCTTGATCATCGATGATGGCGTGGAAGTACACGAACGGGTTGTGCTTGACTGCGTATTGGTCCTTGGCAGTCACGACGAGCAAGGGATCCTGCGAATTGATCGCGGAGTGGCCGCAGGTGGCGCTTTCGCGCGTCGGATCCTTTCCCATGTCCTCCATGTACCCCTTCCAGGTGAAGCCAGCCGCCTCGAGCTCATCAGGAAGCGTCCTGACGCTGCGCGGATAGACGCACCCCTGTCCGAGCGCCTGGCCGTGTGAATCCAGGCCCGGGACGCTTATTTGAAAGTCGCCGTAGAATGGGCAATCCCCTTGCGTTGCCTCATTGGGTCCCTGGCCGCTGATGAGGGCGATGTAGTTGTCGAGACTCGCGTGACCGATGCCGTAATAGTTCCGCAGCAGCAGGCCCTGCGCGGTCAGCTCATGCGCAAAATATGGCGCGGGTGAGTCGCGACCGAAAGTCACCTCGTAGGACTCGTTTTCGAGCACGATCAGGAACACATGGCGCAGCTTCGGAGCCGCAGCCGCCGCGGCGGGTGCGCACGCCCCGAGCACCACCGCAACTGCTGCGAGAAGACTTGCGAATGGATGGGCTGTACGAGCCTGAAGCATGCTGCTGCCGGAGCGATATTTGCAGCATCTTAGATGATCAAGTGCGCCGCTGCCCGCTCAGATCCCGCGATACGTCGCCGCTCCGCGGACCCACGCCTCATTGCCAGAATGCGATGCCGGCAATTTGCGCTGCTCGACGCTGGATGGCAACGGCCCGTGCGATGCGCCAACGGGGAAAAAATGGCACTACCCACCGGTAGCGCCACCGCAAGCGCCGCGTCACGTTGTACGATCAACTGAGATCGGTGCGCGCACCGGCGCGTGCGCCCGCGCGCACCGCGCGTGTGCGTACGCCTTTGCCGAACTCCTCGATCATCTTGCGATTGAACGCCGGAATATCGTCGGGCTTCCGGCTCGACACCAGGCCGTCGTCGACGACCACTTCGCGGTCGACCCAGTTCGCGCCGGCGTTTTTGAGATCCGTCTTCAGCGACGGCCACGATGTAATGGTCCGCCCGCTTACCACATCGGCCTCGACCAGCGTCCACGGGCCATGACAGATCACCGCGACCGGCTTTCCGGCGTCGAAAAAAGCCCGCACGAAGGCCACGGCTTTGGGCAAAGTGCGCAACTGATCCGGATTGGCAACGCCGCCGGGAAGCAACAGCGCATCAAATGATTCTGCTGCGGCTCTGTCGAGCGGCACGTCAACCGCAAACTGGTCCGCCTTGTCGAAGTGCTTCCACGCCTGCACCCGCCCCTTCGCGGGCGAGACAATGAGGGTCTCCGCTCCGGCCTCGTCGAGCGCTTTCCTGGGCTCGGCCAACTCGGCCTGCTCAAATCCGTCGGCAACCAGGATCGCAACTTTGCTTCCGCTAAGCATCAGCTTCTCCTCGCGACTTGATAGGATTGCAGGTCCAGCATTTAGCGTGCCACACCGGCGCGAGCCGAGCGCGGGCGGCAGCGCGGCGTGGGCTTGCTTGAGGTACAGCTCGAGAACGAGCCAGACCTTTACTCTTTCGCAGGGTCACACACTCGCTGCGCAAACCACCATTGATGCCGCTCGGCGCTGTCAGCGCTCCGGTGCGATCGCGCGTTGAAGGAGCAGCAAGATGATGGAGACGGTGCATGAAACTTATTCCTAAACTTTTGATTGTACTAGGCTTTGTATCGCTGACTGGATGTGTGGTGGCCCCTGTGGGGCCCGCTCCTGGCGTCTATGTCGCACCGCAGGTGGTCGTGCCGGGGCCTTATGTGGCGGTGAGCCCGTACTATTACGGCTATGGTCCACACTATTACTACGGCTACGGCCGGCGCTGGTAGCGCCCGCGAGGCACGGCCGACGAGCGGCAGGCCATGCCCGGAGCTGCACGCACGCTGAAGCGTCGGCTGCTGGCAGCTCTCGTGGCAGGCGCCGCGGTCGTAGTCGCCGGATGCGCCGGCACTGCGACGCGCCCCACCGCTTCCGCGTCGCGCGCCGATGTGCTGTGGCTCAACCGGGTCACCTACGGCATCAATTCGGACACGCTGACCGATTATGAGCGGCACGGCCGCGCAGTCTTCCTCGACGCGCAGCTCGACAGCCGCGACGCGGTGCTGCCGTCCGCCATCGCAGCCCAGATCAACCTCCTTGACGTCGGGCATGCCGATGCGACAGCGCTCCTCGCCGCCACCAATGCCGAATATAAGCGCATCAATGCGCTCGCGGACGGTCAGGAGAAGGAACAGGCACGCAAGGCGCTCAATGAGCGTGGTAATGAGCTCGCCTATCAGGCTGCGCGCCGGCACATGCTGCGTGCAATCTATTCACCTGCGCAGCTGCAGGAGCAACTGGTTTGGTTTTGGCTCAATCACTTCAACGTGGCGCAGTCGAAGGGCAGCATTCGCTGGCTGATCGGCGACTACGAGGAGCGCGCCATTCGAGCGCACGCTCTGGGTCCATTCCGCGAGCTCGTGATGGCGACCCTGACGCATCCGGCCATGCTGCAGTACCTCGACAATGCGCAGAACGCGGTAAACCATATCAATGAGAACTACGCGCGTGAACTCATGGAGCTGCATACGCTGGGTGTTGCCGCAGGCTACACCCAGGGGGACGTGCAGAACCTCGCGCGCATCCTGACGGGTGT
>DATHRI010000016.1:0-2239 GCA_035481795.1 Steroidobacteraceae bacterium
GCCGCTTTGTGCATACGCGCACGGCTTTCTACCGCATGCCGGCGCAGCAAGCGCCCGGTGCGGACCGAATCGTGCGCCGCGATGGCCTCGACCACCGCCTTATGCTCCGTGTTGGAAACCGCGAATCCGCCGCCATCCTGCAGTCCGCGCAGCCGGAACAGCAGCAGCCCTTTGGTCAGAAGCCGATAGGTTTCGGTCAGGCGGGCATTCCCCGCAAAGTCTACGAGCATGTCGTGAAACTTCAAATTCAGCGCGTGGTAGCACTTGATGTCGTGCGCGCCGGTCGCTGCGTCCATCTCGGCCACGACCGCCTGCATGTCGCGCAGCTGCTCGGGCGTCGCGCGCTCGGCGACGCGCTGCCCGATCAACTGGTCGAGCGCTTCGCGCACGTCATAGATCTCGTCCGCTTCGGCCACCGACACTTCTCGGACGAAGACTCCCCGATTCTTCTCCGAGCGCACGAGGCGGGACTCCTCGAGGGCGCGCAGCGCCTCCCGTATCGGACCGCGGCTCATCCCGAAGCGGAGCGCAAGATCGCTCTCGTTGATGCGCCGGCCGACGGCGAGTTCTCCGCTTAAGATCAGCTGCTCGATCTCGGCCTGCACGAGCCCCGGCAGCGAGTTCGATTGCACGAGCTGGAGCACGGAGGGAACGGCGGCTTGTACCATGTCTCCAAGCTATCATAATTGCAGATTGTTGACAATTTTCAGCCGACAACCGCCCAATTCACCCAAACAGATCGCCGATGACCTCCTCGCCAATAGCGAACCCTGTCGAGGCACCGATGCCGCTCGTAACCAGGACCAAACGAACCCTGGGCGATGGCGCGTCGATGAGCACGACACGATCCTTGGCTACCGCGTAGGTCCCCATCCAGCGTTCGCGAACGGGCGGCGGCGGACTGCCGATGACGGTTCGGTACTCGTCGAGCAGAAAACCATAGATGCGCTCGTCGGCAAAAGGCCCGGCGTCATGGTGATGGCTATCGCCCACCACCAGGCTTCCGTCCGACCCCTGCGCAATGATGAGATGGATGCCATGCGCAAGGTGCTCACCCTGCTCGGTCTCCAGGCGCCTGCGCAGCGCGACAGCCTCGGGCAGGCTCGCGAAGCCGCCGTAACGCACCAGGCTCAAGTCGGACATCACCGTGCCCGGCAGCGCAAAACCCGGGCTTTCGAGCCGCAGCATCTGCAGCGTGCAACGGCCGACACCGGCAGCCGCCAGCCGCTCCGGGAACAGCGTCGCGAGGTCATCGCCGGGGCAGACCACCGCTGCTGCGGCGGATACCGGTCCGCGCGAAGTTTCGAGCGTCGGTGGATCGGCTGCGTGCACGGCCGTTTCCCAGCAAAAAGTGACGCCATGCTCCCGGGCCAGCCAACGGGCGAGCGCCGGAATCGCGTCGCGAGATTCAACGCGCAGTTCATGCGGGCTAAAGAGCACGGCATGCAAATCGGAGGTTTGCAAATTCGGACAGCGCTGCTGCGCCTCCGAGGGAGTAAGAAGCCGGCAGCCTTCTGCCATGTCGGAGCGCAGAAAGGCCTCCAGCACGGCTGCGGATTCCGCGCGCCGTGCGGCGACCCAGAGACCCTGGTTCACGATGCGGACGCCTGCCTGCGCTGCCACCTCCTGCCACACCGCGCGCGAGCGGCGGGCTCGTGGCCACACGCCCTCGCGATCCTGTCCCGTGATGGTGATCAGGCCGAAGTTGCGCACCGAGGCGCCGCAGGCGCGCGCATCGCGCTCGATGACGACCACTTTGAGCCGACGTCTCGCCGCAGCCAGCGCGCAGGACAATCCGACGATGCCCGCGCCCACGATGGCAAGATCATACTCGCGCGAGGCGCGTGCGCTGGTCACGGCAGAGAAACCCGTGCCTCGTCGCCGAGCGCCTCGCGCAGCGGCCCGATGAAGCGCTCGTAGCGGCGCCACCGATCGACTGAGCTCTTGCTGATGGGCTGGCGTACTTGCCAGTTGCTCGCGGTCAGGACCGGCCGGTGGGTGCGGTGGAACTCCAGGCAGCGCGGATCCCACGGCAGCCCGATGTGCGCGAGCATGCGGCGGCTCCACCCTTCAGGATCGTCGACCAGCTCCTCGTACTGCACGTCGAGCAGCGTCTGCGGCGGCAGCACGGCGCGCCAGTGTGCCATCAGGCGCCGGTACTCGTGGTAGTAATGCGCGAGGTCGCCGAAGTCGGTTGCGTAGGAGAGCGCCGCGGAGAACCCCTGGAAATAGATCGACA
>DATHRI010000017.1:0-4029 GCA_035481795.1 Steroidobacteraceae bacterium
AAAGGTTCTACTGGTTTTGCGTGCCAGATGAAGCGGATGACAGCGGAGCTGGCACCTGGGTTATGGATCGAGAGGGAAGGCTGTATGCCGCGACCCGCCTAGGCATTCAGATCTTTGACCGTAACGGTCGCGTGCGCGCGATCTTGCCGATACCGGGAGGGGAAGCAATGGATCTAAGCTTTGGCGGGGAGCACTTGGAATTTCTGTATGTTGTAGCGATGGATGGCACAACGTATCGGCGGCGATTAAAAGTTCCTGGCGTACTGTCCGGGACTACGTCCATCAAATTACCTGCTTGGGGAGCCGGTTGAACGGTCACGATACCAACGCCGCGGGCTTAAGCACGCCGGCAGCGATGAACGTGTCCTTCCGGTGAGCGTGCGTGAGTTTACCTTAAGCGGAGCATTATCCTGCACCGGCATCGCGTGGATGCGAGCGGGAGGATTACATGCAAGCAGAAGCGGTCGCGGCGCCGGGCGCTGAGAGAGAGATGATCGATGAGTTGCGCGGACGGATCGATGCATGGCGGCAAAGCGATTCGAAGAGCCGGGCGATGCCGGATGATCTGTGGGAGGACGCGAGCGCCGCCGCGCAGATGCTGGGCGTGCACCGAGTCTCGCGCGAGCTGGGCCTGAACTATCAGGCGCTGCAGCGCCGGGCGGCGACGGGCGCAACGTTGCCGGCGCAAAGTCCGCCGGAGTTCATCGAACTCGGCGGCTTGCCGGCGGCGATGAACGATGCTGGCGGTGGCGATGAGGCGGTGGTGGACGTGGTGGGTGCTGATGGCACGAAGCTCACCGTGCGGCTGAAGGGGCCGAGCGTGAGCACGAACCTGGCGGCGCTGGTCAAGGCGGTGTGGAAGCGCTCGTGATTCAGATCACCCCGCAGATGCGCGTGTTGTTGGCGGTGGCGCCGATCGATTTTCGCAAAGGTATTGACGGCATCTCGCAGCTTTGCCGAGCGATCCTGTCCGAAGACCCGCTCGATGGCACGATGTTCATTTTCCGCTCGCGAGCGGCGAAAGCCATCAAGCTGCTGGTGTATGACGGGCAAGGATTTTGGCTGGCGCAAAAACGCTTATCCCAGGGCAAATTCCGCTACTGGCCCTCTTCGGCGAACGCCATCTCTAGAGCGCTGATGGCGCATGAGTTTCACACGCTGATCTGGGGAGGCAACCCCTCGTTGGCGCATGCGGCGCCGATGTGGCGGCGCATCGCGGTCGACCCTCCGCAAGCCAGCCCACGTTGAACTCGTCCCGCTATGCCGGCGGGTCCGCGCCTGACAGGCGCGTGAGCGTAGCACGATAATTCCAGGGCATCCACTGCTCGGGGTGTGTGCTGATCTTCTCCGGATGGCGCAGCATCGTGGTCAGGTAATCGAACACGTTGATCCTCGCGAGCTCGGCGGTGTGGATGAGGCTCATGAACAGATCGCCGACGTGCGCGCCGTTCAGGGTCCGATAGAAGAGCGCATTTTTCCGATGCAGGATGGCCTTCTTCAACACGCGCTCGCACACATTATTGTCGAGCGGCGCGCCGGCCGCGCGCAAAAAAAGCGTCAAGCCTTCCCAATGATCCGTCATGTACTGGATCGCATCGCCGAGCGTGGAGTTCGGCTCGACTTTGCGCTGCTTAAATTGGTCCTCCATCCACGTCGCGAGCGTCTTCATCCGCGGACCGCTTTCGTCCTTGTGTAATTGCAGACGCTCTTCGGGGGTGAGACCCTCCTTGCGCGCGCGGGCGTCGGTCTTGTAGACCTCGCGCAGCGTCAGGAGCACGAAGCGCACTTCTTCGGGGAAGCTCGCCTCCACCTCCACGTAGTTGCGTCGCGCGTGAACCATGCATTTTCCGAGGAGCGTCTCGAACTCGCTGGGCACGTTCCTCGATAGGCCGTCGCACATCTGGATCGGCACGGGGAGCTCGGCGGCCCGGCGCTTGAGGACTTCAGCGAGATTCTCGCCCGCATGGCGCGCGCCGGTGAAGAAGAGCGCGATCTCGCGGCCCTCGCCGATCGACACGATCCCCGAGGTGAACACCCCGGTGCGGCTTTGCTTGGCATCCTTGCCCAGGGCGGAGGCGCGCTGCTGCGGGGTTAACTTCAGGATCGTCATCGTCGTATCGTCGTTGTGCAGCACCGTGCCCTGCGCGGCCTGGCGCACCAACTCCCTGTGCACGGGCGAGAGCGTTTCCGCCGCGTTCTTGACGAGATCCCATTGAGTGGCCGCCGGCAGCGGGATGCCCATTCCCTCCTGCAATCTCTCGACGCGATTGAAGGGCATTCCCGCCCCGTATTTGATCATCGCGACCATGCCGGTGGCCGACGCATCGTATTTCTCTTGACCGACGCCCTCCGGCGCCGCCGCGGTGTACATCTCCCCGCACAGGCCGCAGCGCAGCCGATCACACTCGTACACCGTCGCTTGCAACGGCGCCACCGCCGTCACGCGCACCAGCTTTGCCGGCTCCGTGACCGGATAGATACGGCCTTTTGAACAACAGGGACAGCTATCTCCGCTGTGCAACGAGGGGTGCGGCACACGCACCTTGCGCGCCCCTGTGTAGGCCGCAGCGCCGTTTCGTCCATGGCCTTTGCGTTCGGAGCGGGTCTCTGCTTTGTCGTCCTCTGGCGCGTCCTGCGCGGACTCCTCGCCGAGCACCGCGCTCGTTTTCTCGGTGGCCGCGCCAAACAACATGGCTCTGAGGCGATCGACGGATGTCTGCTTCGCCAAGAGCTCCGCCTTCAGCAGATCGAAGGTATCGATCAGAGCCTTCAGCTTCGCGTACTCCTCAGCGCTGATCGCTCCGGTCATGGCGCGCTCGGCGATCGCCCCCAGTTCCCCCGTCTGCAGCTCCGCGCCCAGCGGCGGGGATCGCCGCTGGCGTTTGCTCTTGCGACTCAAGTGCTCAGTAGCCGTTCGCGAAAGTCCCCGATGAGGGGCAGCCCCAGCACGTCTTTCAAAGTCCGGTTCGGCCGGTGCGTCAGATCATCTTTGCCGCGCCCTTGAGTGCGGCCGAGGAACACCCAGTTCGCCGCGCGATAACAGGTGCCTCGATGGCGCGCGGCATCGACAAAGGTCTCTGCAAAATAAACGGGGTGCCCATACACTCGCTGCCACTCATCCGGTAACATGCGCGCCATGCGCGCAAGCAGATGCGACGCCAAGTGCGGTACCTGCACCCACGGCGGGATAAGATAGCGCGTGTTGTAGGCGAGGAAGCGGATATTTTGCCGGCGCCGCTTCATGCACCACCCGAGGTATCGATCTCGCGGTCCCAGATGCCGCGGTGCCGAGCTCCACGCAAAGAGCGCCACCGGACGCGCGCCGGCGAACACCATAAATTTCAGATGTTCGCCGACTGGCTGCGTGTAGCCGAGGTAATGATGATGTTCGAGCAGGCTGTTGAACAGTGCCTCTTCAGGCGTACGGCGCACCTGGCGAAAGCAGAGCGCTCCCAACTCGCGCAACGTCGCTCGCAATGGCGCACGGTCCACGTCCACCGGCTGTGGCCGTGTCCGCCGGCTCAATGGATTCGGCGGCCGCATCTTCAATGCGGGCAGCTCGATGTGCCCGGCGCGATGGAGCGCCAGCATCAAGCCGCGGCATACCATGTCGCGCAGCGCGCCGTTCGATTGGCGCCAGTCCCACGCTTCACACAGTCTCTGCGACAGTGCCCGCCGGCTCTGCCCGGCGTGCGCGGCGATCAACTCGCGAATGAAGTGTACGTCGGCGTCCGTAACGGCACGGCCGCGATAACGAAGCAGTGTGTTGTCCATGCACCGCAACAATAACGCAAGAATTTGTGGAACGCAAGCGGCGCCCGGGGGGGGGCTTTTTGATCTTGGAAAAACTCGGCGACCCTCAGCTACGCATGCTCACCGGAAGGACACGAATCTGCTCAATAGTGCTGAGCGCTGGGGACGATCCCTGCAGCGGCTCGTCCGCCAGGCTCAAGCTGCAGACAATAACACTCGAAAGGACGCCGCGAGCGAATCCTCTAATCCTTCGTAAGCGGGTGGGCCTCGCACATG